>JBGART010000023.1:0-129665 GCA_044230055.1 Myxococcaceae bacterium | reverse complement strand
ACAACCCGGCAAAGTGCCGTGCGTGGGTTTGCGCCACCTCTCGACTATGCGCCTGACGGCGCAACGCTCGAGGCGAGCGGGGGAGGCGCCTGACTGAGAACAGCTGTTCCTCCGACGAAATGGCCGGCCAGGGCCGGTTTTCCCCTCGAGGCGAGCGGGGGAGGCGCCCGACTGAGGGGAGCTGTTCCTCCGACAAAATGGCCGGACAGGGGCCGGTTTCCCCCTTCGAGGCGAGCGGGGGTGGCGCCTGACGGCGCGAGAACAGCTGTTCCTCCGACGAAATGACCGGCCAGGGCCGGGTTCCCCCTCGAGGCGAACGGGGAGGGGTCCACTGAAGCTAGCGGGACACCTGAGACTCCTGCGCGCGGCGCAGGACCAGGTGGATGAAGGCGGCCGGCTGCAGGAAGCGGGCGTGGATGTTTCCGAAGCGCAGCACCGCTTCGCCGGAGAGCTCTGCCGGCGCCTTCGGGGCGAGCTTCACGTTCGCCACCATGGTCCCGTTCTTGGAGCCCGCGTCCACCAACTGCCAGACCTTCGGCTCCGCGGTCCACTCGAACCAGCCGTGGAAGCGCGAAACGGAGGCGTGTTCGATGACGACGTCGTTGTTCCGCGTGCGGCCGATGGTGATGCCGCGCGGGAAGGCGTTCTCCTTGTGCTTGCGCAGCTCGTAGACCTGCGGCTCGTCCGTGCCGGCGGAGAGGATGTCCACCGCGCTGCTGGTCTTCCAGCGGTGGCTCTGGGTGGGGTCCAGCTCACCGTCGGGGTCAAAGGGCTCCACCACCAGGACAGGAACGACGAGCGACCGGGTCACGGCGCTCGCGTCCTTCCGGAAGCGCGAGATGTACGAGGCCAAGGTGTTGGTCATGGAGAAGGTCCCATCAGACCCGAAACCCTGCCCCCCCTGACAAGGGTTCACCTGCGCGTACGACGTCGGACAAGTGGCCGCGGCCTTCCCGGAGTGAGCAAATTTCTGCACACCTGTGGGCCCGCCCTGCGCTTTCAGAGGAGAGGCCGAGACCTTCCGTGCAACCCCGCGCACCGGAGAGGAGTGTGGAGTGGTGGACGCGCACAACTGAGCAACTTCTTGCCACAACGCCTACCTTGACGCCCCCGCATTCGGACGGCTAGGAACACACCGGCCGTGAGTACCCGGGAGGGGTCCTTGACGCACACCTACGCGCAGACCGTGGTGCACGCGATTGATGAAGGCCGCGGGGAGCTTCAGCGCGGCTACACGTTTACGGCGGCCGACGGCAAAGAGGACTTCCACAGTTTCGACCGGCTGCGCGCGGAGGCGATGAAGCGCGCGCGACACTTCCGTCAGCTGGGGCTGAAGAAGGGCGACCGGCTGGCGATGGTGTTGCCGGACGGCGTGGACTTCGTGCCCACCTTCTTCGGCGCGCTCTGGGCGGGCCTGGTCCCGGTGCCGCTCTACCCGCCGCTCACGCTGGGCAGGCTCGACAGCTACCTCGACGCGCTGGTCACCATCCTGCGCAAGGCGGAGCCGGCGGCGCTGTGCACCAGCAAGCGGGTGCAGGCCATCCTCTGGTCCGTCGTGGGGAAGGTTCCTTCGCTCTCACAGGTGGTCCTCGCGGAGTACCTGGCGGCGGATCCCGAGGTCGCCGAGCCGATGGAGCCGGTGACGGGAGACGACGTCGCGTTCCTCCAGTTCACCAGCGGCAGCACGTCTTCGCCGAAGGGCGTGGTGGTCACCCACGCCTCCCTGCGCGCCAATGCGTGGGGCATCATGCACGACGGCCTGCAGGCGGGCCCCGATGACGTGGGCGTGAGCTGGCTGCCGCTCTACCACGACATGGGGCTCATCGGCTTCGTGCTGGCGCCGATGTTCCACGGCACGCCGGTGGTGTTCCTGCCCACGCTCTCCTTCGTGAAGAGCGCCACGCTCTGGATGGAGACGCTGCACAAGAAGCGCGGCACCATCACCTTCGCGCCGAACTTCGCCTACGCGCTGGTCACCAAGCGGGCGAAGCCGGAGATGCTGGCGCGCTGGGACCTCTCCTGCGTGCGCGCGTTCGGCTGCGGCGCAGAGCCCATCAACCCGGACACGATGCGGGCCTTCCTGGACACGTTCTCCCGCGCCGGGGTGAAGCCGCACGCGCTGCTGCCCTGCTACGGGATGGCGGAGGCGACGCTGGCCATCACGTTCATCCCGATGGACGAACAGCTCAAGACGGACCGCATTGACGCCGCGGCGTACCAGGCCACGCGCCGCGCAGAAGCCCTCCCGAATCCTGAAGCGGGCCAGAAGGCGCTGGAGCTGGTCTGCTGCGGCAAGCCCTTCCCCGGCCATGAAGTGGCCATCTTCGACGAGCGCGGACGCGCGGTGCCGGAGCGGGTGGTGGGCGAGGTCGTCTGCCGCGGTCCCTCCGTCGCGGCCGGGTACTTCCGGGACCCGGTGGGCTCGCAGAAGGCGTTCGCCGACGGGTGGCTGCGCACCGGAGACCTGGGTTATCTGGCGGACGGCGAGCTGTACATCGCGGGCCGCCAGAAGGACCTCATCATCGTCAACGGCCGCAACTATGACCCCCAGCGGATTGAGTGGCTGGTGGATGAGCTGCCCGGCGTGCGCAAGGGCAGCGCGGTGGCGTTCTCCCGTCCGGGCCGCTCCTCTGAGGAGCTGGTGGTGGTAGCAGAGAGCCGCGACAAGGACTACGAGTCCGTCCGCGAAGCCGTGCGGCAGCGGGTGACCGAACAGCTGCAGCTGGTGCCGGCGGAGGTGGTGTTGCTGGCGCCCGGCGCGCTGCCGAAGACCTCCTCGGGCAAGCTGCAGCGGCAGAAGACGCGGGCGCAGTACCTGGACGGCACGCTGGGGACGGAGGGCGTGCGGACGCTGGGCGGCGCAGCGCAGCGGCTGATGCTCGCCAAGCACTTCACGCTCTCGCTGGTGGGCCGCGGCCGGCACGTGGCACGGCGGATTGTGCGCGGGACGCTGGAGCGGGCGCCGGACTCGCTGGTCACCCGCACGGTGGCGCGGCTGCTGGACCCGGACAAGCGCAGCTAGACGACAGACTGGAAACGAAGCCCCCTCGAACACGACGGACCCCAAAGGAGTCGACGAACCATGGCAGAGCAGACGGTGGACATCCTCAAGCTCTTCGCGCAGGCCGCGCTGGAGGTGAACAACAAGAAGCTGGAGAACCTCTCCCGCTCCACGGTCATCGCCCAGCTGGGGATGGACTCGGTGGCGGTGATGGAGCTGGTCAGCTACTTCGAGGAGAAGCTGGAGATCCGCCTCCCGGATGATCAGCTCGCGAAGATCACCACCATTGGAGATCTCTGCGACGTCATCTCCCGCATCCTTCCGCCGGGCACCCGCGTCGCCGCCTAAAGGTCCCCCACCGAATGGCCAGCCGAAAGCTCCACGAGCAGTTCTACCGGGAGTACCTCACCTTCTTCGAGCACGCCGAGCGCGCCCGCCGCTGGAGCGTCTTCGACGACGTGCCGTGGGACAAGCTGTCCACCGAGCCGAAGAACGAACCGCTTGCGCTGTGCGCGGAGACGTTCTGCGGCGTGGAGATGTACCTGCCGGACTACATCTCCGGGCACCTGGAGCTGTTCCGCGGGAACTTCGCGCGCGCCTGGTTCGCGGCCAACTGGGGCTACGAGGAGTCCAAGCACGCGCTGGCGCTGCGCGAATACCTCGTCCGCAGCGGCCACCGGACGTTCGGGCAGATGTTCGACTTCGAGGAGCGCATCCTCGGCGGGCAGTGGAAGAAGCCGTTTGATCACCCGCGCCAGATGACCGCCTACGGCGCGCTGCAGGAGATGGCCACCTTCGTCATCTACAAGAAGCAGCAGAAGCTGGCGGAGGCGAGCGGCAACGAGGTGCTGGCGGCCATCTACAAGCTCATCGCCAAGGATGAGATGGCGCACTGCCGGTTCTACGAACGGATGATTGAGCTGCACCTGGATGAGGACCGCGAGGGCACGCTCAAAGACCTCGCCATCATCTTCCGCAACTTCACGATGCCGGCCTTCGACCTGGTGCCCGACTACGAGGCCCGGATTGAAGTGATGCGGACGGCCGGCATCGACCGCGGGGTGTTCCTGACGGAGATCTGGGCGCCGGTGCTCAAGAGCCTGAAGCTCACCCGGCACGACCTGCCGAGGCTCTGGAAGAGCGACGCCGCGGCGCAGCCAACGCAGCAGCCGGCGATCGCCGTCTGACGTGAGAGGGGCCCGCCCACGAGGCCTCGTGGGCGGCTGAAAGGATCAGATGAGCGACATCGCCGTCGTCGGCATGGCCTGCCGTTTCCCTTCAGCGCCGGACGTGCCTGGGCTGTGGCGCGTGGTCCGGGACGGAGTCGTCACGTTCCGCGACGTCCCGGCGGACCGCTGGAACCACGCGACGTTCTACGACCCGAACGACGTGCGCGCGACGGACAAGACGTACGTCCGCAAGGGCGCGTTCCTGGACGACGTGAAGGACTTTGCCGCGCTCCACTACGGCCTGGCGCCGCGGCGGGTGCAGGTGATGGACCCGCAGCACCGGCTGCTGGTGGACTCGGTGCGGGTGGCGCTCTCCGACGCGGGCTATGACCGCAAGGCGCTGGACCGCGCGCACACCGGCGTCTTCGTGGGCGCCTCCGTCTCCGAATACAAAGACCTGCTGCTCACCCGCCTGCGCGCCATGCAGATGGCGGACGGCAGCTTCGGCGACGTGGCGCAGGGGACGCCTGAGCTCTCCCCGCTGGTGCAGGATGTCGTCCCCAGCCGCGCCTTCACCATCGCCGGCACGCTGCTCAACATGGGCCCGGCCACGGTCAGCCAGGTGTTCGACCTGGGCGGCCCGTCCTTCAGCCTGGACGCCGCGTGCTCCTCCGCGCTGGTCGCCGTGCACGAGGGCGTGGTGCACCTGCGTGCGCGCCAGTGCAACGTCGCCCTCGCCGGCGGCGTGTACCTGAACCTCACCCCGGACAACCTCGTCGGCTTCGCACGGATTGGCGCCATCTCCAAGCAGGGCCTCTGCCGCCCGTTCGACGCGGGCGCCGACGGCTTCGTGATGGGCGAGGGCGTGGGGATGGTGGTCCTCAAGCGACTAGAGGACGCCCTCGCGGCGGGCGACCGCATCTACGCGGTCATCAAAGGCACCGGTTGCAACAACGACGGCCACGGCGACGGGCCGATGACGCCGCGCCCCGAGGGCCAGGTGGACGCCATGGAGCGCGCCCACGCGGACTGCGCCATCCCGGTGGAGACCCTGGGCTTCGTGGAGACGCACGGCACCGCCACCACCGTGGGCGACGTGGTGGAGGTGGGCGCCCTCAAGGAGTTCTTCCGCAAGCGCCAGGCCCGGGAGCCGGCGCGTCCGTACTGCTACCTCTCCTCGGTGAAGGCGAACATCGGCCACACCATGTCCGCCGCCGGGATTGCCGGCTTCATCAAGACCTGCCTCGTGCTGCACCACCGCACGCTGGTCCCGCAGCCCTCGGTCAGCGAGCTCAACCCCAAGCTGGAGCTGCACGCCTCGCCCTTCCGCATCGCCACCGCCGCCACGCCCTGGGAGGCCTCCCCACTCCACCCGCGCCGCGCGGCGGTCAGCTCCTTCGGGTTCGGCGGCACCAACGCGCACGTGGTCCTCGAGGAGGCCCCTGAAGCCGCGCGCCCGCCTTGCGCGCTGCCGAAGGCGTCCGCTGCTCCGGGGGAGCCTGCACCCCGGGAGCTCTTCCTGTTGAGCGCGGCCACCCCTGCGCTGCTCGCCCAGCACGCGAGAACGCTGCGCGCTGCTGTGACGGACGAGCCCGCTTCAAGCCTGCCGGACATCGCCCAGGCCCTGGCCCTGAGGGCGCTGCTCGGCGCGCGCGCGGCCATCGTCGCCCAGAGCCGCGAGGAGCTGCTCGCCGCGCTCGTCCTGCTCGAGGAGAAGGCGCCGGCGCTCACCGGCCCGGCGCGGCTGTCGGAGAGCCTCTTCGCGGCGCCGTCTTCCGGCGAGCCCGGCGCGGTCACCTTCCTGCTCCCCGGCCAGGGCGCCCAGCGGGTGGGCCTGCTCCGGGAGCTGATGGAGCGCTCGCCCCGGTTTGCGGCGCGGGTGAAGGCGCTCGACGCGGCGGTGGTGGCGGCGGGAGGCACTTCCGTCATCGCCGCGCTGTATCCAGAAGAGGGCGTGACCGATGCCGCGCAGGCGCAGCTGACGCAGACCCACGTCTGCCAGCCGGCGCTGGCCGCGCTCTGGATTGCGCTGGGAGAGCTGTTCGTGGAGCTGGGCGTGAGCCCGCAGCAGCTCCTGGGGCACTCGCTGGGCGAGTTCGCCGCCGCGGCGCTGGCGGGGATGCTCTCCGGTGAAGAGGCCGTCGCCCTGGTCGCCCGGCGCGGCGCGGCGATGCAGGCGCTGAAGCTGGAAGACCCCGGCCAGATGCTGGCGGCGATGGCGCCGCGCGAGCGCGTGCAGCCGGCGCTGGAGGGGCTCTCCGGCGTGGTCATCGCCAACTTGAACCACCCTTCGCAGGTGGTGCTCTCCGGGACGAGCGCGGACGTGCAGGCCGCCTCCGCGCGGCTGGTGGCCGCGGGCATCAAAGTCACGCAGCTGACCGTGTCGCACGCCTTCCACTCGCCGCTGATGGCAGGCCTGCAGCCGGCGATGGACGCGCTGCTGGCCGCCCTGCCCGTGCGCGAGCCCTCGCGCGCCGTCGTCTCCTGCATCACCGGGAGGCCGTACGCCTCCGCGGCGGAGGCCAAAGACATCTGGCGCACCCACGCGGCGCGCCCGGTGGACTTCGTCGCCGGCTTGAAGGCCTGCGAGGCCGCCGGCACCGGCACGTATCTCCAGCTCGGCACCGGCGGCGCGCTGCTCGCGTTCGCGCGCGGCGCCGTCAATACCAGCGGTGACGTGTCGCTCCTCTCCGCCGCCGCGCAGGAGCCGGACGGCCTGGCGCAGCTGCTCACCACCCTCGGCCAGCTCGCGGTGCTGGGGCTGCCGGTCAACCTGCTGCCCCTCTTCGAGGGCACCGGCCGGCGCGCCGCCGCGCTCCCGCCCACGCCGCTGGAGACGCAGCCCTACTGGGGCGTGGAGCGGCCTGCCCACCGGCCCGCGCGCGCCGCACCCCGCCCTCTGCCCACTTCCTCCCCTGCCCCTTCGAACGGAGCCTCTCCCGCCATGGACAACCTCGTCGCGCTCTTCCGCGAACAGATGGCCCTCTTGCAGGCGCAGGCGGACATCATCCGCAAGCAGAACGAGGCGCTGGGTGGCGGCGGTCTGCCCTCGCTTCCAGCCGCTCCGGCCCCGAGCCTCCCGGCGCCGAGCGCCGCGGCTCTTCCGTTGGAGGCGCCCGCGCCCCGCGCGGTGAGCCCCATCGCCCACCTGGTCGGCAAAGCGCCGGCCCCTGTTGTCGCCGCGCAGGACCGCTCGGCCGAGGTGGCGGAGAAGGTCCTCGCCTCGGTCTCCCGCATCAGCGCGTTCCCGGCGAGCACGCTCAAGCCGGAGCAGACGCTGGTGGGCGAATTGGGGTTCGACTCGCTGATGCTGGTGGAGCTGGACGGCGACGTGGGCAAGGCCTGGCCTTCGCTGGGCGGGCTGCCGCGGGAGCTCTTCGGCCGGGAGACGAAAATCTCTGACCTCACGGCGCACATCGCCAAGGCGCTCGCCGAGAAGGTCAGCGTTCAGACGGCGCCCGCGCCCACTGCCGCTCCGGTAACGCTGACGCACTGGCAGCCGGCGCCGGTGGCCCTGCCCTTGCGCGCGCACGCCGAGTCCCGCGTGAACCTGGACGGGCCGGTGGTGGTCATCCGGGATGAGCGCGGTGTGGCGGAGCGGCTGCTGACGCTGCTGGGCGAGGCCGGAGTGGAGGCGCGGCTGGGCGAGGCGGGCGACGAGAGCGGCTTTGAAGGCGTGCAGGGCATCATCGACCTTGGGCTGCTCTCCTCGCGCACGTCAGACTTGAGGGCCCCCGCGCGGCGCGCGCTGTGGCTGGCCCGCAGACTCCCGGAGGAGCCCTCCTGCTTCGTGACGGTGACCGCGTTGGGCGGGCGCTTCGGGTTCGACGCGCTGCCCGCGCAGAAGCTGGGCCAGGTGGCGGCGCTGGGCTTCACCAAGGCGCTCGCCAAGGAGTGGCCGGACGCGCTGGTGAAGGCGATTGACGTGGAGCCAGACGCCGCGGCGGAAGGCCTGGCCGAGCTGCTCTTCGAGGAGCTGCGCTCCGGGGACCGCCAGGTGGAGGTGGGCTACGTGGGGGCTGAGCGCGCCGGCGTGGCGCTGCGGCCCGCGCAGGGGGCGCCGGCCCCGGCGCTGTCCGACGCGTCGGTCATCCTCCTCACCGGTGGGGCGAAGGGCATTGGCGCCAAGCTGGCCCTGGCGCTGGCGCGGCAGCACCGCTGCACGCTGGCGCTGCTCGGCCGGTCAGAGGCGGACGCGGGCGTGGAGGCGGTGCTGGCCTCGCTCACCGCGGCGGGCGCGAAGGCGCTGTATCTGCGGGCGGACGTGCGGGACGCGGCGGCGGTGGCGCAGGCGGTGGCCACGCTGCGCGCGCAGGCCGGGCGGCTGGATGGCGTCATCCACTGCGCGGGGCTCATCCAGGACCGGCGGGTAAAGGAGAAGGAGCAGGCGGAGCTGGACGCGGTGCTGGAGACCAAGGCGCAGGGCGCGGTCAACCTGCTCGCGGCGGTGGGCGACGCGCCGCTGGCCTTCTTCAGCGTCATCTCCTCCTGGTCCGGCCGCTTCGGCAACGCGGCGCAGACGGACTACTCGGCGGCGAACGAGTTGGTGAACCGGCTCATCACGGACCTCGTGCGCACCCGCCCGGAGACGAAGGCGCTCAGCGTGCTCTACCCGCCGTGGGAGGACAGCGCGATGGCCAAGCGCATCCCCGGCTTCAAGAAGGCGGAGCTGCGCGCGCAGGGCGTGCCGTTCCTGAGCGACGACGAGGGCGTGGGGGCCTTCCTCCAGGCGCTGGCGCGCGGCGCGGGCGAGGTGCTCATCGGCGGGCAGCTGCCCTCCCGCACGGAGGACCACCGGGCGACGTTCCCGGTCTCGCGCCTGACGCACGTCTACCTGAACGACCACCAGATGGCGGGCCAGCCGGTGCTGCCGCTGGCGGCGGCGGTGGACCACGCGGCGGCGGTGGTGGCGGAGGCGCTTCCGTCGCGCGCGGACCGCTTCACGCTCAAGGACTTCCGGCTGCAGCGCGGCGTGCTGGTGCCGGACACCACCTGGCTCGAGGTGGCGATGACGCACGAGGTGCGCTCCGGTGAGGACGGCGCGGTGGCGCTGGAGCTCTCCTCGCGCGCCACCGGGGCGACGGGCGCGGTCAACTACCGGGGCAGCTCGCTCCCGGCGCGGGAGCCCTCCACGCTCCCGGCGCCCGCGGCGCTGGCCTCCGCGGGGCCGCTGCCGCTCTCGCTTCAGGAGTTCTACGGCGCGTACACCTTCCACGGCCCCAAGCTGCAGGGCGTGCTGTCCATCGACGCCGTGACGTCCTCCGGCGTTAGCGGGTGGGTGAAGTGCTCGCGGCCGGCGGATTGGATTAAGGACCCCGCGCGGGAGCGCTGGACGGTGGATCCGCTGGCGCTTGACTCCAGCTTCCAGCTCGCCGGCTACTGGGCGTGGGTGACGCACCGCCGCGCCGGCTTCCCGCTGGGCTTCGCCGAGTACACCCAGCTGGCGCCCTTCGGGGAGGGTCCGGTGCGCTGCACGGTGACGCTGGAGCAGAGCCAGGGCGACGTCTTCCGCGGCACCATCACCTACCAGGCGCAGGACGGCCGGCTCCTGGCGGTAATGACCGGCGCGGAGGCGGAGTTCCAACAGAGGGACCCGCAGTTCCGCGCGCGCGACGCGGCGGGCCCGGCCTCGTCCGAGGCCAGCTCCGGCATCCCGGAGGCCTACTACCAGTTCGACAAGTTCCCCGAGTACGAGACCCTCTCCGAGCGGCTCCTGATGGCGGAGGCCTTCGGCCTGCGCAACCCGTACTTCTCCGTTCACGAACGCGTCACCAACGACACCTCGGTCATCGAAGGCAAAGAGCTCATCAACTTCTCCTCGTACAACTACCTCGGCTTCTCAGGGGACGAGGCGGTGAGCCGCGCCGCGAAGGACGCCATTGACCGGTTCGGCACGTCGGTGTCCGCCAGCCGGATTGCCTCCGGCGAGAAGCCGCTGCACCGCCAGCTGGAGACGCTCATCGCGGAGCTGCTGGGCGTGGAGGACTCCATCGTCTACGTCAGCGGCCACGCCACCAACGTGACCACGGTGGGCCACATCGTCGGGCCGGGGGACCTCATCCTCCACGACGCGCTGGCTCACGACTCCATCGTCCAGGGCGCCAAGCTCTCCGGCGCCAAACGCCGGCCCTTCCCCCACAACGACTGGCAGGCCCTGGACAAGGCGCTCACCGCGCTGCGGCCGCACTACAAGCGGGTGCTGGTGGCCATCGAAGGCGTGTACAGCATGGACGGGGACATCCCGGAGCTGCCGCGCTTCATCGAGGTGAAGAAGCGGCACAAGGCGCTGCTGCTGGTGGATGAGGCCCACTCCCTGGGCGTGCTGGGCGAGACGGGCCGCGGCGTGGGTGAGCACTTCCACGTGCACGGCCCCGACGTGGACCTCTGGATGGGCACGCTGTCGAAGACGCTCTCCTCCTGCGGCGGGTACATCGCCGGGACGAAGGCGCTGGTGCAGTACCTCAAGTACACCGCGCCCGGCTTCGTCTACAGCGTGGGCCTGTCGCCGCCGAACACCGCCGCCTCCATCGCCAGCCTGCAGCTGCTCAAGCAGCAGCCGGAGCGGGTGGCGCGGCTGCGCGAGCGGGCCAAGCTCTTCCTCACGCTCGCCCGGCAGCGGGGCATCAACACCGGGATGAGCCAGAGCTCCGCGGTCATCCCCTGCATCGTCGGCAACTCGGTGCACTGCCTGCAGCTGGCGGACGCCCTCAACCGGCGCGGCATCAACGTCCAGCCCATCCTCTACCCGGCGGTGGAGGAGCACCTGGCGCGGCTGCGGTTCTTCCTCTCCGCCACGCACACCGAAAAGCAAATTCACTACACAGTCGACGCGGTGGCCGAGGAGCTGGCCCGCATCACCGCGGATGAACAGGCCCGTTCCGCCTGAACGGGCGTCATTTTTTCTCTTCTCAGGGAGCGGCAACCGGGGGTGTCTCCGGGCCGATACAACTCCAGGCCCCGTGCCTCCGCGGGCCTGTGAAGAGGAACGACCTTGGTCCCCCCTGCCCGAGCCCCGTCTGTCGCCCACGTCGCCGCCGCCAGCACCGGCGTGACACGCGCCCCCTTCGGCCCCTTCCCCACCGCGATGGACGCGCTGCAGACGCGCGCCGCCGCCCACGAGGCCCAGCTGGACGCGGCCGAGCGTGCTGCGCTCCAACCCGTGGGTCAGGCGCTGGCCAAGCTGCGGGCAAACCCGAGCCACTTCTTCGTGGAGGGGACCGACCGCCGCGAACCCAGGTCGCTGCAGTTCAGCTACCTCCTGCCAAAGGGCAGCTCCAACAGGTTCGCCCGCGCAGCCGCTTCGCAGATGGAGCTGTCCCTCGCGAGGGAGGGCTTCCGGCCGTATTTCGACCCCACCCGCTCCACGCCTGAATCCCGGGTGGCGAACTTCACGCGCGAGCGCGTGGGCATCCACTTCAGGCCCTTTGACGCCAAGCGCCCCGACATCGAGCTCTTCGTTCACGCATCCTCCGCTCCCCCGCCCTACGAGCTGCCTTCGGTGGCGGCGCTGTTCGACAAGTCGGACGCGCTGGAGGCGGCGCTGTCGCAGCCGGAGCGCGCGCAGCTGAGCCAGCTGCTCAGCGAGTTCCCGAGGAGGCTGAGCGACAACATCCAGCGGCAGCTGGCCGGCGAAACGGACTGGGACGCCCGGATGGTGAAGTCCGAGGCCGCCGGCGAGCTGAAGGAGTGGTCCTTCGTGACGGAGCCTCGCTACGACACTGAGTTCACAACGGACCTCCGGGCGAAGGGGATTTCGGAGTCCGTTACCAAGGCCGCGGCTGCACGGCTTGAGGCGGAGCTCCGGCAGCGTGGGTACAGCGGGCACGAGGCCACCTCGCAGTACGGACGCCACAACCCTACGCTCGCCCAGGTGGTGGACGGCTGGGAGGACGGCCGGGTGATTGCGCGGCCTGTCCACACGTACTTCCACGGGTAGGCCCACCCGGACGCACCCAGGGCCTTAACACTTCTTCACCCGCGGCACCGCGGGCGCTTCACACGGCCTCTCTATCTCTTCTCCCATCGGACGCACTGACTGCGTCCTTTTGAGGAGAGAACGACATGTTTGGCTTTGTCATTGGAGCGCTGTGCCTCGTCGGGCTGCTCAAGGTCTCCAGGGCCGGGCGACACTGGGAGGGCGGACGGTGGGGCGGCAGGCGGCAGCGCTGGATGTTCCGCTGGCTCTTCGAGCGGCTGGAGACCACGCCCGGCCAGGAGAAGGTGATTGTTGAAGCAGTGGAGCAGGTGCGCGACGCCGCGGCGAAGGCCAGCGGCACCGTGCGCGGCTTCGGCCCGGACGTGGCCCGCGCCATGCGCGGCCAGACGCTGGACCATGAGCAGCTCAAGCAGGCGTTCCTGAAGCAGGACGCGGAGCTGGAAGAGCTGCGCCGCGCGGTGCTGGTGTCGCTGGAGAAGGTCCACGAGGCGCTGGATGAGCGGCAGCGCCGCGAGCTCGCCGAGCTGATTGAGCGCGCGCCGATGTTTGGGGGTGGCGGATGGCACGGCCATCACCG
This sequence comes from Myxococcaceae bacterium, assembly GCA_044230055.1. Taxonomy (GTDB): domain Bacteria; phylum Myxococcota; class Myxococcia; order Myxococcales; family Myxococcaceae; genus JBGART01. Next base: position 116,982 of record JBGART010000023.1, on the reverse strand, counting down.
CTGCGGACACCACGGCCTGCACGGCCGCCGGTACGGCCGCGGGCCGATGAGCGACGCGTCGATGGTCTGAAAGCCCCCCGAACACTTCCCCAAGGAGAAAACGAACATGAGACGGACTGCATTGATGATGTTGCTGAGCGTGGGCACGGTAGTGGGCTTCGGCTCCGGCTTCGCGAGCATCGCGCGGCATCACAGGTACGAAGGCGGCTGCGGCGCCTGGAGAGACGGCTACTCCCGCTGGTCGCGCGAAGCCCCGCCCGCGGCGGTGCAGGCCCCGGCGCCCGTGATAGTGGCGCCCGCCGCGCCGGCCGCGGCCCCCGCGCCCAGCACCACGGTCATCATCGTGGGCGGGGCGCTGCCGCAGGCGCCGCAGGTCATCTCCGTGCCGACGCCCGCCCCGGCCAGCCCGCCGTGAAGCGCCGGCCTCGCAACGCCCGCGTCAGCCCGGACGCTTCGCTCTCCGCCTCGGCGGGGGTGAAGGTCCGGGCTTCGGCGCACACCTCCGAAGCGCTGCACCTCGGCGACTTCGGATGGCTCGACTTGCTGGTGCCCCTCCCGTGCCTCTCGCGCAAAACCCTGATGCCCTCTCGAGGAGAATGAAATGTCTGACCCTGTCAAAGACGCGCTGGCCCTGCTGGCCCTGCTGAAGGTCGTCGGCCCCCGCTCCGCACCGCCCCCGCGCGTGAAGACCGCGCGCTAAGCTTCCCCTACCCGCCATGGCCATCCGCGTCCTGCTCATCGACGACGACCGCCGCCTGTTCGAGCTGCTCTCCAGCTACCTCGAGCAGAACGGCGTCAGCGTCACCGGCGCCTCCGACGGCCGGGCCGGGCTGGCCAAGCTGGAGGCGGACGTCTTCGACGCGGTGCTGCTGGACGTGATGATGCCGGGGATGGATGGGCTGGAGGTCTGCAAGCGCATTCGGGCGAAGAGCCGCATCCCCATCCTGATGCTGACCGCGAAGGGGGACGAGACAGACCGGGTGGTGGGCCTGGAGCTCGGCGCGGACGACTACATCCCCAAGCCCTTCGGCCCGCGGGAGCTCCTCGCGCGCCTCAAGGCGGTGCTCCGAAGGGCGCAGCCCTCCGCGGTGGCCGAGCAGCTGAAGGTGGGCGAGATAACGGTCGACGTCACCAGCCGGGAGGTGAGCGTGGCCGGCAAGCCCGCGGAGCTGACCGGCATCGAGTTCGACATTCTGCTGGCGCTGGTCCGCCGCTGCGGGCGGGTGGTGCCTCGGGACTCGCTGCTGGCCGAGGCCGGCCGCAGCGACGTGACCGTCTCCGAGCGCACGGTTGACGTGCACATCTCCCACCTGCGCCAGAAGCTGGGCGATGACCCCAAAGTCCCGCGCCTCATCAAGACGGTGCGCGGCGTGGGCTACGTCCTGGCGAAAGACCCGTCGTGACGCCGCTGGGGCGCTACATCGGCGCCCATCTGCACCGGCGCCTCTTCGCCTGGTTCGGCGTCACCATCTTCTTCACGGCGGTGGCGGTGGGCGTCTCCGCCATGCTCGTGCAGCCGGACGGCACCAGCTGGCGGGCCACGCTCAACGCCGCGGAGCGGTTCGCCGCAGGGCGCTTCGCCGCGGTCTGGACCGACCAGGCCAAGCGCAGCGAGCTGGCGCAGGCCGTGGCCGGGGAGCTCAACGCGTCCGTCGTCCTCTCCGACCCGAACGGGCGCGTCTTCGCCAGCTATGGCGGGCAGTGCCGGCACAACCTGCTGCATTCGGCGGTCTCCGAGCCCGACACCGGGCGGCTGCTGGGCCACGTCGGCATCTGCTTCGACCGGAACCGCGGCTTCAACCCGCTGCGCGGCCTGGTGGTGCTCTTCGCGGCGCTCTTCGTGCTCTGGGCGGCCAGCGGCAAAATCGCCCGCCGCATCACCCGGCCGCTGGCGGAGGTGGTCCGCGTGGCGGAGCAGATTGGCGCCGGAGACCTCCGGGCGCGGGTCACCTTTCACGGCCACCGTCGCCGCCGGCACCCCCTGCTTCATCACCATCACCACCACCACCACCACGGCCACCCCATGGGCGAGGAGCGCGTGCTGGGCAGTGCCATCAACGACATGGCGGCGCGCATCGAGCGGCAGATGGCGGACCAGCGCGAATTGCTCGCGGCGGTGTCGCACGAGATTCGCACGCCGCTGGCGCGCATCCGCATCCTCACGGAGCTGGCGCGCGAAGCGGGCGGCGCCAGCAAGCCGCTGGATGAGCTGGACCAGGAGGTGGTGGAGATTGACGCGCTGGTGGGGGACCTGCTCGCCAGCAGCCGGATTGAGTTCGGGAGCTTGAGCCTGCGGCCTCTGGACGCGGCGGACGTGGCGCGCCGCGCGCTGGAGCGCGCCGGGCTGCCAGCCGGGATGCTGGCGGTGGAGGCCCCTCAAACAGCGCTCGAAGCGGACGCCACCCTCCTCTCCCGCGCGCTGGCCAACCTTCTGGAGAACGCGCGCAAGCACGCCGGCGGGGCCACGCGGCTGCGCGTCAGCGCCTCTGCGGGGCGCGTCGCCTTCGAAGTGGAAGACGCGGGCGCAGGCTTCGCCGCGGACGAGGACGAGAAGGTCTTCCGGCCTTTCTATCGGGTGGCGCGCGGAGAAGAGGACGCGGTGTCGCTCGGGCTTGGGCTGGCGCTGGTGAAGCGCATCGCCGAGGCCCACCAGGGCCGCGCGTATGCGCGCAACCGCCCCGGGGGCGGCGCCGTCGTCGGCCTGGAGCTGCCCTCGCGGCCGGCGACGGTTTGATCGCCTTCCACAGCCGCGGCATCCAAGCGGTCTCGAGTCCCACAGCCCCCCTCTTCTGATGGGTTAACGTGCGCCCGGCCTGGCGGCGGCATTGCAGTCTCTGCTGCGCCGCCAAACCCGGGAGCCTCCATGAAGCGCCTGCTGATGACCGGAACCCTCCTGAGCGCGGCGGTCCTGTGGATGCCTCAGCCCGCGGAGGCCTGCGGCGGCTTCTTCTGCAGCCGGGCCCCCATCGACCAGTCGGGCGAGAAGATTGCCTTCGCCGTCGGGGACGGACACATCGACGTCCACGTGCAGATTCAGTACGCCGGAGACGCCAGGCAGTTCTCCTGGGTCGTCCCGCTGCACGCCCGGCCGGAGCTCTCGGTGGGCTCGCCGCAGCTCTTTGCCTACCTCGATGGCATCTCGTCTCCTCGCTTCCAGCTGGACTGGCAGCAGACCGGCGGGTTCTGCCCCGGCCGGACCGTGTTCGACGAGGTGCCTACCAGCCCCGCCCCGTCGGCGGACGGCGGCGTAACGGTGGTCTCCCAGGAGCAGGTGGGCCCGTATGACGCCGCCATCCTCCAGGCCACGGACGCGGACGCGCTCACGCAGTGGCTCACCACCAACAGCTACGACCTCACGCCGGCGGGCCAGACGGCCATCGCCCAGTACGTGGCGCCCGACTTCTACTTCGTCGCCCTCAAGCTGCAGCAGAACAAGGGCACCGGGGACCTGCGGCCCATCGTGCTCAAGATGAACGGCGCCCCGCCCTGCATCCCGCTGCGGCTGACCGCCATCGCCGCGCGGCCGAACATGCCCATCATCGCGTACGTCTTCGCGAACAACCGCTCGGTGCCGCAGAACTACCGGCACGTGCTCATCAACGAGACGAAAATTGACTGGCTCAACGGCGGCAACAACTACCGCCAGGTGGCGACCGACGCGGTGGATGAAGCGGGCGGCAAAGCCTTCCTCACCGAATACGCGGGCACAGTGCGCGCCCTCATCGGCGAGAACGGCGGCCTGACGCCCACGCTGCGCCGCTTCGACACCGCCAAGCTGTCCCTCCTCCCCCACCCGGTGGAGTTCGCGGAGGAGCTGATGCGGCAGGGGTTCAGCCAGGACCCGTCCATCCAGTCGCTGCTGCGCAAGTACATCCCGCTGCCGGCGTCGCTGGTGGGCCAGGTGAGCGAGCTTCAGTTCTACAACCAGCTGAGCTTCTACCGCGGGCAGATTGACGCGGACCCCGGCCGGCCGCCCTTCAACGCCACCGCCTTCGCCACGGAGCTGCAGGACACCATCGTTGCGCCCATGCAGGGCGCGCAGACGCTCTTCGAAGACTTCCCCTACCTCACGCGGCTGTTCACCACCATGTCCGCCGAGGAGATGGATGTGGACCCGGAGCTCCACTTCAACAACGACCTGGGCGACGTCTCCAACGTGCACCGCGCGAAGGCCACGCTGGCCGACGCCTGCGGCGAAGCCTTCGGCAACGCGCGGGTGAAGATTGAGCTCCCGGATGGGCGCTGGTTCTTCCAGACCTTCGTCAGCGGCCCCCTCCTCGAAGGGCCGAGCGCCGCCCGCGTGGAGAGCCTGGAGGCCAGCGGTCCGCCAGTCGTCCTGCAGGACAACACCGCGGCCATCAACAAGGTCATCGAGCACGCTGGCGGCGGCATCCCCGGCGCCGGCTGCGGCTGCACGTCCGTCGACAGCGTGGGCGGCCTCCTGGCGCTGGGCGGACTCTTGAGCCTCTCCCTGCGGCGCCGCGCCCGGCGCCCCTGAAACACGAACGAGGTGCACAGGTGAAACGAGCTGCGAAGAGCCTCCTCGCCGCCGCCGTGCTGACGGCGCTCGGCCCCGGCTGCGGAGACCCGTGTGACGTCCAGGGCAGCATCTGCACGTGGGCGGGGACCGGCGACGCCGCGTTTAACGGCGACGGGAAGGAGCGGCTCCAGTCCGCGCTCTACTGGCCGGTGGACCTGAGCTTCTCCCCGGACGGCACGCCGTACGTGATGGACTGGAATAACCACCGCGTCCGCAAGGTGGAGAACGGCAAGCTGACGACGGTCATCGGCAACGACAACATCGGCGATGGGCCTTCGGACAACGCCGACAAGACGGCCGCCGGCGCACTCGGAACCGACGTCGCGCTCAACCACCCCACCCAGCTGGTGTTTCTGCCCGGCGGCGGCGCGCTGCTCGCGGCGTGGCACAACCACAAGCTGCGCCACTTCGACCCGGTCAGCGGACGGGTGACCATCACCTGCGGCGCGGGCCCGGGCTTCGCGGGCGACGGGGAAGACGCGCAGCGCGCGCTGCTCAACCAACCCAAGGCACTGGCGGTGAGCGCGGCGGGGGACGTCTACCTGGTGGACCAGCGCAACCAGCGCGTGCGCCGCATCCTCGCCACCAGCGGGCGGATTGAGACCGTCGTCGGCACCGGCGCCAAGGGCTTCGCCGGCGACGACGGGCGGCCGCTGCTGGCCCAGCTCTCCCTGCCCACCGGCAGCAACCCGCAGCCCGGCGGCGCGCTGGAGTTGGACGAAAAGGGACGGCTCTACATCGCCGACACCGAGAACCACCGCATCCGCCGGGTGGACTTCGCCGCGGACACCATTGAAACACTGGTGGGCCTGGGCACCTCCGGCTACAGCGGTGACGACGGGCCGGCGAAGGACGCGCAGCTGAGCTTCCCGCGCGACATCCTCATCGCCGGCGGCAGCCTCTTCATCGCCGACACGGAGAACCACGCCGTGCGGCGGGTGGACCTCGCCACCCGCACCATCACCACGGTGGCCGGGAGCGGGCAGCGCGGCTTCTCCGGAGACCAGGGAGTGGCCGCCAAGGCGCAGCTGGACCGGCCCATGGGCCTGGCCGCGGACGCGCAAGGCAACCTCTTCATCGCCGACACGTACAACCACCGCATCCGCCGCATCGCCCTCGGAGGGACGCCATGACTTCACTTCAACCCTGGAAGGCCGCCCTCGCCGCGGCCGCGCTCGCCACCGGGCTCAACGGCTGCGGCGCGCCGGCCGTCGACTGCCAGAAAACCTCCGGCGCCATCTGCACCGTCGCGGGCACCGGCATCGCCGGGCTGGGCAACGAGGGCCTGCTCGCGGTGAAGAGCCCGCTCTACCTCCCGGAGGACGTCACCGTCGCCCCGGACGGGCGGCTGTTCATCATGGACTGGAACAACCACCGCGTTCGCGCCGTGGACGGCGAGGGCCACATCCGCACGGTGATTGGCGACGGGCAGCTCGGGGACGCGCAGGACGGGCCGCTCTTGGGCGTCTCCTTCAACCACCCCACCCACCTGCTCTTCGACGCCCAGGGCGACATCATCCTGTCCGCCTGGCACAACTCGAAGGTCAAGCGCATCAACCTGGGCACGGGGGAGATTGCGAACATTGCCGGGAGCGGCAAGCGCGCCTTCTCCGGCGACAACGGCCCCGCCGCGCTCTGCGACTTCGACCTCCCGGTGGCCACCGCGCTCGCGCCGGATGGCTCGCTCTACGTGGCGGACCAGGCCAACCAGCGCGTGCGGCAAATTGGGAAGGACGGGATGATTCGCACCGTGGTGGGCAGCGGCACCTCCGGCTACGGCGGAGACGGCGAGCCCGCGCTGAACGCGAAGCTCAGCCAGCCCACCGGCCAGTCCGCCTCCCCGTCGATGAAGATTGCGACGGACACCGCGGGGAACCTCTACATCGCGGACTCCGGCAACCAGCGCGTCCGCAAGGTGGACACCGCGGGCATCATCACCACCGCCGCCGGCACCGGCACCGCGGGCTTCGCAGGCGAAGGCGGCCCAGCGGTGGAGGCGCAGCTCAGCCGGCCGACGGACCTCGCGCTCGGCCCCGATGGCTCGCTCTTTATCGCGGACACGGACAACTCCTGCATCCGGAAGCGGGATCCCAGCGGGACGTTGACCACCGTCGCCGGCGTGTGCGGGCAGACGGGCTTCAATCAGGACGGCGTTCCCGCCACGCAGGCGCTGCTCGGCCGGCCGTTCGGGATTGACGTGGGCCCGGAGGGGAAGCTGTACATCGCGGACACGTACAATCACCGGCTGCGCGTCGTCATCCCCTGACGCGAACCGCGCCCGGAGCACCACCGGCGGGAAGGGCGCAACCCTGAAGGGCAAGCGCCTCGCTAAGGGCAGGGCCAGCCCTTTACCTCACCGACTCGCGACGCCGACTCGCGCCGTCTCCTCCTGCCAGCGCGCGTCAGCGGTTTGCCCTCCCAAGCGGGCGCGTGCCAGAACGGGCGCCATGCCCTCGCCTACCCCTGAGTTGTCTCCGCTCCCGCGCGACTCCCGCGCGCGGAAGCTGTGGCTGCAGCACGCCGCCGGCTTCATCCTCTTCGAGGACGTGCGCAGATACGCCGCCAGCCGCGTGGATGCGGCGCTCGACGAAGACGCAAAGCGCGCTGTCCTCGCGAGCATCGATGAAGCTGTTTACGGGCTGATGATGGTCGCCGACGGCGTCTCCGGGCGGCTCGCAAACCCAACGCACTCCGTGGAGCTGAAGCTCTCCGTCGTCGTCCGCGAGGGAGAGAAGGTGGTGGAAGAGCTGAACCTCGCCGACGGCGACGGGATGTGCATGGGCTTCCACGGCTGGGTGGACGACGACTTCGGAGCCGTCCCGGTCGTCCGGCCACGGAAGGCGAAGAAGGCCAGCGCCGCCATGCCCGCCTGGATGAAGCCGCGGCGCCCTTCAGCCGCGCTGGCGGAGGTCATCGGCAAGGCGCCGGTGGCGCGGACCGAGGCCGTCTCCAAGCTCTGGAAGTACTTCGAGCGGAAGAGGCTGGTCCGCGGCGACAGGGTGCTGCTGGACGCGAAGCTCAAGCCCCTCTACGGGAAGGGCGAGAGCATCCACCTCACCGACGTCCCCAAGGTGCTCGCGCGGCACCTCAGGGCGCGCTGAGCGCTACCGCCGGCTCGCCCGCGGCTTGTTCGCCGCGGCGGTGGGCTCATCGGTCAGCGTCATCACGTAGTCGCGCAGGGCCTCAATCTGCTTCTGCTGCGAGCCCCCGAAGTACTTGGGGTACATGACGGTGTCCATTGACTCCGGGGTGAAGAAGCTCGGCATCCGCGTGCCTTCCTGCAGCGACTGCGGGTTCTTCAGCCAGGCGCCCACCCAGTCCGGCCGGAGGCGGTGCTTCGCCACCAGGAGGTTCGGCGCGGCGGAAGACGGGTCCTGACCCGCGCGCAGCTCTCCGGTGGTGTGGCAGGAGAGGCACTTGAGCTCGGTGAAGAGCGCCTTCGCCTCGGCCATCTCCGCGGGGTCCCGCTGCGGCACCTTCACAGAGAGGTACGGGAACGCGACCTTCGAGCTGGCGGTGAAGCCCCGGACCAATGTGGTGGCGCGGTCGTCGTTCAGCGGGAAGGTGGGCATTCGGATATCCAGCCAAGGCCGCAGGCGGTTGGACGGGTCCTGGAGGAAGGAGAACAGCCAGTCCGGCTGAACGCGGTACCCCTGCTGCTGCAGGAGCGGCGGCGCCTTGAAGATGTCGTCTTCCGCGTAGACGTCCCGGACCGCGCCGCCCACCCCGTCAACGACGTGGCAGCCGCGGCAGTTGTAGTACTCGACGGTCTGGTCGCCCTTGGCCATGGAGTGCCGGCGCTCGTTCGCCATGGGCTGGTAGGCGAGCGGCACGGTGTCGGAGACGCGGGAGCGCAGGAACACCAGCAGCGAGCGGACCTCGTCGTCGTTGAGGTCAAACTGGGGCATCCGGGTGTCCACGCGCTCGTACCGGTAGATGCGGGGCGCGCGGAGCTTCAGGTCCGTCCAGTTGAACCAGCTGTGGTGGCGCGGGTTGGGGACGGCGTTGCCGAAGTCCAGCAGGTCCACCGTCTTGCGGCCGAAGTCATCCAGCGGGGCGCCAATCTTCGCGTCCAGCTCGTGGCCCTTCACGTCGTGGCAGCCGGTGCAGCCGTACTTGGTGATGAGCTTGCTGCCCTCCTCCGCGGCGGCGACAAACTCAGGGCTGGACTCGTTGTCGAACATCGCCGGCACCGGCAGGTCCTCGCCGTGCTTGAGCGTCATCAGGTACGCGGTGATGTCCGCGGCCTCACCATCGGACAGCCGGAGGTTCGGCATCCGGGTGCCAGGCCACATCGCCGTGGGGTTCTTCACCCACGCGTAGACCCAGCCGTCCTTCGCCTTGTGGCCGATGTTGGAGAGGCTGGGCGCCTGGTCCCGCGCGTCCGACCCCGACAGCGAGCGCGGCGCTTCGCACTCTCCGGGCTCCTTCGCGGTGCCGCGCGTCTTGCCCGCGGCCACCTGCTCCGGCGTGCACAGCTTCTCCGGCGGGGAGAAGGTGTGGCAACCGCGGCACCCCACCTGCTGGACGAGGAGCTTGCCGCGCTCCACATCTCCGCGCGGTGCGGGCGGCAGCTTCGAGTCATCCGAATGCTTCCAGAGGTACGCGGCGATCTGCTGGACCTCCTTCGCCCGCAGCGCGGCCTCCGGCGAGCCCTCGCGAACCTTGAGGTCCGGGCCCAACGCCTCCGGCCAGAAGTTCGGCATCTTCGTCCGCGGCCGGAACTGCTTGGGGTAGGCAATCCATTCGAGCAGGAAGGCGGGGGTGGTCTTCCGCTTCAGGTCCGTCAGTGTGGGCCCCACCTTGGGGAACTCGCGGAAGGTCTCGATGGGGTGGCAGCCGTGGCAGCCAATCTCCGCGAGGAGCTTGCGGCCCTTGGAATAGTCCGTGGCGAACTTGAGGTTGATTTCCTCGGTGTGGCACTTGGCGCAGGAGGCCTGGTTGAACTGGCCCTGCTTCTTCCAGCGCCGGATGTGCTCTTCGTCGTGGCCGCCACCGTGGTGCGCGGAGGCCTCCATCGCCTGCGCTCCCACCCACTTACCCGGAACGCCCGCGTTGGTCGTCGGCGGCGCGCCCCAGGGCGTCTCACCCATCTGCTCCGGGCGGTGCTCCTTGTAGGTCACGTAGTCGAGGAGCGGCTTCTCCCAGTAGTGGTCGTCGTAGCCGTGCAGGAACGGGCTGCCCGCAACGCCCTTGGTCTGCGAGCCCTGGCCCTCGTGACACGCGGTGCAGCCGAAGCGGTCCGGCGGGTGGGCGGAGCCGAAAATCTCCGGACGGTGCGGGTGCGTCTGCGCCCAGACCGGCAGTGCGTACGGCAGCGGTCGCAGGGCCGCCAGCTTCTTCCCGTCCTCGCCGGAGGCGCAGGCCTTGGGGTGCTCCTTGAGGCCCTTCACCGTGGCGGAGGTTTCGTTGCAGCGGTCCTTGGGTGAGTCCAGCCACGCCAGCGCCAGGTCCCTCTGCGCGCCCTCGAGGCAGACTTCGCCTTCGGCGGCCAGCTTGAGGTTGCACTCCCCGCGGTCCTTCGCGTCCTTCCCGTAGGCGGCCAGCACCTTGAACGGGTCCGCGCCCACGCACGCCGCCGAGTGGGCGGAGTTGCGGATGAAGGCGGAGGGCTTGGACTGAGGACCGCAGTAGTTGTCGAAGAGGTTGAGCAGCTCGTCGCGCGCCTGGTCCGCGTAGCAGTGGCCGTCCTTCGCGGACTTGGCCTGCACGCTGGCCTCGACGTCGAACTCGAGGGCGCAGAGCTCATCCGCGGTCCGCTTGTAGGCGTCCATCATGTCCGGGTTCACGCAGAACGCGTCTGCCACCTGCTTGGCGTCCGCGTTCGGGGCGTTCAGCGCGTCCACAATCTCGTGCGGACGGGAGAAGCCGCACTTGTCCACCGCGGCGTGGCAGTTCTGGCAGCGGTCGACAGAGCCGTCGTACGCGGTCAGCCAGTACTGGGTGAGCTCCGGGCTCTTCTTCGCCGCCTTTTCCGCGGAGGTCTTCGCCGTGATGATGGGGTCCTTCGCGGCGGCGATGGCCATCTTCAGGCGTTCGTAGGGACCGGTCAGCGCGTCCTTGCGCTTGAGCCCCTCCTCCAGCCGGGCCTGCTGCACCAAGAGGTCCTTCTCCCGGTCGGCAATCTCCTTGTGCTTGGCCTCGCGGCGCTTGATGACCGCCTGACGCTCGTGGTCATGGTGCTCGGCGGACTTCAGCGCCGCCTCCGCGCCCGCCTTGTCGCCCTTGGCCGCCAGCGTCTTCGCGCGCGTCCGTTCGATGGTCTCTTCGTGCTCCGCGTGCTGGAACTCGTAGAAGAGGCCGTCGTCGTCGCTGCGCAGGTACTTGACCTTGAGGTCCGCGTCGCTGGCATCGATTTTCAGGAGCACCAGCTCCTTGTCGACCTTTTCAATCTCCGCGCGCTTCGCGGTCATCACCTGCTCAAGCTCCGCCAGTTTCTTCTCCGCCTCTGCGACGGTGACGGTCTCTTCGGGCTTCTTTGGATCCAGCACGACCTTGAGGTCGCCTGACTCCAGCTTGCGTTCGAAGTAGCGGACGTCCTGCTTCAGCTTCTGCGCTTCGAAGCCGAAGATCTGTGATTCGTACCCACGCCACGGACGGCGGCCCAGGAACTCCTCATAGAAGGACCAGGCCGTGCAGACCGCGATCAACATCGCGAGCAGGAAGAAGGAGACGGAGTGGTTCTGTCGCTCGACCGGCTTGCCCATGGGCGCTCGTCAGGAGGGAGAAGGCGTGGATGGAATGACTAGATGTTGAAGACGTTGGGCCAGACCCAGACGTATTTGATGCCGGCAACCAGCCGCAGAAGAATCTTCACCACCGTGCCCCCCATGCAGAGGAACAGGAAGGACACGATGCTGTAGCGGGCCAGCCCCAGCTTCCGCATGCCGGGGGTGTTCTTCTTCCAGAGCCAAACCAGAGGCCCGAGCGCGAACCACGCGCCCACCGCTGCCATGCCCACGAAGAAGGTCAGCGTCTCATCCCGGACCCCCAGCCAGTAGGGGAAGTCCAGGTTGGTCATCGGGACGACCTTGTGCGGATCCCAGTAGTCCCACGGCCAGTAGAGGTTCCAGCCCGGGCCGCGGAAGAAGACGCCCAGGATGATGAACCCCACCCACAGCCCGAGGAACCCGAACAGGTAGGTGACGATGGCCACCGGCCGTTCGCGGAAGGTGTAGTAGCCGTTCCCGTTCGGGTTGATGTCCACGTACGGGATGACCATCAGGCCCACGATGATCAGCGTGGGCAGGATGACGCCGGCGATCCACGGGTCGAAGTAGACGAGCATCTCCTGCAGCCCCAGGAAGTACCAGGGCGCCTTGGAGGGGTTCGGCGTCTTCGACGGGTTGGACGGCTCCTCGAGCGGCGCGTCGATGACGATCGACCAGATGAGCAGGCCGAGGATCATCACGCAGCCCGAGATGAACTCGGCGCGGACCAGGTACGGCCAGGTGTGGACCTTGTCGGGGAGTTGGGCGTCCGCGACCGCGCGGCCCTTCCCGGCGTCGACCTTCACCTGCTCCTGATCCTTGGATATCGGCTTGAGTGTCGCTTCAGCCATCGCGGATCTCCTAGAGCGGCCCCGAGATGCCGCCGTCCTTACGGACCCGCCAGAAGTGGAGGATCATCAGGATGCTGACGACGACCGGGATGAAGATGCAGTGCAAGACGTAGAAGCGCAGCAGCGCCGGCGGGCCGACGATGGTGCCTCCCAAGAGCAGCGCGCGCATGTCGTAGCGGGGCGTGACGCCCAGTTCCGGACCGAACGGACCTTCGTGCCCGAGCAGCGGCGTGGCGCGCGCCATGTTCGTACCGACCGTGACCGCCCAGATGGCCAGCTGATCCCACGGCAACAGGTAGCCTGTGAAGGACATGAGCATGGTCAACACCAGCAGATTCACGCCCACCACCCAGTTGAACTCGCGCGGGGGTTTGTAGCTGCCGGTCATGAAGACGCGGAACATGTGCAGCCAGATGAAGATGATCATCCCGTGGGCTGCCCACCGGTGCATGTTCCTCATCAACATCCCGAAGGGGACGTCGAAGTCGAGGTACTTGATGTCCGCGTACGCGTACTCCTGCGTGGGGCGGTAATAGAACATCAGAATCACGCCGGTGACGACGGTGACCAGGTAGAGCAGGAAGGTCAGGCCGCCGGCGCACCAGGTGTGGCGGTACCGGATGCCGTGGCGCCGCACCTTCGACGGGTGCAGGTGCAGCCACACGTTCGCGGAGACCTGGAGGACGCGGTTGCGGGGCGTGTCGGCGTAGCCGTGCCGGAAGATGGAGCGCCAGATGGGGCTGGTGAAGACCTTGTCCAGCGCGCTCTGCTTCACGGGCTTTTGCGGATCAGCGGCCATGAGTCGTGGTGTCCTCGAGAGAATGTCTAAGCAGAAGCGGATGCGCTGAACTTCGCGAACGAGCCGGGCTTCTCCCACTCGCCCAGCTCCTTGCGGAACTTCACGGCCTTGTCGATCACCAGCTGGCCGTCGACGATGTCCACCTTCACCCGCTCCAGCGGGCGCGGCGCGGGACCTTCGAAGTTCGTCCCGTCCTTGCGGAAGCCGCTGCCGTGGCAGGGGCACTTGAACTTGCTCTCAGGGCCCAGCCAGCGCGGCGTGCAGCCCAGGTGCGTGCAGATGCCGGAGAGCGCGTAGAAGCCGGTGTCCTCGCGCACAATCCAGACGCGCTGGCTCTTCATGAAGCTCTCGTTCACCTCGCCCACCGTGAACGTGCCGGGCTTGCCCGCCTTGAACGACGTCGGGGGTTCGAAGAGGACGCGCGGGAAGAGCAGCGCGACCAGCGCCATGGCGCCCGCCTGAAGCGCGCCGAGGATGGCCAGCCACCCGCCCACTCCGAGCACGTTCCGTCGAGACCAGATGTGCTCGCCACTTCCACCGTCTTGCAGATCCGCCATGGCGGCCGCTCCTTCGCGCTTCGGTGCTGCTTTCGCTGCTGTGCGGCTGGGGAAAAAAACGCGCGTGCTTTATTCCTGCCGCCCAAACGTGTCAAGCATCGCGGACCTTCGAAATCCGCGCACTTAAATCGCTTTTAGGGCGCATGGAACAATGAAAAAACATCCCTCGACAGATTAGGCGCCTGTGCTCTACGACAGCGCGATGACCTCGTCCTTCCTCCTGCTCGCCAGCTCGGCCGCTGCCACCAGCGACGTGGAGCCGTTCACCGCCTGGGAGAACCTCAAGCTCATCGCCGCCAAGCCGGACAACGTGCCGATCATCATGATGATGGTCATCTTCGCGTTCTTTACCTACATGGCGCTGCGCGACGGACTGAAGCACGACCGGCTCATCAAGCAGGGCCGCAAGCAGGACATCCTCAAGTCGATGCAGGAGTAGCCCCGTCCGCGCCGGGCTGCTCCTCGCAGGGCTGATGTGGGCAGGCGCCGCCTGGGCAGACGCAGACGCCGGGCCCCCTCCCCTCTGGCCCGCGCCCGGCGCGCAGCTCCGCCCAATCCCGTTCGAGAAGCCTCCCAAGAAGCGCAAGGTGAGGCTGTACCTGGACGCGGGGCACGGCGCGCCCGGCAACAAGGGCGCCGCCTCGGTCACCTGCGAAGACGAGCAGGAACATACGCTGCGCGTCGCCCAGCACCTCGCCGCGGCGCTGGAGCGCACCGGCGCCTTCAAGGTTCAGGTGTCGCGCAAAGCCCACGGTGAAGCCCCCTACGCCGAAAGGCTGGCCGCCGCCGCCGCGTTCGGCGCCCAGGCCATCGTCAGCCTGCATTCGGATTCACGCGGAACCGCCCGCTACTGGACCGCGCCCAACGGCCAGTGGTGCCCGCGCGCGGACCTCATGCCGGGGTACGCGCTGCTCTGGTCTGACGACGCGGACCGCCCGCTGCGCAACCGGCGGCTCAAGCTGGCCCGCGCGCTGTCGCGGCGCCTGACGCAGACCGGCTTCGTCCCCTACAGCGGCGTGGACTACGAGGGCCTCTACGAACCCACGCCGCCGGAGCCGGGCGTCTTCGTGGACCGGCACCTGCCCGGGCAGCGCATCTTCTTCCTGCGCCGGCCCGCCATCCCCTCGGTCATCATCGAAACCCACCACGCCCTGGACTTCGAAGAGGTGGCGCGCTGGCAGGAGCCGGGGACGCTGGACGCGTTCGCCCAGGCCGTCGCCGCCGGGCTGGTGGACGCCCTCCTGCGCTAACGGATGCCGGCGTCCGCCTGCAGCTGCGGAGGCCCCTCTTCGCGCAGACCGCCGGGGGCCCACGCGTCCACCACCGCCTTCGCCATCCGGCCGATGAGGGTCTCCGCGTCGTTCTCGCAGCTCCAGCGCTTGTCCTTGTTCTCGTTGGTGAAAGCAGAGACGACGATGGGACCCTCGGTCGTGTAGATGAGCCCCACGTCGTTGCGCGACCGGTTCACCTGCCCGGTCTTGCTCGCGATGGCGGCCGGGTCCTCGTCCGTCGTGTCGATGAAGCGGGGAATCATGTTCCGGTACTGCTGAGACATCAGGAGCTTCAGCATCCGGGCGCAGAGCGCGCGGTCGCCCAAGTCGCAGCGCTCCACGCTCTCCAGCATCCCCGCCGCCTCCTTCGCGGTGGTCTTCCCCAGCCCGAAGGCCTTCTCGTTCTCATCCGGGACCTTGGGGTACTTGCCGACCTTGCGGAAGAGCCGGGTGCTGACAAGCCCGCGCCGCTCCAGCAGCGCGTTCACCTTCTCAAGCCCCACCGCGTCGATGACGATGTTGGTGGCCGTGTTGTCGCTGACGGCAATCATCAGGGCCAGCGCCTCCGACAGCTTCACCTTGAAGCCCGGCTCCATCAGCTTGAGCATCCCGGAGCCGCCGACGAAGTTCTCCTTCGTCACGGCGAAGGACTCCTGCAGCTTCCGCTTCCCTGACTTGAGCTGTTCGAAGGCCTCCAGCATCACGGCGACCTTGATGACCGACGCCGTGCTGACCGGGCGGTCCGGGTCAATGCCCACCGTGCGACCGGTGGGGAGGTGCTTGGCGAAGAAGGAGACCTTGCCCGCGTGCTGGGCCGCCATCGCCTCCAGCTGGCGCTGCAGCCCTCCTTCCGGGGAAGCGACGCCCGCATCCGCCGCGGACGTCGCCGAGAGCAGCACCACCGCCACGGACAGAACGAACAAGAACGGCCTCCTGACAGCGCGCTGCTTTTGGGGGGGGACTCCTGCGCGAGGACGCTTAGCCGCCCGTGGCCGCGAAGCTGAAGTCCGCCTTGGCCTCCGCGCCGTCGGCCACCGTCACCTGCGCGGTCTTGGTGCCCAGCTTCTCGTGCCAGGCCTCCAGCGTGTACGTCCCGGGCGGCACGCCCTCAATCGCGTAGGTGCCCTTGGCGTTGGTGGTGGCGAAGAAGGCGTTGTCCGTGATGACGAGGTAGCCGGACATCCACGGGTGCACGTCGCACTTGAACTTCATCACGCCCAGCTCCTTCTCCGTCAGCGCCTGGTTGAGCGGGGCGGAGCCCGGCGTCTGCACGCGGTTGAAGAGCGTGGCCACGCCTTTGTACGTGTGGACGTTGTGCATGGTCTTGTCGCCGTTGTGCACCGCGACGGTCTGCCCCACCTGGGCCACGCCCACGCGCGGGCGGTACGCGCAGCCTTCCTGGCTCACCACGACTTCGCCCGTGCCGGTGGACTTGGGCGCGTTCTGGGAGATGCGCACCACCACGTTCTGCAGCTTCCCGTCCTGCACCAGCACGCTCTCGTCCAGCGCGGTGTCCTTGGCGGCGTTGCAGACCGGGTCCGACGCGCGGACCAGCTTCACCCGCTCCGGCGCGACGCCCGCGAAGACGACCTCGCCCAGAATCTTCCCCGGCTTGCCGCCCGCTGCGGGCGGTGCAGGCGCTGCAGGCGCGGGGGGCGGCTTGGGCGCTTCGACCACCACCGGCGGGGCAGACGGCGCCTCCTCCTTCTTGCACGCGAACACCGCCACCAGCCCAACCACCCCGAGGACGACGGCAAAAGACAGGGAGCGCATGGGAGGGACTGTAGCGTCCCCGCGCCCTTTCCCTCACGAGAAAGCGCCCCACTACTCCCGGCGGCTGACCCGCCAGGCCGACACCACGAGCGTCAGCGCCGCGAACAGAGCGAGCGCCGCCAGGTGGGCGCCGCCGGAGACGGCGTGCCCGGTGACCGCGGTGCTGGCCTCCTCGCCGTAGAGGGCCGTGCGCACGGCCTCCACCGCGAAGCGCATGGGGTTCACCGCCATCACCGCGCCGAGGACCGGCCCAGCGCCCTTCACCGGGAACATGGCGCCGGAGAGGACCCACATCGGGATGAGGACCACGCTCATCACCGCGTGGTAGCCGGTCGCGGAGTTAATCCACCAGGCCAGGACGAACCCCAGCCCAGTGAGCGCCAGCGCGCTCAACGCGAGCGCCCCGCCCAGCAGCGGCAGGTTCACCTGCGCAAGCCTCACGTCCGCCAGCGGCGCGAAGCACAGGAAGAGCCCGGCCTGGATGAGCGCCACCGCCGAAGAGCCCGCACACTTGCCCACCACCACGGAGAGCCGCGAGCCCGGGCCGGCCAGCACGCACTGCAGGAAACCCTCCCGCCGGTCCTCGATGACGGTGATGGTGGCGAAGATGGCCGAGAACAAGAGGACCATCGTCACCACGCCGGGGAAGAAGAAGGGCATGTAGCCCAGCCCCTCCGCGCCGGAGACCTTGAAGGAGCCGGCGAAGCCCCCGCCGATGACGAACCAGAAGAGGATGGGCTGCGCCAGCGCGCCGACAACCCGCGTCCGCTGGCGGAAGAAGCGGACCACGTCCCGCTTCGCCAGCACAGCCACCGTGGCGAGGTTCAACCGGGCGCGCGACGGAGGCGCGAGGGCGACTGCCTCCAGGCTCACCGGCGCCCCCGCTTCTTGCCCACGGGCGCAGGCGTCGGCGCGTCCGCGCCCAGCGCTTGCCCCGTCAGCTTGGCGAAGACGTCCGCCAGGCTGGGCCGGCGCAGGCTGACCGACGTCAGCCGGCCCGCGGGGAGCGCCTCAACCACCCGCGGAATCCAGGCGTGCCCCGCTGGCTGTTCAAGCAGCAGCCGCCCCTCCACCACCTGCCCGGAGAGGCCCAGAGACTCGCGCAGCTCCGCCTGCAGGCCCTCCAGGTCCGGCGCCTCCAGGGAGATGACGTCGCCGCCGACGCGCGCGGTGAGCGCGGTGGGCGTCTCCAGCGCCACCAGCCGCCCCGCGTTCAGCACGGCCAGGCGGTCGCAGAGCGCGGCCTCCTCGGGGCGGTGGGTGGTGAGCAGGAGCGTGAGCGCTTCTCCCCGCGCGCGGATCTGCCCGAGGTGCGCCCAGAAGCGCCGGAACGACGCCTCGTCCAGCCCTTGCGTGGGCTCGTCCATCAAGAGGACGCTCGGGCCGTGCACCAGCGCACGGGCGAGCTCCAGCCGCCGCTTCATCCCGCCGCTGTAGGTCCCCACCCGGTCGTCCGCGCGGTCCTGGAGCTCCACCAGCGCCAGCATCTGCTCCACGCGCTGCAGGGCCCGCGGCGCCGGGACCGCGTACAGCTGGGTCATCAGGAGGAGGTTTTCCCGGCCCGTCAGCTGCTCATCCAGGCTGCTGCGCTGGAACACCACGCCCAGCTGGGTGCGCAGCGCCGGGTCCTCCAACGTCAGCGGGCGCCCGTTGAAGCGCACCGCGCCGGCGTCCGGACGGAGCAGGCAGGCGAGGATTTGAAACGCGGTGGACTTGCCGGCGCCGTTGGGCCCCAAAAGCCCGAACGTCTCCCCCCGCTTCACGGAGAAGCTCAGCCGGTCCAGCGCGAGCCGCTCCTTGAATCGGCGGGTCAGCCCTTCAACCTCCAGCAGCGCCCCCGCGAGCTCCGGTGGCGCAACGGGCGCGTCCGCGGAGTCCTCCACGCGGCCGGCGGCGCTCCTCACGCCCGCCCTCCCCCGTTCAGCATCAGGGCTGTGAACAGCGCGGTGAGGTAGAGCAACGAGGCCAGGAAGAGCCGCCGCGCCCACGCCGCGCCCAGCCCGCGCACGTAGCCATAAGCGCCCATCCCCACGAAGCCGCCGCCCAGCAGCACCGCCGCGCCGAGGTACCAGGGGCCCGCCAGGCCGAGCGCGTACGGCGCCAGCGTCACCGGGAAGAGCGCCACCAGGTAGCCGAAGAGCTGCGCCCGCGCGTGGGCGTCCCCCTTCTCCAGCGGGACGGAGGTCAGCCCGGCGGCCGCGTACTCCTTCTTGCGGAAGAGCGCGATGGCCAGGAAGTGCGGCAGCTGCCAGAGAAACAGGATGGAGAAGAGGACCAGACCGGGGAGCCCCACCGTCCCAGTCACCGCGGTCCAGCCCATCAGCGGCGGCAGCGCGCCTGGCACCGCGCCCACCAGCATGGCAATCCAGCTGCGCTGCTTGAGCGGGGTGTAGACGAAGACGTAGGAGAGCAGCGCGGTGAAGCCGAGCGTGCCGGTCAGCGCGTTGGAGGCCACCGCCAGCGCCGGCAGCGACACCGTGGCGAGCGACACGCCGAACCAGAGCGCCACCTGCGGGTCCATCCGCCGCGCCGGCAGCGGCCGGCCACAGGTGCGGGACATGAAGCGGTCGCTGTCGCGCTCCAGGTAGCAGTTGAGCGCGTTCGCCGCGCCCACGATGCCCGCCGTGGCCAGCAGGGTGACGGCCGCCTGCACCACCGACAGGGAGCCAGGCGCCAGCCACATGCCGCCGGCCGTGGTGCAGAGGACAAGCGCGGACAGCCGCGGCTTGGTGAGCGAGAGCAGATCCGCGGCGCCGGCAGGAAGGGGGACGACTGCAGTCACTCGCGCTCCGTCAAAAACGAACGGCCCCCAGATACTCTGGGAGCCGCGGTTGATCAAGGCGGGCAGCGAAGCGTTGCTGCTGCCCGCCAGCAGAGCGGTGAGGCGCTTTAGCTCTTCTTGTCGCTAAACGTGAACTTCGCCTCGCCCGGCTTGCCGTCGGCGACGGTGACCTCGGCGGTCTGGGTGCCGAGCTTCTCGTGCCAGGCCTCGACGGTGTACGTGCCGGCCGGGACGTCCTTGATCTCGAACTTGCCGTCCGCGTTGCTCACCGCGAAGAACGGGTGCTTGCTGACGACGACGTAGGAGGTCATCCACGGGTGGACGTCGCACTTGAGCTTGATGACGTCCCCGCCCTTGGCGTCCTTCTCCAGCGGCTTGGAGTTCGGGGGCTGCGCCTGGTTGAACAGGGTCTTCGTCCCAGCGTAGCTGTGGACGTTGTGCAGCGTGGGGTCATCGTTGCGGATCTCCAGCTTCTGACCCTCGACGGCGCCCTGCACGCGCGGGTGATACATGCAGTCCTTCTGGTCCACGATGACCGGGGTGGCCGGCGCCTTCGCTCCGGCAGGCGCGTTCTTGGTGATCCGCACCAGCACGTTGGCCAGCGACTTCCCGTCCTTCGACAGCAGGATGGTCTCGTCGTTGAAATCCTTCTTCGCGCAGACGGGGTCCGACTGGCGCTTGAGCTTCTCCAGCTTTACCGGCGCGCCGCCGTAGGAGATGGTGCCTGCAATGCTCCCGGCGGCGAAGGCCGCGCCCGAGGTCAGCATCGCCGCGGCCAGAACTGCGCTCACATGGTTCTTCATGGTGTTGCTCCTTGCGTGGGTAATTGGCAGCTGCTCGACCCCGGGGGGGGACGAAGCGGCAACGCCCCTATTCGAAGCGGCGCGGACCTTAAGGACGGCCTCCTGGGCTGTCAACGAGGAAGCCTGGCAGCGTTCAGTCTCAGACGCGCTTCGCCACCGCGATGGGCGGGAGGTGTTTTTTGATGAGGCCCATCAGCGCGGCTCCGTCCAGAAGCTCCAGCGGCGCCCCGTCCGCCGCGGCCTTCGCCTCCGAGGAGAACACCCCACCTGTGGCCACCAGCGCCTTGCCCGCCATCTCCGCCCGCGCGGTGTCCAACGCGACCCGGACCTCGTCCTCGCCCACCACGCCCAGCGGCGGGTGTGCGATGCCCCGGATGTAGACGCGCCCGCCGGTGATGGGCGTGGGGTTCACCGCGAAGAGATCCACCACGCCCTCCGCGGCGCGCGCGTCCTCCACGTCGAACTTGAGCTCGGCGAACAGCATGGAGAGCAGCCTGCCCAGCTCCTCAGTGTCCAGCCGGCCAATCCACGCGTGCGGCGTTTCCACCGTCCCCTCGGGCAAGAGCCCGTCAATCGCCGCCATCTCCTCCGCGCGCGGCGCGGTGAGCGAGATGAGCAGGATGACCACGAAGCCGAGCACGAGCGCGCCCACGCCAATGAGGATGATGCCCATGGCCGCGCTCTGTACGACAAAACCCGCGCAGAGTCGCTAGACGCTCTAAAGGCCGCCGACCAGCTTCTTCGCTTCGTCCGCGTGCGGACCTTTGGGGTCCCGCTTCAGGTACTCCTCGAGCAGCGTCTTCGCGCCGGCCGCGTCCTTGCGGTCCCCCGCCTTGAAGCTGCCGTAGAAGAAGTACATGGGGATGTAGCCCGGGTCCGCGTTCAGGGCCTTCTTGAAGGCGTCGTCCGCCTTCGCCTTGTCGCCCTTCTTCTCCCAGACGCGGCCGACCTCGGTATACGCAGAGGCCACCTTCAGGCTCTGGCCGACGTACTCCTGCGCGGCCTTCTCGAAGGCCTCCCGCGCCTTGTCGAGCGCGTCCTTCTGGAAGTGGATGGCACCCAGCGCCATCCGCGCGTCCGGGTTCTTCGACTTGGGATCCCGGACCGCCTTCTCGAACTCCGCCAGCGCCTCGTCCAGCCGGTTGGCCTTCCGGTAGACCTGCCCGAGCATGAACATCAGCTTGGGGCTCTCGCCGATGGTGCGCATGGCCGTCTTAAGCGCGTCGATGGCGTCCTTTTCCCCGCCGGCCTTCTCCATCAGGGCCTTGGCGAGGTCGACGTAGGACTGGGCGCGGGACGCGTCCATCTTGATGGCTTCGCGAATCTCCCCCACCGCCGAGTCCACCTGACCCTCGAGCAGCAGGCGCCGGCCTTTAATCAACCGCAGCTCCGGGTTGTTCCGGTCCAGGTCGAAGGCGGCGTTCTCCTCGCGGGTGATCTCCGACTGGGCCTTGCCCTTGTCGCCGGTGACGCCGGTCTGCGTGGAGACCTCCTTGCGGAAGGCTTCATCCATGTAGAGCGGCAAATCCCTCGTCACGCGAGAGACCAGCAGCGCGCGCGCCATGTGCGCGGTGGCCAGCTGACGCGGCGACGGCGGCGGCTCCATCTCCAGCAGCTTCTTGAGCATCTTCGACGCCGGCGCGTACTGCGGATCATCCTGGTCCAGGATGAGCAGCGACTCGCCCAGCAGGGACTCCGGGTGGTCCCGCTCGTAGCGCAGCGCGTACGCGAAGTTGTTCTGCGCCTTCTCGCCCTCGCCGCGCCGGCGGTAGAGCGCGCCGAGCGCCGCGTAGACCCGCGCGTCGCCGCCGGCCAGCTGCTGCGCAGCCTCCAGGCTCTCGCGCGCGTGCTCCAGGTCCCCCGCATTCATCTGCGCCAGCCCCAGCGTCAGGTACAACAGCGAGCTGCGCTTGCCCTGCGCGTCGAACTCCTTGACCTTCGCCTCCAGCTCCGTGAGGGCCTGCTTCCCGTTGCCACCGTAGGTCTTGACCAGCGCGTCCGCCGCGTACATCTGCGAGCTCACGTCGCCGCCGCTCTTGGCCTCCTCGAGGTGCTCCTCCGCCAGCTTGCGCGCCGGGTCGCCGCCGCCGTGCTCGCCCCAGATGATGGCCTGCGCGTACGCGAGATAGCCGTGCGCGGCGACGGAGCTGCTGTCCACTTCCAGCGCGCGCTTGGCCGCTTCAGAGGCCTTCCGGTAGGAGTCGTAGCTGTCGTGGCGCAGCTGGTCGCTGGCCTCGTTCAGCTGCTTCTTGATTTCGGTGTTGCGCTTCTTCCGATACGCGGAGAGCCCGTAGTAGCCGCCCACCACCAGGACCGCGACGACGAAGAGCGCAGCAGTGACCCCGCCACCCTTGCGCGCGCGGCGCGGCGGTTCGGAGACCTCCTCGTCCTCCTCGTAGCGGGCGGGGCGCTCCTGCGTGCGCCGCACCGCCGGGGCCTGCCCCGCTGCCTTCGCCGCCGCGCCATTCCCGTTGGCGCCGTTCGTCGGGGCGGGCTTCTGACCGGTCTCGCGCGGGGGCGGCGGAGGGTGTGCACCGCTGGCGCGCGGAGGCGGCTGCACTCCCGCGCCGCGCGTTCCCCGTGACGCGTTCGACATCGCCCCGGGGCCCGCCATGGGCGCCATCGCCACGGGCGCGCCGGCGTTCGCCGCGGGAGCCGCTGCCACCGCGGCCGGCACATGCGCCGCAGCGCCGTTGTTCAAAGGCACGCGCTCGGTGGGCGGGTCCGCCTTGGGCGGCTCCACCTTGTGTTGGTCGAGCAGGGCGCGGGTCTCCGCGTCGTTCGGGTCCGCGTTGAAGGCCTTGAGCAGGTTGCCCTTGCCGGCGTCGGACTCGCCGCTCTTGATCTGCAGCGCCCCCACCATCCGGAGCACCTGCTTGTCCGACGGCGCCACCTGCAGCGCCCCCATCAGCTCTTCAATGGCCTTCTTGTCCTTCCCCTGCTCCGCGTAGACGCGGGCCAGGAGAACGCGCGGGTCCGGGACCGCCGGATGCGCCTTGACGCCCTTCTTGCAGACGACCATCGCCTCCATGAAGCGGCCCATCCCGAGGTACGCCTCGGCGAGCGGCTTGTAGGCTTCAGAGGCGGGGTCGGTCGCGAAGGCATGCTCCAGCTTCGCTAACTCTGCTGGGCTCAACGTCTTCGTGGGAGAGGTTGGCATCGGCTTTGGAGGGAGACGCAGGAATTTTTATGGCACCCGCCTTTCGATCAGTCAAATGCCCGTTTTGCGTTGGGAACCCAAAAGCCTCTCTCCCAAGCGCTGAGTGTGCGCCGCTGGAGGCGGCAGCGCACCAGGCGTGCGCTCGCCTTCACGAGGGAACGTCCACCTGAACGCGGACCAGGTTGTCCGTCGGTTTCCGGTCCACCAGCTTGTTGAGCGGGTCAATGCCCGCCCGGAACGGGTCCCCTTCACGACGAGCTTCACCTCCACCGTCCCCGCTTCCACGCGCCGGCGCTCCAGCACCTGCACCTTGCCGTCCGGCCCCGAGCACGCTCGCGCGCACCTTTCGGGCGGTCTTCTCCAACTCCTGCAGCGGCGGGGCGGACGTCGCGGAGGGTGGCGTGACACCCCTCACCAGGACCAGGAAGCGCAGGAGCCCTCGTTCATGGGCTGCTCATCCAGCGCGCCCTGCCCACGTACATCGCCAGGCTGCCGTTCGCGCAATGGATGTAGGCGTAGTCTTTGGACGCGTCGGCAAGAGGAGCCTCCTGCTTCCGGATCCAACCTCCGGGCGACGAGGCAATCAATCGCCCGCCATCCGCACCGAGTCTCCAAGTCCCCAAGACACCGCGGGACCAGAAGCACCGCAACAAGACCGTACACCGGATGAATCGAAGGTAGCTCCTCTGGTCTGGAGGAGTCGACGACCGTTCACGTCCGAAAGGGACATTGGCGGCGCCACGCCGGGCACGAACACCTCGCTGCCCATTCGACTATTGAAGATGCCGAGCGCGACGTTGATGACGATCACCAGTTGTCCGACGT
Organism: Myxococcaceae bacterium; assembly: GCA_044230055.1. GTDB lineage: Bacteria > Myxococcota > Myxococcia > Myxococcales > Myxococcaceae > JBGART01. Next base: position 92,911 of record JBGART010000023.1, on the reverse strand, counting down.
ACCGCGCGGGAGACGATGGACTGCACGGTCACGCCAGCACCACAACGAGCGCCCATGCGAGCAAACCCACTCGACGAGGCGCCGCATGTAGAGCCAAGGCTCCAGCCCGGTGTACCTGCTGGCCATCTGGAGCCGATGCACCTGACCACCACCGAGCCCTGAACCTCCCATCGGCAACGCCCGAAGAGATCCCCGGCGCGACGAGCGCCATCAGCAGCACATGCGTGGTCACGACGGCCCGACCATCTGCCGACAGAGGGTGACCGCGAAGCGCGCGGCCCCGAGCGAGACGGCGTTCGGCGCAGCTCCACAGGACTAGCCGAAACAGAACTCCCACCGCTCACTGCGGGGATAGCCGGTCCAATCCAGGGCATCGGCGTGGAGACGTACGCCCCAGGGTAGCCACGAGCCAGATGAAGACGAAGCTGAGCGGCGCGGCGAAGAGCCGGTCCCCCAGCCGCGGAAACGTGGAGAGGGTGGCAATGATCGGTCGTATCGAGCGACGCATCGCTCGGCGCTCGGTCTAACGCAACAGCACACCTGAATGGCCACCTTGACGCGATGCCTGTACCCTGGCTTTCTGGCGCACGATGGCTCCGAAACTCGCCCTTTGGTCGGTGGTCGCACTGCTTCCGCTCGCAGGCTGCCGCTGTGGTCGTGACCTCTCGATCCCCTGCACAACAGACGAGGATTGCGAGGCGAAGCTTGGCCACACATACCCGGATTTGGTTCTCGCCTGCACCTCGTCGGGGTTCTGCGTCGGCGACCCTCGCCCACCCGGAGAAGACGACGCAGGAGCGGATGCGGGAACCGATGGGGGTATCGACGTCGGCACAACTCCTGACGCCGGATCGTCGTGCGGCACCGGCGGACCATGCGCTCCCGGCCAGCGCTGCATTGGGTTGAGGTGCGTTTGCGACTCTCTTTCATGCCCCGGCGGCTGCTGCGTTAGCGATACCTGCAAGGTTCCCTCTGCGGCGGCCTGCGGCCTTAACGGAGGCCCTTGCATAGCGTGCAACGCGCTGCGGGCTGATTCCTGCAATGCTGGTTCGTGCGGCTGCGGCACAGGGTTGAGCTGTTCCGAGCCGTTCTATTGCACAGAGAAGCTCTGCAGCCGCACCTGGGCGCCCGCGGGAAACATGCAGACTGCCCGCCTCGAGCATGCGCTGGCAGTAATCGGCAACGGTGACGTACTTGCTGTCGGCGGGACGCAAGGCTTGTCAAGCTCAGCGTTCAACTCGGTGGAGGTGTTTCACCCAAGCACCGGCGCCTGGAAGTCGACTGGATCGCTACTCACCGGCCGCTGGGGGCACACTCTGGCCACGCTGCCCGACGGAAGGGTGCTCGTAGCTGGCGGCTACAACTTCAGCGTTCCAACCCGCTACGTCTTAAGTACGGAGTCTTACGATCCCGGTACGGAGACGTGGAGCTCTGCAGGGGTCCTGGCGGAGCCGAGATTCAGGCACAGCATGACGGTGCTGGCTTCCGGCAGCGTTCTAGTGGTGGGTGGAGAAGCGGGTGGAACCACGACCGGAGACCCCGCGCGGACGCTCGCCTCCGCTGAGCTATTCGATCCCGCGACGAATACGTGGTCTGTGGTTGGATCTCTCGCGACTGCGCGCCGGTCCCATGCGGCTGTTCTTCTGTCGGACGGTAGGGTGCTCGTTGCGGGAGGGGTCAAGTCCAACTCCTTCCTCTCGAGCGCAGAGCTGTTCGATCCAGCCACGAAAACCTGGAGCCCCGCCGGCTCGATGACAACGGCGCGGGCAGACGCAACCGCCGTGCTGCGACCCTCAACAGGCCAGGTGCTGCTAGTCGGCGGCGCCACGCCCTCCTCCGCACTTGCGACCAGCGAAGCCTACGAACCCAGTTCGAACAGCTGGACTACCGGTCCTACACTGCTTGAGGGAAGGTTCGGACATACGGCAACCGTCCTCATCGACGGAAGCATCCTAGTCGCGGGGGGCTTTCGCGAAGGACCGATCGCGACCACCGAACTCCTCTCCGTGGGAAGCGGAACTTGGCTACCTTTTCGCAATCTGCTCGTACCCAGAGGTTGGCACCAGGCTGTGCGACTACCGAGTGGCGCAACGGTGGTGGTCGGCGGCAAGTCGACCGCGGAGAAGACCCTTAGCAGCGCAGAACAGCAGTAGATCGCGGCTCATGAACCATCGTCGGGGACGGGCGCTGTCAGGCGAGGCGCCCAGAAGGAGTCGGAGCTTTGAAACGAGTTGCTTGATCGAGGGCGATCGATGGTGCTACCTAGGCGCCGCGGTCGCCCTGGTGGTTGGACGTCCGCAGAAGTAGCCGAAGTTGCAGGTCGGGGGTGTAGCTCAGTTGGGAGAGCGTCGCGTTCGCAATGCGAAGGTCGTCGGTTCGATCCCGTCCACCTCCACTTGACCCCGAAGGGCCCTGACCTCAACCTCAGGGCCCTTTGTTTTTCTGCAGTGCCTGGCGGTTGGCGCAGTGCCGCAGCGGCGCGCCCTCCAGCCCGGCAAGCAGGTTGTCCACCGCCATCAGCTCCATCTTGAGGCGCGTCGCGCCGGTGGCGCTGGCGATGTGCGGCGCGAGGATGAGGTTCGGCGCGCGCATCAGCGCGTCCGAAGTTGGCAACGGCTCCGGGTCCGTCACGTCGAGAGCGGCGCCAGCAATCGTTCCCTCAGTCAGCGCCTGAGCCAGCGCAGCGGAGTCCACCAGGCCGCCCCGCGCGGAGTTGACCAGCAGCGCGGTCCGCTTCATCCGGGAGAGCTGCGGTGCGGAGATGAGCTTCCGGGTGGCCTCCGTCAGCGGCGCATGGAGCGTCACGATGTCCGCCTCCGCGAGGAGTTCGTCGAGGCTGCGGTGCTCCGCGCCCAGCGCCTGCTCGGGGTCCACCTTGCGCGTCCCGCTGTAGAGCACGCGCATGGAGAAGCCCCGGGCGCGCCGCGCGACGGCGGAGCCAATCTGGCCCAGCCCCACAATCCCCAGCGTGCTGCCGAACACATCCGTACCCAGCAGGAGGTTGGGGTCCCACGTCTTCCAGTGGCCACCGCGAACGTAGGCCTCCGCTTCCACCACCCGCCGCGACGCGGCCAGGATGAGCGCGAAGGCGAAGTCCGCGCTGGTCTCGGTGAGTACGCCCGGGGTGTGGCCCACCGGGATGCCGCGCGCAGTGCAGGCACTGAGGTCCACGTTGTCCACGCCCACCGCCACGTTGCTCACCACCCGGAGCGCCGGGCACTGAGCGAGGAGGGCTTCATCCACCCGGTCCGTCAGCAGCGTGATGAGACCTTCGCTGGCCCGCGCGCCCTCGAGGAGCGCCTCCCGCGGAGGCGGCTGCGGCTCTTCCCAGACGACCGGCTGAACCTTTTCACGGAGGCGCTCAAGCGCGGGAGGGCGCAGGGCGCGGGCGACGAAGACGCGAGGGCGCATGGTGCAAGGGAGAAAAGCAGACCGGCCCCCCCGCTGCACGCGCGCAGCGCGGCGGCCGGAAACGAACGGGGGCAAGCAAAGCTTCGGCGTGCAGAGTTCGAGCGAACGGACAGTCCGTCGGAAAGGCCGCACCCGTCCCCCTACCTCTAGCCGTATCCGCACCCGTCCCCGTGAACGAACGCGAACGCGAACGCGTGCCCCATAGCCGTAGCCCGTGGCCCCGGCAGCCCGCCTGCCTCTCACGCCACAACATGCTCGCGAGCACGGGCTCAGCGAGGCGGCCGGGGCAAATCCGGATAGTGCGGCCCGTCAGCCTGCGCCGGCATGACTTCCGGCGCGAACGGCGGCGGCAGCGGCACGTCAAACCACCCCGCCAGCGTCTGCTTGGCCTGCGCGAGGTCCGCGGCCACGAGCGACCTCAGATTGGACCCATGGTTGCCGCCGGGGACCGTGTACAGCGCGCTGTCCTTCGCCTTGCCGAGGTGGAACGGAAAGGCCGACCAGGGGTCGAGCTCCCCATAGATGAGCATCACCCGGTTGCCCTCGGTGGACAGCCACTGCTGAACATCCGCCATCGCCGCCGGCGAAAACGCCACCGTCGCGCCCTTGGGCGCGTAATGCGCCGACGTGTGAGTGCCGGGGTACTGGATGAGCCCGGCGACGGCGGGCTCGTTGCCCGCGGGGTCTCCCAGCTGGGTGGCCGCCTGGTAGTAGTACGGCGCGAAGTACTCGAACTCCGGGTCCGCGTACGCGTCCAGCCCGACGATGGCGTTCAGGTAGTTGAGCACGGTCTGCGCCGGCGCGTCCGGCGCGGGGATGGCGCCGCAGCCGGCGGTGGCGTTGTCCGGGCGCGTGTACTGCCAGAACGCGAAGTCGACATCGATGGCCGCGTGTTCCAGCGCGAGGTCCCTTCCGCCCGCCAGCAGGTAGTCATACGGCAGCAGCGGCGCCAGCTCCGCGCGCCGGGTGAGCACGCCCTGCTGGAACGCCTTCAGCTTGTCCCGGCAGACCTGCCGCGCGGCGCCGCCGACCGCGTTGAGGAACGGGATGGAGCGCGGGTCCTGCAGCTGCGGCGTGTGCGGCGCGACGTACGCCACCGTCCCGTCCACATCGCAGGGGTAGAACCGGCGGAAGTACACCATCGTCATCCCGCCCTTGCTCGCGCCGGTGCTCACCCAGCGCTTCGGGTAGAGGTGCGCCAGCGCCCCGCGCAAGCGGTGAAGGTCCGCCGCAGACTGCTCGATGTCGAGCTTCGACCAGTCCACGGGCGGGGCCGGGATGGACGGCGTGAAGTAGCGGTGCTCCACGGACAGCTGGTTGGTCCCGAAGAGGAGCGAGAGCTCCGTCCTCGCGCGGGAGAGGCCGTAGCCGCTCGTGGAGAGCACCACCGGCGCGGTCGCGGCGGCGTGCAGCAGGGAGGCGCGCTGCGTGAACGTCCCCGCGTCGGGGTGGGCGTGGTCAATGGGCTGGACGTAGGTGAGCTCGTACCTCGAGAAGCCAGCGCCCGCATCCGCCAGCACCGTGCCGACCGTGAGCCCGGGGATGCAGCCCAGCTGCCCGGCGAGGTCCGCCGCGCTGCACGGCGGCGGCTGCGCCGGCACCCCGGTGCAGACCACGCCGGCGTCGAGCCCTGCGTCTACGGCTCCGCCATCGGGCCCCGCGTCCGCGACTCCGCCGTCGACACCCGAGTCCTCGGCGGCCAATCCACCGTCGAACCCGGCGTCCTCCGCGGTCGAGGCGTCCGGCGCGGGCGCTCCGCTGTCTTGCGGGAGCTGGCCGCCACCGTCCACCGGTCCTTCGGGTGCGGGACAGGCACAGAGCAGCGTTGCGAGCGCTGCGACGACGAAGGGTGAGCGCACGTTGCGTAGCTCCTGATGCTCTCCGGCCAGGCGAACGGCGTAGCCCGGTCCTGCGCCGGAGTTCAAGCCACGCGGATGATTCCCTGCCGGGCGAGCTCGGCAATCCGCTCCGGCGAGAGCTTCAAGCGTTCGCGCAGGAGCGACTCGGTGTGCTCGCCCAGGGCCGGCGGGGCGCGCGGCGGCGCCTCCTGCATGCCCTCGACGCGCAGCGGGCTGCCCAGCAGCCGGATGGGCCCGGCCACCGGGTGCTCGAGCGAGGAGATCATCCCGCGGGCGAGGAGCTGCGGATGCGACAGCGCCTCCGCGAGGTCCGGGATGCGTCCGGCGGGGATGCCCGCGGCGGCCAGGCGGGTGAGCCAGGTCTGCGTGGGCTGCGCGCCGAAGACGGCGGAGAGCTCCGCGACGAGCGGCTCGCGGTTCGACACGCGGCCGGCGTTGGTCTCGAAGCGCGGGTCCCTGCCCCACTCGGGCCGCCCCACCACGTCGCAGAGCTTTCGGAACTGGCCGTCGTTCCCTACGGCCACGTTGAAGTGCCCATCGTTCGCCTGGAACGTCTCGTAGGGCGCGATGGACGGGTGGCGGTTGCCCATGCGGCGCGGGCTGGTGCCGGCGATGAGGTGCGCGGTGGCCTGGAAGGTCAGCACCTGCGCGGTGGCGTCCAGCATGGAGATGTCGAGGAACTGGCCCGTTCCTCCGCGCTCCCGGGCGAAGAGGGCCAGGAGGATGGACTGAAACGCGGTCATCCCGGAGAGGAGGTCCGAAATGGAGACGCCGACCTTGGTGGGCGGGCCGTCCGCCGCGCCCGTGAGGTGTTGCAGGCCGGAGAGCCCTTGCACCACCACGTCGTAGCCTGGCAGCTGCGTGTACTCCGGCAGCCCCTGGTGGCCGAAGCCGCTGATGGAGCAGTAGATGAGCCGCGGGTTGGACGCCCGCAGCGCCTCGTGGCCCAGGCCCAGCCGCGCGGCCACGCCCGGGCGGAAGTTCTCCACCACCACGTCGCTCTGGTCCGCGAGCGACCGGACCAGCGCAATCCCTTGCGGGTCCTTCAGGTTCACCGCGAGGGACTTCTTGTTGCGATTGATGGAGAGGAAGTACGTCGAGACGCCGTTGACGAACGGCGGCCCGAAGCCCCGCGTGTCATCACCCTGCCCCGGCTCCTCCACCTTGATGACCTCCGCGCCCGCGTCGCCGAGGTTCATGGTGCAGTACGGGCCGGACAGCACCCGGGAGAGGTCCAGTACGCGCAGGCCAGCCAGAGGAAGCATGGCCACCGACTAGGGCGACTGCGGGCCGGGTGGCAAGCGGATCTCTGCCAGGGCCGGACCGACCCAGCGCGCTTTTTGATTCGAACGAACGCCGTGGCGCCGTTCTAGGGGACCGGCGAACCCAGCTCCAACCCGGAGCCCGGCGCCATCGGCTGCGTCGTCTCCTCCTCGAGCTGGGCGTCAGGCTCAGCGGCGGAGGCGAGGGGCCGTGACTCCACGAGGACCGGCTTCTTCGCAGGCGCATCGGCGACAGGCTCTGCCGACTTCTTCGCGCTCGCGCCGGATCTGCACGGGCGGCACCACGGCTGATTCCGGATGGCGCCATCCGCCATCTTCCGAAGGCCGAACTGCATCAAGGGCCGGATGTTCTTGCACTTGATGCACATGAGGGTGATGAGGACTTCGTTCCCCTCGTGGTCATAGATGGACGTCTTGCGCCGCTTGCGGGGCTGGCCCGCTTCCTTCTTCTTCTTCTCGGCGGCCGCAGGGGCCATCATCGGCGTGACTTTGTAGAGCATTGCGCCTCCTCCCAGTCCGACCGGGCGCGAAACCTCGCGCCAGATCGCGGGAGCCACCCTACCCAGCCGGTCTGACATCGCCCCCACGCCCAGGGCCGACAAATCGGCTCCGGAGCATTTTCCTCCGCATCCACAACCACTTGGACGCGTGAGTCAGTGCCGGTCGGCGCGGCTCCCTGGCGCGCAGGCGGCTTCGTCGTCCAGGAAGGTGACCCGGCCCGCGGGCGGGGCGGTGAGCTCGCCCTTCTTCTTCTGCCAGTGCGCCAGCATCGCGTCGCGGAAGTTGAGCGCGCGGATGCTCCCGAGGTCGATTCGGCCCTCCGGCAGCGAGGAGAGCACGGGGCCCAGGCCGTCGCCTCCGCGAGCGAGGAAGTCCGGCATCACCACCCGGTAGCGGCGCTCCGGCGACAGCGCGTGGCCATCGCTCAACGTCACCGCGCGCAACCGGCCCTGCCCGGGGCAGCTGGAGAGGACAACCTTGAGCCCGGAGAGCTGGAACACGCCCTTGCGCGCGCCGTACGCCGCCTGGAGCAGCCGCTTGAGCTCCTCGCCGTTGACGGTCACCGTGGCCACCGTGTTGTCGAACGGCAGCACCTCGTAGATCTGCCCATAGGTCAGCTCACCCGCCGGCAGGTCCGCGCGCAGCCCGCCGCTGTTGAGCAGGGACACGTCGGTCTGCTCCATCTCCCGCAGCGAGTCCGCCAGGAAGCTGCCCAGCGGGCTCTCCGAGTCATAGTCGCGCGTGAGCCGCTCCTTGAGCCGCACACCGGTGAGGCGGCGCTGCTCCTGCGCCACCCGCTCCAGGGCGGGCGCGAGCTGCTGGGTGAGCGCCGCGTCCGGCGACACCGGACGGCCAGCGAAAGTCGCGCGGACCACCTTCGCGTCGGGCGCCGTGAGCGCCTTCTCTCCGCAACCGCCGGTCCGCTCGTCCACGCTGCTGCACAGCGGGATGACCGGACGGATTCGGGTGAGCGCCGGGAGCACCTGCTTCGTCTCCGGGTCCAGCATCAGGTCCACCTGCCCGAAGGCGCGGCCCAGGCCCCAGGTCTCGATGACCGGCACGCCATTGACGAGGTGACCCAGCGCCTGGTGCGAGTGCCCGGCGACCGCGGCGTCCACCGTGCGCGCGGGAAGCTGCTGCAGCAGCTCGAAAATCTCGCCCGTCTCCAGGTCGCAGGTGGACAGGTCCGCCGGGTCCTTCCAGCTGTCGCACTTGCCGCCGGCGTGCGCGACGAGGATGACCACCTCCGCTCCGCGCTGGCGCAACTTCCGCGCGGCGGAGACGGCCTCTGGCAGCAGGCTGCCAAAGCGCAGCGAGGCCACGTTCACGGGGTTCGTCGTCTGCGGGGTCTGCGGCGTAACGAGGCCGAAGAGGCCCACCTTCACGCCCTTGAGCTCCAGCAGCGCGGTGCCGTCGTTGCCCAGCCAGGCGGGGCGGCTGCCGGTCTTCGCGTCGTAGATGTTCGTGGCCAGGAGCGGGAACTTCGCCTGCGCGATGCGCGCCTTGAGGGCGCCGAAGGGATCATCCCGGTCCCGCGCGACCGACACGGGCCCGACGGGGCCGTAGTCGAACTCGTGGTTGCCCAGCGCCACCGCCTGGTAGCCCAGCCGGTTGTACGCGTCGATGACCACCGCCCCCTCGGTCAGGTTGGCGGCCAGCGTTCCCTGGAAGAGGTCCCCCGCGTCGACGAGGATGACGCCGCCCGGGTTCTCCGCCCGGAGGTTCGCGAGGTAGCCGCCCAGCAGCGCCAGCCCGCCCTCCTCCACCACCGCGCCGTCCTTCAGCTTCACCTGCCGTGGAAAGACCCAGCCGTGAAGGTCGTTCGTCCCCACCAGCGTGAGGTGGATGGGCGCGGGCGCGTCCTTGTGCGCGGCGACCTTGGCGGCCGGAGCGTCCGACGCCGTGGCCACGGGGGTGCGGCAGCCCAGCACAGCGGGTGCGAGCGCGGCGGCGAGGGTGAGACAGCGGACCAGTCTGGGCATGGAGGGGCGAGCATCGAACAAGGCCCCGGCCGGTAAATCAACCCCGCATGAACACGCCTGTTCGCCGAAGGCGCATGCCCTGCGGTAGAACGCGCCCACCATGAAGGCACTCATCACCGGGATTACAGGGCAGGACGGCAGCTATCTGGCGGAGCTCCTGCTCGAGAAGGGCTACCAGGTCCACGGCATGGTGCGCCGCTCCTCCGAGGAGAAGTTCGAGCGCATCAGCCACCTGAAGGACAAAATCACCCTCCACCAGGGCGACCTGCTGGACCAGTTCTCCCTGGCCGCGCTGCTGTCCCAGATTCAACCGGATGAGGTCTACAACCTCGCGGCGCAGTCCTTCGTCCCCACCAGCTGGAGCCAGCCGGTGCTGACGGGCGAGTTCACCGCGCTGGGCGTGACCAAGATGCTGGAGGCGCTGCGCCACACGCTGCCCAAGGCGCGCTTCTACCAGGCGTCCTCGTCGGAGATGTTCGGCAAGGTGCTGGAGGTGCCGCAGACGGAGGCGACGCCGTTCTACCCGCGCTCGCCGTACGGCGTGGCGAAGGCCTACGGCCACCACATCACCGTCAACTACCGCGAGTCCTTCAACCTCTTCGCCGTCAGCGGCATCCTCTTCAACCACGAGTCGCCGCGCCGCGGGCTGGAGTTCGTCACCCGGAAAGTCACCTACGGCGCTGCCCGCATCAAGCTGGGGCTCCAGGAGCGGCTGCCGATGGGCAACCTGGACGCCAAGCGCGACTGGGGCTTCGCCGGCGACTACGTGGAGGCGATGTGGCGGATGCTCCAGCAGAAGCAGCCAGACGACTACGTCATCGCCACCAACGAGACGCACACCGTCCGTGAGCTCTGTGAGATTGCCTTCGGCCGCGTGGGGCTGGACTACCAGAAGCACGTCTTCACTGACCCCGCCTTCGTCCGGCCGGCCGAGGTGGACCTGCTCATCGGCGACTACGCGAAGGCCAAGCGCGGCCTGGGCTGGGAGCCGAAGGTGAAGTTCAAGCAGCTCATCGAGATGATGGTCGACGCGGACCTCGAGCGGCTCAAGTCCGGGCAGCGGTAGCCTCACCGCGATGCGCGTCCTCGTCACTGGCGCCGATGGCTTCGTGGGCAGCCATCTGGTGCCCACGCTCGCCGCCCAGGGTCACGACGTCATCTCCGCCGGAGGCCCGGGCTCCAAGAGCAGCGCCCTCTCGTTTGACCTGACGGACGCCGCGCAGGTGCGGGAAGGCGTGGCCAGGGCGCAGCCCGACGGCGTCATCCACCTCGCCGGCTTCAGCTCCGTCGCGCGCAGCCACCAGAACCCCGCGCAGGCGTTCCTGGTCAACGTGCAGGGCACGGTGAATCTGCTCACCGCGCTCAAGGAGCTGGCGCCCAAGGCGAGGGTGGTGCTCGTCGGCTCGGGGGAGACCTACGGACCGCAGCCGCTGGGCCACGCCGCGGATGAGCAGACCCCGCTGGTCCCCACCAACCCGTACGCGGCCTCCAAAGCGGCGGCGGAGCTGGCCGGCCTCCAGTTCTTCCGGAGCTACGGCCTGCCGGTCATCAGCGCGCGCTCGTTCAACCACTTCGGGAAGGGCCAGCAGCGCCACTTCGTCGTCCCCGCATTCGCCACGCAAATCGCCGCCATCCGCCGGGGGGAGTCAGAGCCGGTCCTCAAGGTCGGCGACCTGGAGCCGCTGCGCGACTTCTCGCACGTCGACGACGTGGCGGACGCCTACGCCCTCCTGCTCAAGTCCGGCGTCCCCGGCGAGGCGTACAACGTCTGCAGTGGCGCCGCGCGCTCCATCCGCAGCGTCCTGGAGGAGCTGCTCGCGCTCTCCGGCGTGAAGGCCCGCATCGAAGTAGACCCCTCCCGCCTGCGCCCGGCGGAGATTCCGTCGCTCGCGGGCTCGCCGAAGAAGCTGCAGGCGCTCGGGTGGCGGCCCTCGCGCACCGTCGCTCAGGCGTTGTCCGAGGTGCTCGAGGAAGTGGGCTAGCCCAGCTTCTCGAGGGCCTCGGCGTCCGCGAGGTCCTTCGACCGGCCCGTCGCCCGCTTGTTCATTCCGCCTGAGGCGCGTCGAACGAGTCCAGCAGGTCCAGGTAGTCGGCGTTCCAGTCAGAGACCATTGGAGTCCGGGCGAGGCTCGCCCGGCCGGAAGAGGCGGGACGGCCACTCGCTTCGTGGAATAGAGGGCGGGAACTTCCCCGCCAGGCTGTAGGCCTCGCGCGTGAGCTCGAGCACCGCGTTCCAAGCGTCCTCTGGGCTCAGCATCGGGTTCCGGCTGGTCTCGGCGCCGAGCGCGTGCTTCGTCACCGGCCACGAGCCGCGCGCCTTAGCGCGCTCTTCAGCGGAGGAGGACATGCCGTCAGCTTAACCGACAGCGCCGAGAGACCGCCAAGCGCCGGGTGTGGAAGCGGCTCACCCTCGTAGCGCCAGGCCGTAGACCTCAGCCGTGGCCCGCGCGGCCGCCTTCCAGGTGAAGGCGGCGGCCCGCGCCTGACCCTTCGCCCTCCAGCGTTCGCGCTCCTCCGGCGACGCGATGAGCCGCTGCAGATGGTCCGCGAGCGCGGCGGCGTCATCCGGGTGAACCGCGAGCGCACCGTCACCGCAGACCTCCGGGAGCGCGCCGGCCGTGGAGACGATGGTGGGCGTGCCCAGCCGCATTGCCTCCAGCGGCGGCAACCCGAAGCCCTCGTACCTCGAGGGGAAGACCACCACGGCCGCGCGGCGCATGAGCTCGTAGAAGAGCGGCTCCGCGAGGTAGCCCAGCGGCCGGACGTCGTGGCCTGCGGCCTTCAGGTTGGCGATACGCGCTTCAATCCGGCCGGACCCGAACCAGCGCTGACCGGCCAGCACCAGCGTCGCGGGTTGCCCGCGCTTGTCCAACGCCTCCAGCGCCTCCAGCACCAGCTCCACGTTCTTTCGCGCGTCGAGTGCGCCGGCGTAGAGGATGAACTGCGGGGGCAGGCCCAGCGTGCGCAGGTACTCCAGACCCGTCTTGTCCGGCGGCGGCACGAGGTCCACGTGGTCCGCGCCGCTGTGCACAACGTGGACACGGTCCGCCGGCAGCGAGTGCCGCGCGAGCAGGTCCTCCCGGGTTCGGGAGCTCACGCAGATGACCTGGTCCGCCAGCGCCACGCTCCGCGCCAGCCAGAGGCGAAACTGCCAGCGGTACGCGCGCGACACGGTGTCCGGGAAGAGCTCCGGGATGAGGTCATGCACCGTCAGCACGAAGCGCGTCCCCGGCACGCGCACCAGCGGGAGGTTGAAGTTGCAGACCGCGTGGAACAGCGGCGCGTCCACCGACGGCAGCGCGGACGGCAGCGCGCCGAGGAAGAAGGCCGTGCGGGAGCTGTGGCCGCGCGGGAGCTCCCCGCTGCGCCGCGCGCCCACCTTGCGGACCTGCCAGCCCTCCGCCTCCAGCGCCTGCGCCAGCGCGCGCGCGTAGAGGCCAATGCCGGTGGTCGGCTCGTCCCAGAGGGACGCGTCCAGCGCGACAGACCGTGATGACACGGGCGGCCCTATAGCACCTGGCGACCGGCCAGGGGTTCGCCCGCGATCGCGTCGGGGGGGGGAAACCGGTCCTGGCCGTTGCGCCGTCAGGTGCATCCCCCCTTCGCCTTGAGCGTTCGAGCGTTGCGCCGTCAGGCGCATGCCCCGCTCGCCTCGAGGGGGAAACCGGCCCTGGCCGGCCATTTCGTCGAAGGCACAGCTGTTCTCTCTATGCGTCGCGCCCCCGCTCGCCTCGAGCGTTGCGCCGTCAGGCGCATAGTCGAGAGGTGGCGCAAACCCACGCACGGCACTTTGCCGATTTGTTTCGAGCAGAACGAAGCGGCCCATGAGCCAAGCCTCGGGAGCACTGCCGACGTCTCGACTATGCGCCTGACGGCGCAACGCTCGACGCGAACGGGGGATCCCCGCGAGCGGGCTTGGAGGTGGCTCACTCACCTCCGGGCGGAGCTTTAGGACTTGCCCGCTTTGCGCGAGCCCAGCGCCACCGCGGCGAAGCAGAGGATGAGCAGCACGGAATACTCGACGCCGTTGCGCCCACCGCCCACCACGAACCAGCCTCGCGGAAGTGAACGAGGGCAATTCCGGCCAACAGCTGCAGCGAGAACCACGCGCAGAGGGGCCGCACGAAGCGGCCCGAGATGAGGGCCATGCCCCCGGCGAGCTCCACCAGCGTCAGGAGCCACGCCAGCGCGACTCCCAGGGGAAAGCCCTTGAGCGTGAGGAACTCGCCAAACGGCGCGACGCCACCGCTGTACGCACGGAAGGCGCCGTGGATGACCATCATCCCTGCCGCTGCAACTCGGACAATCACCAGGGAACGCATGGCGCGAGTCTAGTGCTGCGGCTGGAGTGAGCACAGCGGGGACCGAAGAGCGCCGGAGCGAGAGGACTTCGATCACCGGGGTACTCCGGCAAACACGTGGTCGCCTCATGTCAGAGTCCTCCGGTCGCGCTGCCTCCACCGAACCGCAGTGCAATCATCCTTGAGGAGGTCGATGGGCTCGGGGTTCGGTCGTGGGTGCACGCATGGTTTCCGCGGAGGAGATCTCCGGCCTCGGTGGAGTCGGCGCAGCCACCTGTGCAGCGGGAGCCCGGGGATGATGTTTCATGTTTCAGCGAATTGATTCATAAACTGTGGAACTCTAGTTATATCTGTATAACTAGAGTTCCACACTTCGGCCGGATCGATCGTTCGAAGCGCGGAGGTCGAGCTCCCACGGCACAGGCGGCGACGCCGACTCCACCGAGGCCGGAGATCTCCTCCGCGGAAACCATGCGTGCACCCACGACCGAACCCCGAGCCCATCGACCTCCTCAGGGATGACTGCCTGCGGACGCTCAAGACATGAGCCTCACTCAACGGGCCTGATTTGGTGCTAGAGCGCGACCTCGATGGCGGTCCATCAGCTCCTGCCCCGCTTCGCTCCTGGCGACCCTGCGTCGGAGCTCGCGCTGCTGCTGCGCCAGCTCTTCCGCCGCATGGGGATAGACGGCGGCGTCTTCGCCCCCGAGGTCACGCGCGGGTTCGCAGCCCTCGCGGGCCCGCTGCACGCGCTCTGTGCGCAGCCACAAGACGCGGTCCTGTACCACCACCTGGGTGCCTCCTCCGCGTCCAACGCCCTGCTCCACACGCGCGGCCGGCGCTGGGTGCTGGTTCACCAGCCGTCCCTGGGCGGAGCGCCGTCCGCAGCGGACGCGGAGCTGGCCGTCCTCGCGCGGCACGTGGAGCTCGCAGCCGCATTCGACACGCTCACCCTCGCCCAGCTCACCGCGCGGGGCTTCCGGCGCGTGGTCCAGATCCAGCCGTGCGTGGACGCGGAGCGCCTCCACGCGGCCACCTCCGCGCCGCGCGAAAGGGTCCTCATCGACGGGGAGGCAAACCTCCCGGCGCTGCAGGCGGAGCTGCGGCGCCTGGCGCCGGACCTGGAGGTCACCTCCTTCGACTCAACCCCTGGCCAGAGCATCACCGAGGCGCTCTACGCCCTGCTTCCCCCGGCGCTGCAGGGCCGCGCCGACGCCGCGCTGGACCGGATGCCGCGGGCGCGCAAGCTGGCCGACACCGTCGCGTCCCGGGTTCGAGGCCGGCTCACCGCCTTGCCCGCAACCACCGTCGCCGAGCGCGCCGCGGCGATCGCCTCGGCCTCCGTCTACGTCTCCCTCGCGGAGCAGGCGAACCCCCTGGAGCTGGCGCAGGCGCTGGCGCTGCGCGTCCCCGTGATGGCGTTCTCCGTCCCGGGCGCCGAGGCCGCGCTGGGGGACGCAGGCCTTCGCTTCACGGAGAAGCGCTACGCGCTCCTCGCTGAGCTGTGCGCAGAGCTGAGCCGCCCGGGGCCGCTGCGTTCGAAGCTCCTCGAAGGCCAGGAGCGCCGCCTGGAGGCGCTCTCCCCGAAGGCGCAAGCGCGGACGTGGGCACAGCTGCTGAGCCCGTCCGAGGCCAGGCCGCGGCGCGCGGCAAAGCGGCGGCGCCCTCCCCGGCTGGCGGTGGTCGTCCAGCGCTACGGCGAGCAAGTGGTGGGCGGCGCGGAGCGGCTGGCGCGGATGGTGGCGACGCGGCTCACCGCGGGGTGCGACGTGACGGTGCTCACCACGCGCGCGGCGGACCACCTCACCTGGCGCAACGCCCTGCCTGAGGGTGCTTCCACCGAGGAGGGCGTCCGCGTCCTGCGCTTCCCCGTCGTGCAGGAGCGCTCGATGCCGGAGTTCAACGCGCTCTCGCGGCGAACCTACCGCGGCCCGCGTGGCCGCATCGAGGAGGAGCGGTGGATTGCGGCGCAAGGGCCGCGGGTGCCGGCGCTGGTGCGGCACGCGCTGGAACACAGCGCCGACTACGACGCGTTCCTCTTCTTCACTTATCTCTACGCGCCGACGGTGGACCTGCTGCCGCTCGTGCACCGCCGGGCGCTGCACCTGCCCACGGCGCACGATGAGCCGCCCCTCGCCTTCGAGGCGTACCGCGACGTCTTCGAGCTGCCGCGCGCTCTGCTCTGCAACACGCCCGAGGAGCTGGAGCTCATCGCGCGGCGCTTCCCCCGCCACGCGCGCGCCCGGGTCATCGGCGCGGGAGTGGAGCTGACCCGGGGCAGCGCCGGCCGGTTCGCGAAGGCGAAGGGCCTCACGCGGCCGTACCTGCTCTACGTCGGCCGGCTCGAAGCGGGCAAAGGCATCCCTGAAGCGCTGCGACTCCACCAGCGCCTGCGCGCGGGCTTCCACGACGCGCCGGACTTCCTCCTCGCGGGGGCGGGTTCGCTCGCGCTGGACGGCGAAGGCGTCCGGGCCCTGGGCCCCATCAGCGAGCAGGAGAAGCAGGACGCGTTGGCGGGCGCCCTGGCCGTGGTCATCCCCTCCCGCTTCGAGAGCCTCTCACTGCTGGCGCTGGAGGCCTTCGCCGCGGGGACGCCAGTCATCGCCAACGCGGAGTGCGACGTCCTGCGCGGGCAGGTGGAGCGCAGCCAGGGCGGCCTCGCCTACACCGACTTCGAGTCCTTCCGCGAAGGCGTGCGGCTGGCCGGGGTCCGGAGGCAGGACTTCGGACGAAGCGGACGCGCGTACGCAAAGCGACACAGCTGGAGCGCGGTGATGGCCACGTACCAGGAAGAGATTGAGCGGGTGGTAGAGGAGAACGCATGAAGCTCATCGGCAAAGACTTCGACGGCGGCGCGCTGCTGCAGAAGCTGGAGGCGCGGCTGCGTCAGCGCGGCCTCCTCCACACCCCGGAGGCAGCGCCCGCGCCCCAGCCCATCGCTCCGCGCGTGGACCCGGTCGCCTTCAACCTCGAGATGCTCGAGGAGCACGCAGACTCCACGCAGGCGCTCCCGCTGGAAACCCACCGCGCGGGGCTGGGCCGCGCCGTGCTGCTGGCGAAGTGGGCGTTCCGGCGCAGCTGCCAGGTCTTCATCAATGAGGCGCTCGGCCGGCAGCGGCTCTTCAACGGCCACGTCCGCGACTCCTACGCCCAGCTCACCGCGGAGGTCGCCCGGCTGCGCGAAGAGGTGGAGCGGCTTCAGAAAACCGACGCCCCCGCGCCCAAGCCCCGCGCGAAGCGCCGGTAGGCCTCCGGCTGCCTCGAGGGGGAAGCCTGCCGTGGCTGGCCCTTTCGTCGGAGGAACAGCTCTTCTCAGTCGGGCGCCTCCCCCGCTCGCCTCGAGCGTTGCGCCGTCAGGCGCATAGTCGAGAGGTGGCGCAAGCCCACGCACGGCACATTGCCGCTTTGTTTCGAGCAGAGCGAAGCGGCCCATGAGCCAAGCCTCGGAAGCACTGCCGACGTCTCGACTATGCGCCTGACGGCGCAACGCTCGACGCGAACGGGGGCAACCCCGCGATGTGGCAGCACCTGGTGAGCTGTTCTCCAGGAGCACGGCACCTGGCCGGTCTGTTTCGAGCGGAGCGGAGCGGCCCATGAGCCAAGCTTCGGAAGCACTGCCGACGTCTCGACTATGCGCCTGACGGCGCAACGCTCGACGCGAACGGGGGCGGTCCGCAAGGCGGCCCTCGCTTGCCTGACGGGGCGGCGCCCCAGCGCACAGCCCGGGGTGGCGCAGGTCTCCTCGGGCGTCCGTGCGTCCCTACGTTCTGAGTTGGGAGGTCGCCATGATCCCTGAACCCATCCTCGACTACCTGAACCGCGAACACGTGACCTTCACCCGGCGCTGGCACCCGCGCGCGGTGGGCGGTCAGGAGGTCGCGGCGTCGCTCCACATCACGGGCAGGCGGGTGAGCAAGTGCGTGGTCGTCTCGGCGGACGCCGAACGCATGGTCACGGTCCTCCCTGTCGCCGCGAACCTGGACGAGAAGATGCTGGCCGAAGGCTTGAGCTGTGCACGCGTTCGAATCCTCTCCGAGGAGGACCTGGCCGGGCTGTTCCCCGACTGCGAGCTCGGCGCCGAACCGCCGTTCGGCCGGCTCTACGGCCTCCCCGTCGTGGTGGACGCGCTCTACGCGCAGGGAGACACCATCCTCTTCCGCGCCGGCTCCCACGAGGAGACGCTCGAGCTGCCGATGCCCGACTACCTGATGTTGGAGCGGCCGCGGCTGGTGACCTGCGCCCGCCCGCTCATCACCCGCCCGCGCGCCCGAGCCGAAGTCTACGCGTGAGGCGCCTCACGCTCCGCGAGGGCCAACAGCGAGACGCCGAACGGCAGCGCGGTGCGCGCGACGAGGTGACGCTCTGAAGAAAAGATTCGCCGCAGCACCGCGTTCACCACCCGCGGCGCCTCCTCCAGGTCATTGCGCGGGTGGCCCGCATTCGCCGGGAGCAGCCGCTGCAGCAGCCGCGCCGCGGCGATGGGCGGGAAGAGCAGCGAGTTGAAGAACGTGCGAAAGCGCAGGCGAAAGCCCGCGGCGCTCAGCTGTTCGGAAAGCAGCGCGGCGGTGTAGCGGCGGCGGTGGTGGCTCGCCTCGTCGTGCTCGCTCCAGAGGAACGGATAGGCGGGGACGGTGCACAGAAACAGCCCATCCGGGACCAGCGCGGCGTGGATGGCCTTGAGCGCCTCCACGGGCTCATCCAGATGTTCGATGACGTCGAACGCAGTGATGAGCTCATAGCGGCGCCCCGCAGGGATGCCTCCGGGCAGCTCGCCCTTGGACAGGCGCACCGAATCCCCCAGCCGCTTCCGCGCGTAGCCCAGCGCCTGGTCTGACGCCTCCATCCCCTCCACCTCACCGAAGGGCCGCAGAATGGACAGCATCCCGCCGCTGCCACAGCCCACGTCGAGGATGCGGCGCCCGGGCATCGCCGGCAGCCGGCGCTCCAGCACCTCCTGGACGACCGCGCGGCGGCCCGTGAACCACCAGTGATGGTCCTCCAGCTCCGCATGCGCCCGGTAGAGCTCAGGCTCCATCGCGCGCGAGGCCTCTCACGTCATCCAGCTTCTGGTAGCGGCGGCCGCAGGCGCAGGAGAGCGCCGCGGGCAGCTTCTCGCCGCACGCGCACACCCAGCCAATGCGCCGCGCCGGGTTGCCGACCACCAGCGCGTGCGCCGGGACATCCCGGATGACCACGCTGCCCGCGCCGACGAAGGCCTGCTCGCCGATGGTCACTCCGCACACGATGGTGGCGTTGGCGCCGATGGAGGCGCCGCGCTTCACGAGCGTGGACAGGAACCGGTCCGTTGGCTTCTTGAACGCGACGCGCGGGTTCATGTCGTTGGTGAAGACCATGTTCGGCCCGAGGAAGACTTCATCCTCGACCACGACCTTGTCGTAGACCTGCACGCCGTTCTTCACGGTCACCCGGTCCCCGAGCTTCGCCCCGCTCTCAATGAACGCGTGGTCGCAGACGTTGCAGTCCGCGCCGACCACCGCCCCCTTCATCACGTGCGCGAACGCCCAGACCCGCGTGCGCGGCCCCA
This sequence comes from Myxococcaceae bacterium, assembly GCA_044230055.1. Classification (GTDB taxonomy): domain Bacteria; phylum Myxococcota; class Myxococcia; order Myxococcales; family Myxococcaceae; genus JBGART01. The sequence goes on along the minus strand of JBGART010000023.1, from coordinate 74,029 downwards.
GCGCTTCGGCTTCGCAGAGCGCGTTGGGGTGAACGAAGGTGGACGTGTCCATCAGCCCAGCGCCTTCCGCAGCGCCGCGCAGACCTGCTCCTGCTGCTGCGCCGTAATCTCCGCGAACATCGGCAGCGAGAGAATCTCCCGGGCCGCCCGCTCCGCCACCGGGAAGTCGCCCTCCTTGTGGCCGAGGTGCGCGAACGCGCCCTGCAGGTGCACCGGCACCGGGTAGTGCACGCCCGCGCCCACGCCGGCCTCGTGCAGCTTGCGCAGCACCGCGTCGCGCTCCGGCACCCGGATGACATAGAGGTGCCAGATGTGCTCGTTGCCCGGCAGCGTGCGCGGGAGCGTCACGCCCGGCAGGTCCTTGAGCAGCTCGTCGTAGCGCCGCGCCGCCTCCCGCCGCTGCGCATTCCAGCCCGCCAAGCGCTTCAGCTTGGCGGAGAGGACCACCGCCTGCAGCGTGTCCAACCGCGAATTGAAGCCCGTCTCCGGGTGGTGGTACTTCACCTCGCTGCCGTAGCTGCGCAGCGCCCGCAGCCGCTTGGCCAGCGCGTCGGACGCGGTGAGCACGCCGCCCGCATCGCCGTACGCGCCCAGGTTCTTCCCCGGATAGAAGCTGGTGCCCGCCCCGTCGCCGAACGTCCCCGCGCTGGCGCCGTCCTGCGTCGCGCCCTGGGCCTGCGCCGCGTCCTCGAAGAGCAAAAGCCCGCGCGCCTTCGCCAGCGCCGCCAGCGGCTTCATCGGCGCCAGCTGGCCAAACAGGTGGACCGGCATCAGCGCCCGGGTGCGCGGCGTGAGCTTCTCCTCCACCCGCCGGACGTCCATCAGTTGATGCGTCGGCTCGCAGTCCACCAGCACCGGCGTGGCCCCGGCCCGCGCGACGGCGAGCGCCGTGGCGATGAACGTGTTCGCCGGGAGCACCACCTCGTCGCCCACTCCGACGTTCGCCGCGCGCAGGAGCAGCTCCAGCGCGTCCGTCCCGTTCGCCACGCCAATGCAGTGCTTCACGCCGACAAACTGCGCGAACTGGGCCTCGAACTGCGCCACCTCCTTGCCGAGGATGAACGAGGTGTTCTCCAGCACCCGCGCAAAGCCCTCGGACACCTCGTCCGCCACCTGCCGGTGCTGCGCCTGCAAATCCACCAGTGGAATCTGCGCCACGACTAAACCGCCTCCTCGCGGCCCGCCGCGCGCACCGAGCGCTGGATGGCCTCCAGCGCCTTCACCACCGCCACCGCCTCCGTCCCGCCCGTGCGCGGCTCCGCCCGGCCCGTCAGGCACTCGAGGAAGTGGTCGCACTCGGCCTTCAGCGGCTCGCCGGGAGAGACGCGCGGGATGGTGATGTCCCCGTCGCGCACGCTGGCCCGGAAGGACGCGAACGAGTCCACGAACGCGGCCTGGGTGCGGGCGTCCGTCACGCCCTTGTCGTAGACCCGGAGGGGCTCGTTCAGGTTCATGTCGTCGCAGGTCAACATCCGCTGGTCCCCCACCACCGTGATGTCGCGCGACTTGCGCGGGTTGAGCCAGGAGGTGTGCAGGTTCACCAGCACGCCGTTGGGGTAGCGCAACGTCGCGAAGATGGCGTCTTCAATGCCGGGGTTAATCCACGTCCCGCCCACGGCGGAGGCGCTCAGCGGCTCTCCGCCCAGCCAGTAGTTCACGATGGAGATGTCGTGCGAGGCCAGGTCCCACGCCGCGTTCACGTCCATCCGGATGGGCCCCAAGTTCGTCCGCACCATCGACACGTAATAGATGCGGCCCAGCCGGCCCTCCTCCAGGTACTCGCGCACGCGGCGGACCGCGGCGTTGTAGAGGAAGACGTGGCCCACCATCAGGACCTTGCCGGCGCGGCGGGCCAGCTCGGTCAGCTCCAGCCCCTGCAGCGCGTTGGAGGTGATGGGCTTCTCCACCAGCACGTGCTTGCGCGCTTCGAGCGCCGCCTTCACCAGCGGGTAGTGCGTCACCGTCGGCGTGGCGATGACCACCGCGTCCACCGCCGGGTCCGCGAAGGCGTCCGTCGCCTCGAGGGAGACCTTCACCGACGGGAAGCGCGACTTCACCTGCTCCAGCCGGCCGGCGTCGCGGTCCACCACCCAGAGCACCTCGCTGGTCTGGTGGTTGTGGAAATTCCGGATCAGATTGGGCCCCCACTGCCCGGCTCCGATGACGGCAATCCGCTTCATGCGCCCCTCACTTCCTCAATCCCAGCCCCATGTACACCAGAGGGCGGAGGATGCTCCACCAGCCGGTCACCGGCTTCATCTTGGTCTGGCCCAGCCGGCGCGGCGGGTAGACCTTGGTGACCGGCACCTCGGCCGTTCGGTAGCCCAGCTGGATGCAGCGCAGGTAGAGGTAGGGCTCCAGTTCGTACGCGTCCAGCCACGGCTGCTCCAGGTCCAGCCGCGCATCCTCCAGCACGCGCCGGTGCACCGCGCGGAAGCCGTTGGTCGACTCGGTCACCCAGCGCCGCGCCACCGCGGAGAAGAGCAGCGGGTGCACGCGGGTGGCGAGCTTGCGGTACGCCGGCATGGGGCCGAAGTTCGCGTCGCGCTTCAGGAAGCGCGAGCCTTGCACGAAGTCCGCACGCCCCTCGGCGATGGGGTCCACCAGCTGCGGTATCTCCTCCGGCGCGTCCTTGTTGTTGCCCGCCATCACGATGGCCACGTCGTAGGACTTCTGACGCGCGTAGCGGTACCCCTCGCGCAGCGCCGCACCCACGCCTGCCACGCGACCCATCGGCAGCACCGTCGCGCCAAGCGCACGGGCCACCTCCGGCGAGCGGTCCGTGCAGCCGTCGTCGATGACCAGCACCTCGTCCACCAGCGGCCGCGGCACCCGCCGCACCACTTCTCCAATCTTCAGCTCCTCGTTGAGGACGGGAGCGATGGCGATGAGGGAGAGGCCCTTGTACACGGAAGACGAGGCGCTAGACCTTGCGGACGACGAAGAGCTCCGGGTGTGCCCCGTCCAGCCCCAGCCCGCGGTCCCGGGTGATGTACGTGGTGACGGGCGCGCCGCTCCACTGCGTCAGCAGCGCCTCGAAGTCCATCCCGTAGTCCCAGGTCACCATCGGGCGCGCGTCGCCCTCCTCGTACACCTCGCGGCGGACGCTCTTCTGGATGTTGGAGTGCCGCGCGGTGGTGAAAATGTGCGCGCCGCCCGGCTTGAGCACGCGCAGAATCTCCCGGATGGCGCGGTCCGGCTGGAAGACGCGCTCCAGGACATCCAGCGTGATGAAGAGGTCGAACGCGTTGTCTTCGAAGTGCAGCTGCTCGAGGTCGTCAGGGCTGCTGGTGTAGTTGGAGGCGTAGCGGGCGACGAACGTGCTGGTGGGAGACGCCTCGTGGATGCGCTTGTGCTCCCAGCCGGGGAAGACCGTATCCAGCACGTAGCTCATGTGGCGGTGGCGCGGGACCGAGTGGCAGGTGCCGCAGGTGTAGTGGTCGCGCAACCAGGCGCGCTGCGCCACGAAGACGGTGCTCCGCCGGCAGCAGTGGCAGTAACCGGGGTTGCTCTGCGGCTGACCGGTGATGGTGTTCGCCGCGTCGTTCGAGGCAGACACCGCGCCCAACCGGACCAGCTGCCCGCGAACACGGGACTTCAGTTCGCTCTTCAGGTTGCCCAAGCTGACCATGTCAAGCGGCCCCCAGTCGGAAGAGCCGCCGGCTTTAGCGTGCGACGGCCCCAGAAATCAACGCCCCCTCCCCCTGCTTGACCCCGTCCCATTCGCTTCGCTACTGAGCACGCCGTGACGAAGGCATCAGACACCGCGTGCGCTGCGTGCGAGCAGAGGCTCGAAGAGGCGCTGCGCCAGAGGGACGAGGCGCTTCGGTTGTTGGCCATCGAACGCGAGCGCGCCAACGCACTGCGCGTGGGGCTCTCGGTAGGACGCAGCGTGGGGCCCGCCTGGGCGCCTACCGACGGTGAACCGGTTCCGCTCCGGTACGCGGTGGTGGACGCGGTGAATGACACCTTGAAGGGCCAGTGGTCGTCGCTGCACCGGCTGGGCAAGGGCGTCCTCGCGCGGCTGTCGGGAGGCCGCGGCGGATGAGCCGCACCGCCGACGTGGTGGTCCCCGTCTACGGCGGCCTGGAGCTGACGCGCGCGTGTCTGGAGGCGGTCCTCGAGTGCTCCGGGCCTGCGCTGGGGCGGCTCCTCGTCGTCGACGACGCCTCGGTCGAGCCGGGCATGAAGGACATGCTCGCGAGCCTGCGGACTCGGAATGCGAAGGTGGTCGTCGTCTCCAACGAGCGGAACCTGGGGTTCGTGGGCAGCGTCAACCGCGCGCTGGCGCTGCGCGAGCGGGACGTTGCGCTGCTCAACAGCGACACGCTGCCCACGCGCGGGTGGTTGGAGGAGTTGCTTGAGGTCGCCCACAGCGCGCCGAACGTGGCCGCCGTCACGCCGCTGTCGAACAACGGCGCGCTGTGTTCCGTGCCGCGCTTCTGTGAGGACACGCCCGCGGCGCAACTGCAGGCCACGCCGCCGCGGCTGGAGGCGCTCACCCGCAGCACCCAGCTGCCCACCGGCGTGGGCTTCTGCCTGCTGATGCGCGAGCGCGCGCTGAACCTCGTCGGCGGGTTGGATCCTGCCTTCGGCCGCGGCTACCACGAAGAGAACGACTGGTGCATGAGGGCCCAGGCGCTGGGCCTCACCGTCCTGCGCGCGAACCGGGCGCTGGTCTATCACCTGGGCTCTGCCTCGTTCGGCGCCGAGCGCACCGCGCTGGACGCGAACAACGAGCGCCGCCTGAGGAACCGCTACCCGTTCTACCTCGCGCACAACCAGCGCTTCGCGGGCTCCCCGGAGGCCCGCCTCGCCGCGCGCTTTGTGGAACAGCAACAGACAGGGCTGCGCGTGAGGCTGGACGGACCACAGGAGGAGGACTTCGAGGCACCGCTGTCTTCGGCGCTGCGGGCGCAACCGGGGCTCTCCCTCTCGGCAGAGGGCGACGCCCACGTCCTCCACCGGTTCGGCGCGGCCACGTCCCGCGAAGAGCTGCAGACGTTGCTGGCCCAACCCGCGCCCCTCGTCGTGAGCTTCATGCAGTCGCTGCTGCGGTCTTCTGCGTTTCACGCCGGCAGCGAGGAGGCGTCCGCCTCCGCCCGCGCGCTGGCCTACGCCACACTCCAGGCCGCGCAGGCGGTGCTCGTTCCCTCCGCGCTGGCGCGCGATCAGGTGGTTGCTGAGCTCGGCGTGGACGTGGGGAAAATTCACGTCGTCCTCCCCGGCTTCGATCCTGAGCCGCGCGAGGCGCCGTCATCCGAGGCGGCGTACCTGCTGCACGAGGGAGACGGGCGAAGCTGCGACGGCCTCCCGGCGCTGTTGGCCGCCTACGCGGAGCTGAGCGCGGAAGGACGGCCGGAGTTGCGCCTGGTGGACACGGGCGAGGACGCGGCGACGAGCCTCTACCCCACCATCGAGCGCTGGCCTCCCGGCGTGCGCTTCCTCGGGCGCCGCACCCGCGCACAGCGGGCCGCCCTGCGCCGAGGTGCGCTCGCCCTGGTTCAACCTGGAAGCGCAGAGGTCATCGGCGCGCAGGCGCTCGCCGCCGCCGCCGAGGGCACGCCCGTCATCGCCTCGCCCCTCTCCTGCATCCCCTCGCTCCTGGGAGATGCCGTCATCCCCCTGCCCACCGGCGCCCCCGCGGAGCTCGCGGCCGCGATGGCCGCAGTGACGGGAGTGAAAGCGCGCCGCGTGGAAGCCCGCCCGTGGGCCACCGTCGCCGCCGAGGTCGCCGCGCTCTACCGCGACGTCTGCGCAAACCCGAATCCGCGCTCCCTGGTCCACCGGAGGCATCTGCGCTCATCAGGGGAGAGGCTGCTTTTTCCCCCGCGCTGACTTGGGGTCGCTCGGACGAAAAAGATGTCTGTCCCCTCTGGCGCAAACATTCGCGCCGGCGACTCGGGTTGCCTGAGGAGTCCGGCCGCAGCGGCCTGAACGAGCTGCAGTGCAATGGGCTCTTGGGGAGACGGGGGTCGGCGTGGCGGCTGCCGTGCCCCGTCGGAGCTGGCCCGACCTCGAGCCGCGGTGGAGGCGGTGCCGGGCTGGCCGCAGCGCACGACTGCGTCGCTCAAATGCAACCGTTCGTCGACCAACTCGACTGCGGAGGTGGTTTCATCGCGATTTCGAGCGAGTTGCTCGACGAACGGTTGCATCTGGCTGCTGCGCCCGCGCGCGGCGCGGCCTCCACCACGGTGCGAGGACGGGCCAGCTCCGATGGAGCACGGCAGACGCCACACCGTCCCCCGTCTCCCCAAGGGATGTCCTGAGTGGCGCGGCCGAGCCGGAGAGGAAGCGCGTCTACGGGCGCCGCAGCAGCTTCTTCAACGTCGCCTTGAGCTTCGGCACCTTGAGCAACCGCTCCCGTAGGCGCGGGTGCTTGGCCAGCTCCAGCTTGGCGAGGAGGAACAAGTCCAGCTCCTCGGGCGCGGGCCGGCTCTGGAGCTGAGCGAGCTCCACGTTCTTCTGCCGGACCGTGTCCTGGAGCGCATAGAGCGAACGCTCCCGGGCGTCGAACGCGTCCCGAATCTGCGCGGCCACGGCGCCATCTCCGTTGTGGAGGTGCTTGAGCCCGCTCACCAGCTTGTCCACGGCGCTCAGGCCTGAGAGCGCGGCGTGGGTGGCCTCGAGCCAGGCGCGCCCGTACTTGAGGTCCGGCTCCAGGTGGCAACCCTCGCCCCACTCATTCCACGCGTTGATGAACACCAGCTGCGCGTCCGCCGGATTCCCCCGCCGCGTCTCCTGCGCCACCTGCTTGAGCCAGTGCTGGTAGTCGAGCGGCGACGAGTTGACGAACATGTGCGGCGTGTCCTGCCGCCTCGCGGTGTTGTCCCAGGAGGGCATCACGCCGCGGTACCAGCGGTAATCCGGCCGGGGCTTCTTCAGCGCCTGGCTCACAACCTTCTGGTAGTCCACCACCCCTCCGGCGAACCGGGGGTTGGACATCGGCGGAATCACATCCGGCCGATTCTCCGGGGGCAGGAAGCCGTGGGGCGGGAACTCCACCGCCGCGTCGAAGCCCCAGGGCCGCGGGTCCGTCACGCCGTAGAACTGCACCGCGCACAGGTGGATGTCGCCAATCCCGTTGTCCTTCGCGACCTGGCGCCAGCGCTCCGCAGTGGCCTTCGCGTCGGGGAACAGGTCCACCCGGTAGACGAGCAGCACCGGCTTGCCGTCCACGCGGATGTAGCGCTCATCCCGGAAGTACGGGAGCAAGCTGCGCAGGAACGCCTCGTCATCCTCGGGGCTGTGCTGCTGCCCGAGCAGGATGTCGTTGGCCTTCCCATCCCACGTCCGGGTCCAGTTCTCGTTGGCCCAGCAGACGCAGAACGGAGAGTCGATCTCCGGGTGCGCCAGGAGCTGCTCCAGCGGGCGTTCCAGAACCCGGCGGCCGTTGAACCAGTAGTAGTAGTAGCAGAACCCGTAGAGCCCGTACTCGCGCGCCAGCTCCGCCTGCCGCTGCTGCACCTCCGGCAACCGCAGGTCATAGAACCCGAGCTCGGACGGGACGTGCGGCTGGTAGTGGCCGGCGAAGTTGGGGACGGCCTTGGCGACGTTTCGCCACTCGGTGAAACCCGCCCCCCACCACTCGTCGTTCTCCTTGATGGGGTGATATTGCGGCAGGTAGAAGCTGATCGCCCTGAGCATGCGAAGTCCCCGTCGGAAGCGGCGCGGAGCGCACTAACACGAGTCCTGAAACTGCCGCAACCTACCGAGGTTTAGCGAAGATGCTGCTCTCCGTCGTCGTCCCCTGTTTCAACCACGAGCGCTACGTCGAGGAGTGCCTGCGATCCATCGACGCGCAGGACGTCGACCTCGAAGTCCTCCTGGTGGACGACGGCTCCACGGATGAGACCTGGGACCGCATCTCCTGCTTCGACTGGACGCCGGGCCGGCACGTCCGGGCGCTGCGCACGCCCAACCGCGGCGCGCATGCGGCCCTCAACACCGGGCTCTCTCTGGCCTCCGGGCACTACGTCGCGCTCTGTAACTCGGACGACCGGTATGGCCCCGGCCGCCTGAAGACGCTGGTCAACGCGCTGGTCCGGGAGCAGGCGCGCTTCGCCTTCTCCGGCGTCCGCTTCGTGGACGCGCAGGGCGAGGACATCTCCGCCGCCTGGCCGTACGCGAAGGAGCTGGTCGCGCGGCAGGCCGCCATCACGCGCTTCGCCTCGGTGGGGTTCGCCCTCGTCCCCTCGAACGTGACCATCTCCACGGGCAACTTCGTCTTCGAGCGTTCGCTCCTGGACGAAGTCGGCTACTTCCGCCCGTATCGGTACGTCCACGACTGGGACTTCGTCCTGCGGACCCTGCTGGTCACCGAGCCGCTCTACGTGCCCCAACCGCTCTACGACTACCGGCTGCACCCGCAGAACTCGTTCCTGGCCCTGGAGCAGGACGCCGCGCGCGAGTGCCCGGAGCTGATGCGCCGCTTCCTCAAGGCCGCGCACGCCCGGGAGCCGAAGAACCGCCTCTGCCCGTCGCCCTCGCGCTGGCCCTTCTACTTCGAGAGCTTCCTCGAGGAGCACCGGTACCAGCCGTATCTGGCGGCCTGGGACCAAGTGGATGACCCGTTCTTCGGGTGGACCGAGCCGCTCCCCGCCAGCGCCGTCGAGCACCGGGTTGAACACGCCCGGCTCGAGGTCGGTTGACGCTGCCCAAAGGCGCAAGATAAGGGAGCCGCCGTGTCTACTCCGACTCCAAGCGCCTCACCCGGCATCGCCCCGCCCGAGGATGGCCTGCCAGGGGAAGCGGTGGACCCGGTGAACACCCTGCGCGAGGTGGATGGCGCAGAGCTGAGCGACCTTGGCGCGGCCCTGCGCCAGTCGGTGGAGCGGCTGGAGCACGACTCGGCGCTCACCCCGGATGAGCTGGCCACGCAGCGGCGGGTGCTCTCCTTCGTGCTGCGCGAAGCCCGGCGCCGCACCGCCACCGGCTGGCCGGACCCGGCCGCGCACCTCCAGGCGGCCAGCTACTGGGCGGACCTGTTCACGCTCCACACCCCGGCCGGCGCCAAGCGCGTGCTGCTCACGGGGCTGCGCCCGGTCCACACGGAGCTCTTGCGCCCCCAGCGCGCCTTCAACCTCGAGCTGGTCCGGCTCCTCTCGGTGCTCGCGTCCGGCAGCGCCAGCCCCGACGGCGGGATGTCCGCCGCGTTCGCGCTGAGCCGGCTGCAGGAGCTGGCGGACAACACGCAGTGGAAGGTCAACTCCCACCGGTCCGGCTGGACGAAGGCTGTGGTCGAGGGCGCCAAGCGCGGCCTGCTGCAGGCGGCCTCGCCGCTCATCCGCGTGGCCCTGGAGCAGCAGCGGGCCTGGAACGAGGCCGCGGTCGTCGCGCTGAAGCTGGCCGCGGAGCGGAAGCGTCCCCTCTCCCAGGCCCACCGGCACCTCGGCACGCTCCAGCGGTTGGCGCACCTGCCCACGCATGAGGCCTTGGCGCCGCTGGCGCGGTTGAGCTACCCGCTCTGGTCGGAGCTCTTCCGGCACCAGAGCTCCTTCAACCTGGAAATCGAGCGCGCCCTGGCCGCGCACTTCGGCCTGCCCGTCCCGGCGGAGGACGGCCGCACGGACGCGTACTGCAGCTGGGCGGCGGAGAAGGAGGCGTCAGAGCTGGCCGAGTCCACCGCGGCGCTCCCGCGCTGCCGCGCCCGGCCGCTGCTGACGATTGTCACCCCCACGTACGAGACGCCGGAGCCGCTGCTGCGGGCCTGCATCGACTCGGTCCGCGCGCAGACCTACGGGCACTGGGAGCTGTGCGTCGCCGACGACGGGTCAAAGTCGCCCGCGGTGCGCCGCATCCTGGATGAGTACGTGCGGTTGGATCCCCGCATCCGCGTCGCCTACATGCCGCAGAACCGGGGCATCGCGCTGGCCACCAACGAGGCCATCTCGCGCGCCACCGGCGACTTCGTCTGCTTCCTGGACCACGACGATGTCCTGGCGCCGCACGCGCTGGCGGAAGTCGTGCGCCACCTGGACGGCGCCCCGGCCACCGACGTGCTGTACACGGACGAGGACCGGCTGGACATGCAGGGCCGCCGCACCCTGCCGTTCTTCAAGCCCAGCTGGTCGCCTGACCTGCTGCGCGCCTGCAATTACATCTGTCACTTCCTGACGGTCCGCCGCGAGCTGCTGGAGTCCGTGGGCCGCGTGCGCCCGGGCTTCGACGGCTCGCAGGATTACGACCTCATCCTCCGGCTCTCCGAGCGGACTGACCGTATCGCCCACATCCCCAAGCTGCTCTACCACTGGCGCGCCACGCCGCAGTCCACTGCGCAGGACGTCTCCAACAAGCCGACCGCCTCCGGCGCCGGCATCCGGGCGCTGCAGGACCACCTCGCGCGCATGCAGGAGCCGGGAGTGGTGGACGCGCCGGTGCCCACGCACTACCGCGTGCGCTACACGCTGGCAGGCTCACCGCTGGTGAGCGTGGTCATCACCGGGAACGACGTGGGGGCGGCAGAACGGACCGCCCGGAGCGTGCTGGAGAAGACGCGCTACCCCCGGTTCGAGGTCCTCATCGTCGGTCCTTCCGGCGGCGGAGGGGATATCCGCCGTGTGCCGTGGAGCGGACCGGCCCGGCGCGGGGCGATGGCCAACGAGGGGGCGAAGGCGGCGAGGGGCGAGTTCCTGGTCTTCCTCCACGACGATGTGGAGCTGGTGGATGAGCGGTGGATGGAGGAGCTGCTCGGTCATGCCCAGCGCAGCAAGGTGGGCGCGGTGTCGCCGAAGCTCGCGTTCTCCGACGGGCATGTTCAGCACGTCGGCTGGGTTCGGGTCCCCACCGGGGAGCTGAAGAGCCCCTTCGCTCACATGATTGATGGGACGACGTGGACCACCCAGGGCAACTTGAACTGGACGCGGAACTTCGCGGCGCTCTCGGATGCGTGCTTGATGATTTCCCGCGCGAAGTTCGAGGGCGCGGGCGGGTTTGACGCTGCCGCGGAGCATTTGCCGGAGCTGGGGCTGTTTGACCGGCTGCACAAGCAGGGGCTGCGGGCGGTGTACACGCCGCATACGCGGCTGGTGCACCATGACCTGCATCCGCATGCGCCGGTGGTGGAGGCGGTGCTGTCCGGGGATTTGTCGGCGGATCCGTACTTCAATCCGAATTTGTCGGGGGTGTGGCTCAATGGGGCGCTCCCCGCCCGGTCGCTCCAGGTGACTCCGCCTCGGCCGAGGGTTGTTGCCACGAGGTAAAGCCGGGGTTCGGGTTTCGGGGACTCGGGGCTCGGGTTTCGGGGACTCGGGGCTCGGGTTTCGGGGACTGGGGCTTCGGGTTTCGGGAGCTGGTTTGTCGGGTAGGGTTTTCGTTGCCGCGTTCGCGTTCGCGTTCGCGTTCGGGCCCGGGTAGGGGAAGGGAAACGGGTAGGGGTGTCCCTGCACTGCTCCCGATCATCCCGCTCCCGCTCCCCTTCCCCTACCCGGGCCCGAACGCGAACGCGAACGCGAACGCGGCAACGAAAACCCTACCCGAGAAACCAGCTCCCGCAGCCCGCAGCCCGCAGCCCGCAGCCCGCAGCCCGCAGCCCGCAACCCGCAACCCGCAGCCCGCAACCCGTGCCCGACCGGCACTCCGGTTGACGCCTCTCATTCGCCCACAGTAAGCACCGCCCCGATGTCGCCGCCTCCGCCCACGCCAGCGTCGCAGTACCGGCCCGGCCTCGAGGTCTGGCTGGTCGCCCCGCTGCTGGCGCTGCTCTACCTCACCCTCCCAACCGCCCCCTCCGCCGCGCTGGACCCCTCCTGGGAGATGGTCCTGGCCCACGCCCTCTCCAAAGGCTGGCAGTTCGGCAAAGATCTCATCTTTACCTACGGCCCGCTCTCCGGCGTGAGCCGGCTCACCTACGCGGGGACCGCCTTCTGGCCGCAGGTCCTCTGGCAGCTCCTCGCCACCACCTTCTTCGCCACCGTGATGGTCCTGGGCGTCCAAAGCCTCCCGGCCTGGCGCCGCGCCCTGGTCTACAGCGTCCTCGCAGTGGGCAGCTTCGCGGGCGAGCTCCAGATGTTCATCCCGCTGCTGGTGCTGGCCCTCTGGCTGGTGCGCAGCGAAGAGCACCGCGACCGCGCCACCGCCGGCCTCCGAGTTGCCGGCGCCGCCGCGCTCGGGATCCTGGGCAACCACAAGTTCACGTACACGCTCTTCGGCCTGGTGGCCATCCTCGCCCTGGCGGGCTTCCTCCTCTGGCGCCGCCGCGCCCTGGACGCCCTCGCCGTCGCCGCCGGCTTCGCGGGCGCCTTCCTCGTCACCTGGCTCCTCTGCGGCCAGCACCTGTCAACGCTCCCTGCCTACCTCGCCAGCTCCTGGGCGATGGCGAACGGCTACGACGCGATGACCACCTACGAGCCCCCGGCCGTCTTCCGCGCCGGTGTCCTTGCCCTGGCCGCCTTCGCCGCGCTGCTCGCCGTCGGCGCCTGGCGGGGCCGCGCCGCCCAGACGCTGCCCTCGCTCCTCCTCCTCACCGGCGGGCTCTACCTCGCGTGGAAGAACGGCTTCGTCCGCGCGGACATGCACGTCCTCATCTTCTTCTGCGTGGGGGCCTTCGTGGCCTCCGCGCTCCCGGCCTGGGCCCCGTTCCACACCCTCCCCCGCTGGACACTCCCCCTCCAGCTGGCGCCGCTCATCCCCTGCGCCATCGGCTTCTTCCTCATCTACCCGGACCTCACCCCGCGCAGCTGGCCTGGCCACTGGAAGGAACGGCTGGCCACGAACGGCCACAACGTCACCTCCCTGGTGGAGCTCTCCAAGCACTCCGACGCCGTGTGGCGCGCCACCTCCGCCCAGGAGACCCTCCCCGCGGTGAAGCAGGCCGTGGGCGACGCGCGCATCGACGTCCTCGGCTTTCACCAGGGCATCGCCCTCTTCAACAACCTCAACTACGCCCCGCGCCCCATTTTCCAGGGCTACGCGGCCTACGCCCCGGCCCTCATCCGCGCCAACCGCGACTACTACCGCGGGGACCGCGCCCCGGCCTTCGTCCTGGCGCAGATGGAGTCCATCGACTACCGCCTCGCCCGCCTGGACGACGCGCCGGTGTGGCTGGAGCTCATCTCCCGCTACCAGCCCCGCCTGGACGAGCGCGGCTTCAGCCTCTGGGAGCGCCGGCAGGACGCGCCGCTGCCCACGCTGGTGCCCGTGCGCACCGTCCGCGGGGCGCTGGGGGACACCTTCAGCGTGGCGGACCTGGCCGGAGAGCTGGTCTGGGTAGAGGTACGGTGGGGCCAGTCCTTCCGCGGCCGCCTGACACAGCTGCTCTACAAGGTGCCTTCGCTGGTGGTGGCCATCACGGACGCGACGGGGCGGCTGGAGCGGGGCCGGCTCATCCGCGGGATGGCCTCCGAGGGCTTCCTGTTGAGCCCGCTGGTGCAGACCACCGACGACTGGAAGCGATTGGCCACCGAGGACGCGGGAGGGCTGCCGTCGGCCAGCTCCGTACGGCTGGAGCTGGATGACCCGACCTCGGGCGCCTACTTCAAGGGCGATGTGGAGCTGCGGCTCTTCCGGGTGCAGCGGGGAACCCGCCGCTCCGGGCGAGCCGGCCCGCCGTCACCCTGACCGGCGCTCGGCGACAATCAGGAACTGCTTGCCGAACAGCGCGAAGGCCGGGCGGCCCAGGCGCAGGTACAGCTTCACCAGCCAGGACCAGGTGGGCAGGCGGCCCTTCACCGAGTACGGCATGAAGCGCGGCAGCGCCTGCTTCACGTCGAAGCCCTCCACGCCCAGCAGTTCCGCCACGCTGGCCTCGGTCAGCGGGATGTGGTGGTCGTAGAAGTCCCAGTACTGCCCTGGGAGGAAGCGGACGTTCGGGCCCATGGCGATGAGCTTGCCGCCCGGGCGCACCACGCGGTGCAGCTCCCGGACGACGGCGTTCAGCGCGGGCTTGTCGGGGAGGTGCTCGAAGAAGTTGGAGCTGAAGGCCACGTCGACGGACGCGTCCGGCAGGAAGCCCAGCTGCTGCGCCTCGCCGAGGTGAATCTCCACGCCGGTTTCGGCGAAGCGCGGGAGCTCCGGGTTGCTGTCCACGGCGATGCGGCGCTTGGCCTTCACCTGGTTGATGAACTCGCAGTAGCCTGCGCCCACGTCGAGGACGGTGTCGCCCGGCGAGACGAGCTTGGAGAACACTTCCTCCCAGAGCGCGCGCCACACGCCCTGCTTGGCCTGGAGGTCCTTCTCTTCGAACCTCTGGCGGTAGAGCGAATCCAGTCGAACCGTGGGGGCAACCATGGGGGGGTCCTGTTCCTTCGTCCGTGACGTGCTTTACGCGCTCTTCCGCTCCAACCGCGCCGCCGCTTCCACCAGGCGGTGACGGTGGTAGTCCCCGCGCGAGAGCCACTTCTCGATGAAGCAGTAGAGGACGATGAAGAGGTAGCGGGACCCCATCTCTTTAATCTTCAGCTTGGACTCGCCCGCCTTGCGGTTGATCCACGCGTTGGGGACCACGCCGTAGCTGTAGCCGCGGACGATGGCCTTGAGCGGCAGCTCCACCGTGAGGTTGAAGTGGTGGGCGATGATGGGCCGCAGGCCGTCAATCACGCCCCGGCGGTAGAGCTTGAAGGCGTTGGTGACGTCGTTGTACGGCAGCGCGAAGAGGCCCTGGATGAAGACGTTGGCCGCCCGGTTCAGCGCCAGCTTGAGGCCGGGGTAGTCAATGACCTCGCCGCCCTCCATGAAGCGGGAGCCGAAGACGCAGTCCAGGTTCTCCTTCTCCATCAGCCGGATGTACGCGACGAGGTCCTCCGGCTTGTCGGACGCGTCCGCCATGCAGACCGCCACCGCGTCGCCCCTGTAGTTGTCCAGGCCCGCCCGCACCGCGAACCCGTAGCCGTTGGGCGGCTGGTTGTTCAGATAGCGCAGCGTGGGGAGCTCTCCCTGCAGGCGCTTGAGGATGGCCTCGGTGCTGTCGGTGGAGTTGTCGTTGATGACCAGAATCTCGTGCGGAATCTCCTCGGTGGTGAGCCGGGTGACCAGCGCGCGGACCGTGTCTTCGATGCAGCCCTCTTCATTGTGGGCGGGGACCACCACAGAGATGAAGAGCTTGCCCGTCTTCACGCCACCCTCCCGAACCGCTCCTGCGTCGCGTCGACAATCTCGGAGAGAATCTCCTTGAGGCCGTAGCGGTAGCGCCAGTCCGGGTAGTGGCTCTGGAAGCGGCGCACGTCGGAGATCCACCACTGGTGGTCGCCGGAGCGGGCCTCATCCACCAGCGTGTACGAGAGCTCGCGGCCGGAGAGCTCCTGCGCGATGTGGATGGCCTCCAGCATGGAGCAGTTGCTGTGGCGCGAACCGCCCAGGTTGTAGACCTCGCCGGGCGTGGGCTTCTGCAGGAAGCTCCAGAACGCGCTCACCAGGTCGTGCGAGTGGATGTTGTCCCGCACCTGCTTGCCCTTGTAGCCGAAGATTTTGTACGGCATCCCCAGCACCGTGCACTTCACCAGGTACGCGAGGAAGCCGTGCAGCTCCGCGCCGGAGTGTCCGGGCCCGGTCAGGCATCCGCCGCGGAACACGCCGGTCTTCATCCCGAAGTAGCGCCCGTACTCCTGCACCAGCACGTCCGCCGCCACCTTGCTGGCGCCGAAGAGGCTGTGGCGGGACCGGTCAATGCTCATGGTCTCGTCGATGCCGTGCAGCGCGAACGGGTGGGTGGTGTCCACCTCCCAGCGCGTCTTCAGCTCGATGAGGGGCAGGTAGTTCGGCAGATCGCCGTAGACCTTGTTGGTGCTGGTGAAGATGAAGGTGGCCTCCGGCGCGTACTTCCGCGTGGCCTCCAGCATCACCAGCGTCCCGTTGGCGTTCACCGTGAAGTCGGTGAAGGGCTCGCGTGCGGCCCAGTCGTGGCTGGGCTGCGCGGCGGTGTGGATGACCGCGGAGATGTCCCGGCCGTACTTGGCGAAGAGCGCGAAGATGGCGTCGTTGTCGCGGATGTCCGCTTCCACCAGCTTGAACTTGGGGAGCGTGCGGGCCAGCTCGCCTGCCTGCCACTTGGTGGAGGCCTCCGGGCCGAAGAAGTAGCCGCGCATGTCGTTGTCGACGCCGACCACCTCCAGCCCGCGCTCGTGGAGGAAGCGAACCGTCTCGCTCCCGATCAGCCCTGAAGACCCCGTGACGATTGCAACGGCCATGGACCCCTCCTCACCTTCAAGCGAACAGCGGACGGACCTCGTCCTCGTTGGCGCGCAGCCACGCCGAGATGCCCTCGACGATGTCCCGCACCGACCTGCGCGGCTTCCAGCCCAGCCGGCTCTGCACCTTCGCGGCGTCGGTCACGTACCACGGCACGTCCACCGACGCACTCTCGGACACTGACGCTACCGGCACTTCACGGCCGGTCACCTCGCGGCAGAGCGCGGTCAGCTCCAGCAGCGAGGTGGACTTCTCCGGCCCGCCACCGACGTTGAAGATTTCACCCGTCACCGCCGAAGCCTTCGCCTGCTGCGTGACGAGCAGGTCGAACAGGTCATCGGGGTGCAGGAGATCCCTCACCTGCTTCCCCGTCCCGCCGAAGCCGGTGTAGCGCAGCGGGAGGCCGAAGTGATGGCTGGCCACCCAGAGGGTGAAGACGCCCTGGTCCACCTTGCCGAACTGCCCCGGGCCCGCCAGCACGCCACAGCGGTTGATGACTGCTTTGAGGCCGTAGGTCTGCGCGTACTCCTGGATGAGCAGCTCCGAGGCGAGCTTGGTCGCCCCGTAGAGCGACCGCGGCAAATGCGTAGGGAAGCGCTCGGAGATGCCGCGCGGGCCGGCGCCCAGGCACTGCACATCGCCGAGGACCAGGCGCGTGGCCTCCTCTTTCAAGGTGAGCTCACGCAGGGGCGCGATGGAGTAGACGCGGGACGTGGAGAGGAAGATGAGCTGGTCGCACCGGCGGCGGGCGAACTCGAGCGCGTTCAGCGTCCCCACCAGGTTGGTCTGCACGAGGTAGTTGGCCCCGCCGTCAAGACCCGCCAGCACGCTGGGCTCGGCACACGCGTCGATAAAGAGGTCGAAGTTGCCGGTGAGCTCTTCGAGATCCGCGGGGGAGCGGATGTCACCGTGAGCGAAGGCAATGCCCGCCCGCTTGAGCAGCGGGAGGTTGAGCTCGGACCCGCGGCGGCGCAGGTTGTCGAACGCGGTGACCTTGGCGCCGGACGCGGCGAAGCGTTGCGCCAGGCTGGCGCCGACAAACCCCGCCCCTCCGGTGATCAACACCCTCATGGCTCGTCAACCCCTCGCAGGGGAACGGCCTCTACTTCGGTGTAGACGAGACTGTCAAATGCCCCGGGAACGCGGTGTTTTGGACGCGCAGTCCGGGTGCGATGGGCCGGGGTGCATCGATGGGAGCTTTGCGCTAGAAGCCCGCCCGCATGCTTCGCAACCTCCAGGAGCTCTACCAGTACCGCGCGCTGCTCTCGAGCCTCACGCTCCGCGAGCTCAAGGCCCGCTACCGCGCCTCGGTGCTGGGGTTCCTCTGGACGTTCCTGAACCCCACGCTGCACATGCTGGTCTACGCCCTGATGTTCGAGGTGCTGCTCAAGCAGGGCATGCCGAAGTACGCGTACTTCATCTTCATCGGCCTGCTGCCGTGGATCTGCTTCTCCTCGTCGGTGGCGTCCGGCACCAGCGCCATCAGCGACCGGAGAGACCTCCTGACGAAGGTGCGCTTCCCCGCTCAGGTGCTGCCGGCCACGGTGGTAGCGGCCAACCTCGCCAACTACGTGCTGTCGCTCCCGCTGCTGTTGGCGCTGGGCGCGATGTACAAGATCTTCCCGAGCTGGCACCTGCTGCTCTTCCCGGTGGTGCTGCTCATCCAGACGCTGTTCACGCTTGCGCTCTGCTACGTGCTCTCCGCGCTCAACGTGGCGCTGAGGGATCTGCAGCACATCGTGGCGAACCTCTTGATGCTGATGTTCTTCCTCACCCCGGTGCTCTGGCCCGTCTCCAGCTTGCCGGAGAGCTATCGCGACATCGTCCTGTACCTCAACCCGATGGCGGCCATCGTCACCTCTTACCGGAACATCTTCTTCGAACACGTGCTGCCCAACCCGCGCCCGCTGATCGCCGTGGCGCTCGCGTCCCTCGTCCTGCTGTGGATCTCCGCGCAGATCTTCGAGCGTCGGCGTGAGGAATTCGCCGAGCTGGCCTAACGCTATGGACGACGCGATCACGCTCGAGGCGGTCACCAAGCACTTCCGCAAGCGCACCATCAAGCCTCAGTACACGACCATCAAGTCGCAGCTGGTGCAGTGGCTGCGCCCGCGCAAGAAGGCGCTGCCGCCCTCGCCGTTCATCGAAGCGCTCAAGGGCGTGGACCTGCGCATCCCGAAGGGCCGGACAGTGGGCATTGTCGGCCGCAACGGCTCCGGGAAGAGCACGCTGCTCAAGCTGATGACCGGCATCTACTCGCCCACCTCCGGCAACGTGAAGGTGAACGGGCGGATTTCGGCCCTGCTGGACCTCGGCGCGGGCTTCCACCCCGACTTCTCCGGGCGGGAGAACATCCACATCAACGGCATCATCCTCGGGATGAGCAGCCGCGAGGTCCGCGAGCGGGTGGACACCATCATCGAGTTCGCCGAGCTGGGCGACTTCATCGATGAGCCGGTGCGGACTTACTCGAGCGGGATGTTCATGCGCCTGGCCTTCGCCGTGGCGACTCACGTGGATCCCGACGTGCTGATCATCGACGAGATTTTGGCCGTCGGGGATGAGCACTTCACCAAGAAGTCCTCCGCGAAGATGAATGAGTTCAAGCGGAGCGGGAAGACCATCGTCCTCGTCACGCATGACCTGCACACCATCCAGACGTGGTGCGACATGGCGGCGTGGCTCGACGGCGGGAAGGCGCGGCTGGTGGGTGAGCCCTCGTTTGTGGTGGACCAGTATCGGCGCGCCGTCGCCGCCGCGGAGGCGCAGTCCGCTGCCACCGGGCACTCCGCGCTCTCGTCTCCGGGCAATACGCTCCCGGATGTGCCCTCGGATGCGCCACGCCCCATCAGTACGGTGCGGCTTGGCGAGGCGCGGCTGGAGCCTAGCGGCTCGCAGGGCATTTCTCCTGCCTGCTCCGCGGACCTCTGTGTCGACTTCTCCACCACGGCGCGCGTGGAGGATGTGACGTTCTGCCTCAAGGTGAAGCGGGCTGCTGGCGCGGATGTGTTTGTGCTGCGCGCGCAGCCGAAGGACCTGGGCGTGGACGCGCTGCAGGGCGAGGGGCAGCTGCGCTTGCACCTGCCGCGTCTGTCGCTGGCTCCCGGCAGGTATTGCGTGGATGTGACGGCGCAGTCCGCTGCCGGCTTTGTGTACGACAGCCTGTCCAGCGTCGCCGGGTTTGATGTCCCGGGGTCGGATGGCGGCGGCGCGCTGGTGGTGCCCGCGCATGAGTGGAGCGTGCTGCCGCGCTCGACGAGGGTGCTTCCGGCGGCGTCTCAGGGCCGGTAGTGCTTCCGCCTTCCCCCGTTCGCCTCGAGCGTTGCGCCGAGAGGTCAATGGGCCCCGCAACATTGCGGGGATGTTCGCGTCGAGCGTTGCGCCGTCAGGCGCATAGTCGAGACGTCGGCAGTGCTCCCGAAGCTTGGCTCATGGACCGCTTCGTTTTGCTTGAAACACACCGGCCAAGTGCCGTGCGCGGGGATGCGCCACCTCTCGACTATGCGCCTGACGGCGCAACGCTCGAGGCGAGCGGGGGAGGCGCCCGACTGAGAAGAACTGCTCCTCCGACGAAATGGCCGGCCAAGGCCGGTTTCCCCCTCGAGGTGAACGCTGAGAGCTCGGGTTTCGGGGCTCGGGTTTCGGGGGTTCGGGTTTCGGGGGTTCGGGTTTCGGGGACTCGGGTTTCGGGAGCTTGTTGCTCGGGTAGGGTCCGCGGTTTTCGTTGCCGCGTTCGCGTTCGCGTTCGCGTTCGGGCCCGGGTAGGGGAGCGGGTGCGGGAGCGGAATGCGCGGGAGCGGAATGCGCGGGAGCGGAATGCGCAGGAGGAGTGCAAGGGCGACCCTGCAGTCTCGTGGGGGAAGCGCCCTACCCGCTTCCCTCCCCCTACCCGTTTCCCTGCCCCTACCCGGGCCCGAACGCGAACGCGAACGCGAACGCGAACGCGGCAACGAAAACCGCGGACCCTACCCGAGCAACAAGCTCCCGAAACCCGAGTCCCCGAAACCCGAACCCCCGAAACCCGAGCCTCCGAAACCCGAGTCCCCGAAACCCGAGTCCCCGAAACCCGGCTGCGGGAATGACCACCGTCCACCAGCTGCTGCCCACCTTCCGCGACGGCGACGCCACCTCCCAGGCCGCGGTGGACTTCTCGCGCGCCCTCGAAGAGCGCGGACGGCACGGGCGTATCTACGCCCAGGACGCAACCTTCACCGAACGCGTGCGCCCCGCGAGCGAGCTCTCGGTATCCCCCGACGACTGGGTGCTCTACCACCACGGCATCGCCTCCGAGCTGGCCGGCCGTCTCCTCCGTCTGTCCTGCCGCCGTGCGGTGGTCTTCCACAACATCAGCCCAGAATCCCACTACGCCGGAACGAACCTCGCCTACGCGCTGCGCACCGGGCGCGCCCAGCTGGCCGCGATGGCGCCGTTCGTCTCCCTCGGCATCGGCGTCAGCACCTTCAACGCGGCGGAGCTCAAGGAGGCAGGGTTTCGCCACGTCGACGTCGTCCCGCTGGCGGTCGAAGCGGAGCGCTTCGCCGCGGACCAGGCGGAGGACGCCTGGCTCCGGCGCCTGGCTCCTACGCGGGGCATTGCTGGACCCGAGCAGCTGCGCCCAAACGCCTCCGGACGTCGCGCGGAGCAGGACGGGAAAACGTCCCCCCGGCTGCTGTCGGTGGGGCGGCTGGTGGCTCACAAGTGCATACAGGACGTCCTGCGGCTGCACGAGGCGGTGCTCCGGCTCCGGCCCGCGGCGCAGCTGTTCATCGTGGGTGGGTATGACGCGGGGAGCGCCTATTTCCGGGGGCTGGAGGCACAGGCGCGCGCGCTGTCTGGCGTCCGGCTTCTGGGGCGGGTGTCGCACTCCGCGCTGGTGGCCTGCTACCGCTCCGCGGACCTTTTCATCTCGATGAGCGAGCACGAAGGCTTCGGCGTGCCGCTGGTGGAGGCGATGGCGTGCGATGTGCCCGTGCTCGCGTACGGCGCGGCGGCAGTCCCGTCCACGCTCGACGGCGCGGGCGTCTGTTTTGACCGGAAGGACTTCACCCTGCTCGCCGAGCTGGCGGTCGAGCTGTCCAACTCCGCCGCGCTGCGGCGCAAAATTCTGACCGGGCAGCGCCGCCGGCTGGGGCAGCTCACGCTCGCCCTGCTGGGTCAGCGGCTGCTGTCCGCCCTGACGCAGAGCGAGCAACGGGACCTTCGCCGCGTCGGTTGAGCCAGACAGAGGCGCGGAAATATGGAAGCGTTCCGCTCCATGCGCGAACTCTCTCCTCGGCAGGGTCCGGACACGCTGAAGCTCGGCCTCGCGGGTTTCACCTTCGAGGATTTGCATCAGCCCAAAGGCCTGCGTCGCCTCACGGAGGCCTTCCACGCGGCGCTCGCGAAGGAGGACCCGGCGCTGGCGGCCAGCTTCGACAGTTACCGCAAAGCCGGCGGACAGGGCCTCGCCGCGCCGGCCGAATCCGCGCTGCTGATGCAGGTCTCCCAGCACGTGTCGCGCTTCGTCTCCCGGCTCTTCCTGATTGAGCCCGCGGTGGACCAGCTCTCCCGCAAGCTCACGGGCGAGCTGAAGCTCTTCGACTTCAAGCGGGAGTTCATCACCCGCCGCGTCTTCAAGAAGGGCGCCCCGGAGCGGCCCACGGCGGCGGAGTTCCCGGCCCTGCACGCGCGGGTGGAGCTCCTGCTCTCGCTCGGCTTCCCGGAGCTCTCGGGCGAGGACGCGGAGCGCACGCTCTGCCTGGCGGTGATGACGCTCCTGGACCTGGAGCGGCTCTTCTCAGGGCAGGCGGACAAGCGGGAGGACGCCGCAGCCCGCGCCGCGGCGGCGCGCACGACCTGGTCAGAGCTGCGCGCGCGGCTGAGCGCCACCAGCGCCGGGAAGGACGCGTTCGGGGCCACGCTGGTGCCGGCGGGCACGGACGCGGAGGAGCTCAAGGCGGTGCGCGGCCTGCTCTCGCTGCTGGACCGCTGGACCTACGCGCGGGCGCTGCACCCGGAGGCCAAGCACGCGCTGCACGGGTGGGCCACGCACGTCGTCCCCAAGACGCTGGTCTTCGACCAGCTGGTGGAGCTCAAGCGCCCCGAGGAGAAGCTGCCGGAGGCGGTGGAGGGCCCGGATGAGCACCTGCGCCGGCGCGACGGCTTCAAGCTGACGGACCGCCGGATGAACACGCGGCAGGTGATGGGCGAGGTCGACTACTGCGTCATCTGCCACGAGCGCGAGAAGGACTCCTGCACCAAGGGCTTCCCCGCGAAGGACCCGGTCGCGGAAGGGAACACGTACAAGAAGAACCCGCTGGGCATCCCCCTCACCGGCTGTCCGCTGGATGAGCGGATCTCCGAAGCCCACGCGCTCAAAGGCAAGGGGGACCCGCTGGCCGCGCTGGCGGTCATCATGGTGGACAACCCGATGGTCCCGGGCACCGGCCACCGCATCTGCAATGACTGCATGAAGGCCTGCATCTTCCAGAAGCAGGAGCCGGTGAACATCCCGCAGATTGAGACCTCGGCGCTCACCGACGTCCTGGCGCTGCCGTGGGGCTTTGAAATCTACGGGCTGCTCGCGCGCTGGAACCCGGTCAACGTCAAACGGCCGCACGCGCAGCCGTACAACGGCAAGAACGTGCTGGTGGTGGGCCTGGGCCCCGCCGGCTACACGCTCTCGCACTACCTTTTGAACGAAGGCTTCGGCGTCGTCGGCATCGACGGTCTGAAAGTGGAACCGTTCCCCGACGAGCTGACCGGCCGCAACGGTGCGCGCATGCGCCCCATCCGCGACTTCAACGAGATTGCCGGCGAGCTCGACGACCGCATCCTGGCCGGCTTCGGCGGCGTGTCCGAGTACGGCATCACCGTTCGCTGGGACAAGAACTTCCTCACCTGCATCCACCTCACGCTCGCCCGCCGCGAGAGCTTCCGCATCTACGGCGGCATCCGCTTCGGCGGCACGCTCACCGTGGAGGACGCCTGGGCGCTGGGCTTTGACCACGTCGCCATCGCGTCCGGCGCGGGCAAGCCCACCATCATCGGCCTCAAGAACAACCTCATCCGCGGCATCCGCAAGGCGTCCGACTTCCTGATGGCGCTGCAGCTGACCGGCGCGTTCAAGAAGGACTCCAACGCCAACCTCCAGGTCCAGCTGCCGGCCATCGTCATCGGCGGCGGGCTGACGGCCATCGACACCGCGACAGAGCTGCTCGCGTACTACCCGCTCCAGGTGGAGAAGACGCTCGACCGGCACGAGAAGCTCTGCGCGAAGCTGGGCGAACAGGTCGTCCTGGCGCGGATGGACGAGGAGGAGAAGGGTATCCTGCACACCTTCCTCGCCCACGGCCGCGAGGTGCGGGCGGAGCGGGCGCGAGCGCAGGCCGCGGGGCAGGCGCCGGACTTCATCTCGCTGGTGCGCAAGTGGGGCGGCGTCTCCATCTGCTACCGGCGGACGCTGAACGACTCGCCGGCCTACCGCCTCAACCACGAAGAGGTGGTGAAGGCGCTGGAGGAGGGCATCCGGTTCATTGAACGGATGAGCCCGGTAGAGGCGCACCCGGACAGCCACGGCGCGGTGCGCGCGCTCACGTTCGAACGGATGACGATGAAGGACGGCAAGCTGAAGGGCTCCGGGGAGACCTTCGAGCTGCCGGCCAAGACGGTCTGCGTGGCGGCGGGCACCTCGCCCAACGTCACGTACGAGAAGGAGCACCCCGGCACGTTTGAGCTGGACGAGCACAAGTCCTTCTTCCGCTCGTTCAACGCCACCGTCTCCGACAGCGGCGCCCCCACGCTCTCGCCATCAGAAGTCCACGAAGACCTGGCCCTGCCTTCCGGCTTCTTCACGTCCTACCAGCGCGACGGGAAGCTGGTCTCCTTCTACGGCGACAACCACCCGACGTACGCCGGCAACGTGGTGAAGGCGATGGCCTCCGCCAAGGACGGCTACCCGGAGGTGGTGAAGCTCTTCGCGAAGGAGCTCTCCGCGGTCGACGTCAGCGACGCGGCGGCGCAGAAGCAGCGGGAGGACCGGTTCGGCCTGCTCACCGCGCGGCTGGACGAGGCGCTCACCGCGACGGTGGTGGCGGTGAACCGGCTGACGCCCACCATCGTGGAGGTGGTGACCAAGGCCCGCTTCGCGGCGGAGCACTTCCACCCGGGCCAGTTCTACCGGCTGCAGAACTACGAGAGCCGGGCCCCTGTCGTGGACGGCACGCGGCTGACGATGGAGGGCCTGGCGCTCACCGGCGCCTGGGTGGACAAGGCCAAGGGGCTGCTCTCCGTCATCGTGCTGGAGATGGGGTCCTCCTCTCGCCTCTGCGCCGCGCTCAAGCCGGGGGAACCGGTCATCCTGATGGGCCCCACCGGCGCGCCCACGGAGATTGGCAAGAACGAGACGGTGCTGCTGGCGGGCGGCGGCCTGGGCAACGCGGTGCTCTTCTCCATCGCGCGCGCGCTCAAGGCGGCCGGCTGCAAGGTCATCTACTTCGCGGCGTACAAGCAGCGCAGCGACTCCTACAAGCACGACGAGATTGAGGCCGGCACGGACCAGGTCATCTGGTCGGTGGACGTGGGCGAGCAGATTCCGGCGCGCCGCCCGCAGGACGCGTCCTTCAGCGGCAACGTGGTGCAGGCGATGGTCGCCTACGGCGAAGGCAAGCTTCCGCTCACGCCCATCGCCAAGTTGTCCGAGGTGGACCGCATCGTCGCCATCGGCTCGGACCGGATGATGCGGGCGGTGAAGGAGGCGCGGCACGGCATCCTGAAGCCGCTGCTCAAGCCGTCGCACGAGGCCATCGGGTCCATCAACTCGCCGATGCAGTGCATGATGAAAGAGATTTGCGCCCAGTGCCTGCAGAAGCACGTGGACCCGGTGACCGGGAAGGAGACGGTGGTCTTCTCCTGCTTCAACCAGGACCAGAAGCTGGACCACGTGGACTGGGCCAACCTGAACGCCCGGTTGAAGGGCAACAGCGTGTTGGAGAAGCTGTCCAACCTCTGGCTGGATCACCTCCTGGCGCAGGCCCCTGCCCTCAAGCGGGTTTGATCTGCTAAACGCCGTCGTCTCATGAACGTCCTCGTCACCGGCGGATGCGGGTTTATCGGCTCCAACCTCATCCGCACCCTTCGCCGCGAACGCCCCAGCTGGAAGCTCATCAACTTCGACGCGCTCACCTACGCGGCGAACTTGGAGAACCTCAAGGACCTGGAGGGCGACGCGCAGCACGTCTTCGTCAAGGGCGACATCGGCAACCGCGAGCTGGTGGAGCACGTGCTGCGGCAGTACGCCGTCGACGCGGTGATGCACCTGGCGGCGGAGAGCCACGTGGACCGCTCCATCCTCGGCCCGGAGCAGTTCGTGGTCACCAACGTGCTGGGCACGCAGGTGCTGCTGGACGCCTCCCGGAAGGCGGGCGTGAAGCGCTTCCTGATGGTCTCCACCGACGAGGTCTACGGCTCGCTGGGAGAGACCGGCGCCTTCACGGAGAGCTCACCGCTGCAGCCCTCCAGCCCCTACTCCGCGTCCAAGACCAGCGCGGACCTCATCAGCCTGGCCTACGCGCACACCTACGGGATGGACGTCGTCGTCTCGCGCTGCTCGAACAACTACGGCCGCTACCAGTTCCCGGAGAAGCTCATCCCGCTGATGGTGGTGAACGCGCTGGGCGACAAGCCGCTGCCCGTCTACGGCGACGGCGCCAACGTGCGCGACTGGCTCCACGTGGAGGACCACTGCCAGGCGCTGCTGCTCATCCTGGAGAAGGGCCGGCGCGGCGAGGTCTACAACATCGGCGGCGGCGCGGAGCGCAGGAACATCGACCTCGTGAAGGGCGTCCTCAAGCTGCTCGGCAAGCCGGAGTCCCTCATCCGCTTCGTGAAGGACCGCCCGGGGCATGACCGGCGCTACGCCATCGACCCGACGAAGCTGCGCAAGGAGCTGGGCTGGACGCCGAAGGCCAGCTTCGAGGACGCGCTCGGGCAGACGGTGCGCTGGTACGTCGACAACAAGCCCTGGTGGGAGCGCGTGATGAGCGGCGCCTACCGCCAGTACTTCGACACGCAGTACTCGCACCGCCTGGAGTCGAAGTCCTCATGAAGCTGCTCGTGACGGGGGCCAATGGCCTGGTCGGAAGCCGGCTGGTGCGCCTGCTCGCGTCGCGCGGGCACGCGGTCGTTGGCCTGGGGCGCGGGCCGCGGCGGGGCGGGAGCGAGGGCGAGTACCTCTCGGTGGACCTCACCGACGCCGCGGCGCTGAAGGAGGCCTTCGCGCAGACCCGCCCGGAGAGCGTCATCCACCCCGCGTCGATGACCGAGGTGGACCGCTGCGAGAAGGACCCGGAGGGCGCGTACGCCAACAACGTCACCGCCACCGCCAACGTGGCCGGCCTGTGCCGCGCGCACGGCGCGCACCTGGTGCACGTCTCCACCGACTACGTCTTCGACGGCGAGGCCGGGCCCTACTCGGAAGAAGACCGGCCCAACCCGCGCGGGACGTACGCGGTCACCAAGTACCTCGCGGAGCAGGCGGTGCAGGTGTTGGCGCCCTCCTGGGCCATCGCGCGTACCGCGGTCGTCTACGGCTGGCCGCCGTCCGCGCGCCCCAACTTCGGCAGTTGGCTGTACGAGACCTTGAAGAAGGGCCAGCAGGCCAAGCTCTTCGAGGACCAGTACGTCAGCCCCACCCACGCCAGCAGCGCGGCGGAGCAGCTGGCGGAGCTGGCCGAGCGCGGGCTGACCGGCATCTGGAACACCTGCGGTGCGGACGTCGTCAACCGGCTGACCTTCGGGAAGGCGCTGTGCGAAGCCTTCGGGTTGGACGCTTCCCTGCTGGTCCCCACGCTGGTGAAGGGCGTGGCGCTGGCCAGCCCCCGGCCGCTGCGCAGCGGGCTCAAGGTGGACAAGGTCCGCCAGCAGCTCTCCGCCGCGCCGCTCTCGCTGTCCCAGGCGCTGGCCCGCTTCCGCGAAGAAGTGACTGCGCCTTGATGGCGGGGTGAGCGCCGGCTATACGCGGCGGGATGAAAGGCATTGTCCTGGCGGGCGGCTCCGGCACCCGGCTGTTCCCGCTCACGCGGGTCATCTCCAAGCAGCTGCTGCCCATCTTCGACAAGCCGATGATTTATTACCCGCTGACCACGCTGATGCTGGCGGGGATCCGCGAAATTCTCATCATCTCCACCCCGTCGGACCTCCCCCGCTTCCGGGAGCTGTTGGGCGACGGCAGCCAGTGGGGCGTCCACTTCTCCTTCGCCGAGCAGCCCAAACCCGAAGGCCTGGCCCAGGCGTTCCTGATTGGCCGGAAGTTCGTGGGCAACGACACGGTGGCCCTGGTGCTGGGCGACAACATCTTCTACGGCCACGGCTTCTCCGACCTCTGCCAGACCGCCGCGCGGCAGACCGCCGGCGCCACGGTCTTCGGCTACTACGTGAAGGACCCGGAGCGGTACGGCGTGGTGGAGCTGAACGAGAAGAACGAAGCGGTGAGCCTGGTGGAGAAACCCACCCAGCCGCGCTCCAACTACGCGGTGACCGGCCTCTACTTCTACGACAACCAGGTGCTGGACATCGCCGCGGCCTTGAAGCCCTCCCCGCGCGGCGAGCTGGAGATTACCGACGTCAACAGCGAGTACCTGCGCCGCAAGCAGCTGCGCGTCCAGCTGATGGGCCGCGGCTACGCGTGGCTGGACACCGGCACCCATGAGTCGCTGATGGAGGCCTCCACCTTCATCCAGATTATCGAGCAGCGGCAGGGCCTCAAGGTCGCCTGTCCCGAGGAGATTGCCTTCCGGATGGGGTACCTGACCGCGGCGCAGGTGGCCACGCTGGCGGAGCCGATGAAGAAGAACGACTACGGCCGCTACCTGCTGCAGCTGATTGAGAGCGGAGGCGCGCGCGCATGAAGGTGATTGAGACCTCGCTGCCCGGCGTGCTGCTGATTGAACCCAAGGTCTTCGGCGACGACCGCGGCTTCTTCCTGGAGACGTTCAACGCCCCGCGCTACGCGCAGGCCGGCATCTCCCAGCCGTTCGTCCAGGACAACTGGTCGCGCTCCATCAAGAACACCCTCCGGGGCATCCACTTTCAGGAGCCGCGCCCCCAGGGGAAGTTGGTGATGGTCACCCGCGGCGCGGTGCAGGACGTGGCGGTGGACCTGCGCAAGGGCTCTCCGCACTTCGGCAAGTGGGCGTCCGTGGAGCTGAGCGAAAGCAACCGGCGCCAGCTCTGGATTCCCCCCGGCTTCGGCCACGGGTTCTGCGTGCTCTCCGACGTGGCCGACTTCTTCTACAAGTGCACCGAGGTGTACGTGCCGGAAGCGGACGGCGGCGTGCTCTGGAATGACCCGGAGCTCAAGATTGACTGGCAGCTGTCGGGCGACCCTCTGCTGTCGAAGAAGGACGCCGCGGCGCCGCGCCTGAAGGATGCCACCCGCCTGCCGGTCTACCGCGGCTAAGAAGGCGCCATGGACCCGGCCCGCAAGCCTCTCGTGACGGTGGTCTGCCCCGTCTACAACGAGGAAGGCAGCATCCCGCCCTTCTACGAGCGCTGGCGCGGCGCCATGAAGGTCATCGAAGCGAAGGTCGACTTCGAGCTGCTCTTCGTCAACAACCGCAGCCACGACCGCACGCTTGAGGTGCTGCGCGAGCTGCAGGCCAAGGACGGGCGGATTCGCATCCTCACGCTGTCGCGCAACTTCGGGTACCAGGCCTCCATTACCGCCGGCATGCGGCACGCGGCGGGGGACGCCATCGTCAACATCGACGTGGACACCGAGGACCCGCCGGAGCTCATCCCCCAGTTCATCGAGAAGTGGCTGGCGGGCGCGGACGTGGCGTACGGCATCCGGCACAAGCGTGAGGAGTTCATCCTCATGCACTGGGCGCGCAAGCTGTTCTACCGGTTGAACCGCGGCGTCGCGGACCACGACATCGTCCTCGACATGGCGGAGTTCTTCCTCGTCGACAAGCGCGTGCGCGACGCGGTGCTCTCCACCCGCTCCACCTTTCCGTTCGTCCGCGGGCAGGCGGGCTTCGCCGGCTTCCGGCGCGAAGGCATTGCCTACAAGCGCGAGCGCCGGCTGGTGGGCGAGACGCACTACAACCTGCGCGGCGCCATCCGCTTCGGCATCGCCGGGCTGCTCTCCACGTCCACCATGCCGCTGCGCGCGCTGGCCTACGTGGGCATCCTGGCCTTCGTCCTGGACCTCGTCGGCGCGGGCGCGGTCATCGGCTTCGGGGACGCGATGGGCCTGTCCCCCACCGCCCGCGCGCTCATCGCCGTCGCCGCGCTGCACGCCGGCTGGCTGGTGCTCGGGCTGGGCGGGATGAGCCTCTACATCGCCCGCATCTACAAGGACACCATCGGCCTGCCCCTCTACATCGTGGACGAACGCCTCTCCTTCAAGGCGCCCGGACCCGCGAGGGCGCCGTCAGAGACAACGGGCCCGGCGGCGAGTTGAAAGCGCGGGGCGGGGCCGTGCATGGCTTGCGGCCGCCCAGAGCGACCGCGTGCGCAACGTGACGGCCGCCAGGACCACGGCGTTCAGCGCCACCCCCGCCTGCAGCACTGGCGGGTAGT
Organism: Myxococcaceae bacterium; assembly: GCA_044230055.1. Taxonomy (GTDB): domain Bacteria; phylum Myxococcota; class Myxococcia; order Myxococcales; family Myxococcaceae; genus JBGART01. The sequence goes on along the minus strand of JBGART010000023.1, from coordinate 44,347 downwards.
TGTGCGAGAGGCCGAACAGACCGCGGCCACGCGGCTGGAGAGCGCAACTCGCAGCAGCAGCAGCAGCAAGCCCCGATAGATGAGCTCCTCGTAGAAGTTGGAGAAGAGGTTGCCCAGCTCCCGCCACGGGTCGCTGTCCGCGAAGGAACCCAGCCGCAGCGCGGGGCCTATCAGGGCGAAGATGCCGATGTTCAGGGCCACCACGCCGAGGCCGGAGCCCACGCCCCAGAGCAGGACCGTCGAGCGACCGCGGCCCATCCCCAGCACGGAGCCGGGCCCCGGCAACAGCCCCTGCCGGGCGAGGCCCCCCAGACCGCCGCGCAGGTGACAGCGGCGAGGGTCGAGTACAGGAACAGGTGCTGGAAGGCCGCCCAGGGACCCGAGTTCGCCGGGAAACCCGCCGCCCGTCGGACGGCGTTCAGGAGAAAGGGATTGAGCTGGAACGTGCCGACGTAGGCCACCGCACCCACGACGAGCAGCAGCGCACGCCGCGACAAGGTGAGCGCGCCGGGAGTGAGGCGACCTTCGATGGCGATTGCGTCCATCGACGCGGCTCCTTACTCCAGGGGCGGGGCCGGCGCGACTGGCCCGGGCGCCTGACGCTTCCGCTCCCCCGCGCGCTTGCGTAGCGTGTCGCAGTCGAAATCAGGAGGAACGCACATGGCCAAGAAGGCGGCGGTCAAGACGCAGAAGAACAGGGCCTCAGTCGCTGAGTTCATCGCCGCGGTGGAAGACGACGCCAAGCGCGCAGACACCAAAGCCATCGACAAGCTCTTGCGCGAGGTCACCGGCGAGAAACCCGCGATGTGGGGGGCGGCGATCATCGGCTACGGCACATACAAAAACGCGAACACGCTGGGCGAGGCGGATTGGCCGAAGATTGGCTTCAGCCCGCGCAAGGGCGCGACCGTGCTCTACATCGTGCCGAGTCTGCTGGCGTCGGATCCGCTGATGAAGAAGCTCGGCAAGTACAAGAGCGGAAAGAGCTGCCTCTACATCCAGAAGCTCGCCGACGTGGATCAGCAGGTGCTGCGCAAACTGGCCACGCGTTCGTGGCAGCACATGAGCGAAAAGGACGCGTAAGAAACAAGGCCATCCGAACTTTGGGACGACGTGCAGGAGAGGGCGTCCCGTCCCCCGGACTCACAGTTGTCAACCCGTTCGCGTTGACAACAACATGATTTACCCCAGGCATATCAAGACATTGACTGCAGCCTATGTCCGGGACCGTGTTAACAACTCAGTTTCACCCTTTTGCCCCTCGCCGGGGGGGCGCCGGTCCGGGCGAGCCGGGTCGGAGGGCGCGGGGACAACTCCAGCCAAACCGTGGCGCCGCCCGCGAAACACCTCGGGGAGCGCAGCCTCCGTCGGTGAAGCGGACTCCGGGCGGGCGGCCCACGTTCGAGCTGCCGGCGGGCGCCCGCCGGCAGCCGCCCGGAGCTATCCCGGGCCCCCCGGCTCCTCAAGGCCATGTGCCTTCGAGCCCAAGGACACAGACATCTCGCCGCTGCCGTGACGTCCACCAGGCCGTCCCGGAGCCCTGCCCCTTGTGAGCGCTCGCCCGTGCGACTAAGTCCGCACCGATGAAGCCCCTCGTCGTGATGCTGGCCTTCAACGTCGAGCGCACCCTCGCGAAGACCTTCCACGCGCTGCCAGAGAGCCTCAAGCCCCACGTCCTGGTGGGAGACAACTGCAGCACGGACCGCACCCACGACATCGCGCGCGGGCTGGGCCTTCAAGTCCTCCGTCACGAGCAGAACGTCGGCTACGGCGGAAACCTGAAGCGCCTCTTCCGGCGCTTCCTCGACTCAGACCACGACATCGTCCTCGAGCTGCACGGCGACTTTCAGTACGAGCCCAGCCTCGCAGACCTGATGCTCCAGTACATCGCCCGCGGCCACTACGACGTCATCCAGGGCAACCGCATCCGGACGCGCAAGGAGGCGCTCGAGGGCGGGATGCCGGTTTACCGCTGGCTGGGCAACCGCACCCTGACCGCATTCGAGAACCTCTGGTTCGGGACCTCCTTCGGCGAGTGGCACAGCGGGATGCGCGCGTACTCGCGGGAGGTCATCGCCTCCCTGGCGTTCGACCGGTACAGCGACACCCACGCCTTCGCCAGCGACATCCTGATGGACTGCGTGGCCAAGGGCTTCCGGGTGGCGGAGGTCCCCTGCCCCGTCCGCTACGAGGCCGACAGCTCCTCCGTCAACCTCCCCAACCTCTTCCGCTACACCTTCAGCACCGTGGCCTCCGCCCTGCGCCACCCGCCCTGGCGCCGCGCCTAGGACGCCGGCCCGACCACGAACTGGAGCCCCGGGTTCACGGGCACCTCGCAGCGCTGCCCGGACTCGATGCACCGCGCGGCGCTGGCCCAGTCCAGGTCCGCAAACGGCGGCGCGCGGTGCGTGCGGACGAAGCCGACGAAGGCCATCACCAGCACCGCACCTGCCAGCACCCGGTGCCGCCGCGCCGTCGCCAGCGCCGCCCAGACCAGCGCCACGAGGGGGATGTACAGGTAGCGGTCGCACCCCCAGACGATGAGCCCCGGGCTGGCGCGGAAGGAGAACATCGCCGAGCCAAACAAAAGCCCCGCACCGCCGAGGAACGCGAGCACCTTGCCCTCCCTCGCCCGCCACCCGTCGTACGCCATCGCCCCGCACGCAAGCATCCCCACCACCGCCATCGGGGCCGCACCGAGCAGCGACTCGGGCGGCGGCCGGCCGAACGCGCCGAACAACTGGCCAAAGAGCCCGGACACCGCCCGCACATGGTCCGGGTTGCTCAGCTGGAGCTCCCCCGGAACGCGCGTAGCGCCCAGCCCCACCGACTGCAGCGCGCCAAAACCCGCGACAACGCCCAGCGTCAGCACGTCGTAGCGCGTGCGCCGCCAGGCCGCGCGAACGGCATAGAGCGGAGAGAAGATGAGCGCGAAGGGACCGTTGAGGCCGAGGAAAGCCAGGGCGCCCAGGTCAAACACCCACTGCCTTCGGCTCTGCGGCGGCTCCACCACCAGCAGCAACAAGAGCCCCAGCGCCAGCACCCACTGGACGTTGGTCAACGTGAGCAGCACCTCATGCAGCGTGGGCGAGAGCGAAACGGCCAGCGCCATCCCCACCCGCTGCCACTGCGCAAGCTTCAGCCGCGAGGAGAAGCAGCACAGACAGAGCGCAAGCACGCCCGCCACTGCGAACGCGTTGTAGAGCGCCGGGAGGGCGCGCACGGGGAGCAGGCACCCCACCGCGGCGACGGCGCGCGGATAGACCAGGAGGTAGCCCGCATACCGATTGAACAGCGAGCTGACGCACGCCTCGTGGGCGTCCTTGAAGAAGACCAGCCCGTCCTCGGCCCAGAACTGGGGATGCACAAACGCGTCCGGGCGGCGAAGGAAGAGCGCCACCAGGTTCACCGCCACCGCGAAGGCGGGGGCCACCCAGCGCCTGCTGTGCCATCGCGTGGTCGAGAGGGCCGCTTCCAGGCCGCCCCTCATAGTCGACGCGTCCTGAGAGTGCCAGCGCCCGTCGTTGACCTGGCCGGAGCCATTGACTAAGGCCTTCGCGCTCATGGGCCTCAAAGCGGTCATCCTCTGTGGTGGTCAAGGCACGCGAATCCGCGAGGCCAGTGAGCTCGTCCCCAAGCCGATGTTGCGCATCGGCGACAAGCCCATGGTCTGGCACATCATGAAGTCCTACGCGCAGCACGGCGTGAAGGAGTTCGTGCTCTGCCTTGGCTACAAGGGCTGGGTCATCAAGGAGTTCTTCCTCCACTACCGCGCCATGACGAGCGACCTCACCGTCACGCTCGGCAAGCACGACTCCATCCAGTTCGAGAAGCTGCACGAGGAGGAGGACTGGACGGTCACGCTCGCGGAGACCGGCGAGGACACCATGACCGGCGGCCGGGTGAGCGCCATCCGTCGCTACGTGGAGCAGGATGACCTGTTCTGCTTGACCTACGGCGACGGCGTGTCCGACGTGAACATCACGGAGCTGCTCGCCTTCCACCGCAAGCACGGGAAGGTGGCCACGGTGACGGCGGTGCGTCCCCCCGGCCGCTTCGGCGAGATGCGCATCGCCCAGGACAAAGTGAGCGAGTTCAACGAGAAGCCCCAGACCTCCGAGGGCTTCATCAACGGCGGCTTCCTGGTCTGCGACTCGAAGCGGATCTGGCCCTACCTGGGCAAGAGCTCCAAGTCGGTCCTCGAGCGCGAGCCCATGCAGAAGCTGGCCGCGGAGGGGGAGCTCACCGCCTTCCCGCACACCGGCTTCTGGCAGCCGATGGACACGCTGCGCGAATACACGCTGCTCAACGACCTCTGGGCCAGCGGCAAGGCCCCCTGGAAGAGCTGGAACGGCAAGGCGCGCTGACTTCCTGGAGCGCTACGGCTTCGGCCCGGCCCACAGCTGGAGCATCCGGTTCCAGCCCTTGAGCAGCTCCTTCTCCCGGGTCAGCAGCAGATCCACGTTCCGGCTGCCGAACAGCTCCCGCTCGGCGGCCAGGAGGGTCAGCTCGTCCCGCGTCTTGCGCAGGCCGTCTATCTGGCGCTGCACGGCCTCCCGGGACTCCGGAGGCAGCCGGGCGACAAGTTGTTCGTGCTGGCCAATCAGCCCGTCGTAGTCCACCGACGCCAGCATCGCCCGGCGCGCCATCACCTGGTTGACCATCCGGTCCAGCTGCGCCAGCTCCTCCTCCCCCAGGCCGCTGGCGGCCCGCAGCTGCTGCTCCGCGGCCACCCGCGCCCGCAGCGCCGCCTTCGTCCCTCCCGGGCCCGACATCGCCCCCGCCCAGGCCTCATGCAGCTGCTGCTGGTACCGGATGAAGCGATCCAGGGCGTCCGCAGTGAGGGTTGCCTGGCCAACACCCGCGTCCAGCCGGGCCGGCGCGGATGCGGTCGGGGCGACCCCAGCCCCCGCGTCGGCAGGGGTGCGTGGCCCGGGGCGGTCGCAGCCCGCCCACCACACCGCCAGCGCCAGGAGGGAAGCGCCCCGCATCCGGCGGACACTATACCTTTGACCCGGAATGCCGCCGTCGTATACGAGTGCGCGGATTGCGGAGGACGGCGTGCGGATCTTCCTGGTGAGACATGGCGACGCGGACGCGGAGATCCCGGAGGGCCTGGGGGACGAGGCGCGCGCGCTCACCACGCGGGCGCGGGCCCAGCTCACCGCGCACTTCGAACACCTGATTGATCGCTTCGGCCCGCTCTCCGCCATCTTCACCAGCCCGCTCGTCCGGACGGTGCAGACCGCACAGACGCTGGCCCTGGCGCACAAGCACGAAGGCCCTTTGCGCGTGCACCGCAGCCTGCTGCCGGACATGCCCGTCGGCGCGCTGGAGACCCTGCTCACGGACCACGCCGGTCAGAGCATCGCCGTCGTTGGCCACCAGCCCTCGATGGGCGCGGTCGCCACCCACCTCCTTGGCCTCACCGCCTTCCCCAAGCCCGTCAACCCGGGCACCGTCATCGCCGTCGAACGCGATGACGACGCGAGCGGCTCCGCACGCCTCCTCTTCTACGCGGCGCCCGGACAGGCCATCGTCGAAGGGCCGGACGCGCTCAAGTAGCCCCCATGCTGGACGAACCTCGCTACAACCAGCTGGTCGCCGGAGTCTTCAAGCGGCTGCTGGCGGCGGTGGACGGCGTGGACCCGGACGTGCTGGAGGCAGACTCCACCGGAGACATGGTCACCCTCACCGCGGCCAACGGCGAGAAGTGCATCGTGAACACCCAGCGCGCCGTCCGGCAGCTCTGGGTGGCGGGCAAGGGCCAGGGCATCCACTTCACGTTCGACGAGGCGGACCAGCGCTGGCGGGATGACAAGGGCAAGGGGCTGGAGCTCTTCGCGTTCATCCGCGAGGTGGTCCAGCACCTCACCGGCACGCCGCTCCAGCTCGCCTAAAGCGGCGCTTCAGGCCAATGAGATGCGGGTGCGCTTCTGCTTGGGTCCGGCGGACTCGATGCGGTCTCCCCCGGCAGCCTGCGCCTTCGCCAGCGCGTCGGTCACCGCCTTCATCAGCGTGCCGAAGCCAATCTGCGTCTCTCCCGGCGCGGGCTCATAGGACGCCACGCCGATGGAGGCCGTCGCCTCTGACAGCTGGGTGAGCTGACGCAGCCGCTGCTGCAGCCGCCCCGCCACGAACAGGGCGCCTTCGGACGGCGTGTGCGGCAGGAAGACCAGGAAGCGGTTGTCGCCCGAAGGCACGGCGAGGTCGATGTCGCGGATGCCGCGGGTGATGACGGACAGCGCCTCCGCCAGCGCGGCCTTCCGGGCGGGCTGGGCCAGCTCCGCCGCGCGCTCGGCGAAGTGGTCCACTGCCACCAGCAGGAAGGACACCGGGTACTTGTACCGGCGGGAGCGCTTTACCTCCATCAGGAGGTACTTTTTGAAGAACTCGAAGTCCGCCGAGGTCCCGGCGATGTCGGTGACGTCCTTCGGCGGCTCGGCGATGTGCTTCTGGAGATCCGCCTCCAGCCGCTCCACCGTCTCCTTCAGCGTGCGCCCCTGCAGCAGCACCCGCACGCAGGACACCACCGTCCCGCGCTTGAGCGGCCCCACCAGCGCCGCATCCGCGCCGGCGGCCGCCGCGTGGGCGTCCGCGTCATCCACGTCCGGCGGGTAGAGGAGCACCACCTCGGTGGCCGGCAGCAGCGCCTTCAGCCGCCGGCAGAGCCCTTCACCGTCAAACGCGCTGGAGACGGAGGCGCAGAGCACCTCAGGGGCCTCTTCGCCCGCCCGCTGCTCCGCCTCCTCCACCGAGGACGCGACGCGCACCGTGAACCCGGCGGACTCCAGGAAACGCCGCAGCGTGGCGGCGACCGGAGCAGAAGGTTCGGCCAGGAGGATGGTCGCGCTCTTCGCGCTCACACCTCCATGACCTCCTTCTCCTTCTTGGTGATGACCTCATCCACCTTGGCCACGCCCGCGTCGGTCTCCTTCTGGACCTTCTCGCTGGTGCGCTTCAAGTCGTCCTCGGTGATGGCCTTGCTCTTCAGCTGCACCTTGAGCGCCTCGTTGGCGTCCCGCCGGATGTTCCGGATGGCGACCTTGTGCTCTTCGCCCTTGCCCTTCACCTGCTTGGCGATGTCCTTGCGGCGCTCCTCCGTGAGCGGCGGGATGGGCAGGCGGATGAGCTCGCCGTCGTTCATCGGGTTGAGGCCGATGTTGGCTTCCTTGATGGCCCGTTCGATGTCTTTGATGACCGCCTTGTCCCACGGCTTGATGGTGATGAGCCGCGGCTCCGGCGCGTTCAGCTGCGCCACGCCCGAGAGCGGGGTGGGCGTGCCGTAGTAGTCCACGCGGATGCCGTCGAGCACGCTGATGTTCGCCCGCCCGGTGCGGATCTTCGAGAGCTCCTTGCGAAGATCATCCAGCGTCTTGTCGATCCGGCTGTGCAGGTCCTTCACCACATCTGTCATGTGCGCCCTCCCTTTCGTTGCAGGCGAAACCTACGCCCAGACCGTCTCGGACGCGCCGACGACCGTGCCGAACTCGCCCGCCGCCATCACCGCGCGCTTGATGTTGCCCTTCACGGTGAGGTCGAACACGACGATGGGCAGCTTGTTGTCCATGCAGAGCGAGATGGCCGTGGAGTCCATCACGTTCAGGTTCTGCTTGAGCACGTCCATGTACGTCAGCGACTTGTACCGGCGCGCGGTGGGGTCCTTCTTCGGGTCCGCGTTGTAGACGCCGTCCACTTTGGTGGCCTTGAGGATGATCTCCGCGTTGATCTCCATCGCGCGGAGCGACGCCGCCGTGTCCGTCGTGAAATAGGGGTTGCCCGTCCCTGCGGCGAAGATGACCACGCGGCTCTTCTCCAGATGGCGCACCGCCCGGCGGCGGATGTACGGCTCGGCGATCTGCTCCATCTTGATGGCGGACAGCACCCGGGTCCACACCTGCTGCTTCTCCAGCGCGTCCTGCAGGGCCATGGCGTTGATGCACGTCGCCAGCATCCCCATGTAGTCCGCGCTCGCGCGGTCCATGCCCTCGGTGGAGCCCGCCACGCCGCGGAAGATGTTCCCGCCGCCGATGACGATGGCCACCTGCACGCCGCTGTCGACGACCTCCTTCACTTCCCCGGCAATCCGCATCAGCGTTGGCGGATGGATGCCGTACTTCCCCTCCCCCATCAGGGCTTCGCCCGAGAGCTTGAGGAGAATGCGCTTGTATCGGTGCGGCTGCTCGGTGGGGGCGGCTGACATGGCCGCTCGCTTCTACCGCCCGGGTGAAGAACCGGCAAGCAGACGAGACAGCCCTCGCGGCAAACGTTCAGCTCTGAGTGACTTCGTCCGCGGGCTCGGTGGCCGCCAACGCCGCCGCCACCTTCATGCAGGTGCCGGCCAGGCAGCGCAGCTCATCCATCGCCAGCTGCACCTGGCACAACGTTCCGTCCGCAGCCATCAACTCCAATGTGGCCCGGTGACGGCGCCGCCGGACGCTGATGCGAACCGCACCCGAGCCATTGCTGGCGCGGAACACCAGCCCCGGACCCTTCCCAGCTGTATTCACAGCAGGGATTGTCGGAACGAGGCCTTTCTTGGTTTCCGATAAAGCGCTGGACGAGTAAATCCAGCGCTTTGCGGCGCTACTTCTTCAGGCTGAGGGCGTGCCGAGCGTCTTGGCCACTTCGGCCGCGAGGTCCTCTTTCTTCTTCTCAATGCCCTCGCCCACCACGAACCGGGCGAAGCGACGGACGGTGATGTTCTCGCCAATCTTGGCGACCGCATCCGTGACGACGTCGCTGATCTTCTTCTTGTCGTCCTTGATGAAGGGCTGATCCACCAGGCAGACCGTCTCGTAGTACTTCTCAATCTTGCCGGTGATGATCTTCTCCCAGATGGCCTCGGGCTTCTTGGCGTCCCGGAGCTGCTGGCGGTGAATCTCCTTCTCCTTCTCCACCACGTCGGCCGGAATCTCCTCCCGCCGCACGTACTGGGGCGAAGCCGCCGCCACCTGCATGGCGAGGTCCTTCACCAGCACCTGGAAGTCATCGTTGCGCGCCACGAAGTCCGTCTCGCAGTTGACCTCGATGAGTACGCCCGTCTTGCCGTTGTGGATGTAGGAGCCGACAAGGCCCTCCGCAGCCACGCGCCCGGCCTTCTTCGCCGCGCCGGTGATGCCCTTCTTCCGCAGCCACTCCTCGGCCTTGGTGAAGTCCCCGCCCACCTCGGCGAGCGCCTTCTTGCAATCCATCATCCCCGCGCCGGTCCGCTCGCGGAGGTCCTTCACCATTGAGGCGCTGATCTCAGCCATCGTCTTCTCCTGATTCAATTCAAAGTATGGGTGACGTGGAATGGAAACGGCTGCCCCCTCCATCGGGTAGGGCAGCCGCCTCTCACACAAAGAAAAGCCGGTGCCGCTTCAGTCGACCTTGGCTGCCAGCTCCTTGCCGCCGCCCTCGTCGACCTCCGGGGGAACGGGGAGCGCAGCCTCAGGCGCGGAACCGCCGCCCTTGATCTCCACCAACGGACCCGGACGCTCCACCGCGCCGCCGCCACCACCGCCACCCGGCCCACGGCCGCCCATCCCACCGCCGCGACCACCGCGGTCCCGGTCGCCCCGGCGCATCCCGCCGCCACGGCGATCATCGCGGTCCCGCCCACCGCCGCGCTCTTCACGGCTCTCCTGCTCGTCGCGCTCGGAGGCGCCGGAGGCGCGGTACCGCGCGCCGCCTTCAATCGCCGCCTCAGCAATCTTCGAGGTGAAGAGCTTGATGGAGCGGATGGCGTCGTCGTTGCCCGGGATGACGAAGTCGATCCCGTCGGGATCGCAGTTGGTGTCGACCACGCCGATGACCGGAATCCCAAGGCGGCTCGCCTCGTGGACCGCGATGTGCTCCTTCTTCGGATCAATCACGAACACGCAGCCGGGGAGGCGGGACATGTCCTTCACGCCGCCCAGGTTCTTCTCCAGCTTCAGCCGCTCGCGCTCCAGCGTCGCCACTTCCTTCTTGGGCAGGCGCTCGAAGGTCCCATCCTCGGCCATCTTCTCCAGCGTCTTCAGCCGGTCGATGCCCTGCTTGATGGTCTTGAAGTTGGTGAGGGTGCCGCCCAGCCAACGGCTGGTCACATAGAACTGACCGGCGCGCTTGGCCTCTTCCGTGATGGTGTCCTGCGCCTGCTTCTTGGTGCCCACGAAGAGCACCGCGCCACCGCGCGAGGTGACCTCGGAGACGAAGCGGAAGGCCGCGCGGGCCATCGCCACCGTCTTCTGAAGGTCGATGATGTAGATGCCATTCCGGGCGCCGAAGATGTACGGCTTCATCTTCGGGTTCCAGCGCTTGGTCTGGTGGCCGAAGTGAACGCCGGCCTCCAGGAGCTGCTTCATCGTGATGCCGCCGGGGGCGGCGAGCTGCTGCTGTGCCTGTGTATCCTGGTCCATGATGTCGTTCTCTTTCGTTCGGTTGTTCCGCCACGCCCGCGGTGCTCGCCGATCAACCACCCCTCGGAGGAGGACCCATCACTTCGAGTCCGCCCGAAGGGCACCCGGTTGCCGGCACGGGACGTGTGTGTAGTTGTTTGACGCTGTAAGTCGGCTTCGCGAGGAGCGCCGAAGCGGCCGACGGTACTAACAGAAGCCCCCTCGGGCGTGCAAGCAATGCCTTCATCCTGCTGAATTGTAAAAGGAAACGCAGTGCGGCTGCTCACTGGCAGCGAAGCGCGCTCGAGTAACTGCCCGAGGGAGAACCAGGCGAGCCGCTGAAGTACACCCTCCCGAACGGCGCCCACACGGTCAGTCCGTCCTTGTTCCCCGGGCGGCAGCTGGCGTCTGACGCGGTGCAGCTTCCCAGGGTGGCGGAGAGCTCAACGGCCGCCCCAGGGGGGAGCTTGGCCCCGTTGAGGTCCAGGTTTCGGCTCATCATCTGGCGCTTGAAGCCGGACGCGTCAGCGACATAGCGCAACGCCACCAGCTGGATGCCCGTGGCCGTGGCGGAGGCGCGCGGACGCCGGATGGAGTCCGCCCCGTTCTCCCCGGCGAGGTCGAGATACGTGTACTGCCACGTCGGGTTGGTGCTCATCCAATAGTTCAGGTCCTCGGACGGCGTGCTGCCCGTGTCCGGCGCGGTGTACGCCACGAACCAGTGGTCCGCGGACGCCGCGCGGAAGAAGGTCACCTCGGGCTCGCCCAGCGCCAGCGTCCCGGTCTGCGAGCGCACCACCACGTCCGCAGTTCTGCCAGTGCCGTCCTCCAGCACCGTGAAGAGCTTGAGCGTCTGCGCGCCAGCCAGGTAGGCGACGCCCAGCCGGCGCTTGGTGGCCACCGTCTGGCACGCCTGGCTGTCCGCCCAGTCCACCGTCGCGCTGTCTGCACCCAGCCCAGGCGCCAGCGCCCCGGCGACGAGGGTCTGCTGGGTCAGCGGCGTGCCCCCGCCCACCCGCTGCAGCGTCCAGGCGGTGCCGTCGTAGCTCGCCTCCACCTGCGCCATCCGCAGGCCCACCGTCGCCTCCCGCCACAGCAGCGTCACCCGCCGCCCGTTCCCCCGCACCACCCGCAGCGAGTCCAGCGCGTTGCTCCCGCGGAACTGGCTCCACAGCTGCGCGCGCCGCACGCCCGTCGCGGCGTCCATGTAATAGAGGTCAATCTCCTGCCCGGACTCCCAGATGCCGGCGACGACGTAACCATCGCCCGCCTGCGCGACGGCCACGTCCAGGTAGGTCAGCCCCCCGGCCGAGGTGGGGCTGGAGACCGGCTTGCCCTGCGCGTCCAGCCGCTGCAGCTGCAGGCCGCTCGCGCCGGCGGACATCACCAGCGCGCCGCCGGCCAGCACGTCGGACCCGCTGCCCGTCGCCCCGCCCGCACAGCCCGCCGCGGAGAAGTAGTAGGGCACCACCTCCAGGTCCACCCACGCGACGCTGGACAGGTCCGCCGTATCCACCAGCGCGGGCTCATCCACCTTGCCGTCGCAGTCGTTGTCCTGCCCGTCGCAGGCCGCCACGGTGGGCGCGCCCGGCGTGGCGCCGCAGGTGATGCCGGACTTGTCAGCGCGGCACACGAAGCTGCCCTGCCGCTGACACACGCCAATCCCCAGGCTGCACGCCTGGCCCTTGGACGGGAAGTCCTCGTCGGCGCTGCCGTCGCAGTCGTTGTCCAGCCCGTCGCACAGCTCCGTCGACGGCGCCACGCTGCGCAGGCAGGCCAGCCCGCCGGCCTGACAGGTCACCTTCCCCGCTTCACAGACGCCCGCCTGCGAGGTGCTGCAGGACGCGCCGCCCCCCGGGTTCCCCTCGTCGGCGCCGCCCGCGCAGTTGTCGTCCACGCCGTTGCACAGCTCCACCGCGCCCGGATGGATGGACGCGTTGCCGTCGTTGCAGTCGGTGCGGCTCTCCACCTTCCCACTCACCGGCGCGCAGCTCACCTGCGCGGGCGCGAAGGCAGAGCCAAAGCCGTCATGGTCCGCGTCCGGGTAGTAGCTGACCAGCGCCAGGGCTTCGTCGACGGCCCCGTCGCAGTCATCATCCAGCGCATTGCAGACCTCCGCCGCGCCGGGCTTCACCGCCGCGTTGGTGTCGTTGCAGTCGGCGTGGTCCGTCACCTTCCCCGCCACGCTCGCACAGGCCACCTGCGCCGTGGCGCCTGCCGCGCCATACCCGTCGCCGTCGAGGTCCGGGTAATACGCGAGGAAGGTCAGCCCATCATCCGGCGCCCCGTCGCAGTCGTCGTCCGCGCCGTTGCAGAGCTCCGCCGCGCCCGGCTTCACCGACGCATTGCTGTCGTTGCAGTCCTGGTTGTTGGGCACCTTGCCGGGCACCGGCGCGCAGGAGAGCTGCGGCATGGAGCCCGCCGCGCCGTAGCCGTCCGAGTCCAGGTCCGGGTAGTAGCCCTGGGTGACCGTCCCGTTGTCCACCTGGCCATCGCAGTTGTCGTCAGTGAGGTTGCACGTCTCCGCCGCGCCCGGGTGGATGAACATGTTCCCGTCGTTGCAATCCGTGTGGTCCACCACCTTGCCGGGCACGGGCGCGCAGGAGACCTGCGCGGTCGCCGCGCTGGCGCCGAAGCCGTCCCCGTCCGCGTCCGGGTAGTAGCCGGTGAAGGTCAGCCCGTCGTCCACCCCGCCCGCGCAGTTGTCATCCACGCCGTTGCAGACCTCCACGGCGTCCGGGTGGATGGCCGCACTGGCGTCGTTGCAGTCGCGGTGGTTGGTCACCCGCCCGGCGACGGGCGCACAAGCGGAGATGGGCGCCGCCATCGCGCCGAACGTGTCGCCATCCGCGTCCGGGTAGTAGTCCGCGAAGGTCAGCCCGTCGTCCACCCCGCCCGCGCAGTTGTCGTCCACGCCGTTGCACAGCTCCACCGCGCCCGGCTTCACCGCGGCGTTGGCGTCGTTGCAGTCCTGCGCGTTCGGCACCCGCCCCGCCACCGGCTTGCAGGAGCTCACCGCCGGCACGCTGGCGCTGCCGTAGCCGTCGCCATCCGCGTCCGGCGCGTAGTCCGCGAACACCAGCCCCTCGTCCGCCTTGCCGCTGCAGTTGTCGTCCACGCCGTTGCAAACCTCTGCCGCGCCGGGCCGGATGGCCGGGTCCGCGTCGTTGCAGTCGGTGTTGTTCGTCACCTTCCCCGCAAGCGGGGTGCACGCGCTCTGCGGCACACCGGTGGCGGCGCCAAAGCCGTCGCCGTCCACGTCCGGGAAGTAGATGGAGAAGGTCAGCCCCTCATCCGCCTTGCCGCTGCAGTTGTCGTCGACGCCGTTGCAAACCTCTGCCGCGGTGGGCTTCACGTTGGCGTTGGCGTCGTCGCAGTCGGTGCGGTTGGTCACCTTGCCGGCGATGGCCGAGCAGCTGGACTCCGCCACGCCGGACGCCGCGCCAAAGCCGTCACCGTCGCCGTCCGGGTAGTAGTCGACGTACGCAATGCCGTTGTCGATTTGGCCGTCGCAGTTGTCGTCCACCTTGTTGCATTGCTCGGGCGCGCCGGGCCGGATGGTCCCGTTGGCGTCGTTGCAGTCGGTGTGGTCCAGCACCTTGCCAGGCAGCGTGGCCTTGCAGCTGAGCTCCGGCGTGGCGTTCGGGTCTCCGTACCGGTCCGTGTCCACGTCCGGGTAGAACGCCTGCGTGGGCAGGCCCTCGTCCACGCCGTCCTTGCAGTTGTCGTCGACGCCGTTGCAAACCTCCGCCGCGCCGGGCCGCACCGCCGGGTCCGCGTCGTTGCAATCTCCGCCCAGCGCCACCGTGCCCGCGGGCAGCGCGCCGCAGCGGCTGCCGGCCTTCTCCCCGCCCACGCCGTCGCCATCATTGTCGCGGTAGAACGGGAGCGGCGAGAGGCCCTCGTCCACCGTCCCGTCGCAGTTCTCATCACGGCCGTTGCAGAGCTCCGCCGCCCCCGGGTTCACTGACGGGTCCGCGTCGTTGCAGTCCACCGGCGACACGTCCTCGCAGTCGCCGGTGCCGGGCACTCCGTCGCCATCGTTGTCCAGGCAGACGCCGGGAACGGGCCCCGCGTCGCGCGCGGCGCCAGCGTCCGGGCGCGTGGGGAGCGGCTCCGGGCAGGCGGACGCCAGGAGGAACCAGAGCACTCCGAGGGAGCTCCCCCAGCGCTTCACGTTGTCACCCGCCTTGGCGCTTCAAGCGCGCGGCTCCTCGCGCTTTTTCGAGCGCGCGGAAGCTAGCCGAAGGCTCACACCGACAGCAAACCGGGGCCGCTTAAGTGCGGCGCGTCAAGCGTCAAGCGCCAGCTTCAGCAGCCCCGTGACACTTTTTGTACTTCTTCCCACTCCCGCAGGGGCAGGGGTCGTTGCGGCCAACCTTGGGGCCCGCGCGAGCGGGTGCCTGCTGCTTGGGCGCCGCCTTGTCGACGTTGCCCTCCGCGTCTCCCCGGCTGAACGCCATCGCCTGCTGCTTGGCCTTCTGCGCCATCTGCCGCCGCAGCTTCTCCGCCTCCTCAGCGGCGTTGCGCGACTGCACCCGCATGAGCGTGCCCACGAACTGGTGCTTGATGGCGGAGAGCATCTGGATGAAGCCCTCGTAGCCTTCCTTCTTGTACTCCTGCTTCGGGTCCTTCTGGCCGTACCCACGCAGGCCAATGCCCTGGCGCAGGTGGTCCATCGCCAGCAGGTGGTCCTTCCAGAGCTGGTCGATGGTCCCCAGGTAGCGCACCTGGCAGAAGCGGTAGAAGTCCTCGCCGAAGTCGCCCTCGCGGGAGACGAAGACCTTCTCCACCACCTGGTAGACCTGCTCCTGCAGCTGCTCGCGGGTGCCGGCGGCGGCGAACGTCATCTCGACGTTGAGCACGTCCTTCACCGCCCGCCCCAGCCCCGCCAGGTCCCAGGCGTCCGGGTTGCGCATGGAGCAGTAGGTGTCCGTCATCGCCACGATGACGTCTTCGAGCGCGTCCAGCACCAGCTCCCGGAAGTCCGGCCAGCTGACGGTCATCTCCGACCGCTTCTTGGCCTTGGTCTTCGGGTCCTCCTCGTACTCCACCAACGGGATGCCGGCGCCCGCGGCCAGCACCTGGCGGCGCAGCTTGTAGATGGTGCGCCGCTGCTGGTTCATCACGTCGTCGTATTCGAGGAGGTTCTTGCGCATGTCGAAGTTGTGACCTTCGACCCGCTTCTGAGCGCCCTCGATGGACTTGGAGAGCCACCGGTGTTCGATGACCTCGCCCTCCTCCATCCCCAGCCGCTCCATCAGGCCGGAGATCCGTTCGGACCCGAAGATGCGCATCAGGTCATCTTCGAGGGAGAGGTAGAACTTGGAGGCGCCCGGGTCCCCCTGCCGGCCCGCGCGGCCGCGCAGCTGGTTGTCAATGCGCCGGGACTCATGCCGCTCCGTGCCGAGGATGAAGAGGCCGCCGTTGGCCACCACCTCGTCGCGCTCCGCCTTCGTCTGAGCCTTGTACTTCTCCAGCGCTTCCTGGAAGCGCCGCGCCCAGTCGGCCTGCGCCTGCTGATAGGGCGCCAGGTCCACCGGCTGCCCATCCACCGGCTCCGGCGGGGTGGGCTCTGGCCCGGCGTCTGACTTGGCCATCACTTCGGGGTTGCCGCCCAGGAGGATGTCCGTGCCACGGCCGGCCATGTTGGTGGAGATGGTGACCGCGCCCTTGCGCCCCGCCTGCGCGACGATGTCCGCCTCGCGCTGGTGCTGCTTGGCGTTGAGCACGTTGTGCGGGATGCCGCGCTTCTTCAGGAAGGTGGAGAGCACCTCGCTCTTCGCGATGGACACCGTGCCCACCAGCACCGGCTGACCCTTCTTGTGCAGCTCCTCCAGCTCCTTGGCCGCCGCTTCGAACTTCTCGCGCTCGGTCTTGTAGACGACGTCCTCCATGTCCTTGCGCACCATGGGCCGGTTGGTCGGCACCACGCGGACATCGAGGTTGTAGATTTTCGCGAACTCCTCGGCCTCGGTGTCGGCGGTGCCGGTCATGCCCGAGAGCTTCGAGTACATGCGGAAGTAGTTCTGGAACGAGATGGTGGCCAGCGTCTGGTTCTCGTTCTCTATCTTCACGCCCTCCTTCGCTTCGATGGCCTGGTGCAGACCGTCGGACCAGCGCCGGCCCGGCATCATGCGGCCGGTGAACTCGTCCACGATGAGGACTTCGCCGTCCTTCACCACGTAGTTGCGGTCGCGCTTGTAGAGCGTGTGCGCGCGCAGGGCCTGCTCCACGTGGTGCAGCGTCTCAATCTCCTCCGGAGCGTAGAGGTTCTGGATGGACAGCTTGCGCTGCATCTTGTCCACGCCCGCGTCGGTCAGGCTGACCGAGTGGTGCTTCTCGTCCAGCGTGTAGTCCTGGTCCGGCACCAGCGACGGGACGGCCTGGTCCACCCGGTAGTACTGGTCCGTCGTGTCCTCGGTGGGACCGGAGATGATGAGCGGCGTCCGCGCCTCATCGATGAGGATGGAGTCAACCTCGTCCACGATGGCGAAGTTGAGCTCGCGCTGCACGTAGTCCTGCAGGCGGAACTTCATGTTGTCGCGCAGGTAGTCGAAGCCGAACTCGTTGTTCTGGCCGTACGTGATGTCGCAGCGGTACGCGTCCTGCCGCTGCTTGTCGGACAGGTCGTGGAGGATGCAGCCCACGGAGAAGCCGAGGAACTTGTGCAGCCGCCCCATCCACTCCGCGTCGCGGCGGGCCAGGTAGTCGTTCACCGTGACGATGTGGACGCCGCGCCCGGAGAGCGCGTTGAGGTACGAGGGCAGCGTGGCGGTCAGCGTCTTGCCTTCGCCGGTCCGCATCTCCGCGATGCAGCCCTGGTGGAGGAACATGCCGCCAATCAGCTGCGCGTCGAAGTGCCGTTGCCCCAGCACCCGCCGGCCCGCCTCGCGTACGAGGGCGAAGGCGTCAAACAGCAGCTCATCCAGCGGCCGGCCGTTCTGCGCCTCCTGCCGCATCTTGGCGGTGCGCGCCGGAAAGTCCTCGTCCTTGAGCTCGCGCATGGCGGTCTCGAGGGCGTTGATGCGGGCGACCTTGGGCCACGCCCGCTTGAGCTCGCGCTCGTTCTTCGTGCCGATCAGCTTCTTAAGCGTCCATTCGATCATGTGTGCTTCCGCGCTCTCAATCGGCGCCGAGAATCCACGATGAGCCGTGGATCCCCAAGGGAAATAAGGGGATGACGTGACGAAGACCCTTAACCACTGGGCCGGCGCGACGCTTGGCCGGGCAAGTTAAGACGGCTAGGGAAGAAGGCAATGCGCCGACCCAAACGCAGCCCACACAACGCCCGCCCACCCCCGCGAGCCCCGGAGGCCCCCGCGCCCCCACTCCCCGCCCGGGTCCGGCCACCGAAGGTCCCGTCACAGACGCTCGCACCCTCGGTGGGGGCGTGGCTGTGGACCTGCCGGGCGGGGTTCGAGCCCTACCTTTATGAAGAGCTGGCCTGGCAGTCGGCCGGCCCGAAGCTCCTCGGCGCAGCGCTGGTGGAGTCCGCCCGCCCGGCGCGTGAGCCGCCGGCCTTCGCGCGCACCGGCTTTCGCGTTCAGGCGATTGGACGAAGGGAGGAGCTGCCCGAACGTTTGCGCGGATTGGGGCAGGAAGGCGCTGCCCTGCACCTCTGGGCGCCCGACACGGATGAAGGCAACGCCCGCGCGAACGCGCGCGAAGCGCTGCGCGAGAGTCTGGATGGGAGCGCCCCCGCGCCGGCCGGCCACACGCAGCCGCAGGAGCTCTCCGCCGAGCAGCAGCCCGTAGCGAAGAGACCGAACGCGTGGGAGGCGCACGAGCGCGGCGGAAACCTCATCGACGTCTGCGAGGTGAGCGCGGATTGCTTTGCTCTGGGTCGAACACCCGCGCGCGAGGCGTTCTCCCTCTCGCCCGGCGGAAAGACGCGGATGCGGCGGGGAGCAGATGCACCGTCCCGCGCGGCAATGAAGCTGGACGAAGCGCTCTCAAACGTGTCCCTGCCGCCGGGGAAGGGCGACCTCTGCGTCGACCTCGGCGCGGCGCCCGGAGGCTGGACGGCCCGCCTCGTCGCGCGCGGAGCGCGGGTCATCGCGGTGGACCCGGCGAAGCTGACGCCAGAGCTGACCCGCCACGCCAAAGTCCGGCATGTTCAGGAGAGCGCCTTCGACTTTGAGCCCGAGGAACCCGTGGACTGGCTCTTCTGCGACATGGCCTGGCGCCCCCTGGAGGTCGCGCAGCTGTTGGCGAAGTGGGCGCGGCGAGGCTGGGCGCTTCAGCTCTGCGCGAACCTCAAGCTGCCGATGACGGACAAGCTGCCGGTGCTGCACCGCGCCCGACATCTATTGACTGCCGCCGGCTGGCGCTCGCTCCGGGTGCGGCAGCTCTATCACGACCGGGACGAGGTGACCGTGCTCGCCTCGGCGCCCGCCGCGGGAACACGGTGAGCCCCGCTGCTCACGTGAGTCACCCGCCAGGTGCCACTTTTCCGACGGAAAACACAGCGCACCGAACCCCCTCGCCCAGCGCGAGCCGCAGACCGCGGCCACCGCGCGACTCGACCGCGCGCTGTGCTCTTTCGTCGGAAGAACGCAATAAGCGCTCCTACCGCGCTCGATGACTCGAGTTGCTCTTAGAGGCCTTCGCCTCGCTGCGCGGACGCCGACTTCGGTGCAGAGTTCCCCAAGGCCGACTCAACACGAATGAGGTGAGAGCATGGTCTTCGCCGGAGGAACACGAGCGGTCCTGGCAGACGGGTCCATTCAGCTGACCGGAGCGCCGCGGCCTCCAAGCGCGCTCGCAGCCTTCCTCGTCCTGGGTCTCTTCATTGCCCTGCCCGTATTCGCGCTCCGACTTGCCGACGCTGCGACACCGTTCGTCGTACTCGCGATGCTCGCCACTTTCGGCGCGCCGCTGCTGACCTTGCTCCTCGCGCGCCGAACCATCGTCTTCGATGCGAGCTCGAAGGCGGTCCGCATCCAGGACCGTGGCGTGCTGAAGCGGTCGGAGTCGCTGCTTCCCTTCGCCGAAATCAAAGCGCTGTCGTTCGCACAGCGCGAGCCCTCCACCGTCGCAAACGAACCGCCTACCCTGGTGGTCAACGGGCGGGACCTGATGACCATCAAGCGGGTCTACGCGAACGACGGACTCGAGCTGGAGCTGAAGCGGCTGGTGAACCTGCCCCTCCTCGAGTCACCCCGTGACACGCGGGGCTGGAGCGGACTGTAGGGTTCACTGAACGACGCGCGACTTCGCCCAGAGGCGCTCGAACTGGCCCTGGAAGGCAGCGGAGACCTCGGCGCTGTTCTTGACCGCCCAGCGGTCCTCGCTGTGCTTGGTCGAGGAGGACTCCGAGAAGTTGGCCGAGCCAAAGACCACATCGTCGCCGGCCACCGCGAACTTCTCGTGCATCGTCTTGGCGGACTGGACGCGGACGTCGACGGCGAACCCCTGGTCCCGGAGCTTCTTCAGCGCAGCGACGGCGGTGGCGTTGAGGTCGGCGTTGAGCACCACCCGCACCGTCAGCCCGCGCTTCGCGGCGTCGGAGAGCGCGGCGAACTCCTTCGAGCCCGGGCTCATCGAGTACATCGCCACGCACAGCTGCTGGCCGGGCTGGGCCCGGTAGAAGAGGTCATTCACTGCGGCGGTGACGCTCGCCGGCACGCGCGCCACCGTGCCGGAGGGCTGCATCACCGGCGTGGTGCGCACCGAAGACTGCGCGCCATAGCCGGTGCCCGCTGCCGGGGCGCCGAACGCGCGGCTGTTGAAGAAGGCCTCGAGGTCATCATCCGTCAGCGAGGCTCCGGCGGCAGAGAGCATCTTCGCGGTGACGCCGGGAATCTGCGCCGCTGCTTCGACGGACTCGAGGTCTCCATGCAGCTCGCGCCAGTCGACCAGCTTTCGCGCCGCCGCGAGGGAGAGGCCGACACCGTCGAGCTCTTCGACGCTGCCCGCATTCACGGAGACCGTGCCGGAGCCGAAGGTCATCTCCTTGAGGAGCCGGTCCTGCACGTTCTGCGGGAGCGCCGCCACGCCGGGCACGCGCTCCGTCAACTCGTCGAAGGAGGCGAAGCGGCCAAACTTCGTGCGTTCAGACGCGATGCCCTTCGCCACCTGCGCGCCGACAAGGGACGTCAGCCGCTGCTTGTCCTGAGACGTGAAGCCGTTGACATCGAAGCTGTGGACATCCGCCGCGGGGACATAGGGCGCGTAGGTGTCGTCCGGCTTGGGCTGGGAGCCCAGCGGCGACTTACCGTGCGCCGCGCGCAGGGCGTTGGTCTGGTCCCGCTTGAAGTTGGAGAAGCGATTCGGCGAGAGCGAGGCCACGTTGTCATTGAAGAAGCCCAGGAACTCATCCTGGTATTGCGTCACCGCTCGCCTCGTCGCCGCGTCGGACGCGTGGACCACCACGAGATCTTCGTAGTTCTTCTCGTCCGCGGTGTCCGACCAGTTGAAGGAACCCGCCAGGAGCCGGTCCGGCATCCCGTCGATGAAGGTGGCGAAGCCCTTGTGGTGGTTCAGGCCCTTCGAAGCGCCATGGTTGTAGGCCGGCTTGCCTCCCGCTTCATCCCAGACATAGGGGAAGTCCGCCTTGAACTTCACCTGAAGGTTGGGGAGCTTCTTGGCGAGGAGCTCTGGCAGCGCGTTGCCGCCCGTCCCGGACGCCTGGCCGGAGTCCGCGATAACCCGAAACATCACCTCCGGGTGCGTCTGGGCGATGTCGAGGATGGCCGCGGTCACCTCGTCCGACTGAAACTCGAAAATCATCATGTTGACGTCGACCGGACGTCCGCCGGCGCGGTCCACGGCGGCGTACAGCTCCTGAATCAACTTCGCCTCCAGGCTCTCCTGCCCGGAGAAGTGAACCGAGAGCCCGTCGACGTTCGTCGCGGACGCGAGCGCCTCGACGGAGACCTTGGCCACCTCGAGCGCCTTCGCCAGCGCCGGACCGCTCAACGCAGACGTCTGGCTTCCGCTGCTCTGCTCGAAGGCGTCCTGCACCCGCTTGGCCTCGCCCGCGCTCAGGTAGCGGTCGCCGTTCTGGACCGCGGCCGCCGCGAGCGCCGACTCCACGGCAGCCGCGTCCGCCGCCCCGACGCGGCCGAGCAGCTTCGCCGCCAGCGGTTGTGCCTGCGCAGCCTTACGAACCTTCGAGTACTCGACCTGGGCCATGGGGCGTTATCGCCACCCGTAGGGCAGGGGTTGCCTACTCAGGCATGGATGTAACGGGACTTGGCGGCACCCCGGTCTGCCGTCGCGCGACAATCCCTGGAATTCGCCTGGGAGAGATACCTGATGAGAACCCCTTTCAAATCCGTCGAGGGAGCGGCCATCCGCCTCGCGCAGGACGCCGCCAGCCGTACGCGGCTTCGAATGGCGGCAGAGGCTCTACCGGTGGGCTATCTCCTCGGGAAAGCGGGCGTTGAGTCCTCCTCCGTGGGAGAGGTGGTCCGAGATCTCCTCTCGGGCGTGGGTGCGTACGCCGTCCTGGCACGGTTGGACAGCCTCGGAGTTCGGCGTTCGACGGCAGAAGCGCGCGATGCAATCGCGGCCGCCGGGACCGACCTTGAAACCATCAGCCGCAAGATTCCGCGGGAGGAACGGGAGGAGCAGCTCCGGTACCTGCAGCAGAATGGGAAGAACTACCACTTGCTGAAGAGCGAGTCGGGCTCGCTGGTCCTTTACCCGAAGAACGGCCACACCCTCTTTGTGCTCATCCCGGACAAGCACGAGGTCCGTTACATCCTCAAGGCTGAGCTCGCGGCGCACAACGCCCGGCGCGGCTTCTAACTCACCACTCGTCGAGGATGAACTTCCGCGGGTTCTGCGGGATGCCGTTCACGCGGACTTCATAGTGGAGGTGCGGCCCGGTGGAGCGGCCGGTGTTGCCAACCGAGGCGACCTGCTGGCCGCGTTTGATACGGTCGCCGGCCTTCACTGAGATCTGTGCCAGGTGGCCGTAGCGCGTCTTGATGCCGTACCCGTGGTCAATGACCAGCACGTTGCCGTAGCCACCCTCCAGCCCCGCGAAGACGATGACGCCGTCGCTGGGCGCGAGGACCGGGCGCCCGTGCTCGCTGGCGATGTCCAGGCCGGCGTGCATCACGCGGTCTGCCGTGTACGGGTCAATCCGCTGGCCGAAGTCGGAGGTCACCCAACCGCGCGTGGGCCAGGTGGACGGGGTTGAGGCGAGCAGCGACTTCTGCTCCTGGAAGTACGCGGTCAGCTCCTGGAGGCTCTGCTCCTGCCGGGTGGCCTCCGCCGACAGCTTGTCCAGCCGCGAGTTCAACGCCTTCGGGTTCTCGGATGACGCCAGCCGGGTGAAGGGGCTCTCTGCGCTCGGCCCTCCCTGTGCGGCGGCGCCGGGCTCGGTGGGCCCCATCGCCAGGTTGCGCTGCGGATCCGACAACAGCGTGATGGCGCGCAGCTTCTGGTCGAACCGCTCCACGCGATCCAGCGTTGAGCCGATGTGGTCGATGCGCTCGCGAATCGACTTGAGCTGCACCTTCATCGTCAGGTTCTCTTCGCGGAGGATCCGGTTCTCCGCCGCGTCCTTCGCGACCTGGAAGTAGTGGATGGTCGCGCCCCCGGCGACACCCAGCAGCACGAAGAGCCCCACGAGAGCCTGGACGATGAGGCCCTTCTGGATGCGGTAGCGCTTGACCTGCGAGTTGTGGTCGGGAACGACGATCAGCGTGAATGTTTTGTTTGCCACGCTCGCGACTCCCAGGTGATTTCGGCGCCGGTGCGCACGCATTAAAGCGACTGCGAGGGGCTCTGAAAATAAGTCGTCTTGTTACGCTGATAAGCTCTCACCGCCCTTCCACGCCCTACCCCGGTGGTTGCCTTCCGCTAACGGATACAACACGCGGCCAGGTAGGGCAGTGGCGGAAGGGTTTCGAGGTGAATATCTGCCCACCCGAAGCCACCCGCGCGAGACGCGGGGCTCCTAGGCGCGGGCCTCAACCACGATGACGGTGATGTTGTCGTCGCCACCGCGCTCGTTCGCGAGGTCCACCAACCGCTTGGGGACCTCGGTGATGGGATTGCGCCGGACGACATCGAGCAGCTCGCGGTCGTTCTCGAGCATGTTCGCCAGGCCATCCGAACAGAGGATGAAGACGTCGCCGGGCTCGCAGACCAGGCCCATCACGTCCACCTGGACCTCCTCTTCGAAGCCCACCGAGCGCGTGATGATGTTCTTGTAGCGCGAGTGCTTGGCCTCTTCGGGAGTGATCATCCCGGCTTTGATCTGCTCATTGACCAGCGAGTGGTCCTCGCTGATCTGCTGGATGAGGTCTCCGCGGATGAGGTACGCGCGGCTGTCGCCGACGTGCGCGAAGAACGCATACTCGTCTTTGACGAGCAGCGAGATGACCGTCGTCCCCATGCCCGCCAGTCGCGGATCTTCTTGAGCAGCATGGAAGATGGAGAGACAGGCCCGCTCCACCGCACTGCGCACCGACTCCGGGAGGGGTGACTCCTGGAGCGCGGTCGCCGCGACGAACGGGCTCTCCTTGGCCTCGCGGATCCGCCGAAGCTCTCGGTCAATGGTCTCAACGGCGAGGCGCGAGGCGGTACCGCCCCCAGCGTGGCCACCCATCCCATCAGCCACAACGAAGAGCTGGAGCTCTTCGTCGATGAGATAGCTGTCCTCGTTGTGAGTCCGCTTGCGTCCTACATCCGTCAGCCCTGCCGAGACGACCTTCATTCGGGGCGCCAGGGTCTGCCCTGCGGGTTTCGACACGGCAGGGAATGGTAGGCGACGCACCTCCTCAGGGCAAGGATGCCTGTTCGTCGTGAGACTTTTTTGCGCGCTGCTTCCAGAGGCTCACGCGGAGTGACGCAATCGGGCCGGCTTCTTCTCCGGGTCTGTCGCTCCAGCGCGACGCAGGACCCCCTTGAGGGACCGGTTGGCGGACCGGACCAGCGCCTCGGCGGCGCCCAGGGCTTCCCGGGTGACCTCCACGCCCGAGAGCATCCTCGCCAACTCCCGCTTGCGCGCGTCCCCGTCCTCCAGCGCGAGCACCCGGGAGACCGTCCGCCCCTGGAGGAGGCGCTTGTGGATGAAGAGGTGCGTGTCCGCATACGCAGCGACCTGGGGCAAGTGGGTGATGCACAGCACCTGCCGATGGGCGCTCACCTCCTTAATCATCCTGCCCACGACCTCAGCGACCGCGCCCCCCACCCCGGCGTCGGCCTCATCCAACACGTACGTCGCGCAGTGGTCCGAGCCCGCCAACGCCCGCTTGAGCGAGAGCAGCACGCGCGAGGCTTCTCCCCCTGAAGCCACCCGGGCCAGCGGCCGCGCCGGCTCTCCCGGGTTCGCCGTGAAAAAGAACTCCACCAGGTCCTGCCCATCCAGCGACAGCGACGGCGCGCGGTCGATGCGGATGGAGAACTCCGACTTGTTCATCGCCAGGTGTGCCAGCCCCTCCTGCACGAGCGTGCGGAAGCGCACCGCCGCGGCCGCCCGCGCCGTGGACAACGCCTGCGCCCGTTCGCTCGCGGCGGAATGCGCGGCTTCGCGCGCGGCCATCAGCTTCTCCAGCGCCCCTTGCCGGTTCTCCAGCCGCTCCAGCTCCTGACGAATCTGCTCCCGGCACTGCAAGACGCCGGAGAGGTCCGTCCCGTGCCGCTTGCACAGCCGGCGAAGCCCATCCAGCCGCTCATCCACTTCACCCAGCCGCCCGGGGTCAGACTCGAGCGCGCCGAGGAAGCGCGAGAGCGCGCGGCCCGCCTCCTCCAGCTCCGCGATGCCGGCCTGCACGCGGTCGATGGCCGAGGCCAACGTGGGGTCAATCCTTGCTGCGTCCGTCAACATCCCCAACGCCCGGGCCGCGAGCTCCACCGAGGCCCCGTCCTGGCTGGCCACCAGCGCCTCCGCCTCGGTCGCCGCGCGCTGCAGCTTCTCCGCACCCAGCAGCCGGCGCCGTTCATCCTCGAGCCGGACCTCCTCGCCCTGCTGCGGATCCAGCCGCTCAATCTCGTCCAGTTGGAAGCGGAGGAACTCCACCCGCTGCCGGGCCTGCGCTTCATCTCCGCCCAGCGCCTGAATCTGACCGTCCACCTCTTTGACCTTCCGGAACGCCTCCCGGTACTCCGAGAGCAGAGGCCAGATTTCTCCCACGCGGTCGATGAGCCCCGAGTGGAGCGAAGGGTCAAACAAGCTCATGTGCTCGTGCTGGCCGGCGATGTCCACCAACCCGCGCATCAACCGCGCGAGCACGCCCACGTTCACGAGCGACCCGTTGACGTGCGCCTTCCCGCGCCCGGCCCGACCGATGACCCGCCGGACTGCGACTTCATCGCCCAGCTCCGGCAGGCCCAGCTCATCCAGCCGAGCCTTGAGCGCGGGAGAGGCGCGAAACACGCCCTCCACCGTCGCCTCCTCGCACCCGGCCCGGACGACCTCCGCGTCGGCGCGACCTCCCAACAGCAACCCGAGCGCGTCCACCAGGATCGACTTGCCCGCCCCTGTCTCCCCCGTCAGCACCGTCAACCCGGTGCCGAAGCTCACCTCCGCCTCATCGATGACTGCAAAGTTCGAAATCCGAAGCGCTTGAAGCACCGCCCCCTCCGTTTTCAGTTGGCTCGACCGTCGAGACACTGAACACCCTAGCAGTCACGTCTGACACTGCACAAGTTTTCAGCCCAGACGCAGACGCAACCGCACCCCGCTCGCCCGGGGGGAACGGGAGGAAGGCGCTGTGGTGGCGGTCATGACTCCAGCTGGAACAGGTCCTCGACGTCCTTCTCGGTGAGCACCTTGCCGAGATCCGCGTCGGTCCCGAGCACGCCCTTGGCGAGCTCCCGCTTGCGCCGCTGCAGGGCGAGGATCTTCTCCTCCACCGTGTTGCGGGTGATGAGCTTGTAGCTGATGACGGCGCGGGTCTGACCGATGCGGTGCGTACGGTCCGTGGCCTGGTCTTCGACGGCCGGGTTCCACCAGGGATCGTAGTGGATGACGTAGTCCGCGGCGGTCAGGTTGAGCCCGGTGCCGCCGGCCTTGAGGCTGATGAAGAAGAGCGGCGGACCTTTGGGATCGTTGAACTGATCCACCCGCGACATCCGGTCCTTGGTGCGCCCGTCGAGGTACTGGAACTGGATCTGCTTCTGCTCCGCCTGCTGCTTGAGCAGCTCCAGCATCTCCGTGAACTGGCTGAACACCAGCGCGCGGTGGCCTTCCTCGATGAGGTCATGCACCAGCTCCCCGAACCGGTCGAGCTTGGCGGAGGAGGGCAGCAGCGTCCCGGGCGGCATCTTGAGCAGGCGCGGATCACAGCAGACCTGCCGCAGGCGCATCAGCGCGGCGAGGATGGACACCCGGCTGCGGCCGAAGCCGAGCTTCTCGATCGACTCGTAGACCTTGCGGCGGCTCTCCTCCAGGACCTCGCGGTAGAGCGCGGCCTGGCCGGGCTCCATCTCGCAGTAGGCGACGGTCTCCGTCTTCGGCGGCAGGTCCTTGGCCACCTCGGTCTTCAGCCGGCGGATGATGAACGGGTGGATGCGGCGGCGCAGGCGGTCCTGCACCTCCTTGTCGCCCTGCACCTGGATGGGCTGCTCGTAGCGGTCATGAAACGCGTCCGCGCTGCCCAGAAAGCCCGGCATCAGGAAGTCGAAGATGCTCCAGAGCTCCGAGAGCCGGTTCTCCAGCGGCGTACCGGTGAGCGCCAGCCGCAGCTCCGACGGGAGCGACTTGCAGGCCTGCGCCGTGGCGGAGTCCGCGTTCTTGATGTTCTGCGCTTCGTCCAGGATGACGTAGCGGTACTCCAGCTTGGAGAGCTCCTCGGAGTCCCGCCGAGCGAGCGCGTAGGAGGTGAGGACCAGGTCCGCCTCCTTGAGCATGGAGACCTTCTCGTGGCGCTCCTGCCCGTGCCAGATGAAGACCGACAGTCCGGGCGTGAAGCGCTCCACTTCGCGCTCCCAGTTGGGGAGCACGCTGGTGGGAGCAACGACGAGCGTGGGCTTCTGCCCAAAGTCGTTCTTCGCCTTCTGCAGCAGCGAGAGCGCCTGGATGGTCTTCCCCAGACCCATGTCGTCCGCAAGGATTCCGGACAGCCCGTGGCGGCGAAGGAACCACAGCCAGGAGAGGCCGCCCTCCTGATAGTGCCGCAGCGTCCCCTGCAGCCCGTCGGGCCCCTTCACCGGGACCACGCCTTCGCTGGCGCGGAGCTCTGCGATGGCACGGCGGGCCTTCGCCTCCACCTCCGTCTCCTCCAGCGCGGCGATCAAATCCAGCGCGCCCGCCTGGTACAGCGGCAGCCGCGTCTTGCTCTTGCCCGGCATCGCGCCGGCCTCTTCGAGCAGGTCCGCCGCGCGCTTGAGCTCCGCGGGGTCCGCCTCGGCGAAGGTCCCGTCCTTGAGCGGGATGAAGCGCCGCCCCGAGTTCAGCCACATCCGCACCGCGCCGAGGTCCACCGACTGGTCTTCGGCCACGAACTCGGCGTCGAGCTCAAACCAGTTCACGCCGCTCATCCCCACGCGAATGCGCGGCTTGAGCTTCGCGCGCACGCGGACCTTCGGCATCGTCGCGCCGAAAAGCTCCCAGTCCTTGGGCAGCTCCTTGTGACCGCGCGCCCAGAACTCCACCGCGGGGTCGCCCTGCACGTCGTAGGTCTGCCCGATGGGGTCAAACTTGAAGCCCTGGTCGGTGAGAACCTTCGAGGCCAGCCGCTCCGTCTCATCCTTGCGGCGATAGAGCTTCCGGCCGGACTCGCCCACGCCACTCGCGTAGCCGAGGTTCGCGGTCCCGGCCTGCACCGGCACCGTGGAGTTCCCGTAGCGCGCCGCGAGCTTGGCGCGAATTTTCTCCGGCGCGCCCTCCAGCGTCAGCAGGAAGCTGGGCTCGACAGACTCGTCGACCTCAATCCCGTCCGCCTTGAGCGACATGCGGAAGCGCGGCAGGTGCGCGGCAAAGAACGTGAGCACCCGGTCCAGCTGCGAGGACGGGAACGCCATCTGCGGCTCGAGGATCCACTTGCGCAGCAGCCGGGGCGGGAAGTCCGGCTCCACGCCGTGCAGGTTCTGACCGGACAGCGCGTAGGTCCGCTTGCCGGCGAGCAGGATGAGGTCCTTGAAGCCCAGCGCGGCGCCATCCGGGAACAGGAAGTCAATGCGAGCGAGCGCGCCATCGGGCCGGGACTCGAGCCGAATCTGCGGCCGCGCCGGCTCCAGCGAGAAGATGAGCGGCGTGCCGCGGTAGATGACCCGGCGGTGGCGCAGCATCTCCACCAGCTCGCAGAGGTCCTCGTCGGAGAGCAGGATGCGCGAGTCGTAGCGGCTCTCGTGCCGCGCCAGCTCCACGAAGATGCGCTCGTCCTGCGGCGCCAGGCGGGAGCCCACGGAGAGCAACCGTTTGACCTGGACAGGCCCCTTCTGCTGCGCGTCCGTGCGCCGCACGTCCACCACCCAATGGCGCTGACCGGTGCCCGGGCTGACCGGCGTCAAGCGATAGAGGAACTCGTAGTCCGGCAGCGCCGACAGCCCCAGCCAGCTCTCCAGCTTGGCCAGCGCGGGGAGCGATACCGAGTCAACCGGGGGGGCGGGCACGGCGGCCTCGCCAGCCATCGCGGCCGCGGCGGCCTGGCGGATCCTCGCCAGGTAGACCAGGGCGGCGGCCACCACGTGCTTGCAGTGCGGCCCGTTCTTGTCCCAGGACTCGCAGTTACAGTGGCTGTCGACCTTCCCCTCGCCCGGCTGGAGCTGAACGTTGTAGCGCTGGCCCTCGGAGCCGGCGACGCGCGCGGTGATCTTCTCCCCCTCGCGCGTGAGCATGGAGACGCGGCGCCCTTCGGCGTACTCGCGGCCCATCTTGAAGGTGGTGGGCTCAACCTCGTTGCGCAGCGTCCGCAGCCAGAGCCCTTCATCGGGTTCCGGCTCCAGGGGGGCTGCGGCCTCGGCCTCGGTGTTGCTTCCAGATGTCGTCACGGGTGCTCGGAAGTCCGCGCGCGCGGGGAATCGATGCCGATACCACACTCTGGGCGCGCTGGCGAACGAATGCTGGTCGGTCGGCTGGTGTGAGCCCTTTGCCGACCTGGGGAAGAGGCGGCGGCCAGATCGTTGACCGCTAGAATCGCGCACCTGCCACTTCACTCCGACCGGGGGTCCCCATGCTGACGGCCACGCTCTGCCTCGCGCTGCTCACGGCCGCCCCCCCGGAGCCCATCCAGGTCGCAGTCCCGTCGCTGGGCCTGGTGAACCTCGACCCCAAGCTGGCGGACTTCTACACGGGCCACCTCGCCCAGCAGCTCTCGTTCCAGGGCGTCCGCACGGTGAGTGCCACGGAGCTCGCCGCGCTGCTGGGGTTCGACCGCCAGCGCCAGTTGATGGGCTGCAGCAGCGACAGCTGCAAGGCGGAAATCTCCAAGTCGCTGGGCGTGGACGGGCTGCTGGTGGGGTCGGTGACCAAAATCGACCGCACCTTCCGGCTGGACGTGCGGGTCGTCTCCCCGAGGGACGGCCGCCCGCTGGCCGGCGCGAGCGCCAGCTCCGACGACAATGACCGGCTGGTCGGCACCTTCATCATCGTCGCCGAGCAGCTCGCCCAGCAGCTGGCCAAGTCGCTGGGGCGCACGCTGGCGGACAAGTCAGCGGTGGAGATTGTGCGAGGGCCTTCGCAGGTGAAGCGCCTGTTCTGGATTCCCGCGGCGGCGGGAGGCGTGGCGGCCATCACCGGCGGCATCTTCATGCTGCAAGCCAAGGGCAGCTACGACCGGCTGACCGTCAAGCGCAACGAGCCGCTGACGGAAGCGCAAGCCGACGAAGTGGCCGCCGCCGGGCGGACGCAGCAGACGGTGGGCTGGGTGGGCGTAGGCGTGGGCGTGGCGGCGCTCGCAGGGGCGGCGGGGATGTACCTGCTGGGAGGAGATGAGGTGGTCCGCGCGGGGGTGGCGGTGACACCCGGCGGGGTGAGCATCGGCGTGGCGGGGGTGCTGCCATGAAGGGCCGGCTGCTGGCGGCGGGGCTGCTGCTGTGCACGGGTTGCTTCGACTTCACCCAGGCCAAGGAGAAGTGCCTGGACCCCGACGTCGGCGACTGCATCCCGGCGGACCGCCCCACCCTCTCTCAAAGCTCCCCGGAGAACCAGCAGGCGGACGTCCCGGTGGACACCGCGTTCCTGCTCACCTTCTCCGCCGCCATGCAGGAGAGCTCCATCGAGGTGACCCTCAACCCGCCGGTCACCCTGGGGACGCTGAGCTGGGACGAGGAGAGCCAAATCGCCACCGTGCAGCCCGCCTCCGCGCTCCAGTACAACACCCAGTACTCGGTGCAAATCCGCGGCAAGGGCGCCACCGGCCGCCCGCTGGCCAGCAACACGCTCTTCACGTTCAACACCCGCGGCGCGCCGGACGTCACGCCGCCCACCCTGCAGTCCACGCTCCCGCCGGCGAACGCGACGAACGTCCCGGTCAACTTTCAGCTCGTCCTGAACTTCTCCGAGCCCATGGGGACCGACAGCCTCACGCTCACCCAGCAGCCCGACTACGAGTGGGGCGAGGCCACGTGGAGCAACAACAACACCACCGCCACGTTCTCCGCCGCGCCCGCGCCGCTGGTGGCGACCTCCACCCACTTCCTCTCGGTCAGCGCGCTGGACGCCGCGGGCAACGCGCTCACCGGCACGCAGACGCTGACCTTCACCTCGGGAACGCCGCCGGATACGACCAAGCCCACCGTGCTCGCCACCGCGCCGGCCGCCATGGCCACCGGCGTCAGCCCGAACGTCGCGCCGTCGGTGACGTTCTCCGAACGGATGGACCCCGCGTCGACCGCAGCCTTCAGCATCGTCCCTTCGCTGCCGTGCGTGTTGTCCTTTGACCCCAGCGGGACGCTGCTCACCTGCGCTCATCCGTCTCAGCCACTGCTGACCGCGAGCACCAAGTACACGGTGACCATCGCCGCGACGGCGAAGGATGCGGCGGGGAACACGCTGGCCACCCCGTTCTCCTTCGAGTTCACCACCGGCATGATGGTCGACAACGTTGCACCCACCCTGGCGTCGACCGTCCCGCTGCACATGGGAACCGGCGCGTCGAGGTATCAGCAGTTCACCGCGACGTTCTCCGAGGCGATGGACAAGGCCGCCACCCAGGCCGCGTTCGCGGTGACCAGCCCTGCCAGCGTGAGCGGCACCTTCGCCTGGAACGCCGCGGGCACCGCCCTTACGTTCGCCCCCTCCGCTGCGTTCAACTACGGGGCGATTGTGCAGTGGCAGATCGGCTCCGGCGCCAAGGACCTCGCCGGCAACTCGCTGATGGGAGGGACGCAGCAGCGACAGTTCCGCGTCTCATACCAGGGGTCCAAAACAATCTACGTGCAGACCGACGACGGGTACATGCGCTACTCGAGCGGGACGTACAACTGGTACCCCACGGGCACGTATTTCTACGCCGGAGACTCCAATACGTATTCATACCGGAGCTTCCTCACCTTCGACCTCACCTCGCTCCCCACGGGCACCTCCAACATCTCCGAGGCCACCCTTCACGTGTATCAATTCGGTGTATTGGGGACGCCGTATGACACCGCCCACGGCTCAGCCATCGTGGAGCGCGTCACCTATGACAAGACAACGATGGACAAGCTCGACTGGGCTGCCACCGCCATGTCCGGCGGCACGAGGTGCACGCTTCTGGGCTGCGAGATTGTGACGTCCGCCACCCTCAGCACCAACAACACCGTCGGCTGGAAGATCGCCACGGTCACCGGATTCGCGGACGCGGCGCTCGGCGACAAGAAGGTTCAGTTCCGCCTCCGCTTCAGCAAAGCAGACAACGACGGCGACGCCGTCGGCGACTACGCGTACTTCGGCACCGGCGAGTACAACCCACCCGCGCAGACCGTCGACCGGCGCTCGTACCTCTCGCTGACCTACGAGTATCCGTAGCGCCCAGCCCCCCCGCTCGCGTCGAGCGTTGCGCCGTCAGGCGCATAGTCGAGACGGCGGCACTGCCTATGGAGGGCGCAGCGCCATCTCGCGCGCCTCGGCGGAGCCGAGAGCGCAGCATCAGCGCTTCTTCGGAGTTGCCTTCCGAGCCCGGGAACGAAGCGGTGCTGGGAGTTCTTTGTTCTCGGCGGCCCGAGCGAGGACCGCAGGCCCGGCGCCCCGACTCAGCGCCACCTCGGTCACCGCCACCTTGAGGTCCACGCCCGGTCGCTCGAAGAGAGGCAGCGCGACGACATCGAATCCCTCGAGTGAGACCGTGGCCAGGGCCGCGCCGAGCGAACCCTCTCGGTCCTCCTCTGCGCGCACGAGCAGCTCCTCGAGTGGCGCCAGCCCGTTCGTCGAGTCCCCCATGCCGCCGGCGAGCCGGCGGAGCTCGCCCAGCGCGTCGAACGGGAGGTCATCGGGCAGGGAACGCAGGCGCGGTGGGAGACCGGGCCGGACGTGCTCCAGCGCGCGAGCGGCGTGAGGAACGGGCGAGTACTGCACCTCCGCCACAAACCAACCCTGGTCCTCGAAGAGCGTCCGTTCGATTCCGAAGAGCGCCCCCGAGAAGCGGGTGAAGCTCTGGGAGAACGCCGTCTCCCGCCCGGTCGCCTGGGTCACCGCCTCCCGCCGCAGGTACGGGCTGAAGGTCATGCTGTTCTCCAGGTCCACCATGCCCTCGTCGTAGTCGCCCACGCCGAGGAATCGACGGAGCACCCGCGTGCCCCTGCCTGCGAGCTGCGCCCGAGGCGGTGCGCGACGCAGCCGCTCCACCTCCGCCAGCAGCCCGACTCCGGAGGCCGGTCCCATCTGCGCCTTCCGCGCAGGCGCGATGTATCGACGGGTGAGCTCGAGTGTCGCCTCGACCGTCGGATCCATCTCGAGCACCACGAAGTCCGAGGCGTCACCTATCAGCGCAAGCCACGAGTCCCCGCGCAGCGAGAGGCCGATGAACGCGTCCCCCGCCCGCACCTGGGCGTGGATCCACAGCACGTCCGGCTCGGGCGGCACCGGTGGATCCGGATTGAACTGGAACCCGAGGGCCTTGAGTCGCTTGCTCTCTCGAAGCGCGGTGAGGAGATGACTCATGGGGCCGGGCTTGTAGCAAGAACGTCCATCCGCAGAGAACGCCGGGCCCTGGGTTTTCAGTCTCGGAGGGTCTGGTCGAGCTGCACGGCAATGACGAGCAGCTCGGTGTCGGGGGGAGCCAGGATTGAACGAACCTTCTCAGCCAGCTGCTGGCTTCCGGCCTCCCGCGCCCTCAAGAAGGCTTCGGAGGCGTGTTTTTCACCGATGGATCGGGACGCACCCGGCTTGGCGAGAAGTTCGACCCGCACAGCATGGGCGGCCATCGCGGTGAGCGCCGCTGCCCCCATGCGACACATCCCACGCCGTGCATCCTGCGGAAATGCGCGAGCCGCACACAGGGCAGACCCAACGGCGGCGACAATGCTCTCGGAGGCGAACGCGCTCGCGGCGTACGGCGAGTCTCGCAGCGACAAGAGCGGGCCGAGTTGGACCTCGCCCAGCGCTCCACCCCCCGCGCGCTCCGCTACCACGGCTCCAGCGAGCTGTGCCTCCTGAAGCACGGCGTCGAGCTCAGGCACCGCGACCTCACGCCCATCCGCCCACGCCTCAGCAACCGCCAGGGCGCGCAACAGCTGGCCCCCGTCGTCGATCCATGGCTGCGTTGAACGAGCACAGGCACATGCCGCCGCGATTGCCTTCCGGAGCTCAACCATCGACCCCACGACGAGCAGGTCGGCTGGCTGCGTGCTGGATTGCCACAGCAGAGAGAGTGAAGGCGCGCCGAGCCGGGAAGAGAGCCAGCTCTCCGTGGGCCGGTGTTCGTGAACGAGCCAATTCGCAAGCGTGCGAAGAGGGTCGCCGCGCTCGGGAGGGGGCCAGCCCCCTGTGGCTCGCTCTGATTCCATCGAGCTCATCGTCCCAGATGTCGTTCTCGTCTGCCATTGTGCGCGGCGGTTCGCTCGAAGCCGAGCCCCTGAGGTATGTCGCTGGCTGAGACCCAGGATCTGGATGGGTCGCAGTGCAGGGATCTCTTGGGGAAACGGGGTTCGGCGTGGCGTGCGAATTGCCTCGTCAGAGCTGGCCCGAACTCGCGCCGCGGTGGAGGTAGCGCCCGGCTGGCTGCAGCGCCCGGCTGTGAGCCCAGATGCAACCGTTCGTCGACAAAGTCGACTGCAGAGGCTGTTTCATTGCGGTTTTGAGCGGGTTTGTCGACAAACGGTTGCACCTGGCTGCTGCGCCCGGGGGACGCCACCTCCACCGCGGCGTGAGACCGGGCCAGCTCCGACGGGGCAGGGCATACACCACGCCGTCCCCCGTCTCTCTCAGGGATATGCTGCATCCGTCCGCGAGCGCTGAGGCGGAGCCCAGCAACTCCCTCCCCAGTCAGGTGTAACAAATAGGGTCAGCGTGACAGCCCGCGTTGCGCGGCCCTCCGTCCTTGTGAGTTAAGGCCCCGAATCAACCCCTTCCCGAGGTTCGAATGAGCGCAGGGCGTTTCGTCTGCCTGCTGTTGGCCTGCTGTCTACCGCTCATCGCGTGCGGCCCGCTGTCCGCGATCAACCTCGAAGGGGACGCCTCCACCCTGGATGCCGGCCTCACGCAGGATGCCGGGAGCAGCGGGGATGCCGGCTCAGTCACGGACGCGGGCGTCGCCACCGACGCGGGCGTCCTCACCGACGCGGGCGTCCTCACTGACGCGGGCGTCCTCACTGACGCGGGCGTCCTCACTGACGCGGGCGTCCTCACTGACGCAGGCGTCCTCACCGACGCGGGCGTCCCCACCGACGGCGGATGCATCGGCAAGCCCGGCCGGTTGGATCTCAATGACGTCTCGTTCCTGTATCCCCTGCCCTCGTCCCTCGATGGCGGCCAGCTGCTCCAGCTCTCCTCGCAAGGCGCGAGGGGCACGCTCCTTCCCCTCCCGCTGCGCGCAGCCTTGCCGGACCTGCTGTCCGTGGTTCCAGAGGCGCACCTGCGCGAAGTGCAGATCATCGCTGCGAGAGTGGACCCCTGCTTCCAGCTGAAGAATGGCCCGTGCCGGCCGCAGATTCGGCTGGTGGGTCAGCCCCTCATCCTGCAGGCCGGCCAGGTCGCCCCCGCCGACGCGACCGTGCACCTCTTCTATGAGCTGACGCAGAGCGACCTCACCGCAGTGCTCGCCCGACTGCGCTCGCTCAAACAGCTCGCGTCCGCGGCAACAGACTGCAAGCCCCTCGGCGTGCACCCGGTGCTCCAGACCCAGGGACTGAGCGGACCGTACGCGGCCGCGCTGCGGACGCTCCTGCTGGACTTCATCGGCGACACCAACCTGTCGCGAGTCGCCGTGATGGAGCTGCGGCCTCCGGGCTCAGTCTGGAACTTCTCCATCTTTAACCGGGTGGGACAAAACCTGGTCGCCGAGGTCATCCCGCGAACGACCGCGAACCAGCAGCTGTTCGCCCTGAGCGATACAGAGATCGACAGCGGCCAATTCTCCCCCGCTCCGACCGGGAGCGTCCTGCCGCTGCTCCTCAGCGCGACGAAGCTGGCAGCCGCCACCGTCCCGCAGGTCGAAGCCGCGGTGACGGAAGCCTACGCCACCGAGAACCCCCTCAAGGAGAATGCGGGCACCGTGGATTGTCTCAGCTGCCACCTCGCGGACCGCGGGCGTGACATTGGAGCGCGGACGCGAAACATCTCACTCCCCGCATCTCCCTCGCGATACCGCAACGCTGACTTCAACCTGACCCTCACCGCTCCCATCACAATCAACTCGCAGCGGGCCTTCGGATACTTCGGCCTGACGCCGTCCATCACCCAGCGCACCCTCAACGAGAGCGCACAGGTCGCGCAGGCGTTGAACTCGCTCCCGTAGCGCGGCACGTGTCGCGCGACGGTGACCCGGCGCCGACATTCGCGAACCGTGCCTGAAGAACCCCGGTAGCCTGCGGGGATGAAAACGATTTGGGCGGTCGTGAGCCTTTCCTTGCTGGGCTGCGAGGTGGCGAATGCACCCGCGACGCTGACGCGGAAGGCGCAAGCGCTGGTGACGCCTTCCACCAATCAGGTGTGCCGCGTCACGGCCGATATCACCGGGAAAGCGGATGCGACGGATGCCTTCGAAGAGGCCCTCGCGTGCTCCACGAAGAACGGACTGATCCCGACCGTGGTCCCGCGCGGGACCTATGTGCTTACCCGGAAGCTGACCGTGCCTCCAGGCGTCCAGCTGATGGGCGAGCCGCGCGTCACGTTGCCTCCGGCCGGAGACCCCGCGGGCCTGCCGCCGCTGCCGGTCCTCGACTTCCCGGGAGGGTTCGCGGACGACGCCATCGAGCTCAAGGACCGCGCGACGCTCAGCGGCCTGCACATCCGCTTCAAGGCGCCACAGAAAGACGGCAAGGGCGCAGTCCGGGTCACCGAGACTGGCAGCAGCGTCCAGCGCGTGCGCATCACCAACGCCAGTCTCGGCGTCTACAGCCCGCCCGGCGTCAACGTCGGCCGCGTGTACTTGAATCAAATTCACGTCGTCGACTCCAACATTGGCGTCTGGATTGACCTTGGGCTGGACGTCGCCAAGTTCGAAAACATCACCGTCGAGCGCGCGACCGTGGGGACCTCGACCTACGGCGTCATCTTCGGGCGCGTCGACTTCATGATTGCCTCCAAAATCAACGTCCTCCGCGCCGATGTGGGGCTGGAGTTCCGGGACGCGGCGGACGCGGCCAACCCCGGTGGAAGCACGGGCTCCCTGAGCGACTTCCACGCCACGGGAGGCCGGGTCGGGCTCTCCGTCCGAGGCGGGGCGCAAGTCTCCGCCACTGCGCTCACGCTCTCCACCACCACCGGCCCGGCCATGGCCATCAGCGACAACGCCACCGTGTCGCTCGCCTCCGGGAAACTCACCTCCGAGAAGGCCTCCGCTGTCACAGTCAAAGACACATCCTCGCTGACCATGACGGCGGTCTTCATTGACCGCAGACCTCCCGCCTTCGGCGAGCACGGCATCGACATCACCTCCGCCCGAGCCCTGGTGTTGACCGGAAACGTCATCCTGACCAACAACGGCTACGGCGTCCTCCTGCGCAACGCGGTGCCGCGAGGGGTCATCTCCGGCAACTCCTTCGAGATTCTCCAGGCCGAGGGAACCGCCATCGCCGGGCCCGCAGACGGCATGGTCATCTCCGGCAACAGCACCAACCGATGAGGGCGACGACCATGCGCGCTCGCTGGGGCCTCCTCGCCGTCGCGTTCCTCGTCTCCGGGTGTGAAGGCCTGACGCCGGACCGGGGCGATGCCGGCATCGTCGGAAACGTGGATGGCGGCCACACCCCGGACGGGGGCCCCATCTGCACGCCGGAGAGCGACCGCGCGTTTTGTGACCGTCAGGCCGTCACCTGTGGTCGAGCCTCCGGAGTCGACACCTGCGGAACCAGCCGCGTCGACGTCCGGTGCGGCCAGTGCCCGGAGGCGCTGCGAACCTGCCGCGTCAACGCCGACACCACCGGAGCCACGCCCGCGAACGAGGCCTTGCGAGAGGCGCTCGCCTGCGCGCAGCAGACGGGTCTGCCGGCCGAGCTGCCTAAGGGCCAACACACGCTGACGGAGAAGATCATCGTCCCGCCGGGCGTGGAGCTTGTGGGCGAGGACGAGGCCTCCTACGGCATCAACGGCCCGCTGGCGTTCGACTCGCTGCCGGTGCTGCTGTTCTCGCCAGCCGTCACCGGGGACGGACTGGAGCTCTCCGCGGGCGCCACGCTGACGGGCGTGCAGCTTCAGTCCGAGGCGACGGCGTCCCCCGGCTCCGCGCTGATTCGCGTGAACGGGCGCGACGTCACCATCTCCAACACGCGCGTCACCAACGGCTACTGGGGCATCCACAGCCAAGACACCGTGGACGCGAGCCACCTCTCCATCGTGAACGTCTCCATGGTGGCGCCCCGCGGCGGCGTCTACATCGGCTTCGCGCCCGACGGCGCGCGGCTCCAGACCGTACACATCTGGAACAACAACTTTGACCGCCCAGCCGTGCAGGCCTTCCTCTTCCGCTCCACGCCCGGGCTCACCGCGGCGCAGCTGTCCGCGTACAACTACTCCACCACGATGGAGCTCCTGGATTCTCCGGGCGTGAACGTGACCGGCCTGCAAGGAGACTTCTGCGCAGAGGGCCTCAAGCTGAGCGGCCGGTCACACATCAACCTCACCGCCGCCACCCTCTACTCCCACCAGACCGCAGCGACCGTGACGGGCAGCGCCTCGCTCTCCGCCACCGGCTCCCTCTTCGTCTCCAACGGGTCGCCCACCTTCGCCATGAGGTCCGCGCAGGCCTCCTTGAGCCTCACCAGCTCCACCGTGCGGCGGAACTTCCCGGGAATCTCCGCGCCCGGCATTCAGGTGGACGCCGCCAACCAGGTCGTCCTCACTGGCAACTCGTTCGTCGTCACCGGACAAGCCATCACGTTCAACGGCGCCCCCAGGCGGGCGACGGTGTTCGGCAACTCCTTCCAGTCCGGAGGACGCATCGGCGGAAACCTGGCCAACGTCCAGTCCAGCCAGAACGCCGGGCCCTAACGCTTCGGCTCGGAGGTTTCCCGGAGAGACTGCTCGCGGAACGCATCCGGGTCCTTCTCCCGGAGCTGGCGAAGGACGTCAAAGGCAGCGTCCGCCGCCTCGGCGTCCAGCTCTTCCGGGGGGAGCGCCTCCTGCGCGTCCGGCAGGCTCTCAGGACTGGGCATTGCGCAACCTCCCAGCAAGGTCCTGGTGCCCCGAGGCGCGCAGGTACGCCTCCAGCACCTGCAGCGAGAGGCTGTTCGGCTCCAGGCTGAAGGTCATCGCCATGTCTTGCGCGTTGCGCTCCCAGAACGCGCGGCCGTCAGGTGTCGCGAGCAGCTCGAACAACGTGGACACCACGGGCAAACCTTCGTGACCGAGCAACCGCTGGGTGAACAGCGACAGCTCCCCGTTGAAGCCGAGCTTCGGCCACACCTGCGCGCCCACCCACCGGGGGGGAAACTGGGCCGCCTGAAGCGAGAGGTGCGAGATTCGCCGGTCCGGCGCGACCGTTCGGTTGTGCTCCAGCGCGCCCAGCACCGCGGCCGCGAACTGCCGAGTCCCCGTCCCGCGCGGCGTGCCCGGTTGCAGCTCCCAGACGTCGTGCTTCATTGCCAGCGACGGTGACGCCGTCAGCCAGCGCTTCTGAGAGTGATAGAGCGGATGCTCCACCACGATTCGCAGGCCGTAGGGCGTCTCCGCATCACCCGCCTGGAGCCGCACCCACGCCCCGTCCGGAGCGCCCACCAAGCGCTGCCACTCGGAGGGCGTGGGGTTCCTTCCGAGGAGCGCACGCTCGAGCGCCAGCGTCTGCGGCAAGTAGCTCCGAAGCACCCCGCCCCCGTCCTCCGCGTTCAGCCGCTGCGCTTGGTGGGGACGAAAGCTCTCTCGAACGGGCCGCCCCCGGAAGCTCCCTTCCGTGTCGAGCGCGGCGAGCCCATCGCTCCAACCCAGCGATGCGCGACCGGGGCTCTCAGGAAAGTCGTGGACGATGTTCAGGCCTTCCGGGGAGAACTTCAGCTCCGTCAACCAGGTGCCGTCAGCGCGGGCGCCCTCCACCCAGAATCGGTTCTCCGTGGGGACTTGCCAGACATTCAACCTTGCCGGGGCAGGAATGCCCGAGAGCAGGGCCAGCGCCTCCAGGCTCGGCGGCGCGGAGAGGGAGAGCATCGGCTGGATTCGCTCGGCGACTCGGGGGCTGAGCTCCCCGGTGAACGGCCCCGAAGGCACGACTCCGGCCGCGCCCTCCAGATAGGGCAGCGAGGACCGGGGATGGGCGGGAAGCTCCGCGAGGGGCAAACCGGGTTGCGCCACCGTTCCGTGTTCATGAACGTCCTGGGCGTGCACGTGCGCAGGACGCGCCGGCCGGAGCGGTGAGGGGAGAGCTCGTTCTCCGGCTACGACCTTTGAAGTTGCCCCGGCGACGCGGTTGAGGCCCACAGTCGGCGCGTTCTAGCGCAACCCTTTGCGAGGCACGAGGGGCCCGTTCGCTCGAAGCGACTCCCCTGAGGTATGAAGAGCGCATGCGCGTCAGGCTCCACGCCCCGGCCATCCAAGGTCAGGCGAAGCAAGTGATGGAGCGGTTTGACCAGCTCTTCGGTCCGAATGGACAGGTCCGGTCACTGGCCGAGTCTTGGGATCGCTTCCAGCCGTGGGGCGACCGTCGGGAGGTCGAACAGCTCGTGAGCAAGCTCGCGCTGGGCTCCTACGCGCCCGAGGATCAACTGCGCTTCGACTCCGCACGAACGGGCTTTCAGCTCGGTGACCAGGCGCTCACCCGCGACGCCGCCGAGGGCGCGGTGGCGGAAGCGCTGGCCGACGGACGAGTCTCTCCGGACATCCTCCTCTCTGGCCTCGACTTCCAGGCCGGCCTGGCGGTGGAGAGGGCGCGGGAGGGCTTTACCGACCTCCAGTCTTCCTACCTGCTCGCGAGACGCGGATTGAGAGCCCTGCAGGGGAAGTCACCGCCGACGCGCGCGCCCTTGGAGACGACGACTGCGTTCGAGAGACGCGACGCCGTCCGGGCGACGAGGCTGTTCCGCACACTCGGGGCCGCCCACGAGCGAGCCCAGGAGCAGTGGCGCCAGGCGCTGGCCCGCGTGCCCGAGCCCACCACCGCGGCCGAGTCGATCCACTACCTCACCCTCCTCAGCTATGCCCCCTCCGTGGCGAAGCAGCTGGTGGAAGAAGCCCCGGAGATCGCGGCGAAGCTCATCCGCTTCAGCCGCTCCTTCGAGCGCCTCACAACAGAGGCGCCCGATGGATGGCAGCACGCGTTCCCGGGCGCCCTCGCCTTCCAGCCGATGAGGCTGTACCGCGGCGTGGATGCGCAGGTGATGGACCCGAGGTGGAAGTTCGCGTTCGGGGGTAAGCAGGCCGGCCGCGAGTTCGCGTTCACCTCCGACCGCCTCGGGTATCCGTGGATGCGGTCGATGTGGTCCTTCAACGCCGGCCGCGCTGACAGCGGCCGGACCCACGGCATCATCGCCGAGTACCAGGCGCCTGCCTTCCTCGTGAAGCTCTCCGACAACGAACACCCCGTCCTCGTGCAGAGCGAGCTTCCGGATCACTCGCCCGTCATCGCTCGACTGGGACGCGTGCGCTTCACGCCGGAGAACGAGAGGCGGAGCGACAACGGCTCGGAGGAGATGATCCGCGCCGCCGTGGAGTGGACGGAGCGTGACAGCGGACTGCTCGCGCCCAAGCCGACTTAGTCTTGGTAGATGCCGCTCCAGACCGCGGCGATGTTTCCGCCGCTGTCGACACCCACCATGCAAACCTGGAAGCGGGTGTTGTTCGAGTCCGTCGACGGGTGGAGATACGAGTAAGGGGCCCCGAGCCGCCACGCGTCCGCCCCCGCCAGCGACGGGGAGCTGCAATCGATGGGGCCTGCCTGGCCTGAACAGTCGGTGACCTTGCAGGTGTAGCCGCAGCGCAGGTACTCGCTCGCGGGACCGACCGCGAAGTTGTCGTTGCGCCCGGGCTGCGCAGCCCCAGGACCCACGAACACAGCATTGACCTTCGGCAGGCCCGCTGCGGGCTGGCCGAGCTTCAGGCCACGGCAGGGAACGTTGGAGGGACCGCAGCCGGCGAGGAGCGCCGCCGCGGCGAGGGTCGCGAAAAGAGTAGTGAGGTTCGTCATGGCGGCGCCGTCCTCGCAAAGCCAAGGCCAGCGGCAAGTGCGCGAAGGGACGTGAGCACCGTGGAGCAGCCAGGGCGGTAGCGCCACACGCGACACACGTGTCGCGATAGCCAGCCCATCCCGGTCCAAACGAAGTAGAAGCCCGCCTCGAGGATTCGAATCTGGAGGGGAACCGTGAGGACTGAGTCAAGTCGCAGGGGCCATCGCTACCTGCCGTACGCTGCTGCGCTGGCAGTTGTCGTCATCGGGCCAACGGCGTGCCGGACGCATCCTGGTCCCTGCACGTCCGACGAGGAGTGCTTGGCGATCTACGGCAATGATGAACACGGCCGTCCCAGGGCGATCTGCGACCCAAAGCACTCTGTCTGCGTGCAACCAGAGTTCGCGGATCCCGTCCCCGATGCAGGTAACGTCGTGGACGCGGGCGAGACACCTGACGCGGGTGAGCCAACCGACGCAGGGGCGACGCCTGACGCGGGAGAGGAATCAGACGCAGGCGAGCCTCCGGAACTGCCAGATGGTGGAGCGCTCCCGCTAAGTGTCACCATCGCGTCACCCGCCTCGAACGCGTACACGAACTTTGCCATCACTTTTTCGATATCCGTCACGGGCAGACCGGACGAAGTCGAACTGTTGAAGGATGGAGTCCTCATTGCGAAGCTGGGAAAGCCTTATCGATACACCTGGAATGTCTCAAACGTATCCGAAGGAGACCATTTATTTCATGCGCGAGCGCTGAAGGGGTCAGAGCAGCGTCTGAGCGAGTCCCGGGTGATCCGAGTCGACAGGACAGCACCAAAGATCATCGCGAGGTCCCCGGAAGCCAATCGAACGGATGTGAAGGCAACGAAGGTTCTCCGAATCGATTTCTCGGAGCCGCTTCTGAAGGCGAGCATTACTTCCACCTCGTTTTCGGTTAGCAATCAATCCGTGACTGTGAAGCCCTCGATGGATGGGCTCTGGCTAGAGTTAGCGTTGGCACCAGGGATCACGGGCGGACACGTAGTCACAGTAAACTCCAGGTTCGGCCCAACGGATCTAGCAGGGAATCTGTTGCTCGAGTCATCGTGGCAGTTCGAATTACCCCTACTCCTGCCGGATGGACCGCCCCTGGCGACGTCGACCGATCCAAACGGAATCAAAGACCCAGCGATTCTTATTGATGCGGCAGGCGAATACATTGCCTTCGCCGAGTATGTAAACGGTGAGTTCAATATCCGAGTAAAGGGAGGGCCGGCTTGGAGTGACCTTGGCTCTCCACTCAATGGCTATCCGGGGAATGGCACGAACGCCTCATCCCCCACCCTGATTCGAGGGCCCTCAGGCCGACCAATTATCGCATTTGATGAACGCAACAGCGTCGGCGAGACCTCCGTGCTGGCGTACGAATGGACGGGAACAAGCTGGACGCCTGTCAGCCCGAGTCCGGGCGTCGGCTCAGTGCCACAACTCGCCGTTGCTAAGGGGACCCTTTACCGACAGGGCGGAACACCCTATCTGTCTGAGTGGACAGGATTCGCGTGGAACAACATCCTTCCACCGATCTCCATCGCAGGTCAGACAACAACGGTTTGCGGAGGAACAACACTCCACTTCTTCGGAGCGGGTTCGAACGCCAATGGCAGCTATCCAGTAGGATATGCGCTGCAATCAGGATTTGTGACCTGGTCCGACCTGGGTATTCCCCAAACACAGTCGTCCAGGCCGTACCAAGTACTCTCCGTAGCCGACATCACAGCCGCATCCTTCGCGCCCGGAGAATTGACGGTGGCCTGGGTATCAACCTTGAAGGAAAGCGCGAAAGCCGGCTCAACTATCGTAACGCTGGGCCAGTACTCGGGCGGCTCATGGCAGCCTTGGAGCTTTGCGCCTTACATCGGTTCAGTTTACCAACGCTCACCGAGCATTGCTCTAAACTCGAACTCCAGCGGCGTTTGGGTCGCCTACGAAGATTACATACCCTTTCGTTTCGGTTCGATTCCCGTGATAACAATTGCAAGCTTCAATGGTACTTGGGGATACCTTTCTCGACTGCACCTTGGGCAGTATGTACGAAGCTCCCAACCACGGGCGGCCCGTGGGATGGACGGTCGTCTCCGCCTTGTTGCTGTTGAAGGCGAGAACACCAAGTCGATCGTTTTCTACAGCGAGAATAGGTAAGCGTTCGTAACCGTTCAGGGGAGTGGGGTCGCGATCAGCGTGGCGCATGGTCGCGATCACCTCGGCGCACTACCGCAGCGCCCCACACAGCTGGGGATGTCCCGCCGCCGGTTGAAATTCTCCGAGGCGGCGACGGGGTGATGTCTACATCGCGGGTCTGACATTGTCTCGTTTTGAGTCATGTTTCAAACCTGCGTCGCGAGCTCGGAGCGCGGCGAGGAGCTTGTGCAT
>JBGART010000124.1:0-3822 GCA_044230055.1 Myxococcaceae bacterium | reverse complement strand
GGTTCGGACAGGGGAATGGGGTTCGGGGAGGCGGCGGAAGCGACTCTCCCTGCGGAGACGAGCGCGGCCCGAACCCGCACCCCCTACCCCGGCCCGAACCCGGGCCCGTGAACGAAGGCGAACGCGAACGCGAACGCGTGCTCCCTACCCGAGAAACCATTCCCCGAAACCCGTACCCGAAACCCGTACCCCAGAAACCGAACCCCGAGCCCCGCAGC
The DNA here is from genome assembly GCA_044230055.1 of Myxococcaceae bacterium. Classification (GTDB taxonomy): domain Bacteria; phylum Myxococcota; class Myxococcia; order Myxococcales; family Myxococcaceae; genus JBGART01. Next base: position 3,604 of record JBGART010000124.1, on the reverse strand, counting down.
CCGAACACTCCGGCCTTCGCACGGCAGGACGCTAGCTCGAAGCTCCAGGGACGACGGACGAGCCAGCAGTGAGCCGGGCCAGCAGCCACATCCACAGCGTCAGCACCAGAAACGCCGGGACAACAAGCGGCACGCCCTGCGCCAGCAACAGGTTGTACGCAGCATGCGCGCCGATAGAAGTGAGCAAGCCCAGCGGAAGCGCCCACAGCCGGCGGCGCATCACCAACCGCCCGAGCCCCAACCCAGCAGGCGCGGCGAACAGCGCATGCGTCACCGGCGAGGTGAGCGCGCGCGCAAGGCTGTCCACGAGGGGCAACCCCTGCTGACACAGGAACAGGCTCTCCGCGGCGGCAAAGCCCACGCCCGCGAGCGCGGCAAAGAACAGCGAATCCCTGGCCCCGGTGAGCGTGCGCCGGCCCAGCACCACCAGCCCGAGCGTGGGAAGGAACTTCGAACACTCCTCGATGGCGGCGGCGATGAGCGACATGGAGATGCCGCGGCGCCCACCGGCCTCCAGCACGCACCAGTCCGCGACGAGGCCGAACGACTCCAGCCGATTGAACGCGAGCAGCGAGAGCCCCGCGGCGAGGAAGCCGCCCAGCAAGGCTGCCAGCTCGAAGAGGAAGGGTTTGGCCCGGCGCTCCTTCAGCCGGAAGTACGCGTACCAGGCGCCCGCAGTCGCCGCGATAACCAGCCCACCTACGCCGGGACCTGCGAGCTGCGCCTTCAGCTGCTCCACACCTGCTCCGCGACTCCCGCTCCCAGCACAATTATCTACCTGACGTGGAGGACGGTTGTCTACCTGGGCTCCAGGTGACCCACCCCGCCTTTCAAGGAGTTAGCGCCTGCGTCAACCGCCGCGGGCGTGCTGGGCGACCTTGAAGACGTCCGCCAGCACCCCTGCCGCCGTGACAGCGCCGCCCGCCCCTGCCCCCTGAACGATGAGCGGGTACTCGGCGTAGCGGTCGGTGGTGAAGGCGATGAACGCTTCCGAGCCGCGCAGGCGGGTGGCGGGGTGGTCCGCGTCGATGGCCACCGGCCCCACGGTGACGCGGGCCGTCCCGTCGTCGCGGGGCTCAATCCGCGCGAGGTAGCGCAGCGTCTTGCCCTCCGCGCGGTAGCGGGCCAGCCGCTCGCCCATCTCCCGGTCCTCCGCCTTCAGCGCTTCGAGGAACGCGCCCACCTCGTCCTGCGCGAGCAGGCGCGCGGGGATGAACGGCTCCACCACCACGTCGGCCAGCTCCAGGCCGAGGCCCAGCTCCCGCGCCAGGATGAGCGCCTTGCGCGCGACATCCAGGCCGCTCAGGTCATCCCGCGGATGGGGCTCCGTGTAGCCGAGCTCCTTCGCGACGGCCACCGCACGCGAGAGCGGCACGCCCTTCATCAGCTCATTGCTCAAATAGCCGAGCGTCCCGGAGAGGGAGCCTTCAATGCCGCGCACGCGGTCCCCGGTGCGGATGAGGTCCTGCAGCGTTTCGATGACCGGCAGGCTGGCGCCGACGGTGGTTTCGTAGCGGAACGCGCGGTGGTGCGCGAAGGACTGCGCGCGCAGCCGTTCGCGGGCGGCCATCGGCAGCGTGAGCGGCTTCTTGTTCGCCGCCACCACGTGGATGCCGCGGGCGAAGGCGGCCTCGTAGAGGGCCTCCATCCCGTCGCTGGCGGTGCAATCGATGAGCACCGGCACCGGCAGGCGCCGCAGCGCTTCAAGCAGCTCCAGCCGTCCAGCCGCGGGGGGCGCGCCCTCCAGCAGCGCCTTGCCCTCGCCCGCCGGGAGGCCCCGCGCGTCGAAGCGCACGCGCTTGCTGTCGGCGACGGCGACGAGGCGCAGCTGGATGCCGTGGGTCTCCTCCAGCTTTCGCTGCTGCGCGGCGAGCTGCGCGAGGAGCTGCCCGCCGACGGTGCCGGTGCCCAGCACCGCAAGGCTGACCTGCTGGTGCGCGAAGTGGAAGGTGGCGTGGACGGTGCGCACGGCGACCGCGGTGTCCGCGCCGTCGATGGCGCAGGAGACGGAGCGGGAGCTGGCGCCCTGCGCGATGGCATGCACGTTGACGCCCACCCCGCCGAGCGCGTGGAAGAAGCGCCCGGCGACGTCCGGCGTCCTGCCCATCGCCTCCGCCACCAGCGTGAGCAGCGTCACCGGCTGGCGGACGCGCGGAGGGTCCACTTCCCCGCGCTCCAGCTCCAGCGCCAGCGCGCCCCGGATGGCCTTCTCCGCGCGCGCCACGTCGGCCAACGGAACGGCCACCGCGACGGCCTGCCCGTGCGCGGACTGGGTGGCCATCCACACGGCCACGCCCGCCGCATCCAGCGCGGTGAGGACGCGGCCGGAGAGGCTGACCCGTTCGGCCAGGCGGCGGGACTCCACGTCGAGGAGCGCCAGGTTCTCCAGCGAGGTGACGGACGTGGCGCGGCGGGTGTCGCCCGTGCCGCTGGCGTCCACCCGGGTGCCCTCCCCTTCCGGCCGCGCGGTCTGCCGGATGCGCAGCGGGATTCCGGATTCGATGAGGGGAATCATCGTGCGCGGGTGGAACATCCTCGCGCCGAAGCGGGCCAGCTCCAGGGCCTCCATGTACGAGAGCCGGGCCAGCGGGTACGCCTCCGGGACGATGGCCGGGTCCGCCGTCATCACGCCGGGGACGTCCGTCCAGACGTTCACCTCCTGGGCGGACAGGCCGCGGCCCAGCAGGGTGGCGGTGTAGTCGGACCCGTTCCGGCCCAGCGTGGTGGTGCGGCCGTCGGGGGTTCTGCCGAGGAAGCCGGTGGTGACGAAGAGGCCGTCCGGCGCGCGCGCGAGGGCGTGGGTGAGGGCGGCCTGCGTTGCCGGCCAGTCGACGTGGGCGGCGCCGAAGCGGTCGTCGGTGACCAGCCAGTCGCGCGCGTCCAGCGCCGCGGCGGGCAGGCCTCGCTGGCGCAGCAGGTGGGAGACGACTTCGCAGCACAGGCGCTCTCCGAAGGAGAGGACCGCGTCCTGGCTTTGAGGGGTGCGCTCGCGGACCAGGCTGACGCCTTCGAGCAGGCGCAGCAGCGGGGAGGAGAGCGCGTCGATGGCGGCGTGGACGGTCACGGTCCAGCGCTCCGGCTCCGGGCCTTCTCGGACGAGCGCGTCTGCGTTGTGGCGCGCGAGGGAGAGCACTTGCTCCGCGTGATTTTTTGCGCCTTCGAGGTCGCCTGCGGCCGCGGCGTCGACTGCTTGAAGCAGCCAGTCGGTGCTGTCCCCCATCGCGGAGACGACCACGGCCAGGGGGCCGGATGCGCGCTCTTTCGCGATGAGGGCGAGGGCGCGGCCCAGACGGTCCGGGGCCCCGAGGGAGCTGCCGCCGAACTTGGCGACGATCCAGGCGGTTCGCGCGCCGGTCATGGGGCCGCCCGTTCGAAGTGTGGGGACACGGGTTCGGGGAGACGGGTTCGGAGAACGGGCTTGGGGCGACGGGTTCGGGGGACGCGTTCGCGTTCGTTCACGGGTTCGGGTTCGGGAAAGGGAACGGCGAGGGGATGCGGTCCGACGGAGCTCCACGGCGTCGACTCCACCGTTGGCCGTTCAACCTCACCCGTGGCCGTACCCGAACCCGTGAACGAACGCGAACGCGAACGCGTCCCCCGTGCC
>JBGART010000022.1:0-133940 GCA_044230055.1 Myxococcaceae bacterium | reverse complement strand
GGGGGCATGGAGGGGCGGCTTCTCTCGGCCGCCCCTCCCACGCCAGCGCCAACTCACGCGCTCGCCTCCGATGGGGAGGTGTAGTTGTCGTTCATGGGGAGCCGTAATTGTCGCTCAGCACCGGCACGGTGCCGTGCGTGGGTTTGCGCCACCTCTCGACTATGCGCCTGACGGCGCAACGCTCGAGGCGAGCGGGGGAGGCGCCTGACGGCGCGAGAACAGCTGTTCCTCCGACGAAGTGGCCCTCGAGGCGAGCGGGGGAGGCGTCCGGAGGAGACGTTCGGGGCATGTGTGACTTCAGTGAATCCCCGGGGCCGTTGCCCACGCCTGGGCGGTGGGGCCTTTCCCCGCGCGCTCCAGATCCGCGCGGTCCCACCCGGCCAATCTCGAGCCCGCGTCGTACGCAGACTGAAGAAACTCGAGCAGCTCCTCCCGCGGCTCCGGCGCTTGACGGACCCACTCGTATGGCAGCAGGAACTCGCCCAGCCGCGTGCTGTATGTGGCCCCCTCAGGCTGGACGGCGCTCTCCCGGAACCCCGTGGGCTCCGGGACGGCGTACGCGTAGAAGGCGGCGTCCGTCGCGCCCTCGGTGCCGGGCCAGAAGCCGAAGCTGATCAGCTCGTGAGAGTACGCCTCCCTTCGGAGCAGGTCCGCGTTCGGCGGCAGCGGCGCGCGCCGGCCGGAGAAGCGGGTCTGCGCGAGGTCAAAGCTCCCCCAGAAGAAGTGCGAGGGGCTCTGCTTGCCCAGAAACCGCCCCATGAAGATCTTGAACGTCTGGTCCACCTGCGAGAGCGCGCGGAAGAAGCGGTTGGCTGCGGCAGGGTCGTAGACCGCCGGCCGATCATCGCGATCCAGCGGCGTCCGGTCCTCCCGCTCCACCGGGACGGGCCAGATCTCCACTTCCATCCCGAGCTCCCTAAGCGCGTTCATCACGTCGGCGTAGAAGCCCGCCACGGTGCCCGACCGGAGCGGCAGCTCGGTCCGCCGGCCGGACGAGGTGATCAAGGAGAGCGAGTGCTCCACCAGATCCACGCGGAGCTCCAACGTCTGGCCGCCGTAGGGGAGAGGCGAGGTCGTGAGCCCGCGGGCGGTGAGGTACAGCGCGCAGTGCCAGGTGTGATTGAGCGGCGGGCTGAGCCGCAGGCGAATCTTGCCAATGACCTGCAGCCAGCGGTGCAGCGTGTCGTAGGTCTTGCGCCAGTCCTCGAGGTGAAGCGCTGGCCACGTCTGTTGAGGGTCCATACGGGAACGTAGCGGTGACCGACGGCGGCGGTGAGCGCCCCTGGCGGCCGAGCCGACCCGCTCGTCCCGGCCCTCGCCCACCTGCCCGTTGCGCGGGGCCGCGCGCGGTTCGAGCTTGGTGACGCATGAGAACCTGCGACCACCTGAAGAAGCTCTCGTCCCGGAGCGGCCACGTGCTGCCGATCACCCTCGGGTGTCAGGAATGCCTCGAGACGGGCGGACGCTGGGTCCATCTGCGGCTGTGCCTCTCGTGTGGACACGTGGGCTGCTGCGACAGCTCGCCGAACCGCCACGCCACGGGGCACTTCAAGACCACCGCCCACCCGGTGATGAAGTCGTTCGAGCCCGGGGAGGACTGGGCGTGGTGCTACGTGGATCAGCAGCTCCGGGATGAGATTCCCGCCGCCCCGGAGGAGTCGCCTCCGGTCCACTTCGCTCCGCCGCCTTGAGCGCTATCGCGCGAGAGATCCAGCGGCGCTACCGCGCGGGATCCAGCACCAGCGCCTGGGGCTGACCCACCGTCCGCCACCACGGCGCCGGCGCTTCCACCCGTGAAGGCTCCGTCGCAGCGCCGAGGAGGGGCGTGAGCAGCCGCACGCCCTGCGCCTGCGCCAGGCCGAAGAGCGTCTCCGCCGGCTCGTTCCAGTCGTGCAGCGCCAGGTTGAACGTGCCCCAGTGGACGGGCAGCAGCGTCCCGCCGCCCAGCATGGCGTGCGCGGCGAGCGCATTCTCCGGGCCTAGGTGGATGTCGCCCCAGCTGGGGTGGAACGCGCCGATCTCGAGCATCACGAGATCAAACGGCCCGTGCCGCTGGCGGATCTCCTGGAACTCGGGCGTGAGGCCGGTGTCGCCGCTGAAGAAGACCCGGTGCTTGTCCGACTGCAACACCCAGGAGGCCCAGAGCGTGCGGTTCCTTCCGCCCAGGCCGCGTCCCGAGAAGTGCTGGGCGGGCGTGGCGGTGAAGCCCAGCTTGCCGCCGGGCAGGACGGCCTGCTCCCACCAGTCCAGCTCGGTGATCCGTTCCGGCTTGACGCCCCAGGCTTCAAGGTGCGCGCCCACGCCCAGCGCCGTGATGAACGGAACGTCACGGGCGGCCAGCTGGGCGATGGTCTGCACGCACAGGTGGTCATAGTGGTCATGCGAGACCAGCACCGCGTCCAGCGGCGGCAAGTCCGCCAGTCTGACGGGCGCAGGGTGGAAGCGGCGAGGGCCCGCGAACGAAGCGGGGGAGGCCCGCGCGCCCCAGACCGGGTCGGTGAGGATCCGCACGCCGTCCAACTCCAGCAGGAGCGTGCTGTGGCCCAGCCAGGTGACCCGCAGGCCCGTCTCCGCCGGACGCGCCCAGGTGGCCAGGGGGCTCTCGCTCGGCAGCGGGGCGGGCGGCGAGCGTTGGCCACCGCCGAAGAAGAATTCGCCCAGCACGGGGAGCGGGTTGCCCTTCAGGCCCTGCGCGACCTGTGCGGTGTTGCGGAACTGACCGTCGGAGAAGCGGGCGGAGGCGGAGATCCGCTCCAGGCGCAGGCCGGACGCGCGGGCGCCGAAGGCGGACAATCGAGGAGGCATCCCCCCTTCATAGCGGCCTCCTCCCGTCAGCGCGACCCGGACCTCGTCCGCAAGTTGCGCTGGAGCTGGAGCACGGCATGCCGGAGCACCTGGTCCAGCAGGTGGCGTTCCTCCACTGTGGGTTCGCGGGCCAGCTTCACGTGCAGTTGTGGGCGCTCGTGGCGCGGCAGCTCCACCTCGAGATCCGCCAGCAGGCCCGGCGGGAGGCGTGCGCTCACCAGCGCCTTCACGCTCTCGCGGAACGCCCCCGGCAGCTCCGCGCCGCAGTCGCAAGCGCCCCCTCGCTCCAGCGCCTTGAGGTGCGCGTGGGCGTACAGCCGGGTGTCCGAGTCAGCAGGCGCCAGGCGGACGGCCTCCTGGAGCAGGCGCTGCGCCTGGTCCGACTGTCCCTGGTGCTGAAGAAAGATGCCGTACGCGCAGGCGCGGTCGCCTACGACGCCCGCGTCTCCATCCGCGCGCGCCGCGTCCAGCGAGGCGGCGAGGTGCGGGTCTGCCTCCGCCGGTCGGTTGAGCTCGGCCAGGTAGAGCCCCCAGTTGCGGCGCACCCGCGAGCTGAGGACTTCATCCCGCGCCGAAAGGCGATGCGCCCGTTCATAGGTGGCCAACGCCCGCGCCGGATCTCCGGACTGGGAGTAGGCCAGCGCCAGGCTCTCCAGCGCGCCCAGGCGCTCGCGGGCGTCCTCCGGCGCGTCCAGCAACGTGACCAGCCGCTCCATCGCCGCGACCGCGCGCCCGAAGCTGCCCTCGCGCTGGGCCAGGTCCGCCAGCAGGATGCCTGTGTCCAGCGCCTCGCGGCGCAGGCCGGGGCGGCTGGAGAGCAGCTCCCGGAGCGCCTCCAGCAGAGGGAACACCACCGCCGGCGCGTGCTGCGGCGCGCGCTGCAGCACGTGGCGTGAGAGCGCGGCCAGCTGCGGGTCCGGGAGCTTGGCGGCGCCTTCGAGCGGTCTGGCCTTTCCGTCGGCGCTTTCTGACTGCAGCGCGAAGGCGAGCAGCGCGAGCGCGGAGGGCGTGTCGTGGTGGCGCTGGGCTTCGAAGATCCTCACCGCGTCCTGCGCGAGCGCCAGCGCCTCCGGATGCTGCCCCGCGCGCAGCAGGGATTCTGCCAGCGCTTCGGCGCCATAGGCGTAGCCGGGGTGCTCCGCGCTGTAGAGCGCCCGACGCCGCGCGAGGCCATCCCGGAGCACCTCTTCTGCCTCCGCCAGCCGCCCCGTTTGCGTCAGCAGCTGCCCCAGGTTCATGAGGCAGTTGAGCCGGAGCTTTGACACCTCGAAGCCGTCACCTTCAACCTGCGCCGCGCTCCTCAGGCGCTCCAGCGCGCGGTCAAAGTCGCCCAGATCCACCAGCACCGCGCAGGCGTCGAAGAGGGCTTCGGCGTGTGGACGGGAGCGCTCTCCGTGCCGCTGCGCGGCCCAGGTGACGGCGTCCTCCACGCACCGCTCCGCCTCCAGGGTCTTGCCCTCGCGCAGGAGGGCGCGCGCGGTGGCCAACGGAGGAGCTGCCGTCGTCGGCGGCGGGAGCGGCGGCAGCTCGGGTGACGGGGGCGGGCGCCGCCGCAGGCGTCCAAGGGTGACCGCCGCGGCGGCGAGGACCGCGATCGGCAGCAAAATCCACCAGTGCATGTCGTCCCTCCAGCATGACGCACGGTGGCGGTCAACTGCCCACATCGGCCTTCCGCGTTCTTGGACGGCGTCGCGGGGGGACAGATCGTTTCCGGAGGTGGCGCGTTTGTGTCCGCACGGCCTGAACAGACCAACGGCCTGCAAGCTCTACCCTGGAGATCCTATGTCGTCCCTTTCCCTGAAGAAGCGCACCCAACTGGTTCAAATGCTGGCCCTGGTCGCGGCCCTCCTGGCCCCCGTCGCCAAGGCTGACGACATCGAAGTCCTGCCCCGGCCCCGCCGCACGCCGAAGGTGCAGATCGCCATCCTGCTCGACAACAGCGGGAGCATGAGCGGCCTCATCAACCAGGCGCGCACGCAGATCTGGAAGGTCGTCAACGAGTTCCGGAACGCCCGCCGCGGCGAGGAGCGCGCGGTGCTGGAGCTGGCGCTCTACGAATACGGGGAGAACCCCACCCGGCTGGCGTCCTTCACGCGCGACCTGGACGGCGTCTCCGAGCAGCTCTTCGGCCTGGGCATCCGCGGCGGCGAGGAGCGCTGCGGCGAGGTGATCCAGAAGGCCACGCGCGAGCTCGAGTGGAGCGGCAACCCGGATGATCTCAAGCTCATCTACATCGCCGGGAATGAGTCCTTCGCTCAGGGCCGCGTGAATTACCGAGAGGCCATCGCGGACGCGTCGCGCAAGGGGATCACGGTCAACACCATCCACTGCGGCGGCGAGGAGCCCAGCTGGCGCGACGGCGCGCGGCTGGCCGGCGGGAGCTTCACGATGATCAACCACAACGCGGCGGTCGCCTACGTGCAGGCGCCGCAGGACGCGGAGATCGCCCGCCTGGGTGCGGAGCTGAACAAGACCTATATCGGCTACGGCTCGGACGGGAAGGCCAAGCTCGAGCGCCAGGACAAGCAGGACAGCCTCAACGCGGCGATGGGCGCCGGCGCGGCGGTGACCCGTTCGGTCTCCAAGAGCACCTCGCACTACGACAACCGCGGCTGGGACCTGGTGGACGCCGCGAAGAGCGGCAAGGCCCCCAGCGCCATGCCGGCCGCCGCGCTGCCTCCGGAGATGAAGGACATGAAGCCCCAGGAGCGCGATGAGTTTGTCGCGGCGAAGGGGAAGGAGCGCGCGGCCATCCAGCAGCAGATCGCCAAGTTGGCCGAGAGCCGGGAGAAGTTCCTCGCCGAAGAGCGCAAGAAGGGCGGCGCGGCCGGTGAGAAGACCCTGGATGACGCGGTGCTGGAGTCGGTCCGGAAGGAAGCGGCGAAGAAGAACCTCGCGCTGTAAATCGGTGGGCGGGCGCTAAGAGAGGTCGCGGGTGGAGGTTTCGTCCCGCGACCTTTCGCGTTGCGGGGGCAGGGCAAGCCTGGGCGCCGCGCGGATGACCCAGAGCCAGAGCGCGAGGATGATCCCCGGTCCGGCCACCTGGTACGCGCCGCCGCGGGCGAGCGCGAGATCGTAGAAGCCGTGCAGCGCGACGGAGAGCCCGGCCCCAACGAGCGCCACCGCGGGCTTCCGGCGCAGGAGCCCCACCGCCAGCCCCGCACCCCAGGGCGCCGCCAGCAGGGCATGCGCGATGGGCGCGGCCGCCGCCCGGGCGGAGAGCTCCAGCAGCGTCAAGCCACCGTCCAACGTGAAGCCCAGCGTCTCCGCGAAGGAGAAGCCGATGGCGGAGCAGCCCGCGTAGACCAGGCCATCCAGAGGCTCGTCGAAGTCGTGGCGGCGGGTGAGGGCGATGAGCACGACGGGGAGCGCCTTGGCCGCCTCCTCGATGAAGCCGATGGTCAGGGCCGCGGCCACCGCCTGCGCCGGTTCACCCGTCGCCAGCGCGTCCCACGTCGGCGCGCCGCCCAGGCGGTCCGCTACCCGGTAACCGGCCAACGCTGCGAACAGCGCGGAGGCGCCGCCGCCGACCGCCGCCGCCGTCAGCCACTTTGGCTCCGGGTGGAGGCGGTCCTTCCACCGGAAGTAGCAGCTCCAGCCGAGCGCGGTGGCCCCCAGCGCCACCGCCGCGGCGGCGATCAGGCCGGGCGACATGCCGCGGAGTGTGGCACAGGAGGGGGTGGGTCCATCTGCGCCACGGGGGCGGACCGCCAGGCCCCTTGTTCGTCTCGAGGCGGAGACCGGCCCTGGTCGTCGGAGGAAGAGCTGTTCTCAGTCAGGCGCCTCCCCCGCTGGGCTCTCGACTATGCGCCTGACGGCGCAACGCTCCTCTCACGATTGGTCACAACTTTGGCCTTGGGTGGCGAGCGACGGGCCATCACCCCGTTCGACTCAAGCGTTGCGCTTTCGGGCGCGTCAAGTGCCGGGCCGGAGTGTTCGGGCTGCGGGCTGCGGGGAATGGTGTCTGGGGCTGCGGGGAACGGTGTCTCGGGGAGGGGTAGGGAGCACGCGTTCGCGTTCGCGTTCGCCTTCGTTCACGGGTACGGGCCCGGGTTCGGGTTCGGGCGCGGGCAGTCGGTTACCGGCTGAAGCGCAACGAGGGGCATCCCCGTCAGGTCGGCGACTGGACGAGCCGTGCGCGGTGTCCCGAACCCGAACCCCTGCCCGGGCCCGTACCCGTGAACGAACGCGAACGCGAACGCGTACGCCCTACCCCTCCCCGAGACACCGTTCCCCGAAGCCCGAAGCCCGAGACACCATTCCCCGCAGCCCGAAGCCGCACAGCGAACCGTGCTTGCGCCAAGCGACGGCGAAGATTCATGACCAATCGTGAGACGCTCCTAGCCGATGATCATCTCTTCGCGCTCCAGCCGCCCCTCCGCGAAGCGGCGCAGCGTGAACCGTTCGAAGAGCTCGTCCTTCTGGCCCGTCATCCAGGCGGCCATGCGCTCCCCGACGGCGGGGGCCATCATCATCCCGTGCCCGACGAAGCCGTTCAGCTGGAGGAGGTTTTCCAGCCCCGGCGTGCGCCCGAGGATGGGGCTGTTGTCGGGCGTCACGTCGTAGCAGCCGGCCCACTGGCGGAGGACCTTTACCCGGCCGCAGGTGGGCAGCTGCTCCAGCAGGCCTCGGGAGAAGCGCGAGAGGAAACCCGCGGTGGAGCCCTGGTTGAGGGCGGCGGGTTCGCGCGGGTTGCCCATGCCTCCCACAATCTCTCCGCGCATGGACTGGCTGAAGTAGAGGCCGGAGTCGAGCACGGAGACCAGCGGGCCGAGGAAGGGCTTGAGCGGCTCCGTCGAGAGGATCTCATGCCGGTGCGGCTCGTTCGGCAGGCTCACTCCGGCCAGCCGCGCCACCTCGGGGCTCCACGCACCAGCGGCGAGGACCACCGTGTCGCAGGCGATGTCGCCGCGGTCCGTCTTCACCTTGCGAATGAGCCCGCCGGAGACCTCGAAGCCGGTCACGTCCGTGAAGGTCTCCACCCGGATGCCCGCGCGGGCGCAGCTGTGCGCGTAGCCCCAGAGGAACGGCCAGGGAAAGATGACCCCGTCATCCGGGTTGAAGGCGCAGGAGACCACGCCCTTCATCGACAGCTCCGGCACCACGTCCCGCGCCGCGTCCGGCGTGAGGATCTCCGTCCGCACCCCGTGCTGGTTGTGCAAGGTCGCGCTGCGCTCCAGCCGCCGGGCCACCGCGTCGCTCTTGGCGAGGAAGAGGTAGCCGCCCTGCCGGAGCCAGATGTTGATGCCCAGCTCCCGGGCGAACTCCTTCATGAGGTCAATGGAGCGCTTGGCCAGCTCGATGTTGGTGGGTGTGCCCCACTGCATCCGGACGCCGCCGCCGTTGCGCCCGGTGGCGCCGGCCAGGAGATAGCCGCGCTCCAGCACCACCACGTCCGTCTCACCGCGCTTGGCCAGGTTGTGCGCCAGCGCCAGGCCCATGATCCCGCCGCCCACGATGACGACTTTCGCGCGCGCCTGAACGGGCACCGGCGGTCGCAGCGCAGGCGTCGTCACGCGCAGGCGCGGGGGAACGCCGCCCACCGGCGGGCGCGCCTCGTCGAAGGGGAGGGTGGCCCAGACGGACAGCTCGGTCGGCTCCACCGGGGGACGCGGGGTGAACGGCCGGAGGGCGTCCTCGGCCAGCTTGCCCGAACGGTGCAGCAGCCCAGCCACCGCGGAGAGGCAGCTCTTTCCCTGGCAGATGCCGGTCCCGAAGCCGGTGTACCGCTTCACCGACTCCATGTCGCAGTAGCCCTTCTCGATCGCGCCCTGCACGTCCTCGACGGTCACGTCTTCGCAGGGGCAGACCAGGGCTTTGCTCATGACAGGGACTCCAGAACGGCCTCGGCCGTGCGGGCGCCGCTCTCCGCTGCCTCGCGCGCGCTGCGCACGCCCGCGGCGTCGCCGGCGACGAAGACCTGGGGCGCGGAGGTCCTCCCGCGCGCGTCGGCGTCCACCACGAACGTCTCCGCCGCGGGGTCGAAGCGCACGCGCGCGCCGCCCTGCCGCGCCAGCTGGAAGCGGGGCGAGGGCGGAACGGAGACCACCACCAGGTCGCACTTCGCGCGCTGCTTCTGGCCGTTGGCGTCCCGGTAGCTGACCTGGCGCACCCAGCCCATCCCGTGCGCCTTCACGGTGGAGAGGTCCACCGCCGGCGGGCGCAGCGTGGCGGAGATCTTCGCGCCGGCGCCCTCAAGGAGCGCGGCCAGCGGCGCCAGCTGCGGACCGTGCCCCAACAGCACGACGTGCTCCCCCGGCAGCACGCGGTCCTGCCGCACCAGCTGGCTCACCGCGGGCCCGGAGAGGACGCCCGGGAGATCATTGTTCTGGAACGGGACGAGCGCCGGCTGGCCACCGGGCGCGAGGAGGAACCGGTCCGCGTAGAGGCGCGTGAGCGACAGCGTCCCTTCGCCCGCGCGAATGACGGCGAGGAACCAGCCGCCGTCGTCCTCGTAGAGCCCCACCGCTGCGGCGCTCCGGTAGACGTGGTCCTCCGGCAAGCCCTGCGCGAACGCGGTGTCTGGCGCGTCCGCTTCGATGGGCGCCGTGGCCAGCCTGCCGCCGAGCGCCGCGTCGCGCTCGCACAGGAGAAAGGGCACCTTCGCCGCCAGAAACGCCTTCGCCGCGAAGAGCCCGGCTGGGCCTGCGCCCACGATGGCCACCTTCGTCCGCTCCACCGTGGCGTCGAGCCGGGGCGGCGCGGGCTGCTCCGGGAGCAGGCCCAGGCCCGCGAGGTGCCGCGCCACCTTGGCCATCACCTGTTCGGCCACCGGCACGCCGGCGAACATCTCGTGGTGATCCAGCCCGAAGGGGAACATCCAGTCGATGGCGGAGAAGACGTCCACCTTCGCCGACGGGTACGCGTTTTGCCGTTCAATGCGCTGCCCCGCGCGGACCGGCGTCCGGCAGGTGAAGACGTTGGGCACGCCGTCCACCCGCATCAGGCACTGCGAGCACTCCCCGGTCATGCAAAACGGCGCGCGCGGGCGGTGGTATTTCACGGAGCGCGCGAAGATCCGCTCGCCGTGCGCCAGCAGCGCCGTCGCAACGCTCTCGCCCTCACAGGCGGGGACGGGCTCGCCCTCCAGCTCCACCGTCAGGGCCGGCCGCGACTGCCCGCCACCGTCCAGCCTCCGCGGCGCCATGGCTTACTCGGCTGCCATGAACGGGTAGGGGACCTGCGTCGGCGGGACGAAGGTCTCCTTGATGGTGCGCGGCGACGTCCAGCGGACGAGGTTCAGCGCGGAGCCGGCCTTGTCGTTCGTGCCGGAGGCCCGGCTCCCGCCGAAGGGCTGCTGCCCCACCACGGCGCCGGTGGGCTTGTCGTTGATGTAGAAGTTCCCCGCCGCGTGCCGCAGCTCCTGGCTGGCCTGCGCGATGGCCTTGCGGTCCCGGGCGAAGATGGCGCCGGTGAGCGCGTAGGGAGACGCCTCGTCGCACAGCCGCAGCGTTTGCGCGTACTGGCTGTCCCGGTAGACGAAGGCGGTGACGACCGGGGCGAAGATCTCCTCGCTGATCAGCTTGTGCTTGGGGTTGGTCACCTGCGTCAGCGTGGGCCGCACGAACCAGCCCTCGCTGCGGTCCATCTCGCCGCCGGCCACAATGCTGGCCTCGCCGCCGCCCTTCTTCGCCAGCTCCAGGTACGAGGCCGTGTTCTTGAACGAGCCCTCGTCAATGACCGCGCCCATGAAGTTCCGGAAGTCGCGCACATCGCCCATCTTCAGCTCGGCGATCTGCTCCTGCAGCTTGGTCTTCAGGCGCGGCCAGAGGGACTCCGGGATGTAGACCCGCGAGCACGCCGAGCACTTCTGCCCCTGGTACTCGAACCCGCCGCGCACGATGGCCACCGCCAGCGCGTCGAGATCTTCCCCGGCGGACGGGTGCGCGAAGATGAAGTCCTTGCCGCCGGTCTCACCCACCAGCCGCGGGTACTGGTGATAGCGGGAGATGTTCTCGCCAATCTTCCGCCACATCCCCTGGAACACGCCGGTGGAACCAGTGAAGTGGATGCCGCCGAGGTGTGGGCTGGCCAGCGCCGCGTCGCCCACCACGCGCCCAGGCCCGGGGACGAAGTTCACCACGCCGTCCGGCAGCCCCGCTTCGCGCAGCAGCTCCAGGATGATCCAGTTGCTGTAGACAGCGGTGGAGGCGGGCTTGAGCACCACCGTGTTGCCCATCAGCGCCGGCGCCGTGCAGAGGTTGAGGCCAATGGAGGTGAAGTTGAACGGCGCCACCGCGAGGACGAAGCCGTCCAGCGGCCGGTAGTCGGTCTGGTTCCACACGCCCGGCGCGCTCTGCGGCTGCTGCTCCAGCAGACCCTGCGCGAAGGCCACGTTGAAGCGCAGGAAGTCGATGGACTCGCAGGCGGCGTCAATCTCCGCCTGATGCGCCGTCTTCGACTGGCCCAGCATCGTGGCCGCGTTCATCAGGGCCCGGTACTTGGTGGCCAGCAGCTCCGCCGCGCGCAGGAAGATGGCCGCGCGCTCGGAGAACGGCGTCTGGCTCCACTCCGCCTTGGCGGCCATCGCCGCGGCGATCGCCTGCTCCACCTGGGTGGCGTCCGCCTCCTGGAAGGTCCCCAGCACGTGGCTGTGGCGGTGCGGCATGCGGATCTCTCCGGTGCGGCTGGCCCGCACCGCCTTCCCGCCGATGAAGAGAGGGATGTCCGCCCGCTCGCCGGAGAGCTTGGTCAGCGCGCTCTTGAGCTCAGCGCGCTCGCGCGAGCCCAGGGCGTAGCCTTGAACCGGTTCGTTGACCGGCAGTGGAACCTTTGCGTGGGCGTTGAGCACGAGCGACCTCGGGCAGGGCGGTAAGAGGGTCCGCGCCTATAACAACCGAGGGTGGCCAAGTAAAGGCTACCGCCGCCGCAGGTGCCGGGAATTTCACGGCTTATTGCGTCAGCCGGGGGGCCTGCTGCCGGGCGGGAGCGGCGTCGTCACTGTCCGCCCACCCAGCTCCGGAAGGGTCACATCGAACCGCACGCCAAAGCGCCCACGAACGCCCATCCGCGCGTCGCCCGGCTTCGCCCAGGCCACCTTTCCGGTGAAGGGCAGCTCCTTGTCGCCCACTGTGATGGTGCCCTGGATGGCCGACCCCGGCTGCGGCGCTCGCATGATCTCGGCGCAGAACCCGCCTTCAGAGATGTCCGCGGTGAACAGCGTCACAGCGCCCAGGCGTACCTTGATGCGTCGCCGAACCCGCGGTGAGGTTCGTTCCTTCATGTGCTCCCCTGTTGCCCGTCTCAGCAGCAAGGATTGCACCTTTCACCCGCAGTCTTCGAGCCCCCGACTTTGCGGGCCCTCACGCCCGCTTGCTCCACTTCGAGGTGTCGACCAGCCCCCACACCGCACCTCCTGACCCCGTGATGGGTCGCGAAGGTGGCAGGCGGTGAGACGCGGGCGAACGTTACGGCCGAGGTCGCGCCGGACTCACCCGACCGGCATGGCGCTGGCGGTGAGGGGCTGGGGGAAGCCCCTGGCCCTGCTGCCGAAGCGGGTCCGCAGCACAGCGCCGACGGAGAGCAGGACGAGCCCGGAGTGCAGGATGACGCCGAGCACGGGGATCATCCCCAGCAGCAGGATGACCAGCAGCCCCAGCGCGAGCACCATGGCCTGGGTCTTCTTCCCGCGCAGGATGGGCAGCCGCAGGCCGATGGTGCTGGCGATGGCGCCGTAGCCGGCGAGGATGGCCAGCGGCGCCAAGAGCAGCATGGCGAGCATGACCGGGATGCCGATGACGGTGATGGCGAGGAGCACGAGCAGCGGGAGGAAGGCGACCGCCGCCACACCGCCGGTGAGCATGCACTTGAGCGGGTCCGCCTTGAGCTCGCTCTCAATCTGCTTCATCCGGTTGGGGACGAAGAGGATGAAGAGGAAGCCCACGCCGAACAGCGCCGCGAAGTAGAGGAAGAAGGTGGGCAGCTGCATCCCGCTCCGGGAGGCCTTCACTTCCTCGCCGTCGTCGCTGTCCACATCCGCCACCCGGTGCTTGATCCGGATCTTGTTGTGCCCAAGGGCCGAGGTGACCGCGCGGATGCCGCCGCCCATCACCAGCTCTTCGCCCTTCACGCGCGCGCCCGGTGCCTTGTCGATGTTGCCGCCAATGCTGACGACGTCGCCCTTCACCACCGCCTCAGGCCCCAGCGTCACGTTGCCGCCGAACGCCACCGCGTCGCCGTTCACCTGACCCTTGACCGTCAGGTTGCCCAGGTACGCCACCGCGCTCTGCACGTGCTGACCCTCTTCGATGGTGAGGTTGCCGCCGAAGACCTCGTCGCCGTCCTGGGTCTTGTGGACGGGGATGCCCTTCTCGCGCAGCCGCTCCAGGACCTCCTCAGCGCTGTCGCCGGGCGCTTCGGCGATCTCCGGCGCTTCCGCCTCTTCGGCCTCCGCCGCGTCTTCAGTGGCCTCTGCGGCTTCGGCGTGGGCGCTCTCGGCCTTGTCGTCGGCCTCTTCAATCTCGTCGTCCGTCATGGGCCGCAGGGTCCAGATGCTGCCCTTGCGGGTGACCTTGAGGTGATAGGCGGTGGCCACCGTCTCCAGCGCCTCCTCGGCGGAGGCGTTCTGCAGGAAGACCTCCGCGGGGCGACTCAGGTCTCCGGTGGCGATGAGGTTGATGCCGCCCTGCGCGGCGATCTGCCCTAGCATCTCCCGCAGCGGCCCGCTGCGCTTGAGCGTCACGGTGCGCTGCGCGGCGGCGGGGGTGGGCGGCGCTTGCGGGGCCTTGGGGGCCTGCGGCGGCGTGGGAGGGACAGGGACGACCTCCTGCGCGAAGGCGGAGGTGGTGGCCGCGAGGGTGAGCAGGAGCAGAGCAGGGCGAGCAGCGCGGTTCATGGCGACACCTTCACATCGGAGATCGTCTGAGTGCCGGCCAGCCGCTTGAGGAACACGAGCGAGAGCATGAGCACCACAGAGAGGGAGAGGGCAGTGGGGATGGCAGCGGTCTTCCAGAGGATGGAGAGGAGGCTCTGCACGTTGACGGCGAAGGCGTGCACCCCGACGAGCGTGCGCGCGGCGCCGATGCCCAGAGACCCCAGGCTCCCGTCGGCCAGCAAGAACGTGGCGACGGCGCCGGCCACGGCGAAGACCAGGATGCTGAGGCCAATCTTCAGCTCAGAGCGGATGGGGACGGGCGCGGCGGCCACCTTGGCCATCACGCGGTGGACGAAGTCCGGCGGCGGGAGTGGATCCGCCAACCGGTAGAGGTCCTTCTCCAGCTGGCGGTGCTCCTCGAGCAGGCCAGAGCAGAGCTCGCAGGCACGGGCGTGATCCAGTGCAGGCCCGCTGCCCACTGCGAGATCATCGAAGAGCTGCTCCAGCTCCGGGCAGTCGCCAGCGGCGGTCATGTCAGCTCCTCCTGCTTCATCTGCTTGCGGATCTTCTCTCGCGCCCGGAACAGGCGCGCCATGATCGTCCCCGGCGCCACGCCCATCACCACGGCGATCTCCTTCGTGGTGCGCTTCTGCACGTAGTAGAGCGCCAGCACCTCGCGGTCTTCCAGGGGCAAAGTGGCCATCGCGCTCTCCAGCGACAGCCGCTCCTGGCGGGCGATGGCGTCCGCCTCCTGCGACGCGGCGGCGGTGGGGAGCAGGTCCTTCAGCTCATCCACGTCTTCGGTGTGCATCCGCGACCGGCGGCGGAGGATGTCGAGGCAGAGGTTCCGGGCAATGGCCATGACCCAGAGGTCAAAGGGCTTCTCGTCGTCGTAGCGGTGGAGGTTCTGGAACGCGCGGAGGAAGGCGTCCTGGGCCACCTCGGCGGCTTCGGCCTCGCTGCGCAGCAGGCGTAGGCACAGGCCGTAGATGGGGCGCTGGATGCTGCGCACCAGGGCGGCGAAGGCGGAGTGATCCCCCCCGCGCGCGGCGAGGACGTCGGCCTTCCAGGGGAGCCGCTTGTTGTCCTCGGCGATCATCACGCTCAGCGCGATGGGGTTATCGGGACCGAAATCCAACGAGAGTGGGTTCACGGCATTCGATACGGCTGTTTCCCGTGCCCATTGCCCGCCCCCTCCTACGACCGGCGCTTGGCCGGCTTGGTCTGTAGTTTCGCCGCCTTGCGGTTGACGGCGCGCGTCTCTTTCCGGGCCTTTGCCTTCGCCCGGAAGCCCTGCGGAGCCTGCGGTGTGGGGGTGGGTACGGGCTCAGGCGCCGCCGAGCGGCGCGGTGGGGGCGCCGATTGGCGAACGGGGGCCGGCGCTTCGACCTCGGCCTCCGCCTCTGCTTCGGGGGGCCGGCGGTCGCTCAGCCGGCTGGTCGCCCGGATCTCCTCGGCGGAGTCCTCACGGTAGGTGAAGTGGAAGAGCCGCTTGATCACGAGCGTGGCGTACGCGCCTGGGGGCAGGGTGAAGGCGACGTTGGACTTGAGGCTGCCGCGGTTGAGCTCATCGCGTTCGGTGCGGCCCACCACCAGCTTGTGCGGCTGCACCAGGAGGGGACGCTCCTCGTGCTTGAAGAAGAGCAGCCGGGGCGCCTCTTCAATGCGCAGGTCCCCGAGCTTGATCTTTTCCTTCGCCAGCGACCACTCCACCGCTTCACGGACCTTGTCGTCGGTGAAGGTGGAGTCCGGCGCCAACAGCGGGAAGCTCAGGTGCCGCAGCCGCTCCATCGTCTTCGCGTCCGAGTCGCGGTGGAAGAGCAGGGTGCCGGCCTGGTACGGCATCGGGAAGAGGTGCTCGCGGGGGAAGAGCAGCTGCAGGAGCCGGCGGACGCCCTCGTTCCAGAGGTAGCTCTGGTAGGTGAAGAGCAGCAGCGCGCGGTAGGCGGAGTCAATCTGCAGGAACGCGCGGACGAAGTCCTTGGGGTCCTCGCGCAGCGCGTTCAAAATCCGGAAGTACTTCTTGTTCGCGGCGAAGGGCGCACGGCGGTCCCACTCGCCCCAGTGCTCGCGCCAGAAGGTCTTCACCTTCGCGTCTTCGGAGCGGTCCAGCGGCGAAGGCTTGGCGAGGTAGTTGCGCAGCGCGGCCTCGAAGTCGCCCCGGAGCAGGTCCTTGGCGATGAAGCCCTGCCCGTGCTTGAGGGAGCCGAAACGCTGGCTGTCGAAGTAGTTCACCACGCCCAGGCGGTTCACCTCTGAGGTGGAGAGCGCCAGCGGTGGCAGGTCCTTCTCCGCCAGCGCGCGCACCGTCACCGAGAAGCGGTTGGAGGTGGTGTTCGCCGCGGTGAGCGGGCGGTCCGTCCGCCCGAGGAACTTGAGGCGCAGGTCGGGATCCTGGAGGTCCACGTCCGCGCCATCCACGGCGATGAGCTGCTCCGTGCGCCCCTGCTTGTCCTTGAGCCCGCAGTACGACACGGCCCCCGGCCTCAGCCCGAACCGCTCACGGATGCGGTCGATGGCGTCGAAGGTGGACAGCTTCTGCTTGTCCAGCAAGTACACGCGGTGGCGGCCATCCGGGACCGGATCGAACCGGTAGGACTCCTTCACCGAGAAGTCCTCGGGCCTCTGCTTGATCCTCACATCCGCCCGTTTAGCATCGTTTTGATCCGTTCGTAGGTTGTCGGCACCCAATCCCTCCAATGCGATCCCTCCCCCTCCTGACCGCGGCCCTCTTCTGCACCGGCTGCGCGTCCACCCTCTCCACCCTGCAGACCGCCCGCCCGGTAGAGCCCAAGCACTTCCAGATCACCGCCGGCTACGGCGCGTACCTGAACACCGGCACCGTGGCGGAGGTGGTGAAGGCCGGCATCAACCAGGTAGGGGTCATCAAGCGCGCCTACGAAACCCAGGAACCCTATTCGCTCAACAGCGGCGAGCAGCGGCAGCTTTTGGGCGCGGGGGTGGCGCTGATCGTCTTCCCGCCGTCCTACTCGTTCGAAATCTCCGCCCGCACCGGGCTGATGGACAACTGGGACGTGGGCTTCCGCTACAGCACCAACGCCGTCCGGCTGGACACCAAGTACCGCATCTACCACTCGGACAACGCCCAGGCGCTGCGCGCCGAGTGCCCGCCGCCCGGCACCTACACCGACGAGTCCGGGACGCTGCGGGAGGTCTCCGACACGCGCTGCAACCCGGCCTGGACCCGCTCCACCGACGTGGCCCTGGGCTTCGGCGTCAGCAAGCACCTCTTCAGTGGCTTCGCCTTCGAGATCCTCCAGTTCGTGAAGCTGGACGACTTCTCGCGCTGGGACTTCGAGGTGCCCCTCTACCTCTCCAAAGAGTTCGGGCAGATCTTCAAGCTCTACGGCGCGCCCAAGTACGTCTACTCGAACACGTCGCTCGACGAGAAGCTGGTCGCCGCGTCGAGTGAAGTGGGCACCATCGAAGGGCTCGACGTGCGCTTGCCCAGCAAGGTCCACTCGCACTTCGTCGGCGGCACCATCGGTATCGCCGTCGGGTACAAGTACGTCCACCTCATGCTCGAAGTCACCGGCGGCTACACCTTCGCCACCGTGCCCATTCTGGGCGAGGACCGGAACATGTCCGGCCTCACGTTCTATCCGGCGGGAGCGGTGAGCTTCAGCTTCTAGGGCCCTAGCCTTTGAGCCACGCCTTCAGCTGCGGGCCCAGCTTCGCGCGCAGCGCCTTGTGCTGACGCATCTCCTCCAGCACCTGGGAGCAGACCTGCTTCGCCTCAGCGGGCGGGCTCTTGCCGATCAGCGCCTCTACCTCTTTGAGGTTCTTCGGCGTCGGCAGCTGGGCCAGGCCCCAGATGAGGCCGCGCAGGATGGCGGGGCCGGCGGTCTTCTTCTGAAAGATCTTCCACTCCTTCTGGAGGCGGACCCAGGTCGCTTCGCGGGCGCCCTCGTTGGCGAAGAGCATCCGCGTGTAGAAGCCGTGATCCTGCGGCGGCACCTTCCAGTCGAAGGCCAGCGCCATCGCCGCGTCCGCCTGGGCGGGCGCTTCGAACGCCGCGAGCGCGAAGAGGTAGCGCCGGCGCAGCGTGGGATCCGGCTCCTCCTCGGAGGCGCGCTTGAGCCGTTCGAAGAGCGCCTGATCTCCCCCGCGCGCGGCCATCGTCACCGCCGACGGATGCACGTCCGCCGCCAGCGCCGACTGCTCTCCTTCCAGGTACCGCTCCAGCCGCTCGCGCGCCTCTGCCAGGAGCGAGGGAGAACGTCCCACCCCGCCGGCCGCACGCAACACCGCGGCGCGCCGCAGCCGTGCGAGGTCGCCTTCGCCTGCCACGGGATCCCAGCCCACCGTCGGCACGAAGGGTTCAAACAGCGCGGCGATCTTCTGACGCAGCGCGGGGCGTGCCTCATCCGGCGTCAGGTCATGCTCCAGGTGGCCCAGCGCGCCGACGAGCTGATCCAGCACCGCGTGATCCTCATCCCCGGCGAGCGTGCCCGCGAGCGTGAGGAAGTCCCGGACGTCTGCGCGGTGCGCGAGCACCAACGCCCAGAGATCCGTGACCAGGCTGGTGCGCTCGGCAGGGGAGAGCTCAGTGACCGCGCCCACCAACGCGGCGAAGGCCGACTCCTCGTAGGCCACCCGGTAGAACCCGGTGCCGTCCGCGTTGCCGCAGACCCACGTCGGCGCTTCGTCCAGGGTCACGACCTGCGTCGCCTTGCGCAGGATGACCCGCTGCGACTTCACGCCGCCTTCGCCGCCGTAGCGCAGGACGATGGGGATGGGCCACAGCTCGCCGCTCTTCGCGCCGGGCTCCGAGTAGAAGCGGCTCTGGGAGAGCGAGACGCGGTTGCCCTTGAAGGACACGCTGACCAACGGGTAGCCGCCGCGGCCAATCCAGGCGTCGGCCAGCTCATCCACCGGCTGCTTGGAGGCCTTCTCCAGCGCGCGCCAGAGATCATCCGCGACGGTGTTCTTCTCCTGGTGCTCGCGCATGTACGCGCGGATGCCGGCGCGGAAGGGGGCCTCACCCAGGTAGGCCTCAATCATCCGGAGGATGGCGGCGCCCTTCTCGTAGGTGATGACGTCGAAGCTCTCGCTGGCCTCGGCGGGGTTGCGGACCTCGGCGCGGATGGGGTGGGTGGACCGCAGGGCGTCCAGCTTGAGCGCCTCTTCGCGGCCCACGTCGAAGGCCAGCCAGGTGCGCCACTCGGGCTTCCACTGGTCGTTGATCTTCACCGCCATCCACGTGGCGAACGCCTCGTTGAGCCAGAGGTCGTTCCACCACTCCATGGTGACGAGGTTGCCGTACCACTGGTGCGCCAATTCGTGGGTGATGGTCTCCGCCACCCGTCGCTGCGAGGCCAACGCCGCCGTCGCCGGATCCACCAGCAGCGCCGTCTCCCGGTAGGTGATGAGTCCGGCGTTCTCCATCGCGCCGGCCTCGAAGCCCGGCACGCCCACCTGGTCCACCTTCCCGTAGGCGTACGGGAGCCCGAAGTACTCCTGGAGCAGCGGCAGGGTGTTGCAGGCCACGTCCTGGCCGAACCGCGTGAGGTGGACCTTGTCCGGCGTGGACCAGGTCCGGACCGGGACGGAGCCCAGCGTGGTGATCTCCGACCCCGCCACTTCGCCCATCACCAGGGCGATGAGGTACGACGAGAGCAGCTCCGTCTCCTGGAACGACACGCGCTTCGTGTCGCCCTCCACCGTCTCTGACTCGATGGCGCCGTTGGAGAGCGCGGTGGCTTCGCGCGGGACCACGACGGCCAGCTTCCAGCGGGCCTTGAAGCCGGGCTCATCAAAGCAGGGGAAGACGCGGCGCGCGTCCGCGGCTTCGAACTGGGTGACCGCCACCTTCCCGGTGGAGTACAGCCCCTGAAGCCCCGGAGAGAACTTCGCCGCCCACTCCAGCGTGAGCTTGGCGGAGCCCTTGGCGACCGGCGCGTCAAAGCGCAGGGTGAGGGTTTCGCTGACCGGGTGGCTCTTGGCGGACACCAGCGCCCGGGTCCCGCCGCGGTCCTCCAGCTTCGCGGAGAGGAGCGCCAGGCCGTTCGCGTGGAGGATGAGCTCCTCCGACGGGCGGCTGACCTCCAGGTCGATGGTGCCCTCGCCAAAGAAGCGCTTGCCCTCGAGGTCCACGTTCAGGACCGCGTCGTAGCGGACCGGACGCACCGTGGTGGGGAGCCGGAAGTTGACGTGGGTGGGGGAGTGAAGGTCCACCGCGTCTGGCCGCCTGGCGGTCCTGGGAGCGGGCTTGCGGCTCAGTGATTTACCAGCGCGGGCGGGTCTCTTGGCCTTCACGTGGATGACCTCCGAAAAGGGGGCGCGGTTGTCGCATGGGCCGCGGCTGGACGGGTGCAGAAATCGCCGCGCCTTTGAGCCGACGACGGCGTTTGCCAGGTGCCTTCGTCCTGCTAGTCTTCGAACCGCTCAATCCTCCGACATGCCAAGCGTTTGCCCCCGCTGCCGCAGCGCCCTGCCCGTGCCGCTTCCGGCCAAGTGCTCGGCCTGCGGTGAGGCCATCTCCGGAGGTCAGCCCCTCGTCTCCGTGAGCGCCTTCCAGAATCCCGCTGCCTCTGTGGCGCGCCTGGCGCCTGCGCGCGGGCCGAGGCTGTCCGGCAGGCTGGCGGACGGCAAGGTGGGCGAGTTTCCTCTGGTGGGTACGAAGACCACCCTGGGACGGCACCCGGCGAACACGCTCCGGCTGGTGGACCGGGAGGTCTCCAAGGAGCACGCCAGCCTGGAGAAGATTGGCGGCGGCTTCCTGCTCAAGGACCTCGGCTCCTCCAACGGGACGTTCGTGAATGGCCGCCGCGTGAAGGAGCTGCGGCTGCGCGACGGGGATGAGATTGCGCTGGGGAACTCGCGGCTCATCTTCCACAGCGGCGAGCCCGCCGGCACCATCTCTTCGCCGGGCGTGACGGTGCTCGCGGCCGCGCAGTCGATGCCAGCCTTCCTGGCGCAGATTGACCAGTCGGAAGAGACCGAGTTCCGTCCCATCGATCAGATTACGGATCAGATGGCGCTGCGGCAGGACTACGAGAAGCTGCGCATCGCCCACGAGTTCCACCGCCAGGTCGGGCTCGAGCGCGATCAGAAGAGCCTGCTGGACAAGATCCTCCGCGTGGCCTTCCAGCTGTTGGCGGCGGACAACGGCGTCCTCTTCCTCTCGGATGATCAGGGGGCGCTGGTCCCGCAGGCGGTGCGGCACCGGAAGCAGGGGGATGGAGAAGAGGTCGTGGTCTCCGACACGGTGCTCAAGCGGGTGGCGGAGACGCGCCAGGCCGTGCTCACCGCGGACGCCATCCTGGACTCCCGCTTCTCCTCTTCGGAGAGCATCGTCGCGCAGGGCATCCGGTCTGCGATGGCGGTGCCGCTGCTCGCCAAGGGCGTGCTCAAGGGCGTGCTGTTCCTGGACACCCGCGAGCGCACCAACGCCTTCTCCGAGAAGGACCTCAAGATCCTCTCCGGCGTGGCGGCGCAGGCGGCCATCGCGCTGGAGAACGCGGAGCTCGCCAAGAAGATCGAAGTGGAAGCGGTGACCCGCGCGGAGCTCTCCCGCTTCCTGTCACCGGCGGTGGCGGAGATGGTGGTGAAGGGGCAGGTGGAGCTGTTGCGGCAGGGCCGGCTGGCGGAGATCAGCGTCCTGTTCGCCGACATCCGGGGCTTCACCTCGACGGCGGAGAACGAGAGCCCGCAAGAGACCGTCGCCATGCTGAACAGCTTCTTCACGGCGATGAGCGCGGTGGTCTTCCGCCACGAGGGGAACCTCGACAAGTTCATCGGCGACTGCGTGATGGCGGTGTGGGGCCCGCCCTCGTCTCACCCGGATGATCCCGCGCGCGCGCTGCGGGCGGCGATGGAGATGCAGGACGCAGTGGAGGCGCTGAACCTGGAGCGGGAGCGGGCCGGACAGAAGCCGATCGCCGTGGGCGTGGGGATCAACACGGGCCAGGCGGTCGTGGGGTACATGGGTTCGAATGAACGGCACGAGTTCACCGCCATCGGCGACAGCGTCAACATCGCCTCCCGGCTGTGCAACCTGGCCAAGGGCGGCGAGGTGCTGGCCACCGAGTCGACCATCAAGAAGGCCGGGAAGGGCTTCCAGGCCGACGCGCTGCCTCTGTCCCAGGTGAAGGGCAAGGAGAAGGCCGTCGTGACCTACCGCGTGACGGGCGTCGAGGAGACGTCCTCAGGCGATCGATGATGCGGCAGTCCTGCCCGAACTGCGCCCTCGTCCACGACGTCGGGGTGTACGTGACGGGCCAGCGGCTCCTGTGCCGCTGCGGCATCCACTTCGAAGTGCGGCGCACGGACGTCTCCCAGATTGGCGGCCGTGTGCCGGCAGCGGCGGTGGCGGTCCAGGCGCCCAGCCGCGCGCGGCCCACCGTGGGCCCGCACCTCGCCGCGGCGCCCGTGGAGCCGGACGCGCCGCCGGCCCCGAAGAACGCGGTGAAGGCGGAGTCAGAGCCGGAGCCGGACTCCACCTTCATCACGCACGCCGCCAAGGTGAGCATTCCCGGGTACGAGCTGCTGGAGATCCTCGGCCGAGGCGGGATGGGCGAGGTCTGGCGCGCGCAGCAGAAGTCCCTGGGCCGCGTCGTCGCGGTCAAGCTCCTGCCGCCGAAGTTGGCGAGTGATCCCGAGTTCGTCACCCGCTTCGAGAAGGAGGCCACCGCGCTCGCGGCGCTCAGCCACCCCAACATCATCCAGATCATCGACCGGGGGGTGGCCAACGAGCACTACTACTTCGTGATGGAGTACGTCGCCGGCCGGTCCCTGCGGGACCTGATGAACGCGGGCTCCATGTCGTCGGTGGAGGCACTGAAGATCGTCTCGCAGATCTGCCGCGCCATCGAGCACGCGCATGACCACCGGATCATCCACCGGGATCTCAAGCCGGAGAACATCCTGCTGGATGAGCGCGGGCACGTGAAGGTGGCGGACTTCGGGTTGGCGGGGATTCACGGCGGTGACGGAACGGATCCCCGGCTGCAGCTGACCGCGACGGCGGTCGCCATGGGGACGGTCAACTACATGGCGCCGGAGCAGCGCAAGGACGCCAAGCACGTCGACGGCCGCGCGGATCTCTACTCGCTGGGCGTCATCCTCTTTGAGCTGCTCACCGGCGAGCTCCCCATCGGTCGCTTTAAGCTGCCCTCTGAGC
Source organism: Myxococcaceae bacterium (assembly GCA_044230055.1). Taxonomy (GTDB): domain Bacteria; phylum Myxococcota; class Myxococcia; order Myxococcales; family Myxococcaceae; genus JBGART01. The sequence continues at coordinate 111,177 of JBGART010000022.1, read as the reverse complement.
GAATCGCCGGGCTGGATCCACGGGTTGACGCGCTGGTGACGCACAGCCTGGAGAGCGACCGCGAGGCGCGCTACCAGCGGGCGGCGGACGTGCTGAGGGACGTGGAGGCCGTGCTGGGCACCGGGCTCACGCCGGTGCCGACGGAGGCCATGCTGGCGCGCTCCGGCGTCCCCACCACCCGGGAGCGGGCCCAGACGGCGAAGTCCGTCATCCACCACGGCCTGCGGGGCGTGCGCGGCGCCTTGATGGTGATCGGCGCGCTGGCCGTGCTCGCGTTCCTCGCGCAGCGGGGCGTCTTTGGCCGGGTGGAGCGTCCGGAGGGAGGTCAAGCGGGCGGCCTGGTGAAGGACGTGCTCCACGCGCTGGACTCCCACGGCCACGGCGGCCCGGGGAAGTACCCGCCCAACACCAACGGCGAGCTCTTTGTCAGCGTGATGGAGAAGGACTTAGGGCAGGGGATGCAGGAGCTCGGCCTTCAGTTCCAGCCGGGCGCAGAGGAGGTCAACGCCCACGCGGGGTACTGGCGCGTCGAGGAGGGCAAGCTCCGGGCGACGCAGGCAGGCAGCGAGACCGACGGCCAGAAGCTGGTCCCGCGGGCGTATGTCGCGCACCGCTACTTCTCCAGCGACGACTTCACCGCGGAGGTGCAGATCCGGATGCGCGACCTGGAGAAGGACTTCCCCGCGGAGGCGGACGCCCAGCACTTCGCGGAGCTGGCGTTCCGCATCAAGGACCTCCAGGTCTCCGTCTTCGCCATCCCCGGCTCCAACATGCGGTTGGGCTGGCGCTACTACACGCCGGATGGGCTGGAGCAGGTGGGCAACAGCGCGAGGGATCTCGAGAACATGGTGGAGGACGAGATGCCCGTGCCGGGGGAGGGCCGTCCCTTCCGGGTGCGGCTCACGCTCAAGCGCAAGAAGAGCGGCGGCGTGGAGGTGCAGGGCTTCCTCAACGACCAGCGCTTCGTCCGCAAGCAGCTGCTCGGGCTGGAGGGGCGGACCGGGAAGATTGCGCTGGGCTGCCGGAACCTCCAGTGCGAGTTCCAGGACCTCGTCGCCACCGGCAAGCCGATGAGCCGTCCCGTTCGAACCGAAGGCGAATAGGCGGGCGACCTTTGGCCAAACGCTCCCGCGTCGCGCCCGCTCGTCTGCGGCTCACCCCGTCGAAGGAAGCGCCGCCCGTGCCCCACCGCGGGCCGGTGCAGGCCGTCTGCGGAGACCCGGAGGGCCGCTGGGGCGTCACCGGCGGGAAGGACGGGCTGGCCCGGCTCTTCGACGCGCACGGCCGCTGCGTCTGGGAGTGGGCTGCGCACGAGGGCGGCATCTGGGCCCTGGCCGCGCTGGGCGCCGGCCGGGTGGCGAGCGCCGGGCACGATCACCGGGTGAAGATCTGGAGCGTGGAGCGGCGCAATTGCGTGCGCATCCTCGAGGGCCACCGGGACTTCGTCTACCGGCTGGCGGTGCTCGCTGGCGGCAATGCGCTGGCCTCCGCCGGCGCGGACCGCGTCATCCGCGTGTGGGACGTGCAGAAGGGCCGCTGCATCCGCGAGCTGGCTGGACACTCGCGGCTGGTGAGCGCGCTCGCCCCGGTGGGGATGACCCGGCTGCTCTCCGCGAGCGCGGACCACTCCCTGCGCTTCTGGGAGCTGGAGACGGGGCAGTGCCTGCGGACGATGGGCGGCCACCGACAGGACGTGCTGGCGCTGGCGGTCTCCGGCGACGGCGAGCGCGCGGCCTCCAGCAGCGCGGACGGAGAGCTGCGCCTGTGGAGCCTCCCTCAGGGCGAGAGCTTGGCCGCGGTCCAGGCGCACGACCAGAGCGCCGAGGCGGTCTGTCTGCTCCGGGGCGGCACGCTGGTGAGCGCGGGCTGGGACGGGCGGGTGCGCTGGTGGGCCACCCGGTCGCTGCGGCCCTCCCGGCAGCTGCGCGCCCACCACGGCGCCATCCGGGCGCTGCACGTGGATCCCCCTGGCCGCCACCTCTTCACGGGCGGCGCGGACGGGGTGATCCGCGTGCTCGAGGCGCGCTCGGGCCGTGCGGTCTGCCGCTGGGCTGGGCCAGCGCCCGTCACCGCGCTCGCCTCGGTGGACGGGAGCTCGGTGCTGGCGGGGTTCGCCTCCGGCGCCAGCGCGCTGCTCACGCTGGAGTCGCTCACCCCTCGACGGCGGAAGCGCTGAGGCGGGTTCTGCGGTAGAAGCCGGCGCATGTCTCGCCCCCAGGCGCTCACCCGACGGCAGTTCTGGATCTCGCTGGGCATCCTCGTCCTGCTCTTCGTGGGCGTCGCCGGGCCGGTGTGGCGCAACCCGTGGGACGTGGACCTCTCCATCCTCGCCAGCTACGCGCCCATCCCGTTCGTCGTCGCCGGGCTGCTGCTGTGGAACCAGGCGTTCTCTACCAAGAGCTTCCTGCTGGAGACGGCGGTGCTGGCGTGCGCGAAGTTCATGGTCACCGCTTCCATCCTCATCGCCATCTGGACGGTCTCCGCGGGCCCGCCGAAGCTCGGCCAGGCTTTCGCGCCTTCCGCCGCGCAGCCCGCCCCGCGCGTCGAGCGCGTGCTCCCGGCCCCCAGCCCTCTGGGCGAGACCCGGACGATTGCGGGCGAGGTGGTGGACGGCGATGGCAAGCCCCTCTCCGGCGCGTTCGTCTATGTCGTGTCCGGGCTGGAAGCCCTCACCTTTGCGCCGGCGCCCGTCGCGCTGAGCCTGGTGAACGACGGGACCGGATTTGCGCCGCGCCACGGTGTGGTCTCCCGCGGAGCGAAGGTGGCCATCCAGAGCGCGGACCAACGGCTGCACACCCTGCGCGCCGTCTGGGCGAACGGGACCTGGTTGCGGAACGTGCCGGTGCTCGGCTCCGGCGCGGCCGCGGGCCTCGAGGTCGCGGAAGGCGGCGACTGGCTCAACCTGCGCTGCACCGTTCACGCGGATGAGCCGGGGTCTTCTCTGAAGGTCATCCACGCGCCGTACATCGCCCGGACCGACAGCAGCGGGAGGTTTACGCTGCCTGGCGTCCCTGCGCTCCCGGTCCGGCTCGAGGCCGCCAGCCCGTTGGCCACCGCGTCCGTCGTGCACGTGGATGTGGCGGCAGAAGCGCCCCCGGCGGTCCGTCTGGTCCTTCCGTCCGGGAGCTAGAAGCCGCAGCCCTACGGAGACGGCGAACCCCGCCTGGCGCTCGTGCGCCAGGTGGAGGTCGAGCGAGAACAGCTCCAGGAAGAAGGGCAGCGGCGCGACAACCATCTGTCCGCCCACGCCGGCCCGCCATCAGGAAGCGCCAGGACCGGGCCCAGAAACGCGTAGCCCAGATACGTCGGCAGCCAGCGCACGGTGGCGTCGGGCCCTGAGAGGAAGAGCTCGAACCGGGCGTTGGAGAGGATCAGCTTCCCCGTCCGCCCTCCCAGCTGCGCGTACGCTGCTCCGACGTCGTAGGCGCTGCTCACGTTCGAGAGGTGAAATCGGCGAAAGCCCACCCGGGCGCCCACCGCCGCGGCGCTCGTGCCGAGCTGGCCCCAAAGGCCTACGACCGGTCCGAAGAAGCCGGCAAACTCGGCGGGCTCCTCGTGTCTCGTCTCCATTCGTAGAGGGGCGCACGCGAAGACGCTCGCGGCGAGCGCGAAGCCCTTCAGCTTTCCGGGGGACATGCGTGACTCATAGCTGGGCGGCGTGAACGCGGGATGAACTTGAGGTGGACGTGCTGCGGTCCAGATGAGGTTGTCGGACCGGGCCCTCTCTGGCTGCCAACCCCTGGTGCTCGGGTGAACGGCGAGCCTGGCAGCGCGTGTTCGGGCCTGCGGGGAAGGTTCTCGGGTTCGGGGTTCGGGGAACGGTGTCTCGGGTTCGGGCTGCGGGGAACGGTGTCTCGGGTTCGGGGAAAGGTTTCTCGGGTTCGGTTTTCGTTGCCGCGTTCGCGTTCGCGTTCGTTCACGGGCGGGGGTTGGGGCTGGGGTTCGGGCCGGGGGAAGGGAAGGGGTTCGGGAGGAGGCGGCGGCAGAGAGATTCTCCACGAGGAGGCCGAGCGCGGCCTTGCCATGCGGCCCGAACCCTGCCTCTGCCCCTACCCCCGACCCCGAACCCCTGCCCCTACCCCGGCCGAACGCGAACGCGAACGCGGCAACGAAAACCGAACCCGAGTAACCTTTCCCCGAGCCCCCGTTCCCCGCAGCCCGAACCCGAGCCCCCGTTCCCCGCAGCCCGAACCCGAGCCCCCGTTCCCCGCAGCCCGAACCCGAGCCCCCGTTCCCCGCAGTCCGAACAACTCCTCTCACCTCGAACATGCGCGGGACGTTCCGTTTCAGGCGAACAGCGGGGCGGAGCGCCCTTCACCAGCGTCGCATCCCCAACGGTTGCCTCTCACTCAGCCCATCTCCAGCTTTCGAAGTCGGCGGGTGGGCGGGAGGGGGCGAGGGAAATGGGGACCCAGGGAGTGTGGGGGCCGCTGGTGGCGGCATCACTGGTGGGGCTGAGCGTCGTCACGTTCGCCCCGGGCAGAAACAGCGGACAGACCTGGAGGGCGCCCTGGACAATCGTCGCTGGGCTGTCCGCTTCGCTGCTCGTCGTGTGGCTGGGCGGGATGCCGCTGGAGGCCGCTGCGCTGAGCAAGCCGGCCGGCCTCGTCGCGCTGCTGGCGGCGGTGGTGCTCGCCATCCTCGGGTCGCTCTCCCGCGCGCGGGCGGACGCGCTGCGGACGGCTGCGCCCACGGAGCTCTCGGGAGGCGTCATCGGCAGCCCTGCGCTGCTCAAGGGGCGCCTCCTCGCACGGCAGCCTGTCACCTCACCCGGGGGCGTGGTCTGCGCGCTCTACGACGCGGAGCTTCGAAGCGTGCGTCCCGAAGGCGGCCCGGGGCGGCTGCTCTCCCGTGAGAGGGCCGGGGCGGACTGGTTGGTCCTCGCGACGGAGAAGGGGGAGATCTCCCTGCAGCGAGAGCACGCCAGACTGTTCGCTCCGAACCAGCTCCGGGCGGCGAGGGTGCGCGGGGCCCTCGGCATCCAGACGGATCCGGCGCAGGTGGAGGGAGAGCTGCCGGTGGACGCGCTCTGCTACGAACGGGTGGTGAAGCTGGGCGAGAGCTGCCTGGTGTTCGGCAGCGTCTTCGAAGAGGGGGACCGGCTGATCGTGCGCGGCGCGTTGGGCGCCCAGCCGCTGCTGATCGCGGGCGAGTCCGTGGAGCGCGCGGCGAACGATCAAGCGCGCGGCGCCCGGAACCGGTTCGCCGCGGCCGCGGCGCTCTCTGTCTTGGCGGGTTGCCTGCTGGGGCAGACTTAAGGCCTGCGGACCGCCCGCACGTGCCAGAGCAGCAGCGCCGGTGGAACGCCCAGCTCAACCGCGATGAGCGCGAGGATGCTGGGGGGAGGCACTCCGCAGACCGCGGCGGAGACGAGCCGGGAGAGACCTCCCAGAAACAGGCCTCCCGCGAGGAGCCGCAGGAGGGTGGCGTGCTTCCTCAGGTCCGCTGAGCAGAGGAACAGCGTGAGGCCGTACGTGAGGAACAGGGCGCCGTTGAAGCGATTCTGGCTGTCGAGGACGGGCTCGCGCAGTACCTCGGCAGGGACGTGAGCGGCGAGCATCGTCTCCGCCTGGAGGCCGAGCGCCATGTGCAGCAGCCCCACCACGACGGGGGTCGCCGCCAGCGTCCGAAGCACCCAGGTCAAAGCTCGCATGGGCCCGTGCTAACCGCGCGGAAGGGCGAAGGCGAGCCGAAACCCCTAGCTGGCCTGCTGGACCTCTTGCTCCGTGTCGTTCAGGAGCGCCGCGGCCAGGGCTTCACGTGCGCGGGTGATCTCCAGCTGCGTCTTGCCGAGCAGCGCAGACGCCTGCGCAGACAGCATGGGTTCGCCGGCTGCCATCAGGAGGGTCCTGGCGGCTTCCAGCTTCAGCTCGGCGCTCTCGAGCCGGGCGAGGTCTGCGAAGTCTTTCGGACGGCGGTAGATGGGCATGTTGACGACTCCTTCGCTTATCTCCCTACAGCATCTGCCACGCCAAATGCCAGCCGGCCGCGAGAATCCGGCCTTAGCGGCGACAACGGTACGTTCCAGGTGCGACAGCTCCGCACCACTCGAACCAAAACAGGACAGCGGGCTCGCGCTGCCGCACTGAGCCGGCACGGCGCGGCATCACCCAGACAACAAAGGGCAATGGGCTGCTTCACTTTGCGTAAGCTCCGAAACCGAGGGGGTAAAAACCCGACATGAAGACGTTTCTGGCAGTCGTGGTGCTGGCGGGCGCTGGGTTTCTGGGGTGGCAGTGGTGGAACCAACCCGAGCGCCGCGTCTGTGCGCGGCTGGGCGAGCTGTGTGGTGACCGGAGTGGACAGGACGACTGCCGGAAGGACCTCGCGCAGTGGGCGAAGGAGACCGGCCCCGAGGTGGTGACCAAGCTGGACGCGTGCCTGAACGACGCGAAGTCGTGCTCCGAGGGCGCCGGGTGCATGGCCGGCGCGGGGGCGCGCGGGCTGGGCAAGATGATGGGCGACTTCCTGAAAGGCCTGGGCAAGGCGCTGGACAAGTAAGCCTGGCGTGGGCGCGCGGGCGGAATGTAGGTTGCCGCGCCCATGCCCCTCGACATCAAGGTCAGCACCGGCCCCATCCTCTGGAACAACGACGACGTCCCTGAGCTCACGCCCTTCGTCCCTCATCACAACGTGATGAGCGAGATGGTGAAGGCGGGGTTTGAAGGGACGGAGTTGGGCACGCTCTACCCGCGCACGCCCGACGGGCTGCGCAGCGCCCTCGGGCGGCACGGGCTGCGCCTCTCCGGCGGCTACTTCTGCGCGGACTTCACGCGGCCGGAGCTGCACGCAGAGACCTTCGAACGTGCCGCCGCGCTGTGCGAGCTCCTGGGCGGCGCCGGCGCAGAGCACCTGATCGTCGCGGACTCCCTGCGGCCGGAGCGGGCGGCGGTGACCGGGCGGGCGAAGGGCGAGGACGGGATGCGTTGCCCGGCCTTCCGCGCCTTCGTGGATGCGCTCCACGGCCTGGCGCAGGTCGCCCATCGACACCGGCTCCAGATGGTCTTCCACAATCATGTGGGCACCTACGTGGAGACGCCTGCGGAGCTGGACAGACTGCTGGGAGCCACGGATCCCCGGGTGGGGCTCTGCCTCGACACGGGGCACTGCCTGGCCGGCGGTGGAGATCCCATCGCCGTCATCCGCCGGTGGGGCCACCGGCTGCGCTACGTGCACCTCAAAGATCTGCATCCGCCGGCGCTGTCCGCGGCGGTGGAGCGGGGTGAGGACTTCTTCGGTTGCCTTCGCCGGCGCCTCTTCGTGGAGCTGGGCACCGGCGTGCTGGATCTGCGAGGGGTGTTGCGCGCGCTCTCCGACCTGGACTACCGCGGCTGGGTCGTCTGCGAGCAGGACACCACTCACCGGACGGCCCTGGAGAGCGCGCGAATCTCCCGCGCCAACCTGAGCGCGGCGCTCGCTAGTACTTCCTGAAGTTGCGGTTGTGGTCCTTGAGCAGGAAGACCAGGGACGCGGCGAAGATGCCGGTGAAGAGCAGGATGACCATGGAAACCTCCGGGGACGGCGGATGGGAAAAGCGTCGCTTCCCCCCGCTGCAAGTCCCGGGCTCACACGTCGGGAGGACGCGCTCCCTGCGAGAGTCCTCCGAGGGGACGGTGCATTGGACCACGCGCACACCACGCGTGGTGCATGCGAGCGCAGGCCGATGGGCCGGTCTGGGACGGATCAGCGCGCCGGCTTGCGCTGCTTGAGGACCCGCTGGACGAGCTCCGCGTAGCGCCGCTCCTGCGGCTGCGCCTTGAACGCCTGTCGATAGGCCTCTTCCGCCCCCACCAGGTCCCCGGCGGCGCGGCGGATCTCCCCGAGGAAGAAGGGCGCCTCGTGGCAGAGGGGATCCGCGTTGCCCAGCTCCATCAGCTCTGCCGCGGCGCTCTCCGCGTTGGCCTTGGGATCCAGGTGGTACTTCGCCCAGGCGAGGTGCGCGAGGTGCAGCGGCTTCGGTTCGATATCGCAGGCGTACTGGAAGTACTCCACCGCCGCGCGGTAGTTCTTCTGCGCGAAGCGCTGCTGCGCCTGGGCGAACTGCGACTGTGCGTCCAGCAGGGTGGTGCGGATCCGGAACTGATCCGCGGCGCTGGCGTGCGAGGGCTGCTTCTTCTGGCGCTCGGCGGCGCGGCGCTGCCTCCAGAGCGCGAGCTGCTCCGGGTTGGCCAGCTCCGTGTACGCCCGCGCCAGGTTCAGCAGCAGCCCCTCGGCCTTCTCCTTGAGGTCTGCCGTTTTGAAACGGACCGGGCTGAACCGGTCGGCCAAGACGAGGAACGCCTTCTTCAGGCCCGAAGGGTTCACGTCCTCCGGGACGGAGAGCAAGGAGAAGGGATCCTTCGAACGGCTCTCCATAAAGGAGGCGATGAGCTCGTTGCGGAGGGACTCGTCCTCATCGGCGTAGGCCACGCCCGGGGGAGGCGGTGGCGGAGCGACAGCGGCGACAGGGGCCAGTGGCGGCGGAGGCGGAGGGTCTGGCTGCGCGGTCGCCATCTCCGGCGCGGCAGTGCCCTCCGGCACCTGCTCTGCGAAGGCCACCACGTTCAGCACCGAGAAGGCGAAGAGCCTGCGCATCAACGGTTCGGTCTCGGTGGCGGTCCGCTCCGAGAGCTCTCCGAACGTCGGCCGGGAGCGCATGATCTGCAGGAAGCGGGTGTCCTTGGGTGAGAGCTTGAGCGCCCGCACGTCGAGCAGCGGCTTGGGCAGGAGGGCGAAGCGCTGCTCGTCCACGAACGTGAGCTGGCCGGCCACCACGTCGAACGGAAGGAAGTTGGAGCAGCCGGTGAGGATGAGCTGCGCGGCGTTCATCCGGACGGGGTAGGGCGTGGCCGGCGCGTCGAGGAGGATGCGGTAGCGGCCGTCCGTCCAGCGGAAGCAGTCGAGGATCTTGTGGGCGAGGTTGGTCTGGAGGTGTTTGTAGAGGTCGAAGGGGGCGATGAGCTGCTTCTTCACCAACAACTCGCCCAGCACGCTGCCCGTCTGGACGCTCTCTGACAGGGTGGATTGGTAGTCCTGTTCGGAGAGCTTCCCGCGCTGAACGAGGTACTTCCCGAGCGTCTCGTGAAGCAGGTTGCTGACGCAGCCCACCGGCGCGCCCTCTTCGAAGAGGACCTGCTTCTCGAGTTGGCGCTGCTTAAGCTCCACCGCGCAGGTCTGCTCCGACTGGAGGACCGCGTAGAGCAGCAGGGGAAAAGGGGTGGAAGCGAGGCTGCCCTCGCGCGTCTTCAGGATCTCCGAGGCGCTGGCGAACAAGGCTTGGCGGAAAGTTTAGGAGCGCTGGCCAGGGGTTCGAACAGGCCCGGGTGTGGGCGGCTGGCGCACCTCCCGGGGTGCCAGCGTTATCCTCTGTCGCCGACACTTGATTTTGCGAAGAAGCGGTGCCTAGTTTGCGCGACTTTCGGGGTCCCCAGGTGGGGAGCCCGGCTTGAGATCCACGTCACTCCCCGCGCGGATACCAAGGGTTTCGACTCGGGGTCGCAGTGTCTGTTTCAAGGACCACTCTCCACATGCAGCAGAACGTCAACCAGACCGGACTCGAGGCCGAAGAGGATTTTGCGGCGATGTTCGAAGCCTCCCTGAAAGAGCGCGGGGGCGAAGGCCTCCTCAAGGAAGGCGAGATCGTCAAAGGCACAATCGTTCAGGTGACCAAGGACTACGCCGTCGTCGACATCGGCTACAAGTCAGAAGGCCAGATCTCGATCGAGGAGTTCAAGAACCCTCGCGGCGAGGTCCTGGTCAAGGCCGGGGACGCTGTGGAGGTCCTGCTCGAGTCCCGTGAAAACGACACGGGCATGGTCGTCCTCTCCAAGGAGAAGGCCGACAAGATGCGGATCTGGGACGAGATCAGCGCCGCCTGCGAGCGCGACGAGATCGTCAAGGGCACCATCGTTGGCCGCGTGAAGGGCGGCCTCTCCGTCGACATCGGCGTGAAGGCCTTCCTCCCTGGCTCCCAGGTGGACATCCGCCCGGTGCGGAACCTGGACCAGTACATCTCGAAGGAATTCGAGTTCAAGGTCATCAAGTTCAACAAGAAGCGCGGCAACATCGTGCTGAGCCGCCGCGTGCTCCTCGAGAAGCAGCGCGAGGAGATGAAGAAGGAGACCCTCAAGAACCTCAAGGAGGGTGCGGTCCTCAAGGGCGTGGTCAAGAACCTCACCGACTACGGCGCCTTCATCGACCTGGGCGGCATCGACGGCCTGCTGCACATCACCGACATGTCGTGGGGCCGCATTGGCCACCCGTCGGAGATGTTCAACGTGGGCGACGAAGTCCGCGTTGTCGTCCTGAAGTTTGATCCGTCGCAGGAGCGCGTGTCGCTGGGCCTCAAGCAGATCCAGGAGGACCCGTGGCACCGCGCCGACGAGAAGTACCCGGTCGGCACCCGCGTCAAGGGCAAGGTGGTCAGCCTCACCGACTACGGCGCCTTCATCGAGATCGAGCAGGGCGTGGAAGGCCTGGTCCACGTCTCCGAGATGTCCTGGACCAAGCGGGTCAAGCACCCCTCGAAGGTCCTGGAGGTCGGCAAGGAGGTTGAAGCCGTCGTCCTCGACATCGACCCCAAGGCCAAGCGCATCGCGCTCGGCATGAAGCAGATCGAGCAGAACCCCTGGACGCTCCTCGAGGACAAGTACCCGATCGGGTCGGTCATCAAGGGCCAGGTCCGCAACGTCACCGACTTCGGCATCTTCGTCGGCGTCGAGGAGGGCGTGGACGGTCTGGTGCACGTCTCCGACATCTCCTGGACGCAGCGGATCAAGCACCCGGGCGAGATGTTCAAGAAGGGCGACGAGGTTGAGGCGGTGGTGCTCAACATCGACGTCGAGAACGAGCGGTTCAGCCTGGGTATCAAGCAGCTGCAGCAGGATCCCTGGGAGACCCTCTCCGAGCGCACCCCGGTGGCGAGCCGCATCAAGGGCAAGGTCACCAAGGTCACCGACTTCGGCGCGTTCGTGGAGATCGAGCCGGGCATCGAAGGTCTGGTGCACGTGTCGGAGCTCAAGGACGAGCGCGTGGAGAACCCGCGCGACGTCGTCTCCGAAGGCCAGGAGGTTGAGGTCAAGATCATCGACATCAACACCCAGGACCGGAAGGTGGCGCTCTCCATCAAGGCGCTGCTGCACGACGGCGGCGACGACTACCGCGAGTACCTCCGCAAGCAGGCGGAAGGCTCCAAGGCGCGCCTCGGCGACGTCATGGCGTCCAAGCTCCGCAAGTAGCCCTCAAGAGTCCTTCGGACTTCCAAGCGGCCGGCGTTCCCTCGTAGGGGCGCCGGCCGTTTCCGTTCCCGCTTCAACCGCAGCTTGATTCCCTCTGCCCTCGGGGCCATAAGACCAGGACGCTCTAAAGGAGAGGATCATGGCTCGTGACGTGGTCATCGTCGGTGCGGCGCGCACGCCCATCGGCGCATTTCAAGGTGCCCTCGCCCCCCTCGTCGCGCCGCAGCTGGGCGCGGTGGCCATCAAGGCCGCGCTCGAGCGGGCGGGTGTGAGCCCAGACAAGGTGGACGAGGTGGTGTTCGGCTGCGTGCTGCAGGCCGGAGTGGGTCAGGCGCCCGCCCGCCAGGCGGCGGTGTTCGCCGGAATCCCGCACCAGGTCCCGGCCGTGACGGTGAACAAGGTCTGCGGCAGCGGGCTGAAGGCGGTCATCGCGGGCGCACAGGCGATCGCGCTCGGGGACGCCGAGGTGGTGGTGGCGGGCGGGATGGAGTCCATGAGCAACGCGCCCTACCTCAGCCACGCGCTGCGCGGCGGAGCGCGCATGGGCAACGTGGAGATGAAGGACGCCATGATCCTGGATGGGCTCTGGGACGTGTACGACCAGGTCCACATGGGCGTCTGCGCCGAGGCCTGTGCCACCGACTTCAAGATCTCCCGCGCGGCCCAGGACGAGTTCGCGAAGGAGTCCACCGCCCGCGCCATCCGCGCCCAGAAGGAGGGCGCGTTCAAGGCGGAGATCGTCCCCGTCTCGGTTCCGCAGCGGAAGGGCGACCCGGTGGTGGTGAGCGAGGACGAGGGTCCGCTCTCCGCCAAGCCGGAGAAGATCTCCTCGCTCAAGCCGGTGTTCAAGAAGGACGGGACGGTCACCGCGGCCAACGCGTCGTCCATCAACGATGGCGCGGCCGCGGTCGTCCTGATGAGCGCCGAGCGGGCGAAGGCCGAGGGGCGGACGGTGCTGGGAAGGATCACCGGGTACGCGCAGGCGGCGCGCAAGCCGGTGGAGTTCACCATCGCGCCGGCGGACGCCATCCAGAAGCTGCTCGCCAAGGCGCAGCTGAGCGCGAACGACGTGGATCTCTGGGAGATCAACGAAGCCTTCGCGGTGGTGGCGCTGGCCAACAACCAGCTGCTCAAGCTGGACCCCGCCAAGGTCAACGTGCGAGGCGGCGCGGTGGTGCTGGGGCACCCCATCGGCGCGTCCGGCTGTCGCGTGCTGATCACGCTGCTCCACACGCTGAAGGATCAGGGCAAGCGCCGCGGTGTGGCGTCGCTCTGCATTGGCGGCGGTGAGGGCATTGCCCTGATGGTCGAGCGCTAACGCCGTCCGGGAAGGGGGGCGCGTATGAACAAGGTGGTGGAGTCCGCCGACGAGGCCATCCGCGACGTCCGCGACGGCGCGGTCATCATGAGCGGGGGCTTCGGCCTCTGCGGGAACCCGGAGAACCTGATCGCTGCGCTCAACCGGCGGGGCGTGAAGAACCTCACCGTCATCTCCAACAACTGCGGGACGACGGAGCTGGGCCTGGGCGTGTTGCTCCAGGCGAAGCAGGTCCGGCGGATGGTCTCCAGCTATGTCGGGGAGAACAAGGAGTTCGAGCGCCAGTACCTCTCCGGCGAGCTGGAGGTGGAGCTCAACCCCCAGGGCACGCTGGCGGAGCGGATCCGCGCCGGGGGATGCGGGCTGGGCGGGTTCTACACGCCCACCGGCGTGGGGACGCGGATCGCCGAAGGCAAGGAGGTCCGCGTCATCGACGGGCGCGAGTACGTGCTGGAGAAGCCGCTGCGCGCGGACTTCGCCTTGGTGCGCGCGTGGAAGGCGGACCGCTGGGGGAACCTGGTCTTCCGCAAGACGGCGCGGAACTTCTCCCCCCTGATGTGCATGGCCGCGAAGGTCACCATCGCGGAGGTGGAGCAGCTGGTGGAGGTGGGGGAGCTGGATGGGGATGCCATCCACGTCCCCTCGCTCTTCGTGCACCGCGTGGTGAAGGGCGCCGGCTACCAGAAGTGGATTGAGAAGCGAACCGTCCGGAAGAAGAGCGCCTGACCATGCCCCTCTCTCGAGAGCAGATCGCCCAGCGGATAGCCCAGGAGCTGCGGGACGGCTTCTACGTCAACCTCGGCATCGGCATGCCCACCTTGGTGGCCAACTACATACCTGCCGGGATGGAGATCCTCCTCCACTCGGAGAATGGGCTGCTCGGCATTGGCCCCTGGCCGGTGGAGGGTGAGGAAGATCCCGACCTGATCAACGCAGGGAAGGAGACCGTGACGGCGGTCCCGGGCGCCTCGTACTTCGACTCGGCGACCTCGTTCGGGATGATCCGCGGCGGGCACATTGACCTCGCGGTGCTCGGCGCGATGGAGGTCAGCGAGCACGGCGATCTGGCGAACTGGATGATCCCGGGCAAGATGGTCAAGGGGATGGGCGGCGCGATGGATCTCGCCGTCGGCGCGAAGAAGGTCTTCGTCTCCATGGAACACGCCACGAAGGAGGGCGCCCCCAAGATCCTCCGGGAATGCTCCTTGCCGCTCACCGGCAAGCGGTGCGTGCATTACATCGTCACCGACTACGCGTTCCTCGAGGTCGCCCCGCAAGGGCTGGTGCTCAAAGAGGTCGCCCCCGGGGTTACTCCCGAGCAGGTCCAGGCGCTGACGGAGCCCAAGCTGATCCTCGCCCGCGACCTGAAGACGATGCAGGTCTGAAGGCGCCTTTACACGAGGCCGTTCCCCTCAGAGGGGTGATGCTATAGTCGCGCGCACCTTCAGCGATCGTTTCATCGGAGACGCCATGCCGGAGAAGGTGGAAAAAGCCCGGAAGTCGCGCCGCGCGGACAGGCTCCAGCATGAGCTGCTCGTCGCGTATCGCACGGTCGACGGGTTCATCACCGACTGGGCCGTGAACATCTCCCGCGGCGGCATCTTCATCAACACCCGCAACCCGCTGGCAGTGGGGACGACGGTGCGGTTGATCATCTCGCTGCCGGACACCGCGTTCCCGTTCGACCTCTCCGGGCGGGTGATGCGGGTGAACGAGTTCGACAACCCGTCCAACCAGGTCCCCGGGATGGGGATTGAGTTCGTGGACGTGGATGACGAGAAGCGCGCCCGGATTGAGCGCTTCGTGGAGCGGCTGCGCAAAGAGCTCCCGGAGAATCAGGCGGCCGAACCGAAGAAGCAGTGACCGACCGCGAGGTCGAGCTCACCATCGATCGGATGTCCACGCTCGGCGAGGGCGTGGCTCCGCTGGAGGGCCGCAGCGCCTTCGTCTGGGGCGCCTACCCCGGCGAGCGCGTGCTGGCCCGCGTGCGCGAGGAGGGCAGGGTGCTCCGGGCAGAGGTCGTCCGGGTGCTCGCGGCCAGCCCGGAGCGGCGCGAGGCCGCCTGCGAATACTTCGGCCGCTGCGGCGGCTGCGACTGGTTGGATCTCTCGGAGCGCGCGCAACGGGAGGCGCGCAGCCAGACCGTCCTGGCCGCGCTCGAACATCTGGGCGGGATCTCCCGCGCGGGGCTTGAGGTCCGGCCGACCGTCCCGCCACCGCGCGCCTTCGGCTACCGCCGCCGCGCCGTCCTCCACTGGGCGCGGGGCGGGTTCGGGTTCTTCGGGCGGCGCTCGCACGATCTGGTGATGATTGGCCGCTGCCCCGCGCTGGTGGATCCGCTGCAGGCGCTGCCGGGCGCGCTGACCGAAGCGCTCGGGACGGTGGGCAAGGAGGTGCGTGCGCTGCACCTGCTCTGCGAGCAGGGCAAGGTGGCCATCGCGCTGCTGCTGAAGGGCGCCGCCAAGCCGCGCATCCAGGCCGCGGTGGAGGGGGCGATGCAGTCGTTGGGGCTGGCCGGCGCGGTGCTGGTCCCGGAGACGGGCGCGCCGGTGCTCCTCGGCAAGCCCGTCCTGCGCGCGGAGAACCCGCTGCGCCCCGAGGTGCCGCTCTACCTGCGCCCGGATGCGTTCTCCCAGGCCAACGCGGAAGGGAACCTCGGCCTGGTGACCTGCGCGCTGCAGCTCCTGGCGCCTCGTGAGGAGGAGGAGCTGCTGGAGCTCTACTGCGGCAACGGCAACTTCACGTTCGCGCTGGCGGGCGTGGCGAAGTCGGTGCTGGCGGCCGAGTCGTCCAAGGTCTCCCTGGAGCTGGCGCTGCGCAGCGGTCGCGAGGCGAAGGTGGAGAACGTCCGCTTCGTTGAGGCTGATGCGGGCAAGCTGTGCGAAGGGCTCATCCGCGAAGGCCGCCAGTTCCACGCGCTGCTGGCGGATCCTCCGCGGACAGGAGCCCCCGGGCTGGCCGGCTGGGCGCGGCGGCTGGGCGCGCGACGCGTGGTGTACGTGGCGTGCGATGCGGGCGCGCTCGCGCGGGACACGACGGACCTGCGCAAAGCAGGCTTCGAGCCACGGGTGTTACAATTGGTTGACATGTTCCCGCAGACGCACCACGTCGAGGCGGTCATGTCGTTCGAGCGGCTCCAAAACGCCTGCACCTGATGCATGTGTCAAGAGCATTTGCTCGGGTGTGGCAACTCAGGCGAGGCGGTCAGAGACAACTCTGATCAACGCAGCTGATCGTCGAAGAGGTGCCCGCCGCAGAGAACCACAAGGGGATCGTCTGGGGTATCCAGACGGAATGGCAGGCGGACTAGAGCGGTTCGAGCGCGCCGCGCAGCACGAGCGCGGCGTCGCCGAACTCATGCCCCAAAAAGCCTGAGCGCGCCGCGTGCTGGTGCGCCTGGGCGAGCAGCGCGGGTGGGGCCCAGGCGCTGAGCAGGTCGAAGTGGGTCTCGCCCGGTCCGTGCACTCCGCTCAGCAGACCGCTCACGATGCGCGGCTGGAACCCTGCGCTCAGCCGCAGCCCGGTCTCACCTTCGCCCGGCGTCAACGCGCCGGTCCGCTGCGCGCACCCTTCGAGCGCGCGGACGGTGCTCGTTCCCACGGCGACGACGCGGCCGCCGCGGCCCCGGGCATCCGCCACCTCCCGCACGGTCCGCTCCGGGATGACGTAGCGCTCGGGTAAGGGGAGGGCCCCGTCGATCGCCGCGTCGCCTGTCGAGGAGAGCCCCGCTGCGTGGGTCACGGTCGCGAGTCGGACGCCGCGACGCAGGAGAGAGACCAGCTGCGCCCCGGTGAGCGGTCGCCCGGCGGACGCCATCTCGAACGCGCTGGGCGCCGCCGCGTAGGTGTTCTGCACGTCCCAGAGCGGGACCTCGTTGTCGAGGTAGGAATACTGAATCGGTCGGCCGTGCCGGTAGATGAGGTTCAGCGACTCCATCAGGTCGGCCCCCAGCTCCAGCTCGACGAGGCGCGGGCTCAGGGGATCGACGCGGATCAGAGTTGCCGTGGCGTCTCCGTCCACGCGCAGGCGCTCGTCAGGCTCCAGTCGCGGAGGGCGCGACCGCACGTTCGTGTCCATGCGCCAACTGCCGGCCCCGAGGAGCGCCGCGCGCCAGCGGCCGCCCCCGGCGTGTCCGCAGAGCCTTGCCTCCAGGCGCGTCCCGTCTTGCCGCTGCAGCCAGAGCGAAGCGGGTAGGGTGGCCGCGTCGTTGACCACCAGGAGATCCTCTCCGCGGAAGAAGCGCTCCAGGCCGCTCGCCTCGGTTGCCTCGAAGGCCTCGGCCGCGGGATCCACCACGAGCAGCCGCGAGACCGCCCGTGGCCCGCTTGCGGGCCTCACTCCGCGCGCGGAGGCAATCGCTGCGCCCGCCGCGTCCGCGCTCCGGCGGACGTGCTCTCGCTCGGTTGAGGGCGTGCGCGGTGCAGCCGCCACCCCGAGCGTGGGGGCGGACGCAACGGCGAGCGCGTCCGGGCGCGACGTTCTTGGTGAGAGGGCCACGTGCCGGGCCTCGAACGCGCCCTGCGCCGTCCCGCTCACTTGGGCCGCCGCGTCGCGAGAGGGGCGGGCGAACCGGTTGAAACCTCCGCCGCGCCTCACGCGCTCACCTTCGTGGGGGCGACCGGCTGCGGCGGCACGAAGCGGGCGATCTCTATCCGGCTGCCGCTGGGGACAGCCTCTGCCGTCCGGATCAGCCCGAGGATCCGGCGGGCCACCGCCCCGGGCCGGGCGAGCTGCGCGCGGTCCGCCTCGGGCATGGCATCCGCGTGCATCTGGGTGTCCATCTCTCCCGGGTCCACGGCGAGCAGCCGCACGCCGGTGCCCTCCAGCTCTGCCGCCCAGATGCGCGTGAGGTGATCCAGCGCCGCCTTGGAGACGCCGTAGGCACCCCAGTTCGGGTACGCCTGCACCGACGCGTCCGAGCTGATCTGGAGGATGACCCCGCCGCCGCGAACGAGCATCGACCCGGCGACGATCTTCGACAGCCTGAACGGTCCCAACACGTTGACCCCGAACGCGCGCTCGACGTCCTCGCAATCCGTGTCCAGCAAAGGCCGCAGCGGCACGGGGCCCAGGGTGCTCGCGTTGTGCACCAGCAGGTCCACCGGCCCCGCCCACGCGGCGACCTGCGCGGCCAGCGGGTGGACTGCCGCCTTGTCCGCGACATCCGCCGGGAAGGCCCGGACCTGGCCTCCCCGCTCCAACAACCGGCGCTCCACCTCTCTGAGCGCCGCCGACTCCCGGGCCACCAGCGCCACCTTCATGCCTTCCGCCGCCAGCTGTTCGGCCAGGGCCGCGCCCAGCCCCCGGCTTGCTCCTGTCACCAGCGCCGTTCTTCCTGAGGTCTCCATGGCGTTCTCCTTGTTGCCGCCAAGGAGAACCGGTCGTGGGGCCGGGCGCCCCTCGCCGGTCCAGCGCGTTGGAGGATCTCCAATGGACCAGAGTCCCGCGCGTGGTATCCGGTGGGAGCATGTCGCCCTCCCCAGTGCCCGGGCTCACGCCGGGAAAGATCCTAGAGACCGCGCTCCTCATTCGCCCGTACGTCCGCACCACCCCCGTGGTCTCCGCGGACGGAACGGACTTCGCCCCGGGCCTTCCGCGGCTGACCTTCAAGCTGGAGTCGCTGCAGCACGCCGGCTCCTTCAAGACGCGCGGCGCCTTCACGAACCTGCTCTCCCGCCAGGTGCCTGCGGCCGGCGTGGTCGCCGCGTCCGGCGGTAACCACGGGGCCGCGGTGGCCTACGCGGCGCAGCGCCTGGGGGTGAAGGCCACCCTCTTCGTTCCGCGCATCTCTTCAGAGGTCAAGGTCGCGCGGATCCGCGGTTATGGCGCCCAGCTGGTGATCGAGGGCGAACGGTATGACGACGCGCTCGCGGAGAGCCTGCGCTTCGCGCAGAGCTCCGGCGCAATGAACGTCCACGCGTTTGACCAGGTGGAGACGCTGCTCGGGCAGGGGACGCTCGGCTCGGAGCTCGCGTGGCAGGCGCCGGAGCTGGACACGGTGCTGGTCGCCGTGGGCGGCGGCGGGCTGGCCGCGGGGATGGCCACCTGGTACGGGGACCGGATCCGCTTGATAGGCGTGGAGCCGGAAAGCGCGCCCACGCTCACGCGCGCCCTGGAGGCGGGCCGCCCGGTGGACGCGCAGGCCGGCGGCATTGCCGCGGACTCGCTGGCGCCACGCAGGGTAGGGGAGTTGGTGTTCCCCATGCTCAAGGCGCACATGAAGCAGGTGGTCCTCGTCACGGACGAGGCCATCCGCAGCGCGCAGAACCGGCTGTGGGAGGTGCTGCGCGTGGTGGCGGAGCCGGGCGCCGCGGCGGCGACCGCCGCGCTGCTCTCCGGCCGCTACAAGCCCGCGCCCGGCGAGCGGGTGGGGGTGGTGGTGAGCGGGGGCAACACCAGCGCGGTCGTCTTCGAGCGCTGAGGCAACAGATGGGGACCCTGCTCCAGGCGGAGGTGGACCTGGCGGCGCGGCTGGCGCGCAACATCCGGCAGCTGCGGGACGCGCGCGGGCTGACGCAGCAGCAGATGGCGAAGGCCTCCGGCCTGCCGCGGGCGACGTGGGCCAACCTCGAGTCCGGCGCCGGCAACCCCACGCTGCAGGTCCTCCACAAGGTCGCCCGCGCGCTCCAGGTCTCCCTGGAAGAGCTCATCGCCACGCCCCGCGCGGCCTGCCAGTTCTACGCGCGCGCAGCGCTCCCGGCCCGGCTGCGCGGCAACGTTGAGGTGCGGCGGCTGATCCCGGATCTCCTTCCGGGCGTGGAGGCGGACCGCATGGCGTTCCCGCCCGGCGCCACGCTCGCCGGCGTCCCGCACACCCCGGGCACCCGCGAGTACCTCACCTGCGAGAGCGGCGAGCTCATCCTCCGCGCCGCCGGCGAGCAATGGAAGCTGACGCCAGGGGACGTGGTGGTCTTCCGCGGAGACCAGCGCCACTCCTACCAGAACCCCACCCAGCGGCCCGCCATCGGCTACAGCGTTGTGCTGGTCACCCCCTGATACGAGAGCAGGAACCGGAGCGTTCGGCCCAGCCCGTCCTGGCGCGCTAGACTTCCAGCCGCCATGGAAGCCCGGATCGTGGAGTTCGCCGAGGTGCTGCGCCAGAACGGCGTCCGCGTCAGCACGTCGGAGGTGAATGACGCGGCGCTGGCGGTGGCCGAGGTGGGCGTCGTCGACCGCGACCTCTTCCGGGCGACGCTGGCGGCCACCCTGGTGAAGCGGGAGCTGGACCTGCCCACCTTCCGCCGGGCGTTTGAGATCTACTTCACCGGCGCCGCCCGCACGCTGGAGGCGCTGGACCGCTCGCTGCTCGCCCAGCTGGAGGAGCAGGGGCTCCTGGAGGGCGATGAGCTGCAGATGGTGGTGGCCACCGTCAACCGCCTGTTCAACCAGCTCTCCCCACTGGCGCAAGCAGCGATGGCCGGAGACCGGGGCCGGCTTGCGCAGCTCTTCCGGGACGCCACGCTTCAGCTGGATCTCTCCGCGCTCCAGAGCCCGCTGCAGCACGGGTTCTTCTCCCGCCGGCTGATGGCGGCGTCCGGCGGGGAGAAGCTGCGTGGGGATCTCCAGTCCATCGAAGAAGAGCTCAAGGCGCGCGGGCTGTCCGTCGAAGGCGTGGAGCTGGTCTCCCGGGAGCTGGCGGCCGCGCTCCGGAGGGTGGAAGAGGCGGCGCGCCGGGAGATTGACCGGCAGGGGAGCGCCCGGCAGCGCAAGGCGACGGGCTCTGTGCAGGACCGCCCGTTCCACACCTTGAGCCGCGCGGAGCGGGAGCAGGCGCAGGTGGCAGTGCGCCGGCTGGCGGAGAAGTTGAAGAGCCGGCTCGTTCGCAAGCAGCGCTCCCAGCGCCGGGGCGCGTTGAACGTTCGCAGGACGCTGCGCAAGAACCTCCCGTGGGGCGGCGTGCCGATGGTGCCGCAGTTCCGGTCGCGCCGGCCAGAGCGGCCGGAGCTGGTGGTGCTCTGTGATGTGTCGGACTCGGTGCGCAACGTGTCGCGCCTGATGCTGCTCTTCATGCACACCCTGCAGTCCCTGTCCGTGCGGGTGCGCTCCTTCGTCTTCGTCTCCGACGTGGGCGAGGTGACCCGCTACTTCAAGGAGCTCGAGGTGGAGCCGGCAATCGATCTCGCCACCGCCGGCAAGACCATCTCGCTGGCGGCGAACTCCAACTACGGCCGGGCGCTGGCGCAATTCTCCCGGGATCAGCTGGGGAGCATCAGCCGCCGGACCACGGTGATGGTCATCGGCGACGGGCGGAACAACTTCAACGCCAGCAACGGGTGGGCGCTCACCGACCTGCGCCGGAAGTGCCGCCGCCTGCTGTGGATCTGCCCCGAGGAGCGGCGCAGCTGGGGCTTCGGCGACAGCGAGATGCTCACCTACGCCCGGCTCTGCCACCAGGTGGTGGTGGTGCAGTCCTTGAGCGACTTCACCCGGGTGGCCGACCAGCTGCTCCCGGGCTGAAGACGCCCGGGAGCGATTTGGAAGCTACCGCGGATCCACGACCTCGGGCTTCTCGTCCTTCTGCGGGCGAGGCGCGGGGGTCACGGTCTTCGACGGCGTGGGCGCGGCGATGGTCGGCTCGCGGCCCTCGAAGTCACCCGCCTTCACGCGGGTGAGCTTGCTCGGGTCAATGTGCTTGCGGACCACCGTCAGGATCTGCGCGGGGGTCAGCGCGCTGATCTTCTCCTCCAGCTGGGCGTCGAACGCGTAGGTCCGGCCGAGGAAGAGGTTGGACGCCATCACCTTCGCCACCGTCGCGTCCTGCGCGCGGGTCACCTTGCGCGAATCCAGCAGGCCGTCCTTCGCTTTGGCCACCTCGTCCGGAGTGAAGCCGTCCTTCACCACCCGCTCCATCTCCTCGCGGAACGCGGCGTCCAGGCGCTTGGCGTTCTCCGGGGCGTAGATGGCGTACGCGGTGAGCGTGGCCGAGTGATCCAGCTGGCTGGCGGAGAGCGCCGTCCCCACGCCATAGCTGATCCCGTCCTTCTCGCGGATGCGCGAGGCCAGCCGCGAATACAGGAAGCCGCCGCCCATCATGTAGTTGGCCAGGTAGAGCGCCGGGTAGTCCGGATCATCATCCCGGACCTCGAGGTTCGTGCCTGCGAGGAAGATGGCGTTCGCCTTGTCCGGGGTGTGGATGGTGATCTCCCCGGCCGGGATGTTCTGGTACGGCGTGGGGATCCGCTCGAACTTCGAGGGGCTCTTCCAGCTGCCGAAGAGCTGCTGCACCAGCGGGAGGGTCTGCTTCGCATCCACGTCGCCCACGAGGGCGATCTCGCCGTTCGACGGGCCGAAGAACGTGGCGTGGAAGGCCTGGAGGTCGGCGACCTTGGCTTGGCTGATGGCCTGAACCTGCTCGTCGATGGTCTGCGTCTCCTGCGGGTGGCCCTTGGGGCGGGGCGTCAGGTGCTTGTGGAAGGCGATGGAGGCCAGGGTCGACGGGTCGCTGCGGCCCTGCTCCACCTGCGCGAGGTACTCCCGGCGCAGCTGCTCCACCTCGGCCGGATCAAACGCGGGCGCGCGGAGGATCTCCGCCACCAGCTTGAGCAGGGGCTCCAGATCTTCCTGCCGCGCTTCGAACGCCACCCGCAGCGAATCCACGCCCGGGTCGATGGTGAGCCGCGCCTTGAGGCGGTCCAGCTCGTCCTTGATCTGCTGGCGGGTGTGCGTCTTCGTCCCGCGGTTGAGCATCCGGCCCACCATCTCCGCGATGATCTGCTTGTGGGTGAGCGAAGCCTCGGTGCCGAAGCGGAGGTTGAGCTGCGCGGAGAGCGTCTTGGCGCGGGTCTTCTTGGAGAGCACCGCCACCTTGAAGCCGTTCTCCAGCGTCTGCTTCTGGGTGTGCGCGTCGATGTTCGCCGGTGACGGATCAAAGGCCTCGCCCGCCGCCAGCGGCGCGTCGCCCTTGAAGCCCTCCAGCACCTTGGCGATCTCCGGGGTCGCCGGGATCTCCGAGCGCTCGGGCTTGGCGGTGGGGATGAAGAGCCCCGTCGTCCGGTTGGACGACCGCAGGTACTTCGCCGCCACCCGCTGCACGTCCGCCGGGGTCACGGTCTTCAAGCGGTCGCGGTGCAGGAAGAGCATCCGCCAATCGCCGATGGCCGCCCACTCGGAGAGCTCAATGCCCACGCGGTCCGACGCGTTGAGCGTCAGCTCCAGCTGCTTGAGCAGCGCGTTCTTCGCCCGGTCCACCTCTTCGGCGCTCGGCGTCTTGGCGCCCACCTGCTCGGTGGTGGAGATCAACGCCTCGCGCGCGGGCTCCAGCGGATCCTCCTTGCGCACCTCGGCGGAGACGATGAGCACGCCGGGCTCGCGCAGCTGCAGCGCGTAGCCGGAGATGGACGCCGCCTTCTTGGTCTCCACCAGCGCCTTGTGCAGCCGCCCGCTGGGCACCGCGCCCAACAGCTGCGCCAGCACGTCGACCGCCGGGTAGTCCTCATGGGCGCCGGCGGGGACGTGGTACGTGGCCATCACCGCCTGGATGTCCCCCACGCGCCGCAGGGTGACCTGCCGCTCACCGTCCTGCGTGGGCTCTTCGGTGTACGTCGGCTCCGCCCGCCGCTTCGGCGCGGGGATCTTCCCGAAGCTGTCGGCAATCCACTTGAGCGCCTTGGCCTCGTTGAAGCGACCCGCGACAACCAGCATCGCGTTGTTCGGCTGGTAGTGCTTCTTGTAGAACGCCTGCAGCCGCTCGATGGGCACGTTCTCGATGTCGGAGCGCGCGCCGATGGTCGACCGGCCGTACGCGTGCCAGAGGTACGCGGTGGAGAGCGTCCGCTCGAACAGCACGCCCGAGGGGTCGTTCTCGCCGGACTCGAACTCGTTGCGCACCACCGTCATCTCCGAGTCCAGGTCCTTCTTGGCCACGTAGCTGTTGACCATCCGGTCCGCCTCGAACTTGAGGGCCCACTCGAGGTTCGCGTCCGTCGCCGTCAGCGTCTCGAAGTAGTTGGTCCGGTCCAGCCACGTCGTGCCGTTCGGCCGCGCGCCGCGCTCGGTCAGCGCCTTGGGGACGTTGGGCGTCGTGGGCGTACCCTGGAAGAGCATGTGCTCCAGGAGGTGCGCCATCCCCGTCTCGCCATAGCCCTCGTGACGCGACCCGACGAAGTACGTGATGTTGACCGTGAAGGTCTGCTTGGTGGGATCCGGGAAGAGCAGGACGCGCAGGCCATTGGGGAGCGCGTATTCGGTGATCCCGCCCACCTGCGTGACCGGCTTGAGGCCGCCAGGCAAGGTCAGCGCGGGAGCGGCGACGGCGGCCATGCCCGTACTGAGGAGGGCGCCGCAGAGGAGAGACCGGAGAGTTCGCACAAAAGACCTCGTCAAATCGTGTGAAAAGGCGCGGCAGTATGCGTCAGCGCAGCCAGGGAACAAGCGCCGTCGACGGCCCACGGCCCGCCGAAACAGCCTGGCGCTGCGCTGCCTTCCCAGACAGCTCAAGGCGCCCGAAGTTGCACGGTTGCCAACACAAGCGCCGTCAGAGCGACGGGCGCTTGAGGTCCGACTCGGGCTCCTCGGCCGGAGCAGGAGCAGAAGCAGGGGCCGCTGCGGCGGCCGGCCTTCGCCGCTCCAGGCCCAGCCGCTTCTTCTTCTTCAGCGGGGACTTCTCGACCGTCGGCCTGACCATCGCCGTGGGGACCTCCGGCGCCGAGGGTTCGGGCGAGGGAGGCTCCGCCTCCACCAGCGGAGGGCTCTCGCGGCGCGGTTCCGGCGCGGCGATGGGCGCAGGCTCACCCCGCGGCGGCGGCGGGAGCGGGGCGATGGGCGTGGGCCGCGGGCGCAGCGCGAAGACGGCCGCGGCGATGAGCAGCACGCCCCCAACCGCGGCCACCACGATGAACGGACCCAACCCCCGCGGCGGCGAGAGCGCCCGCTGCGGGTGCGTGTCGCGGACGATGGGCGGGGCCGCGTGGGCCCGGCGCGCGGGCGTCCCTTCGCCGTCGGACGGGCGTTCGGCGGAGACGTGGAGGGTGGGCAGCAGCTCCTCAACGGAGCGGGGAGGACCGGGCACCTCCGCCGCTCCGCCCCCGCCGGCGCCGCCCTCCATCGCCAGCGTGGGCAGGCGCTCCAGCGACTCCTCCAGGGCAGCGGCGCTGTCCTGCTCGATGGGCGCAGCACTCTCCAGATGGAGGGACGGAAGGGCCAGCGGCGCGCTCGGCTCAGGCTCGGCGGCCGCGTCCGCCGCGCCCGGCACCGCGGCCGCGCGCAAGGCCTCCGCTGCCTGCAGCGCGCTGGGCCTCAGCTCAGGGGACGCGGCGAGCATCCGCGCGAGCAGCGCGCGCACCGGCCGCCCCAGCCGCTCCGGAATCTTCGGCTGCCACAGCCCGGTGGCGATGTGGTGCACGAGCGCCAGCGCGCTGGGCGCGGCGGGCAGCGGCGCGCCGGCGGCGAAGCACAGGATGGTGGCCAGCGCGTAGATGTCGCCTTCGTTCGAAGGCAGCTCGCCGCGCGCGGTCTCCGGCGCGAGAGAGGGCGCCAGCTCCGGAAGCGTGGAGAGCTCGCGGCGCGTGCGGCGGCGGTCCGTGATGCGGTTGGCCACCACCAGCGGGACATCCCACAAGAGCGCGCGGCCCGCCGCGGTGCGCAGGACGGAGTGGGGAGAGAGCTCGCCGTGGCAGCTGCCCTGGCCGTGGAGCGCGGCCAGCCCGTCTGCCAGCTCCGCGCCCAACCGGAGGAGCTCCTCTACGGACAGCTCCTGTCCGAGCGTCGCGGCCAGCAGCCGTCCCTCCGGAAACTCGAAGATCGCGTGGATGAACCGCGCGTCCTGACCCACCTCCAGCACCGCGGGCAGGGCAGGGTGCGAGGGGAGGGCGCGCAGCGCGTCGCGCGCCTGCTCCGCGTTCGCCTCCAGCGGCAGCCACCTCACCGCCACCCGCGCGCCTGTCGCGATCTCCTCCGCGCACTCGAGGCGCCCCACGCCGTGGCAGCGCATGGGCCCCCGGACTTTGATGCGGTCAAGCATGCGTGC
The DNA here is from genome assembly GCA_044230055.1 of Myxococcaceae bacterium. Classification (GTDB taxonomy): domain Bacteria; phylum Myxococcota; class Myxococcia; order Myxococcales; family Myxococcaceae; genus JBGART01. The sequence continues at coordinate 85,679 of JBGART010000022.1, read as the reverse complement.
TCGCGTTTTCGCTTGAAGGAGGCGGAAAAGCCACCTCTCTCACCTCGCCCACGCGGGAGGCCGCCGTCTACTTTTCCGCACGGGCGCATCGCCCGAAGGGCGCCCCACGGAAGGTCTGCTCTCGAGCGGGCACGTGCGAAGCGCGCCTGGCTGCCTGGCGATGTGGGACAAGGAACGATGGCCGGTGAAGCGCCCGTAATCCTCCGACTGTTCGGCAGAGCGCTCCGGAACGACAGGGGCCCTCTCCCCAAGAGGCAGGGAACGATGAGAAGATTCGACTTCGTCGTCGAGGGAGCACACCCATGTCGATCACGGTGCCTGTGGAGCTGTTGCGGTTCCTCTCCGGAGCGTGGATCCCGCTTGGGGTCGCCGCTGGGTTGATCGCCCTGATGCTCGGTCAGGGAAGGATCGCCCCCGCGCTCGTGCCGGTGCGGCGCCGTCCTCCTCCGCCGCGCCGCCGTTAGGGCCGCTGCTCCCGGAGCTCCCCGGCCATCCGCTGGAGCACCGCCAGAGAGGCAGGGTCCTGCGTCCGCTCCACCGCCGCCTGCGCTTGCCGCAGGGCGCGCTCCGCCTCGCTGGCCCGGCCCTGGGCCTGCTCGAAGCGTGTGAGCTCCAGCCACGCCAGCGCGGCCAGGTCTGATCTTCGCGCGGCCTCCGCCCACCACGCCGCGTCCTCCAGCTCCCTCGCGCTGCCCGCCACGTTCAGCCGGCTGTGCGCGCAAGCGAGATCCCAGCGCGCCTCCGCCGCCACGAAGCGCTCCGGGTGGCCCAGCAGCGCGCGCGCCCGGTTCTCCAGCTCCTGGTAGCGGCCCAGCGCCAGCTCCACGCGCGCCTCCAGCAGCGCCTCCGGAACGTCCGCGGGCGGAATCTCCACCAACCTCGCGTCGCACCCGGACTGCTGCGCGACTGCTCGCACCGCCTCCGCCGCGGGGGCGGTGGGCGCATCGCCCCGGGTCAGCGCTCCTGCGAGCAGCTCCCACGCCCGCAGCTGGGCCTTGAAGCACGGCTCCACGTTCAGGGTGCGTCCCCGGGAGCGTGCGAAGACGGGGCTGGCGCGGCACGCGTCCTCCGCCGCAGCCGCAGTTTGCTCAGCGCCGCGCTCCAGCGCCGCCAGCGCCCCTTCCGCCGCGGCCACGCCCTCCCGGGCGGCCAGCGCCTCCCGCAGCGCCCCGCGCCGCGCTGCCCAGTCCGCGCCGAGGACGGGCCGCGCTACCGCGCAGGACACCGTGGAGCCCATCGCCGCCGCGGCCACCAGCCCTCCCAGGCTGGCCAGCACCGTGATGCCCGCGGCCCAGCGCCGGCGCCCTCGCCGCCGCGCGGCCCAGCCGTCGATCGCCGCCGCGGCGCCGGCCAGCGACGTCGTCTCGCAGAGCCGGCGGGGGATCCGCTGCCAGAGGCCGCGAAGGCCCCGGACGCGGCGCGCGGCGAGGGCGCGCTGGAAGCAGCGCGCAAAGGCGCGCTCGTCGTCCGCGGCGGTAGAGGCGGCGGTGCCTTCGCGCTGGCCAAGATCCACCACGCGCGCGTTGCCTTCGGCCTCCACCCAGACGCTGCCCTCGTCGAACGCGCCGTGGCTGCAGCCCAGCCGGTGCGCCGCCGCGAGGGCGCGCGCGAGGTCGGCGAAGACCGCGGTGAGCGCCGCCGCATCCGGCTCCGTGGCCAGCCAACGCGCCAGCGGCTGGCCGAGCACCGCCTCGGCCACCACGAAGACATTGCCGCGCCACACGCCCGCGTCGTGCACGCGGGCCAGGTGCGGGTGTGACGCCTGGGCGGCCAGGTGCGCGCGCGCCAGCAGCGCCTCCCGGTCGCGCGCGTCCGCGGGCGCGAGCAGCGTCAAGGCCACCCGCCGGTGGAGGATGGAGTCCTCCGCCAGCCAGCTCCCGCTTCGCTCCGCGGAGGGTTGGAGGAGCCGGTAGCGGTCCACCGCGTCGCCCGGGCGCAGCAGCGGCGCCTCCGGTCGGTGCTCCAGAGCCAGTGAGGGCTCGTGCTCCTCGCCGCCGCCTTCGGGATCCTTGGCGAGCGCGGCCACCCACTCGCGGCACTCCGGGCAGCCATCGAGGTGCGCGTCCGCCTCCGCGCGCTCCGCCAGCGGGAGCCGGCAGGCGATGAGCTCCAGGATCTGGTTCTCGTCCAGGTGGTTCACAGCGGGCCCTGCGCCCTCACGCGGCTTCTTTGGCGACCTTGGCGCGGAAGCGCTCTGCGAGCTCGCCGAAGCGATCCAGGCGGTAGAGGATGGTCCGCCGCGACACGCCCAGCGTCTGCGCCACCTGGCCGTGCTTGAAGCCCTCCAGGTGGTGCAGGACGACGAGATCTCTCAGCGGCGGCGGCGTCTTCTCCAGCAGGCGGTTGGCGAGATCCCGGCAGACCAGCCGCTCCTCGAGGTTGGCGCCCGCGCGCTCGGGAGCGTCCCCGCTGGGCTCCACCTTGCGGCCGTCCCGCAGCAGGTTGAGGCAGTAGTTGATGGAGATGCGGGAGAGCCAGCCCGCCAAATTCCCGTTCACCGGCGCGCGGTCCAGGTGCTTCATCACCCGCAGGAAGACCTCCTGCGTCGCGTCCTGCGCGGCCTCCTCGTCGCGGAGCAGCCGGCGGCAGCGGGAGAAGATGAGCGGTCCATATTGACGGTAGAGCGCCTCGACGGACACGGCCCTGGGCGCGGCGGCTTCTTGGCTCCTCACAAACGCTCCTCGGAAAAAGGGGGCTACGAGGAGGGAGGACGCAGGTGGTGAATTCAGGTCGCACGGGGGGGAATACTCTTCGCCAGGGCCCCGGAATCGTGGAGGAAACGGCGGATGCTGACATCCAGCTGGCTGTGCAGCTGCCCCATCAGGCTGTCCAACTCGGTTGGGCCCAGCCGCAGGGCGGTCCCCAGCTGCTCGCGGGTGCGCAGGAGGAGCTCCTCGCGCGCGCTCGCCAGCCAGCGCGCCGCGGTGGAGCGGTGGGTCCCGTAGAGTGCGCCGATTTGATCGATGTTCAGCCCGTCGAGCAGCTGCAGCCGCAGGACGTTGCGCTGCTGCGGCTGGAGCGCCGCCAGCCCCGCCTGGAACGCCGCGCTGAACGCCTTCTTGTAGGCCGCCTGGATGAGCCGCAGCTCCGGATCCTGGTTCGCCGCCGGCAGCTCCAGGAGCTCATCCTCGTCCGCCACCACTTCGCGCCGGGCGGCCCTCTTGGCGGTCAGCGCGGTGCGCACGGCCGCGGCACGCAGCCACTTCTCCAGTGAGCCGCGGCCCGCGTAGTCCAGGATGCGCGGCGCGCTGCGGCCTCCGGCCGCCCCTTCCCCCACCAGGAGGCGCTCTCGGAGCAGCTGCTCCACCTCCTCCTGCAGTCCGGGTGGGCCGCTCATCCGCTTCACCGCTTCCCTGACCTGATGCTGGATCAGGCGCGCGAGGCTGCTCAGCGCCACCGGATCCCGCTGCCCGCACGCGCACGCGAGGAAGAGATCCTCCACATGCAATTCGCTCAGGCGCGCGGGATGACCCCCCTCGCCAAGTCGCGCCGCCAGGTGCTGCGCGAACATCTCTGCCGACAGGGAGATCCGCGGCCAGGCGCTCTGGGCGCGACGGTGGGCGTCCGCAAACCCTTCCCTCACCGGCCACCCCCGGCGCCGCCACCGGTGGACAGCGAGGCCACCACCGCGCGCGCCTCGGCCAGGGCTTCAGCGAAGTAGGGCGGCGACGTCGCCAGCCGGGCCTCCGCTTCGCGCGCCATCGTCAGCGCCGCGGCGCGGCTTCCCCCGGCCGCCACCGTGGCCTTGGCCAGCTCCAGCGAGATGACCGCCTGCGCGTCCTCGGTGTTGGGGTGGGTGCGCCGGATCTCCAGGGCGCGCGTCAGGGTCCGAACGGCCGCCGCAGCTTGGCCCAGCTTGAGCTGACTGCTGCCGATGCCGAGCAGATGCTCCGAGACAAAGGGGTGGGTGGGGCCTCGCACGCTGGTGTCGAGCGCGAGGGCCGCCTCCAGCTCGACGACGGCCTCCCGGTACCGCCCCAGCTGCCGCAGGATCCGCGCGAGCGTGGCATGGCCTTCGGCCAGGCGGGGAGCAGGCGCCTTGGCGGCGACGCGGGCTTGCAAGGAGGCGCGGGCGAGGGCCACCGCCTGCGCGCCCTTCCCCTGGAGCAGCAGGACCTTCGCCATCCCCTCTCGCGCCAGCGCCACCTGGTCATGCCCGGCGCCGAACACCTGGGTGTTGATCGCCTCTGCGCGGCGCAGGGATTCATACGCCTCGTCGTAGCGCTTGAGCGCCTGCAGGGCGATGCCGCGATTGATCAGGACGCTGGCGAGGGCGCGGTGCGCAGGGCCGCGGGCCGCCTCCAGCAGCGCGAGCGCCTCATCCACCGCCACGAGCGCTTCGGCGAAGCGGCCCTGGTGGATGTGGAGCGCGGAGAGGTTGTGGAGGATGCCCGCGCAGCGCGGCTGCGCCGGGGCCTTGCACTCAACGGTGTCCAGCCCCTGCTGATACATCGCCAGCGCCTCGTCGTACCTGCCCTGCTCCTCGAGGGCATGGCCCAGAAAGCTGGAGAGATCCCTCACCGAGTGATCTGCCTGGGGGCCCGCCAGCGGGCGCAGCGCCAGTGCCCTGCGGAGGAAGCCCTCGCCCTCGGCATAGCGACCGCCGTCTACCTCCAGCCGCCCGAGCTCCGTGAACAGGCGCATCTGCAGCAGCGGCGTGCTCCCGGCCCGCTCCACGGCGGCCTGCGCGTAGCCCGCAACCACCCGCGCCTCCTCCACGCGCTCCTGGATCCGTCCCACCAGGCCAATCATCCGGATCCATCGCTGGGCGGCGCCGTCATCGTCCCGCGTCGCCTCGGCCGCCTGGATGGCCAGCTGGAGCGTCCGCTCCGCGACCTTCGGCTCGCTCAGGTTGAGCTGAAACTCCGACAGCAGCTGCAGCGCCTCGGACTCCAGCGGCCGGTACCCCATCGCGCGGGCCTCGGCGAGCACCCCCTCGATGGCCGGCATCCCCTGCGCCCGCGCGAGGCTGGAGGAGAGGACCGCCCGGGCGCCGGCCAGCTGGGTGCGGGCTGCATGCACGCGCTGGCGAGAGGCCTCGTCCGCGGGAAGGGCAGGGAAGGCCGCCGCATTCGCACAGGAGCTGACCGGCCGCAGCAACGCCGCCGAAACGGGCGCGCGGTCGACCGACGTCTCATCCGGGTGGCGCATCAGCGCCACCAGCGCGGAGAGCTCCGCCTTGCTCACCTCAAGACAGGCGCTCTGCCGCAGCACCTCGGGCGAAGGCGCCCGGCCTGCCCGGGAGACGCACAGCGCGCGGCTCTGCTCGGTCCACGCGGCGGCATACGCGTCCATCATCTGCCGGGTCCGCTCCCAGGCCTTGCGCGCGAAGGGGAGCTGGGTCTTTTCGAAGCCCGCCGCCAGCTCGGAGCTCACGCTGGGGTCCCAGATGCCGGTGAGGCGGCTGCTCTGCTCACAGTCGCGGCGCCAGGACGCCGTCACGCCGACGGCCGCGAGGGCGGCGATGAGGAGCGCCGCAGCGGTCAGGTAGTTCCAGGGGCTCCGGCCATGCGGGCGGGCCGCCCGCTCCAGCGCGTGCAGCAGCGCCTCCATGGACTCGTAGCGCTCCCGCGACGAGGTGGAGAGCCCCTTCACCACCACCTTCCGCAGGCGCGCGGGGACCTGGGTGCGCGGCACGGGGCGGATCCGCCCCTCCATCACCTCCAGGCTGAGGCTGCGCACCGAGTCGCCCCGGAACGGGCGCTCGCCGTAGAGGCCTTCATACAGCGCCACGCAGAAGGAGAACTGGTCCGAGCGCGGGTCGGCCACGCCCCCTGCAAGCTGCTCCGGGGCCATGTACGCCGGCGTCCCCACCAGGGACCCTGCGCGCGTAAGGGCCATCCCCAGCGGGCTGTCCCCGGAGACCGGGGGCAGGCTCTTTGTCGCGGGGGTGTCTGCACCGCTGTCCGGACGCGCCAGGCCGAAGTCGGTGACGCGCACCCGGCCGTCCAGCCCCATCAGGACGTTGTCCGGCTTGAAGTCGCGGTGCACCAGCCCCGCGGCGTGCGCGGCGGCCAGCCCGCGCCCGGCCAGCAGGAAGAGCTCCAGCGTCTTGCGCCAGCCGGGCTTCTGCTCCTGCAGCCACTGCCCCAGCGTGCCCCCGGGTACCAGCTCCATCGCCACGAAGACCTGGTCCTCCCAGGTGCCCACGTCGTGCACCGCGACGACGTTGGGATGGGCGAGCCGCGCCAGCGCCTGCGCCTCGCGCACCAGCCGGGTCCGGCCCTCGCTGGAGCAGGCGCCCTTCGGGTCCGCGCGCAAGAGCTTGAGGCTGATCCGCCGGTCCAGCTCCGGGTCGTGCGCGGCGAAGACCACGCCCATCCCTCCCTGGCCCAGCTGCTCCTCCACCACGTAGCGCCCCACGCGAGTGCCCTGCGAGAGCCTTGGGCTGGACCCGCGCGGGGCGGGTTCGCCTACCCAGGTCGGCTGCACCCCAAGCGAGTCCGTCCCGTCCACGCTGGTCGGCGGAAGGGTAGGGGCGCCCCCGGAGTCCTCCTCGTCGCGCCCGGTGCTGCGCAGCACCTCCGCCACCAGCTGGCGGCACTCCGCGCAGCCGTCGATGTGGCCGCTGGCCTGCCGCGCGCCGGCGACGGAGAGCCGGCCCTGGGTGAAATCGATGACGCCGTTCTCGTCCAGACAGCGCATGGGCTACGGCTTCGAACGCTGGAGGAAGCGCGAGAGAGAGACGTCCAGCTGGCTGGCGACGAGGTTGAGCAGGCTGTCCAATTCGCGCTGGTCGATGTTGAGCTTCTGGGAGAGCGTGCGGCGCGTCTCCTCCAGCAGCGCTTCGCGCGCGTGGCCAATCCAGCGGGCGATGGTGGTGCGGTGCACGCGGAACAGCGTGCCGATCTCGTCCGTGCCCAGCCCGTCCAGCACGTGCAGCCGCAGGATGTTGCGCTCCTGCTGCGTGAGGCTGGCGAGCGCGGCGGTGAAGGCGACCTTGAACTCGGCGCGGTAGGTGGCCTTGAGGTAGTGGAGCTCTGGATCCGCCTCAGGCGCCGGAAGGGCCAGCAGCGCCTCCTCATCCTTCGTGGGCAGGTTGTGCCCGCTGTCGCGCCGGTGGTTGAGGGCGGTGCGCACCGCCGCCGCCTTGAGCCAGTTCCGCAGGGAGCCGCGGCCCGAGTAGTCGGCGATGCGGGGCAGGCCGCCAGCATCCGGCATCAGCAGCTTCTGCCGCAGCAGCTGCCGCACCTCGTCGGTGAAGGAGGGGGAGGGGTCCATCCGCGTCAATCCGGCGAGTGCCTGGGCCATCGGGCCGCGCTCCAGCTGCCGGAGGGCAGCGGGATCCCCGCCCGCGCACGCTACCGCGAGGAAGAGGTCCCCTGCATGCACCCCCTGGAGCTCTGTCTCCCGGACCTTCCCCGTCGCGTTGCGGCCCAGCTGCGCGCCGAAGCGCTCCGCCGGCACCCGCAAGCTGGGGTGGGCGCGCTGGCCGGCCTCTAGGAGCGCGCTGAGCAGCCCTGCCAGCCCGGGGAGGGCACGCCACGCTGCGGCCCGCGCAGGTCCCGCCGCGGACAGAAAACCTTGAAGAAGCGGTGGGTTGGAGGCCATGGCGGAGAGATTCTGGGGGTTGCGCACGCTTCGATAAACCTCGGACGAGGGCTCCGAGTGCAGGAAAACGCCTCCGGCGGCAGGCGTTGATTTCGGCCCACGTCCGGCGGATAAGGCCGCCGGTCGATGAAGCGCTACTTCTTACACACCTTTGGCTGCCAGATGAACGTCAACGACTCGCTCCGGATGAGCGAGGCGCTGGCACAGCTTCAGTACAGGCCCACCCCCAGCGCGGAGGAGGCGGATCTGATCCTCCTCAACACCTGCGCCATCCGGGAGCGGGCCGAGGACAAGATGCTGTCCGCGCTGGGCCGCTACCGGAGGGTGAAGCTGTCCCGGGGGGCGCTCATCGGCGTGGGCGGCTGCGTGGCCCAGCAGGAGAAGGAGAAGCTGCTCCAGAAGGTCCCCTACGTGGACTTCGTCTTCGGCCCGGACGCCATCCCCCGGCTCCCGGAGATTGTCGGGCGGGTTCTGGCGCAGAAGACCCGGGTGGTGGAGACCGCCTGGGTGGACTCTGAGGAGTACGTCTTCCCGCAGGCGGATGCGGAGACCTCCCGCGGCAAGGTCACCGAGTTCATCACGGTGATGAAGGGCTGCGACAACGTTTGCTCCTTCTGCGTGGTGCCGCACACCCGGGGCCGCGAGGTGAGCCGGCCGTTCGTGGACGTGCTGCAGGAGGCCGCGCGCTTGGCCCAGGTCGGGCTGCGCGAGGTCACCCTCATCGGCCAGAACGTGAACTCGTACCAGGGCGGCATCTCCTTCGCGCAGCTGCTCTTGCGGACGGCGGAGGTTCCCGGGATTGAGCGCGTGCGCTTCACCACCAGCCATCCGCATGATCTCTCCGACGAGCTGGTGGACGCCTTCGCCACCCAGCCGAAGATCGCCTCGCACTTTCACCTGCCGGTCCAGTGCGGCAGCGATCGCGTCCTGCAGAAGATGCGGCGGGACTACACGGTGGCGGAGTACCTGCAGCGGCTGGCCAAGCTGCGCGCGGCGCGCGAGGGGATTGCGGTGACCACGGACATCATCGTGGGCTTCCCGGGCGAGACCGACGAGGAGTTTGAGCAGACGCTGGCGCTCACGGAGCAGGTGCGCTTCGACAACCAGTACTCCTTCGTGTTCTCCGCGCGGCCGCGGACGGCGGCGGGGATCAACGAAGCGCGCTGGGGCGAGGTCCCCCACGAGGTGAAGGTCTCCCGGCTGGAGCGGCTGCAGAAGCTGCAGCGGCGGATCAGCGGCGAGCTCCTGGCGGCGCAGGTGGGCCGGGAGGTGGAGGTGCTGGTGGAAGGCCCGTCGCGGCAGGATCCCACCCGTCGCTTCGGCCGGACGTCGCAGAACCACACCGTGAACTTCGACGGCGACGCGCCGGCCGGCAGCTTCGTGCGCGTGAAGATCCAGCACGCCAGCACCAGCGCGCTGCGCGGCGCGCAGGAGCAGGTGGTGGCCTGGCCCACCGTGGCGATCGCCGAAGCGCCCTCCGAGCCGCACGTCTGCGGCGTCGGGTAAAACCCCCGTTCAAAGAGCCCACCACCGATGGCCATCCGCCGCTTCAAGGACCACTACCCGCAGATCCACCAGAGCTGCTTCGTCGAGGACTCGGCGCAGGTGGTGGGGGATGTGGAGCTGGGGGCTGAGTCGTCCGTCTGGTTCAACACGGTCATCCGCGGCGACGTGAACCCCATCCGGATTGGCCGGCGCACCAACATCCAGGATCTGTCCATGATCCACGTGCTCAAGGATCGCTACTCGACGGTGATTGGCGACGACGTGACGGTGGGCCACCACGTGGTGTTGCACGGCTGCCGGGTGGGGAACCGGGTGCTGGTGGGGATGGGCGCCATCCTGATGGACGACGTGGAGGTGGGCGACGACTGCATCATTGCCGCGGGCGCGCTGCTCACGCCGGGCACGCGCGTGCCCTCCGGGTCGCTGGTGCTCGGCTCTCCCGGGCGCGTGAAGCGTTCGCTGGACGCCAAGGAGCGCGCCTGGCTCCTGGAGTCCGCGGGCAACTACGTCGAGTACTCGCGAGAGCACCAGGCCAGCCGTTAAGGCCTACCTCCACCTCCCTGCGGCCCTAAGCTTTGGCCGTGAAGGCGTGGTAAAAACCGTCGCCATGGCTGCTCCCCTCGGGGCGCTCAAGGCGTGCTCCCTGTTCAAGGGCTTCACCGACACGGGTCTTCAGATCGTGGCCGGCATTGCCACCGAGCGGGCCTTCCCGAAGGGCGTCCCCCTCTTCGTGGAGAACATGGTGGCGGACGCCATGCTGATCATCATCGACGGCCGCGTGCGCCTCACCACCAAGAGCCCGGCAGGCGACGAGGTGCCCGTCGGCGAGCTGGGGGCAGGGGACTACCTGGGGGAGCTCTCCCTCATCTCCCAGGGTCAGCGGCTGTGCACCGCCACCGCCACCTCTCAGGTGACTGCGCTGGAGGTCCGCTTCAGCGACTTCCAGCGGCTGTTGGCCCAGAAGCCCCAGGCCTGCATGAAGCTGCTGATGGGGATTGTCGCGTCGTTCGGGCAGAAGGTCCTCGACAACAAGGACAACTTCAAAGCCCTGCTCGCCAAGCACTGATCGACTCGTGCTAGGCTCCGCGCCCGCGATGCGCGCTCATCTTCCTGTTCTTGCTGCGATTTTTGTTGCCTTTGCCTCACCTGCCCAGGCCCAGTCGGACTGGTTTGCCAGCCTCTACACCGGCGACGGGACAGAGCTGCGCGCGGACGAGCGGGTGTTCACGCTCTACGCGCTGCTCAACGCCATGGGCTACGACGAGGCCCCGGTCTCCCGCCAGTACCCGCTCCCCAAGCGCCAGTTCCACGCGGTGCGGGCGCAGGTCCGCCAGAAGCTGCTCGCCGCGCCGCCGGACGTCCGCAAGCAGGCTGAGGCCTTCTTCGACGCCCACCCGGTGCCCGTCTCGCGCTACCTCGCCTACACGGTGAGCAGCGCGCCGCCCCCGTTCGCCCAGGCGCGAGAGCTTTCGGATCTCAAGGGGCTGGAGGGTCTGCTGGCCGCGGTTCACGGACAGTGGGGCCTGCAAGAGCTGATGGGGCAGGTGCAGGCCGAATATCGAAAGGGCCTGAAAGGTTACCTGACCGCGGTCGACGCGCCGCTGGGCCGCGCCCGGAAGCTGCTGAAGGTAGGCGAGGCGGGCCCGCAGTCGCTGCTGGTGCTGAACCTGCTGGAGGCCCAGAACGAGGTGAAGGGCGTGATGGGGGAGGGAGAGGTCGTTATGGTGGTGGGCCCTTCGGACAAGCCCAATGTCGAGGGCGTGGTGCGGGAGTACAGCCGGGTGTTCGTGGAGCCGCAGGTGGCGAAGAAGGCGCAGGCGTCGTGGCTGGGCGGCCCCGGCCTCCTGAAGGAGGCGCAGCTGCTCGGTGCGGGCGAGAGGTCGGTGGGGGAGTACGCGGCTGCGCTGGTGGCGCGGTCGGTCGCCCTCCGGGCCATGGACGCTCCGGATGTCGCGTATGAGGCGGCCGCGCAGCAGGGATACTTTGGGTTGAGGGACATCGCGCGGGGGTTCGACGAAGGTCGTCCGCTCGACGCGTGGGTGCTCGACGCTTTGGCCAAGGCCGAGGCAAGACGCCCCGCGAAGAAGTAGGTTGTCAGTCGAGCGGAGCCACGTTGGACGAGCTGCTTCGAAACCTGCTGGGTGATGCGCAAGGGCCTGTGGCCTATGCGACGGTGTTCGGCATCCTCATCGCCTGTGGCCTGGGCGTGCCGCTGCCGGAGGACATCTCGCTGATCCTGGGCGGGTACCTCGCCCACATCAAAGCGGTGAACCTCTGGGTGATGATGGCCGTGGGGTTCCTCGGCATCCTCTGCGGAGATTCGCTCATCTACCTCGCGGGCCGGCGTATCGGCACGAAGGTGGGATCCCGCGGCGGCTTCCTGGCGCGGGTGGTGACGCCGGAGAAGCGCGCGCGGGTGGAGGCGCTCTTCGGCAAGCATGGGCAGAAGATCGTCATGATCGCCCGCTTCCTCCCCGGCGTCCGCGCCGTCACCTACTTCACGGCCGGCAGCGCGAAGATGAGCTACACGCGCTTCATCCTCTGGGACGGGCTTGCCGCCCTCGCCAGCGCGCCGCTCTTCGTCTACCTGGGCTTCCACTTCGGAGCGGAGCTGGAGACGCTCATCCAGATGCTCAAGCGCGGTCAGGTGAAGGTGATCGCCGTCCTCGTCGTGCTCGCGCTGGGGTACGTGGTGTACGCGCGCGTCCGCAAGCGGCGGATGACCGCGGCCGCGGTCCACGACGGGACGCTCTCACCCACGGCTACTCAGGCCCCGGTGGCGGATCCTGCTGCCGCCACGGAGGGCGCGGCCCCGGACCGCTTCGTCGCGAGGGACCGCCCCCCGCTGCTTGGGAAGTGACTGCGTAGTAACGCGTAGCCGGGAGGCGGCACGGCGTCCGAGGCTTGGTCGCAAAGCGCAGCCACGCCGTGCGGGCTTCGGGGCATCGGGGCATGGTGTCCCGGGCTGCGGGCTTCGGGTACGGGTTCCGGGTACGGGGGATGGTTTCTCGGGTAGGGAGCACGCGTTCGCGTTCGCGTTCGCCTTCGTTCACGGGCCCGGGTAGGGGCACGGGTTCGGGCCCGGGTAGGGGCGCGGGGCGGGGTGGTGCTCGGCTCCTCAGGGGAGAGTCTCTTCCGCCGCCTCCCCGAACCCCATTTCCGTGTCCGAACCCGCGCCCCTACCCGGGCCCGTGAACGAAGGCGAACGCGAACGCGAACGCGTGCTCCCTACCCGAGAAACCATTCCCCGAAACCCGTACCCGCAGCCCGCAGGCCGAGACACCATGCCCCGCAGCCCGCCCACTCCGGCCTTCGCGCTCTAAAGACGCCACTCGCCACCAAAGGCAGGTGAACGAGGAGCAGGGGGCGATGCGTGCAGAAGCCCTAACCCCGGCTGAAGAGGCGCTTGAACCAGCCAAACAGACCCCCGCCCTTCACCGCGGCGTCCGCCACCACCGCCGAAGGAACGTCATCGGGCACCTGGGTGACCGGGCGCTCAGCCTTCGGCGGCGCCGCGGCCTTCGCGGCCGGAGCCGGAGTCCCGTTCGGGGGCGCCGCCGCGGCCGGCACCTGAACGGCGGGCATCTCCGGCTGGGTGACGCGCGGGGCGGTGGGCGCGCCCTGCTGCAGCCGGGCCCTGACCGCTTCCGGCGTGTCGCGCGTGGAGAAGGTGCTCGTCACCTCGCGGCCGGTGGTGCTCTCCTTCGCGGTGACCTTGAGCAGGCACTCGTTGTTCACCTCGAAGCTCACGCCCACCTTCACCATCCCGCGCGCCGCCTTGGGCAGAGCGGAGAGCCGCAAGGTGCCCAGGTATTCGTTCTCCGCCACCTTCTCGGAGTCTCCCTGGAAGATGGTGAGCTCCATGTCGGTCTGGTTGTCCCGGCTGGTGGAGATGGCGTAGCTCTTGGTCGTCGGCAGCGACGTGTTGCGCTCCAGGATGGGCTTGAAGCGGCCGCCAGGCAGACCCACGCCAATCGCCATCGGCAGCACGTCGATGAGGACCACGCCTTCCAGCTGCCCCAACGAGTTGGCCAGCAGCGAAGCGCCGACGGCGACGGCCTCATCGGGGTGGACGCCTTTGCTGGGGGGCTTGCCGAAGAATCTGGTGATCCGTTCGTGCACCAGCGGGAAGCGGCTCTGGCCGCCCACCATGATGATCTCGTCCACGTCCTTGGGCGAGAGCCCCTTGGCCTTCAGCACCTCCGCGCAGACCTCGAGCGTCCGGTCCACCAGCTTCCCGGTGAGCTTGACCAGCGTCTCCCGTGTGAGCGTGGCCTCGAGATCGTACGGCTTGTCGTCAATGAGGGTGACGAACGGGACCTGGACGCGGATCTCCTGGCGTTCGGAGAGGGCGCACTTGGCGCGCTCCGCCGCGTCCGAGATGCGCTGCCGGGCCACCCGGTCTCCCACGAACGGCCGGCCGTGCTTGGCCTGGAACTCGCTCAGCAGGTGTTCGACGATGGCGGTGTCGAAGTCAATGCCGCCCAGGAACGTGTCGCCGCCGGTGGAGATGACTTCGTAGACGTTCTGGTTGAGCTCCAGCACCGACGCGTCGAACGTGCCGCCGCCGAGGTCGTAGACCAGGATGCGCTGGTTCAGGTCCTTGCCGAAGCCGTAGGCCAGCGCCGCGGCGGTGGGCTCGTTGAGGATCCGCTCCACGTGCAGGCCCGCAAGGCGGCCCGCTTCCCGCACCGCCTGCCGCTGGTTGTCGTTGTAGTAGGCGGGGACGGTGATGACCGCGCGCGACACCGGCTGACCAATCTGGTTCTGCGCGTGCTCGCGGACCTCGCGCAGCACCAGCGCGGAGATCTGCTCCAGCGTGTAGACGCGGTCCCCGAGCTTCACCGCCGCCTCCGCCTTGGGTCCGGGGGCGATCTCGTAGTGAAAGCGGTCCTTGATCTGCTGGACGATGGGCGAGTCATACGCCCGGCCCACCAAACGCTTGGCGCCGTAGACCGTCTGGCGCGGGTTGGTGAGCATCTGGCCCTTGGCGGGGTGACCCACCACCAGCTTGCCGCGCGCGTTGAGCGCGATGATGGACGGAACGGTATTCCAGCCCTCGCGGGAGCTCAGCACCGACGGTTTGCCGTTGCGGACGAAGGAGGCGCAGGAGTTGGTCGTCCCCAGGTCAATGCCGATGATCGGCCCCACCCGCTTCGGCTCCTCGGTGGGCTCCTCGAAGGCGGGGGCGGCGGTGACCGGGGCATTCGACGAGGTGACCGACGGGCGGCCCTTGGGCACCGGCGCCGCGGGCGCGGCCGGGGGCTTGCGAGGCGCCGCTGCCACCGCCGGCGCGATGGAAGGGACCATGGGCGGGGCGGGCGCGGCCGGGGGCGCCGTGTAGTCGGCCTCTCCGACGCCCGCTGGGACGGGCGGCAGGCGGGCCGAGGCGTGGGGGAGGGCGGCGGCGGCCCCCTCGAGGAAGCGCTGGCTCTCGGCATCCACCGTGACGAAGCGCAGCCCCATCCCGGGGATGCCCTGGCCGGCCTGGCCGGTGACGAAGTGGACGACAGCGGAGGCGTAGAGGATGCGGGCGCCCGAGGCCAGCTTGAGGTCCAGCGTGACGGGCGTTCCAACAGGCTTGACAGACTTCGACCGAAGGTAGATGCCACCGCGCGTGAGGTTCGCGCCGTACCTGGCGAGAAATTCCTCCGGGGTGGCGAAGGGGAGCTTCACCACCAGACCGATCGCTGCAGGAGCGTCAGACAAAGCTTGGAACCTACGCTTGTTCCGCGAGGGTTGAGGGCCCGCTACGAAGGCCGTATTTTCCGCAATCTTCGAAGGTTACGCATCATTTGGGAAGGAATGGACGAATGCTCGACCCCAACCCCCGCACTGGCCTCACCTTCGACGACGTCCTGCTCCAGCCTGCGGAGAGCGAGGTGCTGCCCCGGCAGGTGGAGCTCGGGACGCGGGTCACCCGCACCCTCCGCCTGAAGATTCCTTTGCTGTCCGCGGCGATGGACACGGTGACCGAAGGGCGGACCGCCATCGCCATGGCGCAGGAGGGCGGGCTGGGGGTGATCCACAAGAACATGAGCGTCGCCCAGCAGGCGCTCGAGGTGCAGAAGGTGAAGAAGTACGAGAGTGGGATGGTGGTGGACCCTGTCACGACCGAGCCCACCGTCCCGCTGCACAGGGCGCTGGATCTGATGAAGCAGCACGGCGTGTCCGGCATCCCCGTCACCCGCGCCGGAAAGCTGGTGGGCATCGTCACCAGCCGCGACGTCCGCTTCGAGAAGAACCTGAACCAGAAGGTCGAAGACGTGATGACCAAGAAGCTGGTCACCGCGCGCGAAGGCATCTCCCAGGTGGAAGCGGTGGAGCTGCTCCACAAGAACCGGATCGAGAAGCTCCTGGTCGTCGACGAAGCCTTCGTCTTGAAAGGCCTCATCACCATCAAGGACATCGAGAAGACGCGGGCGCACCCGCATTCTGCGAAGGACGGCAAGGGCCGGCTGCTCTGCGCGGCGGCGGTGGGCGTGTCGGCGGACCGCGAGGAGCGGATTGACGCGCTGGTGAAGGCGGGCGTGGACGTGATCGTCATCGACACCGCGCACGGCCACTCGCACGGCGTGCTGGAGGGCATCCGGGACACGCGGAAGAACTTCCAGGGCTTCGAGCTCGTCGCCGGCAACGTGGCGACGGCCGACGGGACCCGGGCGTTGATCAAGGCCGGGGTGGACGCGGTGAAGGTGGGGATTGGGCCCGGCTCCATCTGCACCACGCGCGTGGTGGCCGGCGTGGGCGTCCCCCAGCTGACGGCGGTGGATGACTGCGCGCGGGAGGCAGACCGCCACGACATCCCCATCATCTCGGACGGGGGCATCAAGTACTCCGGCGACATCGTGAAGGCGCTGGCCGCGGGTGCGAGCACCGTGATGATTGGCTCGCTCTTCGCCGGCACGGAGGAGGCCCCGGGCGAGGTCATCTTGTTCCAGGGCCGCTCCTACAAGAGCTACCGCGGCATGGGGTCCCTCTCCGCGATGAAGAAGGGCGCCAAGGACCGCTACTTCCAGGCCGACGTGGAGGAGGAGATGAAGCTGGTCCCGGAGGGGATTGAGGGCCGCGTTCCGTACAAGGGTTCGCTGGCGATGAACGTCTACCAGATGGTCGGCGGCATTCGCAGCGGCATGGGGTACGTGGGCGCGAAGAACCTGGAGGAGCTGCGCCAGAAGGCCACCTTCCTGCGGATCACCCCGGCCGGGCTCAAGGAGAGCCACGTGCACGACGTGATCATCACGGAAGAGGCGCCGAACTACCGGGTGGAGTGAGGATCAGTCGCTCTTCTTGCTGCGCTTGCCCGGCCGCTGATTGCCGGGCTCCACTTTCTTCTCCGCGCTGGCCACGCGGTTGAGCAGCTGGTCCTTGTCGTCCGGGCCCAGCAGGTCAATCGCGTCCCGCAAGGTCGCGAAGTCCAGCCGCGCGATGGTGACGGAGTTGCCGCCCTTCACCTCCTGAACGGTCGGGACCTCCACCAGCTCCCGGACGTAGCGCTCGAACTCCAGCCGGACGTCGGCGGTCTGCTGGATGCAGAGGTCCTTCGCTTCGACGATCTGCACGCTGCCGTCCTGGTAGGCGAGGTCCGGGTTGCGGCGCAGGGCGTCCTCGAAGGCGTCCGTGCGCTTGCGCAGGGACTCATAGAGATCCATGTACGACTGGACCCGTTCGGTCTCCGGGCGGTTGACCTCCCGCGCCTTCACCAGGGCGGCGGGAGCGTCCACGCAGGAGAGCTTCGCCAGCTGCTCCTTGGTGTGGCCGGCCTTGAGCGGCGCGGGGGACGCGTTCTCCAGCCGCTCCTCCGCGGAGATCTCCTTCACGCAAGCGACCGAAAGCAGCGACACCAGGACCCAGCGAGCGTGCATGAGCTTCCTTCCCTTCGACCTTTGAGCCGCCTTCGGTTTTAGACTGGCGACGGGCGTTTTGTAGGGATAAGCGAAGTTATCAACCAACGCGAGCTTCGCCGACTTGGAGGCGTGCATGGATATCCACGCGGAGAAGATCCTCATCCTGGATTTCGGGAGCCAGTACACCCAGCTCATCGCCCGGCGGGTGCGCGAGCTCGGGGTGTACTGCGAGATTCACCGGCCGGACCTGGCCGCCGCGGACATCCGCGCCTACGCGCCGAAGGGGATCATCCTCTCCGGCGGCCCGGCGTCGGTAGAGGAGGCGGGCTCCCCGCGGTGTGACCCGCTGGTCTTCGAGCTGGGCGTCCCGGTGCTGGGCATCTGCTACGGGCTGCAGCTGCTGGCCAAGCTCCTGGGGGGCAAGATTGACCGTTCGGCCCACCGCGAGTTCGGCCCCGCGGAGGTGGAGGTCCTCAAGTCCCGCGGCCCCTTCGCCTCGTTCAAGAAGGGCGAACGGGTGAAGGTCTGGATGAGCCACGGGGACCGGGTGTCGGATCTCCCGGAGGGCTTCCATCCCATCGGCAAGAGCGGCAATTCCCCGCTCGCAGCCGCAGCGCACGAGTTCAAACCCATCTATGGGCTTCAGTTCCACCCGGAGGTGGTCCACACGCCTCAGGGCCGCGAAATGCTGAAGTCCTTCCTGTTCGCAGACTGCAAAGTGACAGGGACCTGGTCCATGCGCGGCTTCGCCAAGCAGGCGGAGGACGCCATCCGTCAGAAGGTGGGCCAGGGCCGGGTCATCTGCGGGCTGTCGGGGGGCGTAGACAGCTCGGTGGCAGCGCTGCTCATCCACCGGGCCATCGGCGAACGGCTGCAGTGCATCTTCGTCGACAACGGGCTGTTGCGAGAGGGCGAGCGCGAGCAGGTGGAGAGCTTGTTCGTGGGGCGCTTCCACGTCCCGCTGAAGACGGTGGACGCGCGGGAGCGCTTCCTCAAGCGACTGGAGGGCGTGTCGGACCCGGAGGCCAAGCGGAAGATTATCGGCCGGGAGTTCATCAGCGTCTTCGAGGAGGCGGCCCGCGGCGTGGAGGACGCCGAGTTCCTGGCGCAGGGCACGCTGTACCCGGACGTCATCGAGTCCGTGTCGTTCAAGGGCCCGTCGGTCACCATCAAGAGCCACCACAACGTCGGCGGGCTGCCGGAGGTGATGAAGCTCAAGCTGGTGGAGCCGCTGCGAGAGCTCTTCAAGGACGAGGTCCGGGTGCTGGGCCGCGAGCTCGGGTTGCCGGATGAGATGGTTTCGCGCCACCCCTTCCCGGGCCCCGGCCTGGCCATTCGCGTGCTGGGGCCGGTGAGCGAGGCGCGCCTGTCCCTCCTGCGGCGGGCAGACGTCATCGTCCAGGAGGAGATCCGCGCGGCCAAGCTCTACGCGGAGCTCTGGCAGGCCTTTGCCGTCCTGCTCCCCGTGCAGAGCGTGGGGGTGATGGGCGACGAGCGCACCTACGAATCCACCGCCGTGCTGCGCGCGGTCACCAGCGTGGATGGGATGACCGCCGACTGGGCGCGCCTGCCGTATGACGTGCTGGAGAAGATCTCCGCCCGGGTCATCAACGAGGTCCGAGGCATCAACCGGATGGTCTACGACATCAGCTCCAAGCCTCCGGCCACCATCGAGTGGGAGTAGCCCTGCGACGGTCCAGGGGGCCCCTGCATCCGGTAGGTCGTGACCTCGATGGCCGTTGTCCCGCTCGATGACGTGCTGCGCCGTGCCGAGAGCGGCGACCTGGCCGCTCTCGAGGCGCTCTTCCGGGCGCACGAGACCGCGCTCTACACCCTGGCGCGGAGGCTGTGCCGGACGGACGCGGACGCCGAGGACGCGCTGCAGGACACCTTCGTCGAGGCCAGCCGCAGCCTCTCCCGGTTCCGGGGCGAAGGCAGCATCGCAGGCTGGCTAAAGCGGATCTGCGCGACCAAGGCCTTGATGCGGCTGCGGCGCCAGGGGCTTGAGGCGGACGCGCCGCCGGAGCCTTCAGCGCGCACCGACGGCGCCGCGGGTCCTCCGGAGCGGTTGGATCTCGCCGCCGCCCTGGAGCGCCTCTCTGACACCGCCCGCGTGGTGGTCTGGCTCCACGACGTGGAAGGCCACACCCACGACGAGATCGCCGCGGCGTTGGGCAAGACAGCCAGCTTCTCCAAGTCCCAGCTCGCCCGCGCCCACGTGCGGCTGCGGCTCTACCTGGACGGCGCTCCGCCGGACGGAGGCACGCCATGAGTCCGCACCTCACCACCGAAGCCCTGCTCGCCATCCGCGACCGCGAGGCCCCTCCGCCGGCGCACCTGGCAGAATGCGCGCAGTGCCAGCACGCCCTGGCGGGACTGCGGCAGGTCCGCGCTCAGCTCGCCGCGCTTCCGGTGCTCAGGTCCCGCCGCGACGGATGGCCGGCGGTGCGGCGCGCAGTCGTCACGCGGAGGCGGGTTCTTCGGGGCGCGCTGCTGGGAGGCGCCCTCGCCGCCGCCGCCGGCGTGTTCGCGGTGGCCCTCGCCCCTCCAAGCGCCGGGCCCTACGGCCGCGCGCCGCTGCCCGTCGCGCCGGTCACGGATGAGGTGGCTTCGCTCGTCCGCGAATCGCAGTCGCTGGAGTCCACCCTGGCGTTGATCCGCGAGCACGAGCTGGTGGTCGACGGCACCTCGGCCGACACGGTGGTGGAGCTCGAGGAGCAGATCGGCTCGCTGGACCAGGCGCTCCAGGAGCTGCGCGCGGACGCCCCGCCCGCGGCCACCGCCGGGCTCTGGAAGGCGAGGGTGGAGCTGTTGCGCGCGCTGGTGGAGTTGAAGGGCGCCTCGTCCGTGGTCTCGCTGTGAAAGGAAACGTCATGCCCCCTGGAACCCTGCTCCTGGCCGCCTCGCTCCTGCTCGCGCCGGACGCCCGGGCCGAACCCGCATCGCCCAAGGGCGCCCTCTCGGACGAGGCCCTCCAGCGCCAGATGGAGGACGCGCGCCGGCAGCTGCGGGAGGCGATGGAGAAGATGCGATCGCTCCACCAGGACCGGTGCCCCGGCGGCCACCGCTTCCACCTGCGGTTGGCGCCGCGCCTGGGCGTCGTGCTGAAGGGCCCGGCGGAGGAGGGGGGCTCCGCGCGCGGGCTGAGCGTGCAGGCGGTCACCCCGGGAGGCCCGGCCAGCAAGGCAGGCATCCGGGCAGGGGACGTGCTCACCGCCATCGAAGGGGAGTCCCTGGCGCGGAAGGGGGAGGACGCCTTGGGCGAGGGTCGCCGTGCCATCGTGGACCGGCTCAAGCAGCTGACGCTCGGCCAGAAGGTCGTGCTGGAGCTGCTGCGGGACAACCAGCCGTGGCGGTTGGAGGTGCTCCTGGACGATGACGCGTTTCACGCGCCGCCCTGGGGACCCTTTGACTTCCCGCCCATGCCGGACATCCCGGAGCTCCGCCACGGCGCCGGCCTGCGCATGTTCGGGCCGAGGGGCCCATTCCGGGATCTGGGCCTCGCCACGCTGAACCCGGATCTCGGCCAGTACTTCGGCGCGCAGGAGGGAGTGCTGGTCCTCCGGGCCACGCCCGAAGCAGCGCCGCTCAAGAGCGGGGATGTGATCCTCAAGGTGGGGAGCACGGCGGCGACGTCACCCTCGGAAGTGGTCCGCCAGCTGCGCGCCTACGGTCCGAACGAGACGGTCACCGTGGAGTTGCTCCGACACCGCGCGCGGCAGACCGTGAGCTTTAAGATCCCGGCGGACGCGGCGGACGGCGGCTGGGGGCGCTAGAGCGGCCCCTGCTGTGGCTGCCCCCCCCGTTCGCGTCGAGCGTTGCGCCGTCAGGCGCATAGTCGAGACGTCGGCAGTGCTTCCGGAGCTTGGCTCATGGGCCGCTTCGGTCTGCTCGAAACAAACCCGCACAGTGCCGTACGTGGGTTTGCGCCACCTCTCGACTATGCGCCTGTTGCTCCAGGTTCGCCCTCCAGGCGCGCCCAAACGCTTCCCAAAAAGACCGCGGCCCCGACTCCCGTTGCTTCGGGAGTCGGGGGCGCGGCGTGAAGCCTTGATTCGTTGCTCGCTTACTTCACGAAGTACGGGCTGATCGCGGTGTTGATGCGCGCGAGCAGGTCATCGGTGAGCAGCGCGTCCGTGCCGGTGAGGGTCGGGCGAGCGGCGGTGATGGCCGTCTTCGCGTCCACCAGGGACTGGTAGGCCGCGAGCGTCTGGAACTTCTTGAAGATGTCCACCGCCGCACGACGGGAGGCGAAGCTGCGGACCTTGTCGGTGTTGAGCAGGGTGCCGCTGAGCTGCGTCATCACCTGGGCGGTGATGGCGGCGTCCGTCGGGTCCGCGGAGAACGTGCCGCGGCTGGCGGCGGTGTCGATGTACAGGCGGTTGTAGATGACGCGGCTGAGGGTGTCAGCGCGGGCGGAGTAGACCGGATCCGCGGCCTTCGCGGGATCCAGGGGCACGGTGATGCCGTCCGTCGCGATCTTGAACGCGCTCGCGCGGACCGCGGCGCTGGCGCCGGACCGGACGAACTTCAGGACGTCGTTCAGCGCGGCGTTCGGAGGCGTGCTGATGAGGCCGGTGAGGAAGAACGAGTTGTAGAACGTGTAGAACGCGCCGTAGTCCTGGGTCAGCGGATCATTCGTGTGGTCGAACGTGTTGCAGGTGGGATCCGTCCGGGTGTTCTCGTCGGTGCAGAACGGCTCCGTCGGGAGCGCGGTGCTCTGGCCGTAGAGGTACTTCACCGCGGCGACGTCGTAGCTGCCCGGCTTGTCGTTGTTGTAGGCCTCGTAGTCGTCGATGTACTCCATGACGGAGCTCGAGGTGCCGATGAAGGAGCCCTTGAAGTTGTGGCGCAGCCCGAGCGTGTGACCGACCTCGTGCAGCAGCACGTGGGTCAGGTAGCGCTCCACCTTCTGCTTCTTGGTCAGCAGCGGCGCGGCGGCGTTCGTCGCGCTGGTCCCCTCGGAGACGCGAGCGAGGAAGTCGTGCGGGTGAATGGCGCAGAGCTCCTGGCCATCCAGCGTGCCCCAGCTCAGGCGCGGGGCCTTCGGGCGGGCGATCAGGGGGATGTTCGCGAGGCGGGCGTTCGGCAGCGCAGGAGCGAACGGGGGCGCGTCGTCCTCGAAGATGGAGTCGGCGATCTCGAGCCAGAGGGAGCTGTAGTAGACGCTGGCGCCGCGGATCTCCCCGGTGTTCGGGTTGCGGCGCATGTCCGCGAAGGCGTAGCCAAACGCGTTGTCGAAATCGACGTGGATGAAGTTGGTGTCGTCGTCGCCGCCGGAGTCGTTCGGGGTGGCGATCTTCGCCTCCAGCGCCTTGAAGCCGAACGCCGCGTTCCAGTTCTCAACGCCGGCCTTCAGCGCGCCGATGACGTCGTACTGGGCGAAGCGGGGATCCGCCGCCAGCTTGAGCGCGTCGCGCGAGATGGTCCACACGATGGGCTTCATGCCCTGCTTGATGTTCCAGTGCGCCGCCACCTGCTCGCCGGTGCTCTCGTTGGGGATGAGCTTGTAGTCGGACGGGAAGTAGTGGTTCTTCGCGGGCAGCTCCACGCGCTTGTAGGCCGCGCCCTCGCTGTACTTGCGCAGCGCCACGCCGATGGTGCCGGACAGGCGGTAGTAGTTCGGCTCCAGGCTGCCGTCGTTGCGCAGCTCGTCCTCGCCGGAGCCGGAGAAGACCTGGTCGAAAGTGATGCCGTCCGAGATGTTCCGGAAGCGCTGGCTGAACATCAGGTCGACCTTGAAGGGCGTCTGGTAGGAGGAATCCGAGAACGCGTTGGTCGCCAGCTGGAACTTGTTCATGCCCGCCGCAGGGTCGAAGAGGACGAAGTTCTTCGAGTTGGGCATGTTCTCGAAGGGCTTGAACCCCTCGACGATGGGGTAGGCCTCGATGATGACTTCGGGGTTCGCCGTGTCGGAGGTCTGCTTCCGGTCATCCACGTCGAACACGAAGAGCTTGCCGTTCTGGACCTTGAAGCTCACCACGCGGGTGCCCAGCGAAGACGCCGCCGTGCTGACGCGGGGGAAGATCTGGGTGAGGTACGCCGTGAGGAACCACTTCTTGCCCAGCTCGTTCTTGTTGATCGCCAGGTAGAAGGTCTCGCTCGGGGTGCTGACCGCCGCCGAGGGGACCGCCTTCTCCTCGAGCGCCTGCGTCAGCGCCGAGGTGTCGTTGGTGTTGAGCTCTCGCGGAACCGAGGCGAAGGGCCCCGACAGCTCCGTCTGGGAGCCAATCGTGGCGCTGGAGTCACCGCAGGCCGCCAGAAGGATCGCCGAGAAAATGGCGCCAACCGCGGGTAGGCACTTCGTGTTTTTCATCTCGACGTCTCCTTGGCAGGGGACTCCTGCCGCGTAAGAAGGCGCCGCGGCGATTGCAAGATTGAATCCCTGATTCGGACGCCGCCGGCTGGGCTTTCCCGGTGAGCGATTCCTCAGAGAATCGACCCCTTGAACGTGACATTGCCCAGTTGGAAAGCCCTCTTGGCGAACCGCGCTGTAGCAGGAGAGGACTGATCCACGACACACATGTCGCGAAACGGCCCTCACGAAGGGCGCCGGATTTGACAAGAGCCCATACGTTGGACTCAGATCCGCCGCCGCCAAGTGCCCGGGACGCCGCGCCGTTGCAAGCAAACTAACAGGTGGGCGCGCCTCGCAGGCTCCTGGAGCCGGACGCGTACAGCGCGGATACAAAGCCGGGCCGCTGTTCACGCCACAAGACGCTGCTGAGAAGAAACCCTGGAAGTCGCGGACGGGCGCAAAACCGGTCCGGCCGTCCAGTTAACATAACGTGCCTTATCGGACGTCATGGGTGTTCAGTAAGATCCGCGTGAAGAGCTGCTGCTTTTGGCCGGACCTCACGGCTTCACGGCGCCTGACAGGCCCCGAACGGGTCTGGAACGTCCTTCGCCACCGCGTGGTAGACGACGCAGGACGCGTACTCCAACGTCTTCACCTGCTTCGCGTTGTAGGCGGCCAGCGAACCATCGGCGCGCGTGAACAGCAGCGCCGCGGCGTAGGCGTGGCCGTCGGGGACCTCCACGATCCCGATCTCATGGGATGTGCTGGGCGGGACCCAACCCCCCTTGTGGTACATCCGCGCGCGCGCCGCCGCTGGCAGCTGCGTCCCGAACCAGCCTCCGGGCCCCCCGGTCCGCGGCGCCAACAGCATCCACTCCAGCAATTGCCGCGTGTGGGCTTCGCCAATCAGCGACCGGTCCCAGAGCACGGTCAGGAACTTCAGCGCGTCGTTGCTGGCCAGGTAGTTGAACCCGTTCGCTGTCCGCGCCTCGCAGGACGGCGCGGACCGGGCCACGCCGCCGCTGTTCCACTTGCAGAAGCCGCTGTCGGGCATGTGGATGTTGTGCCACATGAACGAGTTGATCCGCTCCGGCGACGACAGCAGGTCAATCACCTTGCCGGAGGCGCCGTTGTCGGAGTTCGCGAACACCGCCTGGACATACGGCTTCAGCGGCGCGGGCCCGACGTCGTAGAGCGCCAGCGCCACCCAGATGGACTTGACGGTGCTGGCGGCCTCATGCGGAACGGTGCCTCGCCAGTTGGCGTTCTCACCGGAGACCAGGTCCCGCACGGAGATGCTGCAAGTAGAGCCCGGCGAGAGCTCGCTGCATTGCTGGCCCAGCCGGGTCACCAGCGTCTGGAGCGTCCCGGGGCCCTTCGACATGTTGCAGACGTCGCTGGTGCCCATGGGACGGACCTCGCAGCCCGCGCCGCCGCAGGACTCCGTCGCCCAGCCACCCATCCGGCACGCGTGGAGGTTTCCGTCGTCCAGGCAGTTCCAGCGCCGCAGCGAAGTGCGCTGGCCACAGGAGCAGACCGCCTCCAGCTCGCCGCTCAGCGGGATGCAGCCCTCGGCGCAGCGCTCCTCCTGCAAGACGCCGTCGACGCAGCGCGAGCGCGTGGCGCCTCGGCAGCGCCAGTGATCTCCGAGCCCAGCGGGGCAGGGGAGGCCGCCCTGCCCTGCCCTCGCCACCAGCTTGTCCCCCTCGACGGCGGCCTGCGCGCTGCCGGCCAAGGAGCCGGAACCGGCCTCGGCGCCCGGGGTCGGCGCCGCCGCGCAGACGCTCGACGCGGCGAGGCAGAGCCAGCACGCCGCAGCCCGCAACGACGACCCTTCTCCAGACAGAAAGGAACGCACGGCGTCACCCTACCCTTTGGTCGTTCTCCTGGGTACGGCGTTTCAAACCTGCTCAGCCGGGCTGCGCGGCAGGCGCCTGCGGGCTGCGCGGAAGCTCGACGGTGAACGTGGAACCCTGGCCTGGCTCGCTGCGGACGTCAATCGTCCCTCCGAGGGCCGCGGTGATCTGCCGGGCGATGTAGAGCCCCAACCCCAGGCCCCCGTAATTCCGTTCGGAGTGCCCGCGCTCGAAGCGCCCGAAAATCCGAACCAGCACGTCCGGCAGCATCCCAATCCCTTCGTCCCGGACCACCAGGACCTCGCGCTGGCCGTCGCCGACGAGCTCCACCTCCACGGGCTTGCCGGCGCCGTACTTGATCGCGTTGGACAAGAGGTTCGTGACGATCTGCTCCAGGCGCAGGCGGTCCCAGCGGCCCACCGAAGCGACGTCCGCGCGGAGGCGGAGATCGCAGCCCGCGTTCGCCGCCTGGTGCGCGAAGCGCGAGAGCACCTCCTGCACCACCTCGCGCAGATCCACGTCTTCCAGGGTGAGATCCAGCCGGCCGGCCCGGATGCGCGACACGTCCAGCAGGTCATCCACCAGGGACGCCAGCTTCCTGACGTGGCGGCGGGCGGTAGAGACGTCGCGTTCGATCTTCTCCAGCGGGAGCTTTGAGGAGCGGCTCTGTTCGATGTTGCGCTGCAGCGCGGTGAGCGTGAGGTTCAGCGGCGTCAGTGGCGTCTTGAGCTCATGGCTCGCGACGGAGAGGAACTCATCCCGCAGCAGCACGGCCTTCTGCGCGTCCTGGTAGAGGCGGGCGTTCTCCGTGGACAGCCGCTGCAGCTGCGTGCGCTCGGAGATGGCCTCGGTCTCCGCGCGCTTCTGGTCGTCGATGTCCGTGCAGGTGCCCACCCAGCGGAGGATCTCCCCCCGTGCGCCGCGGACCGGCACCGAGCGCCCCAGGTGCCATCGGTACGCGCCGTCCCGCGCGCGCCGGAACCGGCACTCGACCTCCGAGGGATCTCCGGTCAGGACGGCGGATCTCCATTGTTCGCGACAGCGCTCCACGTCGTCCGGGTGCAGCGCCGTCAGCCACCCTTCCCCTTCGCTCTGCTGCGGGCTGAGCCCGGAATAGTCGAACCAGCGGCGGTTGAAGGAGTCCAGCCACCCGTCGGCCCGGGCGGTCCAGACGATGAGCGGCATGGCCTCCGCCAGCGCCTGATACCGGGCGTCATCGGCGCGCTGCTGTTCGCGCAGCTCCCGCTGGCGCAGCAGCGCGGACTGCCGCTTGAGCTCCTCTTTGGCCAGGTAGAGATCCACGAAGACGCTGACCTTGGACCGGAGGATCCGCGCATCAATCGGCTTGAGCAGGTAGTCCACCGCCCCGTGCTTGTAGCCCTCGAACGCATTTCCGGGGTCCAGCATGGCCGCCGTCAGAAAAATGATGGGGGTCCGCTTCACCTTCTCCGACTGCTTCAGCAAAGAGGCGGTCTCGAACCCGTCCAGCCCGCGCATCTGGACGTCCAGCAGGATGACCGCGAAGTCGAACTGCAGGGCTTTGCGGACCGCCTGTTCGCCGGAGCTCGCGCGGATGATCCCGTGGCCCATGGGCTCGAGCACCGCCTCGAGCGCCAGAAGATTGTCGGAGTTGTCGTCGACAATCAGGATGCTCGCTGCCGGGCGCGGGGACTCCACCGGGATCGATTGCATCCTCATGATGACCTGAACCTATCGGACGTCCGCCCGCGGCTGGAAATCGCGGCCCAGCGCAGATCCTTCCCCCGCCCGTTTCTCAACAGTCTCACCACCCCAGGACAAACGCCGCAAACCACCGCGCCCCACCCACCCGGTTTGCTTTGCAAAGCAGGTCCGGCCGCCTAAGACGCGACGGATGCGCAAGCTGCTTCCCGTGGTGTCGGCCTTCGGACTGATGGCGATGGCCTGCCCCACCGCCCTCCCCTCGCCTGACGAACCCGTTGAAGTCGCTGCGAACCTGCCGGCCGCCAAGGCAGAAGAGGCGGTGGAGGAGCTGGGGCTCACCGTCACGGCGTCGCTCCCCGACGGTGGAACCGCGGCCCTCACCTTTGACTCGGCTGGCCCCAGACCCTCCGTCGAGCCCACCCAGACGCTGGAGGTGCTCGCCCGTCCCGCGCTCCAGAATTTTCGGCTCCGGGTGTTCGACGAGGGCGAGCGTGCGGTGGTGTCCGACGACGAGGTTGAAGAGGGGCCGGAAGGCCTCCGCTACCGCATCCGGTTCCCAGAGCCCCTCAAGTCGGGCTTCCGCTACACGCTCGTCCTCGACGCGCAGGCCGGTCCCACGGCGCTGGATGCGCACGGCCGTCCCGCGCCGGACCAGCGGCTCGAGTTCTCCATCGCCGGCGAGCGCGCCAAGCCGCCGCCCCCGACAGTCAACGCCAAGAAGCGGGGCAAGCGCCGCGGTCGGTGAGGCGCCCGAGCCCGATGCGCGTCGCGGGCGATGTCGCCTCGTAAGGCGCGCCGCCTGGCAAACGCGGCGGGTGATGCGGCGCCCTCGCGCTACTGCTGCGCCTGCGCGAGCGAGCGCAGCAGCGGGATGTCCGCCTCGCAGAACGGCAGCTCCAGCATCTGCGCCGGCGTGAGGAAGCGCAGCTCATTCGCGCCCAGGGGCTTGGGCTCACCGGTGACAATCTGCGCGTCGTAGAGCGCGAGCGTCACTGTGAGGTCGCTGTAGGGGTGGACCGTCTGCCAGCGCAGCGGGCCGACCTTGAGGTCGACGGCGAGCTCCTCCTGGCACTCCCGGTGGAGCGCGGCCTCATCCGACTCGCCGGCCTCCACCTTGCCGCCGGGGAACTCCCAGAGCAGCGCCCGGCTCTTCCCGGGCAGCCGCTGCTGGACGAGGTACCGGTTGGGGTCCGAGGCGTGAGGGATGAGCGCCGCCACCACGCGGATGTTCCGGCTCATCCTCCGCGGCCAGCGGTCAGCTGCATGGAGTACAGCGCGCCGTTGTTCGACAGCACGTAAAGGCGAGAACCGATGGCCCGCGGCGCGGCGGAGACGCCCTGGCCGGGATCCCACGCCAGCTTCGAGTGCCCGGTCGCCGGATCCACGAAGACCAACGAAGCGTCCACCGGGACAATTAACAGGCCCTGAACGAGGCTGGGCATCCGGCCCGCGCGGCCCTTCAGCTCCAGAGACCAGACCGTGCGGCCACCGTCGGTGAGCAGCGCGGTGACCCGCGCGTCGCCCGTGGCGAACAGGACGTCATCCTTGGCGATGAGCGACGTGATGCCGGTGAGGACCGAGTGCCAGATGACGTCGCCGCTCTCCGCGTTGAGCGCGAAGATGCCGTCCTTGTACGAGGCGACGTAGAGCCGCCCGCTGTCGTCCAGCACTGGCTGGGTGTCCACGTCCAAGAAGGCGCCGAAGCCGCCGGAGAGCGAACGCTCCCACTTGGCCACGCCGTCCTTGAGATCCAGCGACGCCACCACGCCATCAGAGAAGCCCAGGAACACGCGCCCGTTAGAGACGACGGGGGAGGACATGCCCCGGATGGTGAAGCCCGGCGGCGGATCCCGCTTGTACTGCCACACCCACTTGCCCGTCTTCGCGTCCACCGCGTGCAGCGTGTCGTTCTGCGACGCCACGAGGATCTTCCCGGACGCCTCGACGGGCGTAGTGGCCAGCTCCTCGCCCGCCTTGTACTGCCAGAGCTCCGTGCCGTCCCTCGCGTTGAGCGCGTAGAGCGTGCCGTCGCCGCCGGGCATGTAGAGGACGCCCTCGCGGACCATCCCGCCCGCGGTGAAGGGCCCGTTCGTCTTGCGGCTCCACTCCAGCCGGCCCTCCGCGTCAAAGCTGCGGATGAAGAAGTCGCGCGTGCCGACGATGATCCGCCCGGTGTCCGGGTCCACCGCGGGCGTGGCCGATTCGCGGGGCGCGTAGTCCCACATCTGCGGCTTCACCAGCGGGTGCCACCACTCGACGGTGAACAGCTCCACCGGGTTCGCCCGGCTGTTGTCGCCAGCGGAGGAGGGAGAGGTCGGATCGTTCGAGAGCGAGAGCGTCCTGCAGCCGAGGAATGCGACGGCGGCGGCGGCGGCCGCGCACCATGCGAACCGCAAGGGGGACTGTGAGCGGGCGGTCATCTAGCCAGCGTCCGGCGCAGAGGGCGCGGCAGCCTTCGCGGGGAGGGGCACGCCTTCGGCCACCAGCATGGCCAGCCGCTCCTTCGCCATCCGCGCAGCGGCGGTGTCAGGGGCGGCGTCGGGGATCTCGGAGAGCCGGCGCGCGGCCTCCTCCTTCTTGTTCTGGAGGATGAGGATCCGCGCCTGGTGATACAGGCCGATGGCGTTGAGGAACTCGGTCTTGTTCTCCCGGGCGAGCTGGTCAAAGGCCGCCATCGCCTGGTCCAGCTGACCCTTGGCCTCGTACACGTAGCCCTGGCCTTCCAGCGCCGTGGCGCGGAGCGGATCCTCCGTCGCGGCCGCCTTCACGAACTCGTCGTAGGACGCGAGCGCCTGGTCGTACTTGCCGAGCTTGAGCTCCGCCTGCCCCAGCGGCAGCGACGCGGTGGACGCAGACCGCGTCCCCTTGTGCTCCGTCCGGAACTGGATGAGCGCCTTCTCCAGCGCTTCGGTCTTCTCCCGCTCGGTCTTGAACGGGGCATCCTCGCCCGCGGTCGCAGGTTCGGCCGCGGCCGTCGCCTGGACGGGCCGCTCCAGCACCTTCAGCGCCGCGGAGAGCGCCTTCGCCGCGCGCTCCTCGCCGCGGCTTGAAAGGAAGCTGCCAATCGCCACGGCGGCGCCGACAACGACGCACGCAACCACGGCGCCCACGACGATCTTCTCGTGGCTCCCCACCCAGCTGCGAGCCTCGGCGCCAGCCTTCTGAAAGGCGTCCGGCTCGCGCAGCTCCTTCTTCGTCATCTTGTCAGCCACGCTCGTAGAACCCCCGGGAAGTCATCCTGATGAAAAAGGCCGGGCAATCTAGAGAGCCGGCGTTTTCGGTGTCAATCGATTCAGCACGGAAATACCTGGGGAAATTCCACGACGGCGCGCTATGCCGGGGCGGTGGTGGTCGCCCGCCTCCTCACGCTCGCCGTCCTCAGCGCCACGCCCGCACTCGCGGGTCCGCAGTGGCTGGCAGGCGTGGGCGCCGGCGCGGCCCTCCCCGGCGGGACGATCTACGCCGGCCCGGCGCTGGCCCTCTCGGTGGCCGTCGCTCCGTGGCGGCAGGTGGGCTTCGAGCTGCGCGCCGAGCAGTCGTTCCACCGCCAGCAGGTCTCCGCCACAGACACGGCGGCCGTGGGCCTCACCGCGGTGGGCGCGGGCGTCCAGTACCGGATCGACCTCGGCGCAGCAGTGCCCTACGCCTCTGCCCTCGTCGCCGGCCTGCGCTACGGCCGGGCGGGCGCCCCCGCGCGGCTGGATCTGGGCGGGAGCGTGGCGCTGGGCGTGTGGGTGCCGCTGTGGACGCGCGCCTTTGCCGGCGCGGAGGCGCGCTACGGGTTCACCTTCGTCGGCGCGGCGCCCGCCGGCCGCGGCTTCTTCCTCACCGCCGGCTTCCGCTTCGGGGATGACCCCTCATGAGCCCTCCCTCCCGACGTGATGTCCTCATCGCCGGCGCCGCCCTCTCGCTGACCGGCTGCGGAGCAAGCCGCCTCACCCCCGCGCGCAGCATCGACGCCCAGGCCTACGACGGGGCGACGGAGCTGGCCTTCGCGCCCGAGGCGATCTCCGAGGACACCGGCGCCTTCCCCCTGGGCGTCCAGGCCGGCGCCATGACCAATGCCGGCGCGCTGCTCTGGGGCTACCAGGCCGGCGGCGGTCCGCTGGTGCTGCGCGTCTGGCGCGAAGGGCAGCGCGCGGGCTCCGTGGCGCTGGTGCGCGAGGTGGCGGTCACCCCGAACGCCGACGGCTACCTGCGCGTGGCCGTCGGCTCGCTTGCGCCGGCCACCTGGTACCGCTACGGCTTCTTCCGCGAAGGGTTCGGGTCCCGCAGCGGCCTCGGCCGCTTCCGCACCGCCTGGCCGGACGACTGGGCGGAGCCCCTCTCGGTCGGCGCCTCCGCTTGCACGAACTTCAACTTCATGCCCTACGGCGCGCTCTCGCTGACCGCGCGCCAGCCCATCGACCTGTTCCTCCACCTGGGCGACATCTCCTACAACGACGGCAGCACGTCGCTTGCGCAGTTCCGCGCCAAATACCACCGGACGCTCAAGGACCCGGGCTACCGGGAGCTGCTCTCCACCGTCGGCTGGTACCCGCTCTGGGATGACCACGAGTTCATGAACAACCTGGATCCGGAGGTGCTCTCGCCGGCCGCGCTCCAGGTCGCCCGCCAGGCGTTCTACGAGAGCATGCCGGTGGAGGCAGGCGTCCAGGACCGGCTCTGGCGCAGCTACCGGTGGGGCCGGACCGCGGAGTTCTTCGCGCTCGACTGCCGCACGGAGCGCCGGCCGTCCACGCGGCTGACCGAGGAGGCCACGTACCTGAGCCCGGAGCAGCTGGCCTGGCTCACCCGCCGGCTGGAGGCGAGCACCGCGCACTTCAAGGTCCTGCTCAACTCGGTGCCCATCGCCACCTTCCCGCCACAGGTCTGGGGCTTCATCGACGACCGCTGGCAGGGCTATGCGGCGCAGCGCGCGCAGCTGCTCTCCTTCATCGCGGACAAGGGCATCCCGAACGTCTGGTTCCTCACCGGCGACTTCCACATGGGGATGGTGCACCGCGTGGACCGGCAGGGCCCTGACCGCGCGCTCTGGGAGATTGCGGTGGGGCCCGGCGGCAACGCCAACAACCCCGTCGCGCTGCTCTGGGACTCCAGCAAGGAGAACCGCGACCTCGCCTTCCCGCCCGGCCAGTTCGAGTACGTCAGCGGCGCGCCCGCGGCCACCACGCTGCTGTTCGACCCCGCAGCGGACTCGGTCACCGTCCGCTTCCTGGATCCCACCTCCGGCGCCGTGCTCTTCGACCGCGCGTTGAAGGCGGGGATCTAAAGCCCGTTAGTCGCGCTTTGCCCGGCGCTGGTACCCCTTCCCCTTCCGCTTGGGGATGGGGCGGGACTCGCGCTTGGCCTTCCCGGGCCGCTCCCGGAAGAGCAGGCGGATGGGGACGCGCAGGTCGAAGCTCTTGCGCAGCTGATTCACCAGGTAGCGCTTGTAGCGCTCGGGCACGTCCTGCGGCCGGTTGCAGGTGAGCGCGAACGTCGGCGGCTGAATGCCCACCTGGGCGATGTAGTAGATGCGCAGCGCCTTGCCCCCGGCGAACGGCAGCGGGTGATCCGAGATGACGTTCTCCAGCAGCCGGTTCAGCTGCGGCGTGGAGATCCGGCGCTGCGACATCTCCACCAGCTGCCGGGAGAGCTCCAGCACCTTCTGCACCTTGTTCCCGCGCAGCGCGGAGAGGAACAGGATGGGCGCGTAGGCCACGAACTTGAGCTGGTACTTGAGCTCGTCCCGGACGGCCGTCTCCTTCTGCAAGCCCTCCACCTGGTCCCACTTGTTCACCACGATGACCAGTGGGCGGCCCTTCTCCTCCACCACGCCGGCCAGCTTGGCATCCTGATCCACGCCCGGCTGCGTGGCGTCCATCAGCAGCACCGCGCAGTCGCTGTCCTCTGCCACGCGCAGGGCGGAGAAGACCGCGTATTGCTCGAACTTCTCCAGGATGGCCTTGCGGCGGCGGATGCCCGCGGTGTCGGTGAGGATGAAGGTCTTGCCGTCGAAGGTCAGCTCGCTGTCAATGGGATCCCGCGTGGTGCCCGGCACGTCGCTGGCGATGACCCGCTTCTTGCCCAGCAGCGCGTTGACCAGCGTGCTCTTGCCCACGTTCGGCCGGCCGACGATGGCCAGCCGGACGGGGGCGGCGGCGCGCTCCTCGTCGGTGGCGTCTTCGGCCAGCTCCGGCACCGGCGGCGGCGCGGGCGGCAGGACGTCGATGAGCTCTCCGAGCAGGTCTTCGATCCCCAGGCCGTGCTCGGCGGAGATGGCGTGGACGTTCTTGAGCCCCAGCCGGTGAAAGTCCGGCAGGAACGTGTCGAACGCCCGGGCCGACGTATCCACCTTGTTCGCCGCGAGGAAGATGGGCTTGCCGCTCTTGCGCAGGTGGCGGGCCACCTCTTCGTCGGCCGAGGTCAACCCGGCGCGCGCGTCGACGACGAAGAGCACCACGTCGCTCTCCTCCACCGCCAGCTCTGCCTGGGCGCGGACCTCCTTGAGGAGGGTGTCCGTCTCCTTGAGCAGGAAGCCGCCGGTGTCGATGAAGGTGAGCTCCCGCCCGCCCCACTCAGCGTCCGCGTAGTGCCGGTCCCGGGTGATGCCGGGCACGTCCTGCACGATGGCCAGCTTGCGGCGCACCAGCCGGTTGAAGAGCGTGGACTTGCCCACGTTGGGGCGGCCGACGATGGCGATCAGCGGCTTCATTCGTCGTACCCCAGCTTTCGCAGCGCGTCCGCCCGTTCGCTCCAGCGCGACTCCACCCGCACGCGCAGGGAGAGGAAGACGTGCGTCCCCAGGAGCCGCTCCACCGCCTTGCGCGCCTCGGTGCCAATCGTCTTCAGCATCTGCCCGCGCTTGCCGATGATGATCGCCTTCTGGCTGTCGCGCTCCACGAAGATGGACGCTTCAATCCGCACCAGCCCGGACAGGCCCTGGGTGGGCTTGTCCTCCTGTCGCTCGCGCTCGGACTCGTCGAAGTAGTCCACCACCACCGCGGCGGAGTACGGGATCTCCTGGCGGCAGTGGCGCAGCACCTGTTCGCGCACGTACTCGGCCACCAGCATCCGTTCGGCCTGATCCGTCAGGACGTCCTCGTCGTACATCGGAGGGCCTTCGGGCAGGTACGAGAGGACGGAGGCGAAGAGCTCATCCAGCCCTTCGCCCTTCTGCGCGGAGATGGGCAGCACCTCCACGAACGGGAACTGCTTCTGGTAGAGGTCAATGAGCGGCAGCAGCAGCGGCTTGGCCACCCGGTCAATCTTGTTGACCACCAGCAGCGTGGGCTTCCTGGCGTCCCTCAGCGCTTCCAGGATGAAGCGGTTGCCCTCACCCACCTCCAGCGGCACCGGGAGCGGGTCCTCCTCATCCAGCGGCTTGGCGGCCCTCTGCTGCGGGCCCTCGGGCGGCTCAATGAGGAACAGGACGACCTCCACCTCCTGCGCCGCGCGCAGGGCCACGTTCACCATGCGGCGGTTGAGCTCGCCCTTGGCCTGGTGGATGCCCGGCGTGTCGAGCAGCGCCACCTGACCCTCGGGGCGCGTCACCACCCCCATGATCCGGTTGCGGGTGGTTTGGGGCTTGGGCGAAACGATGGCCAGCTTGGCGCCGGCCAGACGGTTCAAGAGCGTGCTTTTTCCGACGTTGGGACGGCCGATCAGCGCTGCAAAGCCGCTCCGGTGGGAGCGGGGGTTTCGCGCGGACTTGCCGGCGCCGCCGGACGGGGGGCGGGCCATAAGAAGTTGGTCTAGAGGCCCCTTTCGAGGGCCCCGGAATGCTGCATGAAGCGACTGCGCGCCTTTACGACGGCTTAGGTGGGCAGTTCGCGGGTGATCGACAGCTTGGTGACCTTCACGTCTGTCTTGGGCTTATCCCCATCACCCTTGGGTACCACATTCGCCACCCGTTCGACGATGTCCTGCCCCTTCACGACCTCGCCAAAGATGGTGTGCTTGTTGTTGAGCCAGGGGGTTGGCACCACGGTGATGAAGAACTGCGAGCCATTGGTGTTCGGCCCAGCGTTCGCCATCGCCAGCAGGCCCGGCCGGTCGAACTTGCGGCCGCCGCCGAACTCGTCCTCGAACTTGTAGCCCGGACCGCCGGTGCCGCGGCCGAGGGGATCTCCGCCCTGGACCATGAACTCCTTGATACAGCGGTGGAAAATCGTCCCGTCGTAGAGCGGCACGCCCTTCTGCTTCTCGCCGGTGGCCGGGTGCGTCCACTCCTTCTCGCCCGAGGCCAGGCCCACGAAGTTCTCCACCGTCTTGGGGGCGTCCTTTGCGAAGAGCCGGATGACGATCTTCCCCTCGGTGGTCGCGAACGTGGCGTACAGGTCCTGGCCAGCGCGGGCGTCTTCCATGATTCCCATTTCGAAAGCTCCTCCGTCAGTGTGAGGTGGATGCGGCGGTCTTCTTCTCGGCGGTCACCGTCACTCCGCGCGGCGGCTTGTCCGAGATCTCAATTGCCTTGATCACAACGTTCTTGTTCGGCCGGTCGTCCGGCCCTTTGGGCACCAGCGAGATCTTCACGACCACGTCCTGCCCGGAGACGACTTCTCCGAAAATGGTGTGCTGGCCGTTCAGCCACGGCGTGGCCTTCACCGTGACGAAGAACTGCGAGCCATTGCTATTGGGCCCTGAGTTCGCCATCGCCAGCAGCCCGGGCCTGTCGAACATGCGGTCCGGGTGGAACTCATCCCCGAACTTGTAGCCGGGGCCGCCCAGGCCCACGCCCAGCGGGTCCCCGCCCTGAATCATGAAGTCCGGCTTCACCCGATGAAAAAGGGTCCCCGGGTAGAGCGGCTTCTTCGAAGTGACGCCGGTCTGCGGGTGCGTCCACTCCTTCTCCCCGGCGGCCAGGCCGACGAAGTTCGCCACGGTCTTGGGCGCGTCGGCGGCGAAGAGCCGGGCGACGAAGTCGCCTTCGCTGGTCCGCACGGTGGCGAAGAGCTCCTTGCCCTCCAGCGCGGTGCGCGTCCACTTGCCGACAGCGGCGGGCTTCGCGCGGTCCGCTTGCGGTGCCTGACCGAGGGCCGAGGCGGCGATCAGCGCGGCGAGCAGACCAGCGGACGTCATCGGCGAGGGGCTCCTGCCTGCGAGGTGGCCTTCGGGGCCGCAAGCGGGCGGAACTTACGCGCGGCCGCCGAACAACCCAAGTGGATTTGCGGCGCGTCTGTCACGCCTTGGGCGGAGGCTCCGGCTCAGCGGCGATCTTCGCCAGCGCGTCGCGCGCGGCCGCCTGCTCCGCCTCCTTCTTGCTGCGGCCGCTGGCGCGCGCGTAGGGCTCCTGGCCGATGGTGACCTCCACCTCGAAGACCTTCTCGTGGTCCGGCCCGCTCTCGGCGATGACGCGGTAGCGCGGCGACACCTTGCGCTTCACCTGGACGGTCTCCTGCAGCCGGGTCTTGTAGTCGTACCCGCTGCGCCCATCCGCCACGCCGTCCAGCGCTTCGCCGAAGTGCCGGTCCACCAACTCCATGACCTTCGGCAGGCTGCCGGAGAGGTACACCGCGCCGATGACGGCCTCCAGCGCGTCCGCCAGCACCGAGTTTTTGTCGCGCCCGCCGGTCAGCTCCTCGCCGCGGCCCAGCAGGAGGATCTGCCCCAGGCCCACCTGCCGAGCCACCCGCGCCAGCCCCTCCTCGTTCACGATGAGCGCGCGCAGCTTGGAGAGCTCGCCCTCGGTGGCCTTGGGGAAGCGCTCCATCAGGCGGTGGCTGATGACCAGATCCACCACCGCGTCCCCCAGGAACTCCAGGCGCTCGTTGTCGCCGCTGGTCTCGTCGCGGTGCTCGTTCGCGTAGCTCTTGTGGGTGACCGCCGCCAGGCCCAGGGCGCGGTCCGGAAAGGAGACGAGCAGTTTCGTCTCCAGCGCCGTCACGCGCTCCTCCGGGGTCAACCGTTCGCTCTTCTCTCGTCCGCCCACGCAGCTCCTTAAAAACACGGGCTCGCGTCTTGCGACACAGCGTACCACGCACGGCCGAGCCCCCCGTTTGAACGCCAGGGAAGGCGCCCATGTAGGCGGTCCGTTACGCGCTGGCAACCGCGAGGTGCGTCACTCCGCCGCCAGCTGCCGCGCCAGCTCGTCTGCCAGGGCATAGGGATCCGCTTCGCGCCGGGCGATGCGGGCCGCCACCTCGTCGAACCGCCCCTTCTCCTTCGCGAGCCGCACCAGCGCGCTGCGCAGCAGCCGTTCGCGCAGCAAGGCCACGAACTGCGCCGCCGCCCTCGCCTGCTCCCGCTGCGCCCGCTGGCCGGTGGCCTCCAGGAACGCGCGGTGGGCGGTGATGGCCTCCACCAGCTCATCCACGCCCTGGTCCCGCGCGGCCACCACCTTGAGGATGGAGGGTTCCCATTCGGCCGGCCCGGTGGCCTCTGCGGGCTCCACGCTCCGGCCCTCCGCCTTGGCGCGGACCCTCCGGTGGTGCGCGTCATGGTCCATCGGCGGCGCCTTCACCGCGTGCCGCAGCTCCAGCATGGCGCGCAGCTCGCGGACCATCCGGTCCGAGCCGTCGAGGTCCGCCTTGTTCACGGCGAACACGTCCGCCACCTCGAGGATGCCGGCCTTGATGGCCTGAATGTCGTCGCCCATCCCGGGGACCACCACCACGAGGGTGGTGTGCGCCATCTGCGCGATGTCGATCTCGTCCTGCCCCACACCCACCGTCTCCACCAGGATGACGTCCCGGCCCATGGCGTCCATCACCCGGATGCAGTCTCCGGTGGCGCGGGAGAGCCCGCCCAGGTTCCCGCGCGTGGCCAGGGAGCGGATGAAGACGCCGCGGTCGGTGGCGTGGTCCTGCATGCGGATCCGGTCGCCCAGAATGGCGCCGCCGGTGAACGGGCTGGTGGGATCCACCGCGATGACGCCCACGCTCTTCCCGGCCTTCCGGTACCGCGCGATGAGGCGGTCCGTCAGCGTGGACTTGCCGGCGCCGGGAGACCCGGTGATGCCGATGACGTAGGCCCGGCCGGTGTGAGGGAAGAGCTGCTGCAGCTGCGGGGTGGCGGAGGGCTCCCCGTCGTCGATGTGGCGCATCAGGCGTGACGCCGCCCGCACGTCGCCAGCGAGCACGCGGTCCGCCAGGCCTCCGCTCACGTCAGCGCCCCTCGGCCGATCCGAGCACCTGGACGCTCTCCGGCGCCACGTTCAGCAGCTGTGACACCAGCCCTTGCACGCTCGGGAACTGGTCAAGCTCAAAGCGCTCCGCCCAGATCTTCCCCGCCGATCCCGCCAGCAGGCCCCGGAACGAGCGACCCGTCACCCGCGCCGCGGCGAACCGGTAGCGCGCCCCGTTGACGGACAGCTCCAGGAGAATCTCCAGGGAGCTCTTGGGCGGCAGGATGGCGTTCCCGCCGAAGCGCTTGGCCACTTCACCGAAGGTGACCGGCTTCTCTGCGGTGGCGGAGTCCGCGGGCAGCTCCGGCTCCGTGAAGAGCGCCTGCAGGTAGCCGGCGAGCGCGGCCTTCTCCCGGAACTCGGAGAGCTCGAAGGCCTGGGTGGAGGTGACGTCCAGCTCCTGGCTGCCCCGGAACGCGCGCGCCACCCGGAAGTTGCCCCGCTTGTCGGTGGCGATGAGGCAGCGGAACGTGCCCGCGCCCACCTCGGCGAACAGGTTGAGCGTCTCCGGCTCCACCCGAGGCGACAGCCCCAGCGCCTGCAGATCCGCCGACCGCCGCTGCAGGTGCAGGATGTGGTCGTTGAACATGGCCGCGATGGCCTCTTCCAGGTCCGCGGCTCCCTCCACCCGGGCCAGGCTCAGCGGCGCGGTGCCCACCAGCTCCGGGGGATCAATGACCAGCAGCCGGTCCTCGACGACCGTGAAGGTCACCTTGCTCAGCGGCAGACGGGTGAGCGGGTTGGTGAGCGCGGTGGTGAGATCCATCTCCGCCTCCAGCCCGTTGGAGGTGTCGCGCGCGCGCAGTCCCAGGTCTTCGAGCAGGGAGGGGTTCATCCGGCCTTGAACACCTCGCGGGCGATGATGCCCCGCTGAATCTCGCTGGTCCCTTCGCCAATCTCACAGAGCTTGGCGTCGCGCAGGTACCGTTCGACCGGGAACTCGCGCGTGTACCCGTAGCCGCCGTGGATCTGCACCGCCTTGTTGCACGCCTTCATGGCGATCTCCGAGGCGAACAGCTTGGCGATCGAGGCCTCCCGCGAGTACGGCTTCCCCGCGTCAGCCAGCCGCGCCGCCCGGTGCACCAGCAGCCGCGCGGCCTCCAGCTCGGTCTTCATGTCCGCCATCATCCAGCGCAGCGCCTGGAACTCGCTGATGGGATGGCCAAACGCGTGCCGGTCCTTCGAGTAGGTCACCGACTCTTCCAGCGCCCCACGCGCCAGGCCCACCGAGAGCGCCCCGATGGTGATCCGCCCGCGGTCGAGGATCTTCAGCGTGTCGATAAAGCCGCCACCCACCTCGCCCAACCGCGCGCTGTCCGGCAGCTCCACGTTCTCCAGCACCAGCTCCGCGGTGTCGGAGGAGCGCATCCCCAGCTTCCCGTGGATCGAGCGCTGGGAGAACCCCTTGATCCCCTTCTCCAGGATGAAGGCGGTGATGCCCTTCTGCTTCTTCGCCGCGTCCGTCAGCGCCAGCACCACGAACACGTCGCCCACGGCGCCCTGCGTGATGAACATCTTGGTGCCGTTGAGCACCCAGGTATCGCCCCGGCGCTCGGCTGTGGTCTTCATCCCCGCCGCGTCCGAACCGGACCCAGGCTCCGTCAACCCCCAGGCGCCCAGCCATTCGCCTGTGGCCAGCTTCGGCAGGTAGCGCTTGCGCTGGGCGTCGCTCCCGAACACGCGGATGTGGCTGGTGCCCAGCCCGTTGTGGGACGCCACGGTGAGCGCCAGCGAACCGTCGTAGCGGGCGACCTCCTCCACCGCCACCGCCACCGCGAGCGCGTCCATCCCCGCGCCGCCGTAGTCCTCGCTGACCAGGATGCCGAGGGCGCCCAGGGCGCCGAGCTCGCGCACCACGTCCATCGGGAAGGTCTCTTGCGCGTCCCAGGTCCGCGCGAAGGGCTTCACCTTCGCCTCGCAGAAGTCGCGCAGAGAGGCCTGGAGGGCTCGGTGGCTGTCCGGAAGGGTGAGGTCCATTCGGCGCGGTATATAGCAGGACTACACCGGCAGGACGCCGTGCTTCTTCTCGGTCCGGGCGCTGAACCGTTCGGCGTACATCGCGTACCGCTTGCGCAGCTCGTCGCGCAGGCTGTCGCCGGGGACGATCTCGTCCACCACCAGCTCCGAGGCGAGCTTGTAGATGTCCACGTCCGCCTTGTACTCGTCCCGCAGGGAGGCCACGTAGGCGTCACGCTCTGGGCCGGCCGGCTTCTCCTGGATCTTGTTGAAGAAGACCGCGTTCACCGCCGCCTCCGGGCCCATCACGGCGATCATCGCCTGGGGCAGCGCCAGCGTGCAGTCGGGCGCGAACCCGGGGCCGCTCATCGCGTAGAGCCCCGCGCCGTACGCCTTGCGCACCACCACGGAGATCTTGGGGACACTTGCTTCGGACACCGCGCAGATCATCTTCGCGCCTGCGCGGATGATTCCCGCCCGCTCCACCTTGGTGCCAATCATGAAGCCCGGCACGTCCGCCAGGTAGAGCAGCGGGACGTTGAAGGCGTCGCACAGCCAGATGAACCGCGCCGCCTTGTCCGCCGAGTCCACGAACAGCACGCCGCCCTTGTACTTGGGCTGGTTGGCGATGACGCCCACCGTCCGCCCGTCAATCCGCGCCAGTCCGGTGATCAGCTCCTGCGCGAAGAGCTTCTTCACGTCGAACCAGCTGCCCTCGTCGACCAGCTCGTGGATGAGGGCGTACATGTCGAACGGCTTGTTTTGATCCGGCGGGATGATCTCCGCGACTTTCTTGCCGGAGCTCTTGGGGGCCCTCGCCGCGACGACCGGCGGCGGTTGGCCGAAGTGGCTGGGGAGGAGCCGGAGGTACTGCTTGGCGGCCTCGATGGCCTCCGACTCGCTCTTCACCAGCA
The DNA here is from genome assembly GCA_044230055.1 of Myxococcaceae bacterium. Lineage (GTDB taxonomy): Bacteria > Myxococcota > Myxococcia > Myxococcales > Myxococcaceae > JBGART01. The sequence continues at coordinate 44,961 of JBGART010000022.1, read as the reverse complement.
CGTCGCCACAGCCGGAGATGCTGCAGTGCATCCGCGCGCCGCCCATCTCCTCCAGCGTCACCTTCTCGCCGATGACCATCTCCGCCATCCGGGGGCTGCCGAGGTACATCGACGCGTTGCCCTCCACCATGATGACGATGTCGCAGAAGGCGGGGATGTAGGCGCCGCCGGCAGCAGACGGGCCGAAGAGCAGGCAGACCTGCGGCACGAACCCGGAGAGGTGGACCTCGTTGTAGAAGATCCGCCCGGCGCCGCGGCGGCCGGGGAACATCTCCACCTGGTCCGTGATCCGCGCGCCGGCCGAGTCCACCAGGTAGAGCAGCGGGACCCGGTTTTGCCGGGCCAGTTCCTGGATCCGCAGGATCTTCTCGACGGTCCGAGCGCCCCAGCTGCCGGCCTTGACTGTGGAGTCGTTGGCCATCACCGCCACCGACCGACCTTCCAGCCGTCCCAGCCCGGTGATCACCCCGTCCGAGGGGAGCTCTGCGTCCCGGTTGTTGGCAAGCTTCGCCTCCTCGACGAAGGAGCCCTCGTCGAGCAGCAGGCGGATGCGCTCGCGCGCGAAGAGCTTGCCGACCTCCTGGTTCTTGGCGTGGTACTTCGGGGCACCGCCCCGTTCGACCTCGGAGATCTTCTTCTTCAGCGTCTCATCGAAGGACATGGCCGGCGGGGCATAGCAGACGCCTGCCAGGTGCCCAAGCAGGCACTGTGCGACGCGGGATGCCACCCGGACGGGCGAGCCCTACCTTCTGAAAATCAATTCACGAAGGGGAGGAACCCATGTTGACCGATCTCTACCGGAGCTACCTGCTGAAGAACCTGTACGGCGACGTGTCCAAGTTCGTCCGGAAGAACATGAAGAACATCGACTTCGACCGGGACCGCTGGCTGCACAAGGCCGGCGTCACCTCGTACCACCCCGGCCGGGCCTTCCTCGGCGGCATCTCGCTGTTCACCCTGGGTGCCATCGCCGGCGGGATCGCCGCGCTCGCCTTCGCGCCGAAGCCGGGTCACAAGCTCCGGGCGGAAGTCGCCGACAAGGCCCGAGAGCTGATCGCCAAGACGCAGGAGAAGGTGGAGCGGGAGACCAGCGCTCGCGCCTAACGGCCCTTGTACAGAGGCGGGCGCTTCTCCGCGAACGCCTTGAGGCCTTCGAGCCGATCCTCGCTCTGGAGCACCGTCTCATAGTGTTGGTGCTCCAGGGCGAGCGCGTCATCCAGCGCCAGCTCCAGGCCCTCATCCACCGCGTGCTTGGCGGCGGCGATGGCCAGCGGCGCGCCTTCCGCGATGGACTGCGCCAGGGCCCTTGCCACGGGCAAGAGCTCCCCCGGCGGCGCCAGGCGGTTGATCAACCCCAGGGAGAAGGCTTCCTCGGCGGGGACCCTGCGCCCCGTCAGGATGAGGTCCTTCGCGCGGCCGGGGCCGATGAGTCGGCTCAGCCGCTGCGTCCCGCCGCCGCCGGGGATGATCCCCAGCCGCACCTCAGTGAGACCCAGCTCCGCGTTCGGGGCGGCCACCCGCAGGTCGCATGCCAGCGCCAGCTCCGTCCCGCCCCCCAGCGCCACGCCGTTGATCGCCGCGATGAAGACGCAGTCCGCGTTCTCCAGCGCCCGGAGGGCCCGCCGCATCCGCTCCAGGAAGGCGCGCACCTCGGACTCCGAGAGGGTGGCCCGCTCCTTGAGGTCCGCCCCGGCACAGAAGGCCTTGTCCCCTGCCCCGGTGATGACCACCACCCGGACCTTGCCGCCGCGGCCGACCCGCGCGAGATCCTCCTCGAACTCCTTGAGCATCGCCCGGCTGATCGCGTTGCGCCGCGCCTCGCCGTCGATGGTCCAGACCTCCACGACACCGCTGGATTCGATCCGAAACTCAGACATGGAACCCTCCCCTTCACCGTCGCGGAGAGCGTTTAGAGACTGGGCCATCGCCTCAAGGCAAGCCGGAAATTGGGTACAGTCTCGCGCCATGCTTCGCTGGAAACTTCGTCTCTGGCGGTTCGCGCCGCTCCTGCTGGTCCTCCTCCCCCTCGTCGCGTTCGCCCGGACGGGGAGTGGCGAGCATTACGACTCCGGCGACCGCGACTCGCCCTCCGGGGGAGACGGCGCCGGCGAGCTCTTCGTCTACCTGCTGGCCCTGGCGTTCGACCACCCGGTCATCGGCGTGCCGCTGCTCATCCTGTTCGTCGTGGTCCTCGTCATGCGGTCCCGCGGGAACAACCCCAGCGCCCGCACCCGCCGCGCGTTCCAGCAGCGCGAGGCGGAGCTGCGGACCCAGGTCTCCAGCCAGGACGTGGGCGCGTGGGTCGGGCGGCTGACCGAGAAGGATCCCCAGTTTGACCTGCCGCAACTGCTTCAGAAGACCAAGCGGTTGTTCCTGGAGACGCAGGCGGCGTGGTTCAAGCGGGAGCTCAGCCCTGTTCGGCCCTTCCTCTCCGACGCCACGTTTCAGCGCCTCAACGTCCAGCTGATGCTGATCGCAGGCCAGGGCCGGCGGGACGCCATCGCGGATGTGGACGTGCAGCAGCTGCAGCTGATCGGGCTGGATCAGACCGAGTGGTTCGACACGGTCCACCTGCGGATCACCGCGCAGCTGCGCGACGCGGAGGCCGCGGCGACGGCCACCGACGCGCAGGCCCTGGAGATTGCCCGGCGCGCGCCCATCGAACGGTTCACCGAGGTCTGGTCGTTCGTCCGCAAGCCGGGCGCGCAGACGAAGGTGGGCGCGGAGCTGTATCAGGGCAAGTGCCCCAGCTGCGGCGCGCCCTATAAAGGTGGGGCCACCAACCGCTGCGAGTTCTGCGGCGCGGTGGTCAACTCCGGCAACTACGACTGGACGCTGGCGGAGATCACCCAGGGCTCGGAGCACCTGCGCCAGCCCGCCCAGGTGGACGGCTTGCGGGAGGCTCGCGGGAGGGATCCCGGGCTCAATCTGGAGACGCTGGAGGACCGCGCGTCGCTCATCTTCTGGAAGTGGGTGGAGGCGCAGAGCCACGGGCAGCCGCAGCGCCTGGCCAAGCTCTCCACGCCCGAGCTTCAGACGTCCCTCGGCGCGGAGCTGGAGGCGCTGCGCGCGGACGGGAAGCGCAAGGTGTTCCTCGAGTGCGCGGTCGGGGCTGCCACCGTGAAGCAGCTGGCGGAGCGCGCGCCGTATGACGAGGCGCACGTGGAGATTCGATGGAGCGCCAGGATGGGCGTGAGCTCCACCGGCAACCCGGGGTTGAATCTGCCCACCGTTCCTCAGCGCTGGGTGTTCACGCTCGTTCGCAAGAGCGGCGCGCAGACCCGCGTGGACAACGGCGTGTCCACCAGCCGCTGCCCTCAGTGCAATGCGACGCTGACGGATACGCTGACGCCCACCTGCGACTACTGCGGCGCGGCGTTGGCCGCGGGCGACCAGGACTGGGTGCTGAGCGCCGCCCGGACGTTCGAGGCCTGGAGCGCGCAAACCCAGCACCGCAAGCAGATGACCACCCATCCCGCGCTGCCTCGGACGAACGTGATCACCGACGTCCAGGAGCGCGAACGGCTGCTCTACATGATGGCCGCGGTGGCCGCTGCGGATGGCGCGGTGAACGATCCGGAGCGGAAGCTGTTGCGGCTCTGTTCAGACCGCTGGGCCGTGCCGTGGTCCAACGTCGAGCTCGCGCTCAACGCTGGGACGCAGCTGTTTGACCGGCTCGTTCCCAGGGCCACGCCTGAGGCGGAGGCCTTCCTTCAATCCATTGTTCACATGGCGCTGATTGACGGGAAGATCGACAAGGAGGAGCGCCGGATGCTGGAGGCCGCCGCCGCGCACCTGGGCATGGAGCAGCGGCTGCAGGAGCTGCTTCAGCAGCGGGCGTGAGGGCTTTGGCGCCTGTGTTGCTGTTCCCGGACTCCATCCAGGCCAGCGCCAAGCAGACGCCTGAGGCCTACTCCTTCCCGTTCCAATCAATCGCCACGTCATCAATGGGCGCCGCGCGCCGAGGCGTCCGGCACGCAATCAACTCCTCGCGCTTCCTACCCAGCGCGTCCCGGGTGACGACGAGGACCTTCTCCAGGCCGGGGCGGCGCGGCACCTCCACATGAAACGCGCCGCGGTCATCCAGCGGCGCCAGCGCACCATCCACGCGCACCTCGGAGCCGACGTCCGCCGTGCCCTCCACGACCGCGCACGCCGCCTCCGGCCCCTTCGCCGCGCGGGCCACCTTCAGGAGGAGCTCCGCGGGCAGCTTCACCGGCACGCTCGGCGCGCGCCCGGCCGCGGCGACCGAGGTCATCCCTTCCGTCACGGCGACCGTCGCGTCCTGAGCGCGGAGATCCACCGCGCCGCGCTCCGTCGCCACCGCCAGGTTCTCCCCGCTGGCGAGCACGCTGAACCGAGCGTCCTTCGCCTGCGCCACCGCGTCGCCGTCTCCGCCCTCAATTCTCAGCACGCGCTCGCCATGGGCCGCGTAGTCGACCGCCACCCGGCCGCGGGTCAACCGGAAGCGGTGTACTGCGCGCGTCACCTCGCGCACCTTCAGCTCCGTGCCGTCCGTCACCGTCAGTCGCGCGTGCGCGCCCACCTGCAGCTCGGCCTGACCGCCGGCGCCGGTGCGGACGGTGTCTTCCGCGCGCAGGTGGTCGCCGGAGCTGGCCGGACGCCAGGCGCCGTCCTCGCCCGCGCGCTCCACAGGGCCGGTGAGGGCGAGGATGACCGCCTCATCCTTCGGCTCGGGCGTCGCAGGCGCCAAGCCCCCCGCGCCCGCGATCACCGGCGCGGGGGACGGTGCGGGATCCTCAACCCTCGTACCGATAAACGCGTGAAACAGCAGGAACGATCCACAGGTCACGACGGCCAGCACCACGCCGGCCTGCGCCCAGAGCCGCCAACCTCCGGAAGGACCCTGGGCGCTCACTCCAGCGCCTCGCGCAGGCCGTCCCGGAGCTGCTCGTCGGAGAGCGGGCGGGTGAGGTGGCCCACGGTGCCCAGACAGATGGCCGCGAGCAGCGCCTCCGTCCCCTGTCCGTCGGAGATGAGGATGACCTTCACCGCCGGGTGCGCCGCCTGGAAGCGCGCCAGAGACTCCTGGAGCGCGGGGCTGTACGCCCGTCCGCTCACCACCACCGCGCGCAGCGGCGCAGCGCCCGGGAGCTCGTCCCCGGCCTGCGCCCGCGCGAGGACCGGGTGCCCCAGCCCGCCCAAAAGCCTCGCCAGCCGCGCCCGCTCCGCAGGCTCGGGCTCCACCAGCAGCACGTCTACCCCGGGCGCATCCCCGCCTGCCAGCGCGGCCCGCCTGCGCGCGATGCACAGCCGCACCTGCTGGACGAAGGCGTCCAGCTCGAACGGCTTCTGCAGATACGCGTCCACGCCGATGGCCTGCAGCGCCAGCGCGGACTCGCTGGAGGCGTAGCTGGTGACGACGACGATCGCCGTGGACGCGCTTTGCGCCCGCGCCTGGCGCGCCACGTCCACCCCGCTGGCGCCCGGAAGGTTCTTGTCCACCACCAGGAGATCGAACGGCGCGCCGCTCAACGCCACCAGCGCCGCGTCCCCGTCCGTGGCGGTGGTGACCTGGTAGCCCCGCGCCACCAGCGCCGCCTTGAGGAGCCTGAGGATGGCCGGCTCATCCTCCACGACCATCGCCCGGCCGCTCTCGGTCGGCTTGCGGCGGAGCCCGCCGGGCTCGCTCCGCGGCTCCGTCACCTCCGGGACGAGCGCAAAGTCGATGCAGAACTCCGTCCTCGCCCAGCTCAAGCGCGACGGGTCCGCGGCGTCCACCAGCGACACCTGGCCTCCAGCCGCCTCCACCATGCGGCGCGCCACGCCCAGCCCCAGGCCGCTGCCTTTGCCCGGCGCCTTCGTCGTGAAGCGCTGCTCGAAGATCTTCTCCTTCAGCTCCGCAGGGACGCCCGTCCCCTCGTCGCTCACCCGGATGTGCAAGCGCCCGCGCTGCGTGAGCGCCCGCAGGGCGATCCGCCCTCGGCCGCCCGCCTCCTCCACCGCGTCCAGCGCGTTCACCAGGAGGTTCGTGGTGGCGTGCAGCAGCGCAGTGGGCGCCGCGTGCGCGGACAGCGACGTCCCGGCGAAGCTGAACTGCGGCCCCAGCCGCTTGAGGCGGAACGACAGCAGATCCACCGCCTGCTGCAGCACCGGCGCCACCGGGAAGCTGGAAGCGACGACGGGGCCGGGGCTGAGGAACGCCTGGTAGGACCGGAACAGCTCCTCCAGCCGCGTCACCTGCGCGCTGACCATCTTCCACTCTTCCAGGTCGCTGACCTGTGCGCCCAGCTGCGCGGCGATCAGCTGCAGCCCCGCCTTGATCCCCAGGAGCGGATGCCGCATCTCGTGGATGAGGCCGGGCGCCAGCGGATCCACGTCCTCCTCTGGCGTCCGGTCTCCCATCAGAACAGGTGCGCCGCCGCGGCGGCCCTCGGAAGCACGACGGTGAAGGTGGAGCCGCGGCCCTCTGCGCTGTCCACCAGGATGCGCCCGTGGTGCCGTTCGACGATCCGGTGCGAGATGGAGAGCCCCAGGCCCACCTGCCGTGGATCCGCCTTGGTGGTGAAGAACGGGTCAAAGATCCGCTCCTGCAGGGGCTTGGGGATCCCCCGCCCCGTGTCCTCGATGGCGAGCTTCACCGCGTCCCCTTCGATGGGCGCCACCTGGACCCTCAGCGCCCCGCCCGTGGGCATGGCTCGGATGGCGTTGTCCACCAGGTGGCCCACCACGCGGCCAATCTGCTCGGGATCTCCCTGTACGTCGCACGCGTCCGGCGTGAGCTCCGCGGTGAGGGCGATGTTCTGCTGAGACAGCTTCTCCGCGTGCCGCGAGAGCTCGGTGCGCACCGTCCCCGCCAGCGAAAACCGGCAGCCCCCGCCCTCGCGCTCCTGCGCAGTGAGCTCGCGCAGCTCGCCCACGATCTGGGTGATCCGCCGCGCCTCCTCCAGCACGGTGGTCAGGCTCTCCGCCTGCTCGGAGCCCTTGGGCAGATCCGACCGGACCAGGCTCACCAGGCCCATGATCGCCGTCATCGGGTTGTTCAGCTCATGGGCCACGCCCGCGCCCAGAGATCCCAGCGCGGCCAGCCGCCGGCTGCGCTGGATCTGATCCTGCGCCGCCTTCAGCTCCGCCGTGCGCTCGTCCACTCGCTGCCGCAACTCGGCGTTGAACCGACGGATCTCCGCTTCGCGCCGGGTGATCTCCTCGGCCATGTGGTTGAACGCCTCGGCGAACTGGCCCAGCTCATTCCGCCCACTCACCTGCACCCGGCGGTCGTAGCGCCCGTCCCGCAGCTGCGCCGCCGCGTCGGAGAGCGCCGCCACCGGCCGGGCGATGCCGCGCGCCAGCACCACGCCCAACACCGCCACCGCGACCGCCGCGGCCACCGCCCAGAACAGGCTGTAGCGCCGCACCCGCTCCGCCGCGGCGAAGGCCACCGACTCGGGCTCTCCGATGAGGGCCGCCCAGCCCAACGTCCCCATCGGCACGAACGCCGCCAGCGCCCGCCCGCCGCCCGCGCGCGACACAGCGCGCACCCGCGGCCCGCCCGCCAATCCCTCCGCGACGAGCGCGCGCTCCTCCTCGGTGAGCGGCCCCGGGTCGCCGGAGCTGATCACCCTCCCCTGTCCGTCCAGCAGAATCGCCAGAGATCCGCTCGCCGCCAGCTCCTTCACCCGCGCGTCCAGCGCCGCCAGCGAGAGCTCCGCGGCCAGCACCCTGCCCTCCACCTTGACGGCGATCGCCACCCGCGCTGCCGGCTCCGCGGCGTGGCGGTAGGGAGGACTCACCGCCACGCCCGCCCGCAGTGCCGCGGCCAACGGCAACGCCTTCGCGAACGCGTCCACATCCGCAGGGCGCAGCGCCCGCGGCGAGGGCGGCCCTCCTTCCTCGAACGGCGTGTAGACCGGCGGCGCGAGGGCCTTGCCCCGCTCGTCCACCAGCGCCACCACGCTGAAGTGGGGGAACTGCCGGTACGGGATGGCCAGCACCTCGCCCAGCTCTTTCGCGGAGAGCGCGTCGAACGGCAGGTACTCACCGGCGGCCTTGAGATCCTCAGCGGCGTGCAGCACCTCCTGTTCCGCCAGCTGCCCAAGCGCCTCCGCCGAGCGCGTCTGCATCCGCCCCACCTGCCGCGTGAGCTCCGCGCGGTTGGCGGCCAGCGACAGCGCTCCCATCACCACCGCGGGCACGACGCCGACCAGCGTCAGGGCGATCCAGAGTTGGGTCCGGAAGCGCATCGGGGTCTAGAGGGCCTCGCTGTGTCTGCTAGCTCGCAGCGGCCGCCCGCCGCTTCTCTTCGCTCTGCTCGCGCCGGATGAGGGACAGGTGCGCCTCCAGTTGCCGGATGATCCGCGCCAGCGCTGCGCGGGCCTGCCCGGGCGCCTCCGGCCCTTCCAACTTCACCCCGCGCACGAACTCCAGGATGGACTCGGTATGGACGGCGAACGCGTAGTCCACGTCCTGGTTGGTGCGCAGCGACTCTTCCAGCAGCGCGCACTTGGCCCGGAGATCCGCCGTCGCCTGGTGCACCCGGCTCTCCAGCACGTCGTTGAACATTTCAATCTCGGTGCGCTGCCGGCTGCCGGCCTCCTTCTCGGACGCCAGCTCAGAGCGGAACGCCCGCACCTGCTCGAGCAGGCGGCTGCGCTCGAACTCCATCCGCCGCACGCGCAGCGCGTTGTCCACCTTCTGCGCCACCAGCTCCAGATCCGGGAACGGCTTCTCCAGATAGTCGATGGCCCCCAGCCGCAGCGCCTCCACCACGGACGGGGTGGACGCGTACGCCGTCATCATCAGGCAGCCGGCGTGCGGCTGAAGCTTCTGGATGCGGCGCATCACCTCCAGCCCGTCAAACCCGGGGAGGTTCTTGTCGATCAGCGCGCAGCCGATGCGCAGCGTTGCCAGCTTCTCGATCGCCTCCTCCCCGCTCGCGGCGACGGTGACGGAGAAGCCGCGCGGTGGGAGCAGCTTGCTGAAGAGGGTCCGCACGATGGGCTCGTCGTCCACCACGAGCACCGCAGTAGGGAAGTCAGCCGAAGTCTCGGAGCCTGGCATGCGGGTCGCCTCTGCCCCCGGTTGGAGCAAGCGACGTTCCGCGGATGCCCCGCGCGCTTTCGACGTGTTGGGCCGGGCCACCCCGGGTCGACACCGACCAACGCGGTGCCCCTGGACCCGGTGGGCGCGGGTGCGCGGCTCAAGTCTGCGCGCGGCTCTTCTTCTTCTTCTCCCGCTCGCCCAGCGCCGCCTGCAGGTACTTCCCCGGCAGCTTCCGGCCAATGAGCGACTGCGCCAGCTCCCCGGCCTCCACCAGGAGATCCAAATCCACGCCGGTCTCCACCTTCATGCCTTTGAGCATGAAGGCCAGGTCCTCCGACGCGAGGTTCCCCGCCGCGCCCGGCGCGTACGGACAGCCGCCCAGACCGCCCACCGAAGCGTCGATGGTGGTGACGCCCATCGACACGCCGATCAGCGCGTTGGCCAACGCCGTCCCACGGGTGTCGTGCAGGTGCAGCGCGACGGTGGACGGTTGCACCACCGGCATCAGCTGCTCCAGCAGCGCCTGGGTCTGCAGCGGCGTGCCCACGCCAATCGTGTCCCCCAGGCTCAGCTGGTACAGCCCGTTGCCCACCAGGTGCCGACACAGCTCCACCACGCGGGAGGCGGGCACTTCGCCCTCGTAGGGGCAGCCCCAGACGCAGGACAGGTAGCCGCGCACCCGCATCCCCGCCTTCGCCGCCTCCGTCGCGACCTCGGAGGCGGACTCCAGCGCCTCGGCCACCGACTTGTTGATGTTCTTCTGCGAGTGGGTCTCCGTGGCGGAGATGAAGACCGCCGCCTCCTGAAGCCCCGCATCGCGCGCGCGCGCCAGCCCTTTCAGGTTCGGCACCAGCGCGGAGTACATGACGTCCGGCTTGCGCGGCAGCTGGGCGAGCACCTCTTCGGCGTCCGCCAGCTGAGGGATCCACTTGGGGGAGACGAAGGAGGTGATCTCCACCCGCTTCAGGCCCGCGCGGACGAGCGCCTCAATCAGCCGGACCTTGTCCTTGCTGGCCAGGGTCCGAAGCTCGTTCTGCAGCCCGTCGCGCGGCCCTACCTCATAGAGCTCCACGCGCGGCGGGAGCCTTCCAGTGAGGGGACCGCCCGGCTTCACGCCCGCGGCTTTATCTCTTTTCGGATCCAATTGACGATGTCCTGAGTGGAGCTTCCCGGTGTGAAGATCTCAGTAACGCCGAGCCGCTTCAGCTGCGGGATGTCGTCATCCGGAATGATCCCGCCCCCGAACACGGCGATGTCGGTCGCCTTCTCACCCTGCAGCAGGTCAATGACCGCGGGGAAGAGCGTCATGTGGGCGCCGGACATGATGGAGAGCCCGATGGCGTCCACGTCCTCCTGGATGGCCGCGCTGACGATCATCTCAGGCGTCTGGTGCAGGCCCGTGTAGATGACCTCCATGCCGGCGTCGCGCAGCGCGCGAGCGATGATCTTGGCACCGCGGTCGTGTCCGTCCAGGCCGGGCTTGGCCACCAGGATTCGAAGCTTTCGTTCATCAACCATGTCGCCGTTCCACTCTCCGGGTGGCGCCGACGATGAGATCCGTCGAGCTTCGCGTCAACGCGCTGCCGTCCACGCCACCGTGCACCCACATCACCGAAAATCCGACCAGATTCAACAGCTGCGTCAACTCGGGCAGCGGATAGTAGCGAATGGCATAGCTGCCAGACAGCGTGCGCCCATCCGGCAACTCCAACCGGCGCTGGCCGTGATCCCGGTGATCCCCCAGGTCGAACCGGCTCTCCTCGGAGAGGACCGCCCCATCCGGCAGCGTGGTGGTGAACTTCGCCTGCGGCGCCTCCAACAGCCGCTCATACGGGGCGGAGTGCAGCACCAGCGGCGCGCCGGGCCGCAGGGTCCGGGCAATCTCGCGCAGCAGGGCCTCATGCGCTGCGTCATCAAAGATGAACAGCGACGAGTACCAGCTGTACGCGCCGGCGAGTGAACCGGTGGCGAAGGGCAAGGCCCGCAGGTCCGCGCGGACGGCGACGAGGCCAGGCAGGCCCTGCCGCAACGAGAGCGCGTCCACGTCCAGGCCGATGACGTCCACGCCCGCGCCCCGGAGCGCCGCCGCGTGCCGCCCGTGGCCGCAGCCCAGATCCGCCACCGCGCCCGCCCCGGGCTGGAACCACTGGCGCAGGTAGCGGACCTCTGCCGCGGTGCATTCCTCGGACAGGAGGGGGCGGGTGCTGCGCAGGTACAGCTCGCCGAAGAAGTCTCCGGCGGGGCCGCTCACGGGCCGCGGCGCCAGGAGCCGGAGTCGCTGCTGTTGCTCTCGTCGTCGTCCGCCCCGGTCTGACCGGCGGCGTCCACCAGCACCCGGTCCCCTTGCCACTGCAGGGAAGAGCCGGGAGGCAGGGCCAGGAAGCGCAGGATCTGCGGGAGCCGCTGCACCGCCGTGCCCAGCACCAGCTGTTCGAGCTCCGCCGGCTGGTGGCGGTGGCGACAGGTGAAGGTCCAGCCGCTCTCCCGCGCCGACGCAGGCTCCTCGCGCCAGCCGCGCAGCCCCTCCCCCGTTCCCGCGCAGGGACAGAGCTTGAGCTCGGTGGTCTGGTGCGGCGCGTCCCCTGCGACTTCTTGCTCCTCCAAAACAAGGCGCTGATCGAAGGACCGGCGGAGCGCGTCGGTGAGGTCCGCTGACAGGTCCTCTGACATGGGCTCGCAGGCGTGCGCCAGGAGCAGCGGGGTCCGGCGCAGCGCCGCCCCGGCCACCCTGCGCAGGAGCGGCGGCGACGAGTCCTCCGTCGCGGAGGAGCGGAAGATCAGCGCGTCGTAGCCGAAGGTCATGGACTGGCCCGCGCTCACCCTGCGGGACTGCGTCATCGCGTACTCGGCGAGGTGCGAACACATCGTCGCGGCTTCGTCCGTGAGCTCATGCCCGCGGAACTGGAAGCTGACCTCCGCCTGCTCCAACTTGCCCAGCCCATAGGTGCGGGCGAGGAAGAGATCCCTCCCCTTCTCCTGGAAGGAGACGGCGAAGAGATCCTCCGCCAGGGGATCCGACGGGAGCTCGGCGACGTCCGCGAAGGGCAGCGCCCACATCTTGAGCAGGTCCACCACGAAGCCGCTGTGGCCTTCCACGCAGTGCGCGACCTCGGCCTGCACCTGGCTGAAGAACTCGCCCACGCTGCCGCGCACCTCGCGCTTGCCGCGGAGCCAGAAGGCCGCGCGCGCCGTGCGGATCTGTTCGTGGGCGATCTGCGCGAAGGGCCCGAAGAACTCCTCGCTCTCGTCCGGCTGCGGGACGGCGGGCAGCGCGGTCAGGCTGAAGTCAGGGTGCTGTGCCGGACGCGGCGGAGTGCCGTCCGTGTAGAGCACGTAGTGGACGTTGAGCGTGGGCATGGACCTTCAAGGCGAAGAGCATACGCTCAGTCGCGCAGGCCGAAAGTCTTCCGCAACTTCCAGAGCAGCGCGAAGACTCCAACACCAACCAGGACTGCCAGTCCGAGCCCGATGAGCGAATCGTCCACCATGGCGACTAGAACGACCCGCCTTCGCGGTAGGCGCCCCACACCTTGCGGAACACGTCACACACCTCGCCCAGCGTGGCGTAGGCCTTGACCGCCTCCAGCACCGGAGGCATCAGGTTCTCCGTGCTGCGCGCCGCCTGCTCCACCCGCGCCAACGCCGCCGCCACGCGGCTCCCGTCGCGCGCCTGACGGACATCCTTCAGGCGCTGGACCTGGTCGTGGGCGACCTGTTCGTCGATCTTGAGCAGCTCGATGGGCTTGTCCTTCTCCGACTTGAAGGCGTTCACCCCGACAATGAGCCGGTCCCCCTGCTCCACCTCGCGCTGGAAGCGGTACGCGCTCTCGCCGATCTCCTTCTGTGGGTACTGCTCCTCCACCGCGCGGATGATCCCGCCCAGCCCGTCAATCCGCTGGATGTAGTCCAGCGCGCGGCGCTCCATCTCATCGGTGAGGTGTTCGACGTAGTAGCTGCCGCCCAGCGGATCCACCACGCGGTCAACGCCGGTCTCGTGGGCGATCAGCTGCTGCGTGCGCAGCGCGATGGTGACGGACTCCTCGGTGGGCAGGGCGTACGTTTCGTCCAGCGAGTTGGTGTGCAGGGACTGCGTGCCGCCCAGCACCGCCGCCAGCGCCTGCAGCGAGGTCCGCACCACGTTGTTGTACGGCTGCTGCGCGGTGAGGGACACGCCCGCGGTCTGCGCGTGCGTGCGCAGCTGCATGGAGCGCGGATCCCGCGCGCCAAACCGCTCCTTCATCGTCCGCGCCCAGATCCGCCGGGCCGCGCGGAACTTGGCCACCTCCTCGAAGAAGTCGTTGTGCACGTCCCAGAAGAAGGAGAGTCGCGGCGCGAAGTCGTCCACGTTCATCCCGCGCTTCACGCACTCCTCGACGTAGCCAATCCCGTCCGCCAGCGTGAAGGCGAGCTCCTGGACCGCCGTCGCCCCCGCCTCACGGATGTGGTACCCGCTGATGGAGACGGCGTGCCACCGCGGCATGGCGCGGGTGCAGAACTGGATCATGTCGGTGACGATCCGCACCGCCGGGCGAGGAGGAACAATCCACTCCTTCTGGGCGATGTACTCCTTGAGCATGTCGTTCTGGATGGTGCCGCCGAGCTTCTCCATCGGAACGCCCTGCTGCTCCCCCACGGCGATGTACATGCACAGCGCGACGATGGCCGACGCGTTGATGGTCATCGACGTGGTGACCTTGTCGAGCGCGATGCCGTCGAAGAGCAGCTCGAAGTCCTTCAGCGAGGAGACGGCCACGCCCTCCTTGCCCACCTCGCCGCGGCTCATCGGGTGGTCCGCGTCGTAGCCCATCAGGGCCGGCATATCGAAGGCGGTGGAGAGCCCCGTCATGCCCTGCGCGATGAGGTACTTGAACCGCTTGTTGGTGTCCGCGGGAGAACCGAACCCGGCGAACTGGCGCATGGTCCAGAGGCGGCCGCGGTACATCGTCGGCTGCACGCCGCGGGTGAACGGATACTCCCCGGGGAGCCCGAGGTCTTCGAAGCGCTCTCCCTGACGGTCCGCCGCGGTGAGCAGGTCCGGGATGGGCACGCCGGAGTCGGTCGTCCACTGCGCCCGGCGCAGCGGGGCCTTGCTGAGCGTCTTCGCGAGCTGCCCCTCGCGCCAGCCCTTCAGCTCTTTCTCCAGCGCCTGCACATACTCCGGGGCGTAGGTCTGGGGCGCGCGGCGCGGCCTGGCGGCGGCGGGCTTCTTCACCGCTTTCTTGACGGCTTTCGCGGTCTTGGAGGTCCTGCCAGACACCACGCGAGCGAGCTTCTTGGGTGCAGAGCGCTTCGGACGGGGCATGCGCGGGGTGTAGCACCGGGATCTGGGCCTCGCAAGACGACCCTCGAGCGCCGTAAAACCGCGTCCAGCGAATGGCTGACGCACCCCGCCCTGGCCTCTTGTCCCTCCAGGCCCGACACGGCTCCCCGGACTTTCTGGACCTCCCCTGGAGCGCGCCGCTGGCCCAGTGGCAGGAGCGGTGCGCCCGCATTGTGGAGGTGCAGCGCGGCCTGTCCCGGCACGAGGTGGTCTTCGTCAGCTACGGCGGCGGCATCTACGCGCTCAAGGAGCTGCCGCCCGGGCTGGCCGAGCGCGAGTACGAGCTCCTCCGAGCGCTCGAGGAGCGGGCGCTGCCGGCCGTCTCCGCCGTCGGCCACGCGCGCGCCTTCCGCGAGGAGGACGGCGAGAAGAGCGTCCTGGTGACCCGCCACCTCGAAGGGTCCCTGCCCTACCGCACGCTCTTCATGGACCCGGGCCTGGAGCGCTACCGGGAGCGGCTGCTGGACGCCATCAGCAGCCTCCTCGTCCGGCTGCACCTGGCCGGCTTCTACTGGGGCGACTGCTCGCTCTCGAACACCCTCTTCCGACGGGACGCCGGGGAGCTGACCGCCTACGCCGTGGACGCGGAGACCTCCGAGCTGCACGAGGCCCTGTCAGACGGCCAGCGCGAGCAGGACCTCATGCTGCTGGAAGAGAACATCGCCGGAGAGCTGGCGGACCTCTCCGCGCTGCTCGCCCTGCCCGCGTCGCTCCCGGTGTACGAGACCGGCGCGAACATCTGCCGGAGGTACCGCCGGCTGTGGAGCGAGATCCGCAAGGAGACGCTCATCGCCCGGCATGAGACGTACCGCATCCAGGAGCGGATCCGCGCGCTCAATGAGCTGGGGTTCTCCGTCGGCGAGTTCCAGCTGCTGGCCGCCACGGACGGGCACCACCTCCGCCTGCGGACCATCGTCACGGACCGGGATTATCACCGGCACCTGCTGCACAGCCTGACTGGCGTCGTGGCGTCAGACGCGCAGGCCGTGCTGCTGCTGAACGAGATCAAAGAGCTCAAGGCGACGCTGGCCCAGGAGCTCAACCGCAGCGTGGCCTTGAGCGTCGCCGCGTCCCGCTGGCTCGACGGGCGCTTCCGGCCCGCCACGTTGCGGCTGTGCGCCGCGCTCTCCAAGACGGATCCCTGCGAGGTCTACTGCCAGCTGCTCGAACACAAGTGGTACCTGTCCGAGAACGCGCAGCGCGATGTCGGCCTGGACGCGGCGATTGACGATCTGGTGCGTCGGGGGTGAGCGTCAGGTCGCCAGCGTGACGAGCCGCTTCCTTGCCTCGTCCAGCGTGTCGTCGCGTTTGCAGAAGGCGAAGCGGGCAAGGCCGTAGGCGTGTGACTTGCGCTCCGGGGAGTAGAAGGCGCTCGGAGGGATGGCGGCGACGCCAATCTCTTCAATGAGGTGCCGGCAGAGCGCGTAGTCGTCCGGGAAGCCGAGGTGCCCGGTCTGAGCCATCGTGAAGTAGGTGCCCTCTGCCTGGTGAGGCTTGAGGCCGGCGCGGGTCAGCGTCACACCCAGGTGATCCCGCTTGGCCCCGTAGCTGCGCCGCAGCTCCTCGAAGTACGCGTCCGGCAGCCGCAGCGCCTGGGCGATGGCCGTCTGGAACGGCGCCGCGCTGCCGAAGGTGACGAACTGGTGCGTCTGCTGCACCGCCTGGCGAAGCTCCGCCGGACCGATGGCCCAGCCAATCTTCCAGCCGGTGAAGCTGAACGACTTGCCACCGCTGCTGAGGGTCAGCGTCCGCTCCGCCATCTCCGGCAAGGTCGCGATACGGATGTGCTGCGCGGGCGGGAAGACCAGGTGTTCGTAGACCTCGTCGGCGATGATGACGGCGTCGTGCGTGAGACACAGCTGGGCGACCTGCTCCAGCTCCGCGCGGGTGAAGACCTTGCCCGTGGGGTTGTGCGGCGTGTTGACGAGGACGACTTTGGTTCGCGAGGAGAACTGCGCGGCCAGCTCTGCGGCGTCGAACCACCACGCGGCATGGTCCGCGTCCGGCGGCCGCAACAGCACGCAGCGCGGCACGCCGCCCGCCATCTCAATGCTGGCCATGTATGAATCGTAGAAGGGTTCGAAGACCACCACCTCGTCGCCGGGATCTACCAGGCCCAGCAGCGCGTCGAAGATGGCCTCCGTGGCGCCGCTGGTGACCGTCACCATCGTGAGGGGATCCACCTTCATCCCGTAGAAGCGCGCCGAGTGCTCCGCCACCGCCTCCCGCAGCACCGGGGCGCCTGCGCCCACGGCGTACTGGTTGATGCCGTCGCGGATGGCGCGGATGGCGGCTTCGGCGATCTCGGGCGGTCCATCGAAGTCCGGGAAGCCCTGCCCCAGGTTCACCGCGCCATACTTGGCAGCCAGCGCGCTGAACTCGGAGAAGACGGTGGTCGGCAGTCCCTGGATTCGCCTGGCAAGCGCTCGCATCGGCCGCCCAAGGTAATCGAAGGCTCCACAGTTAGAAACCGAACCCCGGCGCCTGCGGACACCACCTCGCTCCAGCCTGCGCCATTTATGACGCATTCGAGGGCCAGGCGACGGCAGCAGTCGCCGCGCTGGCCGCTACCCTCGGGCGCAGAGAGTGTCTTCCACCTGATACGTCCCCCGCGCCTCAGTGGTCCCGCGGGCGGTCCGGCCCCATCTTCCTGAACGGATGCCTGGGGCCCCGGCCGGAGAACGGTGGCCAACGCAGGCACGGCATGGACGAGCTCAACCAACGCGTTGCAGACATCCCGGACGCCGTCACGCTCCTCACGGGGCTGTTCGCGCACGCGCCCATTGGCTTCATCATCTACACAGCCGATGGCCGTTGCCTGACCACCAACGCGGCCTTCAGGGCGATGTTCGGCTCCCAGCCGCCGCCCGAGTACAACCTCTTCAAGGACGAGGTGGCCGCGGCCCAGGGCGTGGCGGCGCTCATCACGCGCGCGTTCAGCGGGGAGACGCTGAGCACGCCGCCCATCTGGTACGACCCCCGCGACCTGAAGCACGTCCGCGTGCGCGAGGGCCAGCGGGTGGCCTTCACCGCCACGTTCTTTCCGCTCCAGTCTGCCGGGGGCGCGGTCAGCCACGTCGCCATCGCCATCAAAGACGTCACCGCAGAGCAGCTCGCCCAGCAGCAGGCCGAGGCGCGGCAGCGCGAGGCGGAAGCCGCGGAGACCCGGGCCCGCTTCCTCTCCGAGGTGAGCGCGGCCCTCTCCCACTCCCTGGACTACGCGGGGACGCTGCAGCAGGTGGCGCACCTGGCCGTGCCGCGCATCGCCGACTGGTGCACGGTCACCGTCCTCGACGAGCAGGGGCGCTTCCGCCGCGTAGCGGTGGTGCACCGGGATCCCCAGCGCGCGCCGCTGGCGGAGGAGTACCTCGCCCACTTCCCTCCGGGAGACCACCGCGCAGGAGAGCTGAGCTCCGTGCTGAAGTCAGGCACGCCGGTGTTCAGGCCGGAGATCTCCGACCGGGACCTCGAACAATCCGCGCAGAGCCCCACGCACCTGCGCCTCCTCAAGGGGCTGGGCTGCACCTCCTGCATCATGGTGCCCATGCTGTCGGGCGGCCGTCCCATGGGCGTGCTCTCGCTGATGCGGTGCGAGCCCGGCCACCCGTTCAGCGAGGCGGACTTCCTCGTGGCGCAGGAGCTCGCCTACCGGGCGGGCGTCTGCGTGGAGAACGCGCACCGGTTCGCGCTGTTGCAGGCGGCGGAGGCGCAGTCGCGGCAGCAGGCAGAGCGGCTCCGACTGCTCTCTGAAGCGTCGCGCCTGTTCGCCAATGCGCCGGCGGACCTGCCCAATACGCTCAAGGCCATCGCCCAGCTGCTGGCCAATGGGCTGGGCGACAGCTGCAGCCTGCGGTTGCTCTCCCCGGACCGGTCGGCCTTCGTGCTCAACGCCTTCCATCACCGGGACCCGGCGCTGAACGCGCAGATGACCGCGCTGCTCGGAGCGGCCGTGCAGCAGCCGACGGAGGGCATCGCCGGGCGGACGCTCAAGACGCGACAGACCGTCTTTCTTCCGGAGGTGGATCCCCAGGCCTTGGCGAGCTCCTTCGAGAGCGCGCCGCACGCCCAACTGGTCACCACCCACCGGGTCCGCAGCATCATCTGCGCCCCACTGTTCATCGGCGCCGACGTCGCGGGCGTGCTCGGCGTGACCCGCTTTGGCGACAACCCGCCCTACACCGCGCACGACCGGATGCTGGTGGAGGACCTGGCGGACCGCGCGTCCCTCGCGCTGCGGACCACCTCGGTGCTGGCGGACCTCACCCGGAGCGAACGGCGGCTGCGCGGCGTCTTCGAGTCGCGGATGGTGGGCATCGGCTACTTCAATCCGCGGGGGGAGATTGAGGACGCCAACGCCGTGCTGTTGGACCTCATCGGCTACTCGCACCAGGACGTGGAGGAGCGCCACCTGCGCTGGCGGGAGATCACCCCGCCGGAGCTCCACGCGCTCGACAGCGCGGCGCTGCAGGAGATCTCCCAGAGCGGCTTCTGCCGGCCGTTCGAGAAGGCGTACCTGCGCAAGGACGGGACGCGGGTGCCAGTGATGGTCGGCGGCGCGGCGCTCAACGACGAACGGACCGCGGGGGTCTACTTCGCCATCGACATCTCGGAGCGCCGGGCGCTCGAGCAGGAGCGGGAGGCGCTGCTGGAGCGTTCGCGCTTCCTCGCTGAGGCGGGGACCGTGCTGGGCTCCTCGTTGGAGCACGACGAGATCCTGGAGCGGATCACCACCCTGCTCGTCCCACGGCTGGCGGACTGGTGCAGCGTGGAGCTCCTGCAGGACGGCGCGCTCGAACAGCTGGCGGTGGCGCACCGGGATCCCGCGATGGTGGTGCGCGCCCGGGAGCTGCGGCGCGAGTATCCGCCGGATTTGGCCGCTCCCTCCGGGATTGGCAACGTCATCCGGACCGGGAAGCCGGAGCTCTACAAATCGCTCACCCCGGCGCTGCTGGAGCGCACCGCCCGGAACGAGGAGCACCGCGCCCTGCTCATGCAGCTGGCCATGCGGTCCGCGATGATCGTCCCACTTGCCACCGGTCGCACGGTGCTGGGCGCGCTGACGCTCATCTCCACCGAGGGCAGCCCGCAGTACACCGAGGATGACCTGGCGTTCGTGGTGGAGCTGGCCCGGCGCGCCTCGCTCGCGGTGGAGAACGCGCGGCTGTACTCGGAGCTGCGCGCGTCGGTGCGGGTGCGGGATGACTTCCTCTCCATCGCCGGCCACGAGCTGCGCACGCCGCTCTCCGCCCTGCTGATGCAGATCCAGGGGGTGCAGAAGCTGGCACGCGCGGAGACCCTCTCTCCCCGCCTGGTGGATCGGCTGGAGAAGGCCGGGCGCAGCACGTTGCGGCTCAAGGCGCTGGTCAACCAGCTGCTGGACGTCTCCCGCATCACCGCCGGCAAGCTGGTGCTGGACGCCCACCCACTCAACCTGACGGAGCTGGTGGAAGAGGTGGTGGGCCAGTTCCGGGAGAGCGCCGCGCCGGATCAGGCCCCCTTCACCACGTCGCTGGAGCCGGGGGTGACCGGGGTGTGGGACGCGCTGCGCCTGGAACAGGTCATCACCAACCTGCTCTCCAACGCGGTGAAGTACGGGCGCGGGCAGCCGGTGGAAGTGCGGCTGTGGCGCGAGGGTGGGCAGGCGCGGCTCTCTGTGAAAGACCACGGCATCGGCATACCTCCGGAGGAGCAGGCCCGGCTGTTCAGCCGCTTCGAGCGCGCCGTGCAGTCGCGGGAGTACGGCGGGATTGGGCTGGGGCTGTGGATCTCCCGGCAGGCCGTGGAGGCCAGCGGGGGCACCATCCAGCTGCGCAGCACTCCGGGCGAGGGCGCGGAGTTCACCGTGCTGCTCCCGCTGGAGCGGAGCGTGCTCGCGCCCGCCCCCGCGGGCTGACGCTCAGAGGGCGTTGCGCAGGCGTTCCATCTCGATGCGGTGCCCCGCGTCGTGCCCACTCCAGCGCGTGACCAGCCGGGCGACGGAGATCCGGCCGACCTGGTCCAGCGTCCCCATCCGTTTCAAGTCCGCCTGACGCAGCGTGCGGAGCCGCGCCACGCTTCGCTTTCGCGCCGCGGACAGCTGCCGAAGCGCCGGCTCCAGGGACTGCGCGTTGTACGCCCGTTGGTGTGCGGCTGCTTCGCCGTCGAAGTCCGGCATCGTGGGCGAACGCTCCCGGAGCATCCGGCCCAGGCGGACGCCGTACGCCTCCACCTCGAGATCTCTCAGGTGCCAGACGTGCTCCAGCAGGGAGAAAGTGCCGCACCCCTCCTTGCGCGCGCGGAGCTGCCGGGGCCGCAGGCCCTCGACCAGAGGTGGCAGCCAGCGCGGCAGGGCGCTTAAGGCAGTGATGGCGGCGTCGACGGCCGCGCGGTCAGGCTCGGGCTCCTCCTCCGGCGCCGGCTCCTGGAGCCGGAAGGAGCTGGAGCCGAGGGAGACGAAGAGCTCTACGCTCCCGCCCAGGGCTTCCACGTAGCGCCGCAGCGTGGACAGGAGGCAATCCTCGCGGCGCTCCAGGCGCGAGAGCTCTGGCTGCGTCATGGCGACGGTCTCCGCCAGCTCCAGCTGGGTTCTGCTGGCGTACGCGCGGAGCTCGCGCAGGGTGAGGGACTGCGGGGCGGTCGGCATGTCGGTTGGGCTCATGTATGTGGTTAAATGCATATGTGGTGTACCACATATCGACGGTCCCCTGCCCGGCTCACTACACGCTGCGCAGCGCAAACGCTTCCCGGCCGACCACCACGCCTTCGGGCCTTGCCCTGACCAACGCACCCGCGGTCATCACCGACAGCGCGGTCAACGGCAGCGCGCAGAGCACGTCAATCGCATAGTGAAAATTGCCCACCAGCGTCCCCAGCACGAGGCCGGCCGCCACGGGCAGGAGCGCGTAGAACAGGCGGCGCGCGTGGAGGAACGCGTAGGTCAGCACGGTGAGCGTGATGCCGGTGTGCCCGGAAGGGAAGCAGTCCCGGGTGAAGGGCGCGCGGCGCATAAGCGAGTCCAGCAGCGGCGTCAGCGCAAGTCCCTGGGGCGGCTTCACCTCGTCGAAGAGGAAGAAGCGGGGGCCGATGGCGGGCACCGCGACGTAGAGCGCGAAGTTGGCGGCGAAGAAGACGGCCAGCGCGAGGATGTACTCGTCGAAGACCTGTCGCTGGCGCCGGAAGAACAGGAGCAGGCCCACCACCACCGGCCAGAGGTAGTACGTGTAGTAGCTGACCATGGCGGCCTCCACGCCCAGCCGGCCCACGCGGGCGGCCAGGTAAGGCCCCGGGTGCTGGCCGAAGAGGCGCAGATCCAGCTGTGCCAGCTGCGCGTCGAACAGCCGCGGGTGGGCGGCGTCCACCACCGGCCCGAAGTGCGTGTGCGCGAGGATGGCGGACGGGAGCAACCAGAACGCCGCCAGGAAGTCCGCCGGCCCGGCCACCGGCTTCCAGCGCCGAGCGATGGCTCGAAGCACTGGCGGCCCGGAGGCGATGAAGGCGAAGGCGAGCGCGGACGACTGCCAGCCCGGGACCCAGCGGGCAAAGGCCGCGACGTACAGCCCGGCCAACGCTGCCGGGGCGCTGATGGCCAGATCGCCCAGCCGCAGCGGCAGCCCCTTCACCCTCCCCACCACACGCTCCATCGACAGAAGGTAGGGAGCCTCCCCGCCGCGGCAACTTCGGGCAGCGCTACAGCCAAAGGCCACCTTGACTCTCGGGGAGGCGCTCCGTAAGAACTCGCCCTTCCAGGTCGCTCTGTTGGCCGCGGCAGAGGTTCCACATGGGCGACGTCTTCGACAAATGCGGGACGTGGAAGGACTACCGGATCGCCCAGGCGGCCGGCCTGTATCCCTACCACCACGCGCTCGAAGCCCTGCACGCCAGCACCGAGGCCGACATCGAGGGCCGGCGGGTGCTGCTGGCCTGCGGCAGCAACTACCTCGGGCTCGCGGGCGACGCGCGGGTCAAGGAGGCCGCCGCCAACGCCATCCGCCGCTTCGGCACCAGCGCGGCCGGGCCGCGCCTGCACAACGGCAGCCTCACCCTGCACGGAGAGCTGGAGCGCAAGCTCGCCGCGTTCCTCGGCCGTGAAGACGCGGTGGTCACCACCTCTGGATCGCTCGCCAACGTGGCCGCCCTCTCCGCGTTGGTCGGCCGGAATGATCTCGTCTTCGCCGACGCGCACAACCACGCGTCCATCTCCGACGGCGTGCGGCTTTCCTTTGGCGGAGAGCGCCGCTTCCCGCACCGCGAGATCGCGCACCTCGACGGGCTGCTTTCCGGCGTGGACGCGGACGACGGCCGGCTGATCGCCACCGACGGCGTCTTCGCGCACGAGGGCGACCTGGCGGATCTCCAGCCGCTGGTTCAGCTGGCGCGCAAGCACCGCGCGCGGCTGTTGCTCCACGACACGCACGGCGTGGGCGTGCTGGGAGAGAACGGCCGCGGGACGGCGGAGCACTTCGGGCTGGAGGCGGAGGTGGATCTGGTCACCGCCTCGCTGGGCGCCGCGCTCGGCGCGCACGGCGGCGTGGTGGCCGGTCCGGCCGAGGTGATGCAGTTCATTCGGCACAAGGCCCGGGCGGTGGTCTTCACGACGGCGCTGCCCGCCGCGCCGGTGGCCGCCGCGCTCAAGGCGCTGGAGATCCTCCAGGAGGAGCCGGGCCGCAGGACGCGCCTGTTCGACATCGCGCAGCGGATGCACGAAGGCCTGCGCGCGCTGGGCTTCGACACCGGGGTCTCCGTCACGCCCATCGTCCCGGTGCTGGTGGGCGATCAGGTGAAGTGCTTCCGCTTCTGGAAGGCGCTCTTTGAGGAAGGCCTGCTCACCTGTCCGGTCGTCCCGCCGATGGTCCCCGCCGGCCACTCGCTGCTCCGGCTCACGTTCATGGCCACGCACACGGATGCGCAGCTGGACCGGGTGCTGGAGCTGTTCGAGCGCGTGGGGCGGAAGATGGGCCTGCTGGAGGCAGAGCCGCCACCCGCCTACGCCAAGCCGCAGGTGGCGCGCCCGGGGTCGCACGTCGTCGCTTCGGCTGCGTCCCCCCGCTGGGCGCCGAGGGCGGACGCCCTCCCGCAGGAGAGGGACGCGCTGGACCAGCTCTCCTCCCGCGAGCTGGCCGGCAAGCTGTTTGACGCGGTGGAGACGCTGACCTGGCGCGCCGCGAATCTTCAGCCGGATGATCTCAAGCGGATCTCCGCTGCGCCCTTTCGCCTCTGGAGCCGCCGCAGCGAGCTGTCGAATCTGATCCTGGAGAAGGGCGCCAGCCTGCTGCTCAAGGCGGAGGAGCCCGAGAAGTAGCCCACGTTGTACGAGGGGGAGTCATGTCCGTCGCAGCACCACGCCTGAGCGATCCCGCGCTCGCCGCCCCCGCACCGGGCGTCACCATCGAGAAGGTCCGCACCCGCGAAGAGCGGGACGCGTTCATCCGCTTCCCCTTCGAGCTCTACAAGAACGACCCGCACTGGATCCCGCCCCTGCTGATGGAGCGGGAGGACTTCCTCAACCCGAAGAAGAACCCCTGGTTCGAGTTCGGTCAGGCGGATCTCTTCCTCGCGCGCCGCGCCGGGAAGGTCATCGGCCGGATCGCCGCGGTGAATGACCCGCACTACAACGACTTCCACCAGACCCGGCTGGGCTTCTTCGGGATGTTCGAGTGCATTGACGACGCGGGCGTGGCGCGCCTGCTCTTCGCGGAAGCGGAGCGCGCGGCGAAGCTGCGCGGCTTTGACCGGGTGCTGGGCCCGGTGAACTTCTCCATCAACTACGAGTGCTCGGTGCTGGTGGACGGGTTCGACGCGCCGCCCTGCGTGATGATGGCGTACAACCCCCGCTACTACCCTGCCCTCTTCGAGGCCTGCGGCTTCACCAAGGCGAAGGATCTCTGGGCGTGGGAGCTCTCCTCGTCCACGCCGCCGCCGGAGAAGGTGGCGCGCATCGCCGAGAAGATCCGCCAGCGCGACGGGATTGTGGTCCGCCCGGCGCGGATGAGCGACTTCAAGAATGAAGTCCGGCGAATCAAGGAGATCTACAACGCGGCCTGGGAGAAGAACTGGGGCTTCGTCCCGATGACGGACCGCGAATTTGATCAGGTCTGCAAGGACATGAAGCCCATCGTCGTGCCGGACCTCATCCTCATCGCCGAGGTCAAGGGCGAGCCGGTGGCATTCTCCATGACCATCCCCGACGTCAACTTCGCCCTCAAGGCGGCGAATGGGAAGCTCACGAGCTTCGGGCTGCCCATTGGGCTCGCCAAGCTCCTGCTCGCGTCGCGGAAGATCAAGTGGCTCCGCCTGGTGACGCTGGGGATCAAGTCCGGCTTCCGTCGCCGTGGCCTGGACGCCATCCTGTATCTGGAGACGCTCAAGACCGCCGCCCGGCTGGGGTACGTGGGCGGGGAGATCTCCTGGACGCTGGAGGACAACGACCTGGTGAACCGCGCCATCGAGAGCATGGGCGGCCGGCGCTCCAAGACCTATCGGATCTACGAGAAGGGCGTCTGATCTGACCCGCAACACGAACCCGCAGCCTGGAGGCAGGAAGGCCGCGCGGCGGCGCAGCGCGGGCGTGTCGCTTGGGGAGGGTGCGTCGGTCCGGCCGCTGCCGCCAGAGGTGCCATCGGACGTGACGCTGGAGCTGGTGCGGACGGCCGCGGACCGGGACCAGTTCGTGGAGTTCCCCATCGAGCTCTACCGGGAAGATCCGCTCTTCGTCCCGCCGATCATCGCGGAGCGGCGCGACTTCCTGGATCCGCGGAAGAACCCGTTTCTTTCGCACGCGGAGATCGCGCTCTACCTCGCACGGAGGAAGGGAAAGATCGTCGGCCGGATCGCGGCCATTGACGACCCGCACTACAACCAGTTCCACGACACGGAGCTGGGCTTCTTCGGGATGTTCGACGCCGTGGAAGATCCGGGCGTGGCGCGCGTGCTGCTGGACGCAGCGGGCCGCTGGCTCTCTGCCCGGGGCATGAAGGCCGCGCTGGGGCCGGTGAACCTCTCCTTCAACCACGACTGCGGCGTGCTGGTGGAGGGCTTCGAATATTCGCCGGCGATGTTCATGCCGTACAACGCCCGCTACTACGACGGGCTGCTCGTCGCCAACGGCTTCACCAAGGCGAAGGACCTCTACGCCTACGAGCTCTCCACCGAGATGGAGCTCCCGGACAAGGTGGTGCGCGTCGCCGAGCGCGTGCTCAGCCAGGAGGGCGTCCGCGTCCGGCCCATCAACCTGCGCGACGTCTCCAACGAGATCCGCCGCATCAAGAACATCTACAACGCCATGCTGGAGCGGGACTGGGGCTTCGTCCCGATGAGCGACCGCGAGTTCGACCTCGCCGTCGCCCGGTTGCGCCCGCTGGTGCAGGTCCGCCCGGAGCTCTTCCTGCTGCTGGAGGTCCACGGAGATCCAGTCGCGTTCTCCCTGACCCTGCCGGACTCGAACATCGCGGTGCGGGCGGCGGGAGGGCGGCTGACCCGCTTCGGGCTCCCCATCGGCCTGGCGAAGATGCTCTGGGCGGCGCGGTCCATTGATCGCCTGCGCGTCCTCCTCTTCGGGATCAAGCCGGGCTACCGCCGACGCGGCCTGGACGCCGCGCTCTGCGTGCAGACGCTCAAGGCCGCCAAGGCGCTGGGCTTCAAGAGCGGCGAGCTGGGCTGGACCGCGGAGGACAACACGCTCATCAACCGCGCCGTCGCCGCGATGGGCGGGCGCCGGTACAAGACGTACCGGATCTACGAGCGCGCCCTCTAGCCCGTGTCAGAGCGGCCTGCTAGCACGGCCGAATGGCGCCAGCACCTACCTCACTGATGAACGCGGTGACCCCCGAGGCTCTCGAACGGGCCATGGACTTGCCGCTCTCGACGCTCCTCGAGTCAGCCGCGCTGCCTCCGCCGCTCGAAGCGTTGCTCTCCTTCGTCGCCGAACAGGAAGCGATGGAGACGCTGGGAGACTTGCTGGAAAGCGAGGAAGCCTGGCGGTACGTAAAGAAGAGGACGTCCAAGGCGCACCAGGAGACGTTGCTCCAAGTCGTTCAGGACCTGTTGAAGCGGTCGCCACCGACGGCTCCGGAGGACACCCTCCCGTCCACGTATGCGGGACTGCTCGCCTGGGCGATTGCGAATGGCGTTCCGGAGGCGCCCCTCACTCCGGCGTCCGTCCTTCGACCACTCCTGGGCCCTGCCCCGATCGAACTGCTGGACAGCTGCCACCGTGGCACCCAGGTCGCCCAATTCATCGGTGAGAGGCCGGCGCACCAGTACGGCTACTACCTGGGAGGCCATTTCTCGCGCCGGTTGCGTCAGGTCGCGACGCAGTGGCTTCTGGCGGAGGCCTCCGTAGCCAAAGCGCTCGCCAAGGCTGAGAAGGAGGAGGAGGGCTCGACGGTCACCGCCCTGTGCCCGGCAGACGCGGGGTTGTCGCCACTCAGGGCGAGGCTGATCGCGCTGCGCGCAGCGCTGCGCGACAGGGTTCACCCCAGCTCGAAGTCAGTCTGGAAAGAGGGGGCGCTGGCGATCAGCGATGAGCCCTTCGCCTGGCTCTATGACGACGTCCGCGAGAGGGTTCACCCGATCCCCGGACGCGCACGGGTGCGGATTTCTCTGGACCGATGGCAGGAGAAGGAGACGCTCTTTGCAGAGTGCGACTGCCAGGTCCGCGGAGTCTGCAGGCACCTGCTGGCGGCGGTCGACCGCATTCTTCACTGGATGCACACGGCGCCCGAGGACGACCAGAAGCAACTCGTCCGCGGAGTGCTCTTGGATCCGCCCTGGAGGAGGACGCTTGGCGTGTTGCGATCCGCCCGTCCGCAAGCGCCCGCGGAGGAAGGCACGGACCGATTGATCTGGGTCTTGACCCGCAGCCATGAGTGGTCGCTTAGACCGCTGCTCCAGCGCCCGGGCCGCAGAGCCGGCTCATTCGTCAAGGTACGCCAGCCCCGTCTGGATGAGCTGGCGCTCCGGCTCCTCCCGCAGGCACAGGTGGAGGACCAACACGCGGCGCAGCTGCTGACAGAGAGCGAACACCGGCTATCGAGGATGACGGTCCATGCGGTGCGCGCGCTTGCCCGGAGCGGACGGGTCTTCAGCAAGGACAAGGCGAAGCCGCTCGCCTTCGTGGAGGCGCCGCTCGAATTGTCGTGCGTTGAATCGGCCGAGGGGATTGAGCTTCAGCCCACGGTTCGCGGCCGGCCCTTCCCGAAGGAAGCCCTACAGCGCCTCGACCCGACCGGGGTTGAGGTGCATCCCGTTCTCTGGATCAAGGAGGACGAAGGTCTCTGCTTCATCGTCGAAGCGGGCGTGAGCACGCTGAGGTGGCTCACCGTCCTCGCTCGGCGCGGCAGCGCGTTTCCGAAGGATGCGGGAGCTGAGCTTGCGGAGGAGCTGGAGGCTGCGAACATCCCGGCGGTCCTGCCGCCCTCGCTGCAGGGCGACGCCGTCGAAGCCTGCGCCCAGCCGGACGTGTTCCTCTCTCCCCTCGATGGGCTGTGCTTCGAGGTGGAGCTGCGGGTCCGTCCGCTGCGCGGCGGCCTGCCCTTCCCCATCGGTGAGGGACAGCTCACGCTGCGCGCGACGGTCGAAGGGCGCCGCGTGCACACCACGCGCGATGCCGAGGCCGAACGGACACAGGCGAGGGCGCTCTGGACGCGGCTGGAGCTTCCGGCGTCGGAGGGCGAGGCGTTTCGCGCGACGGCGGAGGGAGAAGACGCGCTCGCCCTGCTCCAGCGACTGGAGCCGATGTCCGAGCAGGGGCTCGCGGTGCACTGGCCGGCGCGGCGGCCGTCGTTCACCCGCCCGGCGAAGGCGAAGGACCTCAGGCTCGCGGTGCGGGCTGGGAGAGACTGGTTCGGGCTGTCCGGAACAGTGGACATCGACGGGGAGCAGGTGGCGCTCGCGCAACTGCTGGAGGCCGCGAGGCAGAAGCGGCGGTTCGTGCCGCTCGAGGGGCACCGGTTCGTGGAGCTCTCCGAGGAGCTGCTGGGACAGCTGGCGCCGGTGGCGCCCCTGGTGTTCGAGGGCAAGCACGGCGCCGAAGTGAGCCTGTCCGCCGCCGCGCCGCTCCAGGCGCTGGCCGCCGAGGTGGGCTCGTTCGAGGCGGACGACTCCTTCGTCTCCCTCGCGCAGCGGATGCGCTCCGCCGCGTCCGCGCCGGTGGAGTTGCCCGGCGAGCTCAGGGCGCAGCTGCGCCCGTATCAGCGCGAAGGGTTCGTCTGGCTCTCGCGCGTGGCGTCCTGGGGCGCCGGTGCCTGCCTGGCGGATGACATGGGCCTGGGCAAGACGCTGCAGGCGTTGGCGCTGCTGGTGCAGCGGCGCACCCAAGGGCCAGCGCTGGTGGTGGCTCCCACCTCCGTCTGCTTCAACTGGGAAGCGGAGGCGCAGAAGTTCGCGCCCTGCCTGCGCGTCATCCGTTACCACCAGGTGGATCGCGCGCAGGCGCTGGCGCAGCTGCAGCCGGGCGACGTGCTGGTGGCGAGCTACGGTCTGGTGGCGAGAGACGCGGAGGCCTTCGGCGCGGCCCGCTTCGCGACGCTGGTTCTGGATGAGGCGCACGCGGTCAAGAACGCGGGGACGCAGCGTGCGCGGGCGATGAGAGGCCTCACCGCAGACTTCAAGCTGGCGCTCACCGGCACGCCCATGGAGAACCACCTCGGGGAGCTGTGGAGCCTGTTCCGGGTGCTGCTCCCCGGGCTCTTCGGCAGCGAGGAGCAGTTCAAGGTTCGCTTCTGGGCGCCCATCGAGCGCGAGAAGGACGGCGCCCGACAGCGTGCGCTGAAGGGGATGCTGTCCCCGTTCATGCTCCGCCGCACAAAGGGCGAAGTGGCGAGGGATCTGCCGCCGCGCACGGAGATCGTGGTGCCCGTCTCACTCAGCCACGCAGAGCGCAAGCTCTACGAGCAGGCGCGGCTTGCCATCCTGGCGCAGCTCTCCGGTGGGGGAGCAGGACAGGACCGACGCTTCCAAGTGCTCGCGGGGCTGACCAAGCTGCGACTGCTCTCCTGCCACCCGCGCCTGCACGACGAGGGCTGGACGGGCGCCACCTCCAAGCTGGACCGGCTGCTGGAATTGGTGGAGGAGCTCCGAGCGGAGGGGCACCGCGCGCTCATCTTCAGTCAGTTCACGCGCCACCTCGCGCTCGTGCGCGAAGCCCTGCAGGAACGCGGAGTGAGGCTCCAGTACCTGGACGGGGAGACGCCGGAAGCCGAACGCCGCAAGCGCGTGCAAGCGTTCCAGGCGGGCGAGGGTGAGGTGTTCCTCATCTCGCTCAAGGCGGGCGGCATGGGGCTCAACCTCACCGGCGCGGACAACGTGATTCACCTCGATCCCTGGTGGAACCCCGCGGTGGAGGACCAGGCCACGGATCGCGCTCACCGCATCGGCCAGACCCGGCCGGTCACCGTCTACCGCCTCGTCACGCAGGGGACGCTGGAGGAATCAATCCTGAGCCTCCACGCGGAGAAGCGGGAGCTGGTGAGCGGAGTGCTCGAAGGAGGCGGCGCCGCGGCGAAGTTGGCCGTGGAGGACCTGGCCCAGCTGTTGGAAGCGTCCGGAATGGTGGACGAGCGCGACGACGACGCGGCAGAGGTTCCGGCTGATTCCGCGCCGTCGAGGAGGCGACGGTCTTCTCCAGCTGAGCTCGCTTCGCCTTGAACCCTAGCTTTGTGGCCCGCCACCGAGGACGGACGCGAGCGGTGGACACCGAAGCACCCCTCGGCAGCGGCTTGCCAGATCGCGCAGGGCGGACCGCTGCCTCTCTGGATGCCGGTCGTCCACTTGCCCGGCGAGGGCGCTGGCCGCGCAGGTAAGACAGTGGTGCGCCCAGGCAGAGAGATCGTCGGCTGAGGCTGCCGGATCCGCGATTCGCGCGATCGCGGCGGCCGCCTCGCTCGCTGCCATTGCGACGCCTGCCACGGGATCCTCTCCGTCTGCCGTCGCGGCGATCTCCTCTGTGAACAGGGTCGCCTCCGTCGCTGCCTCGATCGCGAGCGCTCCCGCGTCGAGTCCCTCGCGCCTACGGAAGGCACGCGCCGCTTCGAGCGCGTTGAGCGGGATTGGGTGGGGCGGCGATACGAGTCCCAGGACCCATTCAACGCACGGCCCCAGGGCGTCAATCAGGCCGTCACGATCCCCGGTCCGGGCGTAGATCCAGACGAGCGTCGCGCCGTCCTCGCAGGCGTTCCACGCGACCTCCAGCGCTCCATTCGGAAGGTGGTCAGCCATCCAGGAGGCTGCAACGCCGCCCAGTTTGCCTTCAAGCCGCAGCTTGAGACCGGGGAGGACCGCTGACGGTTCCTTAGCCAGAGCGGTCAGTTCCGAGCCGTCGAGGAGGCGACGGTCTTCTCCAGCTGATCTCGCTTCGCCTTGAGCGTGGTGAGCAGCCCGGCCACGCCCTTCTCGGCGATGACCTTCCGGAATTGGTCGCGGTACGTGTCGACGAGGGAGATGTCGTCGGTGACGACGTCGTAGATCTTCCACGGGGCGGCGTCGGCCGACTTGTGCAGCCGGTAGATGACGGGGAGCTCGTCGCCGGCGAAGGTCAGCGTGGTGGCCACCTCCGCTTCGTGATGCGTCACCTTCTCCGCGCCGAACTTGAGCTCGGTCTTCCCCTGCACCAGGGCGCGCTGGGCGTAGGAGGCGCGCAGGAGGCCGCGCATGGTGGTGGAGAACTCGGCCTGCTGCTTGGCGGTGAGCTTTGCCCACTCCGCGCCCAGCGCCCTTCGCGCGAGCTCCGCGAAGTCCAGGAAGGTGTCCGCCACGCGCGCCAGGCGGTCCGGCGACGCGTCTTTGCCCGACACCACCCGCTCCACTTCGGCGTTGCCCTGCTTGACGACTTCAGTGGGCGTGGAGGCAGACGACGTCAGAAGGGTCAGGGCGAGCAGAGGGGTCAGCATGGGGAGGACCTGTGGCTCTTCAGAGGAGACGGGGGTCTATAGAAGAGAACGCGCGGTCGCTGCAATGTGGGGCGTCGCACCTCCCCGTACGCGGTTTTGGAGCTTTGGCGGCGAAGGTGGGTATCGTTCGGCCCATGAACCCCTCTCCCCTGCTCATCCTTCTGCCCTTGCTTGCCCAGACGCCGGCGCCCAAGGCCAAGCCGAAAGCCAGCGCGGAGCATGAGAAGACGAAGAAGGCGCTGCAGCTCTCGCTGCCTGCGATGGGGGGCGTGCCGGCGACCGACGGCATCGCCAAGCCGAAGGACGAGCTGCAGCCCGCCACGCCGCGCGTCACCGCCAGCAACGCCACCTACGCCGTGGTCACGGTGCAACACGCCAAGTCCTTCATGCGCGCGGCAAGCGGGGCCACCCCGGTGGGCGGCGCGCTGACGGAGCTCCCGCTGACCGGCAGCCCGCCCTCCACGGAGGCGTTCAGCACCGTGGTGCGCGTCCGGTCGAAGGAGCGGCAGAACACCGCCATCGACCTCGTGGTGATGGATCCCCGGGGAGACACGGTGATGACCGCCCGTGGAGAGGTGAACTTCCGGGGCACCAAGTCGGACGAGGTGGACTACTCGGTGGATTGGGACCCCACGCCGTGGCCGAAGGGCGGCGACTTCCAGCTGCTCGTCCGCATTGGCGGGCAGGTCATGGGGACCTATCCACTGAAGGTCGTTCTCAAATAGCCCGGACGAGAACGGCGTTGACTTGAGGCGGTCAAAGCGGGGAAGAACCGCTTCCGACAGCTTCGAAGTCCACCCTTCTCAAGAGGCGCACGTCCATGGCGTTTACCGAGCGAGTGAAGGAAATCCTGTCCTGGTACCCCTCCGACAACCCGGGCACGCTCACCAACCTCGCGCGGCTGTTGAACCACGGCACGTTGGCGGGGACGGGAAAGCTCGTCATCCTGCCCGTCGACCAGGGCTTCGAGCACGGCCCGGTCCGGTCCTTCGGCCCCAACCCGGCGGGGAATGATCCCGACTACCACGTGCAGCTGGCCATCGAGTCCGGCTGCAACGCCTACGCGGCGCCGCTGGGCTTCCTGGAGGCGGTGGCCGGCAAGTACGCGGGCGAGGTGCCGCTCATCCTGAAGCTCAACAACTCGGACTCGCTCGCCAAGGTGGACCAGCCGATGTCCGCCGTCACCGGCTCCGTGAAGGACGCGGTGCGGCTGGGTTGTGTGGCCATCGGCTACACCATCTACCCCGGCTCCGGCGCGCGGAACGAGCAGCTGCAGGATCTCCGGGAGCTCATCGAAGAGGGCAAGGCCCACAGCCTCCCCACCGTGGTCTGGGCGTACCCGCGCGGCTCCGGCATCTCCAAGGAGGGCGAGCAGGCGGTGGACGTCATCGCCTACGGCGCGCAGATCTCCGCGCAGATGGGCGCCCACATCATCAAGGTGAAGCCGCCGAAGGAGCACCTCGAGCAGGCGGAGGCCAAGAAGGTCTACGAGAAGTTCAACGTCCCCATCAAGACCCTGGCCGACCGCGTCCGGAACGTCGTGCAGTCCTCGTTCAACGGCAAGCGCGTGGTCATCTTCTCCGGCGGCGAGGCCAAGGACACGCCCACGCTCCTCGAGGAGATCAAGCAGATCCGCGACGGCGGCGGCTTCGGCTCCATCATGGGCCGCAACGCCTTCCAGCGCCCCAAGGACGAGTCCATCAAGCTGCTGCGCGACGTGATGGCCCTCTACAAGGGGAAGTAAATCCTCCCGGCCCCGCGCGCCTCACGGCGAGGCGCGCGCCTTCAGAACGCGTAGCCCAGCGCGGCGCTGCTGTTGAGCGCCAGGCTGAACCCGCGCTGCGTGCCGAGCGTCGCCGCGAGGACGGTCGAGCTCGGCTCCTGGGTCGGGAGGTGCCCCTGCAGCTCGGCGCCGAACGCGAGCTGAACCACCAGCCGGTCGAACCGCAACGTCACGAGAAGGGCCAGCACCCACTTCGTCATTCGCATCGCGGCTCCCATGTGAGGCGGATTCGACGCCGCCGGATGGGCAACCCTTCCCCCTGAAATGAAAAAGGCCCCGGTGGGATTCACCGGGGCCTTCGTTGTGGAGCTAAGCGGGATCGAACCGCTGACCTCCTGAATGCCATTCAGGCGCTCTCCCAGCTGAGCTATAGCCCCGACTCATCTCCGGCAGCCCTGGGAGGCGCCGGCCCTTCGAACCGCGACCTTCTACCGCTTCTTCGGCTTGTTCGCCACTGTGCTGTTGCTGCTCCGTGCAGGCGGCTTGGGTCCCGGGCGCGCGACCTCGTCGCCCTCCTTCAGCAGATCATTGATCTCCCTGGCCTGAGCCTCCAGCTGCCGCTCCGCCGCCTCCACCGCCCGAACCGCCCCCCCGGCGGAGGCGGGCAGGCTGAGCTTCCCCTGCCGCACCAGCTGGTAGACCTGTGCGCCCAGGTCCCTCAGCGCCTTCTCTTTCCCATCCGCCAGGTCATCGCGGGTGGTCTTTGCCTGCGCCAGCCGGATGGCCTCTTCGAACTGCCCGCGAAGACGCTCCATCTGCGCCTTGGCCACCTCGAAGGCCTTGGCAACCTCGCGAGGGACGTCGCTGGAACCGGGATCTGACGGCACGGGCGGGTGCGTAGCGTGCGGCCCCGGCGGGTGTCAACGGTTCAGGCCCGCCGCACCAGCCGGGCCCCGAAGAAGCCACCCCCGCGCACCCGGTGCGGCCAGACCCGAAGGAACTCCTTGCTGCAGACGCCGTCCGGCAACCAGCCGCGGGCCGCCTCCACCTCGAACGCGAGGTGCGAGGCCAGAAACCGCTCCACCACCTCCTCGTTCTCCTCCCGCAGGAGCGAACACGTCGCGTAGACCACCGCCGCACCGGGCCGCACGCGGGGCGCCACCTCACGCAGCAGCTCCAGCTGCGCCTTCTGGAACCCCTCCACTGCCTTGGCGTCAATGCGCCACTTCCGCTCCGGCTCCCTCGCCAGGGACCCGCTGCCGCTGCAGGGGGCGTCCAGCAGCACCACGTCCGCCTTCTCCAGGGCGACCTCGGCGCTGAAGTTCACGTTCCGCAGCTTGAAGTCGCGGACCCGGCGGCGCGCCTCCTCCAGGCGCCGCTTGGAGCGGTCGTGCGCCACCACCTTGCCGCCGGCGCTGGCCAGATCTCCGAGAAAGAGCGCCTTGCCGCCCGCGCCCGCGCAGTAGTCCACCACCGTCGCGCCATCAAAGCCGCGCTCTGGGCGGCAGAGCAGACAGATGAGCTGGCTGCCCAGCTCCTGCGACTGCAGGCGCCCGGCCTTCATCGGCGTGGAGTCAAAGACGCGCGTCCCCGGCTCCAGCATCCGGAGCGCGTCCGGCCCCACGGGCGAAGGCTCCACCGCCAGGCCGGCGCCCTCCAGCGTCTGGGTCACCTCCGCCCGCGTGCCGGGCGGGCGGGTGCGCAGCCAGAGGGCGGGCTCCTCGTTGAGCGCGGAGAGGACGTGAATGCCCTCCCCTTCAGGCGCCGCGGCGCAGATGCGCTCGGCGAGCCAGGAGGGGAAGGACTGGCGCAGCGCCGCCTGGCCCAGCGCGTCCTCCGGCACGCTCAGCGCCGGCAGCGGCGCGTCCACCAGGTGCGCCAGCTTGGCGTCCGGCAGCGTGCGCGGACGGATGGGCCCCGGGAGCGAGAGCTCGCCCTTGAGCCGCGCCCAGTCCGCGCCGCAGAAGATGCGGCGCCAGAGCGCGTAGCGGACCAGGGCTTCGTCCTCTCTCCGCGCCCACTGGCTGGGCGGCGCGTCCAGCAGCTTGGCGGCCAGGTCCAGCAGCCGCATGTGGCGGGAGAGCTCCCGGACGGCGAGGGCGCAGAACCGCCGCTCTTGCCCGCCCAAACCACTGGCGGCTTTGAGCGGCGCGGAGAGCGCGCCCTTGATGCCATCCCCGGTGAGCACCGCCAGGTGGGCTTCGAGCACCACGCTGGCGCCCTTCCGGCTGGGGCGCCCGAGGAAGTCCGCGGCATGAGGGGAGGGCCAGCTCACGAGGAGGGACGGTCCGCCCGCTCCTGCTCGAGCTCCATCATCGCCACCACGTCGTCCACGTCGAACGGCTTCTCGATGACCCCGTCCGGCGCCCCGCCGTCGAGCACGCGGTCGATCTCCTGTCGCGGCGCCCCGCTCATCACCACCACGCGGCAGCGCCGGTCGCGGGCGGCCCGCGCGATGGTCCGGCCTGCCACGGGATCTCCGCCGAGGTGAAGGTCGGTGATCACGAGGTCAAACTGCTCGCGCTCCAGCACGGCCTCGGCGGAGGGGACGTCCGCGGCCGCGCTCACGGTCCCGAACTCAGTCAGGAGCTCCACCAGCCCCTCCCGGATTCCGGGATCATCTTCGACCAGCAGCACGTGCATAGGGTTGCTGGGGGTCTCCCTACCAAGTTCAACGGACGGCTGCCAACCCGGCCCGCCGGGCCAAAGGCCTGAAGCAGACAGTTTAGGAAGTGGCCCTCCCCGGACTCGAACCGGGACGCCCGTGAAGGCAACGGATTTTGAGTCCGTCTCGTCTACCGATTTCGACAGAGGGCCAAACCGGAGGCGGCTGCTTATATCCGGTCCAACTGCGGCGTGCATCCGCATTGCTCAGGTGTGCGCGCTGCGGCTATGAGGGCACCCGCATGTACAACCTCTTCATCTCCCTGGCCGCCGGCGTCGTCCTCGCCCTGGCCATCACGCTGTTCGGTTATCCCGTCCTGGCCGGCGTCATCCCCGGCCTCATCGCCTTCGTCGCGGCCTACGTCCTCCTCGCCCGGCGGGTCTCCACCCGGGTGCAGGCCCTCTCGACCGCCGCCCAGAAGGAGCTCTCGGTCCAGCCCAACAACCAGCGGGACCGCCAGCAGCGGGTGGAGAAGGCGATCGCCCTGCTGCAGCAGGGGCTGGTCTACGACAAGTGGCAATTCCTCATCGGCTCCGAAATCTCCGCGCAGATCGGGATGATCAAGTACCTGGTGAATGACCTGGACGAAGCGCTCACCCACCTGTCCAAGGCCAACGCCCGCAACTACATGGCCCACGCGTTCCTCGGCGCCCTGCACTTTCGCCGCAAGGACTACCCGAAGA
Source organism: Myxococcaceae bacterium (assembly GCA_044230055.1). Classification (GTDB taxonomy): domain Bacteria; phylum Myxococcota; class Myxococcia; order Myxococcales; family Myxococcaceae; genus JBGART01. The sequence continues at coordinate 8,708 of JBGART010000022.1, read as the reverse complement.
TGGAGGCGTCCTTCGAGAAGGCCGTGGCGAGCGGCAAGAAGGAAGGCCTTGTCTGGTCCACCTACGCGTGGTGTCAGCAGCAGCTGAAGGACCGGGACAAGTCGCTCAAGATCATGGCGCGCGCCGTGGAAGCCAATCCCAGCGACGAGAAGTTGAAGACCAGCCTGACCGCGCTGCAGAACGACAAGAAGATGAAGATGAAGGCCTACGAACCCATGTGGTGGCAGTTTGGGCTCGAGCAGCCTCCGCAGCAGCAGATGGGCGGGCGCCGGGTCCAGTTCCAGCGCCGCTAGGCTGCGGCAATTTCTGCTGTGCGCGCCTGACCGCAAGGCTGCCGTTTCTTCACGGTTGCAACGTCCAAATCTCCCGGTCGCCGTAAAGCGTCAAGCGAGGCGCCCCCTTGCACGCTGGGTCGCGCCCCAGCGTGGAAGGCACGTGCCTTGCTCAAGCTGTCGGCGTTTGGTCAGCCAGCCACAGGGTGCCCTTCGGTCCTGGTTGGCAACCACGTGCGTGGGGCTGAGATCTCCAACGGTATTCGCGAAGGGACGACCGTCATGCAGCGCACAGAGAAGAGACGGCAGCAGGTGGTGCTCGTCGTGGACGATGACGCCAGCTCCCGCGGCGGTCTGTGCGAGCTCTTGTCCGACAAGTACCTCGTTCACGAGGCGACAGATGGCGAGGGGGCGCTGGAGTCGGCCCGCGAGCTGCGGCCGGACCTGATCATCCTCGACGTCTACCTTCCGAACCTGGATGGCATCTCGACCTACAGCGCCCTGCTGCAGGACCCCCGCACCCAGGAGATCCCCGTCATCTTCATCTCCGGCCAGCGCGACGACCTGCCGGTCCGCTGCCTGGAGATGGGCGGCGCGGACTTCGTGGTCAAGCCGCTGGACGGACGGGAGCTGGTGGCGCGGGTGGAGCGCACGCTGCGCGCCAGCCAGGAGCGCTCCCTGTTGCGAGAGCTGGCGCAGACGGACGCGCTCACCGGTCTGGCGAACTTCCGGGCCCTCCAGACGCAGTTCGACCAGGAGCACAAGCGCGCGCTGCGGTACCGCTACCCCATCTCGGTGGTGATGCTGGATCTGGATCACCTCAAGACAATCAACGACCGGTTCGGCCATGAGGCGGGTAACCGCGCGATTGTGGCGGTGGCCGCCCACCTGAAGCAGAGCCTGCGGGAGACGGACTTCGCGGCGCGCTTCGGCGGGGACGAGTTCTTCGTCGTCCTCCCCTACCAGACCCCGCTGGAGGCGAGCGTCTTTGTCGACCGGCTGCGTGCCACGCTGCCGGCGCTGACGTTGGTGGGGGCCAACGACGACGTCTTCGAGCTGCCGCTCACCTTGAGCTGTGGGGTGGCGGGCCATTCAGCGCACGCGCCCAAGGAGACGGGCGAAGAGTTGCTGCGCTGCGCGGACCTCGCGCTGTACCAGGCCAAGCGGGCCGGCCGGAACCGCTCGGTGTCGTTCGACGACGAGGCGGCACAGGTCCGGGAGCAACAGCTGGCCTGAACCAGAGAGAGAACGTAGGCCTTTCGATGGAAGTCGGGCTGCGCGACGGTTCCAAGGTGGCGGTCATTGGCGGGGGGATCACCGGCGCGGCGATGGCCGCCGCACTCCTCTACAGCGCGCGTTGTCGGGGCCGGGCCCTGGAGGTGAAGGTCTTCGAAGGCGGAGTTGGGGACAGCATCGCCCCGGTCCTCCTCACCGCCGGGTGCAGGTCGCGCCTGAGCGCGCTCGGCTGCCGGGTGGCGCCGGAGTGGCGCGCCGCGGAGCTGCGCGGCCTGGAGGTCCTCCGCGGCGGAAATTCGGAGCTCTTGCCCTTCGCGCAGAGCGTCTGGGTGGTGGACGACTGGCCGCGCGGCGAGCCGGGCCGGGAGCTGGTGTCGAGATCGTTGAGCGCGGTGGGCGCGCTGCACGGGGCGCAGTTCATCACCCGGCGGGTGGATCAGGTGCAGTACGCGCCGTTCCGGGTGGCGCGCAAGCCCGGGGCGGACGAGGGCGCGGGGCCGGGCGAGCTGGTGGTGCGCAGCCAGGGCGTCGGCGAGCGCTTCCACGCCGCGGCGCTGGCGACCGGCGCGGGAGATGTCCTGGGCGACGCGTTCTTCGAAGGCTTTCGCCCGGCGCCCAGCATGCCGGCGGTGGAGGCCCGCGTGCGGCTGCCCGCGCAGCGCGGCCCCACGCCCTCCATCGCCCGGCTCTGGCTGTGGCCGCTGGCCGACGTGGAGGGGCTCTACCTCATCCCCTGCGGCCAGTCGGTCCACGCCTTCGCCTGGGGTGAGCGCGTGGAGCCCGCGGATCTCTGCCAGGCCCTGATGATGGCCGGGCGCGACGGGCACCTCCCCGACGGCTTCGAGCTGGCCTGCCTGCGGATGGCCCGCGCCCCGCGCGGTACCGGCAAGCGCGTGACCGGGCCCGGCTGCCTCGCGGTGGGGCCCGCGGCGGTCGGCCACCCTCTGCAGCTGGGCATCGCGGATGTGCTCGCCAGTTGCAGCCGCGGCGCCATCGCGCTGGTGGACGCGGCGCACGACAGCGCGGGTCTGCGGCGGCACTACCTGCTGGATGGGATTGATAACCTGCAGGAGGACGCGGACAGCGCGGCCTCCGCGCTGCGCTGGCTGAGGCGGGCGGGGCGGCGGTCCCTGCGCGCCATCCGCGCGGCGCGGCTGACGTCCATCGCCACGGTGGGACACGACGGGGGCGTGCTGGGCCTGGGCGGACCGCGTCCCCGCGCCCTGATGCGCCGCGCGCGCAGGGCCGCGCTCGCCCAGCTGCTGGAGGACTCCATCTGGCCCGCGCTGGAACCCTTCGCCCCGGACGCGGCGCTGGAGAGGGACCTCGTCTACGTGGTGGATGATGACCCGCATCTGCGGGAGGCGCTCACCCTCTTCCTCGAACAGCGGGGAGTGGAGGTGGTGGCCTTCGCGGATGAGCTGGCCCTCTACTGCGCCGTCGCCCGCCGGCCGCCGACGGCCATCCTGCTCGACGTGGTGCTCAACTGGGTGGACGGGCTGCGCCTGTGCGAAGGGCTCAAGCAACACCCGCTCACCCGCGGCGCGCGCGTCCTGGTGATGAGCGGCCTGGACCGCGAGCACGTTCGCGCCCGCGCCCGTCAGGCTGGCGCGGAGGCGTTCCTTCCGAAGCCAATTGATGTTGACGAGCTCTGGGCGGCCCTCGCGCAGGGCGGGCAGCCGGACCGGGATCCGCGGCCCACCCGCGACGCCGCCGAGGAGCACGGGCTGGCCTCGTGAGCGCGAGGCCCCCGTTCGTGTCGAGCGATGGCACCTCTCCCGCTCGCCCCGAACGGAGCGTGCGGCGCTACGCCTGGCTCACGATGGGTCACAACCCCTTCAGGTCGGCGACCAGACGATCCGTGCGCGGTGTCCCGAACCCGAACCCCTGCCCGGGCCCGTACCCGTGAACGAACGCGAACGCGAACGCGTGCTCCCTACCCCTTCCCGAGACACCGTTCCCCGAAGCCCCCAGCCCGAGACACCATTCCCCGAGGCCCGCCGCCCCGAACACTCCGGACCGGCGCAGACCTATGGAGGCGAACGGGGGCGGTTGGCCGTTCAACTACGTCCTTCGCAGCGCCAGCTCCGGAGGCCAGATGAAGCGCGCACCGGCTTCGCGGCGGAACCAGGTCAACTGGCGCTTGGCGTAGTTGCGCGTGGCCTGCGCCGCCTGCGCCACCGCCTCCGGCTCCGCCAGCGTGCCCTCCGCCACGGCCAGCGCCTGCGCATACCCCACGCTGCCCATGGGCGGCGCGTCCCGGAAGCCGCGGGCCACCAGCGAGCGAACCTCGTCCACCAGCCCGCGCTCGAACATCGCCTTCGTCCGCGCGTTGATCGCCTCGTAGAGCGCGGCCCTGGGCGGATCCAGCACCCGCAACTCGAACGGGTGGCGGGCCTGAGCGAACGCGTGCTGGGCGCGCCAGTGCGCGGCGGTCTGGCCGGTGAGCGCGTAAATCTCCAGCGCGCGGATGATCCGCAGCCGGTCCGCGGGTTTCACCTTCGCCGCGGTCTCCGGATCCACCGCTGCGAGCCGCGCGTGAAACGCCTCCTGACCGGCCGCGTCCGCCTCCACCTCAAGCGTCCGCCGCAGCTCCGGAGAGCCCGGCGGCGCCGCCACCACCCCGTGCAGGAGGATGCGCAGGTACAGGCCGGTCCCTCCTACCACCAGCACCCGCTTTCCCCGCGCGCGGATCTCCTCGATGGCCGCGTCCGCCAGCGCCTGGAAGCGCGCCGCGGAAAAGGGCTCCGTCGGCTCCACCACGGAGATGAGGTGATGCGGGACGGCAACCTGCTCCTCCGGCGAGGGCTTGGCCGTGCCGATGTCGAAGTGCCGGTAGACCTGCTGCGAGTCAGCGCTGATGATCTCCGCGTCCATCGCCTGCGCCAGCCGGAGCGCGAGCGCGGTCTTCCCCGAACCGGTGGGCCCGGCGATGACCTGGAGCGGCTCCATGGTGGGGCCCTTGCTACCGGGCGCCGCGCAGGAATGCCAGGAAGCTCATTCGGAGGGCGGCGGCCCGTCTTCCGGCCCGTGTCCGCCGACAAAGCAGTTCGGCCCGCCCAGCGGGGGGCAGGACGTCATCGTCAGCGGCGCGAACTGCTCCTCCCACAGGACGCGCGGCGCTTCGTACACCGGCGCAACAGTGGGTACTGCTTCCTCCCGCAGCTCGGCTGACGTGTGGCGATCGGCCGGCATGCCTGGATCAGACCTCAAGGCAGGGGCAACTGGAAGCTGCAGACCCGGCCGTCGAGCCCGCCCACATGGATGCGGTTAAGCACCTCATCGAGGTGCGGCGCGCCGATTCCCTGACTGGAGACCACCAGCTGCTTCTCGTCCACACCCGTGGTGGGGTGGAGCTGGTGGATCTTCCCGTCGGAGCTCCCGACGAAGAACTTCTGCAGCCCGTTGTGGTACCGCAGCCCGGCCGGCCCTGCGACGGCGCGGCTCCAGCCGAGGGTGGCGGAGGTCCCGGTCACGTTCCAGCGCGCCACCGTGCCGGTCTTCACGCTGGCGATGAACGCCCCGCCCAGCGGCCAGAGGTAAGTAGACGTGGCGCCCACGTTCGCGGACCAGGCGACGGTCAGGGTGGTGAGGTTGATGCCATAGGCGGTGCCGGCGTTGTTGATGACGTACGCCTGGTTTCCATCCTTGACCACGCCCGTGTCGATGTCGCCCAGGGACAGCTGCGCGACGAGGGCGCCGGTCATCGAGTTCAGGACGCGGAGCGAGGACTGCGTGTTGCTGTTGGACCGCGCGGCGACGAAGAGCCGGTTGTTCGTGTAGTCCACCATCATGCCGCCGTTGATGATGTCCAGGTTGCCCGGCTGGTAGGACCAGACCAGGGCGCCGTTCACGCTGGAGAGCGCCACCACGCGGTTGTTGGTCTTGCTCGTGGTGCTCCGCGTGGCGAAGTAGATGAGGTCTCTCTTGGCGGCGAGCGCCGGCGGGCCGTTGGCCGCCTGGAAGGCCGCGCCTGCGTAGCTGTAGAGCTGGGCGCCCGCCGGGGCCTGCACCGCGTCTCCGATGGCCGCCCCGCCGTTGCCGGTCCAGACCACGCTGCCCGTCGCCGAGGAGATGAGGTACGTCTTGCCCGACTGGTCGCCGGTCACCACGAAGTTGCCGGTGCGGTCCACGAACGGGGCGATGGGCGCGCGCGCCTGCACCGCGGCGCCCAGCTGCACCGGCCGCCAGCGCTCGTCGCCGTCGATGGCCGCGTTGGTGGAGGAGAGGCTGGAGATGACCTGCCCCTGGTTGTTCTCGCTCAGCACTGCGCCGCCGGTCTCGGTCACCGGCATCTGTACCGTGGGAAGGCCCGTGCTGTAGCACCACAGCGGCGAGCTGCCGGTGCGGGAGGTGGGCTCCGAGAAGACGCCGGAGCTGGAGGGCACGTTGCCGGACGCGTACGTGAAGTGCTGATGATGGTTGTAGACGCGGTAGTAGTAGCGCGTGCCGTTGGTCAGGCCGGTGTTGGTGAAGGTCGACGTCGTGCTGCCGCCGGTGTCCGAGTAGACGACCGTCGCGTTGCCAAGCGCAGCGTTCACCGCGTACTGCGTGCCCTTCACCGGGGCGGTGCTGGGCGCGGAGCCGGTGGAGCGCAGGATGATCACGCCCTCGTGCAGCGAGGGGTTGGTCCAGACCAGGCGGTTGCGGTTCAGCCCGGAGATCGCGACGAGGCTCACGACATCCGGGGGCGCCGCCGCGGTGGTCAGCGTGCCGGTGGTGCCGTTGTAGTAGGCCCGGTCCGTGACGTCGAAGTTCGGATAGACGCCGAACTGCACGAGCCGGTTGTCGTTACCGAAGGAGAGCCCCAGGCAGCCGTAGGCGATCCTCAGCTCCACCGTCCTGCTGGTCCGGGACGCGTTCCAGCCGTTGGCGGTGCCGCTGCCGCCGCAGCTGCTGGTGGACGTGTAGCTGCGCTCGACGTCGAAGGTGATGGCGTCATAGACGACAAGCGCCGTCGGCGAGCTGGCGTTCCGATCGTAGTAGATGGCCCAGGCCTCATCCGCGCTGGTGATCTGCCCATCGTTGTTCTTGTCGATCAGAAAGCCGAAGTACGTCTCCTGGTTCGTCGGCAGATTGCTGGCGGATTGGTACAGGCCGAACAGGTAGCCGGCGTTCCCAGACGCGTTGTTGTTCTCCACGCACGATCGGGAGATATCAATCCCGTTCGGGCCGTCGCCCGTGGCCTCGTTGAAGCAGGTGGTGACGGCGCTCCAGTCGGCAGCGTTGCCGTCGACGGTGATGGTGGTGTCTGCGTGAGCGGCAGAGGCGAAGGACAACACCCCGAGCGCGGCGATGACAGTCGAGGCGATCCTCATGGCTTCAGCTCGAACTCCTGGGACACGACCGGCTCCCCATCGATGGTCAGCTGCGCGGCCCACTGCCCGGCCAGCCCGTTGATGTCGATCAGCGTCCCGGCCACCGGCAGCTCAAACTGCAGCGTCTCCGACTGGAAGGGGCCCACGGTGAGCGCCGCGGTCCGGCGTTCGTAGACGACCTCTCCCGGAGCGATGAGCTCCAGCGCCACTTCGGAGGTGACCGGCGCACCGGAGACTTCGAAGCGCAGCAGAACCGAGCGGACCTCGCCGAGGCTCGCCGCGTCCAGCGGCTCCTGCAGCGCCGAGGGGAGCACGCGCAGGACCGGCAGCTCCAGCGGCGCCACCGCGACGGCTTCAATCCGCTGCGGCTGCGCGAGCGCCAGCTCCGGCGGCAGCGGTGGGGCTTCGTTCAGCGGCTCCGGGGAAAGCTCCGGCGCGGCGATGGAGACCAGCGGGTGTCCCGCGGTCACGTCGTCGCAGCCGGTGACGGCGAGCGCGACGGGCAGCAGCGCGGTCCAGACGAAGCGGCTCATCGCGCGCCTCCGTCCAGCAGGCCGCGCGCGGCCATCACCTGGAAGAAAGCGAGGACATCCTCGAGCACCCTCGCGTCCGCGCCCGCCCCGAACTCGGCGCCCACGGTGGAGGCGATCTGCTCGGCGGTGCGGTGACCATCCACCAGCTCCCAGGCGCGCGCCGCGGTGGCGTTCAGCCCCCGCAGCGTCCGCCCTTCCGGGTCCAGAACGACCAGCTCACCGCCAACGCGGCTCGCTTCGACACCGGCCGCGCGGCGCGGAATGGAAGCGCCGTCCCAGTGCAGATGAAAATTGCTGCCTACGGTGCAAAATTTTTCGGGAGACACGGCCAGAATGGTAACGCAGCCGTCGGAGGCCTTGCCAAGTGGGGCGGCCTCCACTCCCCAGAGTCACCGATGTGTTTTGTCTACCTCGTATCCTCCGTGCTGCTGCCGCCTCACTCGAGGGTAAAGGTGGCCGTCGCGCTCGAAGCGGACGCGCCGTTCAGGTACGCCTCCGCGCTCCACGCGCCAGAGAGCCCGTACTGTTCGATCATCGTTCCCGCGACGGGGAAGTTCAGCCAGACGCGGTAGCCGCCGGAGACCTTCTCCGCCACCTGCTCGCCGGCCGCGGCCTTCACGCCGGCCGCGTAGGTGAGGTCGAACCGCTGGTAGTCGCCGCCGCCCGGCATCTTCACGAACACGGTGGCGCTCAGGTGACCGGTCGCCGCGCCCACATCGGCGGCGAGGTAGACGTCGTAGGTGTCCGTGATGACGAAGCTGGACTTCCACGCCGGCGAAGCGTCGCGGGCGTCCGTCGCGCGCAGAGCGTAGCTCGCCTTGACCGGCGCTGCCTTCAGCTCCTCCGCGGACAGGTCCGTCGCCCGGTCGACATCAGGCCCACACCCCGCGGTGAGGAGCGCGACGGCGGCGATGGCGAGAACGGTCCGGGACATTGAACGACCTCCGTGCCGGGGGCTCAGTGCAACGCGAAGACCGCACGCGAGATCGCTGTGACGTCAGAGGCTTGCGCCGGGAGCCGGGAGGGTGGCCGGCACCTTCGGGGTGGGTATCACCCCCGGGCGCGCGGCGAACCATCCCCCCTTGGTGCCGCCCGGAGTGTTCGGGCTGCGGGTTGCGGGGAATGGTGTCTCGGGCTACGGACTGCGGGGAACGGTGTCTCGGGTAGGGGTAGGGAGCACGCGTTCGCGTTCGCGTTCGCCTTCGTTCACGGCCCACTCGATCCGCATCGAGAAATCATCCTGCAGCTGCGAGGGGTTGCGTCGCCTTTTTGTCGACGGAGATGCCGAGCTTGGCGAGGGCATCCCGGGGCCCGACGAAGCTGAAGACAACGTCGACTTCCTCCGGCAA
>JBGART010000021.1:0-141319 GCA_044230055.1 Myxococcaceae bacterium | reverse complement strand
TCAGCCTCACGGCTTTCGGCCTTGCGAGTTGCCTGGGTCACAGCGACCTGTTTCCCGAAAGGACTTTCACCTCCTGACCATGCCCATGTTGGGCACACCGACTATGCGCCTGACGGCGCAACGCTCGACGCGAACGGGGGGGCGACAGCGGCCCGGTCCCGCTTCAGCGCTTCGCATTGCGCTGCGCGCGCTCGGCTTTGCGGCTCCGCTTCCCTTTCGGCGCCACCGGCTTCGCCGCGGCAATTCCGTCGACCAGCTCCCTCACGCCGTCCGCGGCGTTCGCGGCCAGCGCGCTGAACGTGCCCTTCTGGCCGAAGAGCCCGGAGAGGACGGGCGCCTTGCCGCCGCCGGTGGCCATCGGCCCCGCGGCCAGCGCGCCCTCCGGCAGCTCGCGGGAAGCGAGGTACAGGTTGTCCAACCAGCCCTTCCCATTCGACACGCGGGAATCCACCAACGCCACCCACTTGCGCGTCGCCAGCCCAATCCCCTCCTGCAGCGACGCGCGGGCGCCCAGCGGCTGTCGGTGGAAGCGCACCTTGAGCTGCGCAGGGTGCTCCGCGGCGATCTGCTCGAGGAACCGCTCGGTGCAGTCCTGCGAGCCGTCGTCCACGATGACCACCTCATCGCGCGGGCAGGCGTTGTTCAGGACGCTCTCCACGCAGCCTGCGATGGAGTCCAGGTCATCTTTGGCCACGATGACGAAGCTGGTCGCCGGGCGGCCCTCAACCGGCTCGAGGGGGACGCGCTTGAGGCGCGGGTCGTAGTCAAAGGCCTTGAAGCGGCCCAGCCACCGTCGGTGCAGCAGGACGAGGTTCTGACTGGTGTGCGCGAAGCGACCCTCGGAGATGGACTCGTGGTGGATGAGCACGCTCTCCGGCGTGTACACCACCAGCCCGCCGGCCTCGCGGACCTGGAGGCAGAGGTCCACGTCCTCGTACCCATTCACGTAGCCCTCATGGAAGCCGCCCAGCTTCCGGAAGGTCTCCGCGCGGATGAGCAGGCAGGCCCCGGTCACCACGTTGAGCTCCAGGACGCGGGTGCTCTCGTGCGCGGGGTGCCGGTACTGGATGTGGAAGGGGCTGATGGGGAACGGCGCCGCATAGGACACGGCCACGCCGGCGTGCTGGAGGAACCCGTCGGGGAAGAGCAGCTTGGAGCCGACAATCTGCACGGCCGGGTCCGTGTCGAGGCACCGCACCATCGGCGGCAGCCAGCCCGGCTGCGGCTCCGTGTCGTTGTTCAGGAAGAGCAGGTACTGCCCGCGGGCCAGCTGCGCGCCCTGGTTGCAGGCCTTGGCGAAGCCGAGGTTCGTCTCGTTGCGGTGGTACCGGATGCCCTGCAGCTGCGGCATGGCCAGCGGCGTCTCATCGCTGGAGGCGTTGTCGACGACGATGGTTTCGTGCGGCACCCCCTGGGTGTTCTCCAGGAGCTTCATCAGGCACTTGAAGGTGTACTGCCACTTGTTGAAGGCCGGGACGATGATGGAGACGGAGGACGGCACCACGGAGGTGACCATCTCCGCGCGTGCTTCAATTCCGGTGCCGGCGCTGCCTTCCCCTCTGAAGGCAGTCGCGCGCGTCAGAGGCCTGACGCCACGGGGGTGACGACCTACTTCATTCCACCGACGAAACCGGGGGGTGGCTTGGTGGGAGAGAGCTCCTTGATGCCCTTCTCCTCGATGGTGAGGAAGAAGAGCGGCTTCTCCGCTTCGCGCTTGTCGTTGAAGGTGGTCAACCCGGTGGCGCCTTCGTAGCCCTTGAGCGTGGCGAGCGCGTCTCGGAAGGCCTGGCGGGACGCGGGGCGCTGCTTGTCCAGAATCTGCCGGACCATCATCGCCGAGTCGTAGGCCACGGCCTCGAGCAGGATGGGGTCCTTCGAGCCCTGGCCTTTGTACGCGTCGTGGTACGCGCTGACGAAGCGCTTGGTGGCGGGCCGCGACGAGTCCGCAAAGAAGCCGTCGACATAGATGGAGCAGAGGACGAACTTCCCGCCGCGCTCCAATAGCTCCGGCAGCCCGCTCTGGCCCTTCGGGGAAATGCCCCACCCGTTGGTGCCCAGCAGAATCACCGTCTTGATGTCCTTCTTGCCGGTGGTCTTCTTTATCCGCTCCACGTCCTTCCGGTCGCAGGCGTTGGTGATGATGTCCTCCACCGCCAGGGCCGGCGCCACCAGCGACACGCGGCGCCACTCGTCCGGGATGAAGAGGGCTTCGAAGTCCACCACCGGCGAGAGCTGCGAGCGCACCTTCTCCAGCGCCTTGCGCTTGCGGAACGCGTCGCCCGGGCCGGCCATCACCTCGCGGTACTGCTCCAGGTAATCCGCCCGGTCGTCGAGGTAGTAGCGGCCAACCAGCTTCTTCACCTCCGCGGTGAACGTCGTCTGGTCGTGCTCGTAGCTCTCCGCGGCGCGCACCGTGCCGCCGCGCTTGAGCAGCTCATCCCAGAACTCGTTGGCCAGCTCCACGCCGTAGCCGATGTTCGGGTAGAGCAGCCCGAAGCTCTTGAAGCCCAGCACCTGCGTCGCGTAGTCCGCCAGCCCCTGCGCCTGGGCCGACTGGGTGAGCATGTTGCGGAAGACGTGCGGGCCAATCTCCGTGATGCCCTCGCTGCGGGAGAGCGTGAGGATGGGAACCTGGAGCTCTTCGGCCACCAGCGCCGCGCGCTTGGAGTCGTCCGCCAGCAGGGGGCCGATGATGGCCATCGCCCCGTCGTCGAAGGCCAGCTCCTCCACCGCCTTGCCGGAGAGCTGCACATCGCCCTGGTTGTCCTTGACGATGACTTCGATGTCGCTGCTCTTGAGCGCCAGCGTCAGCCCGCGCATCACTGCTTCGCCGAACTGCTTGTACTTGCCGGACATGGGCAGCACGACGCCCAGCGTGCGCGGTTTGACGGCGGTGCGGCGGCTGGCGCGGGCCTGCATCTCCTGCGCTTGCGCGGCGAACGGGTGCGTGGGCGTCGTCTGCAGGAAGAGGTTCAGCGTCTCCTCCAGCCGGGTCCAGTCGCGCAGGTGGTAGTAGATGCGCGCCAGCTTGAAGGTGAGGATGGGCCACGCCGGGTGATTGGCCGGCAGCTCCCGCTGCACCGTGGCCACGTCCAGGAACGGCGCCCGCCCCTCCACCAGGTCCGTCACCCGCTGCAGCGCGGCCTGCTGCGCTTCAGGGGAGCCGGGCTGCTCGCACAGCCGCAGCGCCAGGCGCAGGGCGTCCGAGTAGAGCTGCGCGCCCTCGGCCGCGCGCATGGCGGGTTCGATGAGGCGGGGGAGCTCTTCGGGCGAGGCGCGGGCAATCATCGAAGAGAGCGTCTGGTACGCGTCCCGGAAGGCGCGCACCTCGAGCGCGGCGAGCCCGAGCTTCAGCTTGGCGTCCTCGGCCTTGTCGAAGAGCGGGTTCTCGTAGAGCAGCTCGTTGAACGTCTTGCGCGCGTTCACGAAGTCGCCGCCCTCGAAGTAGAGGACGCCGGCGCGGTAGAGCGCCTCCTGCGCGGCGGTGCTCTCCGGGTAGGCCTTGCGGACGCCGAGGTACGCCTCCACGGCCTGCGGCTTGGCGGACGTGTCGGCGACCTGGGCCGCCTGCTGCAGCGCCTGGTCCGCCGCGGCGTCCTGCTTGGGTTCAAACCGCGGGCGCCCGACGGCGTCGCCGTCTGACCGCAGCGTGGCCTTGGGGGGACACGCCTGGAGCAGAAACCCAGCAAGGAGCGGGACAAGTGCGCGGAGCATCATGGCCCGCAAGGCAATAGCAAAAGGCCGGCCGGGATTCCGCTGTGGCGTTCTTCAAAAGCGAAGGCAGGACCCACATCTGCCCGGTTGTATCGTGCCCGGCCATGGCGGTCGCTTTCGGGCGGTACCAGCTTCTGCGGCGCCTGGCGACCGGCGGGATGGGAGAGGTGTTCCTCGCGCGCTCGGCGGGCGCGATGGGCTTTGAAAAGCTGGTGGTCATCAAGCGCGTGCTGCCCCGGCTTGCGCGCAACCACGAGTTCCTCCAGCTCTTCCTGGCGGAGGCGCGAATCGCCGCGGGGCTCAACCACCCCAACATCGTCCAGATTTTCGAGCTCGGGCAGGAGGGCAGCGACTGGTACCTGACCATGGAGTACGTGGCCGGGCATGACCTGCAGCGCGTGCTCTACCGCTCCCGCAGTGAGGGCCAGCCCATCCCCCTGGGCGCCGTGCTGCGCGTCATCGCGGACGCGGCGGCCGGGCTGGACCACGCCCACAAGGCGCGCGACGCGGACGGCCGGCCGCTGGGGCTGGTGCACCGGGACGTGTCGCCGCACAACATCCTGGTGGGCTTCGACGGGGGCGTGAAGCTCATCGACTTCGGCGTGGCGAAGGCCACCCACCTCATGGAGCCGCACCGTCCCCTGGTCCTGCGCGGGAAGGCGCCCTTCATGTCTCCGGAGCAGGCCAGCGGCAAGCCGCTGGATGGGCGCAGCGACGTCTTCTCCCTCGGCGCGGTGCTCTGGGAGGCGCTCACCCAGCGCCGGCTGTTCCGCGGCGAGGGCGACCGGGACATCCTGCGCGCCATCCAGGAGTCCGAGGTCGCCCCGCCCTCCTCCCTCAACCCGCAGCTGCCGCCCGCGCTGGACGCCATCACGCTGCAGGCGCTGGCCAAGGACCCGCGCCGCCGCTACCCGGACGCCGGCGCGCTGCGCTTCGCGCTCGAGGAGCTGATGCTCTCCGCGCAGCTCCCCTCCAGCTCCTCGCATCTGGAGACCGCGCTGCGCGGCCTCTATGGCGCGGCGCCGCTTCCGGCGGATGAGCTCACCTCGGAGGAGCTCTCCCGGGAGGTGCCTGCGCTCTCCGCGCCGCAGGGGGCCACGCCGGCGGTGGACGCCCACTCGCGCTCCGTCCGGACGCTCCCGCTGCTCCCGGAGCGGGTGCCGCGCAAGTCCAACCTCCCCACCGAGCGCTGGCCCTTCGTGGGCCGGGAGGCGGAGCTGGCCCGGCTAGACGCCTGGGCGGCGGCCAAGGAGCGGGTGGTCTGCCTGCACGGGCCGGCGGGCATTGGCAAGACGCGGCTGGCGGTGGCGCACGCGCGGCGGCGGGCGCCGGCGCTGGAGCCTGCCGGCGGGACGTGGCTGTGCGACCTGACCGAAGCGCGGAGCGTGGACGACGCCTGCGCCGCGCTGGGCCGCGCGCTGGACATCCCGCTCCCGCTGGGCCGCACGTCCGAGGACTCGGTCCGCCAGCTGGGCCACGCGCTGGGCGCCCGCGGCGAGGTGCTGATCATCCTCGACGAGGGCAAGAGCGGCACCCACCTGTCCCTCGCGCTCCCCCGCTGGCGGGCGTTGGCGCCGGCGGCCCGCTTCCTCTGGATTTGCCGCGCCGCCCCGGAAACGGCGATGCCGCAGCTGGAGGTGACCGGGCTGACGCCAGCGGACGCGCAGGCGCTCTTCCTCTCCCGCGCGGGCGAGGGACGGGTGGCCCCGCCAGCCGCGCAAGCCGTCGTCGCCGCGCTGGGGCGGGTGCCGCTGGCGCTGGAGGTGGTGGCCGCCGCCGGGCCGCGCGCCGTGGGCCGCGTGCTGGAAGAAGCGCCGGCGCTGCAGGCGCTGGACGCCGCGGGCATTCTGGAGCGGGTGGTGGACTTCGCGCTCACGCTGCTGCCGCCGGGCGCGCGGACCGCGCTGGCGCAGGCGTCGGTCTTCCGCGGCGGGTTCTCCCTGGAGGCCTTCGCCCATGTGGTCTCCTTCGCCCGCGCGCCCGAGCACCAGAGCGCGCCGGACACCCTGGCCACGCTGGAGACCTACGCGCTGGTGCAGTCCTCGGTGGACGCGCGCACCGGGCGACGGCGGTACTCGCTGCACGAACAGCTGCGCGCGCTGGCCACCGGAGAGCTGCGCGCCGGCGGAGAGCAGCCCGGCGCGGAGAAGCGGCACGCGGAGCACCTGCTGGACGAACAGCTGGAGCGCGACGTGCGCGGCTGGCTCTCCAGCGAACGGGACAACCTCTGCGCGGTGGCGGAGCGCTCCTTCGCGCAGCCGGAGACGCTCGGCCAGGGGCTGCTCGCCGTGCTGGCGCTGGACCCGCTGCTGTCCCAGTACGGCCCCGCCAGCGCGTACCTCTCGCTCCTGGACCATGCCCTGGCGCGGGCGGAAGCAGCGCGGGTGGAGCCGCTGCTCCTGGCGCGGACGCTGGAGACGCGCGGGCGCGCGCTGCACGCCCGGCGCCGGCTGTCGGAGGCCTTGAGCGACTTCGAGCAGGCGCTGCGGCTGGCCAAGACGCACAAGGACGCGCGGCTGGAGGGGCGCGTAGAGGGTGAACTGGGCAGCGTCTTCCGGCTGCAGGAGCGGCTGGACGAGTCCCGCCGCCACCTGGCCCGCGCCGGCGAGGTGCTGAGAGAAGCAGGAGACCTCCGCGCCGAAGGCCGCGCCCTGCGCGAGCTGGCGCTGGTGGAGCGCCAGGGCTCCCCGGAGCGCAGCCACAGCCTGCTCCTGCGCGCCATCGCCCTGCACCGCCAGAGCAATGACCGCCGCTGCGAAACGCTGACGCTGCGGGATTTGGGCGACTGCGAGCGGGAGCTGGGTCACCTGGACAAGGCGCAGAGCCTGTTCCACCGCTCGCTGTCGCTGGCGGCGGACTTGGGGGACGCGCGGGCGGAGGCGGCGTCGCTGGAGGCGCTGGCCGGCCTGTTCCGGGATTTGGGCCAGCTGGACCAGGCCGCGCCCTACTTCGAGAGCGCGCTGGCGCTGCACCGCGAGGCGGGCGAACGGCGACACGAAGCGGTGGTGCTGACGCAGCTGGCGGGCATCGACTTCGAGCTCTCCGACTGGACCGGCTCCCGGGAGAAGTACGAGCGGGCGCTGGAGATTATGCGGGAGGTGGGGGACCGGCGGCAGGAGGGGCTGGTGCTCGCCGGGCTGGGCGCGGTGCTGGCGGGCGAGGATGCGCTGCCCGCGGCGAAGGCCGCGCTGGCGGAGGCGGAGGCGCTGCTCACCGTGGCCGGGGACCTCTCGCTGCTCTCGGCGGTGGCGCTCTACCGCGGGCACCTTGAATTGGCGCAGGCGCGCGCCGCCGAGCGCGACGGGCGCGCGGACGAGGCCGCGGCCTTTCGGGACTCGGCGCGGCGCAGGCTGGCCCGTGCGGAGCTGCCGGCGGTGCCCGGGACGGCGCCGGCGCCCGCGGGAGAGCACCTGCGCGCGGGGCTGCGCCTGTTGCGCAAGGCGGTCTGACCCCGCCGATTTAAGGGCCGGAAGTCAACCTCTTCCCATAGGTTCCAACCGCCCGCATGCCCCCCGGTCAAGTGCAGCCTTTGCCTCAGCGCGCAGCGTCCGCTTTACTCCGCCGACACGTGGATTTGCGCCGACACAGTACGGGTCTCACCATCGCCCTGACCGCGCTGTTCGCGGTCTTCCTCTCCCTGCTCCCCCTCCCCGCCAAGCTCCGGCCGCTCCCGTCATTGCGGGACCAGCCGCTGCGCACCGCGCTGACGGAGCTGGTGCTGCCGCCCAAGGCCGCGAACACGGAGGACTTCCCGGGCGCCAACGGCGGCGGCGTCACCGAGGAGACCGGCGCGGCCGCGGAGATTCACCTCCCCGTCTCCGACACCGAGAGCGGCGAGTGGGGCCGCACCGCCACCGGCATGACCGAGGAGGCGCTGCTGCACGCCAAGAAGCTGGAGGCGCTCGCGGCCTCCGTGGGCGCGCACCACGTCGACATCGAGGAGGGCTGCGGCTACTGGCGGGACGTGGAGTGCACGTTCTCCGGGATGCGGAAGTTCTTCGACGCGCTGGAGCAGCACCTGGCCGAGGTCCGCACCGAGCCCATCCGCGTCGTCCACCTGGGTGATTCGCTCATCGCCTCTGACCACATCTCGGACATGGTCCGCTCCCGCCTGCAGAGCCGCTACGGCTCCGGCGGCAAGGGCTTCCTCTTCGTGGACCGCCCCACCCGCTTCGCGGGCCGCAAGGTCCGCACTGGCGAGGCGAGCGGCGGCTGGAAGGTGGCCAAGCTCACCGACAGCCGGCCGCCCCGGGACATCGGCTTCTCCGGCGTGACCTTCAACGCCAGCAACAACGCGGAGCGCACCGAGTTTGACGTGGACTCCGCTTCGCGCGAGGCGGAGCTGTTCTTCCTCTCGCAGCCCAACGGCGGCACGGTGGAGGTCCGGTCCGACGGCAAGCTGCTCACCAGCGTCCTGACCCAGAACAGCAAGCCCGAGCCCGCCTTCGCCCGGGTGCCGCTGCCGGAGGGCGCCAAGAAGCTGCAGCTCTCCACCGGCGGAGGGCCGGTGCAGATTCACGGTGTGGCGCTGGAGTCCGAGTCCTCCGGGATTGTCTACGACTCCATCGGACTGCCCGGCGCCACCGCGGAGGTTTATCTCCGCGCGGACGAGAAGAACTTCACGCGACAGCTGGCCCGCAGAGACCCGTCGCTGGTGATGGTGATGCTGGGCGGCAACGAGGCCTACCGCTTCGACCGCGGCTGGCTGCCGCTCTCGACGGTGAAGGACACCAGCGACCGCTTCCTCCAGCGCATCCGCCGGGCGGTGCCCAACGCGGCCTGCCTGGTCACCTCGCCGATGGACGCGGGCTTCAAGACGGTGGGCAGCGACATCCGGGCGCGCAAGGGGACGCAGGAGGTGGCGGACATCCTGCGCGAGGTGGCCTTCAAGAATGGCTGCGCGTTCTGGAACATGTACGCGGCGATGGGCGGCGAGGGCGCGGTGCGGCGGTGGACGGCCGCGTCGCTGATGAACGAGGACCTGGTGCACCCGCGCGCGAAGGGCGCGGACCTCATCGGCCACCTCATCGACTTCGCCATCGAGCGCGCGTTCAACGCTCCGCCTCCGCCGCCGAAGGGCGACAAGGACAAGCCACCGGCGGTGACGGAGAACAGCGACCCGCCGGGCCTGGTGAACCCCAGCGCGCTGGACCGGGTGTTTGACAAGCTGCACCGGCTGGAGTCCGGCCAGGGCGGACGGGTGGGGATGGTCCAGCTGGGCGCGTCCCACACCGCGGCGCTGATGTTCACCGACGAGGTGCGCGAACGGATGGTCAAGCGCTTCGGCGGCGCCGGGCGCGGCTTCATCGCCGCGGGCAAGGGCTCTCCCCGGCTGGCGAAGGCGAAGGTCCTCCGCGACCTCACCGGGGACTGGACCATGAAGGACGCCATCAACGCGGACCCTGGCCAGCCGTGGAGCCTCACCGGCGGGCGGCCGGAGGGGAAGCCGGGCGCGGTGATGGAGATTTCCTTCTGCGACGGCTGCGCGCCCACCAAGGACAAGGGGCACGTCGAAATCTACTACCTGGAAGAGCCGAAGATGGGGCGCCTGGGCGTCTTCATCGACGGGCTGCAAGTCGCGGAGCTGCCGCGCAAGGCGCCCACCGCGGTGAAGGGCCAGGTGGAGACGTTCAAGGTCGAAGGCCCCAGCCACCGCATTCAGGTGAAGGTGCTGGGCCCCGCGCCGGCCACGGTGTTCGGCGCGGCGTTCGAGCTCGACAAGGAAGGCATCATCTACGACGCGCTCGGGCTGCCGGGGGCGACGGCCATCATCGCCGACAACTTCGACAAGGAGACCTTCGTCACCCAGCTGAAGGGCCGGCGGCCGGACCTCTTCGTCCTCTTCTACGGCACCAATGAAGCGGGGATTCTGGACCTGGACCCGGACAACCTGCGCAAGCACTTCACGTCTCTGCTGCAGACGCTCAAGCGCGCCTCGGACGACGCCAGCTGCCTGGTCGTGGGGCCCACCGACCGCGCGAAGAAGCTGCCGGACAACAGCTGGGCGGACGCGCCCTCCCAGATGAAGGTCATCCGCATCTACCGCGACGTGGCCACACAGGAAGGTTGCGCCTTCTGGTCCGCGCGCGCGGCGATGGGCGGCAACAAGGCCATGCTGCGCTGGCGCCGGATGGACCCGCCGCTGGGCAACGCGGACGGCGTCCACCTCACGCCCCGCGGCTACGAGTGGCTGGCCCGCCTGTTCCTCGACGACCTGCTGAACGCGTACGAAGCGCCCTTCAAGCAGGTCGTGGGCAAGGTGGAGGCGCAGTAGCGCGTGAACTTCCACAGCGCCCAGTTCCTGCTCTTCGTCATCACGACCTGGGTCGTGTTCTGGTCGGTGCGCAAGAGCGCGCGGGCGCGCGTCGCCGTGCTGCTGCTGGCGTCCCTGGTCTTCTACTGCGCGCTCACGCCCTTCCCCATCATCATCTTCTTCTGGGTGGCGCTGGTGGACTGGCTGGTGGCGCGCGCGATGGAGCGCACCACCGTCCAGCGCACGCACAAGGTGCTGCTGGCCATCTCCGTCCTCTCCAACCTCTCCATCCTCTGCTTCTTCAAGTACGCGGACCTGTTCTACCGGACGAGCACGGAGCTGCTCGCGCGCTTCCACATCGTGGTGCGGTACGAACCGTTGAGCCTGCCGGTGGTGGTGGGGCTCTCCTTCGTCATCTTCCGCGCCATCAGCCTGACCGTGGACGTCTACCGGGGAGACCTCCGGGGCAAGCACACCTTCGCCGAGCACCTGCTCTTCCTGCTCTTCTTCCCGCAGGTCATCGCGGGGCCCATCACGCGGTCATCGGCGACACTGGAGCGCTTCCGCGACGAGCCCACGCTCACCGCGGATGAAGGCGCGCAGGCGCTCTACCGAATCGCCATTGGCCTGGCGAAGAAGCTGCTGCTGGCGGACGTGCTGAAGAACCAGCTGGTGGACCGGGTCTTCAAGGAGCCCACGCTCTACACCTCCACCGAGTGCGTCGTCGCCGCGGTGGCGTACACGTTCCAAATCTACTGCGACTTCTCTGGCTACTCGGACATGGCCATCGGCATCGCGGCCCTGTTCGGCTTCAAGTTCCCGGAGAACTTCAAGAAGCCCTACCTCGCCAAGAACCTGCAGGAGTTCTGGAACCGCTGGCACATCAGCCTCTCCACCTGGCTGCGCGACTACCTGTACATCCCGCTGGGCGGGAACCGGCACGGCGCCATCCGGTCCATGATCAACGTGCAGATTGTCATGCTGCTGGGCGGGCTCTGGCACGGTGCGGACTGGCGCTTCGCGCTCTGGGGCATCATCCATGGCGTGGGGCTGGCGCTCACCCGGCTGTGGTGGTTCGTGATGGGCAAGCCCAAGAAGCACAGCATCCCGGGCATCGCCGTCGGCATGCTGCTGACCTTCACCGTCGTCGTCCTCACGCGCATCTTCTTCAACGCGCGGGACATCGGCACCGCGTTCGTGATGTTCAAGCAGATTGCTGAACGGACCGTCGGTTTCGAAAACGTCAGCAAGCTGGCCTGGGCCACGCTGGCCGCCGCGTTCATCACGCACTTCATCCCGCACACCCTCTACCAGCGGACCTCCACCTGGTTCGTCCGCGCGCCCATCCCCGCGCGGGCGGCGTTCCTCGTGCTGCTGGCGCTGGTCCTGCGCCAGGTCGCCAGCATCGAGGCCAGCGGGTACATCTACGCGCAGTTCTGAGATGTCGTCTGGTGTGTGACAGCACTGCGACTTTCGGACGTGGGGAGAGTTCTCGTAGCGTGTCCCCCCGCACCCCTTCTCCTGCCTTCGGACTTCACCATGCGCACTGCCCTGCTGGCATTCGCGGTCCTCACGCTCTTTGGCTGCCAGTGCAGCGGCAACGGCCTCATCGTGCAGAGCGAAAAGGACGCCGGGGTGAGCACGCTCCCCGGTGAAGAGCCGTTCGCGCTCTCCATCTCGCCGGTGGATGCGCAGCTGGAGACCGACGGCGTCACGCCCGCCGCGGCCAACTACAAGGCCGTGCTCAGCTACACCAGCGGCCGCCTGGAGGACGTGAGCCAGAAGGCGACGTTCTCCATCGACAACCGGGAGCTCGGCACGTTCACCGGCCCCGCCTTCGCCTCGGGGGTGGTGCGCGGCGGCAAGGCGCGCGTGGGCGCGGTCTTCGGCACGCTGCAGGCCACCACCTCGCTCACGCTCGTCGTGCGGCGCACGGTGACGGACCCCAAGTCGATGAATGTTCCTCAGGACCCGGCCGGGGTGTTCGCGGGCGCCGCGCCCGGCGGCCCGGCGCCGGAGCTGGTCTACCCGAACGACGGCGTGCTGGTGCCGCCCAACCTGGGGAAGCTGGAGCTTCACTTCCTCCCCGGCGCGGGCAACACGCTCTTCGAGCTCGCCTTCAAGAGCCCGCTCGCCGAGGTGCGCGTCTACGCCCGCTGTGCGACGCCGCTCAACGGCGGCTGCGTCTACGAGCCGGACGCGGCCGTCTGGAGCGCGCTGGCCAACACCAACCGCGGCGGTGAAGCGGTGACGGTCACCGTGCGGGGGACGAACGACGCGGGCGCCTCCGTCGGCGCGTCCAGCGCGGTGCGCATCCTCTTCTCCAAGGACGACATCCAGGGCGGCCTCTACTACTGGACCACCACCGCGAAGGCCATCATGCGCTTCGACTTCGCCTCGCCCACGCAGGTGACGGCGGAGAAGTTCGCGGACTCCGGCACGGTGGGCGGCGGCATCAGCTGCGTGGGCTGCCACGCGCTCTCGCGCGATGGACGCAAGATGGTCATCGAAGCGGAGGGCGCGTTCGACGGCCGCGTGGCGCTGATGGACGTGGGCAAGCGCAGCGCCATGGTCCCCTTCCCCTCGCCCAACCGGAGCTTCTTCTCCTCGTGGAACCCGGACGCCACCCGCTACGTGGGCGTGGATGACCGCGCCGCCGACTTCAACCTGCGCGTCTTCGACGGCACCACCGGCCAGCTGACGGAGAGCATTGCCGACACCGGCAGCGCCGCCCGCCCGGCGAACCACCCGGACTGGTCCGCCGACGGGAACACCATCGCCTACGCCCGCGTGTCCCGCCGCGGCCCCCGCGGCGAGTCCCTGCAGTGGGCCACCGAGGGCGCCATCGCGCTGGTGCAGAAGACGCCGAACGGCGCCTGGAGCGCGCCCATCACCGTCGCTCCGTGGGTGAGCGGGAAGCACCGGTACTACCCCGCCCTCTCACCGTCGAACGACTTCCTCGTGTTCAACGAGTCCATCTGCGGCTCGGGTGACGCGGACATCGAATGCGATTCCGACGCGGACCCCTCCGCCAAGCTCTACGCCGCCACGCTGGTGGCCGGCGCGCCGCTGGTGGAGCTGGCCAAGGCCAACGCGCCCGGCAAAGCGGACGGACCGAAGGTCAAGCTCACCAATTCGTTTCCCAAGTGGAGCCCGTTCAACTTTCAGCGCACGGGGGAGCTCGGCTCCAGGCTCCAGTGGCTGACCTTCTCCTCGACGCGCGCGTACGGCCTGCGCCAACCGGGGGACTTGATGTGGCTCTGGATGGTGGCCGTGGACCCCGCCAAGGTCGCCCAGGGCCAGGACCCCAGCTACGCCGCCTTCTGCCTGCCCTTCCAGGACCTCTCCACGTCGAACCACATCGCCCAGTGGACCACCGTCGTGGTGCCCATCATCAACTAACGACAGGCGTCCAGGTGCGACCCGGCTTGACGTCAGCTTCGCCGGCGACGTACGTCAGCGGGCAGTCGCTTTGACGCTGGAGGTGTCCCGTGGGGATTGAGCCAAAGGTTGCCCCGAAGCTGCTCCTCGGAGCGCGCTGCCGACCGTAAGCCGTCGTTGCTGAAGGCTTCCTGTGCAGGCCCCGCGCTTCGCGTGAGCGACATCGCACGCTGAACTCGCGCTGCAGGAACAACCTTTCATGTCCAGACACTCTCGCCGTCCGGGCGCCCGCAGGGCGCCAGGCCACCCGTCCACCCGCAATCCCCCGTGTGAATCCGACCCACAGCTCTTCTCACGACACCTAAGGCTCGAGCAGCTGCTGCTCGAAGCCCTGCGCTCGCTCCTGGGCGACGGCGCGGCGGACGAGGCGCTCGCCTCCGTGCGGCCGCTCACCGTCGAGCTCTCCGTCGACGGGCGGCGCGCCCTCGTCCCCTACGCCGTGCGAGGGCCGCTCGCGGAGGCGGCGCGCCTGGAAGCCGAAGCCCGCTCCGCGCTGGAGCGCGCGAACCGCTGGCTGCGCGGACAGCTGAGCGAGCTCGTCACCACCAAGCGCTCCCCGGAGCTCACCTTCCGTTTCGTGGGCGTGAGCGAGGAGGCGGAATGAGCCGGCTTCATCCCGCCTCCGGGCAGATGCGCGTCCCGCTCCACATCTGGGGGCGCGCGCCTCCGGACGATGCCATTCGCCTCCTGGAACGGCTCGCCGCGGAGCCGTATGTCTGCGAACACATCGCCGCGATGCCGGACCTGCACCTGGCCCGGAACGTCGCGGTGGGCACGGTCTTCGCTACCGAGAGGCACATTGTCCCCTCCGCGCTCGGCGGTGACCTGGGCTGCGGCGTCACGGCCGTGCCGTTTGACCTCCCCGCAGCCGCGCTCGACCGCAGGGCGCTGGAACGCGTCCTCGCGGAGTGGACCGCGCGCATCCCGGTGGGCGACGCGGCCCATCGGGGCAAGGGCCTCCCGCTCCCGGATGCCGTGCGGAGCGGACCCTTGTCCACGCGGGCGCTGGAGCGGGAGCGCGAGCGGTTGGGGCCCAGGCACCTGGGCACGCTGGGCGGAGGGAACCACTTCGTAGAGCTGGACCGCGATTCCACGGGAGGACTTTGGCTGCTGGTGCACTCGGGCTCGCGCGGGCTCGGCGGCGCGGTGGGGCATCATCACGCCCGGGTGGCGGACGCGGTCGGCGTCGGCGCGCTGAAGGCGCTCGAGGCTGACTCACCCGAGGGGCAGGCGTGCGCCGGAGACCTGGCGTGGGCGCTGACCTTCGCTCGGGCGAACCGGGACGCCCTGCTCAGCGCGGCCATCGACGCGGTGGTGGCACACAGTCGCGCAGAGCCCGACCTGGCCGGCCGGTTGGACCTGCACCACAACTTTGTTCAGCAGGAGCTGCACTTCGGACGGAGGCTGTGGATCCACCGCAAGGGCGCCATCGCTGCGCCGGAGGGCGCGAAGGCGCTCATCCCCGGGTCGATGGGCACTGCGTCGTATGTCGTGGAAGGGCTGGGTCAGCCGCTCGCGTTCGGCTCGGCGTCACATGGCGCCGGACGCGTGCTCACCCGGACCCAGGCTCGCGCGGAGATTTCCCGGGACCGGCTGCGCCATCAGCTGCGGCGGGTGGTTCATGACGTGGAGCGGGAGCGGAGCCTCGTCGAGGAGGCGCCGGACGCCTATCGGCAGATTGCCGAGGTCCTGGAGGACGAGGTGGACCTGGTCCGGCCGCTGCTGCGGTTGGAGCCCATCGCCGTGCTCAAGGGGTAAGGCGCGGAGCGAGAGCCTTGAGGCCTCCGTCAACGCGGAGGCCGCTGTCCTTGAGGTGGTCAGGGCAGGCGGGAGAGTCCGGGGCGGCTGCCGGCGGGCGCCCGCCGGCAGCACGAGCCAGGGCGCTTCGGCCGGACGCAGCTTCCTGCCCCACGCCGCACTCCCCGAGGGCGAAGGCAGCGCCGTGCCATGATCCCGAGTTGTCCCCGAGCTTCAATCGCAGTCGTCAATTCTGCGACGTCTCAAACTGTCATAAGTTCTCGACACCAGCGTCGAGAACTTATGACAGTTCTCCAGGAGCAATGCTGTCAGTCGAGCGCTTCCCCCGCTCGCCTCGAGCGTTGCGCCGTCAGGCGCATAGTCGAGAGGTGGCGGGTGGCGCAAGCGCACGCACGGCACTTAGCCGGTCTGTTTCGAGCAGAGTGAAGCGGCCCATGAGCCGAACTTCGGGAGCACTGCCGACGTCTCGACTATGCGCCTGACGGCGCAACGCTCGACGCGAACGGGGGAGGTTCACCCTTCCAACAACGAAGAGATGTGCAGGACGCTCGACGCGAACCGGGGCGCAGGCGAACGGGGCGCGCGCCTCGGCCGTGAACACTCACGGCGGCGCGACGGTGGCGCTGCGGAACGTTTTGTCCGCGGCCACCGGAGGAGTCCTCGGCTTCTTCACCGGCGCCGGTGTGGCCGCGGCCAGCACCACTTCCTCCTCCATCAGTTGTTCCATCTTCTCCGCCTTGGCGCGGAAGGCCGGGTACTCCGCGGGCGAGAGTCGGTCGCAGGTCTGAGTCACGGTCTGCTCAATCCTCACCGCGCCCGCCGCGCTGGAGGCCTTCCGCTCCAGCTTCAAGCAGCCGGCGTCGACCGTGGTGCTGGTGGGCAACCGGGACGCGACCATGCCCTCGGGCAGCTTCACGTCCACCGTCCACTCCGTCCGTGCGGGCGCGCCGAAGAGCAGCGGGAAGCGGCGCTCCGAGAGGGAGAACTTCCGCTTGAGGCTCCAGTCGATGGGGACCTTGAAGCGCAGCTGGTCACCCTCCGTACGCGCGAGCGTGGGCGCGTCAAACGCGAGGCTGATGCGCGCGGGGGCGCGGAGGTCCTTCACCTCCAGGAGGTCAAACCCCTTCAGCCGGCCGCCAGAGTAGTCATTGCCCACCATGTGCTGCAGCGCCTTGCGCAGCTGCTCCGGGTTGCGCGCCCCGCGGCGGAGCGCAGAGCCGCCCGCGCCGACGGTGGAGAGCTCCAGGTTGGCGGTGGCGGAGCCGTCCTTCGCCAGCTGCAACTGCAGCGCGCTGCGCGTCTGGTTCTTCGACGGGTCCTGGTACGGAATCTCCCGCCAGGCGTGCTTGCGCGTGAAGGGGTCCAGGGTGAGCGAGGTGGTGCCCGCGTCGTCCTCGCGCAGGCTGTCCACGTCGAGCGCGTCCGCGGTGGGGTCATAGAACCGGCCCTCCGCCAACCCCTTCTGCGCGGGGACGTAGACGATGGCGTGGTCAAACTGCTGCATCGGGATGTCGCGCAGGATGGGGCCCTTGGGGCGCGTGCGGACGTCCGCGAAGTGCGCCTCCACCCCGGCCTTGCGCGCCAGCGCGATGAAGAGGACCGCCTTGTCCTTGCAGTCCCCGTAGCCGCGCTCCAGCACCACCGGCGCCGCGTGCGGCTTCACGCCCGCCATGAAGTTTTCGTAGTCCTGCTGGTAGCGGATGTCCTCCATGAGGAACGTGTGCAGCCGCGTCACCTTCTCCTGCGCGGAGTCCACGCCTTTGAACAGCCGCTGCGCGAGGGCCTCCAGCTCCGGCGAGTCGCGGAAGGCGTCCTGCAGCAAGGCGTCCTCCCACTTGAGGAACGTGTCCCAGTCGGGGACCGTGCTGACCGCGACGTTGGCGTTCACCTCCAGCGCGGTGGGCATGTCCGGCTCCGGCATCACCGGAGGCACGTCCTTCGCGGTGTACGCGACGCGCAGCTGGTCCCCCACGCGGCGCTCCTCACGGGTCAGCTCCCCGCGCTTCACCTCGTGCAGGGGGGCGCCCGCGGGCAGGTAGAGAATCCACTGGCTCAGCCGCCGCTGGTCCCCCACGCCCTGGAACCAGAAGCTGCGCGCGAGGTGCTTGGAGAGGTAGCCGACCGGGGCGATGTCCGCGCGGTACTGGAGCACCACGGTGGAGCCGACCTGAAGCCCGCGGAAGCGGACCTCCCGGCCGCGAATGGAGGACGCCTCCACGCGGCGGCCGGCGGGGTCCACCGCGTAGGCGTGCAGGATGCGCGTGCGCCCGTTGCCCAGGCGCTGGACGGTGAGGCGGTCCCGGCCTTCCTGGTTGAGCGCGTGGAGCACGGTGGTGCTGACGTTGACGGTGCTGCCGTCCGCGCGCAGCGACGACACCTCGTGGTCGAGCAGATAGGCGACGTTGGCGCCGGGCATCGGCACCAGACTCTGGCGCGCGGCGACGGCGGACTCGATGTCCGTCTCCGAGGGCACCTCGCGGGTCCACGCGCCGCCTTCAATGGGCGCAAGGTACGCGAGCCGATTGGAGAGCCGCTCATCGTCGGGGTTGCGCTCCAGCGCGGCCTGCCAGCGCTCCACCGCGCGCGGCTTCTCCCCCGCCTGGTAGGCGATGGCGCCGAGCGCGAGGTGGGCCTCCACCGAGTCCGGGTTGAGCTTCAGCACGCGCGCCAGCGCGGCCTCCGCCTCCGCGCGCTGGCCCAGACGGCGGTGCAGCTCCGCCAACCGCAAGAGGCCCGTGCTCCGCGCCGGGAACGCGCTCACCAGGGTCTCCAGATGGCGGCGCGCCACGCTCAGGTCATCGTCGAGCGAGGCGAGGTCCGCCAGCCGCCGCAGCGCCTCCGGGTGCCAGGGCAGCTTCGCGAGCACCGCTTCGTACCGCGCACGCGCGCGGTCCCGCAGGCGCAGCTGCTCATCGCACTGGGCAAGGTCCAGCTGCACGCCGCTCAGGCCTGGGCGCAGCCGGTCCACCTCTTTGAGCGCGTTGCAGCGGTCCTCCACCCAACCTTCCGCCTCGAACAGCTCCGCCAGCTCGCGCCACGCCGCGGTGACCTGGGGGTGCGCGGTGCTCACGCCCACCAGCGCCTCGCGCGCCTTCTGCCGCAAACCCTGCTGCCGCCAGAAGCGGGCCTGCGCCACCCGCAGGAACGGCAGGTCCTTGCCGAACGCGACGTCCAGCGCGCCCATCAAGTCCGCGGTCTTGTCGCGCTCTCCGTTGCTCCAGAGGGACACGGCCAGCTGGTAGGTGGCGATGACGCCCTTCGGCGCCCGGGCCAGCAGCGCCTGCGCGGCGGCCACCGGCTCGGAGCCGCCCAGCATCTGGCGCGCCCATTCAGAGGCGTGGAACGCGCGCCGCAGGGAGCCCGCGGGCAGCGCGTCCACCCGCTGCGCAAGCAAGGTGCCCACCGCGGTGGGCTTTCCCGGAGAGACGCCCGGCGCAGGCTTCACGTCCGCCGCGAGCGGGCGCAACGCCGTCGCGGGGGCGCCGCCGACTTGAGTCCAGCGCACGCGGAGCGCCCAGTCGTCCTGCCCGTGGGCGGTCTTGATGAGCACCGTGTTCGCCCCGGCGCGCAGCCGCACGGGGAGGATGAACTGGTCAAACAGGAAGGCGTCCACCAGGCGCGCCTCGAAGACCTGGGCGCCGTTCACCCAGACCTTGAGGCCGTCGGTGGTGCCGATGCGCAGCTCGTAGTCGCCCTCGGCGGGCGCGCGCACGGCCCCGGCCGCGTAGCCGACGGACCAGCGCGAGGGGGTGAACGCTTCGCTGAGCACCAGCTGGCCGCGCGCATCCAGCGGCGCGTCCGGGCGCCAGCGGACCTGCACGACGGCGCCCTCGTGGGCGGCCTTGAGGTCCACCCCGTCCTCCGGCGGATGGGGCGCGTCGAAGCCCTTGCCCTGGTCGTTGTCCCAGCTGCCGATGATGGCCATGGGCAACGACGTGCCGAGCAGCGCCTTCGTCCGCGCGTCGCACGCGGTGTCCGCGCGCAGACGGCAGCTGAGGCCCAGCGCGTCGGCCGCGCGCGCGCGGACGTCGGCGGAGGGGTGCTGGAGGGTGAGCGCCTCCAGGAGGGACTCAGAGCGGGCGCGCTGCTCATCCGTCAGCGGCAGGTCCGCCAGCAGCTCCAGGTGGTAGAGCGGGGCGTCGTTCGACAGGTCGCTCAGCGCGGCGGCCAGGTGCTCGAAGCGCTCGCCCTCCTGACCTTCGAGCAGCGCGAGCGCGGCGGCGATTTCATGGAACGCGGCCGAATCCGGGGCGGCGGCCCGGGCGCGGGAGACGGCCGCGCGCAGCCCCGCGGTGTCGGTGGCTCCGTAGAAGGCCTCCACAGCGGAGGCGAGCTCTGGCGTGGAGGCAGGCGCGCTGGCCCGAAGCGTCACGGGCCGGACCGTCGCGCAGGCGAGCAGACAGGCGAGGGGCGCGAACGCCGGGGCAAGGAGTCGAGCAGAGGGCATGGGGGACCTTGACCCGCCCTAACCCCCGCTCACAAGGAAGACTTCCCTACCCGAAGAGCTCGCGCACCTTGGCGAAGAACGACTTCGATTGGGGGTGGGTCTCCTCGCCGGAGATTTCGGCGAACTTCTCCAGGAGCTCACGCTGGGGGCGGCTCAGGTCGGTGGGCGTCTCCAGCACCACGCGCACATGCTGGTCGCCGCGGCCACCGCCGTGGAGGTGGGGGACGCCCTTGCCCTTGAGCCGGAACACCTTCCCGGTCTGAGTGCCGGAGGGAATCTTCATCTTCACCTTCCCATCCAGCGTGGGGACGTCAATCTGCGCCCCGAGCGTGGCCTGGGTGAAGGAGATGGGCACCTCGCAGAGCACCTCGTAGTCCTCGCGGACGAAGAGCGGGTGCTCGCGGACGTGGACGACGACGTAGAGGTCGCCCGGGATGCCGCCGGCCTCGCCTGGCTCGCCCTCGCCGGAGAGCCGGACCCGGGTGCCGGTGTCGACGCCCGCCGGAATCTTCACGGAGAGCTGTGACTCGCTCTCCACCCGCCCGCTGCCGCTGCACTCCGGGCAGGGGTCAGAGACGATGCGCCCCGCGCCGCCGCACTGGTTGCAGGGCCGGGAGACCGCGAAGAAGCCCTGGGTGAAGCGAATCTCTCCGGAGCCGCCGCAGGTGGGGCACGCGCGCAGCTGTTTGTCGCGAGACCCGGTGCCAGCGCACGGCTCGCAGCGGCGCGGCTTGGGGATTTTGACCTGCACTTCGCAGCCAAAGGCCGCCTCTTCGAAGGAAATCTCCAGGTTGTAGCGGAGATCCGCGCCGCGCTGCCGGCCGCCGCCGCGCTGCCTTCCTCGACCGCCGAAGATGTCTCCGAAAATCTCGCCGAAGATGTCGTTGATGTTCGCGCCGGAGAAGCCGCCGCCAAACCCTTCGAAGAGGTTCTGCGAGTGGCCGAACCGGTCGTACTTGGCGCGCTTCTCGGGGTCCGACAGCACCTCGTACGCCTCGGAGGCTTCCTTGAACTTGTCCTCCGCGTCCTTGTCCCCGGGGTTTCTGTCCGGGTGAAACTGGAGGGCGACCTTCCGGTAGGCGCTCTTGAGAGCCTGCGCCTCGACCGTTCGCTCCACCCCGAGCACTTCGTAGTAGTCCCGCTTCTGCGCCGCCGCCGACATCAGTCCAACCCTTCAATTCGCCTAGGCATTTGCCGTCATGTGGGGCGCTGTAGATGCGCCGAAGGCGCCGAATATAACGCAGCGCCTCGGACCGGCAATCCGCGACGACGTCAGACGGTCCAGACGCGGTTGGGCGTGAGGTCCATGCGGGCGAGCCGCCGCTTGAGGACGCGGTCGATGGGCCCGGTGTCCGCCCACTTCGGCACCACGAAGTGGAGCTCCGCGTTGTAGAGCTTCGCGGCGGAGGAGAGCAGCGACCAGCGGTTCTCCGTCCGCGGGTCGGTCACGTTCGCCGCGGTCACCACCTCCATGATGATGGGCGTGTGGCCGGAGTCGCTTTGCCGGCAGGTGAAGTCGGGCCGGTGGTCCTCCAGCGTGCCCGAGAGCACCGGCGGCGGCATGAACCCCGGCAGCCGCGCTTTGATATCCGTGTAGCCGACGGTGCGGAAGTACTCGGCCATGAGCCAGAGCAGTCGGCGGCGATCGTCCTCGAAGACGACGGGCTCGCAACCGAACGCGTAGGGCGCCTCTGTTTCCTTGTCGGTTTCCATCACGCCCTAAAGCTTCCCCTCCCGGGCGCTTGGGGCAATGCGTGGGTCCGCGGACGGCGACTTGGCTGTTCGCTCGACGAGCGTGGCCGGGAGAAGGCCCTCGATTCCCAACGGCTGCGCCGTCCACCGCGCGACAGCCGCGAGCGATTGCAGCCTTCTCGACAGTGAAGGAGAGTGCCCGGCCCCCCTCAAGCGAGGAGCGGGCGTGTAGGTGGACCCTGTGACCGACGACCCACGCAGCCCGGAACCGCCGCCGAGGAGCCGCTCCGGCGCTCTCGCGTCCGGGCGCCGCGAGGTCTACCGGCGCCTGCTCGCCTACGTCCGGCCGCACGCGGGGCGGGTGGCAGCGGCCAGCGTTGCGGCGCTCGCCGCCGCCGCCGCCGCGTCCGCCTACGCCTATCTCTTGGGGCCGCTCATCGAAGCGGTGCTGCTGGACCGCCCGGTGACCCTTGCCCGCCGCGCGTTCAGTGCCGCCGAGCTTCGCTGGGCGCTGCCGCTGGCGGTGATGGCGGTGGCCACGGTGAAGGCGCTGGGCCAGCTGCTGCAGAGCACATGGATGCAGCGGGTGGGTCAACGCGTGGTGGCCGCGCTGCGCCGGGACCTCTACGCGCGTTTGCTGCAGCTGCCGCCGCGCTTCTTCGCCACCCGTCACTCCGGAGAGCTGCTCTCGCGCTTCACCGCCGACGTGGCGCAGGTGGAGTTCGCCGTCGCCCAGGCGCTCAGCTCCTACGTGAAGGACGGCCTCCAGGCGCTGGGCCTGCTGCTGTTCTGCCTGGTGCTGGACCCCAAGCTCTTCCTCATCACGTTCATCCTGCTGCCCGGCTCCATCATCCCGGTCTCCCGCTTCGCGCGCGCGGTGCGCAAGCTGGCCACCCGCTCCCAGGCCAGCCTGGCGCGCATCACGGAGCTCTCCGCGGAGACGCTGCACAACCTCCCGGTGGTGCAGGCCTTCCGGGCGGAGCAGGCGCTGCTGGCAGAGCTCGACGCGGAGCAGGAGCGGTACCTGGGCGCCATGCGCCGCTCGCTCTTCGTGCGGGGGGCCTTCTCGCCCACGCTGGAAATGCTGGGCGTTGCCGGAGTGGCCGCGGCCATCGCGGTGGGCACGCGCGCCGTGGCCGCCAACCCGGCCCTGGCCACAAAGCTGCTGCAGTTCCTCGGCGCGGCGCTGCTGCTCTATCAGCCGCTCAAGTCGCTCTCCGGCACGTTCTCCCTGGTGGTGCAGGGGCTGGCCGCCGCCGAGCGGCTCTTCGAAGTGACCGACCACCCGGGCGAGCGGGACACCGGCGCGCCCGCAGCGCCGCTGGCCCGCGCGCTGGAGCTGCAAGACGTCTGGGCGCAGTACCCCGACACGGAGCACCCGGTCCTGCAGGGCGTGACGCTGACGCTGCGAGCGGGCCAGAAGGTGGCGCTGGTGGGCCCGTCCGGCGGAGGGAAGACCACGCTCGTGTCGCTGCTGCTGGGGTTCCTCGCGCCTTCGCGGGGAGAGGTCCTCTGGGATGGCACGTCGCTGGCCGCGCTCTCGCTGAGGTCCCTGCGAGGGCAGGTGGCGTGGGTGCCACAGGAGCCGGTGCTGTTCTCCGGGAGCGTGCGGCAGAACCTCTGGGTGGGGCGGGCGAACGCGACCGACGAGGAGCTGTGGGAGGCGCTGCGCCGCGCGCACGCGCAGGACTTCGTGCGAGCGCTGCCTGCGGGGCTGGAGGAAGAAGTCGGTGAGCGCGGCGCGCGGCTGTCGGGAGGTCAGCGGCAGAGGCTGGCCATCGCGAGGGCGTTCCTGCGGCGGCCGTCGCTGCTGTTGTTGGATGAGCCGACGAGCGCGCTGGACGCGGCGTCAGAGCAGGAGGTCCAGGCCGGCCTCACGGAGCTGATGGGCAGCACCACCGCGCTCGTCATCGCCCACCGGTTGGCCACGGTGCGGGACGCGGACCTCATCGCGGTGCTCGACGGCGGCCGCATCGTGGAGGCAGGGACCCACGCGGAGCTCCTCGCGAGGTCGGGCCGCTACGCCGCGCTCCTCGCGCAGCTGGCCCCGGAGGATGGGCGCGCGGCGCGGAGCGCGTGACATTCGGGTCGCGGGAGCGTTGCGCCGTCAGGCGCCTCCCCCGTTTGCCTCGAAGGGGAAACCGGCCCTTGCCGGCCACTTCGTCGGAAGAACAGCTCTTCTCACGTAGTCGAGAGATTGGGAGTGGGTTCGAGGCACTGCGGAGGCGCGCTCCGCAGTGCTCGAAATGGCGTATAGGGCGCGTGGCGTCCATAGGTCTGCGCCGGGCCGGAGTGTTCGGGCTGCGGGCTGCGGGCTGCGGGTTTCCGGGGAATGGTGTCTCGGGCTGCGGGCTTCGGGGAACGGTGTCTCGGGGAAGGGGTAGGGAGCACGCGTTCGCGTTCGCGTTCGCCTTCGTTCACGGGTACGGGGCCGGGCAGGGGTTCGGGTTCGGGACACGGCGCACGGCGCGCCCGGTCGCCGACCTGAAGGGGTTGCCCCTCGTTGAGCCTTCTCCCCTGACCGACTGCCCGAACCCGAACCCGGGCCCGTGAACGAAGGCGAACGCGAACGCGAACGCGTGCTCCCTACCCCTTCCCCGAGACACCGTTCCCCGTAGCCCGCAGCCCGAGACACCATTCCCCGGAAACCCGCAGCCCGCAGCCCGAGACACCATTCCCCGGAAACCCGCAGCCCGCACCCTGCCGCCTCCCGACTACGCCCCGCGATCCGACGTCGAAGACTTGTGAGCAATCGTGAGTGCGCTCGACGCGAACGGGGGCAACCCCGCGATGAGGGGCGGTTGTCCGTCCCCGTCCCCGGCCTATTCGCCCACGCTGCCGGCACGAGCCCTGCGCTAGGGTACCGCCCCCATGCGCGCCAGCCGGTGCCTCCTCTTCACCCTCCTCTGCCTCACCGCCACGGGCGCGCGTGGGCAGGCGCGCCGGCAGGTCTCCCACCTCGTGCGGGAAGCCTACGACGCGGGCAAGTACGCCGAAGCCCTGTCCCTCGCGGAGGCGGCGCTCGACGGAAACCCGTCCCGGGACGAAGCGCTCCGGCTGCACGAGTACGCCGCGGTGGCGGCGGTAGTGATGGAGGAGCCGCGCATCGCGGACGAGCACTTCAAGGCGCTGCTCAAGGCGGACGCCGGCTACCGGCTGGACCCGTTCGTCACCCCGCCCTCCGCCATCGCGATGTTCGAGCGCATCCGCATGGAGCTGCCGCAGGCACCCGCGCCAGAGCGCCCCGTCCCTGCGGCACCCGCCCCTGCCCCCGTAGTGCAACCGCCGCCCGCGCCCATTGCCCCCACTCGGCGGTTCACCGTCAGCGTGGGGATTCAGCAGCTGGTGCCGTTCAACCGCATCGTCGTGGAAGACAGCGCGGGGAACGGCTTCCGCAACAAGACGCCCTTCGGCCCGAACGTGGTGGTGGCGCTCTCACTCACGCCGCAGTGGCAGCTCTTCGGCGAGGGCAGCTACTCGTACATGCGGACGCACCCGTACGACAGCCAGCTGGAGCGCACCGAGTTCCTCGACTACGAGTCGGTCAACGTCCTGGTGGGCGTCCGCGCGGTGATGGACCTGGAGTGGCTCCGGCTGTGGAGCGGCCTCTCGTTGGGCTCCATCCGGATGTTCCTCTCCCCGCATCAATACGAAGCGGTGCTCAGCGGCATCTCCGCGCAAGCGCTGGGCGCGGAGCTGCAGGGCGGCGTGGACCTGCCGCTGTTTGACCGCGCCGGCGTGCTGCTGCGCGTGGGCCTGCGCGCTCAGCTGGGGACGGAAACCATCGGCGACTTCCCTCCGCCCTTCAGCTTCTCCGTCGCGCGCAACGGCTTCCTCTGGGGCGTCCAGGACTCCGTCGAGGTCTACTTCCGCTTCTAGAGGCTCAGCGCTCAGCGAGCGGCTTGCCCTGAGGCTCAAGCTCGGCGCGCCGGTTGCGGGCCCACGCCTCTTCGTCGTGGCCGTCGGCCGCGGGCATCTCCGCGCCGAAGCTGACCGACTCGACGATGGCGGGCTCCACGCCCAGGGCGATGAGGTACGCGCGAGCGACCTCCGCGCGCCGCTGGCCGAGGGCGAGGTTGTACTCCTGGGTGCCGCGCTCGTCGCAGTGGCCGTTGACCCGGACCGACGCCCAGGGGCGCGCGCGCAGCGCCTCCGCCACGCGCTGGAGGGTGAGGCGGTCCTGCTGGGAGAGCGTGGCTTCGTCGAAGTCGAAGTGCAGCACCGCGCCGGACAGGGCCTGCTCCAGCTCCAGCTCGCGGGTCTGGGCGGAGGTGGGGCCGCCGCGCACCACCTCGACCGCGGTCCGCGCTGCGCCTTCAACCGGCGCGACCTTCAGCTGGCGCGCACACCCGACCGCAAGTGGAAGCAACAACCACACGCGCTTCATCGTGAAACACCTTTCGTTGGGAGGGCGCTACACCGTGCCACAGCCCTGTCGACACGCCATTTTCTGACCGCCGTAACGAGAAGCGCGCGCCGCGCGCCGGTGACCGAGCAAGCGCGCACCAGGCGGTTCGCTCTTTGACCGGGGCTCGTTACAATTCGCGCCCGTGTCCGGGCCCCCTCAAATACTCATCGTCGACGATGACCGCTTCGTCCGCGTCACCCTGCGCGATTGCCTGTCGGAGGTGGACTGCGTGGTCCGCGAGGCGAGCGACGGCGAACAGGCGCTGCAGATGATTGACCAGGAGCCGCCGGCCATCGTCTTCCTCGACCTGGTGATGCCACGGCTCTCCGGGCTCGACGTGCTCCGGCGCCTTAGGCAGAGCGGCGTGGGGTGTCACGTGCTCATCATCAGCAGCATGGACGTGGAGTCGTTGGTGGAGGAGGCGGTGGCGGCAGGCGCCAACGGCTTCATCAGCAAGCCGTTTCACCCCCTGGAGATCTCGGCGGCCGCCAGGCGCGCGCTGCACGCCGAGCACTGAGCATGTACTGGGTCGCCGACGCACAAGGCCGGGTCCTGGGCCCCACGCAGCTTCAGACGCTGCGGGAGCTGGTGGGCTCTGGCCGGCTGCAGGAAATCTCCCGCGTCTCCCGCGACGGCACGAACTGGGTGGACGCGGACACGGTCCCGGAGATTGTCCAGCTGCGCGCCTCGCGCACGCCGGAGGCGATCGCCGCACTGCAGCGCGAGCAGCTGCGCAAGGTCCGCGAGTATCTGGCGCGGGTTCAATCCCAGCCCACGCACGAGGTGTTCGGCGTGCGCGAGAGCGCGAGTCTGGCGGACTACCGCGCCGGGTTCTTCACCACGGTGAAGCGCTTCTACCCGGACCGCCAGCCCGAGGGAGAGCTGCGCCAGGCGTGCGAGAGCGTCTTTCTCCACCTCGCCGGCAGGATGGTGAGCCTGGAGCGTCCGAAGGCCGCGCCACCCCTCGCCGCCGCACCGCCGCCCGAGCCTGCGCGCCCACCTCCCCGGCTGCGCTCGGTGGCGCTGACGCCTTCGCCCCCACCGCGGCTCATCCGCGGCGGCCGGGACGCCCTCACCTACGAGCCCGCGGAGTTCATGGGGCTCAAGTGGGCCAACGAGCGCGTGGAGGCGCGGCTGCGGATACAGCGCAAGCACGTGCCGATGTTCACCGACCACCCCCTGGCCAACTTCAACTGCAACAGCGTGTTCGTCCCGGGGACGCAGATTGTCCCGCTGGGCACGCTGGTGGAGCTGCTGCTCCAGTTCGAGCTCCCCGACGCCGAGATTCAAACGCGCGGGAAGGTCTTCTGGGAGAACACCGGCGGAGACCCGCGTCAGCCGGCCGGGTTCGGCGTGCGGCTGTTCACGCTCGCCCCGCAAGACCAGGCGTTCATCCGCGCGTACATCCGCGGCGGGTAGGGCGCAGTCGCCGCGCGCCGCGGGTCATTCCGGACATGAGGCGCCCTGCGGAGCCGAGCGGTCCCCGGAATAGACTTCCGGTCTTGTCTCAACTCCGTTCAGCCAGCCCGCTTCGTCGCTTTCCGCGCCAGCGCGTGGATCCACGCCGCAAGAGCTCGCGTCTCCGGATGAAACATTGTTTCAACTGAAACAAAAGTAATCACCCAATACAACCACATGGTGCAGGCTCGCGGGCTCCGCGCTCCCGGGCGATCAATCGAATCAGCCCTCTGTTTCGTGGCTCAGCTCCTGCGTCTCCCGCCGCGTCGCTCCCAAGGAGGGTGCCATGAAGCGGAGTCCGTTGAGCGCAGTCGCCATCGCCGTCGTCTTCGCCACCGGGTGTGGTGTCGCCCAGCAACGCCCGGAGGCGCCGCCAGAGCAGGTGGCCGAAAGCCAGGGGCTCTCCTGGGAGGCGTTTCTCCAGCGCGTCTACGTCGAGCCAGAGACCGGCGTCATCATCGCGGACGGCGACACACCGCTCTACGGCGAGAAGCAGCTGCGCGAATTCTACGAGCGGAACTTCGCCAAAGGTCAGCTCATCATCAACCGGGTGGGCTCGGCGGACGACCGCTGGACCGACGTGCAGAAGCAGAACCTCACCTACTGCGTGTCTGACACCTTCGGCGCCCGGAAGGGCCAGGTGGTGCAGGCGATGGCCAGCGCCACCGGCGCCTGGGAAGACGTGGCGGACGTGCACTACGTCTACGTCTCCACCGAGGATGGCACCTGCAACGCCAGCAACAACAACATCCTCTTCGACGTCCGGCCGGTGAACGCGGGCGGCAGCTACCTGGCACGGGCGTTCTTCCCGTCCACCCCGCGCGCCACCCGTAACGTTCTCATTGATAACAGCGCCTTCACCTCCACGGATGTTTCATTCATCGGCGTCCTGCGCCACGAGCTGGGCCACACCCTGGGCTTCCGGCACGAACACACGCGCCCGGAGGCAGGCACCTGCTTCGAGGACAACAGCTGGCGCGTGCTGACGCCGTATGACTCCGCGTCGGTGATGCATTATCCGCAGTGCAACGGGACGGGCTCGTTCACCGGCCTGGAGCTGACAGAGCTGGACGCGGAGGGCGCGGCCGCCGTCTACGGCGCCCCGGGCGGCACCAACCCGCCCCCGCCGCCTCCTCCTCCGCCGCCGGCCACCACCACGGAGACCTTCAACGGCAGCGTGGCGCGCCTGGAGACGGACGCCTTCGGGCCGTTCAACGTCACCGCCGGCACGACGTTCAAGGCCACCCTGTCCGGCAGCGGAGACGGGGACCTCTACGTCCGCTTCGGCGCCGCACCCACCGCCAGCGCGTACAACTGCCGGCCCTACCTGTCGTCGACCGCCGAGGAGTGCACGCTCACCGTCCCGGCCAACGTCACCACCGCCTACGTCAACGTCGTGGGCTACCGCGCGGCGACGTACACGCTCAAAGTGGAGTACGTGAAGGCCGGCGGCGGCTCCATGGGCACGCCGAAGACGGACAGCGACAGCGGCTCTGTCACTCAGGGGCAGCAGGTGCCGTATCAGGCGCTGCGCGTCCTCGCCGGCACCACGTTCAAGGTGCAGATGACGGGCACCGGAGACCCGGACCTCTACGTCCGTTTCGGCAGCGCGCCCACTCTCACCGCGTACGACTGCCGCCCGTACGTGGACGGCGCGACGGAGACCTGCGAGCTCACCGTCCCGCCCGGCGCCACGCAGGCGTTCATGATGGTGAACGGCTACTCCGCGGGCACGTACACGCTCAACGTCAGCTGGACGGAACCGTGACGACATAGTTTGGGGGATGGCGAAGCTCCCCGCTCGCCTCGACCCGGTTCGTCGGAGGAACAGCGCACCCCCCGTTCGCCTCGAGGAGGTAACCGGCCCTGGCCGGCCATTTCGTCGGAGGAACAGCTGTTCTCGCGCCGTCAGGCGCCATCCCCGCTCGCCTCGAGCGTTGCGCCGTCAGGCGCATAGTCGAGAGGTGGCGCAAACCCACGCACGGCACTTTGCCGGTTTGTTTCGAGCAAACCGAAGCGGCCCATGAGCCAAGCTCCGGAGGCACTGCCGACGTCTCTGTTGGGCACACCGACTATGCGCCTGACGGCGCAACGCTCGACGCGAACGGGGGCAACCCCGCGATGTTGCGGGGCCCTGGTGAGGAGCGTTGCGCCGTCAGGCGCACAGTCGAGAGGTGGCGCAGACCCACGCACGGCACTTTGCCGGTTTGTTTCGAGCAAAACGAAGCGGCCCATGAGCCACGCTTCGGAGGCACTGCCGACGTCTCGACTATGCGCCTGACGGCGCAACGCTCGACGCGAACGGGGGGGCGGGGCGGGGATGCCTCCGGTCAGGAGACGCCTAGGTGTCGCGCGGCTCCTGCTGCGTGAGGCAATGGAGCGTGCCCAGGCCCCAGACCAAATCGACGGCGTGGATGCCGACGACGGGCCGGTCCGGGAACAGCTCACCGAGGACTCCCAGGGCCACGCGGTCCTGAGGGTCATTGAAGGTGGGGACCAGGACGGCCGAGTTGGCGATGTAGAAGTTCGCGTAGCTGGCGGGGAGGCGGCGGCCTTCCAGCGCCAGCGGGGCGGGGCACGGCAGCTCCACCACTTCGGGGCGGGTGCCGTCCTCCAGCCGGGCGCCCTGCAGGCGCTCACGGTTCTCTTCCAGCAGCCGGTGGTTCGCGTCCTTCGGGTTCTTCTCCCGGATGAGCACCAGCGTGCGCGGGCCGACGAAGCGGCAGAGGTCATCCACGTGGCCGTGGGTGTCATCCCCGGCGATGCCCTTGTTCAACCAGATGACGTTCGGCGCGCCGAGGGCCTGGGCGAACACCTGCTCATAGTCCGCGCGCGTGAAGCCGCGGTTGCGGATCTGGACCTTCGGGTCCAGCAAACACTCCTCGGTGGTGAGGACTGTGCCGCGGCCGTTCACGTCGATGCTGCCGCCCTCGAGCACCACCTCGCGGCCCTTGTGCGTCACCGGCACCAGCGGCCGCTTCAGCCACTTCGCCGCGCGCAGGGGCAGCTGGTCATCTTGCTTCCAGTTCGGGTACTTCGCCCACGCCGTGAAGCGGAACCGGGCGATGGAGAGCGCGCCGCTGTGGCGCACAAACAGCGGGCCCGAGTCCCGCGTCCAGCCGCGGTCGGACGGGAAGCGCAGGAAGTCCACCTGACCCAGGTCCACCCCCGCCCGCTTGAAGACCTTGCGGGCCGCCTTCGCGTGCTCCGCGGTGGGGACGATGAGGCGCACGCGCTCGCCGGGGGTGAGCTTGCGGACAATCTCACCGTAGACCCAGGGGATGGGTTCCAGCTTCCCGGGCCAGTCGCTCTCGTTGTGCGGCCAGCCCAGCCACGTCGCCTCGTGAGGGTCCCACTCGGCGGGCATGAGCTGGGCCGCGGGCGCCACCAGCGCGGCAGCGCGCCTCAAGCCTTGCCCACCGGCGCGTCGATGAAGCGGCGTTCGATGCCGCCGTACGCGTCAATGCGGCGGTCGCGCAGGAAGGGCCAGTTGCGGCGCACGTCCTCCAGCCGCGTGAGGTCCACCTCGCCGACCAGCACCTCCTCCTTGTCCACCGAGCCCTCGGCGAGCACCACCCCGAACGGGTCACAGAGGAACGACGTGCCCCAGAACTCCAGGCCCGCAGCGGCAGGGTCCGGCCGCTCCAGTCCCACCCGGTTCACCGCCGCCACGTAGAGGCCGTTGGCGATGGCGTGGCTGCGCTGGATGGTGCGCCAGGCGTCGCGCTGCGCGTCGCCGTACTGCTTCTTCTCGTGCGGGTGCCAGCCGATGGCCGTGGGGTAGAAGAGCACGCTCGCGCCCTGCAGGGCCGTCAGCCGCGCGCCCTCCGGGTACCACTGGTCCCAGCAGACCAACGTGCCAATGCGGCCGACCTTGGTGTCCATCGCCTTGAAGCCCAGGTCGCCGGGCGTGAAGTAGTACTTCTCGTAGTAGGCCGGGTCATCCGGGATGTGCATCTTCCGGTAGAGCCCGGTGATGCTCCCGTCCGCGTCCAGGATGGCCGCGGTGTTGTGGTAGAGGCCCGCGGCGCGCCGCTCGAAGAGCGAGGCGATGACCACTACGCCCGCCTCCTTCGCGGCCTTCCCGAGCAGCTCCGTGGAGGGGCCGGGGATGGACTCGGCGAGCTCGAACGTCGCCGGGTCCTCCTTCTGGCAGAAGTACGGAGAGCGGAAGAGCTCCGGCAGGCAGACAATCTCCGCCCCTGCCTTCGCCGCCTTGCCCACCCAGCTCGCCGCGGCGCGGAGGTTCTCGTCCGCGTCCTTCGACATCGCCATCTGCACCAGCCCGACCCTGAACTTTCGCGGTGTCTTCATTTTGCGCTCCATAACACGCAGCGCCGCGCCGCCACATCCCGCGTCAACTACATCCGGTGCGCCCGCTGGGCCTCGCGCTCGTTGAAGGCCTCCGCGAAGCCGAGGTCCTCCTCGAGGATGGTGGGCTTGTCGGAAGCCACCGCCGCGGTGATGAGCAGCGCGGCGCCCACGCCCAGGCCAATCAAGCCCGCGGTGCGGACCTCCGGCGAGCCCTCAAGACAGGAGCCCTTGTAGAGCGGGGTCCCGGAGTAGCGAACGCACCCCACGCCGAGCGCGTGCGCGATGAGCAGCACCACGCTGGCGCCGACGCCCGCCGCGCCCACGGTGAAGCCGGCGATGCGCAGCTGGCTGCGCTGCTCCTGCGCAAGGCGCAGGTCATCGCGCTCCACCAGCGCGTAGAAGCTGCCAACGGTGAGCTCCCGCTCGCCCAGGTAGTAGCGGCCGTCCTCCAGCCGGATTCGCCGCGGCCGTGCGGGCGGCGGCGGCTCCGCGACGGGCGGCCGGGGCCGAAGCAGCGGAACATCAGGCGGAGGGGTCGGCGGCGCGGGCTCTGGCGAGGCCTCCCGCGCGGGCTCCACTGTGGCCGGGGGCACCGGGCCGCGCAGCGCCACGTCGGGGTCAATCATCACGGCGAGGATGAAGACCAGCGAGTCGTCGAGCGCGCGGCAGCGCGGGTCATTCCCGGTCAGCTCACGACTCCCGAGCACCGTGCCCTGCTCATCCACCAGCGTGAGCTTGGCCCTCCAGCGCGGCGCCAGCTCCGAGGCGCGCAGCTGTCCCTGGATGTGCCGGGAGGCGAGCGTGGCGAAGGTGGTGCGGCCCAGCCTGTCCTCCACCCGCTGCGCCAGCTCGCCGGTCTGGATGCATCCGGACGGGGCGGTCCAGGTGAGCCCGGTCAGCGGCGGCGCCTGCGCGACGGCCGGCGCGGCGCACAGCAGGCAGAGCGCGACGGACCAGGCCCGTTCAGCGGCATTCATAGATGGTGGAGAAGCCGGACCTCAGCTGACAGGTGGTCCCGGCGCAGCAGGGCGTGGCGCTGCTCTCCTGCGTGCACTCCTGCAGCCGGTTGATGCAGAGGTCGCAGCGCTCGGACACACAGGTGTTGTTGTACTTGCCCGTCGTCCGCTGGCAGCAGCGGATGGAGGCGTTGCAGGGCGAGTTGAAGTCCACGCAGGTGGTCTGGCAGGTACCGGCGGAGCAGGTCAGCGCGTTCCCCTCGGTGTCCGCGGCGCAGCAGCGCTCGCCGGACGCCGAGCAGGAGTAGTGCGAGCAGGTGCCGCCACCCGCGTCCGTCCCGCCCGCGGGAGTGAGGTTGACAGAGGCGCACGCCTGCCCATTGGAGCCACCCGCGCCCTCGTAACAGATGTTGGCTTCACAGCAGCCGGCGGCGCAGGTGGACGGCCCGCACTCGCTCGTGCAGGCGGAGGACGCCGCAGCGAGCGCGCAGCACAGCAGGGGCCAGAGGCCTGACGTCATGGGGTCCGCGACATCGCACGGCGGCGCCCCTTCGCGCAAATCAGGGCGGGGCTGGCACCGCGGTCAGGTCCAGCGGCACTTGCAACTCCACCGGAGCGCCCAGCGCAGGAAGCGCCCACTTGCGGGCGGCGGAGACCATGCAGCGCGCGACGTCCGCCGGCAGCACCGCGTCGTCCGCCCGGGCGGCGGTGACCGCGCCGCGCTCGGAGAGCTCCAGCGTGAGGACCACCCGCCCGCGGGCCGCCTCGTTGCGCTTGAGCCACTCCTCGTAGCACTCGCGCAGCTCTGGGGTGTGCGCCCGCAGCGCGGTGCTCACCTCGGTGAGGGCCTCCGGGTCCCCCGTGCGGTCCGGCAGCACGGGCTCCAGCGACGGGAGCACCACGTCGAACGGCGCCGTGCCGGCCGGGACCTCCACCCAGCGCTCCACCGGCGGGCTGCCCACGACCTTCAGGCGCAGGCGGTGCCGGCCGGGCTCCACCCACGCCTCCAGCGGCGCGGTGCCCCAGCCCAGCTCGTCCAGCTGCACCTGCACGCCTTCAGGCTGGCGCTGGATGCGCATCCGGGCGGCGCCGGACGCGCGCGTGAGCAGCTGCGGGCGGGAGAGGGCGACCGGCGCTGCGCGCGTTCCGCCTGACGCCGGTGCGCCGTCGTCGAAGCGCAGCGCCGTGGGGGCGCTCACCGCGCGGGGGTGCTCGTAGCGCGGGCCATCGCTCACCCAGACGGTCCCGTCCGTCACCTCCACCACCACCTCGGAGGCGAAGCGGGCCACGGCGAAGCGCGTGCCCACCACCGCCACCCGGCGCGCGCCGGCGTCGACAGCGAAGCGCTGACGCGAGGCCAGCGGCGGAACCTGGCAGCCCACCCGCCCCGCCTCGAGCCGAAGGACGGTGTCCCCTTGCCGCAG
This sequence comes from Myxococcaceae bacterium, assembly GCA_044230055.1. Taxonomy (GTDB): domain Bacteria; phylum Myxococcota; class Myxococcia; order Myxococcales; family Myxococcaceae; genus JBGART01. The sequence continues at coordinate 107,454 of JBGART010000021.1, read as the reverse complement.
CGTCGCGAGGCGGACCGCGCCACGCGGCTCCAGCACGCAGCGCGCGCCGCCGGAGAGCTCCAGGCGCAGGAGGCCGTCGCCCGTCGTGAGCAGGTCGCCTTCGGCCAGCGCGGCGTCCAACGGCAGCGCTTCTCCGTCGCGCTTGACCGCGCCCTCCAGCCAGGAGAGCCGCGCGCGGCCAGGAGCCAACGACGTTCGGTTCGCCAAGGTAGAGGGCGACTCCGGCGCCGGGTTCGCCTCCACCCCAGGGCGCGCCGCGGCAAGCGATTCCGGCGTGCGCCCCGTCTCCGCACCGGGGCGCGCCGCGGCAAGCGACTCCGGCGTCTGGTTCACCTCGGCACCAGGGCGTGCAGCAAGCGACTCCGGCGTGCGCCCCGTCTCCGCACCAGGGCGCGCAGCAAGCGACTCCGGCGTGCGCCCCGTCTCCGCACCAGGGCGTGCCGCGGCAAGCGACTCCGGCGTCTGGTTCACCTCGGCACCCGGGCGACCCGTCTCCGCACCAGGGCTCGCAGCAAGCGACTCCGGCGTGCGGCCCCTCTCCTTCGAGGAGTCAGGCGATGCCACCACGCCGTTCGTCGCCGCAGGCGCTTCCGACCCCGCCGGGCGCAGCAGGAGAACCGCAATCAGCGCCGCAGCGGCCGCGAGTGGAAGCGCGAGCCAGAGCCAGCGCGTGGGCGCAGGCACAGACAGGGCTTCGAGCGTCCGGCGCTCCACCCGGGCGAGCGCGTCCGGCGCGAGCGTGCGGCCGTCGCGCTGGCCGAGCGCGGAGAGCAACCGGCGGCGGCCTCGCACGCGGTGGAGGTTCTGCGCGCAGCGCTTGCAGTCCGCGACGTGCGGGGGCGGAAGCCCGGCTTCGGCCGCAAGCCGCTCCAGCTCCTTGGAGGAGAGGTGGCCGGCCATCAGGCGCCCTCCCCTTCCCCGGCGAAGAACTCCGCGAGCGTGGGGTCGTTCGCCGCCAGCTTTTCGAACTCGCGGCGCGCGTAGAAGAGCCGGGTGCGCACGGTGAGGATGTTGCTGCCGGTCAGCTCGGCGATGCGCTGGGCCTCCACGCCTCGGAGGTCATGCAGCACCAGCACGGTCCGCTTCTTCGGGGACAGGTGCTCCAGCAGCGCCTCCACCCGGGCCAGGCGTTCGCGGGTGAGCGCGGTGTCGGTGGGGCCCGGCGCCGGGTCTGGCGCGTCCGGGTCCTCGATGAGCCGCACGTCCACCTTGGCGCGCGCGGACTTCCGACGGGACTTCATCGCCACGTGGACGGCCACCCGATAGAGCCAGGTGCTGAACGCGCTGCGGCCCTCGAAGCGGTGCAGCGAGCGGAAGACCTCGATGAAGACATCCTGGAGCGCGTCCTCCACCTCGTGGCTGGGGACGAGGAAGACGAGCTGGGAGGCGACCTGACGGGCGTGCCGCGCGTAGAGCTCCCGGAAGGCGGTCAGGTCCTTCTGCTTGCAGCGCTCGAGGAGGCGCGCGTCGTCACCCGCCTCCGCGTCCACGCTGGCCCGACGCTCCCCGGTCTTCGAAGCCTCCGCCATTCGCAGCACCGCCGCCGCTCTGCGGTGTACCTGGCGGTCACCCCCCTCGTCCAGCCGGCTCCACGCCTCGGCGGCGCTCACAGCACACACCTCGCGGTCGGACGGTCACCCGAAAAAGCCATCCTCCGTTCGTGCCCGCGTGGGGAAACGGCATTCATCTGCCGGTGAAACCAGGTGGGACGGTTACCGACCCGGCTTTAGCTGGGGGCCCGGCACGTCCGCGACAGAGTCGAACGGCGGTGACTCCATTGCGTCGAGCGCGGCGTTCATCTCGGTGCGGAACGTCTCGACATCTTTCTGCCTCGGCCCGGACCGGATGGAGACCGCCTTGCGCAGCACCTCATCCACCTCCGGATGAATGGGCGTCAGAGGCACCCTGGACCTGTTGGCGGCGATCCGCGCCTGCCTCACGTTGAAGAGCGAGCCGTGAAAAGTCGGTTCGCCGGTCAGCGCCTGGTGAATGAGCAAGCCGAGCGAGAAGAGGTCGCTCCTGGGGCCGACCGGGAGCCGCCCCAGGTGCTCAGGGGACGCGGATGACATCGTCCAGATGCCGTTGTGCTCAGTGGACCTCCCCTGATGCGCAATCCCGAGGTCGATCAACTGGTACGCGTTCGCCGCCTCATTCCAGAGGACGTTCTCAGGCTTGAGGTCCAGCATGGCAATGCGTTCGCGGTGCAGCGCCGCGAGCCCGTCGCAGACATCGGCCACCAGCTTCCGCGTCTCAGGGATGCTCAACTTTCCCCGTGAGAAGCGCTCGGCGAGCGTCTCGCCGTCAATCCTGTCCATCACCAGGAACGGCCGCCCATCGTCGAGCTTGCCGTGGAGGAGCGCGTTGACGACGTTTGCATCCTGGCCGACCTGGCCCAGCAACCCGAACTCGTGGTCGAAGCTGTCCTTCGGCCGACCCACCTTCACCACCACGTCTTTCGCGGGCGCGTCCTTCTGCTGGGCCGTCCCTCGATAGACGGCAGAGAAGCCGCCCTTTGCCATCGGCTCGTGCTCCCACTGAATCCACCAGGGGCCGTGGCGCAGCTGGAAAACCTTGCTCAGCTCCCCCCGGAGCGGTGCTGGAGGAGCGAACGGCGCCGTCTGCGCGCCCGTTTCGACGAGGCGCGTTGAACCTGTGGCGGTAGAGCGGATGCCGGGAACACCCATGTGCCTGTTATCGCAGGGATGCCCCGAAAAGTTTCCACTCCCTTGGAGCCTGGGATTGGCCCGTTCGCCGGGGCGTCCCCACGTTGAGTTCTGGAGGTATCCCATGGACTTCGACGACCGCTCTCCCCTGCTCACCGACCCGGCACGGCGACCGGAGGTCACCCTGGAGCGGGAGCCTTCCGGCACCACGGCGGATCCCGGCTTCCCGGACGTGGACTGGATAGGCACCGCCCAGCAGGGGGGAGGCCACGTCCCGGCGGACTTCCAGTGGCGCTCCGAGCCCAAGCAGGAGCAAGACGAAGCGGAGGGCGGCTGACCATGCGCCGGCTCATCCCTCTCGTGCTCCTCCTGCTCGGCTGCGGCGCCGGCTGCGGTGCGTATGACCCCGACACGCGAAGCAGCCACGTGAAGCGGGAGGCGCCCAGGCGGCCGCAAGTCATCGCCCTTGGCCGCACCTACGACGGCCAGGGCGGAGGCCCGCAGGGCGACAGCATCATCGAGGCGCGCATCCGCAAGGTGGGAGGTGGAGGCTTCCAGCTCAAGGACGCTCCGCCGGGCGTGCACTTCCTCCGGGTGGACGCCCAGACCGAAGTCGTGGGCGCGAAGGAGCTGCGACCGGGCATGGAGGTGCTCGCGCGCTTCGAGGTGAACGGCTTCGACGCGGTAGCCAAGCGCGTCGAGGTGAAGGACGCCCCGCCGGAGAGCGGCCGCCGGTAGAGGCGGTGCCGCTCGCCTGTCCTGAAGCGGCGCGAGGGTGCGCAGATTCGGACGCATCACCGCCCGAGGAGGCACACGATGCGAGGCGCATTCACCGCTGGGGTGTTGGGGTTGGGCCTGATGGCAGGCACGGGGTACGCGGGGGAGACGGAGGCCACGTTCGGCGAGCGCAACGAGGCGCTCAAGAAGTCCACCGGGCTCTCGGACATCCGGGTGGAGGGCACCGCGGGCGTGGCGGCGTTCACCGGAGGGCTCGGCGGGCTGAGCGGGTTCGGCCCCCTCTACGGCGTCACCGCCGGCGGGACGTGGGCCGGGCACTTCTTCGGCTTCGAGGGCGGGTACGAGGGCTCTCGCATCCCGCTGGACGGGAACACCACGTTCCTTCCGGGCGGCGCAATGTGGCGGCACAACGCCTACGGGATGGCCAAGGCGGGCCTGCCGTTGGGCGGGCTGTGGCCCTTCATCGGGGCGGGGCTGGGGATCAGCTTCCTGGACGCCAACAACCCCGCGTCGTTCACCTATGAGAACGACGTCCTGGGAGAGATTCCCCTCGCGCTGGGTCTCGACTACAACCGCGGCGCGTTCACGGCGGGGCTGCGCGGTACCTACCGCGTCCTCTTCGCGGACGAGTTCGCCGAGCCCGTGACCGGGGAGGAACCGGGCGGTGGGCTCATCAGCGGTTCATTGACGGTGGGCGCGCGCTTCTAGCAAAAGGCGCATCCCCACGCGTGCAAGGGGTGCGAGAGCGATGTCGAAAGCGTTCAGCCACCGGTTCGATGGCGCCGAGCTGCTTGATGGCCTGCTGGAGATGACCGGGAGCCCGCTGCGGACGCCCGAGGTGCTGGAGCGGATTCAGGCGGCGCAGCGGGATGGGGTGCCCTCATCGGAGCTCATCCCGTCGCTCTTCGACGGCGAGCCCCACTTCCCGGACCCCACCTACGCCCGGCAGCTCTTCGAGAACCTGCTGGGCCTGTGGGACCTGGTCGCGGGCGGCGGGCCCATCCGCCTGAACGCCAAGCCGGTGCGCAAGCCGCGCGAGCGCAAGGTGTCCGCGCCGGCCCCCGCTCCGTTCCAGGACGCCCCGGATGGGGAGTACGTCGAGGTAGCCTGGCGTTATCTCGAGGACATGGACGAGCGGGAGCGGTCCCGCTTGAGCCACGCCTTCGAGAATCGCCAGGACGCGCTCCTGGGCTTCCTTGACGAGCGCGGGCTGTCCGACGATGGTTATGGCTGCGCCCGGCACCTCCTCTTCGAGCTGTTTGCGATGATTGAGCTGGGTTGGCCACCGGGAGTTGCGAGCGCCGCGCCCGGGGACCCGAAGACAGGGGAAGTACAAATCCCTGGAGCGCTCGCGGCCTACGCGGACGAGGTCCTGTTCGAGGCCGAGCAAGACGAGGAGTTGCCGCTCGCGGGAGAAGAGCTCGCGCGGGTACGGGACGCAGTCAACCAGGGTCTCAAGGCCCTGTGGCAGGCTCGGCGCAACGCGCGCTGACCAAGGCGAATAAGTGCATGGCGAAGGACCGAGATGACGAGGGGGGCGGCTTCTCTGGCAAGCGCAACAAGAGCTGGCGGGAGATAGACGCGCAGCGGGGGAAGGGCAGCAAGTATCACTCCCGTCAGGACGACCCGAAGCAGCAGCGGATTGAGCGCAGCGCCAGCTACGAGAAGTACAAGCAGGCAGCGGACTCGCTCTTCACCGGCGGCGCGCTCCCCGAAGGGCTGGCCAAGACCTTCGACCCCGACGGGAAGCGGAAGGCACAGAAGGAAGCGATGATGAAGTTGCGGGAGATGCCGGACCGCAAGGCCTGGGTCCAGGGCGTCATCGACTACCTGGAGAAGTACCCGGAGCTCCCCGAGGACCCCTACTTCCTGGACTCGCTGCTGGACCACCCGCGGGACCGCATCGTCGACAAGTCGCTGGCCAAGCTGGAGACGCTGGAGGCCTCCGGCGCGCTGAAGGCGAAGCACCCGAAGAGCCTCGATGAGCGGCTCAAGTCGATTGAGCTCACCTCGATGGACCCTGACGTCCAGGCGCGCGCGAAGGCGCTGCGCCAGAAGCTGCGGGCGTAGCGCCTTCGCGCAGCCTTGGGCAGGAACGGCAGCGCCTGCCCCGCTCGCCTCGAGGAGAAGACCGGCCTGGCCGGCCATTTCGTCGGAGGAACAGCCCTTCTCAGTCGGGCGCCTCCCCCGCTCGCCTCGAGCGTTGCGCCGTCAGGCGCATCGTCGAGAGGTGGCGCAAACCCACGCACGGCACCTTGCCGGTTTGTTTCGAGCAGAGCGCAGCGGCCCTTGAGCCAAGCTTCGGAAGCACTGCCGACGTCTCGACTATGCGCCTGACGGCGCAACGCTCGACGCGAACGGAGCTGCGCCTCACGGGGCTTCTTCGCGGGTCAGCGCGCGGCCTTGGGCAGGACCGGCAGCGCCTGCCGTACGCGGCTGAATCCCTCGCGGCACTCGCGCTCGTTCGGGTCCCCGTCCAGGCACAGCTCGTAGGCGTCCGCGGCCTCCGCCAGCTGACCCAACCGCTCGTGCGCCACGCCCAGCAGCATGCGGGCGCGGACGTAGGTGGGCACCAGCGCGAGCGCGCGTTCGAAATTCGGCAGGGCGGCGGAGGGCGCGCCGCGGTCCAACTCCAGGTGGCCCAGGTCGCACCAGGGCTCGGCGAGCTCCGGGTGGGCCACCGTGAGCCTCAGCAGGACCTTCTCGGCGGCAGCCTTGTCGCCGCCAGCCCAGAGGACGAGGAAGAGGTTGCGCAGGGCTTCGGCGTAGGAGGGGTCCACTTGGAGCGCGCGCTCGCAGCTCCAGCGCGCGCGGGTGAGGTCTCGCTCGTCCTCGTAGTAGAGCGCGCACAGGGTGGAGTGCGCCTGCAGCTGGTCCGGGTTGATGCGGACGGCGTGAATCAACGCCTCCTTCGCGCCCTTCCGGTCGCCGCGGTCGTGGCGCAGGAGCCCCAGGTTCACCCAGGCGTCCCCGTTGTCCGGGCTGAACTTGAGCGCCTGCTCGCAGGCCGCTTCCGCCCGCTCCGGCTGCTGCTGCTCGCGCAGCGCCACGCACTCGCCATTGAAGCGGTGTGACTCCGGAGAGATGGCGAACCGCGGCAAGCAGCCGAGCGCGAGCGCGAGCGCGCACGCCGGGACCGCGTTCAGTCTTCGCATCGTTCTCAATCTTCGAGAGAGCCCGGCCCGGAGTTGCGTGGCGTGGGCTCCGCGCCCACGTGCGGGGCGGCGGTGCGCGCAGGCTCACCGGGCCGGCGCGGAGGGCATCCCCTAGACTCCCGCGGATGACCGCCTGGATCCGCGTGGGCATCGCGGGACTGTGGTTGTGCTCGACGTCCGCGCTGGCCCAAGACGTGAGCGACGTGTCGCTCGACGAGCTGCTCAACGCAGAGCTCGCGGTGGCTTCCCGCAAGCTGCTCACACCCCGCGAGTCTCCCGGCATCGTCAGCGTGGTGATGCGCGAGGAGCTCATCGCCAGCGGCGCCAGGGACCTCATCGACGTGCTGCACCAGATTCCCGGCTTCTCCTTCGGGATGGACGTGACGGGCGTGGTGGGCGCCGGCTTCCGCGGCATCTGGGGCCACGAGGGGAAGGTGTTGTTGCTGGTGGACGGCCTGGAGATGAACGAACCGCTCTACTCGTCCCTCCAGTTCGGCCATGAGCTGCCGGTGGACCAGATTGAGCGCGTGGAGATTATCCGCGGCCCAGGCTCGGTCATCTACGGCGGCAACGCGGAGCTGGCGGTGGTGAACGTCGTCACCCGCGGAGCGGGCTTGAAGGGCGCCTACCTGGGCGGGGACATGGGCGTCACGCCGAGCGCGCCCGGCCACCGGAAGCTGTCCTTCCAGCTGGGCAACACGTTCTTCGGCCAGGACGGGCTCAAGGTCAGCGTCTCCGGCGCGGTGGGCACCGGCCTGCGCTCTGACCGCCGCTTCGAGGACCTCCGGGGGCAGGGCTTCAACATGGCCTACGCCTCGGAAATTGATTCGAAGTACGTCAACGTCTCCGCGCAGTGGAAGGGCCTGCGCGGGCGGTTCCTCTTCCATGACCTGACGGTGGGCATGCAAGACGGCCTGGACACCGCCGCGCCCTCCCCATCGAAGGAGATATTCACTTCGGTGCTGGCGGAGCTCGCTTACGACCTGACGCCGCTGGAGGGGCTCACCGTCACCCCGCGCGTCACCTACAAACGCCAGCTGCCGTGGAAGGTCCTCGAGCGGAACGACTACTTCTACGACAAGAGCGTGGACCGGGTGGTGGCGGGCCTGAGCGCGTCCTGGGACGTGCTGACCAACCTGAACCTCCAGCTGGGCGTGGAGGGCATGTTTGACCAGGCGCGGCTGAATGACCTGGAGCTGACCGGCTTCCAGACGCTCTTCAACCAGCGCACCGACGAGAACGGGGAGACGACCGGCGAAGCGTCCGTCGCGTACCAGAACCTCGCCGTCTACGCGCAGGTGCTCTTCCCGAACGTCATCGCCAACCTGAGCGCGGGCCTGCGCTACGAGCTGCACAGCCAGTTCGGCAGCTCCTTCGTCCCTCGCGTGGGCCTGACCCGGGTCCTGGGCCGCTTCCACTTCAAGGCGCTCTACTCCAGCGCGTTCCGCGCGCCCTCCATCGAAAACATCAACCTGGGGGCGGGCGTCACGCCGGAGCGGACCACGGTCATCGAGGGCGAAGTCGGCGTGCAGCTGAACGACAACCTCTACGCCGCGGTGAACGCCTTCGACATCACGGTGCGGGACCCCATCGTCTACGGCGTGGACCCGGGGACCGGCGAAGAGCACTACCGGAACTTCGAGCAGGCGGGCTCGCGCGGACTGGAGGCGGAGCTGCGAGCGCGCTACGCTGCGGGCTGGGTGCGGCTGAGCTACTCGTTCTATTCGCCCGCCGGGAAGAACCGCATCGACACGTACCAGGTGCCCGACCACGGCGAGGTGGTGCTGGGCCTGGCCGGACACAAAGTCGCCCTCCAAGGCAGCCTCACCGTCTTCGAGGACGTGGCCATCACCCCCAGCGTCGTCGTCTTCAGCAGCCGCTACGCCGTGACCGGCGTGAACGAGGACGAGAGCTTCGCCTACAGCGACTTAGGGCCGGCGGTGCTGGTGGACCTGTTCGTGCTGAAGAGCAACCTCTTCGGCCAGCGCGGGCTCGAGGGCGGGGTGGGCGTCCACAACCTCACCAACACCCCGTTCGTCTTCCCCCAGCCCTACGCCAGCGGGCACGCGCCGCTCCCCGGCCTCCCCTTCGAGGTGATGCTCCGGGTGGCGTACACGCATGACTTGGGCGGCGGGTAGGAACGTCTATCTGTCCAGGATGAACGCCGCCGCGCTGTCGAGCGTCACCTTCAGCCCGCCCACCGCCTTGAGCAGCGCGTCGTAGTGGTCGCGCTCCGCCTTGAGCTGGCTCGCCACCGCCGCGGGCGCCAGCCCCTGGTGCGAGAGCGAGAGCTCCATCCGGCGCAGCGACCCGTCGCGCTCTGACTCGATGGCTTGCCTGGCCTTCTGCGCGGCGTTGCGCAGCTCCACCTCCGCCGCCATGGTGGCCGCGGTGATGGCCGGGTCCACGAACGTGGAGAGGCTGGGGAAGGCGGTGCGCAGCGCGTCGCCCTTGAGGCCCTCGCCCTCGTGCTCCAGGAACGGCAGCACGCCCGCGTCCACCCGCGGGACGCCGTTGGGGCCCTCCACCACCGCCACGTGCAACAGCCACTTCTCCACGAAGCGCGACAGCTGCCGGGAAGGCACCCGCGCGCCGGCCGACGTGTCTTCGGGCTCAGGCGGGACAAGGTGGAAGAGCACCTCCAGCCCCCTCGCCCTCGGGGCATTCCGCTTCTGGATGAAGCGCGCGCCGTTGCGGCCGTACGGGCCGTCCCTCAGGAAGCCGAAGAGCGATTCAACGATGGGGTGGCCGGTGGCGAAGTACTCAATCTCCTCCTGCTCCACGGCGGAGTCCCGCCAGAAGGTGCCCAGCACCACCTTGTCCTGCGACAGGTCCAGCCCGGGCAGCGCCTCCACCTTGAGGTCCTTGCCCAGGTGGAACGCGCACTGGAAGGCCTCCACCTGCTCGTCGGTGTCCACCCCGATGCCGACCTTCCGGGCCAGCTCCGTGACGGTCTCCTCCAGCCGTTCGTCCAGGTCCCGCGCAATCCCCCACAGGCCCTCCTCCACCGGCGGCGCGGCCTCCCCGTCCTCCCCCTCGCCGTCATCCTCGTCGGCCAGCCCCATCCGCCGTTCGCCGCGCGTCACCAGCGCGCGCACCGCAGCCTCGTCGAAGCTGCGCAGGTCCAAGAGCGGGTCATAGGCGCGCCGCACCGAGTCCCGGGCGGCCTTCACCTTCTCTGCGAGGGCCGAGGCGTAGGCCCCGCGCTCCTCCGGCGAGGTGAGCGCCAGCTGCGCGATGCGCGGCTCCACCTCTTCCAGCACCGCGTCCAGCCCGCCCACCGTCTCCCCGAACACGCCCACCGCGTCCGCCAGCAGAGAGAGGACGTACGAGGCGAGCGTGCCCTTGGGGTCGAACACGTGAATCTGCACCGGCTGCGTCTGGCCAATGCGGTCCAGCCGGCCAATGCGCTGCTCCATGGTGGCCGGGCTCCACGGCAGGTCGTAGTTCACCAGGTGGTGCGCGAACTGGAAGTTGCGCCCCTCGCCGCCCACCTCGGTGCAGATGAGGACCTTCGGCCCGTCCGGGTCTCTGAAGCGCGCCACCTGGCGGTCCCGCTCAAGCAGCGGCAGCTCGCCGTGGTAGACGACCGCCTCAATCCGGTCGTTGGAGAGCTCCTTGCGCAGGCTCTCCAGCGTGTCTCGCGCCTCGGTGAAGACCAGGATTTTCGCGGCGGGCTCCGCCTGCCAGATGCCCTTCAGCACGCCGAGGAACACCTGGTACTTGGAGTCCCGCGGGGAGAGCCTGAGCTGGCTGGCCAGCGGCGCCAGCGCCTGCGTGCCCTTGAGCGCTTCGAGGAACGCGGCGGGCGAGGACTCCAGCCGGCGGACCAGATTGGCCAACGGCGCGCCAGAGAGCTTCCCGTCCTCGCGCAGCTGCGCCAGAGCCATCTCCCGCGCCTGCGCGTCCGCCGGGGCCAGCGTCACCTCGTGGCGCACCAGCGTGCGGCCGCCGAAGCCGCCCACCACCGCGCGGCGGTTGCGCACCAGCCGGTCCGAGAGGCTGTACGTCTCCGCCAGGTGGGCCAGGAGCGCGTCCTTGCCCTTGAGGCTCTTCAGCCGGTCGTCCTTCGGGAAGCGGCGCGCCAAATCCGGCACGGCCTTGCCCTCCAGCAGCGCGCGCACCGAGCCGGAGAGCGCCTCCTGCCGGGAGAGGCGCTCCTGGAAGCCCTCCAGCGTGGGCGCGGTGGCCGGGTCGATGAGGGTGAGCAGGCCGCGGTACTCGGCCGGGTCCAGCTGCATGGGCGTGGCGGTGAGCAGCAACAGCCCCCAGCTGTTGGCGGCCAGCGCCTGGGCGGCCTGGAAGGCGCGCTCGCCCTTGAGGTGGTGCGCTTCGTCGATGATGACCAGGTCCCAGTACGCGGAGGGCTTGCCCACGTCCGCGCGGTGCTCGTCGCCGCGGGAGAGCAGCTCCAGCGAGGTGACGACCTTGTCGTAGCGCTCCCAGGGGGAAATCTCCGGGCGCTCCTTGAGCGAGGCCGCGTGGCGCTCGCCGTCCATCAGCGTGAAGAGCTGGTTGAACTTCCGGAAGAGCTCCGCCAGCCACTGCACGGAGAGGTGGCTGGGGGTCACCACCAGCACGCGGGTGGCCAGGCCGGACAGACGCAGGGCGGAGAACACCATCCCCGCCTCGATGGTCTTGCCCAGCCCCACCTCGTCGGCCAGCACGAAGCGCGGCCGCCGCGAGGAGAGCACCCGCTGCACCACGCCCGCCTGGTGCGGCTTCACCATCACCCGCGAAGCGAGCAGCGCGCCCAGCGCGTCACACCTTCGCTCGTCGTCCAGCTTCAGCGCCGTCCGGCGGAGCAGGAAGCTGTGCGCGTCCCCTACCCGCGCGTCGCGCAACATCGCCAGGGCGTCCGGCTGGGGCGGCAGGGCGCGCAGCTCTGACTCCGGCCACTCGTCGTCGTCCGCGCCGCCCTCCACCTTCACCACGTAGCGCCGCAGCCCGCGGCCGCCCTCCACTTCGGCGGTGATGACGCCGGTATGGCCCTTGGACGTGCGGACGCCGTCGCCGACCTGCAGCGGGTGGGCGACCAGCGCGCCCTGCTTGGTGGAGACGAGGACCGGGCCGCCTTCGCGCGCCGGGAAGGCGACCTGCGCCTTCGCGCCCTCGTCCTCAAAAGAGACCAGGTGGCCTGTGCCCCACTCCACCTGCGGCAGGTACCGCACCTTCATTCCGGGAACGAGCTTCGACATTCGAAGGCAGCCCTCTAGTCAGGACCGGCTCAGGAGGAAAGGGGGCAGATGCGTCTTTCGCACCACCCGGGAGCGGGTGCTAAGACTCCAAAGCTGGCCCTGATGACCTCCCAGAGCAAGTACAGCCCTATCCGGAAGATTGCCGAGGGCGGGATGGCGGAGATTTTCCTGGCCCACATGGCCGGGGCGAAGGGCTTCCAGAAGCTGGTGGTCCTCAAGCGAATCCGCGCCGACTTCTACCCGGACTCCAACAGCCGCAACATGCTGGTGGACGAAGCCCACGTGGCGATGAGCCTCAACCACGGGAACATCGTCCACGTCCTCGACCTGGGAGAGATTAAAGGCTCCTACTTCCTGGCGATGGAGCTGGTGGAGGGCTGGAGCGTGGCGCAGCTGTTGCGCCGGGCCCGCGACGCCAAGCTGGAGCTGCCGCCGGAGCTGGGGCTCTTCATCGTCGCGCAGGTGTGCCGGGCGCTGGCCTACGCGCACTCGCTGCGGCGCGACGGGGAAGCGCTGGGCATTGTCCACCGCGACATCAGCCCCCAGAACATCCTCGTCAGCGAGCACGGCGAGGTGAAGCTGACCGACTTCGGCATCGCCAAGGTCCGCAACCGGACGGAGAAGACCGCCGCCGGGGTGGTGAAGGGGAAGATTGCCTTCATGTCGCCCGAGCAGGCGCAGGGCGCGCCGCTGGACGGGCGTTCGGACCTGTTCTCGCTGGGCACCGTGCTCTACGTGCTGGTGACGGACAAGCTCCCCTTCGCCGCCGGGACGGACCTGGAGTCGATGGTCCGCATCCAGGCCGCCGAGTTCCCCGCGCCCACCAAGCACAAGCCGAAGCTCAAAGCGGACCTGGTGAAGCTCATCCTGCGGGCGATGCGGCTGCTGCCCAAGGACCGCTTCCAGACGGCGGATGAGCTCCTGACAGAGGTGGAGCGCGTGATGCGCACCGCCTACAAGCCGGCCGGGCAGACGGAGCTCAAAGCCTGGTTGGACGAGCTTTACGCCAGGGACCGCATCCCGCCCATCCACCGCGACCCGGCGACCGAGAAGACCGCCAAGGACTCCGGCGCGGATTGGAACGAGGTGAACGAGTCCGCGATTATCCCGCCCACGCTCCCCCCGAAGAAGGTGGGCCGGCCGGACGTCCCTGCGCCCGCGCTGGAGCCGCTGCCCTTGCCGCCGGACGCCGCGCCCAGCGCGCGCCGGCGCAGGCGCTGGCCGCTGGCGGTCACGTTCGTGCTCGCGTGCGCGGCGGCGTGGTGGTGGCTGGGCCGCGTCACGCAGCCCCCCGCGCAGGAGCCCGCGCCGACCCTGGCGCCCAGCGCTGTCGTTGTGCCGCCGCCGGAGCCAACGCCGCCGGCGCAGCCTCCTCTGGTGGCCGCGCCTGCGGAGCCGGAGCCTGTGCTTGTCGCCGAGGCGGCGCTGGATGCGGGAGACGAGGAGGCGCCCGACGGCGGCGACCTGGAACAGGTGACCGGCGAAGTCGCGGACGACCAGCAGGTGCGGGAGCTCCTGCGCGCGGTGGTCCCGGATCCGAAGAGCGCGGTCGTGGGCGATGCCCAGGCAGCCACCCCGGATGCCGGCGCCCCGCTGGCCAAGGTGCCCGCACCCGCGCCGCAGGAGCGCCCCGCGCCCAAGGTGGAGGACACCGTCTTCGTCCTGCTGCACAGCGTGCCGGTGGGCGCGGTGGTGAGCGTGGGCGGCAAGGTGTTCGGAGAGACGCCCATCCTGTTGCGCTTCAAGACCAACATCCTGTTTGAGATCACCTTCGTGAAGAGCGGCTACCTGACCACCAAGAAGCTGCATCTGGTGGGGGCCCGACAAGGGCAGAAGGTCACCGCGGTGATGAAGCGCGCGCCCGCGCGTCGCCCCAAGCGCTAGCGGCCGAACACTGCGGCTGCCGCGTGCGGGGGTTGGGGCACGGGAACGGTTGCCTTCCTGGCGCCACCGACTGGCCAGCGGACGGCTTTACCGCCCGCCCGTCGCGCCGAAGCTTCTGGCCCATGCTCCACGACCTCATCCAGACCAACCGCGACACCATCCTGTCCCTGGCCCGCGAGCGGCTGACCCGGTCATTGCCCCACCGCGGCGAGAGCGAGCTGATGTACGCCATGCCGGAGGTGCTGGATGAGCTGTGCTCGGTGGTCGCCCAGAGCGAGGGTACCGGGGCCGACACGACGGAACGGCACTGCGCCGCGCTGCTGGGCGCTCAGCGCCAGCGCCTGGGCTTCGAGATTACCGACGTGGTGCACGACTACGCGGCGCTCTGCGAATCCATCACCCGGCTGATTCTCACCACCGGCGCGCAGGTGAGCGCGAAGGAGTACCTGGTGCTCAGCCGCGCGGTGGACAAGGGCATCGCCGAGGCCATCTCGGAGCACTCGCACCTGAGCACCGCGGAGCTCCAGAAGGAGGCGGCGGAGCGGCTGGGGTTCCTGGTGCACGAGCTGCGCAACGCCCTCTCCAGCGCCACGCTGGCCTTCGCCGTCCTCAAGCGCGGAGAGGTGAGCCTGCAGGGGCGGACGGCGGAGCTGCTGGAGCGGGCCCACCAGCAGATGGCGGACCTCATCTCCACGGCGATGTCCGAGGTCCGCCTGCGCTCAGGCGGGCTCAAGCGGGACGCGCTGCCGCTGCGACGGCTGCTGGAGGACATCCGGGACGCGGCCACCGCCGTCGAGGAGAAGCACGTCACCATCACGCTGGAGGTGGACGCGCCCGCGGAAGCCTCCGTGGAAGCCGAGCGGAACCTGCTCACCTCCGCGCTGCTGAACCTGCTGCAGAACGCGGTCAAGTTCAGCCACGCGGAGTGCGTCATCCAGCTGCGCGCGCGGATGGCGGACAACCGGGTGGTGGTGGAGGTGGAGGACCGGTGCGGCGGCCTCCCGCCCGGGAAGGTCCAGCACCTGTTCCGGCCCTTCGTGCAGGGCGGCGAGGACCGCCGCGGCCTGGGGCTGGGGCTGACCATCGCGCGCCAGGCGGTGGAGGCGCACGGAGGGAAGATTCACGTCCGCAGCCTGGAGGGGCTGGGGTGCATCTTCACCATCGAGCTCCCGCGCAGCGCGCCGCCACTGCTGGCGGCTCAGTAGTCCCAGTCGACGACGTCGTTGCGGCCGCAGTCCCGGTCGAAGGAGCGGTACTCGTCGCGGCGCCGGCGGTCCTCGGGGTCGAACGGGTTGTAGCGCTCGTTGCGCAGCTCGGTGCGGGCGCTGTCGCGGAACTCCGGCGCCAGGAAGGTGTTCACCTCGCGGGCGTTGAGCCGGCCGTCGCGGCTGCCCGGACGGCAGTCGCCGCCGCGCCGGTCCGCCGAGCGCGCGGACTGCTCCAGGCGCGATTCAAACTTGCTCACCAGGCAGTCAATGCCTTCGGTCCGGCCGTGGGAGAGCATCCGGTAGTCGCGCTGGAATTCGTTGGGGAGCTCGCGGGCCTCGCAGGGGCTCACCCGGCCGTCGCGGCAGGAGTCATCCGCGCGCTCCAGGGCCCGCTCGAAGCGGTGGGTGGTGCGGTTGACGAAGTCGGGGATGGAGAGTCTGGAGTTGCAGGAGCTGGACATGGGCTGTGCCTCGGCAGGGGCGGTTTCCCAGATTCTCGGCAGCCGGCGGGCAGGGTTTCGCGGTGATTCTGTCGTTGGATTTTACGTTCCGAGAGCCCGAGAGGCGTTAGAGCGCGACGGCCGCCCCGAAGCTCAACCCCCCCCGACACGGTAGCTGGGCCGCTGCATGCCCCCGCGGGTGGCGAAGGTGGACTCCACGGTGCGGGCGTAGGCGTAGCCGTAGGCCTCCTCCAGCGTCACCCGCCCGTCCCCGGAGCGGTCCGCTGCGCCGCGCAGCGCCGCTACGAGGTGATGGGTGAAGAAGGAGCCCTGCAGCTCCTCGGACTCCTGGGCGAGCTCGTCCGGCCCGGAGGAGGAGAGGATGACCCGGCCCTCGACAGAGGCGGCGTCCACCCGGACTTCGGAGCCGCCCAGCGGCTTGAGGCCCTTGAGCCGCGTCACCGCGCCGGAGCGACAGGAGTCCAGCACCAGCAGCGCCACGCCCACCGGGGCGCGGGCGAGGAAGTCGGTGAGCTCGCTTACGGGAAGCCGGGTGCCCGCGAGGTGCAGCGCGCCTTCGTCCGCGTGGCTGGAGATGTAGAGGATGAGCTGGTCCGCGCGGGTGCCCTCGCGCGCCAGGCGGGTGGACAACTCTGCCAGCGCCTGCCGCACCCGCGTGGCGTTCGCGCCGTAGAGCGAGAGCGTGGTGGCGGGGGCGACGCTGCCGACTTCCTGCAGGACTTCGAGCAGCCGCTGCGCGTCGCGCTCTGCGTAGCGCAGGGGTTCGTCCTCGCCCGCGCCGGCGTTTTCGCCCACGACCAGCGCCCAGCGACGGCCCCCCTCTGCGCCCTGCGCCGCCGGCGCCAGGAGGAGGAGGCCGAGCGCGAGCGCGCGGGCGATGGGGCGATGTGCGCGGGCGAGAGTGTTCGGGGGCGGGTTCGGCTCACGCTTTCGCGTTCGTCCACGGGTTCGGGAACGGGAACGGGTTCGGGCCACGCGTTCGCGTTCGCGTTCGTTCACGGGTTCGGGTTCGGAGCTGGGGAAGGGGTTCGGGTCCGGGTCCGGGTTCGGGCCGCTCGAGCTCGGCGAGGAGCTCACGGCCGTAGCCGTAGCCGTGGCCGTAGCCGTACCCGACCCACTCGATGCGGATCGGACGTTAAGGCGCGCAGTTTCTGGGGATTCCGGGTTTCCTAAGGGAAACAACCAGGGAGGCCCGGGCCGTACTTCGCTTAGCGGGCGAAAGCCCGGGCCTCCCCGAGGGGGGCGAGCATGCCAGCGAAAACGAGGAGTGTCATTCGTCGGAATGAAGTTCAGCCGACTCTGCCAGTGTGGGCGACCGAAGGGGCAGTGCTCGTGCGGAAGCTTGTCGAGTCGAAGCGTTGGAATGCGCTCACTCAGTGGCTCCGGGTGTACCGGCACGTTGGGTACACGGCGACCGACGTGGCGGGTTTCTTCCTGAGCTACTTCGCCAGTGGACTGAAGTGCGGCTTGAAGAAGTTCGGCGAGATGACGACACCTTGCCGAGAGCAGCTTGCTGCCCTCGTCGGCCGTCGAGCATTTCCGTCGCCGTCTGCGGTGTCACGCTTGCTCGGGTCGGCCACGGAGGAAGAGGTGCGGCCCATAGGGCCACGCTTACTGCTGGAGGCAGCGGGTGTAGCTCCGCTGCTCAAGCACCCGGCTTCTGGGGTCCGCGACACATTCGGGGACCGATGGGACGTGTTCGACAGCGATGCCACCATCCAGGCCATCCGCGAGCGGGCGCTGCCTGGGGGCGCGGAGCTGCCGAAGCCAAGACGTCACAGCGGTCCTGACTTGGCGCAACCGGGCTACATGGGCCGCAAGCGCGGAGAGTTGCGTTGCAGCCGAGGCACGTTGCAGCACGCGGGAACTGGCGTCTGGGCCGGCGTCGTGTTGTCGCCCGCCCGCGCAGATAACGCGGCGACCCTGCCGCTACTTCTGGCTGCGTTGGACGCAGCCTGCAAAATTGGAGAGCTTGCCCGGGAGAAGGCGATTCTGCGCTCGGACGGGGCCGGAGGAAATGTTCCCTGGCTGACTGGCTGTCGAGCGAATGGCACTCGCTACCTCACTCGGTGGGGCCACTACAGCCTGCTGAGACAGGTTGACGTACAGCAACGCATGGCGACTGGCGCTTGGCGACCCGTTCCCTCGTCTGGCTCTGGCCCCAAGCGCGAGGCGATGGACCTGGGGGAGGTTGACCTGCGACCGGGCAACCAAACGCGTGCTGAGAATGGTGAAGAGTACGCGGAGATTCGGAGTCGAATAGTGTTTTCGCGCTTCAAGACCGATGACGAGAAATCCAACATCGGGCAACTCGTCGAGGGACATGTCTACGAGCTATTCGCGACGGATTTGCCGGCCGACGCGTGGCCGAGCGAAGAGGTGGTGGCTCTCTATTTTGGTCGTTCGGCCGAGGAGAACCGATTCGCGCAAGAGGACCGCGAGCTAGGTCTGGACCACCTGTTCAGCTACAACCTGCCGGGGCAGGAGCTCGCGTGCCTTTTCGGGCTAATGGTTTGGAATATGCGAGTGGTGGAGGGCTTCGCTCAGCATCCTCCCCCGCTCAAACAGCCCCCTCAAATAGCGCGTGCCTCGGATGGACTATCGAACGGTCCACCTCCACCCGCGGTCGAGCTCCCACTGCCGGCGCCTGATGCGACACTGACAAGCTCGCCGCTCGAGGGGCCTGCGGCCCTTGCAGCGAGCGCTGAATCCACTCCCTCTGAGAGTGGGCCAACACTCCATGAGCTGCTCGACGAGCTGCCGTGGAATTCGGTGCTCAAGCGGCTGGGCGCTGATTGGAAGCGCGCGCCTGACGGGCTGGGGCTGTTGTGCCCGCAGGGCAGCTTGCTGCATCTGTGCTCGGCGAGGAGCTCTCGGCCGGACGGAAGGCCGGCGTTGCGACTGCTCGCCTCCGAGAGTGAATGTCGAAAATGCCCGAAGCGCGCTGGTTGCTGCCCCGGAGCGGCCAAGAACGTCACCGTCCCGCTAACGCGAGCGCAAGGCAGCCAGCTTCAGCCCCTCATCGCGGAAGGGAAGCGCAAGGCGAGCCCTTCGCAACCTCCGCCTCCCGGGGTGGGACAGCGCCACCTGCCCCCACGTCAACCTCTACAGCTCCACCCGCTCGACCCGAACCTAAAACCGGGTCCCTATCTCCCGTCGCAAGAGCGACTCATCCCGTCGGAGTTTCGGCACGCCTTCCGAAACACGTGCGCACGGTTGACGGTCGAGGTCGACGTCCCACGCTACTCCTCACTCCGCGCCACTCGGCCTCTGGGACTCGCGCTCACCGAGGAAGAACGTCGTCGCTCACGACGCCCCTGGGCGGTACGCCTTGCCGTCAACGACTTGCCGGAGGAAGTCGACGTTGTCTTCAGCTTCGTCGGGCCCCGGGATGCCCTCGCCAAGCTCGGCATCTCCGTCGACAAAAAGGCGACGCAACCCCTCGCAGCTGCAGGATGATTTCTCGATGCGGATCGAGTGGGCCGAGCCCGTCAACGAACGCGAACGCGAACGCGAACGCGTGGCCCGAACCCGCACCCCGCTCCCGAACCCGTTCCCGTGGACGAACGCGAAAGCGTGAGCCGAACCCGCCCCCCGTTCCCGAACACGCCCACCCTCACACTCAACATCGACTCGACGGGCCCATGCCGCCACGCTCTGAGGGAACCGGGGAGCTTCGCTGACCAACCTCATGGCGGAGGCCCTGCCACCTCAAGCCGGAAGCGCGCCAGCGCGCCCTCGCCCATCGGTGGCAGCGGCGCCATGAGCGGGTCCCCACCCTGCGCTCGCACGCGCGCCAGCGCCTTCACCGGCCCCTCCGCTGCCAGCGGCTCATTCGAGAACAGCGCCACCACCACCAGCGACCCGGGCGTCACCTGAAACCCGCCCCCCAGCGTGACGCGCGCGCCGGGCGGCACCGCGCCGCTCGAGGGCCCCGCCGGCCAGAGCTGGCTGACCGTCCCCTGCGCATCCAGCGCGAGCACCAGCACGTACGGCCAGCCCGCGGCGCCCACCGTCAGCGAGAGCGCCTCCCCTACCCTGGCGGAAGCGGCGCGCGCCCCGGTGGCATCCTGCAGCTCCACCTGCGGCGCGCCCTTGAGCCGCGTCTGTGGCGGCGCAGGCGGGCGAAGCACCGCGAACGCCACCGACGCCGCGAGCGCGAGCGCCGGCACCGCCCACACCGCGCGCCGGCGCACCGCAGGGCGCAGCTCACGAGGAGCGACTGCCGCAGCCGAAGCCGAAGCGAAGACCTCCTCAAACCTCGGCGTCGCCGCCAGCGCCCGCCGCTGCTCCTGAACCCGCGCGAGCGCCTGCGCGCAGGAGGCACAGTCGGCCACGTGCGAAGCCGCGGCGGCATCCACCGGGAGCCCGGCGGCGAGCGCGTCCAGCACAATCGGAGAAAGGTGCCCCGCGCCAGCGCTCATCGAACACCCGCCTCTGTCCCTCGCGGCGTGCCCGCCCGGTGCGCCGCGCTAAACATGTTCGCGCCCCTTCTGCGGCGCGCCCAGCGCATCCGCCTTCGCACGGATGCTCTGCACGGTGCGGACAACCGTCTTCCGGGAGATGTCGAGCACCTGAGCCACCTCGTCCTGCGTCATCCCATCCAGGAAGTGCAGGACGGCAACCTGGAGCGACCGCTCGTCGAGCGTGGTGGCAAGCGCCCGCAGAAAATGGGCCGCCTCCGCGGCATCCCCTCCGACCCCCGGCTCGGGCGGCGGCGCGCTCTCGCTGGCCCGCTCCCTCACCGCCCGCGAGCGCAGGAGGTTCAAGCACGAACCGGTTGGGACATCGCCTCCTCAGGGCTGGGCGGGCGGAGTGACCTGAACCTGCTGGAACGGGGTGAACTGGCCGAACCACGTCACGTTGTCCTGCACCATCCGCCACTGCAGCGGATAGACGCCCGGCTGCGCGGGGGCCCGCAGCGGGAAGCGGACCGTCACCGTCTCCCCCAGCGCGACATCCTTGGGCAGCTCCACCCGGACAGCCCCCCAGGTCGAGTTGTCCTGAGGCGCCTGGGTGCCCAGCCGGTGCAGCGTGCGCGGGCTCCACGGCCGCGTGCCGATGTTCTTCACCGTCACGGAGACCTCGAAGGGCTGCCCGGCGACGACGCTGGGCGGGGCCTCCATCGAGACCACATCCGCCGCGTTGTCGTCGTCGTTGGTGGCCACCTTCAGCCAGCAGATGCGGGCGGGGTCCAGGTGCTGGAGTGACATCCACGCGTCCAGCTGCGCGCGCAGCTGCCCGTCCGCCAGCGCGTGCGGCAGGCCGATGTACCCCAGCCCCCAGCCCGGCGGCGCGTTGCCCGAGTAGCCGTTGAGCGTGGGCACCCCGGAGGCGAGCGACGCCATCATCGCGTCGTTCTGGTACTTCCACAGCGGCGCGGTCCCGCCCACCGGGCTGTAGAAGAAGGCCTCGCACTCGGGCCCAAGCTCACGCGTGATGAGCTGGATGTCCCGGCGGTCCAGCGTCTTGCTGAAGGCGAACCCGTCGTTGCGCTGCTCCACCATCGCGAACGCGCACAGCGGCGCGGCAATCCACCAGAGCTTTCGCGCGACGAGGAAGTCCCAGAGCACCGCCACGCCGATGCCGACGGGCAGCAGCAGCTGCAAGCCAATCCGGCTGATGGCCCGCACCGCGCCCGCACCCGGCACCGTGTCGTAGATGACCTTCCACGGAATGAAGTTCGGCGCCCAGAACGTGACCAGCGCGAAGAGCGCCAGCGCGGAGAGGGACATAAGCCGCAGCGCGGGCCGCTTGCGCGCCAGCACCAGGCCCACCAGGAAGAGCGCGGTGGTGAGCACGCCGAAGCCCAGCCGCTGCTCGTGCTCCATGGAGATGCTGGCGAAGTAGGAGTGCCAGCCGCGGTAGAGCCAGTTCTCCGGGCCGAGGTCGAACCACGCGCGCAGCGGGGGGAGCATGGTGAGCACCTCCCCGAAGCTGCGCATCCCCACCTCGCGGCTGGCGCGCATGTAGCGCAGCACCATGGGCGCGGTGAGCGCGGCCGCGAGCGCGCCCAACCCCACCACCGCTCCGGGGAACCGCGCCAGCGTCCGCAGCAGCGGCGGGCGCGACACCTTCAGGACCAGGGCCACCGCGCCCGCCAGGAGCAGGCAGAAGGCGAGGAACCAGCCCAGGTAGAACGACGCGTACAGCTGCAGCGAGAAGCAGGCGAAGAAGACGGCAATCCAGCGGACCTTGCGCTTCTCCTCCGGCGTGCCGAACCCAAGGCCCCGCAACAGCTCCCTCGGGTAGCCCACGCGAACGGGCTCGCCGTCGAGCGGTTCGAACAGGCGCCAGAGCGCGTAGACGCAGCCCACCGAATAGAAGTGGGGGAACAGCGCCTGGTGCATGGTCTGGTTGATGCGGACGTTGGCGAAGGCGAAGAAGAACGCGCCCAGCGCGGAGCCGATGGGCGAGAGCTTGAGGCAGCGGCGCAGCAGCAGGTGGACGCTGGCGAAGTTGAGCGCCGAGAGGGTGAGGAACCACAGCTGGTAGGACGTGTCCGACGCGAAGCCGAGCGCGCGCCAGACCCAGTAGTACGGGCCCGCGCCGAGCATGGACTCGGAGTAGGCCAGCACGCCCTTGGCCGGGTAGAAGAACGGCGGGTCCCAGAAGCTCTGGTGGCCCGGGCGGCGCAGCAGCCAGCGGTAGCCGTGCTCCAGCAGGTAGTTCACGAAGCGGGAGTCGCCCCAGTCGCGCTGCACCTTGTCCAGCCCGGCGAGCAGCATGGGGTGGTGCCCGAAGAGCAGCCCCACCACGCCCAACACCACCGGCGGCAGGAGCTCCGCCGCGCGCGCGAACCAGGGACTGGAGGGAGGCGCGGGCGCAGGCGCGACGGGCGCCAGCGCGGGTGGCGGCGCGGGTTCAGCGGAGGGCGCGGACTCGTTCGGGGTCGCCACGGCGCGCGCACCATAGCGGCAGCGCCCAGCGTGGCGGCAAGGGCTTTACGTCAGGGAAGGCAGGCAGGCGGACCGACGTCTCAGGTCCCGGTCGCCTGGCCGCGGCGCTCGAAGCGGAGCTCGTGGAGCAGGCTCTTGGGGAAGACAAACCAGAGCTCCAAGTCTCCCAGCATCACCAGCGAGTCGTCCGGCAGGAGCTTCCACTGGCCACACTCGACGGGCTCGCCGTTCACCAGCGTGCCGTTCTGCGAGCCGGCGTCAGTGATGAAGATGCGGGCCCGCTCGTCGCACCGCAGCAGCGCGTGCGACCTGGACACCGTGCCGAACGGCACCACGACGTGGCAGTCCTTGCCGCGGCCGACGGTCACCTGCTCCCCGCGGACCATGGGCGGCAGGGGCAGCGCGACGCGGCGCAGCGGCAGCGCGCGCACAGAGACATCCGTGGGGTCCTCCTCGCCAATGAGCGAGTCCCAGTTCGGCTCCTCGAGCACCAGCACGGGCGTCGCCATCCCACCACTGAGGGCGTCGGATGAGGTCAGCTGATCGACGGGAAGACGGTGAGGTCGAAGGTGTGCGCGCACGGGGCTAAGGGGATAGCAAGAGCGATGCGCGGCCGAAGTGCCTGAATACACGTCGTCGGTGAGGGTGAATTGTGCACGGGTCCCTGCACGGCCTGCGCGCCGATTGCACGCGATGCGCAAAGGCCGTGGCGCTCGAGGCGGGCCTAGCCGCTGAGCGGCGTGCGGCGCTTGCGCGGGCCGGACACGCCGAAGGCGGACATGCGGTTGATGAGGGTGCGGCGGGAGATGCCCAGCAGGTGCGCCGCCTGCGTCTGGTTTCCAGAGCAGCTGGCGAGCACGTCGATGATTCTGCGGCGCTCGGCGTCCGCGGGCGCGGGCAGCGCCTGCGGGGGCGCAAGCGCGCGCGGCGCCTCCAGCGCGGAGGGCTGCGGCGCGTGCGGCCGGGGCGCGGTGCGCGCGGCGAAGGTGGAGCGCAGCTTCTCCACCGGCAGGCTCTCAGTGCCGATAATGGGCCCGTCGGTGAGCAGCACGGCGCGCTCTATGACGTTGCGCAGCTCCCGGACGTTGCCGGGCCAGCGGTAGTCGGCGAGCAGCTGGAGCGCCTCAGGTGAGAGGGTGGGCGGCGACGGCAGCCCCCGGGCGCGCGCGGCTTCGGCGAGGAAGAGCCCGGCCAGCGCGGGCAGCTCGTGCGTGCGTTCGCGCAGCGGCGGGATGATGAGGGAGACGGCGTTGAGCCGGAAATAGAGGTCCTGCCGGAAGCGCTGCTGGGTGATGGCCAGCTCGAGGTCCACGTTGGTGGCCGCCAGGAAGCGGACGTCGACGCTGCGCGGCCGCAGGCTCCCCAGCCGCAGCACCTCGCGCGTCTCCAGCACGCGCAACAGCTTCACCTGGATGGAGAGGGGCAGCTCGCCCACTTCGTCGAGGAAGACTGTGCCGCCGTGCGCGGCCTCCAGAAGGCCCATCTTCGCGCCGACCGCGCCGGTGAAGGCGCCGCGCTCGTAGCCGAAGAGCTCGCTCTCCAGCAGCGTCTCCGGCAGCGCGGAGGCGTTGAGGCCGATGAACGGCTTGGACGCGCGGGGGGAGAGCTGGTGGATGCGCCGGGCCATCAGCTCCTTGCCCACGCCCGTCTCGCCCAGGACGAGCACGCTGATGGCGCTGCCGGCAATGCGCTCCACCAGCCGGTCCTGGGCGTGCGCGGACTCGACGGCGGCCGTCGGGAAGGGCGTCTCCGTGCGGACGTAGGAGGAGCGCGGCAGCACGCGGGTCAGCAGCTCATCCGCGCTGCGCCCGTGGGCCGGGTAGGAGGCGGAGAGAATCTGCGCGCCGGGGAGGAGCTGGCGGATGCGCTCTGACGCGCGGTTGGCGCCCTCCGGGCCGGTCTCCAGAAGGATGTGGTAGGCGCTGGGTCCATCAGAGGCCACCACGTCAATGGCGCGGAGCGTCCGCGAGAGCGTGTCCTCCCGCGCGGTCGCGTCGCCCGGCTCCAGGAACGAGAGGCGCAGGATGCTGAACACCGTCTGGAAGCGCTCCGCGCGGATGCACTGCTCCTCCACGCGCGGCTCGAAGTAGGCGTGGGTGCAAATCCGCCGCTCCGCGGTGTGGAGCCGGCGCTGCAGCATGGCCAGCACCTTGCCGAAGCGGATGACGGCCGGCGCGCGCAGCTCCAGCGAACCGCCGGGCGCCAGCTCCTGCTCGTCCACCGTCACGCCGGGCGCCAGCGTGAGGTCCGTCAGCGTCAGCCCGGCCGGAGTCACCGCCAGCCGCGCGTGCTTCGGGGCCACGGCGGCATCAGGAATGACGACGTCCGCGTCGGACGCGCTCCCAATCAACACCTCCCCCGCGGCTGGAAGCCAGTGGGTCGCGAAGGTGGACTCCCCTGTGACGAGCAAGCAGAACTCGCGCGGCGTCGTCGGATCCATTCGATGTGACGCCATCATCCAGGGCGAACGGGAACGCAGCCAAGGCGAGCTGTAGGTGGCCCCGGTTGTCTTTTGGACGCTCCGGAACCCTCACCCTCCCCTTCACCCGCCTACCAGGGATGAGAGCTCCTGATAGACGCGCTGGAAGTCGCCTCTGGCGCCCAGCGCGCGCAGGTTCTGGGACAGGCCGCCGGCGGAGCGGAAGAACATCACCGCTTCACTCGGCGGCCGCAGCTTGAGCAGGCTCCGGGCCTCTCGCGCGAAGAGGCGCTTCAAGTCCCGGGAGATGTCGCAGGTGGCGTAGTCGTAGTCGGGCTGCCGCAGCGGGCGCCCGGCGATGTGCAGCACCTCGGTGATGAGCGCGCGCGCCGCGTCCTCAGGCAGGTCCATGGAGAAGCCCACCTCGCGGCACAGCGCCAGGAGGTCCACCGGCTGGTGGTTCAGGGCGCGGTGAAAGAGCCGGCGGTTCACGTCCACGAAGGTGGGGGAGAAGCGCTTGATGGACCCGAAGTCCAGCACCCCCAGCCGTCCGTCGGCCATCACCACAAAGTTGCCGGGGTGTGGGTCCGCGTGCATCTCGCCCACGTGCAGCAGCGGCCCGTAGATGGCGCGGATGAGCAGCCGGGACACCCGGTAGCGCTCCGGCGCCGAGGGCTCCTGGGCGAGGAAGTCCTTGAGCGTCTTGCCCGGGAGCAGCTCCAGCGTGAGCACCCGCGCGGCGGTGTGGCTCTCGATGACCTCGGGGCAGTACAGGTCAGACAGCGGGCGCACCGCCTTGGCGAAGGCCTGGGCCAGCGCGGCCTCGCGGCGGTAGTCCACCTCCAGCACCAATTCGTTGCGCAGCTCCTGGTAGTACGCGCGGCCGTCGAGCGCGCGCGAGGTGCGGGCCACCGAGCCGACCAGCAGGCCCAGATTCTCCAGGTCCGAGCTGAGCGCCTCGCCGATGCCGGGGTACTGCACCTTCACCGCCACCTCGCGGCCGTCGCGCAGGAGCGCCCGGTGCACCTGGCCCAGCGACGCGGCGGCCAGCGGCTGCGGGTCAAACCGGGCGAAGAGGCTCTCTGGTGCGCCGCCCAGCTCTTCGCGCACCACCGCGCTGACCTGCTCGTACGACATGGACGGGGCCTGGTTCTGCAGCCGCGCGAGGATGCCGCGCACCTCCGGGGTGAAGAGCTCCGAGTCCATGCTGAGCGCCTGCCCCAGCTTCATCGCCGCGCCCTTGAGCTCTCCCAGCGTTGCGACGAGCTTCTCGGCCGCGCTGGCGGACAGGCCCGACGGGTCCGCCCCGGCCAGCCGGCGCACGCCCCGCGTCAGCACGCTCCCGGACAGCTGCGCCGACAGGCCCGCGAGCTTGCGGAACCGGGAGAACCGGCCCTTCGGGGGGAGCTTCGAGTCTTCGTCCATTCCCATCGCGGCAGCACGATGAAACGGGCGAAGCGTCGTTCGCGCAAGGCCGGCGCCGCGCTAGGGTTGGCGACAAGCCATGCGGTCACCTGTGACGGTGCAGCTGTCGGATGGGGTGGAGGCGCAGGTCGAGCCCGGCGCGGCGCTGGACTGGCCGCCGCGCCTGGCGCTGCGCGAGCTGCAGGTCTCCCTCGCACCCTTCGCCTCCGGCAGCGAGCACGAGCAGTTTCTGAAGGCGACTGTGGGCAGCGGCGCCTGGTACCTCGCCGACTTCGACGAGGCGCGCTTTGCGCCGCCCACCGGGCTGCTCGCCGGCCTCTGGCTTCACGTCCCGGTCGCGCGGGATGACGGCGCGGCGGTGCGGACGTGGCAGTCGGTGGAGCCCACCCGCGGGCTGCCGCGGCTCCTGGAGCCCGCGCCCTTCAACCTGGAGCCGTGCGTGCGGCGCTCGGCGGCGCCGGATGGCTCGGCGCTGGCGGCCTTCCGGTTCCAGGCGGAGCCGCCTGGCACCCGGCTGCGCCTGCGCGTGGGAGAAGGGTTCGACCTGCTCTTCGCCGCGGGCTGGCTCTGCGGCTGGCTGCTGGAGGTCCCGGAGACCGCGCTCAGCAGCGGCTTCGGCCCGCGCTCCCCCGGGCCCGCAGACCCCGCGCTGAATCTTCTCCTCGCCGAGTACCTGAACAGCAGCCAGCCGGGTCAGGAGCCCGGACCCGCCCTGCGCGCGACGCTGAAGGACATCGCCCAGCGGGCCGGCGGTACCTCAGGCCCCAGGAGAGGCACGTTCATCCGCTGCGTGAAGGACCACCTCGCGCACTTGTGAGCGCGGGGCTACTCGTCCTTCGGGAGCCAATCCAGGCGCGCGTGCGGCCGGGCCTCGCCGTACGGAGTGCTGCCGCGCTGCATGCTGCCCGGAGAGAGCGTCACGCCCAGCTCGCTGGGCACCAGGCCCATCCGGTCCACGGAGTAGACGATGGGTTCCCCGTCGGGCGTGGTGAAGGGATAGAGCTTCGAGGGCTCTGCCGCGCTCCAGGCGCCCTTCAGCTCTGCCGGGCGCGGTCCGTCGACGACACCGGAGTCCTTCTTCGCGCCAGGGACGTCCACCACGCGCGGGGGCGCCGGGGTCAGCTGCGCCCAGAGGGAGGAGGACGGGTCGACGAGGACCGCCAAATCGCCGCTGCGGTCCTTGCCGTTGGAGCGGGCCACCAGCGACAGCCCGTCTCCCAGCGCAACGGGGGCGCCCCAGCTGGAGCGCTCGAGGAGCGAGCTGGAGACCGCCAGGCGGATGTCATCGAGCGACACTTCGCGGCCCAGCGCCACCCCCTGATGGGTGGGGGAAGCGTTGCGCGGCACGAGGTTGGAGACGACCGCGGCCGTCCCGAAGTTCGTCGGCGTGAGGCTCACAACTGCCCTGCTCATCCCGGCCACCACGAGGGGCAAGTTCGCCTTCCTCCAGAGAAGTTAGAGGGTTATCGGCAGGGCCGGCCGGAGGTTGCCTGCCTTCCAACAGCTGGATTCCTTTGGATCAGATGTCCCCCCGAATGTGGGGAGCGACCTCGGCGGCATAGAACGCCCGCAGCTGCGCGTGGAGGGCAGGCGGCAGCCGCGGCAGGGCTTCCGCGGCGGCGTTGGCGCGGGCCTGGTCGGCATTCCGGGCGCCGGGGATGACGACGGTCACCGCGTCGAAATCCAGGCAGTAGCGCAGCGCCAGCTGGGGGAGCATCATCCCGGGCGGGAGCTTCTTTTTCAGCGCGTCCGCCAAGGCCACGCCCTTCTCGAACGGGAGCCCGGAGAACGTCTCTCCGACGTAAAAGGCGGCGCCGTCCCGGTTGAACGTCCGGTGGTCGCCCGGGTCGAATCGCGTGGCGAGGGTGTACTTGCCGCCCAGCAGCCCACCCGCCAACGGGAGGCGGACAATCAAGGCCACCTGTCGCTGCTTCGCCTCCTCGAACAGCGCGTCCAGCGGCTTCTGGCGCAGGGCATTGAAGATGATTTGCAGAGAGAAGAGCCCCTCCTGGCGCAGGCAGACCCGGGCCTCGTCCATCGTCTCCACGCTGGCGCCGAAGCGGCGGATGAGCCCGTCCTTCCGCAGGGCGCGCAGCCACTCAAAAATCTCGCCCTGCTCCAGCAGCCCGCGCGGCAGGCAGTGAATCTGCAGCAGGTCCAGGGCCTCCACGCCCAGCCGCCGCAGGGAGGCGCGCGCCGCGTCCCGGACGAACTCCTGGGTGACGGCGCGGAAGCCCTCTGCGCGAAGGCGACCGAACTTGGTGGCGACCTGGGGCCGGGAGGACATCCCGCGCAGGAAGCGGCCAATCAGCTCCTCGCTGCGGCCGTTTCCATAGACGTCCGCGGTGTCCAGGACGTCCGCACCGCTGTCGACCGCGGCGCGGAGCGTGGCCTGGGCGGCCTCGTCGGTGATGTCGCCCCAGTCCCCTCCGCCCAGCTGCCAGCACCCCAGGCCAACCTTCGGGCCCGGCCTTCCCAGCACGGCCTTTTCCATGGCTTCTCCCTCGCCAAACAGCGCGCCGGGCTCCTTATCAAAGGCTTTTGCGGCGCGTCAGGTGTCGTGCTAGGTAGGGCGCCCTTCCGGGCCACCCGGAGGCGAGGCTGTGCTGAAGCGCCTGTGGAGCGAGTGACTCCTTCTCCTCCACGGACGGCCAACCCCTCGAAACGCAAACGAGGAGTAGCACACCATGAACTTGACGGTCTCACCGGGCGTTCGCGCTCAAGCCTTCCGGGCCTTCTGCTGGGTCTCGGGTCTCCTGACACTCGTCGTCTCCGGCGCAGCGTTCGCCAGTGAAGCGGACCTGGAGCTGCCGAGCTGGGACGCCGCGACGTTCCTCGCGAGCAGCGACGGCCAGGGCGGCGTCGGCGCGCGGCCGCTGCTGTACAGCGGCATCGTCGTCTGTGCGTTGGGCCTGCTCTTCGGGCTCTACCAGTTCACCAAGCTGCGGAACCTGCCGGTCCACCGGTCGATGCTCGAGATTTCCGAGCTCATCTACGAGACCTGCAAGACGTACCTGGTGACCCAGGGCAAGTTCATCCTCCTCCTGGAAATCTTCATCGGCGCGATCATGGTCGCGTACTTCGGCGTGCTCAAGCCGCTGCCGGACGTCTCGCCGTGGGTGACCGTGCCGGTCATCCTGGCCTTCTCGCTCATCGGCATCGCCGGCAGCTACTGCGTGGCGTGGTTCGGCATCCGGGTGAACACCTTCGCCAACTCGCGCACCGCGTTCGCGTCGCTGCGTGGCAAGCCCTACCCCACCTATGACATCCCGCTGAAGGCGGGCATGAGCATCGGCATGGTGCTCATCAGCATTGAGCTCCTGCTGATGCTGCTCATCCTCCTGTTCGTCCCGGCCAAGCTCGCGGGCCCGTGCTTCATCGGCTTCGCCATCGGCGAGTCGCTGGGCGCGGCGGCGCTGCGCATCGCGGGCGGCATCTTCACGAAGATTGCCGACATCGGCAGCGACCTGATGAAGATTGTCTTCAAGATCAAGGAAGACGACGCGCGCAACCCGGGCGTCATCGCGGACTGCACGGGCGACAACGCGGGCGACTCGGTGGGCCCCTCCGCGGACGGCTTCGAGACCTACGGCGTCACGGGTGTGGCGCTCATCACCTTCATCCTGCTGGCGACCAAGGGCCTGCCGGACGCCATCCGCCCCAACATCCAGGTCCAGCTGCTGGTGTGGATTTTCGTGATGCGCATTGTGATGGTCGGCGCGAGCTTCTTCTCGTACGTCCTGAACGACGTCTTCCAGCGCGCCAAGTTCGGCAACGCGGACAAGATGAACTTCGAGCAGCCGCTCACCGTGCTGGTGTGGCTGACCTCCATCGTCTCCGTCATCCTGACCTTCGCGGTCTCCTACTTCCTCATCCCCAACCTCCACGGCGACACCACCCTCTGGTGGAAGCTGGGCACCATCATCAGCTGCGGCACGCTGGCGGGCGCCATCATCCCGGAGGTCATCAAGGTCTTCACCTCCACCGACTCCGCCCACGTGCGCGAGGTGGTCAACTCCTCCCGCGAGGGCGGCGCGTCGCTGAACGTCATCTCCGGCCTGGTGGCGGGTAACTTCTCCGCGTACTGGATGGGCGTGGTCTTCGTGGTCTTGATGGGCGCGGCGTACTTCGTCAGCCAGGCCGGCCTGGGTGCGCTGTTCCCCATCCCGGGCTCCACCATTGACCCCTCGCCGGTGTTCGCCTTCGGCCTCGTGGCCTTCGGCTTCCTCGGCATGGGCCCGGTGACCATCGCGGTCGACTCCTACGGCCCGGTGACCGACAACGCGCAGTCCGTCTATGAGCTGTCCCTCATCGAGAACGTCCCCAACATCCACGCCGAAGTGAAGAAGGAC
This sequence comes from Myxococcaceae bacterium, assembly GCA_044230055.1. Taxonomy (GTDB): domain Bacteria; phylum Myxococcota; class Myxococcia; order Myxococcales; family Myxococcaceae; genus JBGART01. The sequence continues at coordinate 77,052 of JBGART010000021.1, read as the reverse complement.
TTCGGGTTCGACCTCAACTTCGAGAAGGGCAAGCACTACCTCGAGGAGAACGACGGCGCGGGCAACACGTTCAAGGCCACGGCCAAGCCGGTGCTCATCGGCACCGCGGTGGTCGGCGCCACGACGATGATTTTCTCCATCATGATGTTCCTGACGGAGGGGCTCACCCGGGACGTGGACAAGCTCTCCCTGGTGCACGCGCCCTTCCTGCTCGGGCTGGTCGCGGGCGGCGCGGTCATCTACTGGTTCTCCGGCGCGTCCATGCAGGCCGTCGCCACCGGCGCCTACCGCGCGGTGGAGTTCATCAAGGCCAACATCAAGCTGGAAGGCGTGGAGAAGGCGTCGGTCAAGGACAGCAAGAAGGTCGTCGAAATCTGCACCCAGTACGCGCAGAAGGGCATGTTCAACATCTTCCTGACCGTGTTCTTCAGCACCCTGGCCTTCGCCTGCCTGGAGTCGTTCTTCTTCATCGGCTACCTCATCTCCATCGCCCTCTTCGGCCTGTATCAGGCGCTCTTCATGGCCAACGCCGGCGGCGCCTGGGACAACGCGAAGAAGCTGGTCGAGGTGGAGCTCAAGGCCAAGGGCACGGAGCTGCACGCCGCGACCGTCGTCGGCGACACGGTGGGCGACCCGTTCAAGGACACCTCCTCGGTGGCCATGAACCCCATCATCAAGTTCACCACCCTCTTCGGCCTGCTCGCTGTCGAGCTGGCGCACGAGCTGGACAAGTCCAACCCGCGCGTCACCAGCATCCTGTCGGCGGTGTTCTTCGCCATCTCGCTCGTCTTCGTCTGGCGCAGCTTCTACGGGATGCGCATCGAAGGTGGCATCAAGGCCACCGAAGTGTCCGCGCAGAAGCAGGCGGCCTAAGGAACACTTTGGTCAGCTCCCCGGGCGCCGACGCGTCCGGGGGGCTTTGAAGCAACGCGGGCAAGGAGCAGTGGGACGTGAGCACGGGCGGAATGTCTATCCTTCGGCTCACGTTCCTCGGCACCTCCGCCGCGCAGCCAACCATCCACCGCAACCTCTCCGGGCTGGCGGTGAAGGCGGACCAGGACCTGCTGCTGTTCGACTGCGGTGAGGGCTCGCAGCGGCAGATGATTCGGTTCGGCACCGGCTTCGGCGTGGACGCGGTGTTCTTCACCCACTTCCACGCGGACCACTACCTCGGAATCATCGGCTTTCTGCGCACGCTGGGGATGACCGGGCGCGAGCACGCGCTCACGCTGCACGGCCCGGCCCCGGCCAAGCGCCTCCTCCATCAGGCCATTCACCTGGGCGTGGACCAGCTCCCCTTCCCGGTCGAGATTGCGGAGCTGCGCGGCGGCGACGTCGTGAAGCGCCACGGCTACTCCGTCCAGGCGGTGCAGGTGGACCACCGGGTGAATGCGCTGGCCTACGTCCTCCAGGAGGACGGGCGTCCGGGGAAGTTCAACCTCGCGCGGGCTCGGGAGCTGGGCGTCCCGGAGGGCCCGGAGTTCGGCCGGCTGCAGCGCGGCGAGGCCGTGAAGACGCGGGAGGGCAAGACGGTCACCCCGCTGGATGTGCTCGGCCCTTCGCGGCCCGGCCGACGGCTGGCGCTCTCCGGGGACACGCGCCCCTGCCCCGCCCTCATCGCCGCGTCCGCCGACGTGGACCTGCTCATTCACGAGTCCACCTTCTCCGACGACGAGCAGGAACGCGCCCTGGAGACCCGCCACTCCACCGCGCGCGAGGCCGGCCGCGTGGCCCGCGAGGCGAAGGCCAAGCGGCTCATCCTCACGCACCTGTCCTCCCGCCACGACGTGGACAACGCAAGGCTGCTCGTCCAGGCCCGCGAGGAGTACAGCGGCCCCGTGGAGATTGCCCACGACGGCCTCACCGTGGACCTCCCGCTCCGCGAGTGACGGCCGGCCCGGCCACTTCGTGGGAGGAACGCCCCACGTTCGCCTCGAGGGGGACCCCTGGCCATTTCGTCGGAGGAACAGCTGTTCTCGCGCCGTCAGGCGCCATCCCCGCTCGCCTCGAGCGTTGCGCCGTCAGGCGCATAGTCGAGAGGTGGCGCAAGCCCACGCACGGCACTTAGCCGGCCTGTTTCGAGCAGAGCGAAGCGGCCCATGAGCCAAGCCTCGGGAGCACTGCCGACGTCTCGACTGTGCGCCTGACGGCGCAACGCTCGACGCGAACGGGGGCGGTCGTCAATGGGCCGCGGGCGGAGCTGCGCTCTCGCGCAGCAGGTCCACATACTGATTGCAGGGGTCCTCGGGAGCGGTCCCGTCCCGGAAGTGGAAGGTATGCGGGTCCCAGCGTTCCGGACGGGAGTCGGGCGCGAAGAGCCAGGGAGCGCTCGCGGCGACACCTGCGCGGCGGGCGCAGCGCAGCCAGCCTCGGTACAGGGCGCGGCGCTCGGGGAGGGTGAACGGCCCGTCGCTGCGCAGGCCGAACTCGCCGAGCAGCGCGGGCTTCCCGGCGGCCAGCGCGGCGGCGGCGTGCTCTGAAATCCACCTCGCGCCGGCGGCGGCCACCTCCTCCGGCGCCACGCCCCACGCTTCCGGGTAGCAGTGAAAGCTGGCCAGGTCGATGAAAGGCGAGGCGAGGTTCAGCGAGTAGCGGATGCCCTCCCGCCCTTCGAAGCCCTCCTCCCCGGTGGAGATGAAGTGCCCTGGCGCGTGCTCCCGGACGGTGGCGCCCACCGCGTCCACCCACTCGCGCAGCTGATGCCCTCGCGCGTCCAGGCCCTTCCCGCGCGGCTCGTTCACCAATTCCCAGGCCAGGACCGCCGGGTGCGCACCGTAGCGGAGGCCGTCGAGCGTGTTCACCCGGCTGAGCACCGCCACCACGTGCTGTCGGTAGTGGTCCACCACGCGCGGGTCGGTGAAGAAGCGCGCGTCCGCCTCGCGCGGGCGCGGCAGCCCGGCCCACTCCACGTAGCGGCGGGCTCCGCCGTAGGCGTCCCAGGTGTTGCCGAGCGGGAGGACGAGCCGCAGCCCTGCCGCGTGCGCTCCGGCGAGGACGAGGTCCAGGCCGCGGAAGGCAGTCTCGTCGTAGGTGAGCGGCGCCACCTGCAGGGCGGAGGTGCCCACGCGCCGGGCATCGTCGTTGAAGGCGTTGGTGCGCACGCCGACCGCGCCCATCGCGGCGGCCTTGGCGAAGACTTCGTCGACCACTGCGCTGCGGGACTTGCCCGCGCGGAGGTCGAGCGCTGCGCTCTCCTGCAGGTAGTAGGCGTTGAGCAGGATGCTGCCGGGCTTCAGCCCCGCGCGCAGCTCGCGTTGGGCCTCCGCGCAGGAGGACGCGTCCCGTTCGAGCGCTTCGAGGGTACGTCGTGGGCTGGGTGTGCGCGTCACGGGTGTGGCTCCAACGCCCGAGATTCAGTGCGCGTTCCCGACTTGGGTAAACGGAATCATCTCCTGGGTTGCGCGGGCGAACGACCTCGCTGTCCGCTCCCGGAGGCAGCTGTCCTCGAGGGAGCCGGGGCAGGCGGGATAGGTCCGGGCGGCTGCCGGCGGGCGCCCGCCGGCAGCACGAACGCGGGCGCCCGCTCGCAGTCCGCTTTGCGACCTACTGCTGCGTTCCCCAAGGTGGGTCGCTTGCGCCTCGATGACGTGGCTCGAGCTGTCCCCGAGCCGTCCGAATGCGTCAGACACAACCGCTTGTCGACAAACTCTGCCGAAGGGGCGTTGGCCTGACTGATTCTTGCGAATTTGTCGACAAACGGCTGCATCCCGCCCAAGGCCCGAACGCGCGAAGCCGCCCCACCGGGTCTCTCGATTTACCTCGGGCCACAGGCGCGCGTACTGCGATGAGCTATCGACGCTCTTGCTGAGTCATTCCCTCGTACGACGCTGACGCCGGGTTGCCTTGAGAGGTTCGATGAACTTCTGCATCGGCAGCGACTCGTACGCGTCTCCCGCCACGATTGATGAGTGAATTGCGCCCCTGGGTCGGCGGCTCCGCGCACCTCCCAGGCGAGGCGGTCTCAAAGTGGTCGACCGGTCGACCAGGCCTTGAGTTCGGGCCGAGGAAACGACCAAACATCCAGCAATCGCCAACGGATGGACCCGAGGGAGGTCTGGCGCCTCGTGGTCGACCACATGGTCGACCATTCATGAGTGGGCGCCCCTGCACTTCAACGGTGCATATCTGCTGGGCGTTCACCCGTCCAGGCCGGTTCCGCACGAAAGTGGTCGACCGGTCGACCACTTTCGGACCCTCCCGCCTGGGAAGGCGGGTCGAGGACGTTCGGAGCAGGTAGCGAGGACACCGCTCTCAGAGGAGAGACGCGAACGAACGGGCGCCGAGGGGCGCCTACCCGGCGTCCACGAGGCATGAAGCCTCCGCGTGAACGCCGCTCCGGCTGTGCGCCACCTGCACGACGTGCTGTAGACGAGCCACCGGCTCTGCCCGGGTACGGGGGGCAGTTTTAGTGGCGGGAGGGGGTCAGAAATTACTGTCGCCTGACACCGCACAACGCGCATGTCGTGGCAACAGAGCACCGCTCCGGTTCAGCAAAGGTCGGAAGCCGCGGGAGACGGCGCGCGCTCGGCGGCCTTCTCAATCAGCGTGCACGCTTGATGAGGGGAGCTCTCAGCGCTGTTGTCGACAGTTGTCGACAACTCATCGCAGAACGGCTGCCTTCACTCTGCCGACGCAGATGTATCAGCAATGCGCCTGGACCGACGAGGGGACAGCTCCCGAGAGCTCACGAAGCTACAAACAATACAACTCGGGGAGTGCAGCAACGGGCGCGCAGCGGAGTGCGGGCGGGCGCAAGCGTTCGTGCTGCCGGCGGGCGCCCGCCGGCAGCCGCCCGGGACTGTCCCGCCTGCCCCGGCTCCCTCAAGGATTGCTGCCTACGGGCTGGAGGCCGCGCACGGTTGAAGCGCAGCCCTGGCCCCTTCGGCGCGGGAGACGCTGGAGACGCCGAGTCGCTTCCCGGCTGGCACAGTCGCGTCAGCGCCCGGCTTTGGCGGCCACCTTCACGCCCTTCCGGCGCAAGAGTTCCTGCGTCTCGGCAGCCGGCTTGATGACCCAGCGACCGGGCGTGGCGGGGACGTTCTCCTTCTCCAGCGTAATCTCCAGCCGGTCCGTGGCACGCCGGCCGAGCTGCAGCTCCCGCGTGCTCGGCTTGTGGCCGGCCAGCTCCAGCTCGACCGTGTGGTCCTCGCGGGAAAGCGACTTGAGCTTCATCGGCGTGACGCCTCGCACCCGGCCGTCAACGATAACGGTCGCGCCGGACGGCGTGGAGACGACCTGCACATCCCTGCCTGAAGGCGACAGCGCTACGACTGCGAACAGCAGCGCTGCGACCGTGACGCCCGCCTTCACCGGACGCTTTGCCCACGCGGTGCGCAGCTGCGCCAGCCACTCCGGAGAAGCGCTCGCAACAGGGTCGTCGTCCTCCGCTTCGTCCTCTTCCATGAAGGCCGGGCGCACGGGGCGGCGCGCGGAGCCCGCGACCGCTGGCGGCTTCGCTCCCACGGAGGGATCCCCCAACCTGCTCGCTCCCGCGAGGCTCGCCGGCTTAGGGGTCGCTCCCGGGACCGACATCCTTCCGACGACCGACCCAGCGGCAGCCGACAACGGTCCACCCGCTCCCGACGCCGCTGCCGCGACTGGCCCAGCGCCAGCCGACAACGGGGCTGCGCTCGCCAGCGACGCCGCTGCAGCGACCGGCCCAGCTTCCGCCGACACATCGCCCGCCGACGACGCTCCCGCAGCTCCCGCCTCCGGGGCTCGCCGGTCGATTTGGGGTGCGGGCACGAGGTTGAGCGCGGGGAGGACGCCGGAGGCGCGGGGGCTGAGCCAGGGGAAGCTGGCGTCGAGGAAGTTGGCGAGGCGCTCAGGCTCCGGGCTCCCTCCGAGGTCCTCGAAAATGGACCGGAGCGGCTCCAGCAGGGTCCTGACGGAGTAGGGCCGGTCGATGGGGTCCTTGGCGAGCGCCTGGAGGATGAGCTCATCCAGCGCGTCGTCGATGCCGGGGTGGAAGCGGCTAGGGCGGGGGGCGGGCTCGTTGCCGCCGCAGGAGGCGCGGGTCAGCGCCTGGAGCAGGTTGTAGCCCGTGCACAGCTCGTAGAGCAGCGCGCCGAGGGCGTACACGTCAGCCAGGACATCCGGGCGCTCGCCGCGGCGCAGCTCCGGGGCCTGATACGCCAGCCTCCGGCGCGCGGAGTAGCTCTCACCGAACCCGGCCAGCTGCACGGTGCCGTCCTCTTGGAGCAGGACGCGCGAGGGCTCCAGGCCGCCGTGGATGACGGCGCCTCCCACGCGCTCGTGGGCTTCGCGGAGCAGCTCTCCGGCGGCGAGGGCTATCTGGATGCCCAGCTCCAGCGGGCCCCGTGCGGGCGCCAGCCGGTCAATCAACTCCCGGACGGTGACGCTCGGTGAGGGACCAACCGAGCTGGGAAGGGCGACGGCGGCAGAGTCAGGCGATGCCATGGGAAGGCTCGCGCGAAGCAAGCCATGTGCCCTGCCCTTCCCGCTGCGAAGTCCGCGAGATGGAAGGGGGAGCCCAGGCTCCCACCTGTGCTCTGCAGCTTTCACCTGGCCAATCGATGTCTCAATCGAGGCCTGCAGATGTGCAGTCTGCTCAGCGCTTCTTGGTGAGGGCGGCGTCCGCTCCTGTGAGGAGCTCTCCGATGTTGGTGTCGGTCACCTGGAGCTTCCCCATCCGCTGCGCGTAGTGGAGCAAGAGCGCGCGGTTGTCCCCGACGGAGAGGTTCTGGAGCTCCAGCGCGCCAATCCGGTCCTCGGGGGTGAAGGCGCTCTCCACCTTCTCCATCGACAGCTTGGACGGGTCGTACGAGGAGCACTCGGCGTGGGTGTCGAGGATGCTGTAGTCCTCGCCGCGCCGCAGCTCCACGGTGACGCGGCCGGTGATGCCGCTGGCCACCCACCGGGTGAGCGCGTCCTTCAGCATCAGCGCCTCTGGGTCGAACCACTTGCCCTCGTAGAGCAGGCGCCCCAGCCGCCGTCCCAGCGTGACATAGAGGTCCGTGGTGTCCTCGTTGTGGACCGCGGAGAGCAGGCGCTCGTAGGCCAGGTGCAGGAGCGCCATGCCTGGGGCCTCGTAGACGCCGCGGCTCTTGGCGTCGATGACCCGGTTCTCAATCTGGTCGCTCATGCCCAGGCCGTGCCGGCCGGCCAGCTGGTTGGCGGCGATGAAGAGGTCGAACAGGCTCTTGAAGTGCGCGCCGTTCAGGGAGACCGGGACGCCCTGCACCAGCTCGATGACCACCTTCTCCGGCCGGATGTCGACGTCTGACTTCCAGAACGGCACGCCCATGATGGGGTTGACCAGCGTCATCCCCTGGTCAAGCCGCTCCAGGTCCTTCGCTTCGTGCGTGGCGCCGAGGACGTTCGCGTCCGTGCTGTACGCCTTCTCCGTCCCCATAGGGTACGGCAACTTGATGGACTCCAGGTACTGCGACATCTCCGTGCGGCCGCCGAACGCGGTGACGAACGCGTTGTCCAGCCAGGGCTTGTAGATTTTGAGCGCCGGGTTCACGAGGATGCCGTAGCGGTAGAAACGCTGGATGTCGTTGCCCTTGTGCGTGCTGCCGTCGCCGAAGACGTGCACGTCGTCCTCGCGCATGGCCTTGATGATGGCGGTGCTGGTGACCGCGCGGCCCAGGGGCGTGGTGTTGAAGTACCTGCGCCCCGCCGTGGAGAGGTGAAACGCACCGCACTGGATGGCGACGATGCCCTCGCGCACCATCGCCTCGCGACAGTCCACCAGCCGGGCGGCGACTGCGCCGTGGGACAGCGCGATGGGCGGGATGTCCGCCGGGTTCTTCTCGTCCGGCTGCGCCAGGTCCGCGGTGTAGGCGTGGACCTTCAAGCCCTGCCGGGACAGCCAGGCCACCGCGGTGCGGGTGTCCAGGCCTCCGGAGAAGGCGATTCCAAGTCGGGTGCCAGCGGGCGGGAGCGATCGATAGATGCGGGTCATGGAGCGCGCGCACTAGCACGCCAAAGCCCTGCTTCACAGCGCCGGCGTGGGGCACTGTCATCCGCCATAACGGACGACTCCGCTCCCGTGGTTGACTTGCAGCGTCATGCCGTCGCCGCTATAACAACTATTCATCTGCTATAGCGGAGGCTCCATGCGGATTGCATACGTCGGTGGGCTGGACCGCGCGGCGCCCCTGCTGAAGGCGGAGGCGCAGCGCCAGGGACATGGGCTGGAGCTGGTCTTCGCGCCGAACAGCCGGCGCCAGATGGCGGAGCTGGAGGCGGCCATCACCCGCTGCGATTTGGCCATCATCGTGACGGACCTCGACAGCCACAACGCGGTGCTGCTGGCGCGGAAGACGGCCAAGCGGCTGGGCCGGCCGGCGCTGCTCCTGCGCAAGTGCGGACTCGCGCGTTTCCGCTCGGTGCTCGAAGGCCTGCGCGCGTCCCCCAGCCCCGGGCTGCTGGCCGCCAGTTAGCGACCGGTCCGGCCGAGCTCGTACCCAGTCACCGGCGCGAGCGTCTGGAACGGGCGGCTGGAGAGCCCGCGCTCGCCGCCGCCGAAGAAGAAGACCTTGCTGTACCCGCGCACCGCGACGTCCGCGAAGCCGTCACCGTCCGCGTCCCCCATCCCCAACGCCGCGCCGAAGTTGAGGGTGACGTTGTCCGGGTTGTCGATGAAACGCGGCGGCGTGGCGCCCAACCCGCCGGGCCCGCCGGCGTAGACGAAGAGTCTGCCCCGGTCGGCCTGGAAAGAGGGCTCCGCGAGTAACAGCTCCGCGGCCCCGTCGCGGTTCGCGTCCACCACCGCCGTCGCGACGGCGGCAGCGCCCGGCCGCAGGACGGCATCACTCCCGGCACCGCTGCGGATGTGCGTGAGGAAGCGGTCCGCCCACGGGGCTCCAGGGTCAAGGAAGGAGACCGCAAGGTCGAAGAGGCCGTCTCCGTCGAAGTCGCCCGTCACCAGGGCCTCTCCCAGCTGCGCGTCGTCGGTGGGGCCGCGGAGCGTGCGGGAGGGTTGCAGCGCCGGGCCTTCACGGCTGCCCAAGAAGAACAGCACCTGGCCCCGCTGCCTCCCCGCCCTGGGGGCCGACACCGCGAGGTCGGAGAACCCGTCGCCGTCGAAGTCGGCGTCTGCCGCCAGCGCTGCGCCAAAGCGGCCCGTCTTGTCCGCTTCCGGGCCGTCGTAGGCCTCCTCTCCCTTGAGCCTCCAGGCCGGCTGGCTCCCGAGGGTGGGCCCGCCGGCGTAGAGGTACACGCGTCCCCACGGCACGTCCGCGAGCTCGGCGGAGCTGGCGAAGTCGGCGTAGCCGTCGCCGTTCACGTCGCCGGCTGCCGCCACCGACTCGGCATAGAGACTCACCCCCGTGTCGGGGTCTTCCATGGTGGCCGCGGGCGCGGTGCCCAGGCCGCCCGGCCCGCCGAGGTACACGTAGACCCGGCCCGGATGGGCGCCGTTGACGCTGCGCGGAGCGCCCACCAGGACATCGCAATAGCCGTCACCGTTGACGTCACCCGCGGCAGAGACGGTGCGACCGTAGAGGCTGGAGCCCGCGTCGGCCGGCTCCGACAGGATGGTGGGCAGCTCCGCCACCGCCTTGGCCGCGCCGTAGAAGACGCGGACCGTCTCGGTCCTCCAGTCCGCCACCAGTAGGTCCGCCAACCCATCGCCATTGACGTCGGTCACCGTCGAGCCGCTGGAGGTGCGGGGTGCGCTCGCCGCGCCCACGGTGAGCTGCCAGGTGGCGCTGGTCTGCGCCGCCAGAACGCCGTCCCGCTCGGCCCGAAGGCGCCAGAACCAGACACCCGGGGCAAGGTCTTCTGGTGGCGCTGCCGAGGCGCCCTCGACCGGAAACGAGAGGGTGACGTCGCCGCACGCGCGAGCGCGGCAGAGCTCCACCCAGGTGCGCGCGGAGGTGCTCTCCCAGCGCAGCGTGGGCCGCTGGCCCGACACGACGGTGGACGAGAGGGGAAAGAGCGGGCGCGGCGGGTCCGCGCTCCCGACTGGGCCGGGAGGCGCGCACGCGAGCACAAGGAGGAGCGAGAGCGTTCGGGTCGTGAACATGCCCGGCAGCGATTGCAACCCCTACGCCCGCTGGCGAGGAAGCCGAAACCTGAGGCGGAATCAACCTGGCTCGCGCCGCCGCGGCTCAGGATTCTGAGCCGCGCGGGAGATTCCGGAGGCTCCGCGCTGTCACTTCGCGGTGGCGGTACCGCGGCGCTGGTAGAGCCCGTCGAAGGTGGACGCCCAGGTCTTGCCGTCGTCGTCTGACTGTTCGATGAGCTGGCGGACCCGGTCCTTGCCCAGGGGCGTGAAGGTCATCCGCAGCTTGGCCTTCTTCGGCAGCAGCTGCTGCGCGAAGAACTCCATCGCGCTGCCCTGAAGCCCGCCAGTGAACTCGATGAGCGTGCCGCTGCTGTCCACCCAGGTCTGCTTCCAGCGCCCGCTGGCGCGGTCATAGAGGTTGAAGCTCTTGCCGGTGGTGTTGGCGCTCTCCCAGTTCTCCAGCAGCACGCAGCTGTTCAGGATGCGCTCCACCCGGCTCTTGCCCACCGGCGTCCCGGCCTGGCTCACGTCCCACTCCCCCATCCAGAAGTCGAGCTGGCGGTAGAGCGCGTCGTGCTCGCAGGGGCGGGCGGCCTTCTGAATCTTCAGCAGCAGGGGCTTGTACTTCCCGTGGCCACGCAGGGCGGCGAAGTCCTCGTCCGTCTCCAGCAGCTGCGTCTGCGTGAAGCCGTTACCCACCGCGGCGTCCAGCTGCTCGAACGCGGCGTCCAGCTTGCCGGTCCTCGAGAGCGCCCGGGCCCGGCGCACGTTGAGCAGCACCGCCCCCGCCCCCGCCTTCTGTGCCCGCTCCAAAGTGGAGAGCGCCTCCTCGTAGCGCGCCTGCCCGTGCTGCGCGGAGGCCAGCCGCAGCCAGCTGCCGGCGTCCTCGGGCGCGGTGCGGGTGAGCTCGCGGGCCAGCTGCTCCGCGCGGGCCCAGTCCTTGGCGGCGATGGCCGCGTCCGCTGCCTCCGTGTTCGCCCCCGCCGCCCACGCGATTTGGGCGCACAGCAGCGCCGCGCTCAGCCACGCCCCACGCATCTGCCTGGTCATCGTTCCCCACGTGACGAGGCGCTGGGCCGGGAGACCACGCCTCGAACAGCCCCACCGTGCCCCAACCTCCGCGGGCCCGCAACCGTTCACCGGTGGACCTGCGCAAGACCTTGGGGACTTGGCGCCCGGGCGGGCGTCCCCAGGTTGGCGGCTTGAGGACGGGCGGGCGGCGATGAAAGACAGAGACGTGGAGCGGCGGCGCAGGCGGTACCGGGTCGAAGTGGAGGGGCGGACGGGCTACACGCTGGACGTGTCGCTGGGCGGCTTCGCGGCGGAGCTCCCCGTTCACCTCCGGGCGGGCAGCGAGGTGCGGGGCAACATCTCGGTGGGAGAGGGCCGCTACGGGTTCTCCGCCCGGGTGGTCTGGGCGCGGGAAGGCCGGGTCGGCCTGCGCTTCCGCGGCGTGGAGAACGCCTACCTGCAATCGTTGAGCGCTCCGGCAAGCAATCCTCTATGACGAGGGGATGACGGCTCCGGCCTTCGCCGAAGTCCTCGACGTCGCGCAGCTGCGGGCCCGCCTCTCGGCGGCGCTGGCGGCGCTGCCTGCCCCGGAAACGCTCCAGGACGAAGACGCGGCGCGCCTGTGCCGCCGCCTGCGCGAACGGATTGCGCGCGACTTGCTGCCCCGGCTCTCCGCCGAGCACCCCACCCTCCTCGTCGGCATCGCCGGGCCGAACAACGTGGGCAAGTCGTCGCTCTTCAACGCACTGGTGGGGGCGCCGCTGTCGCCCGCGCGGCCCGAGGGCGGGCTGACCAAGCAGTGCCTGGCCGCAGCGCACCCCACGCTCTGGGAGGGCGCGCTGCGCGAGCTGGTGGAGCGGCGCTACGACGTCGTGGTGCTGGCCCCCGGGCAGCCCGCGCCGGTGGACCAGCCCGGGCCGCCCGGGCGGCTCTACCTGGCGCTCCTCCCGTCGATGCCGGAGGGCGCGCTGCTGATGGACACGCCGGACTTCGACAGCATCTACGCGGGCAACCGGCAGAACACCGAAGCCCTGCTGGTCACCGTCGACGTGCTGCTCTTCGTCGTCTCCCGGCAGACCTACCAGAATGCGGCGCTGGTCCAGTTCCTCAAAGAAGCCGTCGGCTACGGGCGGCCCTACGCGCTCGTCTACAACGAGGCCAGCCGCGACGAGGTCGCGCTGGAGCACCTGGCGAAGCTGGCCTCGGACATCGGCGTCGCCCCGGTGGCGACGTACGTCGCGTCGCACCAGCCGGCGGTGGAGCGCGGGGAGGCCCTGCTGTCCACCCGGCCGGTGGGCGCGGAGGCGCCGCTGCGCGAGCTGCTGGCCGAGCCGCGCTCTCGCGCCGAGGTGAAGGCGCAGGCGATGGCCGCTTCACTGAAGGACGCGCGCGAGGAGCTCCTGCGGGTGGCGATGGCGCTGGAGGCCGGGGCGCAGGAGCCCAACCGGCTGCGCTCCCGCCTGCGGCATGAGCTGCGCCACGCCGGGGAGCTGGCCTCGCGCAAGTCGGTCCCGGCGGACGTACTTATCGAAGCGTTCCAGGATGAGCTGGACGCGCGCTCCACCTTCAACCGGGTGGTCCGCCGGCAGGTGCGCCGGGTGGTGGGCGTGCTGGGCTTCATGGGGCGCAAGGTGCGGGACGCCTTCACCGGCGTGCCCAAGCCGCCCGCGGAAGCCGCGGAGCTGGTGGAGCGGGCGCTGCGCGAAGGGCTGCGGACGTCGATTGAATCACTGGCACCGGAGGTGGCAGCGTGGCGGGGCGAAGAGGCCCTGCGTCCGCTGCTGGTGGAGACGCTCGGCCCGGAGCGCCTGACGCGGCTGCTGGACGGCGCCACGCCGGTGCTCGCCTCGCTCCCGGCCACGCCGCAGGACCGGGACGCGCTCTACCTGTTCTGCCGGGAGCTGGTGGCGGCGGAGCTGCGCGGCGATGAGCGGGAGCAGCTGCTGCAGGCGGCCACCACGCTGGTCTACGCGCTGCCCGTCACCGCGGCGGGCGCGTTCTCGTATGTCACCGGCGGGCTCGGGCAGGACGCCGCGGTCTGGATTAGCGCCGCCGTCGCCACGCCCGTCCTGCAGAAGCTGGTGGACCTGCTGGGCAGCGACCTGCGGGACAACGTCACCCGCCGCTGGGTGCAGCAGCACGGGACGACGCTGGCCCGGGCGCTCGAGCAGGAGCTGTTCACTCCGCTGCTGCCCACGCTCGACGCGCAGGTGGGCCGAGCCCAGCAGGCCGCCGCGATGCTGCGCGAGTGCGCGGAAGCGCTGGCGCCATAGGGGTGTTGCGCCTTCAGGCGCGTCCCCCGCTTGCCTCGAGGGGGGGGAGGCCGGCCATTTCGTCGGAGGAACAGCTCTTCTCAGCCGGGCGCCTCCCCCGCTCGCCTCGAGCGTTGCGCCGTCAGGCGCATAGTCGAGAGGTGGCGCAAACCCGCGCACGGCACTTTGCCGGTTTGTTTCGAACAGAGCGTAGCGGCCCATGAGCCAAGTTTCGGAAGCACTGCCGACGTCTCGACTATGCGCCTGACGGCGCAACGCTCGACGCGAACGGGGCGGTTCACCCTTCCAACAACGAAGGGATGTGCAGGATCGTGAGACGCTCGAGGCGGAACGGGGGAGGCTCAACGCGAACGGGCAACCCGGCAGGCTTCTGGACGGGGCGCTGACAACCGCTGATGCTGGAGCCCCCGTGAGCTCCGAGCTTCCGCCACCCGGCGAGTTGAACGCGCTGCTGGACCGCGCACGCGCGCTGCCGGCGCTGGCCCCGCGCGCCGCGCTGCTGGACCGGCTGGCCGAGGACTACGCGCGCGGGCAGACGAGCGCGCAGAGCCCGCTGGTCATCGCGCTGGTCGGCGCGACGGGGGCGGGGAAGTCCACCCTGCTCAACGCGCTGGCCGGAGAGGACCTGGCCACCGAGGGCGTGGACCGGCCCACCAGCCGCACCTCGGTGGTGTACGCGCCGCTGGACGCGGACGTGGCGGCGCTGGCGGCGCAGGGCGCGGACATCTCCCGCTACCGCCCCTCCACGCGGGACCCCTGGAGCGGGCAGGTTTTCGTCGACACGCCGGACCTCAACAGCGTGGAGCTGCGCCACCGGGCGCTGGCCGCCACCGCGCTGGAGCGGGCGGACGTGGCGCTGGCGGTGATGCACAAGGGCGCGGTGGTGGAGGCGGCCCAGGTGAGCTTCCTGCGGCCGTTCGCCCAGCGGCGGCGGCTGCTCTTCGTCCTCAACTTCGCGGATGAGCTGGGCACGGACGCGCGGGAGCTGCTCAAGGCGCAGATTCGCAAGGTGGGCGCGGAGCGCTTCTCCGTCCCGCCCGAGGAGCTGCGCGTCTACGCGGTGAGCGCGCTGGCGGCCAAGCGCGGGGAGGACCCTTCCGGCGAATGGCCGCTCCTGCTCGCCGCGCTGCGGACGCTGGGGCGGCAGGCGGACATTGAGCGCGTCCGGCGCAGCAACGCGATGGGCGTGCTGCGCGAGCTCTCCGCGGTGCTCGGCCCGGCGGCGAGCGCCACCGTCACCGCGCGGACTGAGGTGGGCCAGGCGCTCGCCACCAGCTGGAAGGCGGCGGCCGCGCGCGTCCGGGCGGACTTTGAGGACCGGCTGGACCGCTCCCGCGGGCACCTGCGCACGGAGGTCCGCCGCGCCGCCGCGGGCCGCTGGTGGGGCCCTGCCGCGTGGTGGATGCGGCTCTCCGCCCTCGGCGCCGGAGGCCTGGGCGGCGCCGCGCTGGTGGCCCGGCACAACCTCCCCGTCGGCCTGGCGGTGGCCGCGGTGAGCACCGCCATCGACGCGCTCAAAGACCAGACTCTGGCGGCGTCCGCGGACCGGCGGGTGGTCTCCGAAGAGGACCCCGCGCTGGCCGAGGCCACCTCCAACGCCGTCGCCGCCGCCCGCGCCGCGGCCTACCAGCGCGGGCTCTCACCCGAAGCGCTTGGGCTGCCCACGGGGCCTGCCCTGCTCGCCCGCCTCCAGGAGCTGCGCGCGGCGGCGTGGAGCTACACCGAGCGCGACGCGGTCAGCCGGGTGGTGCACGGCTGGTGGCGGTGGGCGCGGCTGCTGCTCCTGCCGCTCATCAACCTCCCGCTCTTCGCCCTGCTCTGCCACGTCGCCTACAACGTCGTGCGCTCGTACCTCTGGGGACCGCCGTACCTGGGGCTGGACTACTTCCTCAATGCGGGCGCGCTGGCGCTGGTGCTGTCGATTGCGGGGGCGCTGGTGGCTTCGGCCAGCCTTGCGGGAGCGGCCGCGCGCGTCCGGCGGGCAGCGGTGGAGCGGTTCGACACGTCGCTTGCGGCGCTGGGCGCGGAGCTGATGCAGGGCACGGAAGCGGCGCTGGCCCCCGCGGTGGCGGCGGCGCGGCAGCTGGCGGAGCTCGGCGCGGAGCCCTGAATTCCCCCGCCGGAAGGTTCGAATTCGCTCGGGAATCCTGCAAGATGGCCCGGTGAGTCGTCCCTCCGCGCTCTTTGACGCGTTCGCTCAGGCCCGCCCGGAGCCGCCCCCTCCCCCCCTGCGCTGGCCCATCCAGGCCGAGCTGACGCGGATGTACGAGGAGGCCACGCGTGCGTGGCCCAAGGTGAAGCTCTCCGGCCCGCGCTACGCCGAGCACATCGCCCGGAAGCTCCCCGCCGGCGCCGAGCTGCCCGGCGCGCTGCTGGAGCTGGAAGGGGCGGACCTGTTCCTCGCCTGCGCCTGCGCGCTCGGCCGCTCCGAGGCCATCTCCGCCTTCGACGAGACGTTCCTGCCCAAGGTGACCGCCGCGCTGGCCACGGTGGACAAGTCGCCCTCCTTCCTCGAGGAGGCGCTGCAGTTCCTCCGGCACCGGCTGCTGGTCTCCGACGGCCGCAGCGCGCCGCGCATCGCCGACTACTCGGGGCGGGGGCCGTTGGGCAGCTGGGTCCGCGCCGCCGCGGTGCGCAGCGCCATCAACATGTACCACGCAGCCAAGCGCGAGGTGCCGCTGGAGGGTGGGGGCGTGGGCTTGGAGCTGCCGGGCGGAGACCCGGAGATGGACTTCCTCAAGCGGAAGTACAGCCAGGACTTCAAGGCCTCCTTCGAGGAGGCGCTGGCCATCCTCTCCGCGCAGGACCGGACCGTGCTGCGCCTGCACCTGATTGATGGGCTCTCGGTGGAGCAGGTGGGCGCCATGTACAAGGCCAACAAGTCCACCGTGTACCGCTGGATGGCCCGGGCGCGGGAGACGCTGCTGCGCCAGACCAAGAAGATATTGGCCAAGCGCCTGGGCCTGGGACGGGGCGAGCTGGAGAGCCTGATGGGCCTGGTCCGCAGCCAGCTGGATGTCAGCCTGACCCGGTTTCTCAAGGATTCCAAGGAGTGAGCCGGAGCCGCTCTCAAATGGTGCGACGAGGTGCGCCGAGCCTTGTCCCGTTGTAGAGAGCCCGTCGCACCCATTCCCGGGGCTCCCCTAAGTCAGCGCCGGACGGGATGAGGAGAAGTGGATGTTGGGCGGCATGTTCCTCCTGCTTGCGGTCTGCGTGCTGGCCTACGGCGGGGCACGTGAGCTCGCCTTCTGGCGGCGGCATGGCGTGCCCTTCAAGCGCACGGGCGAAATCTCCCTCAACCCCGCACTGGCGGACGCGAAGGGCCGCATCTCCACCGAGGGCGCCATCGGCGGCGCCAAGCCGCTCCGGGCGCCGCTGAGCGGGCGGGCCTGTCTGTTCTACGAAGTCCGGGTGTTGACCCGGCGGATGGGGCGCAACGTGGTGGTGCGCGTCCTGCGGCAGGGCACCGGGTTCTGGCTGGACGACGGGACGGGGAAGCTCCGGGTGGACGCGAGCAGCGGCGAAGTCACCGCGGACCTCGTCACCAGCCGCGATGAGCGCTGCGAAGGCGGGGCCCGCATCCGGTTGGGGAGCCTGGAGCTGGAGCTCCCGCCCTCCCCACGGCCCTACCGCGTGGAGGAGCGGCTGCTGCCGGCGGAGGGCAACCTCTTCGCGGTGGGCAAGCTCATCCGCGGCGGGCTGGCGGCCACGCCTGCCGACGTGCTGCGCCTGTCACGCAAGGGGCGCGGGCAGCTGCGGGGAGAGGTGCTGGCCACCACGCGGCCCAGCCTGGTGGGCGGCGGCCTGGCCATGCTGGCGTCGGTGGCGCTGCTGGTGATGCCGCCCCGGTCCGTCGCCACGCCGCGCTGCCCGAAGGCCATCCGCGGGACGGTGGCGGGCTGCGAGCACCAGGTGCAGACCGCAGCCGGCGCGCTGTTCACCTGGCGGGTGGAGCGTCCCGGGGATTACCAAGTGCAGGTCACCCCGCCCAGCGGTTCCGAGCTGCCGTTGGACCCCGTCGTCGCCCTCTCAGACGCCCAGGGCAATGTGCTGCTGGAGCGCGAAGGCGGCGGGCCGGGAGAGAGCGCCCGCCTCACGCGGCACCTGGAGCCGGGCGAGTACCAGATTCGCGTCCGCGACTACCGGCGGGACGAGGTGCCGGGCGGCTTCGCGTTCTCGCTCGACGTGCAGCCGGGGAAGGCCGGCGAGCGCGAGGGCACGCTTGTCGGCGGGGGCGCAGGTCAGCCGAAGCCGTAGCTGCTACCCGTGGTAGACGCGCGACGCGACAATCCGCCCGCCGTTGACTTCCAGCACCTCGGCCACCGGCATGGGCGGCTCGCCCGGCGCGTGCCGCCAGTACTCCATGAAGACGCGCGTGCCATCGGCGGTGAGCGCGAAGCCTTCGTAGCGCAGGCCCGGCAGCCGGGCCATGGCGTCCGCCCACCAGCGACGCAGGGCGGGCTTCCCCACCAGCTTGTCGCCAGTCTCCGGATGGAGCGTGCGGATTTTCGGTGACACGTGCGTGGCGTCCTCCGCGTAGAGCGAGAGCAGCCGCTCCACGTCGTGCGCGTTGAAGGCGTCCAGCCAGCGGCGGGCGATGTCCAGGTTCACGTCACTCAACGACAGAGCTCCTTTTTGGAATGTCACCCACCGCGGTCGATGGCCTCCCACGCCGCGGTGAGCTCGCGGGTCCGCTCTTCGGCCAGCTGGCGGAACTCCGGCGCGAGGTGGGCCACCTTGTCCGGATGGTATTGCGCGACGAGCGCGCGGAAGGCGCGCCGGGCCTCGTCCCTCGGCGTGCCCGGCACCAGGCCGAGCAGCGCGTAAGGGTCCTTGAGCCGGGCCGCGGGTACGGGCGGGGCCGGGGTCGCCTTCTCTGCACGGCCTTCTCTTCGTGGCGCGGGCAGGCGGGGGTCCAGCTGCGCCAGCGTGCGCCAGAGGACCTGGGCGTCCTCTTCCACCGAGGCGCCCTTCTTCACCACCGCCAGCACCGCGCCACCGCGGACGATGAGGTAGCCGGTGGCGGCCTGGTAGGCCGCGGCGGGGTCCGTCGGGTAGAGCGCGTCTCCCAGCGCGCCCAGCGGGTCCCGCCACATCCCCTCGGGTGTGCCTTCGTCGGCACAGATGAGCTGGTCGACAGAAGCGCCGAGGTGGCGCTCCACCGTGGCGAAGGGTTCCCGCTGCGCCACCGGCTTCATGGCCGGGTTGTGCCGGGTGCCGCTGATGACCAGCAACCGTTCAGAGGCCTGCGCGCGCTCTCGCGCCCGCGCCGTCACCTGCTTGTCGGAGAAGTAGAGCACCTCGACCACGAGAGGAACCCTACCACCGCGGAGGAGGACTACGCGTCGTTCGACCTTACCCGGGACGCTTCCAGCCGCGCGGCCTGGAAGCGCTGCGCAACATCGTGCGTCCGCGTGGGAATCCACACCGTGAAGCGGGACCCCTTGCCCTCCTCGCTCACCACCCGCATGTCGCCGCCCAGCTTCTTCACCAGGCTGAAGCAGACCGCGAGCCCCAGGCCCACGCCCTGCCCTGCCTTCTTCGTCGTGAAGAACGGGTCGAAGATGTAGGGCAGCAGCGACGGCGCGATGCCGGTGCCGTTGTCGCTGATGGAGAGCTCGAAGCCGTCGTTTGTCTTCTCCGTCATCAGGGAGATGACCGGCCGTTCCCGCGTGGCCACCGCGTCCACCGCGTTGGTGAGCAGCGTGACGACCATCTGCGTGAGGTAGCCGGGCGTGATGTGGACGCGCCGCGGGTGTGAGAGCTGCTGGGTGACCTCCACCCCTTCCAGGTGCCCGCGGCAGATGACCATCGCGCGGTCTATCTCCGCGCTCGCCTCCACCCACTCCGCCGCGCTGTGCCGGTCCGTCGCCAGCAACGTCAGGTCGCGCACCAGCGAACGGATGCGGTCCGTGCCTTCGCGCACCTCGCTCTTGATGGCCTTCACGTCGGCCAGAAGCTCATCGCGCGGGCGCGCGCTCTCGCTGGCCGAAGCCAGCTCATCCATCGCGCGGATAATCTGTTCGCTGCCGGAGAGCACGAAGGCCAGCGGGTTGTTGAGCTCATGCGCCACGCCCGAGGCGAGGATGCCCACCATCGCCAGCTTCTCCGCGTCCAAGAGCTGCTTCTGCGCGGCCAGGAGCTCCTGGTGCGCTTGCGAGACGATATCGTTCTGCCGCAGAATCTCCAGCCGCGCCTCGCGCAGCCGCAAGAGCGACCGGACGCGCGCCAACAGCTCGCGCTCGCGCACCGGCTTGGCCAGGTAGTCGTCCGCGCCCTCCTCCAGGCCGGTGGCGCGGCCATCGGGGTCCGTGCTGGAGGTCATCAGGACCAGCGGGATGTCTCGCAGCGAAGGCTCCGCGCGCACCCGACGGCACAACTCGTAGCCGTCCATGCCGGGCATCACCAGGTCCGACAAGATGAGGTCCGGTGGCCGGGCCAGCGCCACGGCCAGCGCGCTCTGGCCGTCCGCCGCGCTGACGCAGTCGAACTCGCCAAGCAGGATGGAGCGCAGCTGGGCGCGCATGGTGGGGGAGTCGTCGATGATGAGGACAGTCCGCGCACAGCTGAGGCTGCGGACCTCGAGCCGGGTGGGGTTGGGTACGCTGGAATCCATGGGACGCTGTCCTTTGCACCCCACGTGCGCGGGCAACCCGCGAGTGCTTCTGCCGGCTTGGGCCGGGTGAGGCGGGGTTGAGACCCGCGTGAGGGTGCTGGATGACCTGGCGCGAGGTTTCTTGCTAGAGCCGCCCCTCCCTCCAGGTGAATCCATGACCGACTTCAAGGCGACGCCCGCCGCCGCGCAGACGCTCCCGCGCGGGGCGTCCGCGTCGGCGCGCACGCTGGGCGGCACGCTCGGCCGCTACACCATCGTCGGCCAGCTGGGACAGGGGGCGATGGGGACGGTGCTGGCCGCGCAGGACCTGATGCTCAACCGCCGCGTGGCGCTGAAGCTTTTGCGCGCGCACGACGCGGACGTGGAGGCGCGCGCCCGGCTGGTGCGCGAGGCCCAGGCGCTGGCCGCCATCACCCATCCCAACGTCGTCACCGTCTACGAGGTGGGCGAAGTGGAGGGCCAGTGGTTCCTGGCGATGGCCCTGGTGGAGGGCGGCACGCTGCTCACCTGGCAGGCGGCGCGCCCGCGCACGTGGCGGCAGATTGTGGACGCCTACGTCCAGGCCGCCCGCGGGCTGGCCGCCGCGCACCGCGCCGGCCTCGTGCACCGCGACTTCAAACCCTCCAACGCCCTGATGGGCGCGGACGGCGTGGTCCGCGTGAGCGACTTCGGGCTGGTCCGCGCGGTGGCGGTGGAGGACCTGCCGGCCTCGGGCGGGGAGGCGGCGCCGGCGAGCCTGGCGATGACGCGCGCCGGGACGGTGCTCGGCACGCCGGCGTACATGGCCCCGGAGCAGCACCTGGGCGAGGTGGCCGACGCCCGGAGCGACCAGTTCTCCTTCGGCTGCGCGCTCTACGAAGCGCTCTACGGCCAGGTCCCGTTTCAAGGCGAGGGGTATCAAGAGCGCGCCGCCCACTGCCTCGAAGGCGTCCCGCTGCCGGAGCCCGCCGCCAGCAAAGTCCCCGGGCGCATCCGCGCCGTCGTGCGCCGCGCCCTCTCCCGCAACCGCGAGGACCGCTTCGCCGGGATGGACGACCTCATCGCCGCCCTCACCCGCCCGCGCCTCTCCCGCCGGGTGCGCTTCGCCCTCGGCGCGGCCCTCTGCGCGACGGTCGTGGCGGGCGGAGTCCTTGCCACGCGCGCGGCGAACCGAAGCTGTCAGGGGCTGGACGCGCCCTTCCTCGCCGCCTGGAGCCAGGAGGTGGAGGGCGGCGTGCGCGCGGCCTTCGACCGGACCGGGCTGTCCTTCGCGAAGGCCACCGCAGACCGCGTGGCCCTCACCCTCGGCGGGTACCGCGAGAAATGGACGAGCAGCCGGGTGGCCACCTGCCAGGCGTCCCAGCGCGGGGAGCTCTCCGCGCCCCGCTTCGAGGCGCGGATGCGTTGCCTGGACCGTTGCCTGGACGCGGCGCGCACGTTGGTGGGAGAGCTGCGCGCCCCGGACGCGAAGACCGTGGCCCGCGCGGCCACCGCGGCGGAGCGGCTCCCCGCCGTCGCGGATTGTTCGGATGACCTGCTCGCGGTCGCGGCGCCGCTGCCCACGGACCCCGCCACCCGCGCCCGCATCTTCGCCGAGGAGCGGCGGCTCACCCAGGCGCAGGCGGAGTATGACCTCGGCCGCTACGGCGCCGCGGTGGCGCTGGCGGCCGAGGTCGTGACCGCGGCCCAGCCGCTGGCGTATGCGCCGCTCACCGCCCGCGCGCAGCAGCTGGTGGGCCGCACCGCCTACCGCGTGGGCGAGCTGGAGCGTTCTCTCACCGCGCTGGACGCCGCCGCCTCCACCGCGGCCAGCGCCCACGACGACGCGCTGCTGGCCGACGTGCTCTCCAACCGCTTCTACGTGACGGGCGACCAGGCCGGGAAACTGGGCGAGGCGCTGGGCATGCAACGCTTCATCGAGCTGCTCCTCCAGCGCGCCGGGCAGCCGCGCGCGGTGCGGGCGCTGTGGCTCAACAACTTGGGCGTCATCAACATGGTCGCCGGTCATCTGGACGAGGCGCGCGCCGCCCACGAGGAGGCGCTGGCCATCCGGGAGAAGGACTTCGGCGCGGACCACTCGCTCGTCGTCCAGTCGCTGGATGGGTTGGGCAACGTGCTCAACCGTCAGGGCCACTTCGACGAGGCGGAGCGGCTCTTGCGCCGGGCGATGGCCACGCAGGAGCGCAGGCTCGGCCCGGACCATCCGGACGTCGCCAGCCTCGCGCAGAATCTGGGCGCCACGCTGGCCTCGCGCGGCGACATGGAGCAGGCGCTGGGTTACCTGCAGCGCAGCTACGAGATTCAGCGTGCGGCCAGTGGTCCTCAGTCGCCGGACCTGTGGATTCCGCTGTCCAACTCGGCGCACGTGCTGCTGGAGCTGGGACGGATTCGAGCGGCGCGGGAGAAGCTGACGATGGCCCTGGAGTCGCTCCCTCCGGAGGCACGCGAGTCGCCACAGGTGGGGATGGTAGAGGTGCTCGTCGGGATTGCCAGCCTTCATCTGGGAGAGCGGCGCGCCGCGGCGGAGCACTTCGAGAGGAGCGTAAAGCTCTCTGCGCTCTCGGGCGTGCCCACCGAGTCGGAGATTGTGGCCCGCGCGCGGCTGGCGGCGCTCTCCGCCGCGGAGGGCGCGGGCGCGGCGGCGCGCCGGCATTTGGAGGAGGCCCTCGCGGTGAACACCCGCGCACCCGCCGCCGAGCAGGCCGGCGCGGCCTCGTCCCTCGCGCTCGCGCAGGCGCAGGTCGCGCGGCTGACTGCCGGCTGCGCCGCGGCGCTGCCCCGGTATGTCGACGCCGCGGGCACCGGGGCGGCTCCTGGCGGGATGGTCCAGATGGAGGCTTCTCTCGGCGCGGGCGAATGTCTGCTTAGCCTGGGCCGCGCCACTGAGGCCCACGCGCGGCTCAAGGCCCTGGTCGGGCGGTTGGGCTCGGCGGATGACCGGTTCGCCGCGCCGGCGCGGGCTGCGCTTGCGCGCGCGGAGGGCGGAGCGGTTCGCTGACGCGTTGGCGGTGACGGTGGCCCGCGGAGGTCAAGCACCCTCTCCTCGTCGGGACGACGGCGCCTGCTCACGGAGGCACAGCGCGCTCGAGCGCGCCGAGCGCGGGACATGCACGAGCGCGCGGATCCTCTGTTCTGCCGCGGCGCGAAGCCGGAGCGCAGTGCAGAGGCAGCTTGGACAGGGGGACGCGGGTGCCTGGGCTGAGCGCAGCACCAGCACGGAGGCAGCTTGGACACGGGGGGACGCGGTGCCTGGGCTGCAGGCGTCCGTGCGAGGTGCGGAGCTGGGGCGGTGTGCCAGCGCCCCAGCTCCGCACCTCGCACGGACGCCTGAAGCCCAGAATCCCGCGTCCCCCTGTCCAAGCAGCCTCCGCGCCGCACGCGGACAGCTCCCCACGCGAACAAGCACAGGAAACAGAGCGCCGCCCGGGATAGAACGCGGTGGCAATGCCCACGCGCTCCCAGCAGGTCTGGCTGTTGACCGCCTTCGCAGCGGCGGCGACGGTGGCCGTCCTGGTGACTGTGACCTTGAAGCGCCGGGCGCGGGCCGGAGCGCAGCAGACGCGCGTGGTGCGCGGCGCGGACGGCGGGGCGTGCGACGTGCCGGCGGAGATAGGCCTTCGCCCGAACGCCTCGGCGGACGCGCCGCCGGTGCTCTTCGTGGGCGAAGGGGACGTGAAGCTCACGCTGGACGGAGAGGGCGTGTATGCCCCGGCGGACTCCCCGCGGCACATCGCTCCAGGCGAGCACACGCTCAAGGTGGAGACGACGGGCGCGCAGGCGTTGAGCACCAAGGTCCCCCTCGGCGCGCTCACGCCCACGCAGCCCCTCACCACCCAGATTCGCATCGACGCGTTCACCCCGGCGCTCTTCCACGCGCAGGCCTTCCCGGAGCTGGGCGTGACGCTGGTGCGGGCGGGCGCGGTGTGCATCAGCTGCGCGTCGCCGCTCAACGACGTGGACCTCACGTTCGTCAAACAGCCGGTCAAACCGACGGCCCTGCTGGCGGTGGCCGCGGAGGCGCTGCGCTCAGACGATTGGACCCGCGCGGCGCACGCGCTGCGCGGGGTGCCGCCCACGCACCGGAAGAACGCCCCGTTCCTGCGCCTGGCCGCGGCGGTGCACGCCGCCTCCCTGCAGCCGGACGTGGCGGCGCGCGAATTGGCCGCCCTCCCGAAAGCAGAAGCCGGCGAGCTGCCCGCGCTGCTCACCGCGCTCGAGGCGCTGCGGACCGCCGAAGTGACGCGCAGGCACGACGTCCTGCTCGCGCGCTGGAACAAGCTGACCGAGCGCTTCGGCGCCCTCACCCGCCGCTTCGAAGCGGACGCCCCGGGCGCGGTCGCCTCCAACTCGTCCCGCTTCCAGGAGCTCTCCCGCGGCTTCGAGGAGGCCACCCGCCAGAAGGTGCTGGCGCGCGAGGATGAGCTCGTAACCGCCGCCGAGGCCACCCTGGTGACCCTGGTGGCGCAACTTCGCAAAGCCCGCCCGGACGACTGCGCCTTCCAGACCGAAGTGGTGACCACCGCCCTGCGCTGACCGAGGTAGGCGCCGCGCGCACGCGAAAACGCGACCGCGGTGTCGTGATTCTCCGGGCGTCCCAGGGGTCAACCCCCGGTAGAAACGCCCTGGAACACGGGCTGCATCCCGCGCGGCGCATGGGCCTTGCCGCACTCGTCCTGCCGCTCCTGCTGACCGCCGCCGAGCCCGCAGTGGAGCCGTCAGCGCCGCCGCCGCCGCCCTCGGACGCGCCCACCGTCCGGACCCTCCCCAAACCCTCCTGCTGGGAGGTCTCCACGGGGCAGCACTACGCGGTGCAGTACTACGGCCCGGGGATGGACCTGAACGTGGGGGCGCCGGCACCTCCCATTCCCCAGGGCTCCCCGGGCGCGGCGAGCAACGCGGAGGCGCCGCTCACCGGGAACGGGAGCAGCATCGGGCGGATAAGCGGCGAAGCCCTCCTGGCGCTCGCGGTGGTCGTCGTCGCGGCGGCGCCCATCGTGGTGTACGCGCTGGACTCGCCCGCCAGCCCGGACGTGATGGCGCGCTACCGCTGTCCTCAGGTGGACGTGGCCTTCGTCGGCGGCGCCGTCAGCATGCCGTCAGACCCCTCCCGCTTCGCGCCCATCGGCGGCGTGCGCACCGCGTTCTCGATGGGGCTGCTGGGTGTGGACGCCTCTTACGAGTCCACCTTCGGACGGGATGAAGTGGGGAACCTCGACGTGCACCTGCGCCTGCGGCCGCCGCCGAGGGAGCACATCGAAGGGGCGGTGGCGGTGGGGTACCGGCGCGCGGTCTTCGGCGGCGCACAGCGGGACGGCTTCGAGCTCGGCCTGCCGCACCACTACGTGCTGACCCGGCTGGGCGTCCGGCCCGTCACCATCGACCTGCACCCCGCCGTCTTCATCGGTTCGCGTGGGCCCGACTTCCGGCTCGAGGCGGGGTTCACCTTCCCTGCAGGCATCGCCGCCTTCCAGGTGGGCGGGCGCGTGTTCTCCTTCGACACGCACGTCCGCGCCGGCGCGCACCTGGGCTTCGGCCTCAACATCTGAAGCCGGCGCCGAACCTGCCCCGCGGTCGCAATCCAATGGGCCCCGGGGGGCAGCCCGCTGCCTGGCATTCAACACTGTGCGGGTTCCCCTAACAGTCCGGGAAGAGGTCGGGGCAATGTCCGCGGTCCACGACCAACCCGGGGACCCTGGTGAACGCGAATTCCCTGACAGCAGCCCCTCGCGAGCAGCAGTTACGCCTGTTTCCAGGCGAGAGCGAGCTCGCGCGGTGCCTGCGCGGCATCGATTGGGAGCAGACCCGCCTGGGCCCGCCGGCGCGGTGGTCCCCCTCCCTGCGGGTCAGTCTGGCCAGCTGTCTCTGCTCCCGCTTCCCGGTGCAGCTGTGGTGGGGTCCGGAGCTGACGCTGCTCTACAACGACGCCTACGCCGCGCTGCTGGACCGGGGGCAGCACCCGGCCGCCCTCGGCCGCCCCGGCCAGGGCCTCTGGGCGTCGAGCTGGAACACGATGGGACCTCTGGTGGAGGCCGTGCGCACCACCGGGGTGCCCTGCGGCTTCGACGACGTGCCGGTGTTCCTCGACCGGGAGGTGCCTCGCGAGGAGGTGTTCCTCAGCTTCTCGCTCGCCCCGGTGCTGGGGGAGGACGGCGCGGTGGAGGGCCTGCAGCTCACCTGCGTGGACACCACCGTCCGGCGCGTGGCCCTGCGGCGAACGGAGACCTTGCGGAAGCTGAGCGTGGAGGCCGCCGAGGCGCGCTCCATGGCGGATGCGGTGCAAGCGGTGGCGGCGGTGCTGCGGGGGGCGTCGCTGGATGTGCCCTTCGCGGCGGTCTACTTGCTGGATGAGGCCACGGGCGAAGCGCAGCGCGCCTTCACCGTCGGGCTGCCAGAGGACGCGGCGGGCCTGCCGGCGACGGTGACGGCTTCGGAGGAGGCGTTCCCTTCACCCTGGCCGCTGGCCGAAGTTCTCAAGACGCACAAGAGCGCCGAGCGCGGCGGGCTGGCTTCCTGGAGCCCAGCGCTCCCGGGCGGTGCGTGGCCGGAGAGCGCGACGCGGGCGCTGGTGCTGCCCATCCCCGCGGCGGCACAGGACACGCTGTCCGGGTTGCTGGTGGCGGGCTTGAGCCCGCGCAGGCCGCTGGACCGCGCGTACCGCACGTTCTTCGAACAGATGGCGGCGCAGCTGGGCAGCGCGCTGGGCGACGCGCGGGCCTTCGAGGAGGAGCGCCGGCGGGCGGAGGCGCTGGCGGAGCTGGACCGGGCGAAGACGGCCTTCTTCGCCGACGTGAGCCACGAGTTCCGCACCCCGCTCTCACTCATTCTGGGCCCGCTGGAGGAGCTGCTCCCGCTGCACCGGCTGACGCCGCAGGACCAGGCCACGCTGGAGGTGGCGCACCGGAACGCGCTGCGGCTCTTGAAGCTGGTGAGCTCGCTCCTGGACTTCTCCCGCATCGAAGCGGCGCGGGTGGAGGCGGTCTACCACCCGTCGGATTTGGAGACCCAGCGGGAGCTGCGCAAGCTGCGCACCGCGCGCCATGAAGACGCGGACCGCGAGATGCTTCTGGCCAGCGAGCGGGCGGCGCGTTCGGCGGCGGAGCAGGCCAACCGGATGAAGGACGAGTTCCTCGCGCGCATCTCGCATGAGCTGGCCACTCCGCTCTTCGCGATGCGGATGTGGCTGGACTCGCTCTCCGCGGACGAAGGAAACCGGGGGCGGGGCGCGCCCATCGCGGCCCTGCGCAAGTGCGTGCAGGCGCAGTCCAACCTCATCCTCGACCTGCTGGACACCGCCCGGGCGCTCACCGGCAAGCTGCGGGTGAACCTGGAGCCGTGCGAGCCGCGCGAGCCCATTGAAGCGGCGGTGGCGGCCATCCGGGCCGTCGCAGAGCAGAAGGGCGTCACGCTGGAGTGCGCCATGGGGGAGACGCCGCTGGTGCAGGCGGACCCCTCCCGGCTGCAGCAGGTGGTGGCGAATCTCCTGGGCAATGCCGTGAAGTTCACCCCCGCCGGCGGGCGGGTGGAGGTGCGGCTGGAGCCCGAAGTCACCGGGCTGCGCATCGTGGTGAAGGACACCGGGCGCGGCTTCCCGGCCGAGTTCAAGAGCCTGCTCTTCACGCCCTTCCGGCAGGAGGAGGAGGGCACCACGCGCTCCGCGGCGGGGCTGGGGCTGGGGCTCGCCATCGTTCGTCAGCTGGTGGAGCTGCACGGCGGCGAGGTGCGCGCGGAGAGCGCCGGCCGCGGCAAGGGCGCGACGTTCACCGTCTGGCTGCCAGGCCTGGAGACCGAGCACCCCGAAGCACCGGAGGGCAGCGCGCGCGCCCGCGAGCGTCAGCTGGAGGGGACGCGGGTGCTGCTGGCGGAGGACGATGACCTCACCCGCGCCGCGGTGACGTCGGTGCTGGAGCAGCACGGCGCCCAGGTGGAGCCCGCCGGGTGCGCGGCGGCGGCCCTCAAGGCGCTGGAGAAGACGGCCTTCGACGTCCTGCTGTGCGACATCGCCATGCCGGAGGAGGACGGCTACAGCCTCATCCGCAAGGTGCGGGCGCTGGAGTCCCCCGCCGGGCGGATGCCGGCCGCGGCCTTCACCGCGCACATGCGGGACGAGGACCGGGTGCGGGCCCTCTCCGCCGGCTTCCAGATGCACATCCCGAAGTCCATCGAAGCCGCGCAGCTCATCGCCCAGGTCCGGGCCCTCATCCGGAACTGAGGCTCCCAAGGCGCCCAAGCTTGGCTATGACGTGGGGGCCTTGCGCTCCCGCTTCGAGATTATCCGCCTCCGCATCCTGCGCCTCTGGCGCACCCTCCTCCTGGTGACGGTGGCCGCCACGGCCGCCGCCGTCGTCTGCGAACGGATGGACTGGCTCAACGTGGGCAGCTCCGAGGTGGGCGCCTACGACCAGGGCCTCACCTTCTTCACCTACGGCGGCCTCCGGCAGGCGCTCTTCCCCTCACCGCCGCCGAAGTCGAAGGACGTGGTCATCGTCGCCATCGACGACCGGACGTTTGAGGCCGTCCGCGCCAACCCCAGCTACGCGCTGACGTTCGGGACCTGGCCCTACTCCCGCAACCTCTGGGCGCGGGTGCTGGAGCACCTGTCGAGCGAGGGCGCCCGCGCGGTGGCCTTCGACATGGTGATGGACGAGCGCCACACCGACGCCAGCGGGGACCTGGCCATCGCGGACGCGGCCAAGCAGACCGGCGTGCCCTTTTTCCTGGGCTTCTCGGTGAGCGCTTCCTCCGAGGAGGCGATGAAGGCGCGGCGGCTGCCCAAGGTGACGCCACAGAACCGGTTCGCCTCCAAACCTGCGCCGCCGCCCGCCGCGCCTGAGGGCAGCGCGCCCGGCGCGGAGACGTTCCCGGAAGAGGAGAGCTTCCCCGAAGAAAGCCCCGGCGACGCGAAGGCCGCGCCCAAAGAGGACGACGGCTACCCCAAGGTCTCCGCGGAGGAGGTGGCGACGGCGCTGGCCTTCCCGGTGCGCACGTCGGGCGGGCTCACCCTGTCCCCGCTCACCGAGGAGAACGGCGCCCTGCAGCTGCCCAACCGGCCCATCGCGCCGCTGGTCCCGGTCGTCTCCGGCTTCGGGCTCGTCAAGCATGAAGCGGACGACGACGGGAAAATCCGCCGCACCCGCTTCGCGTACACGGACGGCGACAACACCTACGTGACGCTCTCCACCGCGGTGGTGGCGGACCTGTTCGGCGCGAAGGAGGTGGAGCTGTCGCCGGGGCGGCTGAAAATCGGCGACCGGAGCTACGACATCAACCCGGACGGGACGGCCGAGCTCTCCTTCGGCGGCGTGCTGGAGGACCGGTTCCCGCAGGTCTCGCTCATCGCGGTGCTCGACGACTGGCTCCTGGCGAAGCAGGGCAAGGAGCGCCGGCTGCCGAAAGGCTACTTCCGCGACAAGGTGGTGCTGGTGGCCGGCTACGCGGCCGGCACCTACGACGTGAAGGCCACCCCGTTCTCCGCCAGCACACCGGGCGTGGTGAAGATTGCGGCGGAGCTCGACAACTTTCTGGGCAATGGCTTCATCGTCTCCGCGCCCTACTGGGTGTCCCTGCTGCTGACGTTCTTCGTCGCCCTCCTCTCCGCGGCCATCATCCTGGCGGTCAAGTCCACCTGGGTGGAGATTGGCTGGCCGCTGCTGCTCTTCTTCGGCTTCTTCACCGTCACCGGCTTCCTGCTGGTCACCACCCACGTCCACGTCCTCTCAGCGATGCCCGGGATGGCGGGCTCCTTCGCGAGCGTGGTGGCGGTCACCGTCAACCACCTCTTCGCCAGCAAGGACCGCGAATACCTGCGCCAGGCCTTCAGCCGGTACATGGAGAAGGACCTGCTGGACCAGATGGTGGAGTCGCGCGAGCTGCCCAAGCTGACTGGCGAGAATTTGGAGGTGACCGCCTTCTTCTCCGACATCCGCGGCTTCTCCACCTTTTCGGAGACCTTCAAGGATGACCCGAAGACGCTGGTGAAGGTGATGAACACCTACCTCACCCGGGTGACCGCGGTGCTGGTGAAGCACGGCGCCTGCATCGACAAGTACATCGGCGATGCGGTGGTGTGCCTGTTCGGCGCGCCCATCCGTTACCCGGACCACGCGGTGCGGGCGTGCCGGGCGGCGCTGGAGGTGGACCGGGAGCTGACGCTGTTGCGCGAGGAGTTCCGCCAACAGGGCCTGCCGGATGTGTTCACGCGCATTGGCCTCAACTCGGCGGTGATGCTGGTGGGCAACATCGGCAGTGACCAGCTGCTCGACTACACCGCCATCGGCGACGGGATGAACCTGGCCGCGCGGCTGGAGGGCGCGAACAAGGCCTACGAGACCACCATCATGCTGGGCGAAGGGACCTACCAGCTGGCGCGGGAGCACCTCGAAGTCCGCGAGCTGGACCTGGTGCGCGTGGCGGGCAAGAAGCAGGCGGCGCGGGTGTTCGAGCTCTTGGCCTTGAAAGGCGAAGCCACCGCGGACCAGCTCGCCGTGCGCAAGGAGTACGGCAGGGCCCTGGTCCTCTATCGGCAGGAGGACTTCCAGGAAGCCATTGGCGTGCTGGAGGCCAGCCTCGCGCGCTACCCGGCGGACGGGCCCTCGAAGGCCCTGCTGGCCCGCTGCCGGAAGCTGCATGACCACCCACCGGCGACCTTCGACGGCATCGTCGACCTTGAGAAGTAGGTGGGGCAAGCTGGCCCCTCTTTTTTGGCGAACCCGATGGGAGGGAGCATGCGCAAAACATGGCTGCTGGTGGCGGTCGGACTCTCCAGCGCGACAGCGTTGGCGGTGACCGCGGGCGGGACCCTGTACGTGAAGGCGAGGAACACGAAGCTCCTGGCGAGCCCGTCGCCGACGGCGGACGTGGTGGCGCTGCTGCAGCCGGGCGAGCAGGTGAAGTGGACCGGCGCGGACCCGGCCAACAAGCAGTTCCACCGGGTGGAGTTCGGCGGGAAGAAGGGCGTGGTGTTCCAGTCCAACCTCTCCACCAAGCCACCCAGCAACGAATTGGTGGCCAGCCAGGGCGGCAAGGAGCTGGACCCGAAGGCCTTCGCCAGCTCCGGCGCGGCGACCAAGGCGCTGGGTGAGACGGCGAAGGAGTACGGCGACAAGAGCAACATGAAGGACGCGGTGGCCAAGCTCCAGGCGCTGGAGAAGCTCTCCCGCACGGTGACGCCTGCGGAGATTGCTGACCACGCCAAGAAGGCAGGCATCTTTCAGGTGGTCGGAGGTGGCAAGTGAACCTGCGCATCCTGGTGCTCTCCACGTTCGGGCTGGGCGCGCTGATGGGCCCCTGCCCTGTCTCCACCGCCAACCTCCGGCCGCAGGACGCGGTGCGGGCCGCTGGCGAGGTGGCCGAGGCCAAGCAGAAGGCGGACAAGCAGTGCGCTCCGCTGCGCACGGCCCGCGTGGCCGTGGACGAAGAGATTGAGCTGGGCGGCGCGGTGGCACTCAATTGGGCCAGCCGCGGCAAGGGCCTGATGAACGGCACGGCCAGCGGCGATGAGCTCTCCCGCTACCTGAACCGGGTGGGGAAGAACCTCGCGGCGCAGTCCGAGCGGCCGACCCTCGACTGGACGTTCGGCGTGGTGGACGTGGATGACTTCAACGCCTACTCCGCGCCCGGCGGCTACGTGTTCGTCACCCGCGGCCTGCTGCGCAAAGTGGAGAACGAGGCGCAGCTGGCGGGCGTGCTGGCCCACGAGATTGCGCACATCACGCACCGGGACGCGCTGGAGGTCTACAACAACATCAAGGCCAACCAGTGCGTGACGCAGGTGATTGGCGACTCCGCGTCCAAGAGCGCCACGCTGGGCAACGCGCTGACCTCCGTCACCGGCGGCTCCGTGGGCTACGTCGACTTCCGCAAGGTGGGCGCCGAGGTGCTGGGCAACTTCGCCAAGCAGGTGGTGGAGAACGTCACCACCCAGGGCTTCGCCCACGAGGACGAGTTCGACGCGGACCGCGCGGCGCTGGAGTTGGTGGTGAACGCAGGCTACGACCCCAACCAGTTCATCCAGTTCCTCGCGAAGATTCCGAGCGACGGCGGGGCGTTCAAGAACCACCCGTCCAGCGAGGACCGCCGCGGGAAGCTGACCGCCCACCTGAATGAGGTGAGCAAGAAGGGGGATGGGTTCCAGCTCGCCTATGAGCCCGGCTCCAAGGAGTGGAAGCCGGTGCCCCTCAAGGCAGAGCTCGCGGCAGCGAAGTAACGCGGCCGAGGAACTGGCGGATTTCCTCCGCCAGCTCTCCGCCGGCTTCGATGAGCCCCGCGTGGCCGGCGTCCTGAATCTCCACGAACTGCGCGTGCGGTAACCGTTCGCGCAGCGCGTCCACCTGGCGGCGTGGCATCAGCCAGTCGTTCGCGGCGGCGACGACCAGGGTCGGCACGGTCACCGTGGGCAGCACGTCGGACGCGTCCGCCGCCATCAGCGCCCGCAGCGTGTCCCAGTACGCGCGCGGGTCCATCTGGGCCAACGCGGCCATGAATTGGTCCACATCCTCGCGCGGGGCGCGGCGACGCAGCAGGCCGAGCGCGCGGCCGACGGGATAGGCCACCCCGCTGCGCAGCAGCGCCCGTACCCCGGGGGCGAACAGCGGTACCAGGGGCGTCATCGCATCCAGCGCCGCGCGGTAGGCGGTGAGCGCGCCGGGCAGGCGCAGGGGGAAGCTCAGCGCTCCCGGGCTCTCCGGTGCGCCGGAGAGCAGCACCATCGCCGGCACCCGGTCCGGGCGGCGGCGGTAGGCCTCCAGCAGCACGGCCACGCCCATCGAGAACGCGACGTGCACCGGCGGGGCGGCGCCGGGCCGCAGCCGCAGCAGGTCGTCCATCACCCGCAGCAGGTCATCCGCCTGCGTGGGGATGCGGTAGTCGCCGCTGCGCGAGGGCTCACTGCCGCCGTGGCCGCGGTAGTCCCAGTGCGCCACGCAGAAGTCCACCGCCAGCGCGTCCACCAGATAGCGCCAGAAGTTCTCCGTGGTGCCAATGCCGTTGGTGAGCAGGAGCAGCGGCCGCTGGGCCAACGGCACCGGCCCCTCGCGCAGGTGCAGGTGGTAGGCGATGCGCGTGCCGTCGGCGGCGGAGAGGTAGCGGGTCTCCCGGTCGTAGAGATGGGCCATGAGGTCTTTCAGAGGTAGCCGCGCGCCTGCAGGTTGAAGAGGTGGGCGTAGCGGCCCTGCTTGGCGAGGAGCTCCTGGTGAGAGCCGAGCTCCTCGATGGTGCCGTTGCGCAGGACGGCGATGCGGTCCGCGATGCGAACCGTGGAGAACCGGTGGGAGATGATGAGGGCGGTGCGGTCCGCCGCGAGCGACTTGAAGCGCTCGAACAGCTCATGCTCCGCCTCCGCGTCAATGCTGGCGGTGGGCTCGTCCAGGATGAGCACCTCCGCGTCGCGCATGAAGGCCCGGCTGACCGCCAGCTTCTGCCACTGCCCGGCGGAGAGCTCCTGGCCGCGCTCGAACCAGCCGCCCAGCACCGTGTCGTACTTCTGCGGCAGCGCGTCGATGACCGGCTGCGCCCCGCCCAGCTGCGCCGCCAGCTCGATGCGGGGCCGGTCCTCCAGGTGCTTCACCTCGCCCAGCCCGATGTTCTCCGCCGCGCTGAACTGGTAGCGCACGAAGTCCTGGTAGACCGCGCCCATCCGGCTGCGCAGGTCCTTGGGGTCCATGTCGCGCAGGTCCACCCCGCCATAGAGAATCTCCCCCTCCGTCGGGTCGTAGAGGCGCAGGAGCAGCTTCACCAGCGTGCTCTTCCCGGCGCCGTTGTCGCCCACCAGGCCCAGCTTCTCGCCGGCCTTGAGCGACAGGCTCACGTGCTGCAACGCCCACTCCTGCTTGCCGGGGTAGCGGAAGGAGACGTTGCGCAGCTCGATGGCGTTGTCACGCCCGCGCGGGGGAGAGAGCGGCGGGCTGCGGCGCGGGGCTTCGCCGTTGGTCGGGATGTCGAAGTAGAGGAACAGGTTCGACATGAAGAGCGCGTCCTCGTACATCGACCCCACCGAGGAGAGGATGGCCTGGAACGCGGCCTGGCCCTGGCGGAAGACGGCCAGGTAGAGCGTCATGTCGCCCAGCGAAATCTCCGCCCGCGCCGCGCGCCCGGCCACCAACGCGTAGCAGCCGTAGAAGGCCGCCAGCGAGAGGATGCCCAGCACCAGCCCCCAGAGCAGCCGCCGCATCGCCAGCCGCCGGTCCTCGCGGAAGAACTTGGTGAAGAGCGCCTTGTAGCGACCCAGGATGAGGGCGCCCAAATCGAAGAGCTTCACCTCCTTCACGTGGCTGTCCCGGGTGAGAATCCACTCCAGGTAGTTCAGCTTGCGCCCCTCCGGCGCCCGCCAGGAGTTGAGCTTGAAGGACTCCGCGGCCAGGCGCGCTTCGGCCACGAAGGCGGGGATGGACGCGAGGACGATGACCCCCACGCTCCACGGCGAGAGCCGCACCAGCAGCGCAGCGTACGCGGCCAGCGTGATGACGTTCTGGACGATGCTGAAGGCGCCGAGGATGAGCGAGAGCGGCCGGCTGGCGGCCTCCCGCCGGGCGTTCTGCATCTTGTCGTAAATCTCCGAGTCCTCGAAGTGGCGCAGCTCCAGGGCCAGCGCCTTCTCCAGGATGCGGACATTGATGAGGTTGCCCAAGTTCGCCCGCATCAACTCGCGCAGCAACGACAGCCCGCGCCCGAGCAGCGCGGAGAAGAGCATCAGCCCCAGCTCCAGCAGCACCAGCGAGTAGACGCGAGCGCGGTCCTCCGCGGAGCCGGTGCGCGCGGAGAGCACCACGCCGTCGACGATGAGCTTGCCGACGTAGGCGATGCCGGCCGGCAGCAGCGCGGCGGTGGCGGTGAGGACGGCGAGGATGAGCGTGCCGCGCCTGTCCGCCTGCCAGACGAGCCGGAACGTCCCCGGCACCTGGCGGAACACCGCGAGCGCGTTCTTCACCCTGCCGGAGAGCGTGGTGGGCGGCGGCGGCTTGGCGGAGGGGGCGGGTGGCACCACGTGCCGCACGAGCTAACCGCGCTGGGCGGGGAGCGCAAGCCGCGCGTACGGAGGTTACCGCGCCCTACAGGCGGCGGCCGCGGAGGCTGCCGACGGTGAGCTCTCCGTACACGACGGAGCTGGGCAGCGGCTTCGGGCCGGCGGCGGGGCTGGGGCCCCTGGACGCAGCCTGGGCGCCGGAGAGCAGCGCCTGGATTCGCTGCCAGCGCTGCTTCTCGCCGTCGACCAGCGCGCCGAGCTCGCCGCGAGCGGCCTCATCTGGAAGGGACGCCGCGGCGGCGCTGACCCGGTCCAGGAAAGGCAGCAGGTAGCCGAAGTCCTTTTCGAAGGGCATCGGCTTGCTGTGTAGCCCAGCTAGCGGCCCGCTGCCACGCGGTTCGAGGCCGCCAGCAGGGCGCCGGCCTTGGCCACCAGGCGGACGAACTCGGCCCGGTCCGCCTGGCCGTCCGTGGCGCCCTCGGCCAGCTTCTGCGCGACCGCCAAGCTCCACCCCTCCGAGGCCTGGCTCTTGCGCAGGATGTCGGCGGTGCCGGCCACCGCGGTGGCGAAGCGGAAGTCGGAGGACGCAGACTCGAGCGACGCCCGGAGCTGCGCGCGGGGGAAGCTGAAGGCCTGCTCGGCGGCTTCGGTGCCGGAGGGGCCCTTGGCCCGGACGCGGACGGTGGCCAGCGCGCCCTGCGCGTCCGCGTCCAGCTGCACCTCGTACAGCGCGGTCACCGTGTGGCCAGCGCCAATCTCCCCCGCGTCCACCTTGTCGTCGCGGAAGTCGCGGTCGGCGATGTCCCGGTTCTCGTAGCCCACCAACCGGTAGGTCTTCACAACGGCCGGGTTGAACTCCACCTGCACCTTCACATCCTTTGCGATGACCTCCAGCGTGCCGGTCAGCTTCTCCTCGAAGACCTTGAGCGCCTCCTTGTGGCTGTCGATGTAGAAGCAGTTGCCGTTCCCCTTGTCGGCCAGCTTCTCCATCAGGTCATCGCGGTAGTTCCCCATGCCAAAGCCGATGGTGGAGAGCGTCACGCCCTCCTTCACGTACTTAGAGATGCTCTCGAGGATGGACTCCGCCGAGAGGTTGGGGCCGATGTTGGCGTCGCCGTCGGTGAGGACGACCACACGGGAGATGACGTTCGCCGAGGCGCGCTTCACGGCGTGGCGGTAGGCCAGCTCCATGCCAGAACCCATCGCCGTGCCTCCGCCCGACTCCAG
Source organism: Myxococcaceae bacterium (assembly GCA_044230055.1). Taxonomy (GTDB): domain Bacteria; phylum Myxococcota; class Myxococcia; order Myxococcales; family Myxococcaceae; genus JBGART01. The sequence continues at coordinate 41,011 of JBGART010000021.1, read as the reverse complement.
CGAGTCCACCGCGGCGTAGATGCGCTCGCGCTCGGTGGCCGGCGTGGGCGGCAGGACGTCGCGCGTCCCGCCGGCGTAGGTCACGAGGGAGACGAGGTCATTCTCGTTGAGGTTGCGGACGGCAATCTTGATGGCCTCCTTGGCCAGCGGCAGCTTGTCGTCGCTGGACATGGAGCCGCTGGTGTCCACGAGGAAGACCAGGTTGGCGGGCTTGCGCTGGGAGCGGCTCACGACTTTGCCCTTGAGCCCCACGCGCAGGAGGTGCCGGCCGCGGGTGAACGGCGACGGCGCGCCCTCCATGTGCACGGTGAAGGCGCCGTCCGAGGGCGGCGCGTAGCCGTACTTGAAGTAGTTGACGAACTCCTCCACGCGCACGGCGCCAGCGGGGGGCAACATCCCCTGGTTCAGGTAGCGGCGGGCGACGGAGTACGAGGCGGTGTCGACGTCCACCGCGAAGGTGGAGAGCCGGTCCTGCTCGGTGGAGACGAAGGTGTTGGCGCGGTGCTGCTCGAAGGTGTTGCCGCCTTCGGTGTCACGCGATTGCTCGGGCGCGAGCGCGCCGAACGCTCGCCGCTCGTCTCCTCCCATCGGCCGCTTGAAGGCGAGGGGTTTGGCGGGGGGCGGAGGTGGGGCCTTCGGTTCGGAGAGCCGGGAGGTGGTCGTGGGTCGCACCGCGCGGTCGGTGGGGCCCTCCGCCTTGGGGGAGAGCAGACACCCGGAGAGCAGACCTCCGGCAAGCGCAGCGCGCACAAATGCCTCGAACTTCATGGGAGTGGGACCTTTCCGCGGCGCCGTGAGCCGCAGCGGGCTCAAACGGATGGGGCGGAAAAGAGATCTAGGGCGCGTTCAGACAAACATCCGTCGCCGGCCAAAGGACTCGAGCAGCAGCTTGATCAGCCTTCGTTCCCGAGCGACCAGCAGGGCCGGTTCGACGTGGCGCCAGTTGCGTTCGTACATCTCAAGCGCCTCCGCCGGGCTCAGCTCCTGCTCCTCGTCAAGCTGCCACGCGAGCTTCTTCAGCTGAGGGTAGTCCGCTGGCCGGATGACCCGCGGCAGTGTGCGCAGCCGACCTTTGGAGCGGCTCTCCTTTAGATCGCGGAGGTCCAGCGCCAGACCGAGCGCATCGATGACGCTGAGGTAGGAGCCCATGGTGACGGAGGGCTCACCTCGCTCAATGCGGTGCAGAGTGACGCGAGACATCCTCGCCGCCTCTGCCGTCGTGACTGCAGACAAACGCAGTTGCTTGCGCCGAGAGCGCAGGAGCGCCCCGAGCGCCTGAAGCGACTTGGCGGCAGCAGGCCCCATCTGTGGCGCGGCGGCAGGCATCGGTTTCCCATTCTAGGCATTTCGGCAGTTTTGCTCAGAATGAGAAACAGTTTACAGGCAGCCGTCAGCGCGTGGCGGCCTGGCTGAGCGCCTTGTGGACCGCCTCCAGCGCCTTGCGCGCTTCGAGGAGCTCGGTCCGCTCTGCGGTGAGGCTGGTCACCTGGCGCGTGAGGGTCACCCGCTCGGCGTTGAGCGTCTCCACCGTCTGGCGCAGCGCCACCGCCGCATCGTGGGCCGCTTCGAGCTCGGCGGCCAGCCGCTCCTCTTCGGAGAGGCTGTCGACGAGCGCCTTGTCGCGCTTTTCGATTTCCGCGCGCAGATCCGCCTTCGTCGCGTCCGAGGCGCCCAGCGCCTGCCGGGCCTCCTGCAGCGTGAGCAGCGCTTCGTCGCGCTCACCTTCCAGCGTGGCCAGCTCGCGCTCGAGCTCGCTCAGGAGCTTCGCGCGTTGATCCATCTGCTCGGAGAGGCGGCGCGCCTCATCCATGCGAATCCGCGCTTCCTCGGTGGAGCGCTCCGCCTGACGGCGCGCGCTCTCCAGCTCCTGCGTCAGCGTCAGGTTCGACGCCTTCAGCTTCACCAGCTCCACCTGGAGCGTGCCAATGCGCCCGACCGCGAGCTCTCCGGCTTCCGCCACCGTCTCCGGCAGCGGCTCCGGTCGCGGGTTCTCGCGGACGGCCTTGAGACGCTCCTTCAGTCGCTCGCGGCGGACCTCGGGCGTCGGCGCGGCCTCGACGGCGGGTGCGGCAGGCGCTTCGGCGTAGACCTCGCGGGTGGCCCTCGACGTCGGGGCGAGCTCTTCGAGCGGAGGTTGCGCGCGCTGCATGGGCACCTCGTACCTGGAAGTCGACTCGGCGACGGAGGGCCGCTCCGACGAATCGTAGTGCTCGCGCTGCGCCTCGTACTCCCCGCCCGCGGGCTCGGCGTAGGCCCGCGCCTCGTAGCGCTCCGCGGCCGGCTCCGCGTAGGCCCGCGCCTCGTAACGCTCCGCGACCGGCTCCTCATACACAGGCTGTGCCTCGTAGCGCTCGGCGACGGCTGGAGCCAGACCTCGGTGCGCCGGCTCCTCGTGCTTCGGCTCAACAGCCCGCGCTCGCGCAAGTTCCTGCCACCCTCGCGCTGGCTCCTCCCGACGAGCCGGCTCTGCCTGCCACCCTCGCGCTGGCTCCTCGCGACGCTGCGGCTCTACCTGACGCCCCTGCGCTGGCCCCTCGCGGCGAGCCGGCTCTGCCTGATGCCCCCGCGCTGGCCCCTCGCGGCGAGCCGGCTCTGCCTGATGCCCCCGCGCTGGCTCCTCGCGGCGAGCCGGCTCTGCCTGACGCGCGCGGACCGGCTCCTCAGTTCGCTTCGGCTCTGCCTGCCGCCCTCGCGCTGGCTCCTCGCGACGAGCCGGCTCTGCTGCCTGCCGCCCTCGCGCTGGCTCCTCAGTCCGCTTCGGCTCTGCCTGTCGCCCTCGCGCCGGCTCCTCAGGCCGCTTCGGCTCCCGCCCTCGCGCTGGCTCCTCCCGGCGTGCAGGCTCACTCCGCTTCGGCTCTGCTGCCGTCTGCCGCCCTCGCGCTGGCTCCTCGCGCCGCTGCGCCGGTGCGGGCTCATTCCGCTTCGGCTCTGCTGCCGCCTGCCGTCCTCGCGCTGGCTCCTCGCGGCGCTGCGCCGGTACGGGCTCATTCCGCTTCGGCTCTGCTGCTGCCTGCCGCCCTCGCGCCGGCTCCTCGCGGCGCTGCGCCGGTGCGGGCTCACTCCGCTTCAGGTCCTGTCGACCCCGCGCCGGCTCCTCGTGCTGCCGCACCTCACTGCGCTTCGGCTCTGCCGCAGCCTGACGTCCTCGAGCCGATTCCTCGCGCGGCAGCGACACCGGTGAGGCCTGCTCAACCGCCTGTCGCCCCCGCGGCAGCTCAGCGCGGCGCATAGGCGCGGCCGGGTCCTCGTATCGCGCCGACGCGACCGCGGCGTGCGCTGGCACCGGTTCCTGGTCTCGCGCCGACTCAGCAGCCAAGACTACGTATCGTGCGGGCTCACGAGAGGCGGCCAGCTGTTGCGGGGCCTCGTACGGCTGAAGCTCCTCGTAGACAGGTTCGGGCGCCGCCTGTCGTACCGGCTCCTCGTACGTCGGCTCCGGCGCTGCATGCCGCACCGGCTCCTCGTACATCGGCTCGGGAGCCAGCTCCCGCACCGGCTCCTCGTACATCGGCTCCGGCGCTGCATGCCGCACCGGCTCCTCGTACAGCTCCGGCTCGGCCTGCCGCACCGGCTCCTCGTACAGCTCCGGCTCGGGAGCCAGCTGCTGCACCGGCTCCTCGTACATCGGCTCCGGCGCTGCATGCCGCACCGGCTCCTGGTACCGCTCCGGGGCCGCCTGCCGCGCCGGCTCCTCGTACGGTTCGGGGGCGTCCTGCCGCGGGGGCTCCTCGTACGACGGCTCCGGCGCTGCCTGCAGCTGCTCGTCGAAGCGCGACTCCACCGCGCGGTCGATGGCGTCCGCCTCCACGGCGGCGCCCGCATCGCGCCCCTCCGCGAGCGCAAGAGGCGCCAGTCCCTCAAGCTCCAGGTCCGAGTCGGCGACGCCAACGAACGCCTCCGCGCGCGGAGCGTCCACGTCATTCGCGGGAGCCTTCGGCTCGACCTCGACGTGCGCCTCCGCCGCCCGGGCGCGAGGCTCCACGGGGGTCAGGAGGGGCTTCACCGGCTCGGCGGCGACGCTGGCCTCGAACTGGGGCGTGGCCTCGGCGGGCTCGGGGACGGAGGGACCGATGGAGAAGGGCCGGATGCGCTGGGCGCGGGCCTTCACCTCGGCGCCGAGGTCAGCCGCTGGAGCGCCAGCATCCGGTGCCGGGGCACCGCCCTCGGGGGCGACGACTGCGGGCAGCGCTCCCCCAAGGCGAAGGCGCGGCTTCGCGCGTGACACGTTCTGGTCGAAGGCCTTCTTCATCTCCCCTCCGAGAGGCTGTTCAGCTCGCTTGCATCGCCGGAGCGAGCGCGCTCGTCCGGGAGGCGGCGAGCCGTCGCATCACTTCGTCGATCATCGCCTGGATGTCCACGGCTCCTTTACAACCCGGATCCGCAACGAACACTGGAACGCCCTCGCTCGACGCCTGCGCGAACTTGGTGCACTGCCGGACCAGCTGAGGCAGCAGGTATTCCGGGTAGTGCTCCCGGAGCGCCTCCACCGCCTCCTTCGCCAGCTTGAACGTCGCGTTGTACGCGTTCACCACGATGAAGACGTGGTCGAGGACGTTGTTCAGGTCCTCCTCCAGGCTGTGAACGGTCTCGAACAGGAGCTTCAGGCCGTGGAAGGAGAGGAAGTCCGCGAGCACCGGGACGAAGAGGTCATCCGCCGCCATCAGCGCGTTGAGGTTCAGCAGGCCGAACGAGGGCGGCGCGTCGAAGACGATGAGGTCGTAGCTGCCGTTCACTTCCTTGAGCGCCTGCTGCAGCTTGAACTCGCGGCCGGCCATCGGCATCAGCGAGAGGTCCACCGTGCTCATGGAGAGGTTCGACGGCACGAACTGGAGGTTGGGGACCGTGGTCTGCTGGATGACCTGGCTCACCGGCACCTTCCGGACGAGCACATCCAGCAGCGTCTCCTTGAAGTCTTCGCCCTCGTAGCCCAGGCACTTGGTGGCGTGGCCCTGCGAGTCGAGATCCACCACCAGGACGCGGTGCCCCTTCTCCGCCAACCGGAAGGCGTAGGAGGTGGAGAGCGACGTCTTGCCGGTGCCGCCCTTGAAGTTGAGGAAGAGCTGCTTGCGGTGGCCGAACGGCTGCGGCAGGCGCGCCAGGCTGTGCCTCAGCTCCCAGAGGTCCGCCGCCGTGTAGAGGTCCTGCTTCTGCTGCTGCTGGAGCTGCTTCGCGGGCATCCCCAGGAGCTCGGCCGTTTCCTTGAGCGTGTAGGTTGGCATTTCCATGGGTCTCTCCCGGGTCCTACGCGAAGAAGTACTTCATCCCTCTACGAACCACTCTGCCGCGCGCGATGAGCAGCTCGCACGCCTCCTCCACCACCTGCGCGGGACGCGACACCAGCGTGCAGAGCTCCGGCATCGTCCGGCCTCGAATCGCGCAGCGGACCTCGTTTACCAGGTTCTCGCAGAGGGCCTCGTCCACTTGAGTCCCGACGTTGAGCGCAGCCACCGCCGCGGGACGCGCAACCCCCAGCGGGTGACCAATCTGCAGCCGGACGCCCTCCGGCGCGCTCGCCGGCGCGGCGGGACGCGAAGGCCGGGTCGACTGCGCCTGAACGTTCGCCAGGCGCTGGTCCAGCTGCTGCCGTCGCTGCTGGCTCTCCGCTGAGCGCGGCGGCTGCCTCGGCGCCCCGCGCGTGGCCGGAAAGAGCGGCTCGGGGGCGCTCTGCGCGGACCCGCCCGCCTGGACGGCGTGGTGCGAATCACCGGAACCGTTCATCCCCTCGCGCGCGGAGCCAGCGCCCTGCCGGCGCGCCTCGGGAGAGCCGTTCATCCCGGCGACTGAGCCGTAGCCGCCGCCATTCATCTCCGCTCGCTCGGAGCCAGCGCTTCTCTCCGAACCGTTCAGCGCGCGCGCAGGGTCGGAGCTGTGCACACCCGACTCGTTCATCCCCTCGCCGTTCTTCGCGGAGCGCGACTCGCGGGAGGCACCAACACTACCCCGCGAACCGTTCAGCGCCGCAGGCGCAGCGTCTGAACCGTGCGACCCGTTCAGCGCAACAGGGACACGGCCGGCGCCTGACCCGTACGACTCGCCGGCATTCATCCCAGCGCCTGACCCGTACGTCTCGCCTGCAGCGCGCGCGGCGGGCAGCGCAGCGCCTGAGCCGTACGCAGCCCCCGAGCCGGCTGAGCCGTAGCCTGCAGCCGGGCCGTGCATCGCGCCGCGTGCGTGCGACTCAACGCTCGAACCATTGCCCGCGAGCACCGGAGCCGCCACGCGCCCCGCCCCGTGCAGAGCCGCGCCGTTCACCGCGGCGCGCGCAGCAGGCGCCCTTGCGAGCACGAGCTCGGGTTCAACTGACCGGGCGGGCGGCGTCCGCGCGCTGGCTTGGCGGCGTTCGACTGCGGCGGCTTCAAGGGTGCTCGACCGCTCAGCGAGGGTGGCGCTCTCGTCCACCAGCTCCGTGAAGCCGCGCAGGTCCGCCAGGACCGGGCGCAGCGGCAGATTCGCCAGCTTGCGGACCTCGCGGCGGCGCTGCGCATCGTCGAGCCGGACCAGCCCGGTGACGTCCACGCCGAGCAGCCGGGAGACGCTGCGGGCCGCGGACTGCCGGACCTTCAGCTCCGGGTCCCTCAGCGCCTGCATCAGGAGCGCGCGGGCGCCCTCCCCGCTCCCCGCGCCCAGCACCAGGGCCGCAAGGCCGCGCACGTCGGCGTCGCTGTCGCGGATGGCCTCTTCACCAAGCTTGAGCGCGGCGTCGCCGGTGAGCGAGAGCGCGAGCAGCGAAGCGCGGCGCCGGACGACGCGGTCGGGGTCCTTCATGGCCGCCGACAGGTGCGGGCCGGCCGAGGAGGGCTCGAGGGTGAGCAGCGCCTTGAGCGCGGTGATGCGGACGTCCGGCATGGGCGAGCCCAGCAGCGGCAGGACGATGGCCGCCCCTCCCACCGGCGCCAGCGCGATGAACGCGTTGAGCAGCGCGACCTGCACCTCGGCCTCGTGCTCGACGTGGATGGCGGTGGCCAGCGCGGGCGCGGCGGCCTTGTTCTTGAGCGACTTGAGGCGCTCGGCGGCGCGAATCCTCGCGGCGGCGTCCGGGGCGGAGAGCTCTCGCACGGAGAACCCGAACAACGTCTCATCCGGGCGCGACACCGGACCCTGGCGGGTGGAGAGCGCCATCATCTGCGCGTCGGACGTGTGCAGCCGGCCCTGGGCGAGGAAGCGCTCCGCGTGGGCGTTCACCGCGGCGGCCTCGGGGCTGGGGGCGGGCTCCTCGACGGGCGGCGGCGGCGGCGGTTCGTTCTTCGCTCCCTGGATGACCTCGCTGCGCAGCTGCGCGATGAAGCCCGCGAGGTCGAACATCTCCGCGTCCTCGCGTCCCGCGGCGTCAATGCGGGAGGCGTCGATAATCTTTTCGAGCAGCCCGGTCCGTTCAGCGCGCAGCGCCTCGTTCACCCGCCCCAGCTCGCCGTTCTGCTGCTGCGCCCTGGCGGCGCGCACCTCGAGCTCGGCCACCTGGCGGCGGAGCTCAATCTCCCGCTGCGCCGCTGCCGCCAGCTCCTGCTTGAGCCGGTCCGACTCTGAGCGCACTCCGAGGAGGTCGTTCTGCAGTTGCTCCGAGCGCGCCTCGAAGTACACGATCTTCTCGAGCGCGCTCTTCAGAAGCGCTTCCGGACGCTCTTCGCTCAATGGCTTTCAACCCCTCCCCTTGCACACTACAAGGCTGTAGCGACCTGTCCGCTTTTCGCCTCGCGGTCACTGTACGCCAGAGGGATGTTGCGCGTAAACCCTCTTAACGACTGGAGAATGGCGGGACCCTGCTGGGGCCCTCGAAATCGCTCCGGGGCCGATTTACCGGCTCCGGAACCGTGTCGTCCTTCAGGGTGCCCAAAGGTCGCACTGCGCGCGATGCAGCCCCGACTGGACGGTGGACACGACGTCCAGCTGGAGGTGGGCGTCCGAAACCGGCTCGTAGCGCGGCCACGCCGGCAGGTCTCCCCCGCCTGGCGCTCCCGTCGCCGCGAAGCGCAGCCACAGGTCGCTGATGCGGTCCTGCAACGCGAGCTCGCCCGCGGTGGGCACGTAGCCGTCGAACGGCAGGCGCCGGAACCCGAACCAGATGTCCATCCCGTGCCCCGCGCGCCAGAGCGCCAGGGGACCGCCTTCGAAGGCATGCGTGAAGTGCGCCCGGTAGACGGGCTCCTTCTGTCCCGCGGCGAAGGCGCGCGCCGCCGCCCGCGTGGGGCAGATGAACCAGGCGTCGGAGAGCACCGCGATGAGCGCATGCGTCGGCGTGGGGTAGCTGGCCAGTGGGTACCTCGCGGCGATGACGTCCACCGATGCGGCACCGAACATGCGCAAAAGCTCCGCGCGGAACCCCGCCTCGTCCGCCACCGGCCGGGTGCCGTAGGCGCCCAGGAGCGTGGTGAACTCCTCCTCGGTCGTGGAGAGCACCACCGGCACGTGGTTGTGCCGCCCGGCACGGATGGCGGCGAGCGGCGGCTCTGGCAGCACCCAACCATCCACCCAGGGGCCGTTGAAGCCGCTGTCGTCGGGGGTGAAACCGAAGGCCGCCGGGGCCAACGTGACGGCGGCCGCGCTGGCCCGCCGCAAGCACTCCGGCACGTCCGGCGCGTTGGCACACCCCAGCGCGCTCACCACGCTGCGGCCGCCCTTCTCCGCCACTTCGCGAGTGAAGGCGCCGCACTCGCCGGAGAGGACCATCGCGCTCGAGAACAGCCCCGCCGCCAGCGGGGAGGCGGTCAGCGCGCAGGTGTCTATTCCGCCCGCCGAGTGGCCGAACAGCAGCACCCGCGCAGGGTCACCGCCGAACGCGCGGATGTTGCGCTGTACCCAGCGCAGCGCCGCCAGCTGGTCCAGCAGCCCGTAGTTGCCAGACGCGCCCCGCGGGCTCTCCGCACCGAGCGCGAGGTGCGTGAGGAACCCCAGCGCGCCCAACCGATACTGGATGCTCACCACCACCGCCGGCCCCCGCGCCGCCAGCGCCCCGCCGGCATAGACGTCCACGCCGAGCACGTTCAGCGAGGACGCGCCGCTCACGTTCGACCCGCCGTGCATGAAGAGGAGCACCGGCAGCGGCCCGCTCGCGCCTGCGGGGGACCAGACGTTCAACGTCAGGCAGTCCTCGCTCCCGACGACGCCCGCACCCAGCCGCTGCGTGCACGCGCTTCCGAAGGCCTTCGCCTCGCGGACGCCCTCCCAGCACGCCACCGGCGCGGGCGGGCGGAACCGCAAGGCCCCCACCGGCGGCGCGGCGTAGGGGATGCCGCGGTATTGCCAGGTGCCGCCGCTGCGCTCGCCGCGGACTGCGCCTGCTTCGGTGAGCACCACCCCGTCCTCGCCGGCGCTCGCTGCCGCGCAGGTGCCGGCGCCGGGAGCGACACCTGCGTCGGAAGAGACGCCTGCGTCGGGAGAATCACCTGCGTCGGGAGGGCCTTCCGCGGGGCGAACACAGGCGGCCGCGCACAGCACGACGGCCACCCACCACCGGGTCCTTCCACGAACAGAGCTCACGTAACGGCGGAGGTATCACCCGCTGCGACGGAAAGGAAAGTGCCGCGCTCAGCTCGCGCGCCTGCCGTGCTTCCTGCGGCGTTCGAGGAAGCGGCGCGCCTTCTCCCGGTTCCCGCAGGAGCTCATGCTGCACCAGCGGCGGGTGCGGTTCTTCGTCTCGTCGAGGAAGTACCACGTATAGGTGCAGGCGCGGACGAACCGCCGCTGAAATCGGGCTACGCCGAGGACGGCGGCGTCGCTTCTGCCTGCTTCCGCCGCGAGCTCCACGCCAGCAGCAGCGCGCCCGCGACGATGGCGAGATCCGCCACATTGAAAATGCCCGTGCGCAGCGGGCCGACGCCGAGGTTGAGGAAGTCCACCACCGCGCCGTGCCGAAACACCCGGTCCAGCCAGTTGCCCAGCCCGCCGCCGGCGAGGAGCGCGAAGGCGACGACGGCCTGCGGTGACAGCGCCCGCCGCGCCAGCGCGAACGCCAGCATGCCCACCAGCATCAGCCCGACACCGCCCACCAACACCGCCTGCCGCGCCCACTCGGGCAGCTGGTGCCCGGCGGCGAGGAACGCGCCGGTGTTCCGGGCCAACCCCACGCGGAGGACATCCGCCCCCAGCGAGTGCACCACGCCCGGCGGCAGCGACACCTCGGCCACGCGCTTGGTGGCCTGGTCGCAGCCCACCGTCGCGACGAGGACGGAGCCGACCACCGCCAGCCTGGAGAGACGCGACCGCGGCGCCGCGGCAGCGACGAAGCCCTGCACCGCCGGAGCCAGCAGCCACAGCCCGACCGCACCCAACGCCACGACGATGTACTGCGCCGGCGTGAGGCCAAAAATCCGCCCGTCGACGAACGGAAGGTCATCCGCCCGCAGGAAGTCGAAGAAGAAGCGCGGAACGCAGTAGCCGACGGCGAGCACGCCCATCAGCACGCCGTCCTCGCGCTTGCGCCGCGCGAGCAGGTAGAGCACCGCGCTCAGCGCCGCCAGCAGGAGCGCGTCGTAGAGCCCCAGGTCATGCCGCGCGCCGCCGGCGTACTGCACGGCCAGCGGGAAGTCGGTGCGGACGCCCGGGTGGTCATGCGCGAAGAAGCAGCCCACCCGCGCGATGGCCCAGCCCGGCGCAGTGCCCAGCGCCAGCGCGTCCAGGTAGCGCCGCACCGGGAGGCCCTCACGGCGGAAGAACCAGAGCACCCCCGCGAGCGCGCCCAGGACGCCGCCCATCGACGAGATGCCGTGCCAGGGCTGGAGCAGGACCCACCAGCCGTTCTGCGCGATGAGCTCCGGGTGGTACCCCAAGACGTGCAGCAGGTGGGCGCCCAGCAGACCTCCACCCACCGCCCAGCCGGCCACGCGCTGGATGGGTCGGTCGTCACCGGGGCCGTAGACCCGGGCCGCGCGGGCAGCCAGCCGGGCTCCGACGTAAATGCCCAGCGCCGCGAGCACGCCAAACGGGTGAAGGGGCACGCCAAAGGGCAGCTGCAGGGAGGGGATTGTCAGCCAGGGAATCATGAACCGCGCACGAACACTCCGGACCCTGAAACATTCCCTCAGGCTTTCCGCCTACGCTGGCACTCTGTGAGCGGGTCCTCCACCGTCGCCAGCCACCAGATAGATGAGCTGCTCCGCCTCCATCAGCAGGAGACGGAGCGCCAGCTCGCGGGCTACCGGCTCTTCGTCTTTTCCGTGGGGCTGGTACTGAGCACTGCGGTGCCGTTCCTGACCCGGCGCGAGACGCTGGGCGACTGGGCCGCCGCGTTCTTCTGGCTGGGCGCGCTCGCGTATGCGCTGGTCCTGCGGCAGCTCATCCGCCGCTACGGCGCGCACCCCGCCCTCGCGCTGACCGGTCTGTTGGTGGACCTCACCGCCGCCGGCGCGATGTTCGTCGTCGCGGACCAGTTCTCCTCGCTGGCCAACGACGCCGAGCAGGCCCGCTGGCCCATCTACCTGCTGCCCGCCTCGCTCTTCGTCTTCCTCTTCATCAACCTGCTGCGCGCCAGCGCCCTCACCGCGGTGGTGGGCGCCGTGTGGGCCGCCCTGGTCTTCCTCGGCGTCAGCGTCTGGTTCGACGGCTTCCACATCCAGCAGGTCGTCACCGCCGCCATCCTGCTGTGCACCTCCTGGATTGGCGTGCAGGCCGCCCGGCGCGCGCGGCAGCTGCTGGACCGCTTCGCCCGCTTCCAGCTGCTGCGCCGCTACCTGCCGGCGGAAGCGGTGGAGCGCGTGCTGACGGAGAACCCGGATGAAGCGCTGGCGCTGGGCGGAGACCTGCTCACGGTCACCGTCCTGGCGGCGGACCTGCGCAACTTCACTGCGATGAGCGAGAAGCTCACCCCCGCGGAGGTGGTGCGGCAGCTCAACGCGTACCACGGCGCCATGCTGGAGGTGATTGAGCGCCATGGCGGGATGCTCGACAAGTTCATCGGCGACGGGACGCTGGTTGTCTTCGGGCTCACCCGCGTGCTGCCCGTGAAGCAGAAGGACGCCGGGGCCAGCGCCGCGCTCGCCTGCGCGCGGGACATGCTCACCGCGCTGGAGGTCCTCAACCGCGACCGCCGCGCGACGGGCCTGCCGCCGCTGCGGATGGGCGTGGGCATCCACACCGGCCCGGTGGTGGCGGGCAACATCGGCGCGCCCGGCCGGCGCCTGGAGTTCACTGTGGTGGGAGACACGGTGAACACGGCCTCCCGCCTGGAGGGGCTGACCAAGGAGTGCGGCCACGCGGTCGTCCTCTCCTCGGCCACCGCCGCGCTGCTGGAGTCCCGCGACGGGCTGCTCGCGCTCAACCCGATGCGCGTGAAGGGCAAGGACGAACCGCTGCACCTCTTCGGCATGGACGGCGCTCCGCTGGAGCCCGCGGCCACGGGGCGCCTGGCGCCCAGCGCCTGACCGAGCCCTCTCCATCTCGTGCCCGAGACGGTCCGTCTCGCACCGCGGTCGCTCCAGACCGCGGCTCTCCTCTGAAGGCGCGCTGGCCCGGCCGTTGCTGTGGACGCCGGTACCCACGCAGTCCCGGAGATACCCATGAACGTGTCGCCTCGAACCACCGCCGTCCCCGAGCCCACCCCGGAGCCCGCCGCACAGCGCTGCACCCCGCAGGACCGCAGGACGGGCTCGCCCAACGCGACGTGCACCGTCGAGCCTGCGCCTGCCTGGCGCGCACCGGACGCCTCCAGCGCCCCGCCGCCCGCGCCGCGGCCGGAGCAGTCCGGCGCGCTGGAAGCCGAAGCGCTGGCCTGCCGCGCCCGCCTGGGCGTGGAGCTGTGCACGCGGACCGCGGACATCCCCGTCGCCAGGGAGTTGAACCTGCAGCACCACTGGCTGCGCACGTCGACCCGGGAGGCCGGGATGGGCCCGGACAACGGCGAGGTGCCGGGAGCGCGGCTGGACTCGCCTCTCGTCACGCGCACCCAGGTGAATGACCACACAGGGCGCGGAGACCTTCCGGGCTCTGCCTGCACCGCGAAGCTGCAGGTGGACGAAGCGTGCGTCGACCGAGAGCTGACCTTGGGCAGGGACCTCGGCCGCTGGACGCCCACAAACCAGTGCCAGAGCTTTGTCGCTGAGGTACTGGAGAAGTGCTCCAACCGGAAGGCGACACCGTGACCTCTTCAGCCAAGCGCTTCCTCGCAGTGTCCTTCGTCTTGCTGGTGATGGGCCTCGCGTTCACCTACGTGTTCGCCGTGCACGCGGCGCTCTACGAACCGGTCTGTGAGCGGTTCGCGCTGGACTCGCCCAAGCCTGTTTGCCGCAACGCCGTGCTCTACATCCTCATCAGCGCCGGCATTGCAGGCACCGGCGTCCTGATGCTGCTGGGGAGCGCGGCGCGCGGGTTGTTCCGGGTGGGCCGACGGGCGGGCCGCGCCGCCCTCTGACCTCCAGTGCGGGCCAAACCCTGACATGTAGGGGACCCCGGGGCGGAGCTTCCGCCCCGGGCGAGGGTACGCTCGCCTTTGCCTGGAGACGTCAGCCCCCTGTCCACGCTGTCGCGCGAGCCGTCCCCCCTCGGCCACCGAGTGTCCGCGCTGCGGCGTCATCTACGCGAAGGCCGTCCGACGGGAGGTGCAGGAACAGGAGAGCCCGGCGCCTGCGCCCGCCGACGAGCCGTCCCAGGTGCCGATCCTGACCTGGGACGGAGACGCGGAGGATGACCGACTGGAGCTGCGCGCCCGACAGCTGGCCTTTCCGGTGGTCCTCGGCGGGATGCTGCTGCTCACCCGCCTGCCCATGGTCAAAGGGCTGGTCCGCATCTTCCTCAGCATGTGGCTCCACGAGTTTGGCCACGCCCTCTCCGCGCTGCTCTGCGCGCGGCCGGCGTTTCCGTTGCCCTGGTTCACGCCCGTGGCCGAGCAGCGCTCGTGGGTGCTCGGCCTCCTTCTGGCCGCGGCGTTCGCGGCAGGGGCCTACTGGAGCAGCCGCCTCCAGAAGTGGGGCGCGCTGGCGACGTTCGTGGCCCTGCTCGGCGTGCAGGGGGTGGGCTCCGTGGCGCTCTCGCTTGAGCGGACGGAGACCGTCATCCTCTTCGCGGGGGACGCCGGCGGCCTGCTGCTGGGCACCTTGTTCATGGCGCTCTTCTACTCGCCGAGGGAGAGCCGGCTCCATCAAGGGTGGCTGCGCTGGGGCCTGCTGGTGATTGGCGCCGGCGCGGTGGCGGACATCTCCCGCACCTGGTGGGCCGCGCACCGCGACTTCGCCGAGCTGCCCTTCGGGGAGAACGAGGGGATGGCGAAGACCGACCCGTTGAGGCTTGTCGAAGACCACGGCTGGAGCGAAACGCAGCTGGTGAGCCGCTACCTGGCGCTCGTCTTCGCCTGCGCCTTCGTGCTCGCGGTCCTCTACGGCTGGGGCTGGGTGAAGGCCGCGGCCGCCCTGCGCGAGCGCCCGTCCGTCAGTTAAAGCTCCTCATCGCGCTGAAGCACGCGCTTGAGGCTCAGCTCCAGCTCGCTGTTGACGAAGCCAGCCACGTTGCGGACCTCACCGCGGCTCACCAGGCCCAGCTGCTGGATGAGCTGCCGGCGGGTGCGGGCGAAGAGCTGCTCGCGAATCTTCAGCAGCTGGCGCGACATGGTGGAGCGGTGCTGGCCCATCCGCGCCTGCAGCTTGTCGATGGACAGCCCTTCGATGGCGCTCAACCGCAGGAGCTCCCGCTCCTCGGCGGTGAGCGTGTCGAGCGCGGCCTGAAAGGCGACCTTGAAGGCAGAGCGCAGCTGGCGCTTGTGCAGCTGCGACTCCGGCGCCGACACCGACGGGGCCTGCTCCGCGTGCCGCAGCGAGGTGGTGCCCGCGCGGGACACCGCCCGCTGCTTGTGGAGGTTGAGCGCCGTGCGGACCGCGGCTGCGCGCAGCCAGTGCACCAGAGGCCCTCGCCCGGCGTACTGCGTGAGCCGGGGCTCTGCCTTCCCCTCGCGCAGGAGCAGCCGCTCTCTCACCTTCTGCAGGACCTCGTCGATGAACTCGGGCTCCGAATTGAGCCGCGCCACCGACTTGCGCACGCGTGGGAGCACCTCGCGCTCGAACACCTGCAGCGCCCGGGGGTCTCCCTCGCAACAGGCGCTCGCGAGGACGAGGTCCGGCAGGACCAGCGGCTCCAGCGCCTGCAGCGTCCCGGCGCCGCCCAGGCGCTGGCCCAGCGCCGCCACCATCACGTCATCGGAGAGCCCCAGCCCGGGCCACTGCTGGTGCACGGACTCCAGCGCGGATGCCAGCGCAGCGCCCAATGAGAGCAGCTCGGCCTCCGGGAGCGATGGGCTGTGCGCGTGCGAAGTGAAGACCTTCGCCAGCGCCAGGCGCGTCCCATGCTTTCCGGTGACCACCGGGCTGAATTACCCCAGCGGGGAACGGGGAGCCAGGCTCACTTCAGCAGCTCGGCGTCCTCGCCCTCGGGCGCCTTGTCTTCCCGGGGAGGGCTGGGCGGCCGCTTCACCGGTGGACCCACCTGGAACGGGAAGTTCACCTCCACCTTGCCCTTCTTCGGCTTGGGGAAGCGCCAGCGCTTCACCGCCGCCACAAGGCACCCCTCGAGCTTGGGTTCGTTGACTGTGGTGGACGCTGCCTTGACGTCCGTCAGCGCGCCATCCAGCTCGATGACGAAGTGCACCACCACCTTTCCAGACACACTGCGACGGTCGGTCGGACGCGCCTCAGCGCAGGAGCGAACCTCCCGGTGGTGCTCATGGATGACGTCCTTGATGGTGTCCGTCGTGAGCGGGCCCTTGAGCAGGGCCTGCAGGTCATCGCCCAGGGCCGGGGCGGCCAGGACGCAGGCGAGGAGGAGGGCGCGCATGCACCGCATTCTGTCAGAGCGGGCGGCGCATAGCTCATCAGCCTCTGCCACGCGTCGAGCGTTGCGGCCTGACGGCGCATCGTCGAGACGTCGGCAGTGCTCCCCGAAGCTTGGCTGATCGCCCGCATCGCTGCGCGGGCCGCGGGGGACGGGGGCTCGGGCGGCGGGCCGCGGGGGACGGTGTCTCGGGCCGCGGGCCACGGGGGACGGTGTCTCGGGCCGCGGGCCACGGGGGACGGTGTCTCGGGCCGCGGGCCACGGGGGACGGTGTCTCGGGCCGCGGGCCACGGGGGACGGTGTCTCGGGCCGCGGGCCACGGGGAATGGTGTCTCGGGTAGGGGGCCCGCGTTCGCGTTCGCGTTCGCCTTCGTTCACGGGCCCGGGTCGGGGTAGGGGAAGGGAGACGGGTACGGGCGCGGGGCGGGGCCGCGGTCGGCTCCTCAGGGAGAGCCTCCTCCGCCGCCTCCCCGAACCCCATTCCCTTCTCCCTTCCCCTACCCCTACCCGGGCCCGTGAACGAAGGCGAACGCGAACGCGAACGCGTGCCCCCTACCCGAGACACCATTCCCCGAAGCCCGCAGCCCGCAGCCCGCAGCCCGAGACACCGTCCCCCGTGGCCCGCGGCCCGAGACACCGTCCCCCGTCCCCCGTCGCCCGAGGACACCATTCCCCGAAGCCCGCAGCCCGCAGCCCGAGACACCGTCCCCCGCCGCCCGCACAGCGATGCGGCCGATCAGCCAAGCTTCGGGGAGCACGGCCACCTCTCGACGATGCGCCTGACGACGCAACGCTCGAGGCGAGCGGGAGAGGCGCCCGACTGAGAAGAGCTGTTCCTCCGACGAAATGGCGGCCAGGAAGCGCGCCTCAGGCAAAGTCAGCGCCGCGCTCGAACGCGCGCGCGACGCCGTGGCTTCGCTCCACTCGCCGGAGCCTCCGGCTCGCTGCGGCGCAGCGTGAGCAGCGCAAGCTCCGGCGGCGAACCGAGCCGAGGCATGGGTCCGCCAATGCCCAGCCCGCGGTTGACGTAGAGGGTGTTGCCGCGGACGCGGTAGTCG
Organism: Myxococcaceae bacterium; assembly: GCA_044230055.1. Classification (GTDB taxonomy): domain Bacteria; phylum Myxococcota; class Myxococcia; order Myxococcales; family Myxococcaceae; genus JBGART01. Next base: position 24,209 of record JBGART010000021.1, on the reverse strand, counting down.
CCCCGCAGGTACCGCTCGCCGCCGAGCCGGAACAGTCCTCCGGTCAGGCCGGGGATGAAGACCTGGCCTCCGTGGGTGTGCCCGGCCAGGCAGACGACGTCCTCGTCTTGCGGGAGACGATCTGCCGTCGACGGGGTGTGGGTGAGGACCAGCCGGCTGCCCGACGTCGACGCGCCGGCGAAGGTCTTGGGCACATCGTCGTGGCGGGTCCTCCCATCGTCCACGCCGAACACCACCAGGTCCGCCCCCTTCAGCCGAACGGTGGTGCGTTCGTTCTGAAGCACGGCATAGCCGCAGCGCTCCAGGTCCTCGCGCAGGCGCCGCGGCTGCGTCCAGTGGTCATGGTTGCCGAGGACCGCCACAGTCGGCGCCTTCAGCCCCTGCAGCAGCTCCGCGACGCGCTCAATCGGGTCCCTCCTCGTGGTGACGAAGTCCCCGGTGAGCACCACCAGGTCCGGCGCGAGCAGGTTCGTCTGCCGCACCGCAGAGCGGATCCGCTCGTCCGGCGTGAAGTGGCCCACGTGGAGGTCGCTCAACTGAACCACGCGCAGGCCATCATGGAGCTCATGCAGGGAGCGCGTGCAGAGCGCCACCTCCGTCTGTTCATACAGAGAGCGGCGTCCCGCCGCCTGGGCCACCTGGTTCGCCAAGAGGAGGGCGCCCCCTCCGACCAGCGCGCTGCGTCGGTTCATTTTCATGACCGGGGACGCTCGCTCAACCCTCTGGACGCCACATTGAGCGCAGGTGAAACGTGTGTGAAACGAAGGCCAGTCGCAGGAGGTCGCCCGCCGGCGGCGCTATGCTAGGGACCTCGCATGACGCTGCTTCCCTTCGAGAAGGTCCGCCTCGTCTCGCCGGCCCCGCCTGAAGAGGTGATGCGCAGGCTGGCGGCGTCGGTCGAACCGAAGAAGTGGCTCCGCTTCTCCCGCGACCACCTCCCTTTCCAGGGCCAGCTTCGCGCGGACGGCTTCACCATCGCCCGCATCATTCACTACCGGAACTCGTTCCTCCCCACCGTGGTGGGCCGCGTCCACGCCCAGCCAGGCGGAGGCGCGGTCATCGAAGCCACGCTGAGGCCGAACTGGGCGGTCCTGGTCTTCTCGGCGCTCTGGATGGCAGGGCTGCTCGTCGCCGGGTTCACCGTCGTCGCGAAGCGCGTCTCCGCCGACGGACACCTCACGCCGGCCCTCATCCTGGGGGGGATGCTGCTCGCCGGGTACGGGCTGATTCTCGGAGGCTTTGCCTTCGAAGCCCGGCGCGCCAAGCGCTTCCTCGAATCCTGCGCCAGCGGCGCGCGAGCGGGGTGAAGCGCGCCGTGGCCTCCCTGCTGCTCATCGACGATGACCCGGCCCTGCTGACCGTCCTCTCGATGTCGCTTGAGGACGGGGGACACCGCGTGCGCTGTGCGCGGGACGGCTCCGAAGGCCTTGCGCTGCACCAGGGCGAACGGGCGGCCCTCATCGTCACCGACGTGAACATGCCGCGCCTGGACGGCTTCGCGCTCTGCCGGCGCCTGCGCGAGGCGGGAGACGGAACGCCCATCATCGTCCTCACCTCGCGGGATTCGGAGGTGGATGAAGCGTTGGCGCTGGAGCTGGGCGCGGATGACTACGTCGCCAAGCCCTTCAGCACCCGCGTGCTGCTGGCGCGCGTGGCCGCGCTGCTGCGCCGGGATGAGCTGCGCGGCGGCGCGGCGGCGGCGGAACGGCAGCGGCTGCGACAGGGCGCGCTGGAGCTGGACGCGGAGCGGCTCGAGTGCCGCTACGCCGGGACAGTCATCCGGGTGACGGTGACCGAGTTCCGCCTGCTCGAAGCGATGGCCCGCCGCCCCGGCATCCTCTTCACCCGGGAGCAGCTGCTGCGGGCCGTCCGGGATGACGACTGCATCGTGGTGGACCGCATCATCGACACCTACGTGCGGCGGCTGCGGCGCAAGCTGGAGGCGGTGGACGCCGCGTTCGCGGAGATAGAGACCGTCGTCGGGATGGGCTACCGATGGCGCGGGTAAGAGCGCCCCGGCGCTCGCTGCGCAACCACGCTTTCGCCATCGCCGTCGCCGTCGTCGCCTCGCCGCTCCTGCTCGCGCTGGGCACCAACGCGGTGGAGACGCTCTTCGGAGACCGCACCCTGCGGCGCGCCTCGCAGAGCGCGCAGGAGCTGACCCAGGCCCTGCGCGCGGGCGCGGACGACGCGGCGGCCAACGCGCTCCTGGAAGACGCCGCGCAGGAGCGGCACCAGCTCATCCGCCTGCTGGACGAGGACGGCGAGGTGCTGCGCGAGAGCGACCGCTGGCAGGGCAGCGGCTGGTACGACGCGCTGGGGGACCTCTTCTACGGTCCGGACCGCCTGCTGGTGCAGCGCGCCCTGGAACGCGACCGCGGCCCGGTGGGGCGGAGGCCCGAGGTGGCGGCGCTGACCGACCGGACATGGGAGGAGCGCTGCGACTTCTCCAGCGCGGGGAACCTCTACGTCTGCGCGGTGGCCACCCGGGTGGAGCTGCCCGGCGGCGGCGCCCGCATCGTCCACGCGCAGGCCATGTCCCGCCGCGCGCTGCAGGCGCTCTACGAGTCGCGGCGGCAGCTGCTCAAGTTGGGCCTCTTCGCCCTCACGCTGGGGCTGGTGCTGGCGGGGTGGATGAGCCGGCGCCTGGTGCAGCCGGTGGAGCGCCTGCGCGAACAGGTGCTGCTGCGGGCCAGCGAGGCCGTCCCGCGCTCCGACATCGACATCGGCCGGCGCGACGAGCTGGGGGACTTGGCCAGCGCCTTCAACACCGTGCTCGCCGCGCTGAGCGAGCGCACCCGCAGCTCGGAGGCCTTCCTCGCGGACCTCGCGCACGAGTTCAAGAACCCGGTGGCCGCCATCCTGGCCTGCGCAGAGCGGCTGCCACAGACGCGGCCGGAGGACGCGGAGCGGCTGACCCGGCTCTCGGAGGTGCTGCGCCAGAGCGCCAGCCGGCTGGACGGACTTTTGAGCCAGCTCCTGGACCTCGCGCGCGCGGAGGCGGGGCTGAGGGACGAGGAGCGCCGGCCGCTGGAGCTGGGCCCGCTCCTGGCCGGCCTGTGCCAGGCGCTCCGGACGGACCCGCGCTACCCGCACCTGCAGGTCACGCTCCTGGCGCCCGAGCCGCCGGTGCGCATCCACGCCACCGCCGGCCGGCTGGAGTCCGCGCTGCGCAACCTGCTCGACAACGCGGCCTCGTACGCGGCGAACGAAGTCACCGTGGAGCTTTCCTCGCAGGACGGCGAGGCGAAGGTGAGCATCCGCGACGACGGGCCGGGGATTGAGCCGTCGGTGCTGCCGCGCATCTTCGAGCGCTTCTTCACCACCCGGCGCGCGCAGCAGGGCAGCGGGCTGGGCCTTGCGCTGGCGAAGGCCGTCGTCGAAGCGCACGGCGGAAGGGTGGGAGTCACCTCGGTTTCCGGCCGCGGCGCCACCTTCACCGTCACGCTGCCTTCCTAGTGCTCCGCTCGGTCCCCTGCGCTCGCCTCGAGCGTTGCGCCGTCAGGCGCGTTGAGTGCCGGGCCGGAGTGTTCGGGTTACGGGTTGCGGGCTACGGGTTGCGGGCTACGGGCTGCGGGCTGCGGGCTACGGGTTGCGGGCTACGGGCTGCGGGCTACGGGTTGCGGGCTGCGGGCTTCGGGGAATGGTTTCTCGGGGAGGGGGCACGCGTTCGCGTTCGCGTTCGCCTTCGTTCACGGGCCGGGGTACGGGCACGGGTTCGGAGAGGGGAATGGGGTTCGGGGAGGCGGCGGAAGAGACTCCGGAAGAGCCAAGCGCGGCAACGCCCTGCGCCCTGCCCCCTGCGCCCCCTGCGCCCTGCGCCCCGCGCCCCGCGCCCCGCGCCCCCTTTCCGAACCCTTGCCCGTACCCCGGCCCGTGAACGAAGGCGAACGCGAACGCGAACGCGTGCCCCCTACCCGAGAAACCATTCCCCGTAGCCCGTAGCCCGTAACCCGTAACCCGTAACCCGTAACCCGTAACCCGTAGCCCGTAACCCGTAACCCGTAGCCCGCAGCCCGCAACCCGTAGCCCGCAACCCGTAGCCCGCAACCCGTAGCCCGCAACCCGTAGCCCGAACACTCCGGCCCGGCACTCAACGCGCTTGACGGCGCAACGCTCGACGCGAACGGGGGGGGGGGAAGGAGCCTCCCGAGCGCTCGACGCACCGGGCCTCGCCTAGCCTCGGCGGCCGAGGGCGGCGTCGAGCTCCCGGCGCAGCAGGTCCGCCTGGTCGTCCGGGGCGCTGAAGGCGCGGGTGCGCGCCTCGAGCGCCTCTTTCAGGAGCGCAGCGGCCTCGGCGCGGCGCCCGCGGCGGAGCGCCGCCCGCCCGAGCATGGCCGTGGGGAAGAGCCGAACCAACGGGTCGCGCTGGTCGCTCGCCTGGTAGAGCGCCAGCATCCGCTGGCAGGCCCAGATGCCGCGGCCACCCCCGGGGCCGTCTCCTGCAATCCGGCACATCGTGCTCAGCACGCCCACTTGTTGGAGGCTGTCCTTGCCAAAGGCGGCGACGGCGCCGGCCAGCGACTCCTCCATCAGCCGCAGCCCGTCCCGCCGGTCTGCGAAGACGTAGCGGCCGTAGCCGAGCTGAGCGAACGCAGACAGCCGCGCGTATGTAGACCCTCCCCCCTCGAAGTGGCGCCCCGCCTTCTCGAGGTGGCTCAGCCCCTCCCGTTCGCCCTCCCGCACCAGCATCAGCCCGAGGATGCCGCGCATCACCGCCAGCCGTTCTCCATCGGGGTCCCCCCACTCCTCCAGCAGCGTCACCGCGCGCCGCAGGGCGCGAAAGCCCTCCTGGCTCTGCCCTCGCTCGAAGAGGACGAGGGCGAGGTTGTTGAGCGGGTTGCCCAGCTCCAGGTGGTCCTTGCCCAGCATCGCCTCCAGCTGCTGCACCGCGCGCCGGTGCAGGGCGATGGCTTCGTCACGCCGGTCCAGCCCGCGCAGCGCCACGCCCAGCGAACTGAGCAGCTGGGCGGACCGCAGCGTCCCGCGCTCCAGCTGCGCAATCGCCGCGGCGCGCTCGAAGTGGATACGGGCGGTTTCGCTGTCCTCGGCCTTCTCGGCGAGGTTGCCCAAGCCCACCTCCAGCTCCATCAGCACCCGGGGCGGACGGCCCGCCCGCTCCACCGCCGCGGTGGCCAGCTCCATCTCGAGCGCCGGAAGCGCGCCCTGCACCGGCAAGCTGATGAGCCGCCAGGTCCACGCCTTCGCCGCAAGCAGGTCATCCCCGTAAGCCTGTGCCAGCACCACCGCGCGGCGGAACGCCTCTGCGGCTTCGGGACCTCCCTTCAGCTCATAGGAGGTCCGGCCGCGCATCCAGGCGACCTCCGCCAGCAGCGGCGCAAAGCCAATCTGCTCCGCCTCCGCCGCGACGGCGTCCAGCTGCAACAGGGCGGTCTTCGCCAGCCCGAGCTCGATGTCCAGGTTCAACCCCTCGAGTGCGTGCCGCAAGCGCACCACGGGAGCCCGGAGCTTCACCTCATCCGGAACCAGCACGTTGCGAGGCACCGCCTGACTGCACTCGTCGATGGCGGTGAGGCTCAACACCGCAGGCAGCGCGCGCCCGCGCAGCGCGGGCTCCAGCGACGTGAGGCGCGAGGCCAACCCGGAGAGGTCCCTCAGGCGGGCGGACAGACACTCGGCGACGGCCGCGTGGACGGGCGACGCGGGCCCCTCGCCGGCGGTGGCAGCTTCGCACGCCGCGGTGCGCGCGCGCGTCCAGCCCAACGCATAGGCGTCCAGGCGCGCCAGCACCGGCGCCGCCGCGACACCCTCCAGCGTGCGGGAGATGTGCTGGCGCACGCCGTCGTTCCAGACCTTCGTCACCGTCGCACCTTCGACGGTGCAGCGCTGCAGACGGTGGACCCTCAACCGCTCCACCACGCCGAAGGCGCCGGCCACGCCGAGCGCGACGGCCGCGGTCGCCCAGGCCCAACCCGCGCGGCGCTTCGGCGCTGGGGGCCGCAGCGCCGCCAGCAGCTCCCGCATCGACGGGAAGCGCTGGCGCGGGTCCGGGCGCAGGCCGCGCAGCAGGGCCTGCTTCACGCGCTCCGGCACGCGCGGGTTGGCCGGTTGCAACGGCTCTGAGAGCGTGGCCGCGCGCAGCTGCTTGAGGGTCCAGCCGCGGAAGGGGCGCCGTCCCTCCAGCGCTTCGAAGAGGGCGACGCAGAAGGAGAACTGGTCGCTGGCGAAATCCGCGGGAGCGCCGGCCAGCTGTTCGGGCGACATGTACGCGGGCGTCCCGGCCACCGGTTCGCCGCTCAACGTCGTCTGCGCGTTCTCAGCCATCTGCGAGAGGCCGAAGTCGGCGACGCGCACGCGCCCATCGGTCCCGAGCAGGACGTTGGCCGGCTTGAAGTCCCGGTGGACAATCCCCGCGACGTGGGCCGCGGCCAGACCTTCGCCCGCGGCGAAGAACCGCTCCAGCACCTCCTCCTCAGAGCGCTTCCCGTCGGCCAGCCACTCGCGCAGCGTCCCGCCGTCGACATGCTCCATCACGAGGTAGAGCTGGCGCTCCCAGGAGCCCACGTCGTGCACGGTCACCACGTTGGGGTGGGTGAGCTGGGCGAGCGTCCGCGCCTCCGCCCGCAACCGCTCTGCCAGGGCTTCTGCCTGAGGGCCGCTCGCCGCCGGAAGCAGCATCTTGAGACAGACGCGGCGGCCCAGCTCCCGGTCCCGCGCGGCGTGGACCACCGCCATCCCGCCGCGGCCAATCACCTCCAGCAGCTCATAACGCTGCAGCTGCGGCCCGCGGGGCGGCGGGGGGGCGTGCAGCGCCCCGCTGCGGTCGCTGGAGAGGGTGGGAAAGGTGCCGCGGCTGAGCAGCTCGGAGATGAGCTCTCGGCACGACTCACAACTGGAGGTGTGCGCTTCGAGCTGCATCGCCCCGGAGTCGGAGATGGACCCGTGAATCCAGGCGAGCAGCGCGTTGTCGTCGGGGCAAACCACGGCGTCAGAACCGCTTCCCTGATAGCAGGCGTCTGCCCTTGAAGGGAAACCGGCGCGGCAAGCTCGGACCTACCTTCAGGAGAAGGTGGGCCAGCCGGTGGACCCCTTCGTGCTCCAGATGCACGGGCTGGGCACCGCCGCCAAGGACGAGGCCACCGTGACGCGCCTGAAAGCGGCGCTGGGCGCCGCGTAGAGCGCGTGTACAGTTCGCTGCGCCAGGAGGGGGTCTTCCATGCGCAGCTTCCAAATCATGCCGGGGGTGCCGCAGCTCCAGCTCGACACCACCCGACAGGGGACGATGGCCTTCTCGGTCTCCAACGCGCTCGGCAAGCCGGTGCGGGCGCGCTTCCGGCTGGTGGCCGAGGGGCCGACGAAGCCGCAGTGGCTGTCGCTCGTCGGCGAGCAGGAGCACCTGTTCGCCGCGGACGAGACCTACCAGCTGATGGGCAAGGTGGTGGTGCCGCCGGGGGAGCAGCCCGGGGCGTACCCTCTGCACCTCCTGGTGGCGAGCGTGGAGAACCCGGACGAGGACTACACGAGCGGGCCGACGGTCTCCGTCCAGGCGCCCGCGGTGCTGGACCCGGCGCCGGACGCGTCCGGGTGGCGGTGGATTCCCGCCGCCGCGCTGGGCGTGGCGCTCCTCATCGGCGGCATCTTCGGCGTGCGCTGGCTCTTGAACCGGCAGACGCCCGCGCGCGGCCCCGCGCCGGAAGCACCCGCCCGGCTGGACTTCAACGGCCTGGACACCTGCGTGCGCCTGGGAAACCCGCCCGGCCTGGACATCACCTCGCGCATCACCGTGGAGGCGTGGGTCAAGCCGCTGGCCACCGACGGGCTGCGCAACATTGTCGCGCGGGGACACCAACAGAACCCCGCCGGTGAGTTTTACCTGCGCATCAACAGCGGCCTGTACCAGACGGGCGCCTGGAACGGCACGGACCACGCTACCGGCGTCCGCATCCCGCCGGAGGATGTGGGGCGCTGGGTGCACCTGGCCAGCGTCCATGACGGCACGCACTGGCGGCTCTACCGGGATGGCAAGGAGGTGGCGTCGTCCCCGGATTCGCTGGGCGCGGTTCCCGTCGCGGAGGGCTGGGCCATCGGCGCGCGCAGCACCGGCACCGAGCGCTTCTTCCAGGGGCAGGTGCGGGACGTCCGCATCTGGAGGGTGGCGCGCACGCCGGAGCAGGTGCAGGCGGACATGAACGGCACGCTCACCGGGCGGGAGGAGGGGCTCGCCGGCAGCTGGCCGCTGGATGAGGGCAAGGGCTTCACCGCGAGGGACTTGACCGGCGCAAACGCGGGCACGGTGAGCAACCCGACCTGGCTGCCGGGCGGCGCGCCGCTGGCGCCAACGTTCAACGGCAGCAGCAGCTACGTGGATTTGGGCAACCCGCCGGCGCTCGACTTCACGTTCGAGATTACGCTCGAGGCGTGGATTCGCCCGCTCGCGTCCGGTGGGCTGCAGAACATCCTCGCGCACGGGTACCGGGACAACCCGAACGCGGAGGTCTACCTGCGCGTGAACGACGGCCAGTACCAGGTGGGCTCCTGGAACGGCGCGCCCCACGGCGCCAGCCGCCTCATCCCCGAGGGCGACCTCGGGCGCTGGATTCACCTGGCGGGCGTCTACGACGGTTCGCGCTGGGTGCTCTACCGGAACGGGACGGAGATTTCGTCAGTGGCCGACAACACCGGCGCGCTGCGGGTGGCGGAGAAGTGGGCCATCGGCGCGCGCGGCACCGGCAGCGAGCGCTTCTTCCGCGGCAGCATCCGCGACGCCCGCATCTGGAGCGTGGCCCGCACCGAGGCGCAGCTCCGGGAGGGCGCCCGCACGCCGCCGGACGCGAGCGCGGCGGGGCTGGAAGGGCGCTGGCCCCTGGATGAGGGCAAGGGCGAGGTCCTCAAGGACCTGTCGACGAACCAGCTCAACGGGACCGCGCACCAGCTGCTCTGGTGAGCTACGGGCGCACGCAGCGGGGCGACGCGCCGGCCTTGGGCATGGGGCCGAAGAAGGCCTCGTAGGCGCCGCGGTCGTGCGCGGGCAGGACGCTGAGCGCAGGGTCCATCCGGTGCAGTTGCACCAGCCGCGCGCCTTGCGCGTGTACCTGGTCCCCGTCGGCATCGGTCACGCTCATCACCCGCGACTTGCCGACGTTGCGGTCCAGGGACTCTCGCGTGCTGAAGATGTCGCCGATGTGGACCAGCCGGCGCGTAGCAGAGAGGTTGACGAACACCATCACGCTGCCGGGCGTGTGGCCGGGCGCCGGGACGACCACCACCGCGCCGTCGCCGAAGACGTCGTAGCTGCGGTCGTAGTTGGCGTAGGGCGTGTCGGTGAATGGGAAGGCGACCATCCGCCCGGCCATTGAGCGCGCGTGCGCGGGGATGACGCCGAAGCCCTTGCTCTCCTCCACGTAGCGGCGCTCCTCGGCGGCGAGCCAGACCGGGACGCCGGGCAGCTCCACCACCCCGCCGGTGTGGTCTACGTGCGCGTGGGAAATCAGCACGGCCTTGAGCGCCCTGGGGTCTGCGTTTGCCTGACGCAGGAGGTCCGGCAGGGAGCCGCGCCGCTTGAGCCTGCCGGGGATGGATTCCAGCCCCGCGCGCGTCCAGAGCGAGAGCTCCCGGTGCTCAAGGCTCCAGAAGGGCGAGATGCCCGCATCCAGTAGGAGGTCGCCCTGCGGATGACGGATGAGCAGGGCGGAGGCCGTGGCATCCCACGTCCCGCCACGGCTCCAGCCCGCGGAGCCGAAGGTGGCGGCGCCGGTTGTGCCGGCTATCTCCAGCCAGCACACTTCCACTGCGGTGTCCGGGCTCAGGCGTGGTGGGACGTAGGCATGGGGCGGCGCGGGCGGCAGCGAGGCGCAGGCGGTTGAGAGCAACAGGAGCGGGAGAAGCGCGAAGCGGCGGGTCATGAGGGGCCTCCTTCGAAGGTTGGAGGAGGACTCTTCGCAACCGGGCGGGCGGGGCGCATCCCTTCGCGGTGAATGCCCGTTATTCAGGAGGCGAGGCGGGAGTGTCGGGCACGGGGTTCGGTTTCTCGGGTTCGGGCCTTCGGGTTCGGGGTTCGGGTTCGGGTTCGGGGTTCGGGTTCGGGTTCGGGTTCGTCGGGTTCGGGTTCGGGGTTCGGGGTTCGGGGTTCGGGGTTCGGGGTTCGGGGTTCGGGGTTCGGGGTTCGGGGTTCGGGGTTCGGGGTTCGGGGGGTTCGGGAAATGGTTTCTCGGGTTCGGTTTTTCGTTGCCGCGTTCGCGTTCGCGTTCGCGTTCGGGCCCGGGTAGGGGCAGGGGTTCGGGTTCGGCAAAGGGCGGGCAACCCGAACCCTGGAAGGGCGCAGGCCGGCGGTTCAGAGGAGCTGGTTCCTTCAACCCGGGCCCGAACCCCTGCCCCTACCCGGGCCCGAACGCGAACGCGAACGCGAACGCGGCAACGAAAACCGAACCCGAGAAACCATTCCCCGAACCCCGAACCCCGAACCCCGAACCCGAACCCCGAACCCGAACCCCGAACCCGAAGGCCCGAACCCGAGAAACCGGTCCCCGTGCCCGACTCTCCATCGCGAAGCTGGAGCGTGGGGGGAAACCGACCGCGTCAGGGCGGCTGAGCCACCGAAGCGAACATCCTCGCGGCCAGAAAATACTCCGGCGCCCGCTTCTCCCTCTCCGCAGGCGCAAGCTCCCCAGGCGACTCCAGCTGATACGGCGCGCCGTTGAGCGAGCTCACAACAACCCCATCACAGAACAGCCACCGGACCTGCCCCAGGTCATCCCGGTAGGCATGAAACACCGCGTTCGCCGCCACCGACTTCCCGCAAAGCTGATGCGCCTCCTGCTGCTCCTGCTGGCGCTTCAAGTCCCACTGCTCGTACTTCAACCGCTGGCGAGCAAAGCTGGCCGCCCCGGAGACCTGCACCAGCTGATCCGCGCTCAGCTTCGCCAACGCCTCACTCCGGGTCAGCCGGTCCACCATCCCATCCCCGCGACCGAACGGGCAGCTGCGAGCCCACGCAACAGTCCGGCGCTGGGCATCAATGACCGGACCGAGCGTCGCGGCCGCCTCCTCGAGCAACGGCAGCTCGCTGTCCTTGAACCCGCTGCCGCCACGGCCCTGAGCGCCGAGGCCGGTGAGCAGGTCATCCACCGAGCCCAGCTCCTCAAGGAGCCAGCTGGGCTGGTCATCGCAGAGCCGGGGCGAGACGTTGGTGTAGTCGCGAAAGTAGGCGGTCGTCCTGCCGAGCCGGTACTCGTGCAGCTCCGGCGCCGGAGGGCCGAGCAAGCTGCAGCGCAGGGGAACCATCACGAGGGCGGAGAGCAGGCCGCGGGTCAGCATCGGGCTGCGCACGCTAGTCCCATCAGCCGCCCCTGTCTCGCCCCGCCCGGCCGGCTTCGCGCGCAGCAGGACAACCCGGCAATATTCACCCCATGAATCTCGCCCACCTGGACTTAAACCTCCTCCTCGTCCTCGACGCGCTGCTGGCGGAGCGAAGCGTAAGCCGCGCCGCGCTGCGAGTAGGCCTCTCCCAACCCGCGACCAGCAACGCGCTGGCGCGCCTGCGCCAGGCGCTGGGAGACCCCCTCCTCGTCCGGGCCCAGGGCGAAATGACGCCCACCGCAAGGGCGCTCGCGCTCAAGGCGCCCCTGGCCGCCGCGCTCGCCCAGCTACGGGACGCCCTGGCCCCACCCCTCCCCTTCGACCCGGCCACCGCGCAGCGCACCTTCGTCCTCGCGGCGAGCGACCACGCCCAGCTCCTCATCCTCCCCGCGCTCGCCCAGGCGCTGGCCTCCTGGCCGGGCGTAACGCTCCGGGGCGTTGCCCTGCCGCGAGACTTCCCCCTCGCAGAGCTGGAGTCCGGCGATGTCGACCTCGTCCTCGGCGCCTTCGACGTCGCGCAGGGGGACCGCGCGCCGCGGGGGCTCAAGCGACAGCTCCTGGTGGAAGAGCGGTACGTCGGCGTGGCGCGCAAAGACCACCCCATCCTGCGCGGCCCGGCGTCGGCGCAGCACGCGCTCACCCTGCCCCAGCTGCACGTCGCCCCGCGCGGGACCGAGGGGCGCGGACCCAAGCTCCCGCGGAACGTCGTCCTCTTCGCCCCGCACTACCTCGCCGCCCCATGGGTGCTGGCGTCGACCGACCTCGTCGCCGCGCTCCCCGAGCGCGTGGCCGCCCGGTTCGCGCAAGCCTTCCCGCTCCGCACGGTGCCACTGGGCTTCACCACCCCTCCCCTGCGCCTCCACCAGCTCTGGCACCCGCGCAGGCAGGACGACGCCGCCCACCGCTGGCTGCGTGCAGAGGTTCACTCCGCCGCGCGCAGCGCCCCCCGCCCCAACCTGTGAGGGGCGGTTTCACACAGAGTCCCGTCCATCTCTGGTCGACTTTCGCCCATGACGCTCCATGTCATGTAGCAGTATTTTCCAGTTACATAATTGTCTCGGCGGAACTTCCCCTATGGCTACGGTGGCTTGAAGCCCCGCCATGAAACAATTCAAACCATCGCAACTCCTGAACATACAGTGTGGTTTGCGCCGGGTTCCAGCGGGTTACCGCGCTGCGACAACGCCTGTAAATAAACGCTCCTGACCGGAGCGCTGGCGCGAACCGTGGATACGGCCTGGCCCAGCCCAGGAGACGCCCGTGTTCTCTTCGCCTCTTCATCCCTGGCTGTGCACCCCTGCGTGGCCTCAGCGGGCCCCGCAGGGGTGGATTTTGCGCGCCTGGCTCTCCCTCGCAGTCGGCTGGATGGGCTGCGGCGTGGCGCCTCCCGCGGACGTGGAGCCCCACGGCCCGCAGGTCACCGTGCCCACGGAGAACCCGGGAGACCCCCCGCCGCTCTTGGGCGCTCGCCGGGAGGGCGACGCGGTCCGCCTGCGCGTCTACTCCTCGCGCGCCACCCGGATGGTGGCGGAGCTCTTCAAGGCCGCGATGGACGCGCCGGCGGCGCTGCGGGTGGAGCTGACGCAGGAGACGCGCGGCGTCTGGGGCGCGCTGGTGCCGCTCTCTCAGCTGCGCGACCTGGGGATGGGCACCGGTGCGCTCTACTACGGCTACCGCGCGTGGGGGCCCAACTGGGGCTCGGTGGACGGCTGGCAGCCCGGCTCCGAGGCCGGCTTCGTGGCGGACGTGGACGGCGAGGGCAACCGCTTCAACCCCAACAAGCTGCTGGCGGACCCCTACGCCCGCGAGCTCTCGCATGACCCGGAGAACCCCACCTCGCGGGACGGGAGCTGGTTCGCCTCGGGCCCCGCCCACCGCAGGAAGGACAGCGGGCCGCGCGCGCCGAAGGCCATCCTGCTGCTCGAAGACGCGGCCTGGGGCCTTCCCTCTCCCCGGCCGCGCATCACCCGCCGCCTGGGCGACGACATCATCTACGAAGTCCACGTCCGCGGCCTCACCCGGAGCGACCCCACCGTCCCCGCCGCGCTGCGCGGCACCTACGCCGGCGCCGCGCTGAAGGCCGCCGCGTTGGCGGAGCTGGGCGTAACCGCGGTGGAGCTGCTGCCGGTGCAGGAGACGCAGAACGACGCCAACGACGTGAACCCGCTCACCACCGACGGCGACAACTACTGGGGGTACATGACCCTCGGCTACTTCGCCCCGGACCGGCGCTACGCCGCGGACCGCTCGCCCGGTGGGCCCACGCGCGAGTGGCGCGCGATGGTGGAGGCCTTCCACGCCCACGGCCTCAAGGTGTTCGTGGACGTCGTCTACAACCACACCGGCGAGGGCGGCGCGTGGGGCGGCGACTTCCGCACCCAGAACCTCCTCTCCATGCGCGGGCTGGACAACGCGGCGTACTACAGCCTCTCCCCGGACCCGCGCTACAGCTGGGACAACACCGGCGTGGGCGGCAACTTCAACACCTTCAACCGCGCCGCGCAGAACCTCATCGTCGACTCCTTGCGCTACTGGCACGAGGAGCTGGGCGTGGACGGCTTCCGGTTTGACCTCGCGCCGGTGCTGGGGAACGTCTGCGAGCACGGCTGCTTCAGCTTCGACAAGCTGAACCCCGACAACGCGCTCAACCGCCTGGCGCGCGAGCTCCCCGCCCGCCCGCTCGAAGGCGGCGACGGCGCAGACCTCATCTCTGAGCCGTGGGCCTTCGACGCGTACCAGGTGGGCCAGTTCCCCGCCGGCTGGGCGGAGTGGAACGGGAAGTTCCGCGACACGCTGCGGACCGCGCAGAACCGGCTGGGGGTGACCGCGGTGACCCCGGGCGAGCTCGCCACGCGGCTCGCGGGCTCCCCGGACCTCTTCGGCGACGACGGCCGCAAGCCGGCCAGCTCGGTGAACTTCCTCGTCGCGCACGACGGCTTCACGCTGAAGGACCTCTACGCCTGCAACGACCGCGACAACGGCCAGGCCTGGCCGTTCGGGCCTTCCGACGGTGGGGAGAGCCACAACCTCTCCTGGGACCAGGGCGCGGACGTGCGGGCGCAGCGTCAGGCCGCGCGCACCGGGATGGCGCTTTTGATGCTCTCCGCCGGCACGCCCATGATGACCGGCGGCGATGAGCTCTTGCGCACGCTCCACTGCAACAACAACCCGTACAACGTGGACTCGGACGCCAACGGGCTGCCCGCCGCGCCCACCGCAGAGCAGCAGACCTTCCGCGCCTTCACCCAGCGCCTGCTCGCGTTCCGCAAAGCGCACCCCGCGCTGCGGCCCACCCGTTACCTCACCGGGAGGGACCACAACGCCGACGGGATGGCGGAGCTGGAGTGGCTCACCGCGGACGGCGCCGTCGCCGGGCCTGACTTCATGGGCTCAGAGGACCAGCACGCGCTGGCGTTCAGGCTGGACGGCGTGGAGCTGCATGACCCCGCGGCAGCGGTCTACGTCGCGTACAACGCCTGGCACCAGAGCGTGAGCTTCGTCCTCCCCGCCCCGCCCGCTGGCAAGCGCTGGCACCAGGTGATGGAGACCTGCGCGCGCAGCGAAGGCGCGGAGCAGTTCGCCGCGCCGGGAGCCGAGCGCCCGGTCACCAGCGGAATGGTGGAGCTCTGCGGCCGCGCGGTGGGCCTGCTCATCGCGCGCTGAAGGCCTATTGCCGGACCAGCGGCTTGTACCGGATTCGCGTGGGCTGCAGCGCCTGCGCGCCCAGCCGCTTCTTCTTGTCCTCTTCGTAGTCCTGGAAGTTCCCCTCGAAGAAGAACGCCTTGCTGTCGCCCTCGAAGGCGAGGATGTGCGTGGCAATCCGGTCCAGGAACCAGCGGTCGTGGCTGATGACCACCGCGCAGCCGGCGAACTCCAGGAGCCCTTCCTCGAGCGAACGCAGCGTCTCCACGTCCAGGTCGTTGGTGGGCTCGTCGAGCAGGATGAGGTTCCCGCCCTTCTTGAGCGTCTTGGCCAGGTGCACGCGGTTGCGTTCACCGCCGGAGAGGTCCTTCACCTTCTTCTGCTGGTCCGTCCCCTTGAAGTTGAACGCCGCGAGGTACGCGCGCGAGGGCATCTTCTTCTGGCCCAAGTCCACGAAGTCCAGCCCGTCGGAGACCTCCTGGAAGACGGACTTCTCTCCGTCCAGCGAATCCCGGCTCTGGTCCACGTAGGCCAGCTTCACGGTGGGGCCCGTCCGAAGCTCGCCTTCGTCCGGCTTCTCCTGGCCGGTAATCATCCGGAAGAGCGTGGTCTTGCCGGCGCCGTTGGGCCCAATCACGCCGACGATGCCGCCGGGCGGGAGCTTGAAGCTCAGGTCATCCACCAGCAGCCGGTCCCCGTATGCCTTCTTCACCTTCACCATCTCCACCACCGCGCCACCCAGCTTGGGCCCGGGCGGGATGTAGATTTCGCCGGGCCCCTCGCGCTTGTCGGGCGCCGCGTTGAGCAGCTCCTCGTAGCGGGCCAGGCGCGCCTTGCCCTTGGCCTGCCGCGCGCGCGGGGAGAGCTGCGCCCACTCCAGCTCGCGCTGCAGCTGCCGTTGCCGGGC
Source organism: Myxococcaceae bacterium (assembly GCA_044230055.1). Lineage (GTDB taxonomy): Bacteria > Myxococcota > Myxococcia > Myxococcales > Myxococcaceae > JBGART01. The sequence goes on along the minus strand of JBGART010000021.1, from coordinate 8,344 downwards.
GCTCTCCTGCTTCTCCTCCACCGCCAGCCGCTTCTGCTTCTGGTCCAGCCAGGAGCTGTAGTTGCCCTTCCACGGCACGCCCTCGCCGCGGTCCAGCTCCAGAATCCACTCCGCCACGTTGTCCAGGAAGTAGCGGTCGTGCGTCACGGAGACGACCGTCCCCTTGTATTCCTTGAGCGCCACCTCCAGCCAGGCGACCGACTCCGCGTCCAGGTGGTTGGTGGGCTCGTCAAGCAAGAGCAGGTCCGGCTTCTCCAGCAGAATCCGGCAGAGCGCCACGCGGCGGCGCTCACCGCCAGAGAGCGTGGAGACGTCCGCGTCGCCCGGCGGCAGCCGCAGGGCGTCCATCGCCACCTCCAGCGTCCGGTCCAGCTCCCAGGCGTTGGTGGCATCAATCTGGTCCTGCAGCCGCGCCTGCTCCGCCAGCAGCTTCTCCATCTCCGCGTCGGACAGCGGCTCGGAGAACTTGGCGGAGACCTCGTTGAAGCGGTTGAGCAGGTCGCGGGTGGCTTTCACGCCGAGCTCAACGTTGCCCTTCACGTCCAGCTTGGCGTCCAGCTGCGGCTCCTGCGCCAGGAAGCCCACCCGCGCGGTGGGGTCCGGCTTGGCGTGGCCGAAGAACTCGGTGTCCACCCCGGCCATGATTTTGAGCAGCGTGGACTTACCGGACCCGTTGGGGCCGATGACGCCAATCTTCGCGCCGGGGAAGAACGAGAGGTAGATGCCCTTGAGGATCTCCTTGCCGCCCTTGACCTTCCGGAGATCCTGCATCGTAAAGATGAAGTTCTGAGCCATGCCGCGCGGATAGCCCGCCGCGCGGGGAGGCGCAACACGTTCCGCCTGGAGCAACCAGGCTCCAGGTGTGAATCACAGAGCGCAAGGTCGCCCCCGACCTTGTCCAATCCCGCCCCGAGGAACTCCGCCGCTCAAGCCCCCGTTCGGAGGGCGGCACGGTTCCTGAAGTCGACCGTGGCTCGCTTCCGACGTCCGCCGACTCGCAAAGGAGCCCTCCGATGACGCTCAAGCCCGCAGCGCTGCTCTGCCTGGGACTCTTGCTCGCCGCCGCCGCCTGCGGTGAAGGCGAGGAAGGCGACCTGAACCCGGACCCGCTCAAGGGGACCGATGCCGGCATCAGCGCGCCGACGGACAGCGGCACCCCGCCGCAGACGCCGACGGACTCCGGCACTCCGCCGCAGACGCCGACGGACTCCGGCACGCCGCAGGCGCCGACGGACTCCGGCACTCCGCAACAGCCTGTCGACTCCGGGACGCCCGGGCCTGTCGACTCCGGGACGCCGACGATGAGCTTCTTCGTCACCAGCCGCGGCAACGGCAAAGGTGGCGACTTCCGGCTGACGCCCGCGGCGACGGACGGCCTGGCCGGCGCGGACGCGTTCTGCAAGTCGCTGGCGCAGGCGGTGAGCCCCGCGCTCGGCGCGAAGACCTGGCGCGCGTACCTGAGCGCCACCGGCGTGGACGCGCGGGACCGCATCGGCACGGGGCCGTGGCGCAACCAGAAGGGTGTGGTCATCGCCACCAGCGTGGCGCACCTGCACGAGGAGGGCGGCCAGATCAACGCCCTCAACGCGGCCAACTCGCTGGACGAGAACGGCGTGGCGCTGGCGAACAACGTCCACGACATCCTCACCGGCTCTCTGGCCAACGGCCGGCTCAACGGGGCGCTGACCTGCGCCAACTGGACCTCGAGCGCCGCCGGGCAGGCGCAGGTGGGCCACACCAACCGGATGGGAGGAGGCTCCACCTCGTGGAACGCGGTGCATGCCACCGCCTCCTGCTCCGCCACCGGTGTGACCAGCGGTGGGGGACGTGGCTCCCTGTACTGCTTCGCGCTCGAGGGGGGCTGAGCCCGAAACTGTCGCTCGGGCCGAGGCTGGGCTATGCCCTGTCCCCGAACTCAACTTCGGGAGCCCGCCATGCTCGTTCGCACTGCCCTCGTCGCCGCTGCCGTCCTCTTCGTTGCCGGGTGTGGAGGAGACCTCTGCGGGAGAAACTCGCCCTGCCCGAATGACACGCCCTCCACTCAGGCGCAGAAGGACCAGTGCCGCGCGCAGCTGAACGCCAACCAGAGCGCGCCGTGCTACAACGAAGCCATTGCCATCGGGACGTGCTTCCTGGACAACATCACGTGTGGCGGGGATGGGAAGACGGACGCGCAGCTGACCGCCACCAAGGCGACGAACAACTGCACGAATCAGCAGGCGAACCTCACTGCCTGCTGCGTGAAGAACCCCAGCTCCACTGTCTGCAGCTAAAGCGGGCTTCGTCCGAACCGGCGACAGCGGAGTAACTCGGGTTCGGGCTGCGGGGAACGGTTTTTCGGGTAGGGGTTGCGGGCTGCGGGGAATGGTTTCTCGGGTACGGAGCACGCGTTCGCGTTCGCGTTCGCCTTCGTTCACGGGCCGGGGTACGGGCGCGGGTTCGGAGAGGGGTAGGGGCGCGGGAGCGGAACCGCGCTCGGCTCCTCGGGGAGTCCCTTCCGCCGCCTCCCCCGAACCCCATTCCCCTGTCCGAACCCGATTCCCCTGTCCGAACCCCTACCCCTACCCGGGCCCGTGAACGAAGGCGAACGCGAACGCGAACGCGTGCCCCCTACCCGAGAAACCATTCCCCGCAGCCCGCAGCCCGCAGCCCGCAGCCCGCAGCCCGCAGCCCGCAACCCGCAACCCGCAACCCGGGCACGGGGCACGGGGCACGGGGCATACGGCACGGGGCATACGGCACCCCCTCAACTTTTCTTTTCACCTGAGGCGCAGCCGCCGGGTTCCTGCAGCATTCGCCCTCTCCCCGAGGGCCTTTGCCGAAAAGAGACCCAAACAATGCGCCCTTTCTCCTCCAAGCAGCTGACCGCCGCCCTCGCGGCGCTCGCCCTGTCCGCCTGCGGCCCCGAATCCCTCCCGGAGGAGGGCGAGCAGCTGGACGAGGGCGCCTCCACCCAGGCCATTACGGACGTGGAGCAGAGCGTGGTGAAGCGCCAGTCCATCGGCAACTGCTGGCTCTACGCCACCGCCAGCTGGGCCGAGTCGCTGGTGAAGCGTCAGACCCGCACCGAGTACAACCTCTCCGAGTCCTACTGGACGTACTGGCACTGGTTCGAGCAAATCGCCAACGGCCGGGCCTCGGATGAAATCTCCACCGGCGGCAGCTGGGGCATCGGCGTGGAGCTCATCCTGCGCTACGGCATCATGCGCGAGGCGGACTTCATCCCCGAGGAGGCGGCCGCGGAGATGTCGGCCCGGCAGAAGAGCGCGCTGGCGGCCATCAACGCGTCGCTCGCCAGCGGCGCGCTGGCCACCTCCACCGCCCGTCGGGACCGCGCGCTGGTCCGCGCCGAGCTGGACAAGGCGTGGCGGCTCTCCCCCACCGTGGTGGCCAACCTGGACGCGGTGTTCAACAAGAACGTCACCCGCACGCTGGACCGCTCCACCGTCAGCACCGAGGGCCGCGGCATCCTGCGCGCCGCGCAGCTGGGCGCGGGCCAGGACGGCGCGCGGGTCATCACCCTGAAGGACGTCATCGGCGTGGCGAACAGCAGCTGGGACCCGGACTCTCGCCGCGGCACCTACGCCTGGAGCGAGGTGAGCTACCCGTCCAGCGCCTCCGCCCGCCGCGCGATGCAGATTCGCGTGCAGAAGGCGCTGCACGCGTCCAAGCCGGTCATCACCAGCTGGTTCGTGGACTTCAACGCGCTCAACCGCGACGGCGTCTTCTTCGCCCCGCCCGCCACCGTGGGCCACCAGGGCGGGCACATGACGGTGCTGGAGGACTACGAAGTGGAGAACGTCCCCGGCTATGGAACCTTGAAGGCCGGCGCGCTGGAGACCCGCCCGGAGGCGCTGGCGGCCGCGCTGGACCCATCGGCCACTCTGAAGTTCCTCCGGGTGAAGAACTCCTGGGGTTCCTTCCGGCCGGACCGCCCGTTCATCATCCCCGGCTACCACGACCTCTACCTGGGCTACCTGAACGGCCCGGTCAACCGCTGCACCCGCCGCGCGGCGGAGCCGGTGGACGTGGATGAGGAGAGCCGCGAGTGCATCCGCACCGCTCCCATTGCGCCCCAGTCGGCGTTCGTGCTCCCGCCGGGCTTCTGAAGTTGTTATGCGGGGGCTCCAAGTGTCGGAGCCCCTGCTTCAGATAGACAACGTGGTGAAGCGCTATGGCGCGCTCACCGCGTTGCACGGCGTCAGCCTGGAGATTCCGCGGGGGGAGATTTTCGCCCTGCTGGGACCCAACGGCGCCGGGAAGACCACCCTCATCGGCGCGGTGTGCGGGCTGGTGAAGGCGACCTCCGGGCGGGTCCGGCTGTTCGGCAAGAACCTGGACGAGGACCCGGTCACCCCGCGCTACGACGTTGGCCTGGTCCCTCAGGAAATCAACTTCGACCCGTTCTTCACGGTGCGGGAGGCGCTGGAGATTCAGCTCGGCTACTACGGCCGGCCGGTGGAGCAGGCGCGGATTGACGAGGTGCTGGCGGCGATGGAGCTCACCGCCAAGGCCAACACCATCACGCGCGCGCTCTCCGGAGGGATGAAGCGCCGGCTGCTCATCGCCAAGGCGCTGGTCCACCGCCCCAAGCTGGTCTTCCTTGACGAGCCCACCGCGGGCGTGGACGTGGAGCTGCGCAGAGACCTCTGGCGCTACGTGCGCAAGCTGCGTGAGGAGGGCACCACCATCGTGCTCACCACGCACTACCTCGAAGAGGCGGAGGAGCTGGCGGACCGGGTGGGCATCATCAACGAAGGCAAGCTCCTCCTGGTGGAGCAGACCAGCGCGCTGATGCGGCGCCTGGGAGAGAAGCGGCTCTGGGTCCGCTTCGCGCAGGCGGTGACGGCGCTCCCGCCGCCGCTGGACGCGCGGCAGCTCACCTCCGAAGGCCGCGAGCTCACGTACACCGAGCGCGAAGGCCAGCCCACCGCGGGGCAGGTGCTCAAGGCGCTCTACTCCGCGGGGCTGCCGGTCGCAGAGGTGGAGACGCGCAAGTCGCGGCTCGAGGACGTGCTGCTGCTCGTGCTCCACGGCCGCGCGGCCTGAAGCAAGCTGCACGCGCGGGCACCCTGGTTCGAAAGTGGATCAACATTCACGCAGGGATGAGGCGCTGCGTGTAGGCGCTGGCCCCCGGCCGTCCCACCTTCCGGAGCAGGAGGGGTGCTTTGGTAGGCTTCCCGGTTCGCGGACATGGCTCCCCCTTCCACGCCTACCTGCCCGACGTGCGGCCTGGAGGTCTCTCCGCTCGCCTCCAACTGCCCGTACGACGGGACGGAGTTGGATCCGGACGGGCTGGGCTACACCCTGGTGAAGACGGCGCTGCCGCTGCCTGTACGGGCGAGGTCTGACGCGCCGCGCCCTCTGGGACGGGCCGCCGCCGCCCGCTCCTATCCCACCTGGCGCGACGAGCCGGACGAGCACAGCGAGTCCACGCAGACCTCCGTGACCCTCACCGCCATCGACGGCCGCACGCAGGTGGCGAACGCGGAGGAGGAAGAAGCCGAAGCGGCGGACCAGACGGTGCAGAACGTTCATGCGCTGGTGGACACCCGCCCCACCCGCCCGGGCGTGGAGCCGCAGGGCGCGGCGGGCCGGGTGGACCGCGCGGCGGAGACGCCGGCACCGGAGGACACCCAGCCGCGCTACCCGAGGGAGGCGCCCGCCCCTGCCGCCGAGCGCGTGACGGAGAACGCGCATGACCCGCTCATTGGCGCGCACCTGGGCGAGTACTGGGTGCAGTCGCGCATCGGCGCGGGTGGGATGGGGATTGTCTACAAGGCCGTCCAGCCGGTGATTGGCCGGCCCGTGGCCATCAAGGTGCTCAAGCCGGAGCTCGCCTCGGACCCGGAGCAGGTGCAGCGGCTGCTCTCGGAGGCGCGGGCGGTGAACGCCATCCGCCACCGCGGCATCATCGACGTCGTCGGCTTCGGCCGCTTCCGCAACCAGCAGTACATGGTGATGGAGTACCTCGAAGGGAGAGGACTGGAAGTGCTCATCGCCGAACGGGCGCCGCTGCCCGTCCCGCGCGCGCTCGACATCTTCGACGAGGTGCTGGCCGCGCTGGAGGCGGCGCACATCGCGGGCTTCATCCACCGCGACCTGAAGCCCAGCAACATCTTCCTCGCGGAGCAGGCAGGGGGCGGGCAGTTCGTGAAGCTGCTCGACTTCGGGCTCGCCAAGCAGGGCACGCCGCGGACGCTCACCGCGCAGACGCGCATCAACACCATGGTGGGGACGCCGGACTACATGGCGCCGGAGCAGGCGCGCGGGCAGCCCATCGGGCCCACCGCAGACCTCTACGCCGCGGGCGTGGTGCTCTTCGAGATGCTCACCGGGCAGCTCCCCTTCGAGGCGGCCTCCGCCATGGAGATGGTGATGCGCCACATCGAACACCCGCCGCCCCTGCCCTCCTCCAGGAACCCCGCGGTGCCCCCCGTCCTGGACGCGCTGGTGATGACTCTGCTGCAGAAGGACCCCAACCTGCGGCCGCGCTCCGCCGAGGATGCGCGCGCGCAGCTGGAGGACCTGCGACGTACGCCCGGCGCGATGGACCTCGCGGCCGCCGCCTCGGTCATCGTGAACGAGAGCGCGTTGAGCGCGCCGCGTGCGCCGAAGGACGCGCCCACGCTGGACCGCACCTCGCGGAGCCGGCTGGGCCTGCCGGTGAGGCTCTCGCCGCTGCTGGTGGGCACCGCGGTGGGCGTGCTGCTGATGGGCGGCGCCCTCGCGCTGCTCCCTCAAAACGACAGCCCTGCCGACAAGCATGACCGCACGTACATCGCGCCCCGGACCGCCTCGCCCGCGCCCCTCCCTGGCGAGCTGCGCAGGTCGCTCTCCGAACGACTGGACACGCTGCGCCTCCGCGCGCCGGATGACCCCGCGGTGCGAGCCGAGCTCTCCGCGCTGCAAGCCGAGCTGAAGGACCTGGACCTCTCCCGGCTGCCCGCCTTCTCAGAGCGGCTCGACACCCTCGAAGCGCGGCATCCGGCCCCTGTCCCATGAGGCGGTATCCAGACGTCGGAGCTGGACCGACTGAGCGCCTCCCGTCTGCTTCCTTGCCAGCGCACCCTTCGGCGCCTATGGTCGGACGGCCTCTCGTTGTCTGTCACCCCTCCCAATGACGACCGGGATGAAGCGGATCCTCTACGTAGAAGACAGCCGCTCGATGCGGTCGCTCGTGTCCACCTGGCTGGCCGGTGCCGGCTACCAGGTGACGCTGGGCGAAGACGGTGAGGACGGCCTCACCAAGGCGCAAGCCCAGCGGCCGGACCTCGTCCTCTCGGACGTCAACATGCCCAAGCGCGACGGCTTCGAGCTGTGCCGCGCGCTCAAGGAGCTCCCGGAGACCGCGCACGTCCCGGTGGTGCTGCTCACCCGCATGGAGGCGGCGCACGACATCCTGACCGGGCTGGACGCCGGCGCGGACGCCTTCATCCTGAAGGGCACGCCGCAAGAGGACCTGCTCCACTCCATCGCCCGGCTGCTCTCCGACAAAGGCGGGCACCAGGAAGTGGTGAAGGAGCTCAGCCAAAGGCTCCTGCTCACCCGCGAGCGCGAGGACATCTTCCGGCTGCTCTTCAACGCGCTGCTCAAGGAGACCCGGTTCGACGTGCTGGTGCTCCTCGTCAACGGCGAAGACGCCCGCCGTCCGATGGTGGTCACCTCGCGGACGCCGCTCTCCGCCAAGCTGCTGCGCTGGCTCTCTGAACAGATGGTGGAGACCTTCTCCCTCCTCGGCCCCACGCCCCTCGCGCTGGAAGACGTGCAGGTGCAGTCCATCGTCGCGGTGGAGGGAGACCCGCTCAAGGAGCCACCCGCGGGGCTGCCCCAGAAGTACGTGAAGGTCCCCCTCCAGGATGAGGGCGTCCTCGTCGGCGTGCTGGGCGTCTTCTCCTACGCCGCCAGCGAACGGCTGGATGAGAAGATTCGCCTCTTCTTCGACCTGGGCGTGGAGTTCTCCCGGGCGCTCCAGCGCATCTCGCTCAAGCCGCGCGGCTAGACGCGGGTTGCTTCGCCGGATGCCACCCCCGCTCGCCTCGAGGAGGAAACCGGCCCTGGCCGGCCATTTCGTCGGAGGAACAGCTGTTCTCGCGCCGTCAGGCGCCACCCCCGCTCGCCAGGAGCGTTGCGCCGTCAGGCGCATAGTCGAGAGGTGGCGCAAGCCCACGCACGGCACCTAGCCGGTCTGTTTCGAGCAGAGCGGAGCGGCCTATGAGCCAAGCTTCGGAAGCACTGCCGACGTCTCGACTATGCGCCTGACGGCGCAACGCTCGACGCGAACGGGGGCAACCCCGCGATGTTGCGAGACCCTATTGGGCTGTTCTCTAGGAGGGGGGGACGC
>JBGART010000083.1:0-30659 GCA_044230055.1 Myxococcaceae bacterium | reverse complement strand
TCTCGACGGACGTGCGCGCGGCGGCGGTGGTCGGAGGCTGTCCGCTGGCAGATGCTGAAAATCCACGTCGAGAGCGCAGAGCGGCCGTCGAACCCCTCCAGCTTCCGGTGGATGACGACGAACACCTCCTGACACGTGTCTTCGAGATCCGCTTCCCGGACGCCCAGCCGGCGCAGCGTGCGCCACACGAACTCCGCGTGCTCCGCGTAGACCTGGACGAACTCCGGCCTCGGCTGCTCGCGCGGCGCCGGCTGTGGGGTACCACCCATCGCCGGGGGTTCTAGCAGCGGGGACCCACCTGCACCCATGCTCGTCTGAAGGTGAAACCCGAAGGCGATGCACGCTCCTGCAAGGTGAATGGGACCGTGCCCGCCTGTTTTCTGAAAGTCCGGCGACTGTCAGGGAGTGATGCAGGGCGGGCGCTGTGATTCCGTTCGGTTTGCGCGAAGCCCTCCAACTTCTAGGCGGCGAATCGCGCGCATGGCACGGTGGCGGGCGTGAGCTCGCCCCACCCCCACCATCGCCTCCTCAAGCCGCTCCGCGCCCGCGACCCCCACGAGCCGCACCGCGTGGCGTCCCCGCTGGAGCTCTTCACGGACCTGTGCTTCGTGGTCGCCGTGGCGCAGGCGGCCGCGGAGCTCCACCACGCAGTCCTCGCCCACCACCTCGCCCATGGTGTGCTGTCCTTCGGGATGGTCTTCTTCGCCATCTGGTGGGCGTGGCTGAACTTCACCTGGTTCGGCTCTGCGTACGACAACGACGACACGTCCTACCGGCTGCTCACGCTGCTGCAGATTTTCGGCTCGCTGGTCCTGGCAGCCGGCGTGCACCGGATGTTCGAGGGGGACTTCACGCTGGCCGTCATTGGCTACGTCCTGATGCGCGTGGGCCTGGTCATCCAGTGGCTGCGGGCGGCGAAGAGTGACCCCGCGCGAAGGACGACCTGCCGGCGCTACGCCGGGGGCGTGGCGTTCGTGCAGCTGCTCTGGGTGGCCTACCTGTGGGTCCCGCCGGCGCTGGGGTTGGTCGTCTTCGGCCTGCTCACCGCGGCGGAGTTTGGCGTGGTCATCTACGCGGAGCGCGCGGGCATGACGCCGTGGCACCCGCACCACGTCGCGGAGCGCTACAGCCTCTTGTTCCTCATCGTCCTCGGCGAGAGCGTCCTGTCCACCACTGTGGCCATCCAGCAGTCGCTGAACGAGGGCGCGGCCGGGCATTCGCTCTTGTACGTCGTCGTGGGCAGCGTGCTCATCCTCTTCAGCTGCTGGTGGCTCTACTTCACGCGCAGCGCCGCGCCTGCGCTGGAGCGCGCGTTCGGCGGCTCCATGCGCGGCACGTACCTCTGGGGCTTCGGCCACTACTTCATCTTCGCCGCGGGCGCGGCGCTCGGCGCGGGGCTGGCGTCGCGGGTGGACTTCTGGACGCGCGCCGGTGACGTCTCCGCGCTCCAGACCGCCGCCCTGGTGACCGTGCCGGTCTGCGTGCTCCTGGCGGTGCTCTGGGTGGTGCACCTGCGGCCGCATGACCCTTCGTTCCGGACGCTGCTGCCCTTCTGCGGCGCGATTGCCCTCATCCTGGCGGCGACGTTCACGCCCGTGCCGGAGCTGGTGACGGGCGGGGTGTGCGCCTTGCTCTTGACCGTCGAGCTGCGCCTGGCGAAGCCCGCCGCGCGCTCGCACGCCTGAGCGCTCCGGTTTCCCGGCGGGGATGCGCAGGCTTGAGTCGGAGGTGAAAGCATGGCTCGAGTCATCACAGACTGTCGAAGCGCTCCCAACGTCGTCGGATGCACGCTGACCATCGCGGGGGAGGAGGAAGAGGTGCTGGCCTGCGCGGTCGAGCACGCCATCGCGGTGCACGGGCACGAACGCACGCCTGAGCTTCGAGACGACATCCGTCAGACGCTGGAGCCGGAGGAGACGCGCGGCGGCGCCCGCGAGGAGCCGACGGTCCCGGCGAATCCGGTCTGATACAACCTGAGGCGTGCTCCCGCCCGCCCACCGCACCGAGAACGTCCGCTACGCCATCCGGAACATCGTCGCCGAGGCGACCAAGCTGGAGGCGCAGGGCAGGAAGGTCCTCTACTTCAACATCGGGGACCCGCTGAAGTTCGGTTTCTCCACGCCGCCGCACCTCATCGACGCGGTGGCGAAGGCGATGCGCGATGGCGACAACGGCTATGCGCCCTCGGCCGGCATCCCTGCCGCGCGGGAGGCCATCGCCCGCGAGGTGAGCGCGCGCGGCGTGCAGGGGGTGACGCCGCAGGACGTGGTGGTCACCTCCGGCGCGAGCGAGGCCATCGAGATGGCGCTCACCGCGCTGGTGGACTCCGGCGACAGCGTGCTGCTGCCAAGCCCGGGGTACCCGCTCTACAGCGCGGTGGCCGCGAAGCTGGGGATTGAGGCCATCCCGTACCAGCTGGATGAGGAGCGCGGCTGGGCGCTGGACCTGGAAGAGCTTGCCCGCGTCGTCCGGCCCAACACGCGCGCCATCGTCATCGGCACGCCCTGCAACCCCACCGGCGGGCAGTACGGGCGCAAGGCGCTGGAGGGGCTGCTGGAGCTGGCGCGCCGGCACAACCTGGTGGTGCTCTCGGATGAGATTTACGACCGGCTCACCTACGAAGATCCGCACGTCTCCATCGCTTCGCTCGCGCGCGATGTGCCGGTGCTGTTGTTCAACGGGCTCTCCAAGTCGTACCTGGCCTGCGGCTGGCGCATTGGCTGGATGGTGTTCTGCAACGGGGCCAAGCTGGGCGAGCTGCGCGGCGCGGTGCAGCGGCTGGCGGACGCCCGGCTCTGCGCGCCCACGCCTCAGCAGCACGCCATCGCCGCGGCGCTCGACGGTCCGCAGAGCCACTTCGCGCCGATGATGGAGAAGCTGCGCGAACGGAGGGACCTGACCGTCCGGCGACTCTCGTCCATCCGCGGAATCTCCGTCGTCCCGCCCGCCGGCGCGTTCTACGCCATGCCGCGCATCAACCTCCCGCAGGTCACCGATGACGAACAGTTCATCCTCGGGCTGCTCCGAGCGACGGGCGTGCTGTTTGTTCACGGCTCCGGCTTCGGCCAGCGCCCCGGCACGCAGCACTTCCGCGTGGTGTTCCTGCCGCCGCCGGAGGTGCTCAACACCGCGTTCGACCTGTTGTCTCAATACGTCGCGTCGCTCTGATTTGACCGCGCCCCGGTCGGCATGCTGGAGAGGCGGGCATGACGCGATGGCAATATCAGGCAGTGAAGATTGATTCAGAGGGCTGGTTCGGCGGCATCGCCAACACCCACAAGATTAACGAGCTGCTGAACCACTACGGTGCGGAGGGCTGGGAGCTGGTGTCCTCGTTCGACACCAACGTCGGCAGCGGGACCACGCGCGAGATTGTGTTCGTGCTCAAGCGTCCGTACGCCTGAGGGGCGCGGTCACCCGCGCCGGATGGCGTCCAACAGGCGCGCCGTTCTTGGCGTCAGCGCGTCGGCCGCGGGAGCCAGCAGCTCTTCCTCCGGCACGCGCAGCTTCGCGACCAGGGCTTCGGTGACTCGCAAGGACCGCTTTCCGGAGATCTCGTTTCGGTCAATCCCGGGGGCCACGCCCACCAGCTGGAAACCGCGGCGCTCCGCGAAGAACTGCTGGTGACGGGAGGCGAGGGTGATCCACGCCAGGATGAGCTCCGCGCCTGTCAGCTCGGCCATCCTCTCCAGGGCGAGGAATGCCAGCGCGCCGAGGAACCCCTGACGCGCCGCCGGCGCGAGGGCTCCCAGGCGGCCCTGCAGCGTTCCGCTCGCAGGTTGGCGCTCGTACGTGGTGAACCCCACCCTCGCCGTGTTGGACGATGAGGATGGCGTAGATGTTGGGCTCGAAGTGGCCCTCCCGCACAACCTCGCGCCGCAGAAACTCAGGGTTAAGGAAGACTGACTCCGCTCCCACCCGGACTGCGGGGTACCACTCGAGGAGCTTCGCGGGCAGCCCGTCGAGCTCGCCCTCGCGCAGGAGCCGGAAGCTCACCCCGTCGGGGAGGGACATGCCCTGCTGCAGGACCTCGACGGGTGGCCACCGCATCGGCGTATTCGTGCTCATCGGGCGCGACGTATCCCACGTCTGCGTGACGGGTTCTACGCGCCCACGGGCGCCAGCGCGGCGCGGGGCCAGAGCATCACCGTCGCGCCGGCCAGGCAGAGGCCGACGCCCATCCAGTCACGCAGGTCCGGGCGCTGGCCGTCCACGCCCCAGCCCCAGAGCGCAGACAGGAGGATGAAGACGGCGCCGTACGCCGCGTAGAGCCTGCCGAACGGGTTCGAGCCGGGCTGGAAGACGGGCACCACGCCGTAGGAGACCAGCGCCAGTGCGCCCGCCGCGCCGAACCAGGGCGAGCGGTGTTGCTTGAGCCAGAGCCACACGCCGTAGCCGCCGCCTATCTCCAGCACCCCCGCCAGCAGAAACAGCCCCATCGCGCGCATGTGGCTCTTCACCTCTCCCGGATGTCACTGAATGCCGAGCAACTGCCCATAGAGATTTCTGAGCGCAACTGTACTCACGTCTATGGAGCGGGGCGAAGTCATGTCTGAAGACAAGAATGGCGTCGCCGGTGCTGTGACATCTCGTATGAAGGGATTTCACAAGCTCGACCGCGCGGAGCGTTTGGCGCGCGTCGGCCGGATGTTTCGCCTCACGCCTGTTGAGTTGCAGCAGCTCTCCGGAGAGCGCTCGCTCGGCGCGGAGGTGGCGAACCAGATGATTGAGAACGCCCTGGGCACCTTCAGCCTGCCGCTGGGCCTGGGCCTCAACTTCATCGTCAACGGCCGGGAGTACGTCGTCCCGATGGTGGTGGAGGAGCCCTCGGTCATCGCCGCGGTCTCGCTGGCGGCGAAGGTGGTGCGCGCCGCGGGCGGCTTCGTCGCGGAGGCCGACGCCTCCCTCATGATTGGCCAGGTGCAGGTCTCCAGCTACGGAGACCCTTTGGCCGCCCGCGAACGCCTGCTGTCCGCGCGCGAGGAGCTGCTGGCGCTGGCCAACAGCTTCCATCCCCGGATGGTGCAGCGCGGGGGCGGCGCGAAGGACGTGGAGGTCCGCATCCTCCCCGCGCCGGAGGGGCCGGACGCGGAGCCTTTGCTCATCGTGCACCTGCTCATCGACACGCAGGAGGCGATGGGCGCGAACCTCATCAACACGATGTCCGAGGGCGTGGCCCCGCTGGTGGAGGCGCTCACGGGTGGCGAGGTGCACCTGCGCATCCTCTCCAACTACGCGGACCGCCGGCTGGCCCGCGCCCGCTGCCAGATTCCCGTGCGGGACCTGGCCGCCTTCGAACGGTCGGGAGAGGAGATTGCCCGGGGTGTGGTGCAGGCCAGCCGCTTCGCGCAGGCGGACCCCTACCGCGCGGCCACCCACAACAAGGGCGTCATGAATGGCATTGACGCGGTGGCGCTGGCCACGGGGCAGGACTGGCGCGCCATCGAGGCCGGAGCGCATGCCTTCGCGAGCAGGACGGGCTGCTACCGGCCGCTCTCCACCTGGCGGCTGGACGGTGACTCGCTGGTGGGGGAGCTCGAGCTGCCGCTCGCGTTGGGCATGGTGGGCGGCAGCATCCAGGCCCACCCGGGCGTCCAGGTTGGCCTCAAGCTGCTCGGTGCGCAGAGCGCCCGCGAGCTGGCGATGGTCTTCGCCGCGGTCGGCCTGGCGCAGAACTTCGCCGCGCTGCGGGCGCTGGGCTCCGTCGGCATCCAGCAGGGGCACATGGCGCTGCACGCCCGCTGCGTCGCCGTCACCGCCGGCGCGCGTGGCGACTGGGTGGAGAAGGTGGCGGACCTGCTGGTGAAGGTGGGCCACGTGAAGGTGGAGCGGGCGCGAGAGCTCTTGCGCGAGCTGGGTGGGGCGGAGCTCGGCGCCGTGGGGTCTGGGCAGTAGCGGCTGCCGGAGCCCGCCGGAAAAACAATTCCGGATGTCACCCTCGGCGCTCCAGCTGGCCATACGTCAACAAACCCTCGGCGCCTTCGACTCGCGACCCGCCGCTCGCGCGCTGATTTCTTGAACCACGCAACAGGGAGAATGACACGTGAGACATCTCATTGCCGTTTCAGCGTTCGCCGCAGTCCTCCTCACCTCTGGCTGTGTCGAGCAGGCGCTCGCCGACTCAGAGCACGTCAACGAGAGCAGCGCCGCGCTCGCCAAGCCGGCCATCGACTACTGCGGTCCCATCTCCGAGTCCTGCTGCGGCCGCTGGGGAGACAAGGGCAACAACCTTGGCGTGGGGAAGTTCTGCGAGACGCACTCTGACTGCGCGAACAACGGCAAGGCCATCTACTGCTCCTCCATCGAGAACATGGAGGGCGAGCACTTCAGCTTCTTCTGCGCCATGCCCTGCGTCGCCAACGGCCCGGCGAACCAGTGCGGGAACAACGCGTACTGCCACTGCGAGAACCCGTTCGGCTGCGGCTGCGAGCCCCTCTCCTGCAAGACCAATCCGTTTCCGGGCTGCTCTGAGGGCGGCTGAGCGTCAAGCGTCTAAAAGCACATTGAACTGAGCTCAATCATGTCTCAATTCAAAACCACCGCCGCGCTCTTCGCGGCCATGCTGACGGCGGGCTGCGGCCCGGGCCTGCAGGCGCCGGACGAGCTGTCAGAGGACAGCGACGCCCTCAGCGCGGAGCTGGCCCAGCTGGACCTGCTCCCCGAAGCGCTGACCGACGGAGAGGCGCACGAGGCGCCTGGGCGGGACCGCTCCAACGCGCGCGCCAAGGACCCGCTCGACGTCGCCTTGAAGGTCATCCTTAAGCAGTACGGCTTCACCGGGCGGGTTCAAGCCACCCTGGAGCCGCGGTTGGGCAGGAAGCTGAACGCGAACCTGGCCAACGTGGGACGGCTGGCCTTCTTCGACAGTCTGCTGGCGCTCAAGGACGACAACTCCTGCTCCGGCTGTCACGCGCCCACCGCGGGGTGGGGTGACTCGCAGGCCATCGCCATTGGCATCGACAACAACCAGAAGGTGGGGAGCTCCCGCGTCGGCCCGCGCAACCAGCGCCGCGCGCCGGGCATCGCCAACAACGCGTTCTACCCGACGCTGATGTGGAACTCGCGGTTCGCCGCCAAGTCCGGGGACCCGTTCGACAACAGCCAGGGCTTCCTCTTCCCCTCGCCGGAGGGCTCTTCGCTGGACGCCATGCCCACGCTGCTCACGGCACAGGCCTTCATACCGCCGACGGAGCTGCCGGAGATGGCCGGGCTGAACGCCTCCACCGACCACGACGTCGTCCGGACCGACGTCATCGCCCGGCTGAACAACAACGCGGAGTACCGGAAGTTGTTCGGCCGGGTCTACTCCATCGTCAAGCACGGCGGCCCCATCACGTACGAGATGCTGGCGGCGGCCATCGCCGAGTTCGAGCTCAGCCAGACGTACGCGAACGCGCCCATTGACCGCTTCGCCCGCGGCCACGAGAACGCGCTCACCCAGCAGGAGAAGCGCGGCGCGCTGCTCTTTTTCGGCAAGGCGGGCTGCGTTGGCTGCCATGCGGTCTCGGGTGAGGCGAACGAGATGTTCAGCGACTTCGCCCAGCACAACATCGGCGTCCCGCCGGTCTTCCCCTCGCTCACCAACGTGACCTGGGATGGGCCCGGCGGCAATGAGGACTTCGGGCTGGAGCAGGTCAGCGGGACCGCCGCGGACCGCTACAAGTTCCGGACCTCGCCGCTGCGCAACCTGGCCTACAGCCCGCGTTACTTCCACAACGGCGCGTTCGACAGCCTGGCGGGCGCCATTCGGCACCACCTGGATGTCCACGACTCGCTGCATAAGTTCAACAAGCTGGGCCTGCCCTCGGACTGCCGAAACCAGACCCCGGTCAACGAGATTGTCCTCACCACGCTGGACTCCCGCATGGGTCAGCCGGTGTCGCTCACCAACGCGGAGCTCAACGCGCTGGTGGCGTTCGTCTCCAACGGCCTGGCGGACCCACGCGCCAGCCCCGTCCGGCTCAGGCAGCTCATCCCGACGTCGCTCCCCAGCGGGCGCTCTGTTCAGACATTCCAGTGAACTCCTACCGAAACACTCAAAACCCATTTCACGAAGGAACACACCCATGAAGAAGCTCTATGCGCTGTCCTCGGTGGCCGTCCTGGTTCCCCTCGCTGCCCTGTTGATGGCGGCCACGCCTGGCGAGGAGCTGTCCGCCCAGACGCAGGCGCTCAACAACAACGCCAACGACTGTTTCAAGCCGCATGACCTCAAGGGCGCCTACGGCGTCTCGGTGGAGGGTGTCCTCGCCAACGGCGCCCGCATCTTCGAGATTGGGCGGCTGCACGCGGACGGCATCAGCCGCGTGACGGGCGAGTTCGTCATCAGCGCGCCCGGCGGCCAGAGCGCCCGCGAGGCGTTCGTCTGCAAGTACGAGCTGCGCCGCGGCGGCCTCGGCAAGATGGACTGCATCACCGCCGAGGGCGAAGCCTCGAAGATTGAGTTCGTGCTCGACGACGGCGGGCGGGAAATCCGCTTCGTCAGCGTGGGCAACAAGGACGTCAACTTCACCGGTTGGGGACGCCGCCAGTAGCGGGCGAGGTCAGGAACCCGTGCAGACGGCGCGCCTTCCAGACCTCTTCTATCCCTTCCCGCCTGCGTCCAACGTCCGGTGTGAGCACACCCGCCAGCCGATGCTGCAATGGCTGGAACAGATGGGCGTGCTCGACGCCGGAGCAGTCGGGGAGTTCGACCGGTTCGCGGTCCATGTGCTCGGGGGGATGATGTACCCCGACGGTCCCACGGAGCGGCTCCAGCTCCTCGCGGACTACCTGGCCTGGGTCTTCGCCATCGACGCCCGTTGTGATGGGACGTCGTGCGCGAGGCAGCCCCGGGTGATGGACGCGGCATTGGGGGCCGCCTTCGGCGACCTCCGCCAGCGGCTGGGGACGTTCTGCGAGCGGCCAGCGCTCGAGGAGTTCGATGTGCTGGTGGAGGAGATGCAGGACTCGTGGCGCTGGGAGGCGGAGAACCGGCGGCTGTCCCGCGTCCCGTCCTTCGCGCAGTACCTGGAGATGGAGGCGTCCGCGGTGGCCATCTATCCCTGCGTCTGGATTGTCGAGGTGCTCAAGGGCATCGACGTGCCGCCGCAGCTGCGGTGTCACCCGGCGCTCGCGCGGCTCAAGCGGCTGGCCGCGTTGGCAGTGCGGCTCACCAGCGACGTGCTGGCCTTCTCCATGAAACCGGACACCTGCCGGGAGAACAACGTGGTGCGGATGCTCAAGGCGGAGCGCGGCTGCTCTTCTACGCGGGCGCTGGAGGGGGTGGCCCGCGTCTCCAATGGATTGGTGGAGCTCTTCCTGGAGCGGGAGAAGGCGCTGCCCCGCTTCGGCGGCGCCGCGGACGCCGCGGTCCGACGGCTCACCGAGGTCTTGCGACACATCATGCGCGGTTCTTACGACTGGGGCCGATGGGCAACGGCTCGCTTCGACACCGTCCCCGGTGCCCTGTTCTCTTGAGGGCGGCCACCCGTGACGACCCTGGCCCAAGAGAGGAGGGGAAGAGAAAAAATGGACATCAAGGATCTCGACGTGAAGACGGCGGAAGAGCTCGCCGGTGAGAGCAAGGCCGAGTCGGCCTGCCTCATCAGCAGCGACCCGGTGGGCGACGCGTGCCTGATTGGCAACGCTTGTCTCATCAACGACTGACGCCTGTAGCGGCATGGCGCGGGCGAGCTCCACGTCGCCCGCGCCGTGCTTCGAAGCCACCCGTCACCCGAAGGCGAAACACCATGAGCGACTTGATTGAACAGCTGGAAGCGCTGAGCGCGCAGCTGGCGGCCCAGCTGGAGGAGGACCCGGTCTTCGGGCCGCTCCTGCGCGGCACGCCCACGCGCGCGCAGCTCATCGGCATCTATGACGAGATTCGCCAGGGCGCCAAGCACGTCCCCGCCATGCTCCGCGCCGCCGGCGAGTCCATGCGGCTCTACGGCAGCGACGATGCGCGCTTCGCGGACGCGCGCTGGGCGCGCTTCAAGACGCCCTACCTCCAGCAGATGGCGAAGGAGCTGGCCGCGCACGGTGACGAAGAGTCCGGGCATGACGCGTGGCTGGCCTCGGACCTGGGTGAGCTGGGCGTCTCCCGCGAGGCGCTGGAGCGCAGCCAGCCCGGCCCGGCGGCCAAAGCGTACATCGCCATGTTCTGGGCGGCCGCGCTCAGTCCCACGCCGGTGGGCGTCTGGGGCATTGCCTACGTGTTGGAGTCGCTCGGGGAGAAGGTGGCGGGACGGATTGTGAAGAACCTCATCGCCCACTCGCAGCTCCCCAACATCCGCAACGCGGTGAGCTTCTTCGGCGGCCACGCGGAGTCGGACGTGGGTCACATGGACGCGGCCCGGCGGCGGCTGCGCGGCTTCACGGACCCGGCGGACCAGGAGGCGGTGTTGCTCCACGCGCGCGCCACCCTGGAGACCTGGGGGCGGATGGGTCACGACGTCTACCGGCAGACCGCATGAACCTCTGGGGCGAGCCACCGCATCCGCCCAAGCGCTTCCTCAACGGGACGCACCGCGCGTGCAGCCCGGAGGAGACCTTCGCGCGCTTCTCGCCGCTGATGGGCCCGCTGGGCATCACGCGGCTGGCGAACGTGACGGGGTTGGACCGGATTGGCTTGCCCGTCTACGTGGCGGTGCGGCCCAACTCGCGCTCGCTGGCGACGTCGCAGGGGAAGGGGTTGGACCCTCTCGCCGCCAAGGTGTCCGCCCTGATGGAGTCCATCGAGGTCTGGCACGGCGAACACCTGGCGCTGCCCTTGCGGCACGAACAGCCTGCGCTGCTGGCGAAGTCCTCCCGGGTGCTGGAGCTGGGGCTGGGTCCCCAAGCCGGCCCTTGCCTCTGGGTGGAGGGAGAGGACCTCCTGCGCGGCGAGTCCGTTTGGGTGCCGCACGACGCGGTGAGCGTCAGCTTCGTCTGGCCTGCGGGCTACCGCCCGGTCGTGCCGCCCTCCAGCAACGGGCTGGCCTCTGGCAATCACCTGGTGGAGGCCACCGTCCACGGCCTGTGCGAGCTCATCGAGCGGGACGCCATCACGCTCTGGGAGTACCAGAGCGCCGAGGAAGCGAAGACGCGGCAGGTGGACCCGGCGACGGTGGATGACGCCGGCTGTCTGGAGCTGCTGCGCCGCATGCGGCTGGCGGACGTCGACGTGGGTATCTGGGACGTCACCTCGGACACCGGCATCCCGGCGTACGCCTGCGAGCTCTTCGACGGATCCGACCGGCCGCGCTGGCGGAGGTTGGGCATCTTCGGAGGCTACGGCTGTCACCTCTCCCCCGCGGTGGCGCTGATGCGCGCGCTCAGCGAAGCGGTGCAGAGCCGGCTGGCCTTCGTCTCCGGGAGCCGGGATGACCTCTTCTACTCGAAGTACCGCGCCTGGACGCGTGACGCCGCCCTGGCCGCCCGCATTGAGCGCATCCGCACCCCGGCGCCGGCCGCCGCGTTCCGCGCGCGCGCCAGCCTGGCGACGGACACCTTCGAGGGAGACCTCCAGGTCCTCGTGCAGGCGCTGCGGCGCATCGGCCTGGCGCAAGCAGCGGTGGTGAACCTCTCCCGGCCGGAGCTGAAGGTGCCCGTGGTGAAGGTAGTGGTCCCGGGGCTGGAGGCGCGGCTCTTCGCCAGCGACTACCAGCCGGGCCCACGCGTCAACGCATACCTCAAGGCCTCCGCAACGCAGGAGGCGCGCGCGTGAGCGTCTGGGTTTTCCTGGGTCCTTCCCTGCCGCCCGTCGAGGCGAAGGCCCTGCTCCCCACGGCCCACTTCCTGCCCCCAGCGGCGATGGGGGACGTCTACCAGCTGGTGGCCACGCGCAAGCCGTCCGTCATCGCGCTCATCGACGGCTTCTTTGAACAGCGCCCGGCGGTCTGGCACAAGGAGCTGCTCTTCGCGCTGGCCAGCGGCGTGCGCGTACTGGGGGCCTCCAGCATGGGGGCGCTGCGCGCCGCGGAGCTCTGTGCCTTCGGGATGGAGGGCGTGGGGCGCATCTTCGAGGCCTACCGCGACGGGGTGCTGGAGGACGACGACGAGGTGACCGTGGTCCACGGCCCCGCGGAGGACGGCTACGTGCCGCTCTCCGACGCGATGGTCAACCTGCGGGATGGGCTGCGGCTGGCGGAGCAGGCCGGAGACATCTCCGCCCGGACGCGGACGCTGCTGGAGCAGGCGGCGAAGGGGCTGCACTACCCGGAGCGCAGCTGGCCCGCGCTGTGGAGCGAGGGGCTGGGCGAAGCGCTGGCCATCCCGGGTGCGGAGCGCGCGCGGCTGCGCGCCTTCGTCCTCGCCCACCGGCCGAACCTCAAGCGGAGCGACGCGGTGGCGCTGTTGCAGCGGCTCGCTGAAGGGTTGCCGGCGCTGGCGCCCGCGCCGGGCTTTCACTTCGAGCAGACGCGCTTCTGGCACAAGCTGGTCCGCTCCACCTCACCGGAGCAGCTCGCGTTGCCGGACGCGCCGTCTGCAGACGTGGATGCGGCGGCGCTTTGGCGGGGCGTGCGCGTGCGGCCGGAGGGCGAGGAGCTGTTGCGCTCGACGGTGCTGCTCCAGCTGCTGGAGCTGGAGGCGGCGGCGAGGGGGCTTGCCGTCAGCGAGCAGGAGGTGGCGGCGGCCGGTGAGCGCTTCCGTCGGGCGCGAGGCCTGGTGAGCGCGCAGGCCACGCGGCGCTGGCTGGAGGAGAATCAGCTGTCGGGCGCGGGCTTGCGCGAAGTCCTGCGTTTCGAGGTGCTCTTCGACAAGGTACAGGCGGCGCTGCGCGGCGAGGGGCGGCTGGCGCAGCTGCTGTCGCAGGAGCTCAAGCGGCGCGGGACGTTCGGGCGCACGCTTGCGCACCTGCGCGAGCGCCCGGCACCCGCGGCCGAGGAGCCTGGAGCGCGGGAGCGGCGACTGGCGCGCGCGCTGGAGACCTACCAGCGGCAGGTGCGGACCGTCGGCGGGTCCGTCGAATTGCACGCGCGGGAGCTGGGGTTCGAGAGCGGTGAGGCGCTGCTGGAGGAGCTGCTGCGCGAGTACGGAGGGGCGAACGGATGAGGAGCCGGGGATGGGTGCTGGCGCTGCTGGTGGCGGGCGTCGCGGCGCAGGCGGCGCCGGATGAGAAGGCGAAGGCGGTGAGCGCGCGGCTGGATGAGCTGTTCCGGTCCCGGACCAGCCACGGCCGGATGCGCATGCAGGTGCAGGCGCCGGACTTCCAGCGCGAGCTCAGCCTGGACTTCTGGTCGCGCGGCGCGGATGACGCGCTGGTGAGGATTCTGGCGCCGAAGAAGGAGAGCGGCACTGCCAGCCTGAAGAAGGGCGCCCAGATGTGGAACTACCTGCCGAAGATTGGCAAGACGGTGCGCATCCCGCCCTCGATGTTGATGAGCTCCTGGATGGGGAGCGACTTCACCCACGACGACCTCGTCCAGGCGGTGAAGTACAGCGTCGACTACGAGGGGACCACCCTCCCATCCGCGCCCGAAGGGCAGACCTGCGTGGAGCTCAAGGCCCGGCCGGACGCCGCGGTCGCCTGGGAGCGGGTGGTGGCCTGCGTGGACGCGCGGACGCTGGTCCCGGTCACCTGCGAGTACCACGACGACAAGGGCCGCCTGGCGCGCCGCCTGACGTTCTCCGACGTGAGGAAGGTGGGGGAGCGGCTCACGCCGCACAAGCTGGTGGTCACGCCGCTCACGAAGCAGGGCCACCAGACGACGCTCCTCTACGACACGCTGGAGTTCGACACGCCGGCCAGCGAGTCCCTCTTCACGCTCTCCGCGCTCACCTCCGGGGGCGGGTGATGGCGACCGCAGGGCTGGCGCTGCGCAACCTGCGCCGCAACACCCGCCGCTCGGCGTTCACCGTGGCGATGGTGGTGCTGGGCACCGCCTTTCTGGTGTGGATAAACGGCGTCAACGAGGGCAGCTTCGCGCTGCTGACCGACGGGGTGACGCAGGGCTTTCACGGTCACTTCCAGGTGATGGCGGGCGACTTCAACGCGCGCCCGGGCGTGAACAAGACGGTGCGCGGCGCGGGCGCCGTGGCGCAGGCGCTGCGGGAGGCGCCCGAGGTCCGCGCGGTGACCGAGCGGGTGGAGGCGCCCGGGCTGGTCTCCGCCGGCCACAGGTCTGTCGGCGTCCGCCTCATCGGCGTGGACGCGGTGCGCGAGCCGGAGGTGACGCGCATCCCCGCCGCGGTGAAGGAGGGCGCGTGGCTGACGCCCGGCGCCGGCGCGGACATCCTTTTAGGCCGCGGCGTGGCCGCGCGGCTGCGCGTGAAGGTGGGGGACGAGGTGAGCTTCCTCGGTCAGGCCGCGGACGGCGCCGTCGCGGCGCAGCTGTTCCGCGTCCGCGGCGTCTACACCTCCGGCTCCGACGAGGCGGACAGCGCGCTGGCCTTCGTGACCCTGGCCGACGCCCGAGAGCTCCTGGAGCTGCCGGACCGCGCGCACCGGGTGGTGGGCCGGCTGCATGAGCCCACGGCGCTGGAGGCCTTCCTCACGCGCCTGCCCTCGGTGCAGGGACACCGGCTGCAGGGCTGGCCGGAGGTGATGCCTGCGCTGGCCAACTACATCCGGACCGAGCGCGGCGCGAACCGGCCAGGCGTGGTCATCTTCCTGGCCATCATCGCGGTGGGCGTGGTCAACACGCTGCTGATGTCCGTCTTCGAGCGGACGCGCGAGCTGGGCATCCTGCGTGCGCTAGGGACTTCACCCCGCCAGGTGGTGGGCCTCATCCTCTGGGAGGCCTTCTTCCTCACGGCCGGAGGCGTGACGGTGGGCGCGCTCCTGGGCACCGCGATGAATGGCCTTCAAGTTCCGATAGGCGATGAGCCGATGGAGATTGCCGGCGTCGTCTTCCACACCGTGCAGGGGCTGGCCACCGCGGAGGGGAACCTCCTCTATCCGCTGGTGCTGCTGGTAGGCGGGCTGCTCGCCAGCCTCTGGCCCGCGCTCCGCGCCGCGCGGCTGACTCCGCTTCACGCGATGAAGGAGACGTAGGCCCCATGCTCTGGATGTTCACGCTCGCCTTCCGCAACCTGTGGCGGCAGCGGCAGCGCACGCTGCTCACCGCGTCCGCCATTGGCCTGGGCCTGGCGCTCTTCCTCTTCCTGCTCGGCTACATCGAGGGGCTCTTCGTCCAGGCGGTGGAGGTCTCCGCCGGAGGTTTTCTGGGCGACGCGCAGCTGCACCATCGCGCCTACCGCGCCGAGCGCGAGCAGGAGCGGGTTCTTCCGGACGGGCCCCGCGCGCTGGAAGCTGCCCGCGCCACGCCGGGCGTGCTCGCCGCGGCGCCGCGGCAGTACGTGCTGGCGCTGGCGGCGATGGGAGACCGCAGCGCCAACGTGCAGGTTATCGGCGTGGACCTTGCCGAGGAGCCGAAGGTGACGCTCTTCCACCGGAAGCTGCTCCACGGCAGCTGGCCGGTCCGTGAGGGCCAGGCGCTCCTGGGGCATGAGCTGGCCACCCGGTTGGAGCTGGGCGTGGGCGACAAGCTGGTGCTCACCGCGGCGGACGCGCGCACCGGCGAGCTGCGCAGCGTTCTGGTGAGGGTGAGCGGCCTCATCGCCTCTGGAAACGCGCTGCTGGACCGCGAGGCCGTCGTCACCTCGCTCCCGCAGGCCGGCGCCTTGAGCGGGCAGGGCGGGGAGCTGCACGAGGTGGCGCTGAAGCTTGCGGGGCCCAACACGGACCCGGCGGTGCTGGACGCTGCGCTGCTGCCCTTGAGCGGGGCGCTGGGTCCGGACGTGGAGGTGGCGCCGTGGCAGCGTCTCAACGCGCTCCTGTGGACCGCGTACCAGTTCCAGCGCAACCTCATCTACCTGCTGGCGCTGGCCGTCTTCGGTGTGGCGAGCTTCTCCATCGTCAACACCCTGCGGATGTCCTTCGCGGAGCGGCTGCGCGAGCTCGGTGTCCTGCGCGCGTTGGGCACCTCGCCCGCGCGGCTGGCTGCGCTGCTGCTGTGCGAGTCCACCGCGCTGGGCCTGTTGGGGGCGGCGGCCGGCTGCGCGCTGGGTTTCGCGCTGTGTGCGCCGTTCGCCATTTGGGGCATGCCCATCGAAGGCATGGAGTTCTCCGGCGTCTACGTGAAGGACGCCATCCTGTTCCGGCCGAAGGCCGCGCACGCGCTCACGCTGGCGCCGCTGTTCGCCGGCCTCACCGCGCTCACCGGGCTCTTCGCCGCGGTGCGGGCCGCGCGCCTGCGGCCGGTGGAAGCGCTCAATCCCGCTTGATGGAGGAGGGAGCCGTCATGGTCGCCCCGCAGAACGTCGTCGAGCTTCGGGACGTCAGCCGCCACTACACCTCGCGCAGCGAGACCGTCCGGGCCCTCAACGGGGTGTCGCTCCGGGTGGCGCCGGGGGAGCTGGTGGCCATCGCCGGCCCCTCGGGCTCCGGCAAGTCCACGCTGCTGCACCTGGTGGGTGCGCTGGACCGCCCGGGTGAGGGCGCCGTCGTCCTCGAGGGGAAGGACCTCACCCGCCTGCCGGAGAGCGCGCTCAGCCTGCTGCGGAGAGACCGCATCGGCTTTGTCTTCCAGGCCTACAACCTGGTGCCGGTGATGAGCGTCCTGGAGAACGTGGAGTACGTGATGTGGATTCAGGGCGTGAAGAAGAAGGAGCGGAGGGAGCGCGCCTCGCACGCGCTGGAGCAGGTGGGGCTGGGCGACAAGCTGCACCGCCGTCCGAACGAGCTCTCCGGCGGGCAGCAGCAGCGCGTGGCGGTGGCGCGTGCCATCGCCCCGAAGCCCGCGCTGGTGCTGGCGGATGAGCCCACCGCCAACCTCGACAGCAAGACCGGGGATGCGCTCGTGGAGATGATGGTGGACCTCAACCGGCGCCTGGGGACGACGTTCATCTTCTCCACGCACGACCCGCGGGTGATGGCCGCCGCGTCCCGGCGGGTGACGCTCCACGACGGGAGGGTTGAGGCAGACGAGCGGCGATGAGGCGGGCCGCGTGGCTCGCGCTGCTGCTCGCGTCCCGGGCCGCCTTCGCGTTCGAGCTCTCAGGGGCCGAGCGCACCGCCACCTTCGGCGGGCGGCTCAAGGTGCTCACGCTCTACCTCGCGCCCGCGGGGCCGGACGCGCCGGCGCAGGCTGCGGTGGAGCAGGGCCTGCGCGCGGAGCTCAAAGTCAGCGGCGAGGACGGCGCGTTCGAGCTGGCCTACGCGCTCCAGTCGGCGGTCTTCCCGCTGCAAGCAGCGCCTTCGGTTCACACCGCCCTGCGGCTGGTGGATGCGCCACGGCAGATTGTGCGCACCTCCAGCTTCGCGCTGGACCAGAACCTGGACCGCTTGATGCTGACGCTCGCGGTGGGGGCGGCGACGCTGCGGGTGGGGCGTCAGGCGCTGGGCCACGGCAGCGCGCGGCTGTTCGCCGCGTCGGACCTCTTCGCGCCGTTCCACCCCGCAGCGCTGGACCGGGAGTTCAAGACCGGCGTGGACGCGGTGCGGTTGACTGCGCCGGTGGGCGAGCAGGTGGAGCTGGAGGTGTACGCGGTGGGCCACCGCCGCTACCTGAGCCAGGGCGCGCTGCTGGGCCGCGCCCGGGTGAGCGTCCCGGGCGTGGACCTCGCGGCGTACGCCGGCGTCTCCGGCACGTCGCCGGCGGTGGCAGTGGATGTCTCCGGGGACGTGGGCGGCGCGTCGCTCTACGCGGAGGGGTTCTGGCGGGCGCGGCAGGACGGCTCAGAAGTGGAGGAGCCGCCCTCGCGCATTCCGCTGCTGCGGGCCACCGTCGGCGCGCAGCACACGCTGCGGCCGGGGCTCACCGTCACCGCGGAGCTGCACTACAGCCGCGCCGGTGCGCTGACGCCCGCCGGCTACGCAGACGTCCGGCGCCGCCTGGATTGGCAGTCGGGGGAGCTGGCCCTGGTCGGGCGCTTCTACGCGGGCGCGGCCGTCAGCTACGAGCTGGGCGCGCTGCTCACGGCGAACCTGGTGGTCATCGCCAACCTGACGGACGGCTCTGGCCTGGTGGTGCCAGAGCTGGAGTGGAGCTTTGACCAGAACACCACCGTCGCCGCGGGAGGGATGGTAAGCGTCGGCGCGGGTGAGCTCGGCTCGGTCCCGAGGATGGGGCACCTGCAGATTCGGCTCTACTTCTAAGGGCACAGCTGCTCTCAGTCAGGCGCCTCCCCCGGTCGGCCATTTCGTCGGAGAAACAGCTGTTCTCAGTCAGGCGCCTCCCCGCTCGCCTCGAGCGTTGCGCCGTCAGGCGCATAGTCGAGAGGTGGCGCAAACCCACGCACGGCACTTTGCTGGGTTGTTTCGAGCAAAGCGAAGCGGCCCATGAGCCAAGCTTCGGAAGCACTGCCGACGTCTCGACTATGCGCCTGACGGCGCAACGCTCGACGCGAACGGGGGAGGGAGCGACGCAATCCCCGCCAGCAGCAGCTCGCGCGTCCCCTGCGGCCCGCGCAGCTTGAGCCAGAGCGCTCCGCCGTCCGGCTCCAGCGCCAGCTCAAACGTGAAGAACGGGCAGCAGCGCCGCTCGTTCACCGTCCACTGCGCCAGCTGCACGAAGAAGTCGGGGTCGCTCGCGTACTCCAGCGCCAGTCCGTCGGAGAGCTCTACCCGCCGCCGCGCCTTGCCGAGCACCCGCTGAAGAAACTGGGAGCCGTGTTCCTCCCGCTCCGACGGGGTGAAGACGTTGAGGTCGCAAGCGACAGGCTTGTCGGTGACGCCCACCGGTGTGGCGCACTCGGGGCCGCAGGCGGCGCCGGTACGGCGCTCCCTTCGGCGCATGACGAAGAACCAGACGGTGGTAGCGACGGCGGCGAAGCCGAGGCCCGCCGCGGTGGGCAGCGCGGCCCAGTGTTCCGCCAGCGCGCCCACGCCCCAGGCGGAGACCAGCGGCACCAGGCAGCCCAGGCACGCCAGCCCGCTGAAGCCGACAAAGCCAAAGCCAGAGAGGAGGGCGAGCACTCCGGCCGGGCGTGCCAGGGATTTGCGTTGAGTGGACGAGCGCATCTTCAAAGCTCCTGCGAAGGGGGTGCGCTGCGGACCGTAATTGTTGAAGTCGACTTCAAGTCAAGCGACCGCGAGGTCACCCTCTGCGCCTCATCTGCCTACTACGCAGCAAGGAGCTGCGAATGACCCTGAATGAGTGCGGTCCGCTGGTGGACGCGGAGATTCGCCGTGTCATCGACTCGCGGAGCCAGACCGGCGCGTTCTACGACATGATGCGCTACCACCTGGGTTGGTCGGGCGCGGAGCCGGCGTCGGGCTCGGGCAGGAGAGGAAAGCGCTACCGCGCCGCCCTGTGCCTGCTCACCTGCGAAGCGCTGGAGGGACAGCGCGCGCAGGCCCTGCCGATGGCTGCGTCCATCGAGCTGTTGCACAACTTCTCGCTCGTGCATGACGACATCGAGGACGGGGATGAGGTGCGGCGCGGGCATCCCACGCTGTGGAAAGTCTGGGGGCTCAACCACGGCATCAACACCGGCGACGGCATGCACGCGCTGGCCAACCTCGCGGCGCTGGAGGTGGAGGCCCGCGGGGTAGACCCCCGCACCGCGCTCCGGCTGCTGCGCATCCTGCAGGCCGCTGGAGTGGAGCTCTGCGAGGGCCAGTATCAGGACCTGCGCAACGAGCGCCGCGAGGACGTCTCTATCCTCGAATACATGAAGCTCATCTCAGGCAAGACTGCGGCGTTGTTCGGCGCGGCCACCGAGGCGGGCGCGGTGCTGGCGGGCGGAGACGCTGACAAGTGGCGTCGCTTTGGCCGGCTTTTGGGTATGGCTTTCCAGATTCGCGACGACGCGCTGGGCCTCTTCCGGGTCGAGCAGCTGCAGAAGCAGGGCGTGAGCGACCTCGTCCGGCGCAAGCGCACGCTGCCGGTGCTCTACGCGCTTGAGCGCTCGGCGGAGCTGCAGGCGCTGCTGCAGCGGCCGGTGCTCGAGGAGGCGGAGCTCCAGCGCGCCCTGCGCCTCATCGCCGACTCGGGCGCTCCCGCGTACTGCGAGCAGCTGGCGCAGTCCTACGGCCGGGAGGCACTCGTCCTGCTGGAGTCGGAGCGCAACGACACGGTGGCGTTCCAGGAGCTCCACAAGGTGGCGCGGCTGCTCCTGCCGGAGGACGAGGCGTTCCAGCCTGGCTCAAGCGCCGCACCGGCGCTGCAGGCCGCCCACCGCCGCCCGCGGCCGGGCCGGTTCGCCGCCGCGCTCCAGGGGCTGCGCGAGGGCGGGTCCGCGGTGCGGCACCTTCTGGGCAGCCTCAAGCGCTTCCCGTTGAGCTTCACGGTCTTTCCAACGGAGCCGCTCCAGCTCTTCGCGCCGCGCTCCCCGTACGAGGGCCAGGGCCACGGCCGGTTCGAGCCGGCGGAGGTCTCACGCGAGGAGCTTCGCGCCTACGCCACCACGCGGGTGGAACCGCTGATGGGCTGCCTGGGTGAGATGCGGGATGAGCTGCCCCTCTCGCTGCCGGAGCTCACGCAGATTCCCGGCGTCCTGCGCAGCCTGCGCGAGTTTGACCGGCAGTACACGCGCTGGACGGAGGACTGGCTGCGCTCGTGGAGCGACGAGTATCCGGTCATCGGCGAACGGCATGACCGGCGCTTGCCGGTGAAGATGACGCTCTGGGCGTACTGCATGCTCTCCGGGGACTCCTTCGAATCCGTCGCAGCAAGAGGCGGCCTGGGGCTGTTCACGTCCTCCTGGAACCTCATGGTGATGTTGGACCGCGTGGTGGATGACCGCTCCTTCCGCGAGGACCTGCGGCTTCAGGGCCGCCCGCTCAGCGAGGGGGAATTTCAGCGCCACCTCTGGAGCCATGACGAGAGCGCGATGTGGGCCAGCATCTTCGCGCGGGAGAAGGCCGCGTCGCCGTTCGGACCCGAGGCCCAGCGCTACCTCGAGGGAAAAACCCGCGTGATGTACTCCGCCTGGTTCAAGGCGGAGCACGGCCACCTCCCGCCCGCCGCCGGCCGCCGGACGATGGAGGACATCTTCAACTACAAGTTCGACACCTTCGTCCTACCTACCGAGGCCTTCGCCGCGATGCTCAGCGGCGCCGAGTGCCTTGACGAGCGCGCGCAGCGGCGGGAGGCCTTGCTCTCGGCGTTCATGTTCGCCTCGCTGGTGGTGGACGAGGCCATCGACTTTGGCGAGGACATCGTCTTCCTGCGCGAGCTCATCTTCCCGGCGCTGAAGGAGCGGCAGGAGGGCGCGGGGATGGAGGCGTACGTCCGCAGCCAGTCCTCTCCGGAGAGCGTCACCTTCCCGTTTGACCTCCGCACGTTCCCTCAGACCACCCGCAACGCGCTGGGGTTGTTCCAGGCGGTGCTGCGCGGCATCGACAACGATCGCATCTCTGCACTCCTGAAGGCGGCGCTCATCATCCTGCCGTCTCTGCCCAAGCGCGCCTCGGCGAGCGCCTCTCCCGTGCAGTACCTGCAGTTCTACTGAGACGGACCATGGGTGACAGGCGCGTGGTGGTGATTGGTGGCGGCCCGGCGGGGCTGGCGGCCGCGGTGAAGCTCACCCAGCACGGGGCGAGGGTGGTGGTGCTGGAGAGCGCCGCGGCGCCCGGCGGCAGGTCCGGCTACGACCGCGTTGGTGAGTGGCGCTTCGACCGCGGCGCGGTCTTCATCGCGTCCTTCAACCGGCGCACGCTGGCGCTCATTGCGGGGCAGGGGCTCACCGGCGAGCTGGTGCCCTACCCCTTCCAGGACATCGAGCTTTGGCGGGACGGGCAGCGCTTCCCCTTGCCGTTGACCTTGGCCCGGTTCCTCCGGACGCCGCTGCTCAGCCTGCGAGCGCGGCTGCGCGCTTTGGCCTTCGGCGCGAAGGGCCTCTGGGCGCTCCCGTTCCTCTCCTGGGAGCATCCCCACCGGGCGGCGCGCTTCGACGACGAGAGCGCCGACGCGTTCTTCCGGCGGGCGTTGGGCGAGCAGTTCGTGGACGCGCTGCTGCGGCCGGTCCTGGAGAGCATCACGCTGCTGCCGGCGACCGAAACCTCGCGCGCCTGGGCGCTGCTTGAAGCGGTCCACGTGGCGGGCCTGAAGACCCTCTGCCTCAAGGGCGGCCTCGGGCGGCTGTGGGAATCCGTCGCGCGCGGGCTGGACTTCCGGCCCTCCTCGCCGGTGGCGAAGGTCTTGGCGGCGGGGCCTGGCGTGCGCGTGACGCTGCAGGACGGCGCGGTGCTCGACGCACAGATGGCGGTCATGGCCGTCCCGGGGCCCGCCGCGGCGGCGATGCTCCCCTCGGACCACCCGGAGCTCAGCCTGGTGCGGCGCGCGCGCTACCAACCGACGGTGAAGCTCCATCAATGCCTGGACGCGCCGGTGGGTATCCGCTGCGCCATTCCGTTCGGCCCGAACGCGCCACTGGGTTGGGTGGCGGCCGTCGAAGCGAAAGGGACCTCACAGGTGCCTGTCGGAAAGGGCGGGCTGGAGACCATCGCCTCTGTCGGGGCCGCGCCGCGCCTGCTGTCGGAGTCCAAAGCAGTGGTGAGGGACACGCTGCTGGCCGAAACGGAGAAGCTGCTGGGTCGCGCGCTGGCTCCGTCGAAGTCGTCGGTTGTTCAGATTGCCGAGGCGATGCCGCTCTTCTATGAAGGATGGCTCTCGCAGCTCGCAGCGCGGCGCGCCCACCGCCATCCGGTCATCCTCGCTGGGGACTACCTCGCGCTCCCTGGCGTCGAGGGCGCCGTGCGCTCCGGTGAAGAGGCGGCCTCCACCGTAATCTCTACGCTCGGATTGCGCTCAGTGATGAGCCAATCCACACGCGCGGTGCCTGTTGAAGTCGACTTGAGCTGGAGTGCGAATGAAAGCAGCGCAGCGCTGTCACAAAAATAAACGCTGCGGTTAATTCTGAAGCGTCTCTGAATGTATTTGTGCAACGAAGCGTTCGCGCACAGCTTTGACCCCTCACTTTGAAGTTATGTGAAGCGAGCGATTGCACGGGTCGTTCATTGTCACACTTAAGGCGCTCCGCATCTACCTTAGGAGGATTTACACGCGAATTTTTTATTCGCGGGTGTCTCCAGGGACGGGAACCCAACCAGACGTGGTGCGCCAACGATGACGCTTGCCCGCGTGAAGCCGATCAATTGTGAGAGCTGTAGTGGCGCGGGTGAGCGCGCCCCGCGACGTCGCAGTCAGGACGATGTGCGGCTTCACCTCGCTCGCGTGAGAGATGGGGAAGACGCCGACGAGGTCTCGTCGACGGAGCTCTTCCGTGCGCTCTGGCCCTCATTGCTCAACTACGTGTCCCGCCTGCTCCAGAACCGCGCGGACGCGGAGGACGTGGCGCAGACGACGCTCATCAAGATGTTCATGCAGGTCAAGCGCTACAACGGCTACAGCCAGCCCCTCTCCTGGGCGCGTGCCATCGCCAGCTTCGAGGTTCAGGTGCTGCGCCGCGCTGGGACGCGGCGGCGCCAGAGTGACTTGAGCGCGCTGGAGGACGTAGAGGACCTGGAGCTCAATGCAGAGCAGCAGCTGCTCCGGGAGGACCGCTACGGCGTTCTTCGCAGCGTGCTGAGCACCCTGAGCGACGCGGACCAGAAGGCGCTGCTCGGCGAGTCGCCGGAGCTCTCCATCAAGAGCACCACGCTGCGCAAGCGCAAGCAGCGCGCGATGGCGCGGCTGCGTCACCTCCTCGCGGCCAGCTCCCCCGACGCGCAGGCCAGCTGACGGTCGGGGCTGGGTTGACCTGCCGGAGCAACGCCGGCAGTAATTGCAGGCGATGAACATCTCCGAGGTGGCTCAGAAGACGGGCCTGCGACCTTCCGCCATCCGCTACTACGAGCGGCTCGGTCTGGTGCAGGAGCCGCCGCGCTCCAGCGGGCGGCGGCAGTACTCCGACGACGTGGTGCAGAGGCTGGTGCTCATCGACATCGGCCAGCGCCTGGGCTTCAGCTTGGAGGAGCTCAAGGCGTTGATCGACACCGCCTCCGGAACGGAGGACGCGCGGCTGGCCCGACAGCAGCTGATGGCGCGGAAGATGACGGAGCTCGACACGCTCATCGCGCAGGCGCAGACGATGCGCCGGCTGCTCGAGGAGAGCCTGCGCTGTGCGTGCGTCGAGGGCAGCGACTGCACCGAAGCCCCGAAGGTGAAGGCCAACCTCTCCCGCGCCTCGCAGCTCTTCGGTGGGAACGCCACCCGCCGAAGGGGGCGTCCTCGCAGCTAGCGCTCCGATCTTGAACCTCCCCCAGCTCGCTCCTGGAGAACAGCTCATAGGGGTCTGCCACCTCGCGGAGTTGCCCCCGTTCGCGTCGAGCGTTGCGCCGTCAGGCGCATAGTCGAGACGTCGGCACTGCTCCCGAAGCTCGGCTCATGGGCCGCTTCGCTCTGCTCGAAACAGACCGGCAAAGTGCCGTGCCTGGGTTTGCGCCACCTCTCGACTATGCGCCTGGCGGCGCAACGCTCGAGGCGAACGGGGAGGGGCCCGACTGTGTTTCGCCATTCAGCGGAGCGCTGGCCGTCAGGCTTTCATGGGAGGTCCCGTCCCTCGCCGCGTCGGCTACCCGTGATGCCTCCTGGCTGGCCTGAGCCATCGTTTGCTCAGGTCCATCGCTTCGGCGGTTCTCACACCTTCGGTGCCGGCCGGGCGGGCTTCCCGACGAAGGTCCACAACGCGCGAGCATGAAAACTCGTGGCGAATCCAGCTCAATCGGTAGAGCGCGAGAACGTTAATCTCGAGGTGATGGTTCGAATCCATCGATCCGCTGCCAGGTCGATACCTGGGTCGTGACGGCCTCGTCGTGAGCCGGCGCGCAGTCCTGGTCGGCGAAGTGGAGCGCACCCTTTCGCGCTGGTGACCCCTGCGCCGCCAGCTTGCTTTCGCACGACGAGGTGAGCGGCTTTGTCGCCTCGAAGCGCCAGCAGGTCCGCGACGCAGGACTCTCTCGGCTGCTCGGGCGCGCACGCCTTCGCTGACACCACACAGGCTGCGCGCCCGTGAGCGGCGAGGCCGGTTTTTTTCTTTTCAACGCAGGGCCGCAGCACAGAAGGGAGGCAGTCATGAGGGTGACGGTGACGCAGAAGGAGCGGGTGTTCGTGAACGTGGAGGGCCGGCCGGTGAAGTACCTCGGCCCGGGCGTCCACCGCGTCCGCTTCCTGTTCAAGCGGGTGGAGCTGGAGCGCGTGCCGGTGGAGCCGCTGGTGGTCCGGCTGGACGCGGAGCAGCTCGCGCTGGTGCCGGAGGAGGACCTGGCGGTGGTGAACGTGGCGGTGCACGAGCGGGTGCTCGTGCTCTGGCGCGCGCAGCCGTGGCTCTGGCTGCTCCCGGGCAAGTACCAGGTCTGGACGGTGGAGCGGACGCTCGCCGGCAATGGCAAGCGTGAGGCCGCTTCGGCCGTGACGTTCGAGCGCTTCGACACGCAGGTGCTGGTGACCTCGCCGCTGCGGGACGCGGTCCGGGCGCTGGTGCCGGCGACGGACTACGTGGAGGTCACGGCCACCGAGGGCTCGGTGGCGCTGCGGTACGTGGACGGCGTCCTCGACGCCGTGCTGTCGCCGGGCCGTCATGCGGCCTGGACGACGGTGCGCAAGGTGCACCTCGCGGTGATTGACCTGCGGGAGCGGCTGCTCCACGTGACGGGCCAGGAGGTGATGACCAGGGACCGGGTGACGCTCCGCCTCAACCTGTCCGCTGCGTTCAGCGTGGCTGACGCGCGGCGGCTGGCCACGGTGGCGCGTGCGCCGGACGACGTCGTCTACCTCGCCATGCAGCTGGCGGCCCGGGAGGCGGTGGCTTCGCGCACGCTCGATGAGCTGCTCGCGCACCGCGAGGCGCTGGCTGCGGAGCTGGAGGCTGCGGTCCGGCAGCGGATGGACGTGGTCGGTCTGGCGCTGGTCTCCTTCGGCGTGAAGGACGTGGTGCTTCCTGGCGAGATGAAGGCGCTGCTCAACCGGGTCATCGAAGCGCAGAAGGAGGCCGAGGCGAACGTCATCCTCCGGCGTGAGGAGACGGCCGCCACGCGGTCCATGGCGCAGACCGCGAAGGTGCTGGCGGAGAACCCGTTGCTCGTCCGCCTCAAGGAGCTCGAGGCGTACAAGGACCTGGCCGCGAAGGTGGGCCAAGTCCACCTGGTGCTGGGCGAGGGCGCCGTCCCTACGCTTCAGCTCAAGGGCTCGTAAGACAACGTGGCCCGTCCGCCTGTCGAAGGGCGGGCGGGCCGCGTTCAGGGGAGCCCGTACTCCCAGGTTTCGGCCAGGTCCGGTCCCTCGCGGACGCGGGCGCGCCCCCAGCGCTGGCGGCTGTCGTGGACCGGTTTCTCCAGAAGTCGCGAGAGCAGCGGTTCCAGAGCGCGCGGGAGGTGCGGCTTGCGCTCCGCGCTCCTCCGGTGGCCGAGGTGCCGTTGCTTTCGCGCCGCCTGATGCAACTCGTTCAAAGCCGGCTGGACCTGAGCGCGGCAGCGTTTCTGCTCCCGGAGTGGGCGGCCTCCGGTGCTAAAGGGGGAGCGCCCATGCGCCTGCGACTTTCCATCTGCCTGTGTCTGCTCCCGGCGTGCGTCACCACCCGTTTTCTGCCGCTGGATAAGGCTTACGCGCCCACGAAGCTCGCGATGGACCCGCGGTTCCTCGCGGCAGCGAGCGCGCCGGAGGGCTACCGCACGGTGGGCGTGCTTGAGGTTTTTCACTCGAACACCACCCGCCTGAGCGCCATCCGAGACGCCGCGCGCGACGAGGGCCGCAAGCTGGGGTGCGAGCTCCTCCTGTACGAGCCGGCACCCGCCCCATCCGACGCCCCGCGCGAGGGGGTGGAGCTTGTCTTCGGTGGGCCGCAGAGCGGGTTGGGGCCGCCCCAGTCCTCGGACGACAACCGCGCCCGCTTCCTCTGCGCCGTGTCTCCGCCGCGCGACTGAGCCTGCTGCGCACTTGTCCTCGAGGGGGCTTCGCGCAAGATACCGGGCACCCCTCATGCGCTCACCGCTCCTCGTCTTTCTTGTCGCCACTGCGTGCGGAACGACTCTGCCGGCTGAAGGCGAGCGTCCGCTCGAGGCGCAGCGGCAGGAACTCTGCGCGGGGCCCACCACGCTGGAGGGCATCGACGTGGCGCGGTGGCAGGGCGCCATCGACTGGTCGAAGGTGAAGGCGTCCGGGAAGGTGTTCGCCATCGCGCAGGCGGGGCGCGGCACCTCGGCGGATCCGTACTTCACGACGAACTGGGCGGGGATGAAGGCCGCGGGCCTCATCCGCGGCGCGTACCTGCGCTTCTTCCCGGCGCAGAGCCTTCAGGTTCAGGCGGACACGCTCATCCAGGTCCCGTTGGAGCCGGGGGACCTGCCGCCGATGATTGACATCGAGGACGCGGACGGGCTGCCGGTGGCGACGGTGGCGGCGCGCGTGGCGGAGATTGTCAGCGCGGTGAAGGCGGGGACCGGCCGCACGCCGCTCCTCTACACGGAGTTCTACTTCTGGCGCGACTTCGTGCAGTCCACTGCGTACGGGAGCTATCCGCTCGTCCTCGCCAACTACTACAGCACCTGCCCACCGCCTCCGCCCGGCTGGAGCAAGTGGACCTTCCATCAGTACTCCAGCACCGGCGCGGTCCCCGGGATTGTCGGGAACGTGGACCTGGAGCGCTTCAACGGGACGTTCGCGCAGCTCCAGGCGCTCACCGCGCAGGCGACGGAGACCGGCACGTTGACCGGCGCCATCTACCAGAAGGGCAACACCGCCGACCGCGTGGTGGGCGCCACGGTGACCTTGAACGGCGTGACGCAGACCACCGGCGCGGACGGGCTGTACACGTTCCTGATGCCGCCCGGGACGTACACCGTGACGGCCACCAAGGCGGGCTACAGCACCAGCTCCGTGAGCCGGACGGTCACCGCCGGCGCCATCATCTGGGGCTCGATGAACATCGACGTGCTGCAGTCGCCGGCCACGCTCCAGGGCACGGTCTACGCGCTGGACGCGGCGCGGCCGACGGACACCTCGCACGTGGTCGCCGGCGCGACGGTCTCTGCCTCCGGTCAGAGCGCCACCACCGACCTCACCGGAGCGTTCCAGCTGGTGCTCCCGGCGGGGAGCCACACCGTCACCGTCACCCGCGAGCGCTACCAGTCGGCGTCGTTGTCGAAGTTCCTCGTGGCGGGCGCGACGGAGACTGCCTCCGTCCCGCTGACGCCCGTCGGTCCTGGGGATTTTCAGGCGCCGCTGCTGGCTGTCACGTCGCCGGAAGATGGCGCGCAGCTGGAGACGGCCAGGGTCACGGTGACCGGCACCGCGTCCGACGCCGCGGGCCCGCTGGCCACCGTGTCGTTCACGCTCAACGGCGCTGCCGCCCAGGCGCTCCCGGTGCTCAACGGCAGCTTCTCGGTGGCGCTCAAGCTGAAGGCCGGGCCGAATGTCGTTGAGCTCTCCGCGGTAGACGGGGCCGGCAACCCCACGGTGGCGCGCAGCACGGTCACGTTCAAAGCCGGCCTTCGCGGCACGGTACGCGCCCGGGGTGGCGGCCCGGTTGCGGGCGCCACGCTGGCGCTCGAGGAGACCCCGGGCGTCCCGGTGGCCGGTGCGGTGAGCGGAGCGGATGGCGCGTATCAGCTCGACGTGAGCGCGGCGCCGTTGAGCGCGACGCTGGTGGTGGCCAAGGCGGGGTTCTCCAGCCGCTCGCTCCCGGTGACGGTGAGCGATGAGGCGCGCGCGGTGCTGGATGTGGAGCTGGATGCGCCGTCGGTGCGCTTCCTCGGGTTGACCTCCGGACAGGCGGTGGACGGTGCATCGCTCGAGGTCCACGGCGAGGTGAGCGGGTTCACTCCGGCGTCCGTGACAGTGAATGGGGAGCCGGCGCAGGTGAGCGGCGCGGGCTTCAGCGTGACGGTGAGCCTGGCCCCCGGGACAAATGTGTTGCTCGCGGACGCGAGGGGCGCGGCCGGAGAGAGCGCCCGCGCGGAGCTGACGGTCGTGCGCCGGGATGCTGCGAAGCAGGGCGGGTGCTCCGCGGGCGGGATGGAGCTCTCAGGCCTCGCCGCGGCGCTGCTCGGGCTCCAAGTGCTGGCACGCCGCCGGGCGGCCGCTCACCCGAGGCGGTAGCGAGAGGCGGCACGGTTTCCCCTCTCGAAGCGGCGACGTCGCGGGGTTGGCCCCGTTCGCGTCGAGCGTCGCGCCGTCAGGCGCAACGCTCCTAGAGAACAGCTCACCAGGGCTCCGCACCATCGCGGGGTCACCCCCGTTCGTGTCGAGCGTTGCGCCGTCAGGCGCATAGTCGTGCGCGTGGCACGCGCGGCAGAAAGGAAGTGACGACGGGGCCCTGATGGAGGGAACCCGACACCAAAGAGACAAGGGCGCAGGCGGGAAGCGTGGCACGCCGGACGCTTGTAGAGGTTCAGCAATGGGGAAGGGGGCTCGCGAGAGTTGCGTCCGATGGAAGTCATAGGTGTGTGGACGAGTCGAACGAGAGTGAAGCGCCGTTAAGGCATCGGCACTGGGTGAGTCGGCGACCGGCGACGAAACCCAATTTCCATTTCGAAGTGCCGGTGTACTGGCGACGGCCCGGCCACAGAATCTGTCGCAGCTTACCCACGGAGATCTGCCGGGCCGCCCACCCAACAAGGTGGGTAGCCCGTAGGAACGAAAGTACGAAAGGCGAATGACCCGGCAGAAGTCAGATGACCGCGAGGTACCGGAAGGCCGCCGAAAGGCGGTCCAAACTCAGGCAGTCGAACAAGCTGAGGGAGGGAAGGCGGTCACGGTCAGCAAAGGGGCAATGCAGCTCAATCTGGATCTTGGGACAGCAGAAAAGCCCCGCGAGGGGGCCAACGGCGTAACGGGTACGGGCGGACCTGCACCTGAAACGCGCGCGGCGCCGAAGCCAAGGCACAAGAGGGAGCAGGCAAAGCACCCGACGATGGAGAAGGTCTCCAAGCGGTTGTACGAAGCGTTTCAAAAGGTGGCGGCGAACAAGGGTGCACCTGGCCCGGACCGACAGAGCGTCGAGCAGGTGATGCAACACCTGTCAGGCGTGCTGGCGGAGCTGGAAACCGCACTTCTCGAAGGAACATACGAACCGGGGAACATCCGGCGAGTGTGGATACCAAAGGGAGGCGGTGGCCAACGAGGGCTGGGAATACCCAACGTCGTCGATCGCGTGGTCCAGGAGGCAGTACGGCTGGAGCTCGAACCACTGTACGAGCCAACGTTCCACGTTTCGAGCCACGGATTCAGACCTGGACGAAGCTGCCATACAGCAATCGACGAAGCCCGAAAGTACCTCGGCGAGGGGTACGAGTGGGTGGTGGACCTGGACCTAGAGAAGTTCTTCGACCGGGTGAACCATCAACGACTCCTGGCGCGGCTCACAGAGCGCATCGAGGACCGGCCCCTACTCAAACTGATCGCCGCGATGCTCAAGGCGAAAGTCGTGATGCCGGATGGCGTGGTGGTGCGCACGGAAGAGGGGGTGCCGCAAGGAGGCCCACTCTCCCCACTGCTCAGCAACATCGTGCTGACGGAACTGGATACTGAGCTCTCTCAGCGCGGGCACCGTTTCGTGCGCTACGCAGACGACTGCAACATCTACGTCCGCAGCGAACGAGCGGGGCAGCGGGTGATGGCAAGCGTGGCGGCATTCCTGGAAAGGCGCATGCGCCTGAAGGTGAACGTCTCCAAGAGCGCCGTCGCCCGACCGGAGGAACGTCACTTCCTGGGCTTCAGACTGCGGCGTGAGCCGTACGAAGGAGCCACGGAAGTGCTCCTGTCCGAGCGCACGAAAGAGCGCCTGGACGCAGCCATTCGCGAAAGGGCGCCACG
>JBGART010000082.1:0-32479 GCA_044230055.1 Myxococcaceae bacterium | reverse complement strand
GACGCGAATGGGAGCACCCGTGTGAGAAGCGGAACTGACGGACGCTACCGTTGCGGGTGGGGCCTCGCAATCCTCGAGGAAGTGAGGCTCCGGGGAGGGGGCGCCGGAGGGGGCGAGGAAGGACTTGACTCGCCGCGCCGGGGCTTCGTGCCTTTCCGCGCGCACATCGCTCCCGTCAATCCACCGGCTCCACACTCGAGGCGTTTGCAAGTTGAGGCTCGACGCGCGACCAGGAACGACCCCCGTTGAATGGAGGTAAGCCGCACCGAGAGCGGACGGGTCCCAAAGGGAGTTCCAGCGCGACACGCCGGAATGTCTTGCCTCCGTCGTCCGTGGCGACGAGGGCCTCAGCCCTGAGCTGCCTCCAGCTCAGGCGAACCGGCTGCGAAGCCCTCTGTTGCAACGAGCGCATCCGCTTCGTGGGCCGCGAACGCACACCATGAGGGCCGCGCCCGTTTCGGGTCGCTGCGATGGAAGTGATAGACGTTCTCGTCACTATTGACGAGAACGTCTATCACTTCAGACGTCTCGTCTGATGAAACAATGTCAGCATTTCGTGGTGGCTCGGGGACAGCTCCAGCCAAATCACGAAGCCGCAATCGAAACACCTCAGGGAGCGCAGGGACGGATGGGAAGCGGAGCACGAACGGGATGTCTTTGCTTTCACTCTGTCGACAGCCGCCTGCATCGGCTCCCGCGGAGAAACCGGCGCGACGGGAGCGACCGGTCCCCAGGGCCCGGAGGGCATCAAGGGGGACAAGGGAGATCCAGGAACACTCGTCGCGACGAATGGCTGCGCGGACGGGACCGTGGACCAGACCTTCACGATGAACCTGGTCGGCTGCAACTATGCGAGCTACTCCGACGGTGGCCTGATCAACCTGCCGGTCCGCGCCGCGACCACGGTCTGTTCCCCGGGCTGGCACGTCTGCGACGCGCACGAATGGATTGCCGGGCGCGCCATGTCGCTCTCCAACGTCAACCGCTGGGTCCGCGCCTTCGTGAACTGCGGCGGCTGTGGGAGCGACCCGTTGGCGGCTTCGAGCGGCGTGGACCTGTGCGAGTTCCACCCGACTTGCGGGACCCGCTGGGCGTTCTTCGTCGGCCCCACGCCACAGGACAACTTCTGTGGGCCTGGATGGATGCTCGGCACCGCTACCGGCAACCTGGGACGCGCTGAGACGGGGAATCTCGCTGACCCGAAGCTCGCCGGTGCGTCCTGCCTGGCAAACTCCGGTGCGCGCTCCTCCGACGGAGGCGTCTCCCCCGTCGTCGGCACAATGTGCTGCCGCTGACCTGAAGCTACGTCTTCGGGGCAGTGCCCTTCTCGGTAGCCGGGGCGACCCACTGGCTGTCGCTCCCCCAGCCGTCGACCGCCTGCTTCTCCCGAGCGACAACGACCGCGGCGGTTCTCTCTGGAGTGGAGTTTTTCGACCAGCGTGCGTACTCCGCGGCCAGTTCCTTTGCGGCATCGGACATTCGGGCGATGAGTCCCAAGCGGCGCTCCAGGGGAATGGGGGGGTGACAGCGCCAGAATTGTCGGAGAACGCCGAGTGAAGTTTCCGGTTACCGCACCTTCGCCACGTGCAGCTGCTTCTGCTGCGCCTCGCGAGACGTGAGCCACGTGTCCCGCCCCAGGCGTGCCGGAGCCGCGCGTGAGAGCCGGAAGCCGACCGCCGCGTCCTTCGCGAGCGTGAGCTGCACCGTGTACTCGAGGGGGCTCTGCACGTAGACGCCGACAGCTTCATTGAGGCGGGGGAGCAGGTCGCCGCCGGGGAGAAACCGCCGGTACGTCTGCTCGTTGAGCGGACCCAGGTGAACCTTGAAGCTCCCCGCGCGGAAGAAGACCCGGCTGCCGAGCACCGCGCCCTCACCCAGCCGGCTGTTCGCTTGTCCCAGCCGCATGCGCTCGGTCGCGTCCAGGTCCGCCCAGCCTCCCGCGAACTCCTCGATGAAGACGCGCGCCCCGCCGATGTGCTCGCCCAGCACGTCGGCCATGAAGACTTCCAGGCCGCGCGCTGACCGTGCCCGCCCGGCGAGCAGCGGGGCCAGCCGCAGCAGGCGCCACTGCTCCAGGTGCGTCCGCTTCTCCGTCCCGCTCAGGCCGGAGAGCGCCAGCACGCGCCGGGACCAGCGGTCCATCCCCGCGCCGTCTGCGCCGCCGGTGAGCCGGTACCGCGCGCGGATGCGGAAGAAGATGGAGAGCAGCCGGTGGTGAAACAGGTCCAGGAAGTCGCGGCGCGCGGAGCCCTCTGGCTCATCGTGGTACTCGCGGGCAATCTCCTCGGCGACGTAGAAGGGCAGCGGGGTGACGGACCCGGTGAGGCCGAGGAAGGTGCTGGTCACCTCGAAGTAGGGCCCACGCCCGGTGCCTGCCTCCGCCGCGGTCCTCGGCACCAGCCGCAGCGCGGAGACGTCGCTGGCGCTGAACGTCATCGACGGGTCGTGCCGGAAGCGCACCCCCTCGTCGATGGCTGGGCCTTCCCCGCCAATGGGCTGCGTGCCCTCGGTCAGCCGCTCCAGGAACGCCACCAGGGGAAAGAACCCCACCCGCGGGGCGAGCTTCGCCAGCCGCTCGGCGAAGGCGGCGAGGTCCACCGGCTCCGGCGTCGGCGCGGTCATCGCGAGCGCTCCGCCCGTGGCGTCTTGAGGGCGGCCTCTGTAGGCCCGTCGAGAGGCGACAGGGAGACTCGGCTCTTCGCGTGTGCCGGCTTGCGCCACCTCTCGACTATGCGCCTGACGGCGCAACGCTCGAGGCGAACGGGGGAGGCGGCCGAAGCAGTTCGCATCAGAAGATGGCCTGCGTCCCGCTGCGCGGACGCCAGCGGTGGAGGGTCTGCGAGGGCTGGAACCTCAGCACCAGCTCGGCGAATGCATTCAGGCTCAGCTGCGACGAGAGCAGCTCATCCAGCACGCAGCCGAGCAAGAACGCGTCCCCCGCGCCGGCGAAGCCGGCCTCATTCACGTCGACCGTGAGCTGCCGGCCGCGGACCGGCGCGCCCTGGACGAAGCGGGTGACGTCCTTGCCCTCCACCGCGCGGATGGCCTCCACGCGCAGCTGGTTCGCGCGCGCCGCGGGCTCATCCGCGTTCACCTGGAAGTTGTAGAGGTCCAGAACCGAGCGCAGCGTCCCCGCATCCGCCAGCGAGCGCTGGTTCAGCGCCAGGTGCGAGAGCAGCCGCCAGTGCAGCTCTGACCCCAGGGGCGGCCGGACCGGCCGCGTCACCGCCACCACGTTCCGGAACTTGGCGAGCGTGGGCGAAGTGGGCGTGGCCGCACTGATGTCCCCAATCTGCAGCCGCGCCGGGAGTGACCGGTTGGTGCAGTGGATGTCGACGGAGAGGGTCTCCTCCTCCAGCACCGAGCCGACGTCCTTCGCCGAGTCCACCGAGAGGTACACATCCATCCCGTCATCCACCGGCGAGAGCGTGCGGCGGACGCGGAAGAACGCGCGGGCGGCGGAGGCTTCGTCGGCGTGGGAGAAGTCGAAGAAGGGCAGGTACACCCGGCGCCCGGCGCGGCCCTGGGCCAGGCCGGTGACTTCGTCCACGGAGTAAATCTCCATGTGCGCGGGGTCCACGCCGGCCGCGCGCAGCAGGTGCTCATCCTCCAGCGGGCGCCGGGCGATGGGGTCCGCGGTGGTCCGGAAGAGGTTGATGACCGGCACGCAGTGCAGCCGCAGACAGTCGTGCGGCAGCCGCGTGGGCAGGGGAGGGGGGCGCTCCAACAAGAAGGCGAGCTCGAACTTCTCCGACTTCACCTCCGACCTCGCCGCGTCCAGCCCGCGCACGTCGATGAAAAGCAGCTTCTGTGGGAGCGTGAAGTACTCCTGCAGCAGCCGGAAGCCATCCGGCGCCAGCTTGGGCCAGGGCAGGAGCGGGCAGGCGCGGTCCAGGCCGGACGCGAAGATGGCCTCCGGGCCCAGGCGCACCGTCTTGCCGCCCTCGCTGCGCACCTCCACGCCCCGGCAGTAGCGCGTCAGCCAGAGGAACAGCTGAGGGCCCACCGCGGGCTCGGCCTGGATGAAGAGCCGGATGCCTTGAGGCCGGAAGACCTCCGCGCGGCCCTGCTCCGTCGTCTGGAAGGTGGCCCGAAGGATGGGTGCCGCGGAGACGGTGGAGTCCAGTACCGTCTCCTGCACCGCCAGCGGGATGAGGTCCACGTCGAAGGTTGTGCGGAAGATGCAGCGGGTGCCGTCGATGGGGACGGTGGCCAGCTCCGCGCCGGCGGGGACCGGCGCCCGGCCGCGCAGCGCGCGCAGGGGTGGGGTGAGCTCCACGATGGAGCAGGCCGGCACGGTGCGCAGGTAGTGCGGCAGGAGCAGCTCCGTCAGTCCGGCCACAATCTCCGGGACCGCGTCGTCCATCCGCTCCCGCACCCGCGCGGTCAGGAAGGCGAAGCCCTCCAACAGGCGCTCCACGTCCGGGTCCCCGCCGCGCTCGGCGAGCAGCCCGGCCACGCGCGGGTTCGCCTCGCCGAAGGCCCGCCCCATCTCCCGGAGGTAGGCCAGCTCGCTCTGGTAGTAACGGCCGAACACGGGTCCCCTCGCTCGCGTTGAAGGGGCGATTGTGCCGCA
Source organism: Myxococcaceae bacterium (assembly GCA_044230055.1). Classification (GTDB taxonomy): domain Bacteria; phylum Myxococcota; class Myxococcia; order Myxococcales; family Myxococcaceae; genus JBGART01. The sequence continues at coordinate 27,903 of JBGART010000082.1, read as the reverse complement.
GTTGCCGCCTTGCGCGCGCCCTATTCCTCGAGGTCCCGCTTGAGCTGGCTCAGGACGCTCACCGCGTGCGTGGCGTAGGGGGAGATCCACCGGTCGTGGAGCTCCTTGAAGGGCGTGATGTTCAGGTGGTTCCACCGCTGGCGGCCCTCGCGCACGCAGATGAGCAGGCCCGCCTTCTCCAGCACGCCGATGTGCTGCATCACCGTGCAGCGGTTGAGGGTTTCGGCGAAGTGGTCGCACAGCTCGCCCGTCGTCCGCGCGGACGCCTTCAGCAGGTCGAGAATCTCCCTGCGCCGTGAGTCTGCCAACGCCTTGAAAACAAGGTCGTCCTGCTGCGCGGTTGGCATGTTGTATTTCTATAACATATCAGGCGTGCCCATCACTGCATTGGAGGCAGCACATGGAGCCGAAGTTCGAAGTTCAGTTGAAAATCCAGAAGCCGGTGGCCGAGGTGTTTGAAGCGGTCGTCAACCCGAAGAAGCTCTCAGGGTACTTCACCAAGACCGCCAGCGGGCCGCTCGCCGAGGGGACGACCGTTATGTGGTCGTTCAACGAGGCGCCGGAGCCGTTCCCGGTCAAGGTCCGCCAGCTCACCGCGAACGAGCGGATTGTCTTCGAGTGGGCGTCCGCGGAAGGCGGCTACGACACCAAGGTCGAGATGCTCTTCAAGGCCGTGGAGGACGGCGCAACGATGGTTCAAATCCGCGAGTCCGGCTGGCGGGACACGCCTAAGGGTATCGAGACCTCGTACGGGAACTGCGCCGGCTGGATGCACATGGCCTGCTGTCTCAAGGCTTACCTGCAGCACGGCATCAACCTTCGTGCCGGCGGCGCGCGGTAGCTGACCCACGCGCAGTGGCGCGGAGTCGAGAGGCGGGCAGGGCCCCCGTCCGAGGCTTAGCGCAAGCACCGCTTCTCTGTGCGAGCTTCGGGCTTCGGGGCCTCGGGCTTCGGGGCCTCGGGCTTCGGGCTTCGGGCTTCGGGCTTCGGGGCCTCGGGCTTCGGGTTTCGGGCTTCGGGTTTCGGGCTTCGGGCTTCGGGTTTCGGGCTTCGGGGAATGGGGGAATGGGGCCTCGGGGAACGGTGTCTCGGGTAGGGGTAGGGAGCACGCGTTCGCGTTCGCGTTCGCCTTCGTTCACGGGCCCGGGTAGGGGCAGGGGTTCGGGTTCGGGTTCGGGATACCGCGCCGGCTCGTTCCGTCGCCGACCTGAAGGGGTTGCCCGTCGCTGCGCTTTAGCCCGTGACCGACTGCCCGAACCCGAACCCGAACCCGGGCCCGTACCCGTGAACGAAGGCGAACGCGAACGCGAACGCGTGCTCCCTACCCCTACCCGAGAGCCCGCAGCCCGCAGCCCGCAGCCCGCAGCCCGAGAGCCCGCCGCCCGCAGCGCAGCCCGCCGCCCGCAGCCCGCAGCCCGAGACCCCATTCCCCGCAGCCCGCAGCCCGCAGCCTCTCGACTACGCGCCGCCATCCGACGGCGAAGATTTGCTCGACGCGAACGGGGGAGGTGCCGCGCTAGAGGAACCCAGCCTCCTCAGACCACTCGCAGGGAGCGCGCGCCTGCGCGGAGTGCTCTCACCAATTCGGCAATGGGCCCGTCGGAGAGGTCCCCGGACAGGTGCAGCGCGGAGGCGCTCACCTCCACGCCGGGGGGCCCGGGCAGAAACTCCACCGGCTTGGAGGCGAAGGAGAACGCCAGCATCGGCCGGCCAAACCCAATCCTCCCGATGAGCGCGTCGAGCAACCTGCGCGCGGCCTGACCTGTCGGCAGGCTCAGCTCCGCTTCGTCCCCCGCGTGGTGCCAGGCGAGGTCGAACGTGGCGCTGTCCATCTCGCTGCCCTCTTCGGCCGCGCGCCGGTCCACCTCGCGCGCGAACTCCGGGTGGGCCATGTGGCTTGGCCGGGTGAGCGGGGAGAGCAGGAGCGGGTCCACCCGTAGGAGCTCCTCCAGGAACCCTTTCGCGCTCCAGGTCTCCACCCGGTCCAGCTCCAGCGCGTCCACTCCAATCAGCCGACGGACCTCGATGGGGCCCGCGGGCGTCTTGAGGGTGCCCAGCACCGGGTCCGCGGCCGCCAGCACTCCCACCAGCGTGCTGTGCGGCAGCTGCGCGTGGTGCTCCGGCTGGAAGGGGATGCGCGTCATCGGCACCCCGCGCAGCGGGACGCAGTCGTTCACCCGGATGTCCGCGCCCTGCGTCAGGATGTACCGGCACTGGTGCCGCAGAAAGGCGTCCGCCCAGGGGCTCAGCGGCTCCCCGGCGGGGATGGCCAGCGAGTACTCGTGGCGGATGCCCTGGCGGAAGTGCTCGGGCTGGAGGACCTCGGAGAACCCAAACGTCAGCAGCAGCGTGTAGGGCGCAGGTCCGGGCACGTCCACCATGCCCACACTCCACACCGGTGGGCCGCCGCGCTCGAAGCTGAGCATCCGCGAGGGGTCCATCGCGTGCATCACCTTCCCGCCCAGCCGCTCCAGCGCGTCATCCAGCGCGCTCACCACGTCCTGGCGGACCTCCGGCATCGCCCCGTCGAGCGCGAACTGGGTGGTGACGGTGTCGCTGCCGTCCGCGTGCTTCACCTGAGACACCTTGACGGCGTCCTTCGGTGGCGGGTTTTGCTTGAAGAAGGAAAAGAAGCCCATGTCCGGGCTAACACGCGCCGGGGCCGCCGGGTGCAACGCTTACGGCTCGCCGCCGCCCGCGCCGCCCACCTCAAACCGCCCGCCGGAGGTGAGCTCCGTCTGGAAGCGCAGCGCAGAGGAGCCGCCGCGCGCGCCGCGCTGGGCGCGCTGGGCCGTAATTTCAAAGCGCAACACCAGGGGGTTTGCGTCTGGCACGTGCCGGACGATGACGGACTTCAGCCGCGGCTCGAACTCCAGGAGCGTCTCCCGGATGGAGCTCTGCAGCGTGGCGATGGCGTGGGGGAAGGCGTGGACCACGTCGGTGAAGTCCACCACACCCAGGCGCGGGACCGTCACCGCCTCGCCCTTGCGCGTGTTCAACACCACCCGCAGGTGTTCGATGATGGAGGCGGCCTCGTCAGGCCGCGCGCCGCCGGAGTGGATTCGAGACAAGAGCCCGCGCATCGCCGTCCACTCTGTACTCGCGGGGAGCGGCGCGAAGGTGCGCCGCCAGCCCCGCATACCCTTGCGGGCGACTTAGGTCTGCTCGTTCCAGGAGTCTTTGTGCTCGACGCCGCCGTTCGTGTAGGTCCACGTGATGGTGTGGAACACGAAGGAGACCTCCTCCATCGGCGGCGCGTTCGCCCCGCCCGGGGAGGTGTCGTCGACCAGCTGCTTCACGGTGGCCACGCGGGCCTGCTCAATCTTCACCGTGTAGAACTGCTCGGTGGTGCCGTCGCCGGTGAGGCTGGCGCGGAAGAACTTGAACTCTCCCTCCACCACCTCGTTCTTGCAGAGCGCCTTGATGATGAGCGGGGAGGACTTGTCGATCCGCTTCCGGATGACGAGCGGGTTGTAGCTCCGCCGGCCGGTGGCCAGCGCGGTGCCCGCCTCGCGCGCGGTGGTCGCCTCCTGCGTGTACTCCAGACACTCGATGGAGTTCTCACGCCCCAGGCTGCGCTGCGTGCTCTCTCCCTGAACTGCCTTCCCGTTCACCTTCAAGAACAAGTGAATTGTCTCAGCCATGTTTGCCTCGTGCGCTCCACCGCGTGAATCCAGCCGTCACTGGCTGGGAAAAACAACTGCTCCGGCTCACTCTTTGTCCAGCTTCCCGACCAGCGACAGCGTGAAGGACGCCCCCATGAACTTGAAGTGCGGGCGGACCTGAAGGCTGCACCGGTACCAACCCGGCTGGCCCTCCACATCCTCCACCTTCACCTTCGCGTTCCGCAGCGGCCTGCGCGACCGGACGCCCGGGGCCGGGTCATCCATGTCCGCCACGTATTGGTTGATCCACTGGTTGAGCTCGCGCTCCACATCCGTGCGCTCCTTCCAGGAGCCAATCTGCTCGCGCTGCAGCACCTTGAGGTAGTGCGCCAGCCGAGACATCACGAACATGTACGGCAGCTGTGTTCCCAGACGGAAATTCGTCTCAAACGCCTTGCCCTCGGGCGAGTTGCCGAAGGTCTTCGGCTTCTGCGCCGAGTTGGCCGAGAGGAACACCGCCCCGTCCGACTCCTTGCGGAACACCAGGCCGATGAAGCCTTCCTCCGCGAGCTCGTACTCGCGGCGGTCGGTCAGCATGACCTCGGTGGGGATTTTGGTCTGAATCTCGCCCATCGCTTCGTACTGGTGCAGCGGGAGCTGATCCACCGCGCCGCCCGACTGCGGGCCGATGATGTTCGGACACCACCGGAACTTGGCGAACGAGTCCGCAATCCGCGTCACCATCGCGTTGGACGCGTGGGACCAGAGGTACTTGTCGTGGGACCCGATGACGTCTTCGGTGAAGTTGAACGCCTTCACCGGCTGGGTCTTCTCCCCGTACGGCAGCCGCAGCAGGAACCGCGGCATGCAGAGGCCGACGTTGCGCGCGTCCTCGCTCTCCCGGAAGGAGTTCCAGCGTGCGTACTGCGGACCCTCGAAGAGCGACCGCAGGTCCTTGAGGCCCGGCAGCGGCAGGAAGGACTGCTCGCCGAAGAACTCGGGGCTGGCGTTGGAGATGAACGGCGCGTGGGCCATCGTCGCCACGGACGCGAGCTTGCCCAGCAGCTGCAGGTCCTGCGGGCCGGGGCCGAAGTCATAGTTCCCGGTGATGACGCCGTACGGCCTGCCGCCCAGCGTGCCGTACTCGGCGGAGTAGGCAATCTGGTAGAGGCCTGACTTGGGCACCTCAGGGGTGTCCAGGAAGTCGTTGAGCAGGTCCTCCTTGGTGGCGTTCAGAATCTCCAGGCGGACGTTCTCCCGGAAGTCCACCCGGTCCACCACGAACTTCAGGGACCGCCACGCCGACTCCAGCTGCTGCACCGGCTTGGCGTGGAGCAGCTCGTTCACCTGCGCGGAGAGCCGCTTGTCTATCTCCGCAATCATTGTGTCCAGGATGCTCTTGTCGACCTTCTCCTGGTTCCTCGCGGGCGCGAGCATCTCCGCCATGAAGGCTTCAATGCCCTTGCGCGTGACGTCGTAGCCGTCCGCGCCCGGGGTGACCTTGGTCTCCGCCAGAATCTCATCCAGCAGCGACCCGCTTGTTCCTGCAGCCGCGGCGTCCTTCTTCGCTTCAGCGCTCATTGTGGGCGGCCTCTATTTCTTCTCTTCCGGCGTGTCGGAAAGACCCAGCTCCGCCATCAGCTTCTTGCGTCCAGCTTCGTCGCTGAGCAGGGCCTGCATCTTCTTGCGGAACGCGGGGACGCTGCCGAGCGGGTGCTTGAGCGCGGTCAGCGCAGCGCGGAGCTCCATCAGCTTCTTCAGCTCCGGGACCTGGTTCACCAGGCTGTCCGGCTCGAAGTCCGCCAGGCCCTTGAACTGGAGATTCACCGCCAGCTGCGCGCCCTCTTCGCCGGAGAGGCGGTCAGGGACCACCACTTCCGCGGAGAGCTTCTGCTCTGCCATCACCTTGTTGAAGTTGCTCTTGTCGACATTGATGGGCTTGCGCTTCTCAATGGGCGTCGTGTCCTGCTTGCCGCTGTAGTCGCCCAGCATGAGCACCTTGAGCGGCAGCTCGACGTCGACCATCCCCTCGGGAGTGGCGCTCTTGTAGACGATATTGACGCGCTCTTTTGGAGCGACGGAACCTTCCTTGCTCATTTGGGGCTAGCTCCTCGGTTTGGAGGCGGGGGCAGAGCGTACATGTTCTTGGTGTCTCAAGGAATCGCTCTCAACGCGGCGAGGGGATCCACCACGGCCAATCGTCGGACCCGCGCCGCCAACAGCTCCGGTCCCATCTCCTTCCCCGAAACGACTGAGAAGAGCCCCTCGAGACACGCCGCGGTGAGCGAAGGTTCCCAATCATCCAGCCGCCTTGCGACGCATTCTTCGTCCAACGCCTCGTAGAGCGCTCGGGCCAAAGGCTTGTTACCGGCCTGGATGCACAACTGTGCAAGCGAAAGCCGCGCTAAGAACCGCGCCCGCCCCGCAGCCGTCGTCACCCGCTGCTGCAAGAGCGCGAGCGCGTCCGGGACCTGGCCTTCCTCAAGCATCTTGCGGGCCTGGGCGAGCGCGTCCTGGGCGCCCGCATCCTCCGTGCCAGCGCTGGGCCCGCTCTGCCGTGCCGCGGGCGCCGCCACGACTTCGTTGTCCAGCCAGGTCCGGGTCTCCGCGCCCACCAACGGCGACCCATCCGCTGCTCGGAGCTCCAGCAGCTCCGGCATCCGGCGCAGCAGCGTTCCCACCTCCACTACGACGGCCTGGCGCGCCGCGCGGTGGGTCTGCCCGAACCCACCCAGCGCCGCGGCGACATAGCGGTGCAGGTCCAGCGCGAGCCGGAACTCCGGCAGCGCGGACTCCGCCTCATCCAGCAGCTCCACCCACCGCCCGTTCGCGTTGAGCCGGTCCAGCTTCTGGCGCAGGGCGTCGTCCAGCGGGCGCACCTGCGACTTGCCGTTCGCCCCCGGCGCCGCGGTGAGGTGAAGGTAGAGGCCGGTGCGGAGAATCCGGTACGCGGTCGCGTCCGAAGGGGAGGCCCGGCGCAGCGCGGAGCCCGCCTCGACCAGCGAAGTCCCCACCCGCTTCAGGAACGCGTCGGTCTCCGCCGGGTCCCCCAGCGGCGCCGGCGTGGCCACGTTGAGCGCGGCGGTTGCCGGCGCGTCCTGCGTCACCGGTGTGGCCGCTGTCGGCGCGGGCGTGGCCGCGGGCTCCGGCACGCTCGCCAGCAGGCGCGCCACCGCGTCCACCAGCGGGCCCATCGCCGGGCAATCCTTCCCGTACTTCTCACGGGCGACGTCGGAGAGGCGCTTCACCGCGGTGGAGAGCGCGGCGACCGACTCGCGGTCCCCCGAGGAGACCTTCTGCGCCGCCAGGTGCAGCGCCGCCCGCTCCACCAGCCACTGCAGCGCGGCGATGCGCCCCTTCATCCGCGCGGGGGGCGGGAAGAGCGTGGGCCAGAATGCCTCCAGCAGCTCCGCCAGCCCGGTGAGCCCGGCGGTCAGCCCGTCCAGGCCGCTCGTCGCGTAGAGGCCGAAGGAGGCGTACGCGGCGATGCGCACGTCCTTGGAGGTCTGGTTGAGCAGCAGCGTCCCGGTGCTCACCACCTTCTCCCAGTCCACCTTCCCGCCGGAGAGGGCGGAGAGCTTCTCCACCTCCTTGTTCACCTCTTCGAAGCCGGGTTCGAAGTCGGCCGGTTTTCCGGCGGGCGCCTGCGCGGAGACGGGGACGAGCCAGGGCTGCGTGCGGGCCTTGAGCTCCTCGGGGGCGACGGTCATGGCGGGTCTCGTTGAAAAATCAGGCGGTGAGCTGCGCGAAGAGCGCCTCGAGCGAGAGCGCGTCCTGGTCCAGCGCCTGGGCCTGCGCGGGCGCGAGCGCCGCGCGCGAGGCGGCGAGGACGGACGGGTCCGCGGTGCGCAGCGGCCAGAGCTTCGTCCCGGTGTGGGCCGGGTTGGCGAGGAAGCCGAGCGTGGAAGGCGGCGGCGGGCCCAGCGAGAGCAACAGGCGCGAAGTGCCCTGCGCGAAGAAGGCCGGTGCGGCCTGCTTCCAACCCAAGAGTCGCGAGGCCAGCTCCACCCAGGGCAGCGCGTCCACGCCTTCTCCCAGCGGGCAGTCCAGCAGCGCGTTGGCCTTGGCGGGAGGTTGGCCCTTCTCGCGCGCGCAGGCGGCCAGCACCGTGCGCAGGGCATGCTGCGGAGCGCCCGCGGGCGTGCGGCCGATGGCGTCCACCAGCGCGCCGGCAGTTCGGGTGCCCAGCGCAGCGCGGACGTCGTCCTGCGCGGCGGTCACGGCTTGTTCGGTGAGCGCGGGGAGCGCCGCGAGCCCTGCGGCCAGCGCCTTGGCGTCCACCGTGGCGCTCTGGGCAATCAGCTCGCGCGCGGCGTTGAAGAACGGCTGCGCGGCGGTGAGGGCCGCGGCCAGCCGGCCCGCCAGGCCAGAGGCTTCCACCGCCTGAAATACGCAGAGCGGGAAGTGCCGGCCCACCGCGTCCGTGGACGGCGACATCACGCCGAGCAGCGCGGTGGCTTCGCCGTGGCCGGTGAAGAGGAAGGTGACCGGCTCCGCGGGGAAGGTCCGCGAGGCGGGAGGGAGGGTGGACAGGCCCTCCTCCAGCCAGCGGTGAAAGGCGTGCACTGCCGGGGAGGGGGCGTTGAGGCGCAGGAAGTCCGCCTGACACGGCGCCTTGCCCAGCAGTCCGACGGTCCCCTGGAGCGAGCTCATGCGCGGCCCTTCGCGAAGGCCCGGACGGAGAGGTCGATGCCGGGGCCGGGGGACTCTAACGCACGGCCGGTGGATTCCAGTCGCTGATGATGCGCCGGGTTTGCTCATTGCGCGCCAGCTTGCGCAAGATGCGCCCGATGTCCATCGAGCGGCTCGTCTCCAACCTCATGAAAGTGGGCTACAGCCGGCCGGTGGCCGAACGGATTGCCACGCACCGGCCGGAGCTCGCAGAGAACCCGAAGCCGCCGCTCCGCGCATTCCGCGGGTTGTCGGGCGGGCCGGAGTTGTTCGACCCCAGGGGTGGCGGCGAGCACACGAACATCGTGCTGACCGGTGAGCTCACCGAGGCTCAAGCCATCCGGAAGGCCCAGGAGTTCGCGCTCGGCGTCATCTGGGGCAACACCCGGCCGTCCGCCGACGAGCGGTACACCGTCCTGGCGTACGAGCTCCACCCTGACCTCGTCGAACGGACCAGCGACCGCGCCTCGAAGGCTCGGTTCAGCCGCGCCGCGGTTCCCGACGAGACGGTCTTCCTCTCACGCCAGGGCGAGTTTCACCTGCGCGAGCACGCGCCCATCAGCCCCATCGACTGGCACGAGCTGCCCTGACACAGACGGCTCGCCCCTCAATGCGCCCCGCACCCTCGCGGGGACGCCCCCGTTCGCGTCGAGCGTTGCGCCGTCAGGCGCATAGTCGAGACGTCGGCCGTCGGCAGTGCTCCCGAGGCTTGGCTCATGGGCCGCTTCGCTCTGCTCGAAACAAACGGGTAAAGTGCCGTGCCTGGGTTTGCGCCACCTCTCGACTATGCGCCTGACGGCGCAACGCTCGAGGCGAACGGGGGAGGCGCCTGACGGCGCAACGCTCGAGGCGAACGGGGGAGGCGCCTGACGGCGCAACGCTCGAGGCGAACGGGGGAGGCGCCCGACGGCGCAGCGCTCGAGGTGAACGGGTGGGCGGGTCCGCTACCCCCGGGGCTCCCAGCGCTGACCAGTCTCGCAGTCGAAGTGTGTGAGGTTGACGCCCTTCGGGCTGACATCAATCGCGCCAAACAAAATAGGCAGCTGAAACCGGCGCGGCCCGATGGAACCGGGGTTGAACAAGGTGAGCCCGCGGTCCCGGCCGATGAACGGGACATGCGAGTGCCCGCACACCACCAGCGAGGCGTGCTTGGCCTGCGCCGCCCTGAACGCATCTGCGCGCAACCGGGGCCCGGCCACGGCGATGTGCAGGAGCAGCATCCGGAACACCGTCTTGTCGCCGCTGCCCACCAACTCCACCACCAACTGCTCCGGCAAATCCGCCACCGCGCTGTCGATGTTCCCGCGGACGGCGATGAGCGGCGCGACAGCCCGAAACGAATCCAGGCACGCGAGGTCGCCAATATCGCCCGCGTGAAGGATGGCGTCTGGCGCCAGCCTGGCCAGGTGCTTCACACCTTCCGCGTGCGGCCGCGAGTGCGTGTCCGCCACCACGCCCAGGCGCAGCGTCCCATCACGCTTAAGCGGCAGGCGAACGGGCGGTGGCGGACGGGCGGGCATGTTCAAGACGAGCCTAACGCCGGGCCCCGGGAGAAGTCAGCGCGGCCTCGAACAGCGCCCGCACCCGGCCAGAGAGGGCGTCCTCGGTCTCCCCCGGCTCCGCGGAGACGGCGGGCAGCACGCGGACGGAGACGTCCGCGCGCGGGTTCATCCACGGCCCATCCTCGAAGACGATGTCGTTGGTGCCCTGGATGACCACGGGAACCAGCGGGACCTTCTCCTCCAGCGCCAGCACGAAGGCGCCGCGCTTGAAGGGCAGCAGGCGCTTGCCGCCGCTGTAGGTCCCCTCCGGGTAGATGAGCACGGGCACGCCGCGCCGCAGCCAGACGCGGCAAGCCTCCAGCATCAGGTACGTCGAGCGCGGCTTACCCCGGTCCACGCTCACGTATTGGAGCAGCGACATCATCCAGCCCACCAGCGGGAGGGAGAACAGCGAGCGCTTGGAGACAAACTTGTACGGGTGAAACAACCCCATACACACCAGGATGTCTGCCATTGACTGATGGTTGGCAACGATGACGCACGGCCCATCAGGAAAACGCTCCCGGCCCTCATAGCGCAGGCGCCAGCCGGGGACCGCGCGCAGGTAGTTGAACGTGTAGCGGCAGATGAACGCGTGGAGCGTGGAGCGGTCCGGGTCAAACGGCAGCGTCACCAACCAGACCGCGACGCCGAGGACAAACCCAATCGGCGCGGTGACCAGGAAGAGCAGCCAGAAGTAGAGCGTGACGAGCGGACGCATTGAAGAGCGCGTCAGCGGCTGGCCGGCGAGGTCAGCGTGGAGGCGAGCGCCATGGCGTAGCTGACCTCCAGCCCACCGTCGACGACCAGGGTCTGCCCGTTCACGTAGTGAGACTCCGGCGAACAGAGGTACTCGATGGGCTGCGCGATGTGGTCCGCCGTCGCGATGTGGCCGGTCGGCACCACGTTGCCGACGTTCCGCTCCAGGTCAGCGAAGCCGTTACCCATGTAGAAGCGCGAGGAGTCGGTGTCGATGTAGCCGGGGTTCACCGCGTTCACGCGAACCTTCTCCCCGGCCAGCTCGCACGCCAGGTACTTCACCAGCACCTCCATGGAGCCCTTCATCGCGCCGAGCAGGCCGTGAAAGGGCAGCGGCATCCGCGCGTCCATCCCGGACACGGCGACAATCCGCCCTCCCCTCCCCTTCATCAGCGGCACCGCCAGCTGCGTGCCGAACAGGAAGCTCTTCACCGTCACGTTGAAGGTCTTGTCCATCTGGTGGAGCTTCAGGTCCATCAGCGGCGTAAACACGGTGGACGCGGCGTTCGCCACGAACACGTCGAGGTGGCCGTGCTCCGCCTGTACCCTTTCGAAGACAGGTCGCAGGGCTTCAGGGTCCAGCTGATCCGCGGCCACCGCCATGCAGCGCCGGCCCAGGCTTCGGACCTCCTGCTCCAGCGACTGCGCCGCCGCCGCGTCCCGCCGGTAGGTCGCCACGATGTCCATGCCCCTGCGCGCCAGGCGCAAGCAGACGGCGTGACCTACGCCGCGAGAGCCACCGGTGACGAGTGCGACGGGGTTGTCCATGACCCGGCGGGATAGCGCAGCGCGCTCTCTGGCGCCAGAACTCGCCTGCGCCATTCTTGGAACACGTTTTGAGGAAGCATCAGGCGGGCGACGAAGAAGGCGACCTTACGACCAGGCGAAATCTTTCGCGCCTCAGTCGAAACTCCGCGTCCCTGTTTCCCGAAAACTGTGTCTGTCTATTCCCGCTTTCCGTCTGGGAAGCGCGCCGAGGATCCCCATGATGTTTAAGCCGTCCGTCGTGTTGACGTTGCTCGTGGTTGCGTTGAGTGTGGGTTGTAGTCCTGAGGAGACAACCAGCGAGTTGACTCAGGGCCTGAATGAATCCACCGAGGGTTCGTGGTCCGCCCCGGTCACCTGGCCGTTCGTGGCCATTCACACCAGCGTGCTGCCAAACGGAAAGGTCCTCTCGTGGGGACGCACCGAGGAGCACCACACGCCGTCCGCGTCCATCTGGGATCCCGCAACGGGCACGCTGACCAGCGTCCACAACGAAACGACCAACCTCTTTTGCTCAGGCCACTCGTTCCTTCCCGATGGACGGCTGCTGGTGACCGGCGGCCACATCCACGACGGAGAGGGGCCGGCTGACGTCAACATCTTCGACTACCGCAACAACACCTGGTCGACCGCCGCGCCGATGAACGCGGGCCGCTGGTACCCCACCAACATCACGCTGGGGACCGGAGAAGTCGCAGTGGTGGCCGGAACCTCGGTGCCAGGCGCCATCAACTCGCTCCCTCAGGTGTTCACCGCCGCAGGCACCTGGCGGAACCTGACCACCGCCGAGCGCGTCCAGCCGTACTACCCGTTCATGCACGTGGCGCCCAACGGCGCGGTCTTTTACTCCGGGCCGGAGAGGCTGACCGCCATGCTGTACACGGCGGGGACGGGCACGTGGGTGCCGTTCGGACGCCGCAGCCAGGACCGCTACCGTACGTACGGCAGCTCCGTGATGTATCGCCCGGGAAAAATCATCACCATGGGCGGCCAAGACGACCTCGGCTTCTACAACGGCGCGGAGACGATTGACCTCAACGTGGCCCAGCCGGCCTGGACGCCCACCCAGTCCATGGCCTTCGCCCGGCAGCACCTGAACGCGACGTCCCTCCCCGACGGCACCGTGCTGGTGACCGGAGGCCTGGATGCCAACGGCGCGGTCTTCCGCTCCGAGCTCTGGAACCCGAGCACCGGCACCTGGACGCAGCTGGCCTCGAACGCCGTCCCCCGCCTCTACCACTCCACCACGGTGCTCTTGCCCGACGGCCGCGTCCTGACGGGCGGCGGCGGACAGCCGGGCGTCGCGGGCTACGGCGACTATCCGAGCATCGAGCTGTTCTCGCCCCCCTACCTCTTCAAGGGCGCGCGCCCAACCCTCACCGCCTCGCCGGCCTCCGCGAACTACGGCGCAGCGTTCACGGCGACGGTGGGGAGCTCCGCGGGCGTCTCTCGCGTAACGTTGGTTCGGCTGGGTTCGGTGACCCATGCGTTCGACCAGAACCAGCGCTTCCTCGAGCTCACCTTCACCCGGCCGACGGCGACCACCCTCTCTGTGACCGCCCCCGCCAACAGCAACCTCGCGCCCCCGGGCCACTACATGCTGTTCGTCCTGAACGCGCAGGGCGTACCTTCTACCGCCCAAATCCTGCAAGTGACTGGGACCACGCAGCCGGCGCCTGTAGCGCCGACGCCGCGCACCGGCCCCGAGTCTGTCTTCTTCACCGCGACCGGCAACGTCATCTGCCCCACCGCCGGGGACGTCATCGCCGCCAGCTGCACCAGCCTTCCAGGCGCCGGCTTCCGCTTCGTCACCCTCAACGCCGCCACCAACGAAGGGGCACTCCTCGCGCCTAACGGCCGCTACGTCTCCGCGGAGGGCGGCGGCGGCGGCATCCTGGTGGGCAGCCGCACCGTTCTGGGGAGCTGGGAGCAGCTCCGGAAGGTTCCGCTCGGCGGCAACCAGTTCGCGCTGCAGGCGCCCAACGGCAAGTACGTCGCCGCGGAGGGCGGCGGCGGCGGACAGCTGCTGGCAAACCGCGACGTGGTTGGGACGTGGGAGACGTTCCGCGAGGCCAGCCTCTCGACGGTCTCCTTGCGGGTCGCCAGCAACCACTACGTCTGCGCGGAGAACGCGGGCGGTAGCGCCCTCGTGGCCAATCGCACCGCCGTGGGCGGCTGGGAGACCTTCCGCCTGCTCAACTTCGGAGGTGGCCAGGTCGCGCTGCAGGCGTTCAACGGCCTGTATGTCACGGCCGAATACGGCGGGGGCGCTCAGCTGATCGCCAACCGTCCGGTAGTGGGTCCCTGGGAGACCTTGCAGATGCAGACGCTGGGAGCTGGCGTCTCCCTGCGAGCCTTCAACGGGCAGTACGTCTGCGCGGAAGGCGGAGGTGGCGGCGCAATCGTGGTCAACCGTCCGGCGGCGGGAGCCTGGGAGACGTTCCGGCCCACCTGCCTCGTGGGCAACGCCTGGTGCGGCGGGCGGTGCGCGGACACGCGGAACGAAGCCACCAACTGCGGCGGCTGCGGCGTCACCTGCAGCGCGACGCAGTCCTGCGTGAACAGCGCCTGCCGCTAGCCCCGCGCCAGCTGCTGCATGTCGGCGACCTCGAGCACCTGCTTCGGGGCGCCGGCCACCACGCAGCGAAGCATCGCGCGGCCGACGTCGTTCAGGGTCATCGCCGAGCCCGGGAAGAGCGCCGCAAACACCGGGTAGAGCCAGAGCACCGCCCTGAATGACGTCTTCACGTGCGTCTGCCCGGCGACGGGCTTCATCAGGGCGGGCCGGACGTTGAAGACCCCCTTGAACGGCAGCTTCATCAGGTCGTTCTCCGCTTTGCCCTTGACGCGCGCCCACATCACCTTGCCCTGCTCGGTGCTGTCGGTGGAGCGCCCGGAGACGTGGACCATCACCATCCGCGGGTTGATGCGCGCGAGCACCTTCGCGAAGTGCAGCGGCGTGTCGTAGGTGATTTTCGTGTAGTCCGCTTCGCTCATGCCGACCGAGCTGACGCCTGCGCAGTAGAAGCACGCGTCGTAGCCCGCGAGCTGCGACTCCACCGCGTCCAGCTTCAGGAAGTCGGGGATGAGGAGCTCCGTCAGCTTCGGGTGCGTGCGCCCCGCGCTCTTCCGGCTCACCGAGAGGACTCTTTCAACGTTGGGGTCTTCGAGGCAGTGCAGGAGCACGCCTTCTCCGACCATTCCCGTCGTGCCGGTGATGATGAGCTTGAGCGCCATGGCGCCCTGTATATCTCCGGGGAGCCGCTTGGGAACTTTGCGGCGCGGACGTGGTACTTCACCTCAACCGCGCCACCTCACCCTGGTCTTGGCCTACCGGTTTGCCTGAGCGCGACCTCCGAACAGGCCGCGGGTGATCAGAAGCTGTCCTCTGCAGCCACTTTCCGCGCGGCGCCTATCTTGCCGAGCAATCCCGGCTTCACCGCTGGACCCGCGCGCTTGATGTGGCCGACGAGGGCGTCCCACTGCGCTGGATGAACGAACTGGGGTTGCCCACCGAGCCACTTTGTCGCAAGCGCCTCGACCGCCACTGCCGCACGCGTCCTATCAATCCCCTCGAGCGCCTGGACCACCAGGAGCTCTCCGAGAACGGTGAAGCGTTCATCTCGTTGAGCGGCAACGAACGTTGCCAGCTCCAGCGCGACGGTGAAGTTGCCGTGCTCGACCTCTGCGCTGGCGCGAGTCAATGCGTCCTTCGGTGACAACAACTCCTCGAGCCTCGGCGGACGGTCATAGAGGAGCTCAGCATTCAGCGTTGCCATCCCCACCTTCCAGGGCTTCGCCGGGAACTTCACGCCCGGAAGGGTGCAGAGCCGCTCACCGGCTTTCTCGAACCCTCTCCGGCGAGGGTAGTCAACCTCCCCGTCCTCCTCGAGATAGAGCTCACGCGCCTTCTTCCATGCCTCCGGTCCGCTGGCGCGGGCGATGTTCAGCGCGCCGGCATAGGCAACCAGGCCGAGGAACGTTGGGAGGTCAGGCGCGACAACCTCGGCCGGAGGCCACTCCTTCCGCACCCGCACGACAGGCCGTGCGTCCGCGGCGCTCTTGGACCCGTCGTCGAGAAAGCCGTAGTGCGTCCGAGGCTGCTTGTCCCCGTCAGTCGCGAACGGAAGGACATTCCGGGGAGTCAACCCTGGCACTCTCAGCTTCGCCGCGGATCCGCCTCTGATTGCGATCCACGGGAGCTGGAGATCCAGATTCCAGAATGCCTGGTGGGGCGCCTTCGGGTTGAGCTCATGAGCCAGGCGAACAAGCGCGGTCAGAGTCTTGCCGAAAGACAACGTCAGACGGGATTCGAGGAGCGCGAGGTTCACGGTCAACGCAGCAGGGCGCTTAGAGGTGCCCGGTGTACTTGGGGACGTGCCACCAGTCGTCGTTGAGCCCGTCCATGTATTTGATTGGAACCTCCATCAGCTCCTGGGGGTTCAGACCGTCGAGCGCCGCCACGTTCACGGAGACGTACTCGTTAGGGTTCCACTCCGACTTGGCGACATGGGCATAGGGGACGATTCCGCAGTGCTTGCAGAACCCCTTCTCAGTTCGCTCGCTGTCTCCGGCAAGCACGCGGAAGGACTTCGGCTCAACCCGGACGCTCCACCAGCGGCGCTTGAAACAGCTGGTGCAGTTGCACTTGCCGGTCCCCTGCGACCAGTCGATGTCCGCCTCGAACGTGATGCGTTTGCACTGACAGCTGCCGCGGAGGGTTTTACTTGGCGTCGTCATGAACCGGCCATTTAGCGACTTGGCCGCGGCCTGACCAGCCCGTTCCTGGCGCTTCATACATCCGCGGCCACGGATACCGGCTTAGCGCCGAGAACGCAGGTCGAGCAGCATGGCAGCCGCGCTTCGTGGGCACGCGCCCTTGAGCTCCGCGGAGCTCGAGAGCGACGCAGGAAGCTCCTCCCAACGCACGCGCCGGAATCCGAAGCGCGCGAAGTACTGCTCTGCCGTTGTCGTGAGGAGGCCCACCGTATCGGCGCGCTCGCGTTCTGCTTGACGCAGGAGCTCCCCAACGAGGCGACCGCCGAGGCCGGTGTTCCGGAGCGTCGGCTCCACCGCCACGGACCGAAGGAGACGGTCGTTGCCGTAGCGCTCCGCGCACGCAACTGCAGCGATCTCGCCGCTGACGACAGCAACAAGAAAGCGGTCGACCTGTTCGGTCACGCCATCAAGGGGAAGGCGATGGCCTTTGAGGATGGCCTCGATGCGAGGAAGATCCGCCTTACTCGCAGCTCGGAGCTCGAGAGCGACCTGGGCGCTTCTCGCCCACTCTTCTCTGGCCAGGAGCGCGACAACACGCCTTCGAATCTCATCTCGAATTTCCCGGACGCGCCCCACTGACTTCCCCTTGGGGTCTTCGAGCGGCCAATCTTCGCGCCGGACGCCGGGAACCAATGGACACTCCTCGCCGCAGCCCATCGTGATGAGGAGGACCGCGCCTCGCGCAAGCTCAGGCGTTAGCAGCTGTGGTCGGGAGTCAGAAAGGTCTACGCCGACCTCAGCCATCGCCGTGAGCACTTCAGGATGGACATGAGCACCAGGCCGGGTCCCTGCTGAAACCGCCTTGGCCAGCTGGTAGTTCGCAAGCTCGTTGAAGAGCGCCGCTGCCATTTGAGACCGGCCGGCGTTGTGAACGCAGGCGAAGACAACCTGCCTCGGCAGCGCGCTGTGCCCTGTCATCCCGTCACCACCTTGAACATTCCAAGCCCGAATACCCGAATCTGTTGCGAACGGCGAGCGATCAGCCCGAGGGACCGGGCTGCCCACCCCGGGTGAGGGGGGAGCGGCCCCCTAGCGGCGGACCCGGAACGCCCGGCGGTACTGCGTGGGTGTCGTCCCCACGGCGCGCGTGAAGTGGTCTCGAAGCACCGTCGCCGAACGAAAGCCGACCGCGTCTGCGACGCGCTCAATCGGCAGCTCGCCCATCTCCAGCAGCTGCTGCGCTCGCCGAACGCGAGCCTTCGCCACCCAGGCCGCCGGAGTCATGCCGACCTCCTCGCGAAAGCGGCGACTCAATGTTCGCGTGCTGAGCGCCGCACGCTTGGCGATCGCCGCGAGGCTCAAGTCCTCCGCGACGTGCTTCGCCAGCCACTCGAGGAGCGGGGCCATGCCGTCCACAGCGGGAGCCGCGTGCTCGATGAACTGCGCCTGCCCGCCGCTGCGCTCCAGGGGCATGACCGCCTCCCGGGCTGAGCGAGCGGCGGCCGCCGCGCCGAAGTCCTTCCGGATGAGGTGGAGACAGAGGTCAAGCCCGGCCGCCGCTCCTGCCGAGGTCAGCACCTTGCCGGCATCGACATAGAGCACGGAGGGGTCCACCTCGATGCGGGGGTAGCGCTGCGCCAGCAACTCCGCGCCGCGCCAGTGCGTCGCAGCCCTGCGCCCATCGAGCACGCCTGTCTGCGCAAGCAGGAATGCCCCAGTGCAAATCGACACGATGCGGGCGCCGCGCGAGCTCGCACGCTTCAACGCGCGCAGCTCCGCGTCGCTCAGCCTCGCGGTCGCCGGGCTCTCCGTCCCGGGCACGATGACGGTGTGCGCGCGGGACAGCGCGTTCAGCCGCCACGGTACGGAGAGGCTCACGAACCCCGAGCGCACGACCCGCTTCTGGGAGCACACACGAACCCGGTAGCCGGGACAGCGACCCAGAATCTCCAGCGGGGTCGCTAGATCTCCAAGCACAACGCCATCGAAGGCGAGCACCGCCACAGTGTGTGGCGAGATTCCTACGAACAATGTCTTTTCAGCCACTCGCTGAGTTTGCGCTTCAACGTGCATGCTCCGCAACATGCAGATCATGGACACTGTGGGCCCAGCCCTTGGCGCGGGCGTCTTTATCCTCGCAATGCGAAAGGTCCCCGAGCCTCTCCGCCTGCGGCTCAACGCCATCCTGGTGATTGGCGTCTGCGGCGCCTACCTGAGCGGCGGAGGCTTCGGCGTCTGGGAGGTCAGCTACCCGCTTATCGCAACGCCGATTGCGCTGCTCGCGCTGCGTTCCTACCGCTTCATCGCCATCGGCTGGTGGATGCACTCCGCCTGGGACATCGCGCACCACCTCTGGGGAAACCCCATCTGGCCGTTCATGGCGACGTCATCCTGGGGCTGCTTCATCTTCGACGCGCTGACCGCAGTCTGGCTGTTCACGCTTGAACCGGCCCCCGTCAGCATCAGTACCCGACCTGCTGGTGCTGGCCACCCGTGAAGCTTCCACCCCCGGACCCAGTGACTGTAGGTGGACTGGCAAATGCGCCAAGGCCGCGAGCAATGTGAACCCCACCCACGAGCAGAACCGCAGCGATCGCCGCCAGCCCTACGGGCTTTGCAATCAGCGTTTTTCGGAGTGCGCCAACGCCAAGGAGCATCCCGCAAACCGCAGCTGTTACACCGCCCAAAACTGCCGGCCAATCGCGGTACTCGAAATGGGTGACAACGCCGTTCTCCCAGCGGTAGTTGCCGCTCGCCATGGAGAAGACCAACGGCAGGATGACGCCGATGAGCCCGCCAATCATCAACGGATGTTTCAGCAGTCCCCCGCCTTGCGGTGCCTCGTCATCAATCTGGCAAGCTCCGCAAATGCGACCTCCGACGACCGCAAACAGTTCATGCGGCGGAAAGGAACGGCTGCACTTCATGCAGATTGCTTCTGCCATGGGGCGAGGTCTCCGTGAACCGAGTCACTCCCCTAACCCCTTGAGCGCCATTCGCGCGCAAACCCGGCGTGCAGCTCATCGTGGGCGGCCCCTGGCAGCATCAGTACCCGAACTGTTGGGGTTGGCCACCGCGCTTCAGCGGCAGGCGTGTTGTGCGGTGGTGAACAGCGGCGCTCCCGCTCGGTCTGCGGCCTCGGCCGAGAGCGTCACTTCGACGGCCGCCTGCTCCACCGGGACCCTGCAGGCGAACCCGTCCCCCGCCGCCAGCTCGAACCGGCAGTCGGACCGCTTGAGCAGATCCACCAGGGGGACGTCCGGCGCGAAGCGCCTCAGCTCACACATCCCTTCCGACGTGGGGCAGATGAGGACCTGCCCCTCCCGCTCGGGCCGCGGGTAGCGCAGCAGCAGGCGCTCCAGCTTCCGGCCCGTGACGTTGACCACGCCGAAGCGGAAGACCCGGTCCTGCCCGCAGGTCCCCTCGGGCTCATCCGCGACGGAGAGCGCACCGTCCAACGTCACGTTCGGCTCCAGGTCGCACCGGGCTGTGACGTCGACCCGCAGCGGGATGGCGGCGGACCTGGCGGTGAGGGTCACCGCGACGGCCGGCTCCTCTACCTCCACCCGACAGGAGAAGCCATCCCCCGGCGCCAGCGAGAGGAAGCACTCGGGGTGCACCTCTTTCAGCTCCGCGAAGGTCACGTCGGCCGGGGTGACCTTCAGCTCGCAGAGGCCGGGCGTACTCGGGCAGACGACGTTCTGCTCCGGAGCCGCGCCCTCCGGCGTCCGCCGCGGGAAGCGCAGGAGCGCATGATCCACCCGACCCGCGGTGTCGTTCGTCACTGCGAAGCGGAAGAGCCGGTCCGCACCGCAGGTGCCGGCTGTCTCGGACCGCACCGAGAGCGACACCTCGCCGCAGACCTGGGCGCTCCCCTCCACCGCCCCGGCAGCGCTTGAAAACAATGAAACATACAGGACCGACCAACGGCTGAGCGCGCTCATGGGGCCTCCCTCGGGAGGGGAGAACGTCAGGAGCCAGGAGCAAGGGAGCAAGTCGGTGCGCGCGCCAGCGGCGGTGCGTGCTACTCGCCACAACGGCCTGCCGGCTGCCGGCGCGCTTGGACGCGCAGCTACGGCTTGCGGTCCGTCGAACCCTTCAGGCGCTCGCGGATCAGCTCATCGGTCTGCTGAACCCTGGAGCTTCTCTCGCTCAGCGCCTGCTCGATCAGCGAAGTATCAAGTCCGTATTCGATGGCGGCGTCCCAGGCGGGGCCGTAGCTCGGCTGACTGCGCATCCAGGGCCGTTTGTCGATGTCATCCTCGACCATGGACCTGGTTCTACTACGCTTCGCGGGCAGCCAACGGCGCTTGAACGGCGGCCGGGAATCCTGCTCTATCTGCGCCGTTGAGCTCACCCTCCCCCCGCATTCAGGCGCTGCTCTCCGGCGCTGCCCCGGCGCTGCAGGCGCTCGCGGCGGAGCCCACGTTGGACACAGTGCTGGCGGAGCTGTTTACGGCGGGCAAGGCGGCCTGGCCGACGGTCAGCGTGGACGAGCCGACGTTCCTCGCGCATCTGGGCGCGCGCTTTCCGGAGACGGAGCAGGCGCTCGGTCTCTTGCGCCAACTTCACGCCGGGGACCTTTACCTCGCCTGCGCGTGCAGTCGCGGGGACGCCGTGGCGCTGGCGGCGCTGGAGACGCACTTCCTGCTGGAGCTCGCGCCGGCCATCGCCCGCGTGCGCAGCGCGCCGGCCTTTGTGGACGAGGTTCAGCAACGGGTGCGCCGGCAGCTGATGGTGGCGGACAACGGGCCTCCGAAAATCTCCGACTACTCCGGCTACGGCGCGCTGATGAACTGGGTGCGGGCCACCGCCGTGCGCGCGGCCACCCGCCACATCCGGCAGGAGGCGCGGGAGCTGCCGCTGGAGCACGAAGCGCTCGCCGCGCTGGCCCAGCCCAACGCAGACCCTGAGCTGGCGTACATCCAGGAGCTGTATCGCGAGGACTTCAAGACGGCGTTCGAGGCCGCGCTTGGGGCCCTCTCCAGCCGGGACCGCAACGTGCTGCGTCTGCACGTGCTCGACGGGCTGAACATCGCCGAGGTGGGGTCGCTCTACCGGACCCACCGCTCCACCATCGCCCGGTGGATTGCCAGCGCCCGCGAGCTTCTCCTTGAGGAGACGCGCCGCAACCTCCGGGAGAAACACGGGTTCCACACCACGGAGCTGGAGAGCCTGATGAACCTGCTCCACAGCCAGCTGGACGTCAGCCTGGCCCGGCTGCTGCGGCCTGAGGGCGAGTAAAAGAACAGTACAGATGGCGGCTGCGACAATCCCTCACTCGGTGACTCCTTCGGGGGTTCCACACCCAAAACCGAGGGAGTCCGTATGTCGAACAGGATTGATAGCTCCAACGCTTCACGTTTCATCTCGCAGCTGCAGCAGAAGGTCGACAGCGGTCAGCCGCTGAGCGACGGTGAAATCTCCCAGCTGAAGCAGGTGGATGTCACTGCGCTCCCCGCCCCGCAGGCGGAGGCCATCACCGCGCTGCGCTCCGATATCTTCAAGATTCACGCGGATGAGCCTTTCCCCTCCGACATCATGAAGATCCGCGCGGATGAGCCCATCCCCTCCAGCCCCGGCCACGTCATCTGGAAAATCCAGGCGGATGAGCCCATCGGCGACATTCTGAAGCAGGGCGAGCCCGGCCCCGGCCACGTCATCATGAAGATTGCCGCGGATGACCCCATCGGCCCGGGGGACGCTCCCGGTCCTGACATCATGAAAATCCGCGCGGACGAGCCCATCTGACCCGCATGTCGTCCCTCCGGCAGAAGCAGGTTGGCATCGTCGGAGCGCAGATGGATCCGCACTCCGGCTTTGTCTTCGAGGCGGTGCGCCGCCTCGGGGCCGCGCCGGTGCTCGTCGAGACCAACGCGGTGCCGGAGGGCAGGACCTTCAGCTGGGAGGATGGCGACGTCCGCTTCGCAGGCGTGCCACTCCACGACCTGCGCGTCTTCTACGTGAAGACCCTCTACTTCTCCCTGCCGGTCATCGACCCCACCCAGCTGCCGCGCCGCAACTTCCACTCCTGGCAGGAGCAATACGCCGCGGAGCGCGAACGCCACTCCTTCATCACCTCCGTCCTGCGCAGCCTGCGCGAGGTGGAGCACCCCCCGCTCTTCGTCAACCCCATCGAGTCATTCGACCTGCACCTGCTCAAGCTGCACCAGCTGGCACGGCTCAGGGCCGCCGGCATCCCCACCCCCGCGTCGCTGGGAACCTGCGACCCGGCAGCCGTGCGCGCCTTCTTCGAACGGCACCGGGACGTCATCTACAAGCCGCTCTCCGGCGGCGCGGCGGTGGAGAAGCTGAAGGTCGAAGACCTCACGGACGAGCGGCTGGCAATGGTGGCCAACTGCCCGGTCCTCTTCCAGGAGCAAATTCAAGGCGACGAGTTCCGCTGCTATCTGCTGGCCGGTGAGCCGGTGGCGGCGTTCCAGATTCCCACCGACGGCGTGGCGGACGCCCGCCACAACCTCTCCCGCGCCACGCCGGCCACCCTGCCCAATGAAGCCTGGGAGCTGTGCGCCCGCGCGGCCCGGGCGCTCGGCCTGGTCTTCACCGCCGTCGACCTGCGCCGGACGCCCGAGGGGCGCTTCATCCCGCTGGAGCTCAACCCCACCCCCGCCATCTCTTTCTTCGAGGACCCCGTCGATGGACGCGTCATCCGAGCGCTCGCCCAATACCTCGTCGCCCACGCCTGAGCGCGCCAGCGGCTTCTTCATCCGTCACCTCCCACGCAGCGTGCTGGGACGGCAGTGGGACCCACTCACCTCGGCCCTCGTGGCGGCGCAGCCCTGGGTGAGCCCGCAGCTGCTGGGCGAAGCGCTCCGAACCCAGCTGGCAGCGCGCTTCCGCGCGGGCGGACGCATCCCCCACGTCTTCCTCCGCACCCCGCTGCGGCCCCCCGTCGCGCTGGCGCTGCACGGCGCGCTGGCGGAGGCGACCTTCCAGCCGCACCACCACGCCGCCTACCCGCTGCAGATTGCGCCGCTCGCGCTGCAGCGCCCGTCCCCGCTGACCGCCTTCATGCGCTGGCTCGCTTCTCGCGAAGGCGCGCGCTTCCACACGCACCTCGTCGGCCTGGACGCCGCCGCCCCTCCGGTGAAAGTCCAGGTGCAGACCTCCCGGATGCGCGTGGGCGAACGCTTCCCGCCGCACATCGACACCAACGCGGAAGGGCTGGCCGTCGTCTACAACCTCACCTCGCCCTGGGAGGAGCGCTTCGGCGGGCAGCTGGAGTTCCCCGCGCCCGGTTCAGACGTCGCAGAGCTGAGCGTCCCCGTCCTCTTCAACAGCGTGGTGCTCTTCCGGCCGGCGGGCGCACTGCACCGCGTCTTGCCTGTGACCGAGGCCGCAGGAGACCACCTGCGCCACACCGTCACCGCTTTCTACTGCTACAGCCCCGAGCGCTAAGTGATTCGGCCGAAACGCAGTCATCACCGCATCGCGCCGGCAGGCGCATCCGGCCCTGGCGCCTCCCCCGCTCGCCTCGAGCGTTGCGCCGTCAGGCGCAGAGTCGAGAGGTGGCGCAAACCCACGCACGGCGCTTGGCCGGTGTGTTTCGAGCAAAGCGAAGCGGCCCATGAGCCACGCTTCGGAAGCACTGCCGACGTCTCGACTCTGCGCCTGACGGCGCAACGCTCGACGCGAACGGGGGGAGCCCCGCGGGCAGATGGACCCTCTCCGCCTCCGGCGGAGGCGTAGGCCGCCCATGGACGAAGCACCCAACACCTCAGGCCCCTGCCCCGGCGAGACGGCGCTCCTCCACTTCACGCATGGCGTGCTGGGGGCGCACGCGCACGCGCGGGTCGAAGACCATGTCGACCGCTGCCCGCTGTGCCGGCAGACGCTCGCCGCCTTCGCGCGCGCGCAAGGAGACATCCTCTCCTCCGGGGCGAGCGTCACGTCCGCGGAGGATGAGGGGGCCACCGGGCTGCTGCCGCTGCGCGGGCAGACCATCGGCCGCTACGTTGTGCTCGATTGCATCGGCTCTGGCGGAATGGGCGTGGTGTACGCGGCGTATGACCCGGAGCTGGACCGGAAGGTGTCGCTCAAGCTGCTGCGCCCGGACCGCGCGCTGGGGCAGGCGCGCCTGATGCTGGCCCGCGAAGCGCAGGCGATGGCCAGGCTGTCGCATCCCAACGTGGTGAACGTGCACGACGTGGGCGAAGCGGACGGCGTGCTCTTCGTGGCGATGGAGCTGGTGGACGGCGGCACCGTGTCCCGCTGGCTGCGCGAGCGGCCCCGCTCCTGGCGCGAGGTGCTGCGCGTGTTCCTGGGCGCCGGCGAAGGGCTCGCCGCGGCGCACGCAGCGGGGCTCGTCCACCGCGACTTCAAGCCCAACAACGTGCTGGTAGGCCGGGACGGACGGGCGCGGGTGACCGACTTCGGCCTGGCGCGGGCCATCCGCGCGGACGGAGAGCGCGGCCCTCCTGCGGGCGCCCCGCTGGAGGCGAGCGGGTTCTCCGGGACGCCCGCCTACTTCGCGCCAGAGCAGCTGGAACGGCAGAGCGCCGACGCGCGGACGGACCAGTTCAGCTTCGCGGTGTCGCTCTACGAAGCGCTCTACGGCGAGAGGCCCTATGCCGGGACGTCGCTGCGCGAGCTCGCGCTGGAGCTGCGCGGCGGCGCCATCCGCCCGGCGCCCCGCAACGCCTCCGTCCCGCCCTACCTGCGAAGGGTGCTGCTCCGTGCGCTCTCCCGGAGCCCCTCGGACCGCTACGAGTCAATGGAGGCGCTGTTACGGGCGCTGGAGCGCGACCCTGTGCGCGCCCGCCGTGCCCTCGCTGCGGGCCTGACCGCGGTGGCGCTCCTGTTTGTCGCGGGCGTGACATGGCTGCGCGCGCAGGAGGCGAACGCCTGCACCGGGGCGCCGGAGCGCGTGCTCGCGGTGTGGGGGCCCCCGCAGGCGGCGGCGCTGCGCGCGGCGTTCGGCAAGAGCGGGGCGCCCTTCGCCGCCCGCGCGGCGGACGGCGCGGTGGAGCGGCTCGACAGCTACGCGAAGGCCTGGGTGGAGATGCACCGCGCGAGCTGCCAGGCGACCCGCGAGCGCGGGGAGCAGTCCGGCGCGCTGTTGGACCTGCGGATGCGCTGCCTGAACCTCCGCCTGGCGGACCTCGGGGCGCTCACCGCGCTCCTGCTCGAACCCGACGCGCAGGTGCTGGAGCGCGCCGCGCAAGCCGCGGCCTCGCTGCCTCCGGTGGCGGCCTGCGGGAGCGCAGAGCTGCTGCGCGCGCCGGTGCAACCGCCCGCCACCCCCGCGCTGGCGGGCCGGGTGGAGGCCGTGCGCGCGCTGAACTCGCAGCTCTGGGCGCTCCGCGTGGCCGGCAAGTTTGCGCAGGGCGTCCCGCTGGCGCGGGAGCGGACCGCCACGGCCAGGAAGCTGGGCTATCCGCCGCTGCTCGCGGAGGCGCTCCTGCTCGAAGGGCAGCTGCTCCAGGGGAGCGGGGACTTCAAGGGCGCCTCGAAGGCGCTGCTCGAAGGGCTGGACTCCGCGGAGGCCTGCCGGCACGACGTGGTGGCAGCCAAGCTCTGGATTGAGCTGGTCTTCGTCGCGGGCTACTACCAAACGCGGCACGAGGAGGCGCACCTCTGGGTGCGGCGGGCGCAGGCGGCCATCGCGCGGCTGGGCGGGGATGACGCCCTGGAGGCCGCGTTGGCGAACGTGGAGGGCGCGGTGCTGCTCTCAGAGGGCCGCTTCGAGGAGGCGCGCGCCGTCTTCGAGCGGGCGCTGGCGCTGCTTCGGGAGCGGTTGGGGCCGGAGGACCTGGAGGTGTGCAGGGTGCTCGGGAATCTCGGCACCACCCTCGCGAAGCTCGGCCGCATCGAGGAGGCCCTGGCCCTGCACCGCCAGGCCGTCGAGCTGGCGCAACGGAGCGTCGGCCCGGACCACCCCGACGTCGCGCAGTACCTCAACAGTCTGTGCACGGACCTGGACCACCTCGGCCGGCGCGAGGAGGCGCTGCCCCTTCAACGGCGGGTGCTGGAGCTGCGCGAACGCGCATTCGGACCGGATCATCCGCTGGTGGCCGGCGCGCTGAACAACCTCTGCGTCGTGCTGGGCGCGCTGGGCCGCACGGAGGAGGCGCTCCCGCTCTGTCACCGCGCCCGGGACGTCATCATCCGCACGATGGGGCCGAAGAGCGCGCGGCTTCCCATCATCCTCAACAGCGAGGGCGCGGTCCTCGCGCGCGGCGGTCGTCACGCGCAGGCGCTGGCCCGGTACGAAGAGGCGCTGGCCCTGCGGGAGAAGGCCCTCGGCGGCGAGCACCCCGACCTCGTCACCGACCTGGTGGGCGTCGGCCAGCAGCGGGTCGCGCTCGGGCAGCCGGGCAAGGCCGCGGCTCCGCTGGTGCGGGCGCTCGCGCTGTACGAGCGTCTGGGCGGAGCGCCCGCGCGCGCGGGGGATGCGCGCTTCGCGCTCGCGCAGGCCTTGTGGAGCTCAGAGCGTGGGCGCGCGCAGCAGCTCGCCGCGGCGGCGGTGGTGGACTTCGGGAAGGCGGGGCCGCTCGGAAAGGAGCGGCTGGAGGCGTTGCGGCGCTGGGAGCGGGAGCGCGGTCGCTAGAGCGGGCTCACGGCAGGCAGGGCAACCCCTGCTTGATGAACGCGCTCACGCAGACGCCCACCTGCGCGGTCCCGGAGCGGAGCTGGCAGCAGAGGGGGACGGAGGGGTCGCCCGCGCAGTCCGGGTCCGCATGGCACAGCCGCGCCTGCACCGGACCTGGGCAGCTGAAGGTGGGCACCAGCGGGCAGGAGGTCCTGCACTCTGTCTGCACCTTCGTCAGCGGGCACGCGGGGATGCTCCCTGCGCCGAGGTCCAGCTGGCCGCAGCAGACGTTGGTGGCGCCCGACGAACAGTCCTCGGGGCCGTCGCAGCTGACCACCCCGGCGTCCACCGGGCAGGAGGACAGGCACTCCGCGGCGGCTCCGCCGTCCAGCTCCGGCCTCAGGCAGCAGCGGTTCCCACCGCCGCACGCAACGCCCGCGCAGTCCACGTAACCCGCGTCCAGCATCGGCTTGCCCGCATCCGGCGGACCGGCGTCCGGCGGACCGGCGTCCGGCGGGCCCGCGTCCGGGGGACCTGCGTCCGGCGGACCCGCATCGGGACGGCCGGCGTCCGGCGGCGTGCCGGAGTCCGGGCCCGCGTCGGTGGGGGTTCCGCCCGCATCCACCGGGCTGCCGCTGTCCTGGATGATAACCCCCGCGTCGGCACGGCCGGGCTCGCCGCCGCAGTAACAGGAGACCGCAGAGAAGAGCAGCGCCAGCGGGATGGCGAGGGAGACGTAGGAGCGAGGTGAAGACATCGAAGGCCCTCCGAGGGCGGGCAAAGGGCGTGCACCCTACCGTGCCTCGCAGCCCCGTGTCGAAGCGCGGGCCCACAGGGGCGTGCTACCGTCCCAACCTGCGCGCCGCCTACTACCGCGCCCTCTCCGAACAAGAGGGCGTGACTGCCTCCTATGACCCTGCCCGCCAGCGCTTCACTGTCGGCTACGCGGCGAGGTTCTGAGGCGTTGCACCGGGAGCTGGTGTTGCGCATCCCCCGCTCGCCTCGAGGTCGGAGGAACAGCTGTTCTCAGTCAGGCGCCTCCTCCGCTCGCCTCGAGGGGAAAACCGGCCCTGGCCGGCCATTTCGTCGGAGGAACAGCTGCTCTCACTCAGGCGCCTCCCCCGCTCGCCTCGAGGGGGAAACCGACCCTGGCCGGCCATTTCGTCTGAGGAACAGCTGTCTCACTCAGGCGCCTCCCCCGCTCGCCTCGAGCGTTGCGCCGTCAGGCGCATAGTCGAGAGGTGGCGCCAACCCACGCACGGCACTTTGCCGGTTTGTTTCGAGCAGACCG
>JBGART010000081.1:0-33376 GCA_044230055.1 Myxococcaceae bacterium | reverse complement strand
AGCCGAAGCGACGAGCCGCGAGCCGCGCAAGGAGGCCGCCCGCCGGAATACTGGTCGGTATTTCAAGGGCGGCCGACGCCGCCCGGCGAAGCGGATCGTCGCTCTCGGCGACGGGAGGTAACCTGGTCGGCGCTCTAGCGGCTCTCCACCGCGGAGGTGAGCGCCTGCCCCATCTGGCCGATGGCCGCGCCCCCGTCCGCCAGGCCGCTCTCGCGCACCACCCGCGGCATCCCGTAGACCACGCAGGACGACTCCAGCTCTGCCAGGAGGTGCCCGCCCGCGGCCTTGATGGCCCGCGCGCCCTTCAGCCCGTCGTCCCCCATACCCGTCAACACCACGCCGAGGACCTGGCCGCCGAACACCTCCACCGCGCTCAAGAAGAGCGCGTCCACCGACGGCCGGTAGAGCGCCGGCTCATAGGACAGGCGCCCCACGCAGCGCGCCCCCTCCGACTTGAGGCGCAGGTGCACGCCGCCCGGGGCGAGGATGGCGCGCCCGGGCAGAAGCTCCACCCCGTCGTAGGCCTCCAGCACCTCCAGCGCGGACGCCGCGTCCAGCCGCTGCGCGAGCGCGTCCGTGTAGCCGGGCGGCATGTGCAGCGCGATGGCCAGCGGCAGCGGGAAGTCCGCCGGCAGCTGGGAGAGCAGCATGGAGATGGCCTGCGGCCCGCCGGTGGACGCGCCCACCACCACGACCCGGTCCGGCACCTTGCGGGCCACCCGGGCGGCAGGCTCGGCGGCGGCCGTGGCGCGCAGCCCGGCGTGCGGCGCCGCCCGGGCCGCAACCCGTACCTTGGCGACCAGCTCATCGCCCAATTCGTAGAGCCGGCTGGTGGCCAGCCCCGTCGGCTTGTGGACGAGGTCCACCGCGCCCTCCAGCAGCGCCGCGGCCCCCAGCTCGGTGTCCGCGCCGGAGAAGCTGACCACCACCACCCGCGGTCCGCCGTCCGCCTTGGGCAGCGCCTTGAGCACGCCCAGCCCGTCCAGCTCCGGCATCACCAGGTCCAGCGTCAGCACGTCAGGCCGAAGCTCAGACACCTTCTCCAGCGCGTCCAGGCCGTCCCGCGCAATGCCCACCACCTCGAAGTCCGGCTGGGCAGTGAGCACGTCCCGGATGACCTTCCGCGCGAAGGCCGAGTCATCCGCCACCAACACCCGGATGCTCACGGCCCCGCCGCCTTCCGGTAGAGGAAGACGCCCGAGAGCTCCTCGCACAAAAGGCGCGTCCCGTAGCGCAGCAGGGACTCCGACACGCCGACGAAGAGCACCCCCCCGGGGACCAGCCGCTCCGCCAGCAGGTCCACCACCTGCTTCACCCGTTCATCGCGGAAGTAGATGAGCACGTTCCGGCAGAGGATGACGTCGCACGCGCCCACGCCCGCCACTTCCTCGGGGCGGATGAGGTTCAGCTGTCGCCAGTCGATGGCGCCCACCAGCTTCGCCGACACGCGGTAGCCGCCGGTCCGGCCGCGCTCCAGCCAGCGCCCCGCCAGCGCCGGCCTCGCCAGCTGGCGCAGCGAACGCGGCGGGAAGTCCCCGGTCCGCGCCTTGGCCAGGGCCGCCTCGGAGACGTCGCTGGCGATGAGCGTCACCCGGTCCAGCACGCCGCGCTCGGAGAGGAGCATGGCCAGCGTGAGGGGCTCCTCCCCGGTGGCCGCCGCCGCGCACCAGACCCGCGGCCGGCGCCCGCCATCCACCGCCGCCGTCAGGAGGTCCGCGGCGCGCTCCAGCTGATCCAGCTCCCGGAAGAAGTACGTCTCGTTGACGACGAGCGTCTCCAGCAGCCTGGCCAGCTCCTGCTCGCCGCCCGCGTCGTAGCGGAGGAAGTAGTAGTAATCGAGCAGCGAGTCGAACCCCAGCTCCAGCGCGCGCAGCGAGAGCTTGTCCGCCAGAAGGGACGCGTCCGCCGGCGAGTAGTGGAGGCCAATGCGCTCTTCGATGAGCGCCGACAGGATGGCGAAGACGGGAGGTGGAAGCGCCAACAAAGCCATCACCGCGCCATCAACAAGGAGCAGATGTGGCGCACCTCGGGGTCCGCGTCCGCGGTGGCCGCGGCACGCACTGCCGCCAGCGCCTCGCGCGTGCCCAGCGCCGCGAGCGTGGTGGCCGCAGCCCTGCGGGCAGGCGGCGGGCTCACCGACATCACCTTGACGAGGGCAGAGGAGGCGTCCGGCCGCCGCATCCGCGCCAGCGTGGCGGTGAGGACCGGCGCCAGCTCATCGTCGGCGGAGCCCAGCGCCGTCAGCAGGCCGGGCAGCCGCCCCTCCGTCGGCAGGGTCAGCGCCTGCAGCACGCTGGACCGCTCCGTCCCTTCCAGCAGCCGGACCAGCGCGAGCGTGGCCGCGCCGCCGGTGATGCCCGCGAGGTAGCTCACCGCGGCCACGCGGAGGCCTTCATCCGCGTCCCGCGCCGCAAGCTCCAACGTACGCACCACCTCGTCGCCGGAGAAGCTGGCGAGGGCGGAGAGCGCCACCAGCCGGGTGGCCGCGTCGCCCTCGCTGGAGGCTTCCAGCACCAGCTTGAGCGCGCCGGGCGGCCGGCAGATGCCCAGGCCAATCAGCGCCGCGCGGCGCACGTCGAGGTCCGTGCTGGCAGCGGCCTGCAGGAGCGTGGCGCCGGCGCTCTGCGTGGGGATGTGCGAGAGCGCTTCGACGGCCGCCACCCGCACGTGGCCGGCGCGGTCATCGAGCAGCGCGGAGATGGGCTCCGCCGCCACTTCGGTCCCCAGCCGCCCCAGCGACTGGCAGGCGTAGTAGCGGACCCAGGCGTCAGTGTCCTCCAGCCCGCGCAGGAGCCAGGACTGCACGCGCAGGTCCCGCCCGCATTGCCCCAGCGCGCGCATGGCCATCCCGCGCGCGCGGGCATCTCCCTTGCGCGCGGTGTCCAAAAGGCCCTGCAGCGCGCGGGGGTCTTCGATGTAGGGCAGCCCGTTGATGGCCGCGTCCCGCACGCGTTCGTCCGCGTCCCCGCAGGCCGCCAGCAGGACGTCCACCGCGTTGCCCCAGCCGAAGTAGGCGAGAATCCGGATGGCCGCGCGCCGCACGTTGGCGTTCGAGGAGCGCGCCGCCTCCAGCGCACCTTCCTGCGCCGCCACGCCGCCCAGCGCCTGGATGGCCTCGGTGGCCGCCTGGGTGAGCCTCGGGTTGCTCTCGCCCAGCAGCGGGAAGAGCGCCGGCACCGCGCTGGGGTCTCCCAGCCGCAGCAGCGCCTCGCACGCCAGAATCCGCACGTTGGGGTCCGGGTCCGCCAGGCACGCGACGACGGATGGCACCGCGCGAGAGCGGGTGAGCAGCGGCAGGATGACGTGCCGCCGGGCGCTGTCACCGCCCGCCAGCGCGTCAGCCAGCGTGCCCTCTGAGTCCCGGCCCAGCCGCTGCAGCCCTTCCGCGGCCACGCGCGCGACCTGCGGCGCGCCGTCCAGCAGCGTGGCCAGCGCGGCGGCGGAGGAGTCCGCGCTCACCGCCGCCAGCACCCGGCCGATGGCCGTCTTCTCCGCGTCGTCGCTGCCCTGCAGGCTTTGCGCGAGGCGGACCGCGGCCTGCGGCGGCGCCAGCTGCTTCACCGCCAGCTCCACCGGCTCCACCAGCCCGTACCGCTCCGCGTAGCGGGAGAGGAGCTCCGCCAGCGCGATGGCGGCCACCCGGATGCGCGCGTCCGGGCCGTCCGCCAAGAGCTGCACCAGCGGCTCCACCGCGGCCTTCTCTCCGGTGCGGCCCAGCGCCCGGGCGGCCTCCATCGCGTAGAAGGCGCTGGAGAGGAGCGCCGCCAAAGGCTCAATGGCGCGAGGGTCTCCGCTGCGGCCCAGCACGTCGATGGCCGGGAAGGTGCGGAAGAAGTTGCCGCTCTGCGCGGACGCCACCAGCGCGTCCACCGCCGCGCGCCCGCCTACCCGGCCCAACGCCTCAATCGCCGCCACTGCCACGTTGTCGTCCACGTGCTGGGTGAGCTCGGTCAGCCGCGGGGTGGCCCCCGTCCGCCGGCGCCGCCCGAGCGCCTGCGCGGCGTCCGCCACCACCGCGGCGGACTCGTGCCGGGAGAGCTCAATCAGCTGCGCCTCCGCGTTCGCGGTGCTGGCGGAGAGCGCGTCCACCGCGGCGGCAATCTGCGCCTCGGACTCACGGCGGCTGGACAGCACGTGGCAGAGCGCCTCCACCGCGGGCTCTCCCAGCTGGGCGAGCGCCCCCACCACCCGCCGCCGGACGCCCCAGTTGGGCTCCGCCAGCCGGTCAATCAACGCGGCGATGTCCCCTCGCGCAGCCAGCTGCTCCACTTCCATGGCCTGCGCCTCCCCCACCCCGCCCTCCATCGCGCCCGAAGGCTTCATGCGTCTCCCTCATGGGCGCCCGCGGTCATCCCGCCCAGCGCGGTCGAGAGCACCTCCAAAGATTCGAAGGAGCCCTGATGTGCACGACGGACGCGGGAAGCAAGGGTGGCCAACGTGGTGACGTCCGCCGTGACCGCCTGCGCGGTGCGGACGTGCTCGGCCACGCTGGTGGAAATCTCTTTCGACCGCTGCCGCAGCTCGCCCAGCGCCTGCCCCAGCTGCTCGGTGGAGGCCGCCTGCTCCGTGGTCCCCTTGACCACCTGGTGGAGGCTGGCGGTGTGCCTGACCGCGCTCCCGGCGAGCTCGGTCAACGCGGACGACTGCTCTGCCACGGCGCGCGCGCTCTGCTTGGCAATGCGCCGCACCTCCTCGCCCTCGCGCGCCAGCCCGGTGAGCGCAGCGCCCTGCTCGTTCGTCGCCGCGGTGAGGCCGGAGGACAGCTTCGCCACCTGCCGCGACACCGCCTCCAGCTCTCGGGCCGCGCGGCCCTGCTCCACAATGGCCTTCGCCGTCTCCCGTGACTTGCGCCGGGTGTCGTCCATCGCCCGGGCAATCTCCGCCGCGCCGCGCGACTGCTCCGAGAGCCCCGCCACCGTCCGGGCCGTGGCGCTCGCCACCTCCTGGCTGGCGGAGGCCACGGCAGCCTGCGCCCGCACCTGCTCTGCCACCGACGCCACTGTCTGCTG
Source organism: Myxococcaceae bacterium (assembly GCA_044230055.1). Lineage (GTDB taxonomy): Bacteria > Myxococcota > Myxococcia > Myxococcales > Myxococcaceae > JBGART01. Next base: position 28,367 of record JBGART010000081.1, on the reverse strand, counting down.
CGTGAGCGTGCGCATGCGGGCCGAAGCCTTGGCCAGCTCCGCCGCCGCCACCGCCTGCTCCTCCGTCGCCCGGGTCATCCGGTCCGCCGTGCCAGACAGCTCATGGTTGGCGCGGACGACGTCCCTCAGCGTGCGTGCCTGCTCGCTCGTCGCGTCCCGCGTCTGCTTGGCCATCGTGCGCAACTCGCCGCTGCCGCGGGCGATGGACTGCGCCGCCTTGGTCTGCTCGGCCGCGGCCCGCGCGATGACCCGGCCCTCCTCCCGCGCCCGCGCGGAGGACTGCGCCACCGACTGGACCGCCGTCGCCTGCTCGGCGCTGGCAGTGGACACATCCCGCACCGACCGCGAGAGCTCATCCACGCCCTGCAGAATGGTGCCCAGCGCCTTGTCCGCGGCCACCGCCAGGCGCGTCCCCTCTTGCGCCGCCCGCTCGCCCTCCGTGGAGGCGGCCACCGCGTCGCGCGCGGTGGACTGCAGGCCCCGCACAATCTTCGCCACGTCCGCGCTCGCCGTGGCCGCCCGCTCCGCCAGCGCGCGAATCTCCTCGGCCACCACCGCGAAGCCACGGCCGTGCTCGCCGGCGCGCGCGGCTTCGATGCTGGCGTTCAACGAAAGGAGGTTGGTCCGGTCCGCCAGCAGATTGATGGTCTGGACGATGTCCCCAATCTCCTCCGTCTTCTTCCCCATCTCGCGGATGACCGTGGAGGAGCCGGAGATGGCCTTCTGAATGTCACCCAGGCCGGCGATGGAGCGCTCCACCACCCCGCCTCCCTCGCGCGCCGTGTTCAGCACCCGGTCCGCAATCTGCTTCGCACCATCCACCAGCCCCGTAATCCGCTGGGTGGAGGCCTGCAGCTGCCCGGCCGCGCCGGCGGTGGTGGCCGCCAGGCTCTCCACCTGCTCCGCGGACTGCGCCACGCCCGCGGCAGAGCGCGCCAACTGCTCGGTGGCGGCCGCGCTGGCGTCCACCGTCGCGGCGTTCTTCTCCGCCGTCGCCGCCACCTCTTCCACAGAGGCAGAGAGCTCGGTCAGGCCGCTCGCATTGCTGGCCGCCGCCACCTGCAGCGCCTTGGACTGGTCCGAGACAGCCCGGATGGACCGCGCCAGCTCCTCGGCGGTGGCGGCGGTCTGCTCCACCGCGGCGGCCATCTCCGTGGTGTCCCTCCCCACCTTCTCCAGCCCGGCGGAGACTTGAAGCCCGCCCGTGGAGATTTGCCCGCTCCGCTCGCCCACGCTCTGCGCGTCCGCCGCCAGCCGGGTGAGGCCCTTGGACATCTCCTCGATGGTGGCCGCCACCTCTTCGACGGACGCCGCCTGCTCCTGCCCGCGCGCGGCCACCTCTGTGATGGTGGCGTTGGCGCTCGCCGCGCTGGCCGAGAGCTGCTCGGCGCTCGCCGCCAGCTCCTCGCCGCTCCCCGCAACCCCGCGCACCGACCGCACCAGCTCCTCCAACGTGGCGGCGATGGAATCCGAGCTGGCGGACAGCTGCTCCCCGTCCTTCTTCGCCGCGCCGATGGAGGCAGACACCTCCTCCAGGCCGGCGGCCGTTCCCTGCAGGCCCTTGAGCGTCTCCCGGGCTGCCTCTGCCACCCGCTGCTGCGAGCGGACGATGGCCTGGCCGGCGCCGGCGGAGGTCTCAATCCCGCTGACCACCTGCTCTATCGACGACCGGATTTGTTCCACCGTAGCGGCCTGCTCGGCGCCCGAAGAGGAGAGCTTGGTCGCCACCTCCTCGAGTGACGCCACCTGCGGCGCCAGCTCCTTCAGCAGCTTGCCCGCCTCCGCCGCTCTGTCCAGGCCCACCTGCACGGAACTGCCGCCACGCGCCGCCATCGTCAAACCTCCCTGCCGATAACCTTCTCGAAGTCGATCAACATCACCAGCCGCTCTCCCGCCTGCGCCACCGACCGGACGAAGCCCTGGGCCTGCGCGGCCACCACGTCCGGCGGCGCGCGAAACTGATCCGGCGCCAGCTTGATGACCTCCCGCGCCCGGTCCACCAGCAGGCCCACCCGGCGGTCGCCGTGGCGGCCCACCACCACCCGCGAATCCAGGGAGATGTCCTGCGCCGGCAACCCGAAGCGCACCCGGAGGTCCACCACCGGGACCACCTTCCCGCGAATCTGCATCAGGCCGGAGACGTAGGGCGGAGCGCCCGGCACGCGGGTGGCGCCGGAGAAGGACTCCATCTGCTCCACGTCCTGCGCGGGCAACACATAGTCGGCTTCGCCCACGCGAAAGAGGATGTGCAGCGTGCTCATGTCAGCTCCAGCTCCTTGCGCGTCCGCCCGGGCGCCGCGTAGGCGCCCAGGTCCAGCACCAGGGTGGGAACACCGTCGCCTAAGTCCGTGCTCCCGGAGACGCCCGGGACCGTCACCAGGGGGTCTCCAATGGGCCGGACCACCACCTCCTGCCTGCCAATCATCCGGTCGACCAGCAGCGCGCACCGCTGGTGGCTCTTGCGGACGATGAGCGCCTTGGGCAACCCCTGCGGCGCGGGCGTGAGGTTCAAAAGGTGCGGCAACGAGACCAGCGGGAGCGCCTCGCCGCGCCTGCGCAGCAAGCGCACCGCGCCACCGCGGGAACCGTCCGCCCCCGGCGGGCTGGGGGAAGACGTCACCGCGCCCGGCTCCACCTCCACCACGTCCTCCACCGCGCCGATGGGCGTCACGAACGTCTGTCCCCCGCAGCGGAAGCTCAGCGCGTCGATGATGGTGATGGAGAGCGGGATGCGCAGCGTGAACGTCGTCCCCTTGCCCCGCTCGGTGGAGAGCAGGAGCTCGCCGCCCAGCTGCTCCACCGCGACCTTGCGGACGATGTCCATCCCCATCCCGCGGCCGCTGGTGCGCGTGGCGGTGTCCAGCGTGGAGAGCCCGGGGCGGGTGATGAGCTCCAAAAGCTCCGCGTCCGTCTTCGGGACGGGCCTGCCCGCGCGCTGCGCCACCCGTTCGCGGTCGATGCCCGCACCGTCGTCGCTGACCGACAGCTCCAGCTGGGAGCTGCCGCGCGACTCGCAGCGGACGGTGATGAGGCCCTCTTGCGGCTTGCCGGCGGCCACGCGCTCGGCCGCGGGCTCCAGCGCGTGGTCCACCGCGTTGCGCAGCAGGTGGACCAGGGCGGGAAAGACGCGCTCGGCGACCGACTTGTCCAGCTCGGCGCTGCCGCCGTCCACGTCCGCCCGGACCGGCTTGCCGGTGGACTGCGCCAGCCCCCGGACGATGAGCGGCACCCGCGCCAGTACCTCCGACACCGGGACCAGGCGGGAGCGCATCACCGCCGAACGGAGATCCCTCACGGAGCGGCTGTGCTCGCTCAGCACCGCCTTGAGCTCCCGCACGTCCACCCCGCGCGCCTCGAGGTCCGCCGCCGCGCGCGCCAGCCGGAAGCGCAGCACCACCAGCCCACCCAGCCGCTCCAGCGCGTCATCCAGCCGGGAAACCTCCACCCGCACGTAGCTGCGGGACTCCGGCTCCTCCACCTCCTCCACCGCCGGCTCGGACGCAGGGGCTTCGCGCGACGGCAGGGCCACGAAGGCGCTCGCCTCAAGCTGGGAGACCTCGGCCAGCCGCGCGTCGCTCTCGCGCGTGAGCAGCACCATCGCGAAGCTCAGGCCGCCGGGCGAGTCCGCCGTCACCGGACGCGAGAGCGGCAGCACCTTGACCAGCTCCGCCACCGTGGCCAGCCGCTCGCGCACGGAGGTGATGTTCACGCCGCGCGCGGCGCTCTCCGGCGAGGGCGTGAAGTCCACCCGCACCGCCCGTTCGCCACGCGAAGCCCCCAGCGCCAGCTGCGCAAGCTCACTCTGGCCCAGCTTTCCGGCGAGCGCCTCCGGGAGCAGGACCTGCGCGCCGCCGTGCTGCGTCGTCGCGGAGGGCGCGTGGGCCAGCGCAGCGAGGAGCTCACGGGGCGCCGCGGTGACCGGCTTGCCGGCCGCCAGCTGCTTGAGGCGGACGTCGAGCGCGCGGACCGCGGTGGAGAGCAGCTGGACCGTCGCGCCGCCGAGGGCACCGCCGCTGCGGTCGGCGCCGCGCAGCAGCGTCTCCATCTCGTGGGTAATCTCCACCACGGGCTCCACGCCCACCATGGAGGACAGCCCCTTGAGCGTGTGCATGGCGCGGAAGAGCTCGCGCACCGGCTTGGGCGCGGCGCTCCCCACCCGGGCGGCGCTGTCGAGGGCGGTGAGCGACTTCTGCGCCCGCGCCAGGTGCTCCTCCGCTTCCGCGAGGAAGCCGGCGAGGAACTCGCCCTCGTCGAACCCGCCCAGCGTGGTCATGGCGCCGGCCTGACTTCGGCGGCTTGCAACAGGCCGCGCACCTCGGAGAGCAGCAGCTCTGGCGCGAAGGGCTTGGTCATGAAGCGGGACGCGCCGACATCCAGCGCGCGCTGCCGGGAGCTTTCATCCCCACGCGTGGTGACGACGATGATGGGCAGGCGCTTGAGTTGATCCTGCCCGCGCACGAACTCGACGACTTCAATCCCGCCGATGTCCGGCATGTTGAGATCCAACAACATGAGGTCGAACGGCTGGAGGGAGAGCTTCTCGATGGCCTCCAACCCATTCGCAGCGTGAACAAAGGTGAAGCCCTGCTCGCCTCGCAGGCAGGCGATGATCATCTCCCGCATCATGCTGCTGTCGTCGACAATGAGAAGATTCGCCACAACCAGTCCTTTGTCTTCCTGCTGATCAATGACAGGTTGCCCACGTTCGAGGCTGAAGGTTCGCCTGTCAAATGTTGGGCATGAGTCATCGTTCACTAGCGTTTGACCACCACGGCCGCACGCGGCAGAAAGTGCAGCGCAAACTAAGGCCGGTCCCCTGATGCCACTGGATGAAACAGCGCCGGATGTCTGGATTGCGGATGACAGCCCGCTGGATCTCGAGAATGCCCGGCGGATTCTGAGCCACCGCTACCGCGTGCGGACCTTCGCGGACGGCGCGCAGGTGCTGGAGCAGCTGTCGCGGGCAGAGCGCCCCGCGGTCCTCATCCTCGACTGGATGATGCCGGAGATGTCTGGTTTGGACGTCGTCCGCTTCCTCCGCGGTCAGCCCGAGGGCGCGGAGCTGCAGATTCTCTTGCTCACCGCGCACCGGCACACGGAGCAGATTGTCGAGGGCCTGGCCACCGGGGCAAATGACTACGTCGCCAAGCCCTACGCGGCCGAGGAGCTGCTGGCGCGGGTGGAGTCGCTGGTGCGCGTCCGCACGCTCACAGAGCGGCTGCGCCGGGCGGAGCTGGACCTGCGGGCGATGTTGGCCAACGCGCCGGACGCGCTCCTGGATATTGACGCGCAAGGGCGAATCACCTTCGCCAACCAGGAGGCCTGCCAGGCCCTCGAGCTGAGCGAGCCTCAGCTGCGCGGCATGCCGGTGAATGACGCGCTCCCCGGACTGGCGGTGAACGCCATCCGGGCCGGGCGTGCGGCCGAGCTGCTGCCTGTACCGGACTTGAAAATCCGCGACCGCACCTACGCGCCCACCATGCGGCTGTTGCCGAGCAACGGCTCCTCGCGGACCACCATCGCCCTTCGGGACGTCACAGAGCAGCGCCGCAGCGAAACCCGGAGGCTCGACTTCTACTCCATCATCGCGCACGACCTGCGCACGCCCCTCTCCGCGCTGATGCTGCGCGCCCAGCTCATCCAGTCCGGCCGGCGCGGCCTCATCTCCGCCGAGCTGCGCGCCGACGTGCAGAAGATGGAGCGGAACCTCCGGGCGCTCATCTCCATGATCAACGACTTCCTGGAGCTCGCGCGCCTGGAAGGCGTTGGCTACAAGGTCGCCCGCGAGCCGGTGGACCTGGTGCGCATCCTCCACGCCACCGTCGACGACTTCCGCCCGCTGGCAGATGCGGGGCGGGTGTCCCTGACGCTCTCCGGATTCGACGGCGAAGCGCTGGTGATGGGCGACGCGCAGCGGCTGACGCAGGTGGTGGCCAACCTGATTGGCAACGCCATCAAGTTCACGCCGCTGGGCGGGACCATCCAGGTCGACGTGGTGGAGCGCACGCACGACGTGGAAATCCGCGTGAGAGACACCGGCCGCGGCATCCCGCCAGAGCTCATCGCCGGCCTCTTCCAGCGCTACAACCGCGCGCTGGACGACGCGCAGGGCATCGCCGGCACCGGCCTGGGCCTGATGATTGTCCGCGAGATTGTGGAGGCCCACGAAGGCACGGTGGGCGTGGAGAGCACCGTCGGCGAGGGCAGCACCTTCTGGTTCCGGATGCCGAGGACGGCGGCGCGCCTGATGGAGCCTCAGGTCACTTCGGGGACGGAATGAAGAAGAGCAGGCCCGCGAAGGCGGGAACCCGCACCGTCAGCCCCACCATCGCGTAGACGCTCTGCTGCGCCCCCGGCAGCCGCCGCACCCCGAGCTCCGCGGTCAACCCCAGCGCCTGATTGCCGTAGCTGGTGGCGGTGACGAAGGTGTCCCTCCCGGACGCGCTCGTCCTGCCGCTCACAAAGCGCGCCTGCTCCACGGCAAACCGCAGCGCCCCGCCGGTGCCGGCGTGAATCCCGGAGGGCCGTTCCTGGAGCAACCACTCCGCGCGTCCGCCGAAAGAGAGGCGCCAGCCGTCGCCCAGCGCGTGCAGGTACGCGCCGTCGACATAGGCGCCGTGCACCGCCCCTGGCGCGCTCGGAAAGAAGAGGACGTAGCCCGCGCCGAAGTCCACCGGCCACCCGGGCATCGGGACCACGCTGGCGGCGGACGCTCCCGCGGTGACGTGGAGCGAGGGGTTGACCGCGTGGCTCGCCGTCGCCGCGGCGACGCCCACGTCTCCGCGCAAGCCAGGCGCGGCGAAGGGACAGCCCGTCAAGAGCAAGGCGACCAGGGACAGCAGGAGCCGCATGGAGAGAACGACCTTCAATGTCCGGCCCCGCGTGCGGTGGAGCCTACCCCGAAGTCCGCTCCAGCAGGATGACCGGCTCTTCCCGGTAGGTGGTGCGCACCCACTCGCGGTACCCGCACTTGCGCGCCACCCGCAACGAGGCTTCGTTTCCGGGGTCAATGATGCAGACCGTCCGCCCGCCGCCAGGCAGGTGCGCCGCGCCCCAGGCCAGCACCGCGGTCACCGCCTCGGTGGCAAAACCTTTCCCGTGCGCCCAAGGCGAGAGCACCCAGCCGCTCTCCGGCGCGCCGGCCAGCGACGGCTGCAGCGTCCGGTGCAGATCCGCCAGGCCCACCTCGCCCACGAACCGCCCGGTGCCCTTCTCCCGCACCACCCAGTAGCCGTAGCCCAGAAGCGCCCAGTGCCCAGCGTTGCGCAGCACCTTCGCCCAGACCTCTTCGGAGGTGGCGGGCTTGCCGCCGATGAAGCGGGTCACTTGAGGGTCTGCCCACAGCTGCGCGCACTCGGGGAAGTCTTCCAAGCGGTGCGCGCGGAGCGTCAGGCGCGCCGTGTCCAGGGGCGGTGCGGTCGTAAGCATGGGTTTGGGTTTATCGACCGGCTTGCGGGGGGATGACAACCTGCGCCGGGTTCATGATGAAACGGTGATGGGTGGATGAGGCGCGCCGGAGGCACCCGGCTGGCCGGGAATGCGAGCCTTCGGCCACAATGGCTCGACCGACTTCAGACATGACCCGCCTCCGTCGCCTCTTGACCCTCGCCGCGCTGGGGACGCTCGCGTCCTGCAGCGGCCTCTCGCGAAACGGCGACTCGCGACGCCCGCCCGAGGAGCCGGTGGCCGTAGCTCCCACCGAGGACGTGCGCTTCGCCAAGAAGACGACCCTCAATTTCAGCGAGGACATCGTCGAGCAGAAGCTCTCCAAGCCGGAGGGTGCCTACGTCGAGGCGAAAAAGAAGGTCCGCCACGCCGACCTGGCGGGACCGGTCGACAAGGACGAAGCGTTCGGCCGGCAGCCGGTGGTGGACCCCACCGCGTCGCGCGCGATGATTTTCCGCCACTACGGCGTCAACCCCACCATCGAAACGGAGCGCGAGCCCACCTCCACCTTCTCGGTCGACGTGGACACGGCGTCGTACGGCATGGCCCGCGCGTACCTGCAGCGCGGCGCGCTGCCACCGCCGGAGGCGGTGCGGGTGGAGGAGCTCGTAAACGCCCTCCCCTACGGCTACGAACCGCCTCGCAGCGGGCCCTTCGCGGTGGAGGTGGAGGCGTTCCCCTCGCCCAACCGCAAGGGCTACCACGTGCTGCACGTGGGGCTCAAAGGCCGTGAGGTCACCGCCGCCACGCGCAAGCCCGCCACGCTCGTCTTCACCCTCGACGTCTCCGGGTCGATGAACATGGACAGCCGGCTGGGCCTGGTGAAGCGCGCGCTCGAGCTCCTGGTGAACCAGCTGGGCGAACGGGACCGGGTGGGCATCGTCGTCTACGGGACGACAGCGCGCGTGGTGCTGGAACCCACGCCTGCCTCGGAGAAGCGCGCGCTGATGGCGGCCATCAACGGCCTGGGCAGCGAGGGCGCCACCAACGTCCAGGCGGGCCTGTCGCTGGCGTATCAGATGGCCGCGCGCCACTTCCGTGAAGGCGGCATCACGCGCATCATCCTCTGCTCCGACGGCGTGGCGAACAACGGCGTGACGGACGCGGACGGCATCTTCGAGTCGGTCAAGCGGCACGCGGTCAACGGGGTGGCGCTCACCACCATCGGCTTCGGGATGGGCAACTACAACGACGTCCTGATGGAGCGACTGGCCCAGGTGGGCGAAGGCCAGCACGCCTACGTCGACCGCATGCAGGAGGCGAAGAAGCTCTTCGTGGACCAGCTGGGCGGCACGCTGCAGGTCATCGCGCGGGACGTGAAGGTGCAGCTGGAGCTCAACCCAACTGCCGTGGCGCGCTACCGCCTGGTGGGCTTCGAGAACCGCATGCTGGCCAACCGCGACTTCGCGGATGACCGGGTGGACGCGGGAGAGATGGGGGCCGGCCACACCGTCACCGCGATTTACGAAGTGAAGCTCAAAGAGGGGGCGGCCGCGCCGCTCGGCACGCTCCGCCTGCGCTACAAGTCACCGGAGGGCGGTGACTCCAAGTTGATGGAGGTGCCGCTGCCTGCCCGCGTTGTCCGCGGCGCCTATGCGCAGTGCACGCCGCGCACGCAGCTGTCGATGGTGGCCGCAGGCTTCGGCGAGAAGCTGCGCGGCTCCTACTGGGCGCGCACCCTCTCATACGGGGACCTGCTGGGCCTCTGGGAGCGGCTGCCGCGCGACCTGCGCGAACGCCCGGAGGTGGCGGAGCTGGGCGACCTCGTCCGCCGCGCCCGCGACCTGGACCACCGCGGAGACCCGTTCGAGCACGAAGCGCCCATCGCCCAGATGGACTTCGACCAGCTCCCGGTCGTGCAGAAGTAGCAGGTGGGGTGGGACACCTTCCGACCTGCGTCCTCACAGGTCCTTGGGGCGTCCCGCAACTGTCGGGTGCCGGCTGTGTTTGTTGCCCAAGAACCCGCTGCCCTGAGGAAAACCCTATGAAGACCGCGCTCTGGCTCATCACCACCCTCCTGCCCACCGTCGCCTGCGCCCAGGTCGTCCGCGACCAGACCGAGAAGGCGCGGGACCGGCAGGAGCTGCGCCAGGATGCGCGCGAACGGCGGGATGACCGCGTGGACCTCGCGCGCCTGCAAGGCGTGCTGGTGCAGCTGGACCAGGCGCGCGCGCGCAATGACGTCGCCGCCTACGCCCGGATTGACCAGGAGCTGGCCGCCCTCACCGCGACGGAGACCGCCGAGGGCCAACGCGAGGCCGCACGGGACCGGGCCGAGGTGCGCCGCGACAACCGCGAGCTGCGCAGCGACCGCCGCGAGGTCCGCCGCGACGTCGCCGCCGGTCGGCCGGTGGCCTACGTCGATGACCGCCATGACCTCCGGGACGACCGCCGCGACCGCCGCGACGACGTCCGTGACCTGCGCCAGGAGGAGGCCAGCATCGCCCGCTCCCGCGCCATCTCCGGAGAGCTGGCCACGCTGCGCAGCCGCCTGGACCCGGCAAGCCTGGACCGACGGCGCGCGCTCGTCGTGGAGCTCATCACGCTGGCCAGGGTGGAGCTGGCACAGGACGGCGCCGAGCGGCGCGAGGACCGCCGCGAGCTCCGCGAGGACCGCCGCGAGCTCCGCGAAGACCGCCGCGCCCCGTGAGGCGCCTCCCCGTTCGCCTCGAGGGGGAGTTCAAGTACGTTGCGCCGTCACGCGCCTCCCCCGTTCGCCTCGAGGGGGAGTTCAAGTACGTTGCGCCGTCACGCGCCTCCCCCGTTCGCCTCGAGGGGGAAACCGGCCCTGGCCGGCCATTTTGTCGGAGGAACAGCTGTTCTCACTCAGGCGCCTCCCCGCTCGCCTCGAGCGTTGCGCCGTCAGGCGCATAGTCGAGAGGTGGCGCAAGCCCACGCACGGCACTTAGCCGGGTTGTTTCGAGCAGAGCGAAGCGGCCCATGAGCCAAGCTTCAGAAGCACTGCCGACGTCTCGACTATGCGCCTGACGGCGCAACGCTCGACGCGAACGGGGGCCTGTCGCAATCCCGTCGGGCGGCCCTCAGCCGTCGGCCGCGGCGCGCAGCTCCACCAGCGCCTGCCGGAGCGCGGCGAGGAGGACCGGATCCTTCACCTCACCCTTCCCGGTGAGCTTCGCGCGGGAGAAGACATGGGCGCCGCCGTCCACCACGGTGAGGCTCATGAGGTCTGCGAGGTGGTAACGGCGCTGACGCCGAAGGACTCCGCGCTGCGCGAAACACTGACCCGCACGCTCACCGCGGACGCTTTCGGCGCTCTCGCCGCGCGGTTTGACGCCAAGGTCTCCGACTTCGCCAACCACGCCCTTCTCGTGGCCGACGCCCACACCCGGCGCGAGTGGCTGCAGCGGATGCCGCCGGAGAAGCTCCCGAGGGCGCTGGAGCGGTTGACCGACGCTCAGGCGCTGGCGCTGGGAGCGATGAGCCCGGTGGAGACCCAAGACGGGCTCGCCCGCACCTTCGCCATCGAGCTGGAGCTGGTCGCCCGCGGCTTCCAGCGCAGCGGGCTCGAACGTCAGCTCGCCACGGATCCACCGCGGCGCGAGCTCATCTTCTCCGACCTGCGAGGGCTCCCGCTGCGACACGCCCGGAGGCTGCTGGAGAAGCTCCCTGACGCCCAGCTGGCCACCTACTTCGAGGGCGCGACGGGGCCTCAGCGCGCGGCCGCGCTGGCCGGGCTCGGGGCGGACGACGCGCGGCTGTGGCGCGCGCTTCTGGCCTCGCTGACGCCTGCGGACTTCGGTGCGCTGCTCGCCGGACCCCAGGCGGACGCACTCTTCAGCCAGGCCATCACCCACGGCGAAGGCGACCTCCTCGCGCTCCTGGCGTCGCTGCCGCCGGACCGGTTGGACGCGCTGGTCTCCCGGCTGGAGGACGCGCAGCTGTTGGCGCTCGGGGCCCGGCTGGACGAACACCCACCGAAGACCCCCGAAGCGGAGAACTGCCTGAGGCAAGTGCGCCGGATATTCATCCGCCGCGGGCTGGACGAGGCCTGACGCGCTTCAGGGCCCCTTGGCCGGGCCGCCGAGGCACTTCGTTCCGGGGCCGAACAGCCGGTCCCACGCGTCACCGTCGTGCGCCGGGACGATGCTCACCTCCGGGGCCAGCACGTGGAACGCGGAGAGCTCCGCCACCGTCTGGTCCGCCTGCGCCCGGTCGTAGTCGGACATCATCAGGGCCAGGCTCTTGGTGAGCCGCTGCTCCACGGCAATCGAGTGCAGCACCGCGTCGCCCACGTAGAACAGCCGCAGCGACTCGCTCACATTGATGAACACGCCGACGTGGCCGGGCGTGTGGCCCGGCAGCTTGACGAACACCACCGACCCATCGCCGAAGAGGTCCGCGTGCTCGGGGAAGGTCTCGTAGGGCGTGGGCTGAAAGTGCAGCGCCTCTGTCCTGCCTTCCACGGCCTGCGCGTGCTCGGGGATGAAGACCATCCCGCGCTCGTCGCGGTTCGCCTTGAGAAAGCTCAGGTCCTCCGGCGGGAGCAGCACCTTCACGCCGGGGAGGTCCACCGCGCCGCCGAGGTGGTCGAAGTGGATGTGCGTAAAGGCCAGGAGCTTGAGCGACGCGGGGTCCACGCCGGCCTTCGCGAGCGCCTCCGGCGCGAAGGTGACGCCGCGCCCGTCATTGAACGTGGAGCCGAGCATCTGCTTGCGCGGGAAGGGGTAGTTGGCGAGCTCCTCGGGCGTGCGGCGCGAGAAGCCCGCGTCGATGAGCAGCGGCCCCTTGGGGTGATGCACCAGCAGACCCGGCGCCACCAGCTTCCACGACGGCCAGGTGAAGCCGCTGGCGGCGGCGAAGCCCGGCTCGTCCACCTCCAGGAAGCGGAGCAGGCAGACCTGCACGGCGGGAAGGCCGGCGAGCGACGGCTTGACCCGCGCGCGCGGCGGCGCTTCGGGGATTCGGCCGCGGGCCATCCGCACCAGCCCCGTCCCACCGAAGACCCCCAGGAGCAGCCCGAACAGTCGCCCCCAGCGAACACGCCGTCTCGCAGCTCGAAGCGCCATGCCTGGGCCATGTAGAGGGCGAGACGGAGCGTGGCAAGGGCCTGACAAAACAGGGAACCGCGCCGGTTACAGCGACCGGACGGGCTTTTGTTAGCGTCCACCGGCGATGGGCGCGGCGCTTCACATGACGGAACTCGAGCTCGCAGACTGGCTCGTCGAGCGGCTCGGCACGCCGGACGACCCGGCCACAGACGGGCGGCTCGGCGCGGCGCTCGCCACCGCGCGGGACGCCGGGGCCGCGGCGTGGGCGCCGCTGCAGCTCTCCGACGAGCGCTTCCTTCGCCACCTCGCGGACCGGCTCCCCGAAGGAGGCACCGCGCTGGAGCGGCTGAAGGGTGTGTACCTGACGGACCTCTACCTCGCCTGCGCCTGCGCGCAGGGAGACGCGGTGGCGCTGAAGCTCATCCAGGAGCGGGTCTGGGACGACGCGCGGCTGGCCATCCGAAGGCTTGTCCCCGCGGAAGCCATCTCCGAGGTGGAGCAGCGCGTCCGGGCCAAGCTCTTCCTCGAAGAGGAGGGTCGCCCTCCGCGCATCGCCATCTACATCGGCCGCGGGCCGCTGGCGGGCTGGCTGCGGGCGGTGGCCGTCCGCGAGGCGCTGATGTTCCTGAGGAGCCGGAAGCAGGAGGCGCTCGCGCCGCCCGACGAGCTGCTGGAGCTCGCCACCGCGGAGAGCCCGGAGCAGCTGCTGATGCGCCAGCAGTTCGAACAGCACTTCCGCGGCTGCTTCGAGGCCGCGCTCAAGGCGCTCCCGCAACGCGAGCGCAGCTGCCTGCGGCTGCACCTGGTGGCGGGCGCCGGAATCGACCAGCTGGGCCAAATCTACGGCGTCCACCGGGCGACGGCGGCGCGCTGGCTCGCCCGGGCGCGCGAGGGGCTGCTCACCGCGACGCGCGCCTGTCTTCAGCAGCAGCTCCAGCTCACCCCGTCCTCGCTGGACAGCCTCCTGCGCCTGGTCGACTCACAGCTGGACGTCAGCCTGCAACGGCTGCTTGACCAGGGCTCGTAGGCGCTCAGGCGCGGCCTGTCGGAGCGTTCTCGTCGGCCTCCGTCGCCCCGACCGGCGCGTCGCCCGCGTACTCCTTGAGGCGGTACTGAATCTTCCGCACGCTGATGCCAAGCACCTCGGCGGCGCGGGTGGTGGACCCCTCCACGCTCTCCAGCGTGCGCAGGATGGCCTCGCGCTCGATGTCGTAGAGGCGGGCGCCCGGGATGAGCGCCCCGGCCGCCGCGCCGGAGGGACGGGGACCCTTCAGCGTCGCGGGGAGGTCATCGGCGGTCAGCGCGGAGCCGGAGGCCAGCACCACCGCCCGCTCCACCACGTTCTCCAGCTCCCGGACGTTCCCTGGCCAGTCGTGCGCCAGCAGCGCGTTGAGCGTGCCCGGGGCCAGGCCGCTCAGCGCCTTCCCGTACGCGCTCGCGTACTTCCCGATGAAGTGGTCCACCAGCGCCGGCACATCCCCCTTGCGGGCGCGCAGAGGCGGCAGCGTCACCGCCACCACGTTGAGGCGGTAGAAGAGGTCCTCGCGGAACCGGCCGGCCTTCACCTCCGCCGCGAGGTCCTTGTTGGTGGCCGCCACCAGCCGGACGTCCACCTTCACCGTCTGCGTCCCGCCCACCCGTTCGAGCTCGCGCTGCTGCAACACGCGCAGGAGCTTCACCTGGACGCTGAGCGGGACGTCGCCAATCTCATCGAGGAAGAGCGTGCCGCCGTCGGCCAGCTCGAAGCGGCCCTCCCGCCGCGCGACCGCGCCGGTGAAGGCGCCCCGTTCGTGGCCGAACAGCTCTGACTCCAGCAGCGTTTCGGAGAGGGCCGCGCAGTTGACCTTGACGAAGGGCCGGTCCTTGCGCGGGGACTCCTCGTGCACCGCCTGCGCGATGAGCTCCTTGCCAGTGCCGGACTCGCCGAGGATGAGCACCGTGGCCTTGGTCGGCGCGGCCCGCTTCACCACGTCGAAGACGGCCTGGAGCTCGGGGCTCTCCCCCACGATGTTGGGCAGCCGGCAACGCTCGCGGACGCGCTCGCGCAGCAAGGACGCGTCGGTGCGCAGGCGGCGCTTCTCGAGCACCTTCTCCAGCACCACCAGCACCGCGCTCACGTCCAGCGGCTTGACGAGGAAGTTCTCGGCGCCGGCCCTCATCGCCTGCACCGCGACGTCGATGGTGGCGAACGCAGTCATGATGACGAAGGACGCGCCGTGCCCCGCCTCCCGCGCGCGCTGCACCAGCGTGATGCCGTCCATCTGCGGCATCCGCACGTCGGACAGCACGACGTCCGGTCCGAACTCTCCAAGCCGCTCCAGCGCCTGCGCGCCGTCCGCCGCCTGCGCGACCTCGAAGCCTTCCTCCGCCAGGAGCGTTGCAAGTGCCTGGCGGGCGTTCTGCTCATCGTCGACGACCAACAGTCGCGTGGGTGCCATGCGTGCGCGAACCTAGCAAATCCCCCCGGCCCGCTCTGTGCCGAGGGCGTGCAGGTGGGTGTGGACTTCAGGCCCGGGGCCAACCGCCGTAGCCGATGGTGAAGAGGACGCCGGTCAGGCCGATGAAGAAGAGGGAAAAGAACGCGAAGGTCTCCATGTGGACTGCTCCTGTGAGGGTGATGCTTCAGTCCAGTGCAGCGCGGATGCCAGGGGCTTTCCGAGGGAGAGGGCTGCTGCGGGGGCGCAAAGGCTGCGCCGGAGTCTTGGGCACGGGCCGGCCATCTCGTCGGAGGAACAGCTTTTCTCAGTCAGGCGCCTCCCCGGTCGCCTCGAGCGTTGCGCCGTCAGGCGCATAGTCGAGAGGTGGCGCAAACCCCACGCACGGCACTTTGCCGCTTTGCTTCGAGCAGAACGAAGCGGCCCATGAGCCAAGTCTCGGGAGCACTGCCGACGGCCGACGTCTCGACTATGCGCCTGACGGCGCAACGCTCGACGCGAACCGGGGGGTGCGGCGCCTGTCAACGCCGGCTAGTCGTACGCCTCGCCCTCTTCGTGGCGGTCCAGCTGCTCCACGTGTTCATCCGCGACGCGGAGCAGGTCATGGTCGGTGACAATGCCCACCAGCGTCCCGTTCTCCAGCGTGACGGGGAGACACCCGAACTTGTGAATCAGCAGCATGCGGATGACCTCGCGCAGCGACGCCGTGGGGCGGACGGAGAGCACGTCGCGGGTCATCACGCTGCCGGCGGTGATGGGCGCGCCGGTGCGAGCGTCCTTCCGGCGGCAGTTGCGCAGCAGGTCGCGGTGGGTGACCAGGCCGACCAGCTTCTGACCGCGCACCACCGGAAGGTGGCGGATGTTCGCCAGCCCGGCGTAGCGGTCCGCATCCTCCAACGAGTCGCCCTCCTGAAGCGTGACGAGCGCCCGACTCATCAACTCCGCCGCGGTGTACATGCTCTGCTCCTTCCTGCGCGCACTGCGTTCACGCCGTCACGTCCGGCTTGCGGGCGAAGACGCAAAGCACGTGCCCCTCAAAATGGGGTCGTCCGACGAGGCGCGCACAAGAAGGGCGGCGCAGAACCTGCGCGGGAGAGGCGGCCGCCGCGCAGACTTTGCGCTGGGTCACCTGGCCGCTGCCTGAGGTAGCTTTCCCCACCATGGCCGAGACGCTCTTCGAAGAGCTCAAGCGCTACGTGGCGTTCTGCGCGTCCGACGAGGCAGCGCTGCGCCGCCTGCACGACGCCTGCGCCCCGCACTTCGAACGCATCTCCACGACGTTCTATGACCGCATCCTCGAGCACGACGAGGCGCGCAAGGTGCTGGAGGGCGGAGAGAGCACGGTCGGCCGCCTCAAGGTCACCCTGGTGGCCTGGATGCACTCGCTCTTCCAGGGCCCCTGGGACGAGGCGTACTACGAACGGCGGGCGCGCATCGGCCGCGTGCACGTTCGCATCAACCTGCCGCAGCACTACATGTTCGGCGCGATGAACGTCCTGCGCCGGGAGCTCAACGAGGTCATCGACCGCCTCCACGCCGACGCCCCGGCGGAGCGGGCCGCCGCCCGCGGCGCGCTCTCGAAGATTCTCGACCTGGAGCTGGCCATCATGCTCCACACGTACCGCGAGGACCTGCTCTCGCAGCAGGCGCGCGTCGAGCGGCTGTCCACCTTCGGCCAGCTGGTGGGCTCCATCGGTCACGAGCTGCGCAACCCGCTGGGCGTGATTGAAACCTCTGTCTACATCCTGAAAGGCCGGTTGCCACCGGACGAACGGACCACCAAGCACGTGGAGCGCATCAGCGAGCAGGTGGGCATCGCCAACGGCATCGTGACCCAGCTGCTGGAGATGATTCGCGACCGGCCGCTGGTGGCGGCGCCGGTCAACCTGGAAGAGGTGCTCGCGAACGCGCGGGCCGCCGTCGCCTTCCCTCCCGAGGTGACGGTGAAGCTGAGCGGGCTGAGCGGCCTGCCACCCGTGCCGGGAGACGCCGGCCAGCTGCGCCAGGTCTTCGTCAACTTGCTCGAGAACGCGCTGCACGCCGCGCTCCCCCGCGGCGAAGTCTCCGTGCGTGCCGCGCTCGAGGGCAGCGAGGTGGAGCTGGCGGTGGAGGACAGCGGGCCGGGCGTGGAGCCGTCCATCCGCGCGCGCCTCTTCGAGCCGCTCATTACAACCAAGGCGAAGGGCATTGGGCTTGGCCTCTCGCTGGTGAAGCGCATCGTCGAGCGCCACGGCGGCAGCATCGCCTACCGCCCGGGGAGCCGCGGCGCGCGCTTCGTCCTCCGCCTCCCCGTCAGCGGCTAGAGCCATGCGGCGCTACCTCATCGTCGACGACAACCGCGCCCTCGCCGAAAACCTGGCGGAGATTCTGCGGGACGAAGGCGCGGAGGCGACCGTGACCGCCGACGGGGCGCAGGCGCTGGAGCACATCCGTGCCACGCGCTACGACGCCGTGCTCACCGACATGCGCATGCCGCTGATGAGCGGAGCGGAGCTGGTGCACCAGCTGCGCCGCGTGGACCCCGGCCTGCCGGTGGTGATGGCCACCGCGTACAGCGGGGACGAGGAGCTTCAGGCCGCGCGGCGAGCGGGCGTGCTCGCGGTGCTGCCCAAGCCGCTGGACGTCCGGGCCCTGCTGCGCTTGATGAGCACCGCGGAACGCGACGGAAAGCCATGAGCGAGCCCTCCCGCATCCTCAGCGTGGATGACAACGCGCAGTTCGCCGACAACGTGCGGGAGATTCTGGAGGACGCCGGCTACCAGGTCCGGACTGCTTCCAGCTGCGCGGCCGCGCGCGCCGCTGCGGGCCAGGGCTTCGACGTGGCGCTGGTGGACGTGAAGCTGCCCGATGGCGACGGGACTGCCCTGGCCGCGGAGCTGAAGGCGGCCCACCCCCAATCCGAAGTCGTCTTGCTGACCGGCTTCGCCACGCTGGAGTCCGCCGCGGCCGCGGTGCGCGCCGGCGCGTGCGCCTACCTGCTCAAGCCGGTGGCGCCGCCGGACCTGCTCCTGTCCCTGGAGCAGGCCATGCGCCAGGTGCGGCTGCAGCGGGAGAAGCAGGAGCTCGCGCGGCGGACGCAGGTGGCGGAGAGGCTGGCCGCGGTGGGTACGATGACCGCCGGGCTGTCGCATGAAATCCGCAACCCGCTGAACGCCGCGTCGCTGCAGCTGACCGTGCTCGAACGGCGGGTGAAGAAGCTGCCGGCGGACACCCAGGGCGCGCTGCTGGAGCCGCTGACCATCGTCCGGGAGGAAATCCGCCGGCTGGACCACATCCTCGAAGACTTCCTCCAGTTCGCCCGCCCGGTCCCCTTCAACCCGCGTCCGGTGGACCTCCCCAACGTCATCGCGAGGGCGTTGGCCCTCTTCAAGGCGGACGCGGAGCGCCGGGGCGTGCTCCTGGAGGCGACCTGCGACGAGGTCCCTGCGGTGGCGGGCGATGAAGGGCGACTGCAGCAGGTGGTGGTGAACCTGGCGCTCAACGCGCTGGACGCCACGCCCTCCGGCGGACGCGTCCACCTGCGCTGCACGCAGCGCGAGGGGCAGGCGGAGCTCATCATTCAGGACGGCGGCGCGGGCATCCCATCCGTCGTGCTGCCGCGCATCTTCGAGCCCTTCTTCACCACCAAGCCCACGGGCAGTGGGCTGGGCCTCGCCATCGTCCACGCCATCGTCACCCAGCACGACGGGACGCTCTCGGTGGCCAACGCCCCGGCAGGCGGAGCGCGCTTCACGCTGCGGCTCCCGCTCTGGAACGGCTGAACGCGGCTCAGGACCGGCATGGAGCGCTTGAGGACAGCCCAAAATTCATCGCCGCCCAAAAACCCCCTGCCCCCGAGGCCCACACCGCCGTACGGTCTGCCCATGGCTGACACTCCCACCCGGCTGCCCCTCAAGGAGCGCCTCTCCAAGCTCATCTCCGACTACGGCCCGGTGGCCTTCGTCACCTGGTTCGTCCTCTTCGGCCTCACGCTCGCGGGCTTCGTCCTCGCCATCAAGCTGGGCTTCAAGCCCGAGGGCGCCGCGGGCGGCGCGGGCACGCTCGGCGCGGCCTATGTGGCCACGCAGCTCACCAAGCCGCTGCGCATCCTCGCCACCCTCGCGTTAACCCCGGTCATCGGGAAGGCCGTGGAGAAACTGCGGGGCAAACGGAAGCAGCCCGACGCGAAGCCCTGACTCACCCGAGCAGCCGCAGCAGCGAGGACGCCGCCGCGTTCGGCGCGCTCTGGCCGGCTTGCCACCCGAACCGGAAGTGCTCCACCGGACTGCGCGCCAGGCCGGTGAGGTCCTTCGGCGTGAACTGCGAGTAGTAGTCCTCCAGCATGGCCAGCCGTCGCTGCGGATTCACGTCCACGGTGATGTCGGGCCGTCTGTCGGCGGGAGCGAGGGTCAACAACTCGCTGGCCGCATGGACGGGCCCTCCCGGGAAGGCGGGGTTCGCCGCCAGCCTCGCGGCGTGGTCCACCAGCGTCCCGAACGCGCGGTGGTGGCCGTGGCCGGAGAGCTGCGGGTCATTGTGCGGATCCAGCGTGACGATGACGCCGGGCTTGCGCGCACGGATGTCCGCGACGAGGTGCTGCAGCGCACCGGAGAGGCCGCCGGGGAGGTGCTCGTTCCAGTACGCCAGCGAGCCGGACAGCGACGTCGTCCAGCCGAAGTCCGCCAGCGCGCTCGGCGGGTAGAGATAGGTCGGCGTCACGTCGACGTGGGCCAGCGCGCGGCCGGCCTCGCGGTCGCGGAGCGCGGCCATGAAGTGGGCGCCTTCCCCTCGAACCTCTCTCACCGCGCCGTTTGGCCCGCGTTCGAGACGGCGGCCGCCCTCTCCGTGGCTCATCAACACCACGCCGAGCTTACGGCCTGACTCGTGCAGCCGCGCCATCGTCCCGCCGGCGTACATCGTCTCATCGTCCGGGTGCGCGACGTAGAGCGCGAAGTCCTCCAGCGGAGAAGTAGCGCGGGAGGGGACGGCGAGCTTCACGGGCCGCCCTGCCAGCACGTCCCTCACCAGGGCGTCGTAGGGCTGGGAGTTAAAGGACGCAACCAACCGCTTCGCCGCATCCGTACCCGCTCGACCTGAGCGGTCCACGCTCGCCATGGATGAGTTGTCGCAACCCAGCCGCTGGCAGGTGCCTGCACCAAGTGTTTACGAAACCCATCCTCTTGCAGCGCGATAACGAAGCGCCAAGCGACCTCTTTCAGAGGGGAAACCGCCCGTCGAAACCGCAATTGAACGCGCCGGGATAATCCGCCTCGAGAGGTGTCATGTTCGGGAAAGAGATTGGCAGGGCCGTAACTGACGCGTGGACGCGGATGCAGCGCGCCCGGCCAACCGATGGGCCAGCGCCTGTTCAAAGAAGCGGACACGTCGCCGCAGCTACAGCGGTGGACGCCGTGGCGCCTGCCCGCGAGGCCCTGCGGGGCCCGTTCGCGGACTCCCTCTCCATCGCCTCCTATGACCCCTTCGCCGCCATCGACGCACCGCGCTTCGGCCCGGCGTACTACGGCACGGCGGAGTTCGAGGAGCTCCTCAAGCCCGCGCTGCTGGACATCACGCCCAAAGTTCGCTTCCCGGTGGTCTCCCCCCCGCGCACGCAGCCCACTCGGCTGGGCGACCTGACGCCTCAGCGGGTGGCGGAGATGCCGAACGCGGGGAACGCGCAGCAGGTCTGGGCGCGGCTGAAGGGCTTCACCTCGCCGCGGCTTTCTGAGGACAGCGTGCGCCTCCTGGTCCTGGGCGTGGCGGACTCACGCGGCATCACGCAGCAGGGAATGCTCGGCGCCACTTCCGCTCTGGACGCTGCCGCCGCGCTCATGCGCATGCCGGCGCAGGCGCACGGTGAGGTGACCTCGCTCCTCGCCCAGGCGGGCAGCGACTGCGAACGGGTGCTTCTCCTCAAGTCCCTGGCCAGCCGGAAGGTGCGGCTGTGCTCGATGGGCACCGAGTCCACCGCGGAGGCGATGGCGGAGATCCGCAACTACGCGCAGGTCATCCGCGGCAAGCCTCGCGACGTGCTGGAGCTCTCCAGCACGCTGCTCAAGTACAAACTCAACGTGCTCAAGGAGCTTGAGCTCACCACCCTCAAGCAGCAGTACCGGAACTCCTGCGTCGGCGCGTCTGTGTTGTTCTGCGCGGCGGAGGCGGATCCGGTGCTCGCCTGGGCCCTCAACGCCGAGGGGCGCCTGGATAGGCTCCGCCCAGGAGGCCTGGCGGACCGACTGGAAGCCTCCATCCTGACCAGCGACCGCGCGGGCGCGTGGAGCTCCACCTGGGATGTCCCCGCCAGCCGGCCGGGTGAGGCGCCCGACCTGGACACGCTCGCCAGCGCGGCGGAGCTGTCGAAGGCGGAGGCCCGGCCCCTGCTGGCCCTCCAGACAGCGAGTCGCCTGAAAGAGGTCTTCGAAACGCTGGGCGTGCCGCTGACCGAAGACACGATGACCGGGCGCTCGCTCGTCGGCCAGCTGCGCACCGCGGCGGCGTGGGACGCGTTCCATGAGGGCCTTGCCCATGCCGATGCGCTCTTCCCCGAGGAGGCGAAGGCCCTGGCCCTGTTGAAGGAACGGCTGGGGACGAAGGTGCTCGGGCCGCATCAATCGCTCGCGGACGTCCTCCGAAGCATCCAGCGCGCGGTTCATCAGCCCAACGGGATAGACCCGGACCACGGCGGGACCGCCTTCCTCCGCCCCTTCACGCACCTGGACTCAAACCGCGTGAAGTACGCGTACCGCATGGTGGAGGATCTTAAACACCCCGAGCGCGGCGTGGACACGGAGCACCCGAACCGCTGGGCGCAGGTGGTGGGCTCCGGCCAGCCGACGATGGTCCGTCGTGGCGATCCTGAAGACGTCCCGGAGAACTACTCACACTGCATCGTGTTCGCGGATGTTCGCGGTGAAGGTGCAGACCGGGAGCTCCTGCGGGTGGACTCCATCGCAGGCGCGGACTGGGTGCCGCTGGACGCGCTCAACGGCTCTCGCAGCATCTCCTACTACTTCGGCCACTCGTATCCCCAGACCGGCGTGGGGCGCGCGCCCTCCTCTCGAGGCAAGCATGGCCACCTCTGAACGCCCCCGGAGCGGCCCATGAGCCTGCTGGCCTGCCTCACCTCCCCTGCGCGCGCCGCTCGGCTGGGCCACCTCACGCACCGCTACGGCGCGGCGCAGATCGCCACGGCGGTTGAACAGCGCCGTGCTCGCGGGTTCGCGCCCAACCTCCTGCCCATTCAGTCCAATGACGCCCTCAAGGTGACGGCCTTGAACCAGACCGGGTTCAAGACGACGCCCGTCGCGTTGGAACACATCCTGGAGGTTGCCGACGCCGGGACGCTCCTCGATGGCGCGCCTTCGGGTCCGGCCGCAGCGGCGCTGTTCGACCTCGCCGGGCGCTCCGTCCCGGTCGCCCATGGCAACTGCTACGGGCGAACCCTCCACGCCATCCTCAGCACGCACCACTCAGGAGAGCTCTCCCGCATCATGGCGGACCTCCTGCTTCGAGGGAGGACCACCCTCGCAAGCGGGCAACAAGTCCGTTGGGACCCCGCCACGCTCCCGGTGGACGTTCGATTCCATCAGTACCACGACGCACTCCTGGGGACGCTGGCCAACGACCTGCGGTTCACCCACCAGCCGGACCCGCTCATCCTCCATCTCGCCCCGGGCTACGCCTCCAGGGGGCAGATGGCGAATGTGAGCACCCACTACTTCGGGACCCAGTTCGTCAACGCCCCGGGCCAGCCGCTGCTTCCTCATCTACGCGACATCCTCCCACGCACCGGTCCGCTCCTGGCGGAGTACCCGGCTTCAAGCCACGGCGGCTCCATCGCGCGTGTCGACAGAGACGCAGTGAGGTCTCTCGAGACCGGCGGCCACCTGGCCACACTTCCGAAGCACAACCTCGGCTACGTGGTGGTTCCTGAGAGCGAAGTGGCGGCGCTCCCCTCCGTGCAACCCATCGACCTCAGCTCCGTCCATGACGGCACTGAGTACTTCAGGCTCCGTTCATGAGAAGCCTCCACCGCCTGCTCTCGCCACCGCTCGGCGCCGTCACCGCGAAACATTCGCCCGCGGAGATGGCTGACGCGCTCGTGAATGCCGGCGCCAGCAGGGCGGACGTCAACCGGGGCCTGCGCAGCCAGCGCCGGAGGGAGGGTCTCAACCAAACGGCCTTCGCCGGGGGGCCGACAGGGCCTGAGTCCATCCTCAAGGTAGTGCGCGCGGGCACGCTGAGCGACGGCACCGACTACCACTGGCTCCCGGAAACTCCAGCCACGGAGCAGTCACCATGACCGTCGCTTCCAGCGTCGTGAGACATCTCGTCAGCCCCGCTCGCGTGCGCGGGCTGGGAGTGGTCACGCAGAAGCATTCGGCGGCACAGATTATCGCCGAGGTCGAACGGCGCACCGGGTCCATCCCTAACTTCCGGTTCGACCTGTCCGGCGTCCGCGACGACCCGCGGGTGCTCGCTGCGCTCAACCAGACCGACCTCACGCGCAACCGGACCACGTTGGAGTCCGCCCTCGAGCTCGCTGACGCGGGCCGCCTCCTGGACGGTACGCCGTCGGGCGCCACCGCCGCTCGGCTCCTGGGGCTGGCGGGGCACGCCCTGAGGGCGCGCAACGGCAGGTGCTACGGGCGGACCTCACACTCCCTCATGACGGCGCATCATCCCGGTGAGTTCGCGCACATCATGTCGGACCTGATGCTGCGGGGAGAGACGGTCCTTCGCGGCGGCCAGCGCGTCCGCTGGGATCCCGCCGTCTTCAACGTCGACACCGCGAGCGGGAAGGGTCCACACGACGACCAGTTGTGGGGCTCCCTGAACAAGCACCTGCTGCCCACCAGCATCCCGAACCCCGTCGTGCTGACCCCGGGCGCAGGGCCCTACGCCTACAAGGCGCAGATGGCCAACATCATGACGCGCCTCTTTGGGGAGCAGCACGTCAACGTCCGCGGAGACGACGTGCTGGATCAGCTGAACGACATCGTGGACCGCGCCGGCGGTCCCGTGATGGCGGAGTTCGACGGCGACCACGGCGGCTCCGTCGCCAAGGTGGACGACACCACCGTGACCTCCTTCGATGAAGCGGGCCAACTGAACAGCTATCGCCGCTCCAAGCTCGGCTACGTCGTGGTGCGACAGAGCGAGCTCGACCGTCTTGGCGTCGACTTCATCCCCTACGCCCCCGCCAAACCCGAGCAGGACTACTTCTGGATTGCCCAATGACCCTTCTCAGCAACATCGTCTCCGGCGCGCGCACCGCTCGGCTGGGCGTGGTGACGCAGAAACACACCCCTGCGAGCATCATCGCGGAGGTGGAGCAACGGACGGGTAAGGGCTTCAGGCCCGACCTCACCCGCATCCGCGACAACGACCCGCTCAAGCTCGCGGCGCTGAACCTCACGGACTTCACGGGCAACCAGACCGCTCTCGAGTCCATCCTGGAAATCGCAGATGCGGGGACGCTGCGTGACGGCCGATCGTCGCTCCAGACTGCCACCACGCTGTTCCATCTGGCGGGGGAGACCGCGCCGGTTTCCTACGGCAACTGCTACGGACGGACCCTCCACTCCATCTTCAGCGCGTACCACGCGGGAGAGTTCAACCAGATCCTGGCAGACCTGCTCCTCCGAGGAGAGACCGTCCTCGCAAGCGGTCAGCGCGTCCACTGGGACCCGTCGGTGCTCCCGGTCACCCCCCACGGCGATCAGCACCACGACGTACTTTGGGGAGCGCTCGTCAACAACCTGCGCTTTGCGGACATCCGAAACCCGCTCGTCCTCATCGGCAACGGCGGCTACGCCTACAGGGGACAGATGGCGAACATCGCCACGCGGCTCTTCGGGACCCAGTTCGTCAACGCCCCGGGTCAGGAGCTGTTACCGCACCTCAATGGCATCGTCGACCGCAGGGGTCCGCTCCTCGCGGAGTACGGGAACCATGGCGGCTCCGTCGCTGACGTCGACCATCTCAAGTCCGTGACGTCCTTCGAAAGCGGCGGCTACGAAAGCAGCTACCCAACAACCTCGCTTGGCTACGTCGTGGTGCCCGAGAGCGAGGTGAGCGCCCTCCCAGGCGTGGAGCCCATCGACTACTCGCATCTGTCCGACGACACCCGCTACTTCCGGCTGGGCCCATGAGCGCGCTCACCCACATCCTCTCCGGCGCGCGCGCCGCCCGGCTGGGCGTCGCGACTCAAAGGCATGACGCCGCGAGCATCCTCTCGGAGGTGGAGCGTCGGATGGGCACTGGGTTCCTGGCCGACCTCCAGCCCATCCGGTCAAATGACCCGCTCAAGCTCGCCGCGCTGAACCTCACCGACTTCACCCGCAACCAGACCGCGTTTGAGTCCATCCTGGAGGTCGCGGACGCGGGCACGCTGCGGGACGGCGCTGCCTCGCAACCCGTCGCGACGGCGCTGTTCAACCTGGCGGGCGCAGCTGCTGCGGTCAGCAAGAGCAATTGCTACGGACGGACCCTCCACGCCATTTTCACTTCCTTCCACGCAGGAGAGTTCAACCAGCTCATGGCAGACCTGCTGGTCCGGGGCGAGACCGTCCTCGCGAGCGGGCAACGCGTGCGGTGGGACCCGTCCCAGCTGCCTATCCACGGGTACCCGCACCATGACGTCCTCTGGGGGGCGCTTGCGAACAACCTGCGTTTCGCGGACATCCCCAACCCGCTCGTCCTCTCCCCGAACGCGGGCTACGCGACGCGCGCCCAGATGGCGAACCTGTCGACGCGCCTGACCGGAACCCAGTTCGTCAATGCCCCCGGTCAAGCGCTCATCTCGCATCTGAACGGCATCGTGGACAATGCGGGACCGGTGCTCGCCGAGTACCCCGCCGCCCACCACGGCGGCTCGGTCTTGCGCATCGACAACGGCCAAGTCCACTCCCTCGAAGGCAAGGGATGGGTCCAGACTCTTGATTCCAGCTCTCTCGGCTACGTGGTGGTCCCCGAAGAGTCGCTGAAGGGGACCGGCGTGGACCCCATCGAGTACCCGCAGTGGTCCGACGGCACCCAATACTTCCGGCTGGGCTCATGAATACAGGACCTCTTCCACGTCGCGTCGTGTACCTCCGCCGCACCGCGGGCCCAGGCGTCCCGCACGCGCCGCGCCGCGCACCGGAGCCCAGCTCGCCCCCGGCGGCGCGGTTGGCAGCGGTCCGCGCCGCGGAGGCTGCTCCCAGCCAGGCGGCGTTCTCGGAGGCGCTGCACACGTGGTGGCACAGCCTGTCGCCCGCACAGCAAGAAGCGCAGGTTCAGCGGCTCTCCACGTCGCTGGCAACGGACAACTTCTGGGTGCTCAGGAACGACGGCAGCAAGAAGGCCATCCCCGCCGTCCTCACCCCCACCGTCGTGGGCAACGACGAGCTCCGCCAGCTCTACGCGGACACCCGCGTCCTCTTCGGCGCCCTGAAAAAGGCGGCGCGCCACCTGGTGGACGTGCCCACGCCACTCGCGGAGCGCATCCTCGCGCCGTTCTCACCGCTGGAGCGCCGCAGCTTCCAGGTGGACCCTTCCGCCTTTGAGCGCGTCGCCTCCGGCCGCATCGACTTCCTGAAGGACACCCGCACCGGCCAGTACCGGGTGCTGGAGATGAACACCACCCTGCCCTGCATCCAGGGCTTCAGCGACTCGCTGACCCGCCACTGGCTGCCGCTCGTCACGCAGGGGGCGCCGGACTTGATGAACGGCGCGACCGCCAACCGCTCCGCGCTGGGGCTGCTCTCCGGCCTGATGGAGAGCTACCGCCACTTCGGTGGCGCCGCGGACAAGCCGAGCATCCTGCTGGTCTCCCGCCGCGGCGACACCGAGATGGGCGAGCTGCAGTACCTCGCCCGCACCTTCAACGAGCAGGGCCACTCCTCGCGCTACGTCTTCGCGGATGAGGTGGGCGCCACGCCCGACGGCTGGCTCGAGGCGGGCGGGAAGAACTACGACCTGCTCTACCGCCACATCTTCGCGCGGCTGCTGCCCGAGGACTCCCCCATCCCGCAGCACCTGCTGCAGCCGGGGAACACGAAAATCTTCAACCCCATCACCAGCCCGCTGGAGCTCAAGGCGCTCATCGCGCTGCTCAGCGAAGCGACCGCGAACCCCACCCTGGCGCGCACGCTGGGCCTGACCCCGGCGGAGCTGAAGACGCTGGCCCGGGTGACGCCCTGGACGCGGCTGGTCCGCGAGGGGCCGTTGACGCTCCCCGACGGCACCACCGCCGCCGACGCGCGCCGCTGGCTCTCCAGCCACCGCGACGAGCTGGTGCTCAAGCGCGGCTGGAGTCACGGCGGGCAATCCGTCCACGTCGGAGTGGAGACCCAGGATTGGCCCCGGCGCGTGGCGGAAGCGCTCGCCGAGCCCGACGAGTGGACCGTCCAGCAGTACGTCAAGCCGGAACGGATGGACCGCCTCGTGATGAAGCCGGGCGAGGATGGCAAGCAGCGCGTCGGCCTGGAGTCGCTCATCGCCGACCTCGGGGTCTACTTCACGGTCACTGACCGGCTCCACCCCACCGGCCAGCTGTCGCGCGGTTCTCCGACGGCGGTGGTCAACATCGGCGCCGGCGGCGGTGTCTCCACGGTCCTCACCCCCAAGGCCACCCCATGATTCGCGAGCTCCCCCGCTTCATCCGGACCCAGGCTGCCCGCCCGCTCGCCGTCCTCAAGGCGGCGCGGAACCGCGGTGCGGAGCTCGTTCACTTCAGGAAGGGCACGCAGACCGCGGGGGCGCCGGTACAGGTCGCGCAGCCCGCGCGGATGACGGCGGACGAAGTCGTGGCGGCCGCGGCGCAGCAGCTCCTTCGGCAGGTGCTGGACCGGCAGGAGCTGCGCGGCACCGGCGTCGAGCTCTACGGCCGCGGGAGCGCGGAGCTCATCCGCCGCCGCAGCTGGGTGCGCCAGCTGGACAACCAGGACCGGGCGACGCTGGACGGCCGGGGAGACTGGGTGCAGGCAGACCGCGCGGCGGTGAGCAAGCTGGAGCTGACGGACGCGCTGAGCCTGAGGATGCCGAAGGCCGAATGGGAGGCGCTGCGGGCAAGCACCGCCCAGGCGTTGGGCGCCGCCGGTCCGCTGCCGGAGTCCTGCGCAGCGAAGGTGAGCGAAGCGGCTGCGCTGCTCGTGGACCTCTCGACGAAACCCGGGGACCTCATCAAGGCGCTGACGCGGGCGCAGGAAGCCGTGGCGGAGGCAGGACAGAGCGCGGCGAAGGTCAAGGCGCCGCTGGATGAGGTCATCGAAGCCTTCCTCTGGGGTGAGGTAGCGGACGCGGTGGAGAAGGCCGCGAACGTCAACGGGACCGCCGCGCGCGACGGGCTCGCCGCGCTGCAGTCCGGCGCCAAGCGCTTCTTCGAGGCAGACCCCCAGGCGCTCTCCACCGCGGTGCTGGGGCACATTGCGGACCCGGAGCTGCGCGCGCAGACCCTGGTGGAGCTGCTGCTCCAGTTTCGCGCGCCACTGGAGCGGGCGGGCGTCGAGCGCGA
>JBGART010000080.1:0-34237 GCA_044230055.1 Myxococcaceae bacterium | reverse complement strand
GCGCCCCGCGCCCCGCCGCCTGCGCCTCGCGCGCCGCCGCCCGCGCCGCGCGCGCAACCGCCGGCCGCACGCCCCAGCGCCAACGCCAACGCCAGCGCGGAGCGCACCCTGGAGGACACGCTCACCCGCGACATGGTGGAGCGGCTGGCGAAGAACGTGGTGGAGGAGCCCATCCCGCTGGAGGTGAAGAAGGCGCCCCGCCCCGCCGCGGCCCCGCCTCCCAACGGCCGGCTGGACACGCGCGCGGTGGACCCCAGCAGCTACGCCGCGTTCGCCCGCGAAGCCGCCCGCGCCGTGGAGCCGCCGCGGCCTGCCCCAACCCCCGCGCGCCCGCCACCCGCCGCCGCGCCGGTCGCGCCGCCCGTGCAGGTACGAACGCCTGCCGTTCCGCCCCGCGCCGCGCCGCCGCCTTCGCCGCCCCGCGCTGCGCCCGCATCCGACCCGGTGGCCGTGCCGCTGCCGGGGCCCGCACACGCACCACCGCCGCCGCCTCCGCAGGCCGCGGCGCCCGTTGCGGTCGCCCGTCCGCCCACCCGTCCCGAGTTCCGCCTGGAGCCGCCCCCACCCGCAGAGCCCGTGCGAGCCCCCACCCGCCCCGAGTTCCGCCTGGAGCCGCCCCCGCCGCCACCTCCGGCCCCGGAGCTGGAGCAGCCCATCAACGGAGAGACAGGCATCGCGCCTGTGGCGGCGCCGGAGGCAGACCACAGCATCCCGGACTGGAACCTCACCCAGGCCCGCGCCGCCCTGAAGACGGCCGCCACCGAGCGGGACCGCATCATCGAAGTCGCCCTGCGTTTCGCGCGGAAGACCTTCGAATACGCCGCCGCCTTCGCGGTGGTCCGCGGCGCCGCGGTGGGCTGGGACGCGCGCGGCGAGGGCGCGGACAAGGGGCAGATAACGCAAATCTCCATCCCGCTGGATGCCGCCTCGGTCTTCCGGACCGTCGCCATCACCCGCGGCAGCTACGTGGGGCCGCTCCCGCCGGACACGCTCTCCAAGCAGTACCTGGAGCTGCTCGGCCGCGCGCCGCGCACGGTGTTCCTCTACCCGGTGGAGGTGAAGGCCCGGCTGGTGGCCATCCTTTACGGCGACAGCGGCCAGGGCCCGGTCAGCCAGCGGCGGCTCTCCGACTTCATCCTCTTCTGCCAGGAGCTCTCCAACGTCTTCCATGAGCTCATCGCCCGGCGCAAGCAGCGCGCCTCCGGCGGCGAGGGCGAAGGGCTCCTGGACGGCTTCGGCTTTTCGGCCAAGGCGCTGGCCGCCTCCGGGCTGGGGTGGAGCCCCTCCTCGGGCGGCCACAGCGGCGGCATCGGCCGCGCAGCGTCGCTGGCTGGCTTCTCCTTCTCTGAAGGCGAACGCCCCCCGCCGGACTTCACGCCGCTGCTGCGCCGGCTGACCGGCCCGGACGCCGCGGGGCGCGCGCGCGCGATGGCGGAGCTGGCCCGCACGCCGGAGCCGTCAGCCGAAGTTCTGGCCCGGCAGTTCCCCGGCCCCAGCGCCTGGACGCGGATGACGGTGGTGGAGCTTCCGGAAGCGGATGAGCTGGGCCCCATCCCCGCGGCGCTGGCGCGGCTGGGCCGCCCGGGTGCCAAGTCCCTCGCGCCGCTGCTGGACGCTTCAGACTCGGACACCCGCTACCTGGCGCTGCTCACCGCCGGCAACCTCCCCTTCCCGGAGCTGGTGGACGGGGTGCTGCGCGGGCTGTTTGACCTGGAGCCGGACATCTCCTCCGCCGCCCGCGCCGCCGCCACCGCGCTGCGGCGGCTCCCCCGCTTCGACGGGGCGATGCGCGGCCTGCGGCAGGAGCTCGCCGCAAGTGACCCGCTGCGCCGCTCGCTGGCCGCCCGCGCGCTGGGCGTGCTGCATGACCGCGAGGCCGTGGACGGGCTCATCGGGATGACCGGCTCCGATGACCTGATGTGCGCCCAGGCCGCGGCCGAAGCCCTCAAGGAAATTACGCGCGCCACCTTCGGCATCAACCAGCGGCAGTGGACCGCGTGGTGGGCGGACAACCGCGACCGCCGCCGCGCGCAGTGGCTGGTCGCCGCGCGGCGCAGCGCGGAGCTGGAGGTCCGCAACGCCGCCGTCGAGGAGCTCTCCCGCGCGGTGAGCGACACGCTGGGCTTCGCCGCGGACGCGCCGGACCCCGAGCGCGAACAGGCCGTGCGCCGCTGGGAGCAGCTGGTGCAGGACACGCCGCGCGGACGAAGGCTCGAGCTCTAGCCCCGCGCGAGCCGTCCGGCCGATGAGCTCCTACGCGGTCATCAATGTCATCGCCTGCGTCGGTCTGCTGGCGTTGGCCTTCCTGGTGGCCTTCCGCGGCGCGCGCGGCCCGCTCTCGCTCTTGCTCGCGCTCCTGGCGGTGGACCTCTTCCTCTGGCGCTCCTTCCGCGTCGGCTATGAGCTGACCGGCGTCTGGACCTGGCGCCGGCTGGACATGGCCTGCGGCACGCTGGCCTCCGCGCTGCTCTTCCACTTCATCGCCAGCTTCGTGGGCCGGGCGCGTTCGCTGCGGTTGCTCATCATCGCCATCTACACGCTCTTCGGCCTCATCGCCGCGGCCTCGCTGGCGATGATTGCTTCGCCCATCCTGGTGGAGTGGCTGGGGACGCAGCGCTGGTCCGTGCTCCACCTGTGCGCGGTGCTGCCGGCGGCCGCCGGCGCGATGGTGCTTCTGGCGCTCCACTTCCGCCGCACCGCCAGCGGCCAGGAGCGGGACCGCACCCGCTGGATTGTCACCTCGGTGATGGTGCTGCTCTTGCTCGCCGCCACGGAGCTCGCCGCGGACCTGGGCTACGACGCGCCGAGGCTGGCGCCGGTGGGCACGCTCGCCAGCACCGGCATCCTCGCCATCATCACGCTGCGGCTGCGCGCCTTCGAGCAGCAGGTGACGCAAATGACCGCGCTGCTGGCGCTGGCCATCGCCGGGCTGTCCGCATGGGCCTACCTCTTCGTGTTCCGCGCCTTCGGCAGCAAGCCGGCCCTGATGGTGGCCGGCACGGGCGCGGTGACGCTGGTGCTGTTCGGCGTGACGCGCCGGGTGATTGCTTCCGTGGCCCTGCGGCGCGCGCGGATGGACCGGCTGGCCACGCTGGGCCGCTTCGCCTCGCAGATGGCGCATGACCTCAAGAACCCGCTGGCCGCGCTCAAGGGCGCCGCGCAGTACCTGAAAGAGGAGTACGCCCAGGGCCGCTCGCCGCAGAGCTCCGCCGAGTTCTTCGACCTCCTGCTGGACCAGATAGACCGCATGCACCGGGTGGTGGACAACTACCAGCGGCTGGGCCGGGCGGAGCCTTTGCGCGCGGCGCTGGACGTCAATGAACTGGTGCGCCAGGTCCTGGCGCTGCAGCACTTCGCGCCCACGGCGAAGGTGGAGGTGCGCGCCCAGCTGACGGACGGCCTGCCGACCTGCGCGCTGGACCGGGACCTCGTCGCGGGCGCGCTGGAGAACGTCATCCACAACGCCTTCGAGGCCATGGAGCACGGCGGCGTGGTCACCGTGCGGACCGCGGGCGCCCTGCCGCCGGAGCCCGACGGCGTGCGCATCAGCGTGGAGGACACCGGCGTGGGGATGGACGCGCGCACCCGGGAGCGCGCCTTCGACGACTTCTACACCACCAAGCCCAAGGGCAGCGGGCTGGGGCTCGCGTTCGTGCGGCGCGTGGTGGAGGCCCACGGCGGCGAGGTGACTCTGGCCAGCAAAGAGGGCCGCGGCACCACGGTGGAGCTGCGGCTGCCGGCCCGCTGACACAGGGGGAACCGGTGGGCTAGGTTCCCGCCGTGCCCGAGCTTTCTGGAAGCGTGCTGCTCGTCGACGATGACCCGGCGGTCGCCAAGGTGCTGGGCGCGCTGCTTCACCAGGCGGGGATGCAGACGGCGCACGTGACGTCCGGCGAGGCGGCCCTCGGAGTCCTCGAGAAGCGCCTGGTGGACGTGGTGGTGAGCGACGTCCGGATGCCCGGGATGGACGGGATGGCGCTGCTCGCGCGGCTGGCAGAGCGCTGGCCGGACCTGCCCGTCATCATGCTCACCGCGCACGGCACCGTGCCGATGGCGGTGGAGGCGATGAAGGCGGGCGCGGCGGACTTCGTGCTCAAGCCGTTTGACCGCGAGGAGCTGCTCTTCTCCGTCCGCAAGGCGCTCACCCAGGCGCGACACAGCGAAGCGCAGCAGCAGAGCGTGTCCCTGCCGGGCGGGATGATTGGCGGCTCTACGGCGATGCGGGACGTGATGGACCTCATCCGGCGCAGCGCCAGCAGCGCAGCGACCGTGCTCATCCGCGGGGAGAGCGGCACGGGCAAAGAGCTGGCCGCCCGCGCACTCCACGAGCAGAGCCCCCGCCGCAACGGCCCGCTGGTGAAGATTCACTGCGCGGCGCTCCCGGACACGCTGCTGGAGTCAGAGCTGTTCGGCTACGAGAAGGGCGCGTTCACCGGCGCCGCCAACCGCAAGCCGGGCCGGGTGGAGCTGGCCGAAGGCGGGACGCTGTTCCTGGACGAGATTGGCGACATCACGCCGGCGGTGCAGGTGAAGCTCCTGCGGCTGTTGCAGGACCGCGAGTTCGAACGGCTGGGCGGGACGGCCACCCTCAAGGTGGACCTGCGCCTCATCGCCGCCACCCACCGGGACCTGGAGGCGATGGCGACCCGCGGCGAGTTCCGGCAGGACCTCTTCTACCGGCTGAACGTGGTCCCGCTCTGGATGCCGCCCCTGCGCAGCCGGCCGGATGACATCGCCGCGCTGGCGCGCCACTTCTGCGCCTCGCTGGGCGCGGCGAACGGCAAACCCCACATCAGCCTGGAGCCGGACGCGCTGGCGCTGCTTCAGGCCCAGCCCTGGCCGGGAAACGTCCGCCAGCTGCAGAACTTCGTGGAGCGCCTCATCGTCCTCGCAGAAAACCCCACGCTGGACGCGGCGCACGTCCGCGGGGAGCTCGCCCGCCAGCCGGCGGCCGCGATGGCTACGACGTCCTCCGCGCCGGCAGTCGGCGAGCCCACCCTGGAAGCCCAGCGCAAGGTGACCGAGAAAGAGGCCCTGCTGCAGGCGCTCGGGAGGGCCCAGGACAACCGGACGCTGGCGGCGCGGCTGCTCGGCATCAGCCGGCGGACGCTCTACAACAAGCTTCAGGAGCACGGCCTCACCTGACGTCGAGGGGCCGCCTTGTGGACAGCCCGCCCGGGCGACGGTAGGAGAGCGCGCCGCCGGACGAGGGGAGCCGACAGATGCGCAGCTGCGTGTGGATGATGGTGATGGTCGTAGGGTTGTTCGTCGTGGGGTGCTCAAGCGGCACGCCCGGCCCCCAGGGCGCAGCGGGCGCGGACGGCGTCCAGGGCCCGGCGGGTGAGCGTGGGGCCGCCGGAGAGCGGGGCGCGGACGGCGCGGTGGGCCCGCCGGGCACCACCACCCAGTTCGAGCTCGACCGCGGCGGCGTCACCACTGACTTGGCGCGGGGCATCGTCCCTCGCGTGAGCGCCGGGACGCTGCTGGGCGGGCTCGGCCCCACCAGCGAGTTTTCGGAGTCCGCCTACTGGACGGTCCCCTCCGCTTCGCTCCCGGCGAACATGACCGTGGACCTGGGCAGCGTGCGCTACGGCATCTCCGCCATCGCCTTCGACACCGCGTGGATTGGCGACGGCCGGTTCATCCCCGCCTACAGCGGGGCGGACGCGTACCTGCTGCAGTGGAGCGCC
Source organism: Myxococcaceae bacterium (assembly GCA_044230055.1). Classification (GTDB taxonomy): domain Bacteria; phylum Myxococcota; class Myxococcia; order Myxococcales; family Myxococcaceae; genus JBGART01. Next base: position 28,547 of record JBGART010000080.1, on the reverse strand, counting down.
GACGCGGACCCGGCCACCGCCAACTGGACGGACGTGGCGCCGGTGGCGCCGCGGAACGGGACCTACTTCCTGCACCGCCTCTCTGTCGCCGCGCGGCTGCTCAAGCTCACCGTCCGCAAGAACGCCAGCGCCGGGACGGACCCGGTGCAAATCTCCTCCTTCCGCGTGCTCTCGTACATCGCCGGCGACAGCACCCGGGTGGACGGCCAGAGGCTCTACGGCCGCCTGAACGCCGGAGTCCGGTCGCCCACCTGCCCGACCACCATCTCGCCCCTCGGCGTCTGGGACTGCACCTGCGCGGCGGACGAGGTCGTGCTCAACGGCGGAGGCTACGCCGGCGGCGGCGTCCTCCTTCGCGAAAGCCGTCCCAGCACCCTGCGCAACTGGCGGATTGGCTGCATGACCACCACCGGAACCTTCGTGGACTGCGCGGGCATGAACATCACCTGCGCGAAGCTCCAGTAGGAGGGTGGCTCACGTGGAGGTGAGCGAACCTCCACGCTCGCCTCGAGGGGAGACCGGCCCTCGCCGTCGGAGGAACAGCTGTTCTCGCGCCGTCAGGCGCCTCCCCCGCTCGGCCGGCCTTTTCGTCGGAGGAACAGCTCTTCTCAGTCGCGCGCCTCCCCCGCTCGCCTCGAGCGTTGCGCCGTCAGGCGCATAGTCGAGAGGTGGCGGGTGGCGCAAACTCACGCACGGAACTTGGCCGGTGTGTTTCGAGCGGAGCGGAGCGGCCCATGAGCCAAGCTTCGGGAGCACTGCCGACGTCTCGACTATGCGCCTGACGGCGCAACGCTCGACGCGAACGGGGGCAACCCCGCGATGTTGCGGGGCCCTGGTGAGCTGCTCTCCAGGAGCGTTGCGCCGTCAGGCGCATAGTCGAGAGGTGGCGCAAACCCACGCACACAACGAGCCTCACCCACTTCTGCGCTGGAGACGGCGCGGCGGTGCTCGCGCTGAGGGAGACAAAGCGGCAGGGGGACACGGGTCTTGCACAGAGCCATCCGGTCGCCAACGCGGAGACGGATGCACTGCTCGCGCGAAGGCAGCTGTCCCTGAGGGTGGTCAAGGCAGCGTAGGACAGTCCCGGGGCTGCTGCTGCTTCCGCTGCGCACGACCGCAGGCGCCTGATCGGGCTCCGCTCCCCCCCGCTCCAGCACTCCCCGAGGTGAGTCGGGGCGGGCCCATGATTCTCCGGAGCTGTCCCCGAGAGGACTTGGCACCCATGAAACAAATCGCTACTTAGAAGTGCGACGCTGTCGTTAATAGCAACGAGAACCCGTCGCACTTTCGAACGCACACCGTAGCGGGGGAGCTGTTTCGGTGCGGCTGAACCAGCCGCCAAGTTGTCGACAATAGCGTCGACAACTTATGACAGAAGAAGCAGTGCGTGATGCGCGACGTGTACCACAACCGTTCTCGCTTCAGCCGGGGACAGCTCGGGGCTGAAACGAAGGCGGCGACCTGCACCTCGGGGAGCGCGGCCTGAGTGAGGAAGCAGCAGCGGGCCTGGCCACGGCGGTCGTGCTGCCGGCGTATGCCCGCCGGCAGCCGCCCAGGACCATCCCGCCTGCCTTGACCACCCTCAGGGATTGCTGCCTTCGCGCGAGCAGCCCATCCATCTCAATGCCAGCAGACGGACAGCTCGGCCCAAGACCTGTGTCTCCTTGCCCAACGGCCCCCGCGCCGGCACCGCGCCTCGTGCCGGGCTCCGGCACCGGACGGACGCTCCTGACCCAAGGTCTTCCCTCGGCAACCCGACGCCAACGGCGGAGCCCGAGCACTGCCCGCCTCTGCGCCGAGTCGAGGAAAGGCTGTGCCCTTCAGGAGCAGTGCTTCGTCTCGACTACGCGCCGCTGCGCGGCGCTACGCTCGACGCGAACGGGGGAGCAGCCTCCCACGCGTCGCTACGCTCCGAACGGAGGAGGGAATCACCCGCAGACACCGTAGGGGAAGTTGCCCACGGTGAGGCACTGCCCGACTGAGCACGACAGCGGCACGCCCGCGTCCGCAGTCCCCGCGTCGGATGCCGCGGCGCAGAGGCGGTGGCAGCGTGCGCCCGCAGAGTTGAGCGAAAGACAGGCAGCGCCCTTGGTGCAGTCGTTGGCGTACTGGCAGGTCTGCCCATCGGCCACCGTCCCGGGCGTGAGGCACTTGGAGCCCGCCTGGGTGAAGTAGCAGGCGTTGGTGCCCACACAGGTCTGCGAGAGGACATCGCACTCGGAGCCGGTCTTCACGCAGATGAAGAACCGTTCGCCGGCGGGCGGCCCGCCATTCCAGGTGAGCTGCAGCGAACACGCCTCGTCCGAGGCGCACCCGCTGGTCGCGGCGGCCGTGTCGCAGAAGCGCCGGCAGGCGCCACTCAAGCAGAAGAGCCCCGCCGCGCAGCTGTCACCCGCGGAGTTGGACGTGCAGGCCTGGCCATCGGTCGCGGTGCCGGGCGGCTGACATCCGTACTTGCTCACCACCAGGCCACACTTGCTGTTGGGCGCGGCGCACCCGTTGGGCGTGACGGTAGGGCTGCAGGCCCCCGAGGAGCTCCCACCGTCGCCTGCCGGAGGGCCGGCATCCGGAGGTGTCCCGCCCGCATCCGTGTCCGCGCTCGAACCGGAGTCCACCGGCGTCTGCCCGCCCGTCGGCGGACCCGGACACGCGAGGAGCCCGATGGCCGCCCGGGCCAGACCCACTCGAACGCAACGGTCCATGCTCAGTTGAGCCCCTGGCACGTTCCGGCGCTGCACAGGCCGGACGCGCACTCCGGGCTGGTGGTGCACGGGCTGCCATTCGGCAGGCCGCCCGGGCTTCCGCCGCCGCACTTGCCGCCAATGCACTGCTTGGACTCGCACTCTTCCAGCGCGCTGCACGGCGCGCCGGCCGCCTTGCCCGGGACGCCGCCCACGCAGGCGCCGCCCACGCAGTTGCCGGAGATGCACTGGCCGCCTGCCGCGCAGGCAGTGCCCGGTCCGCCCTCAATCAGCGTGGTGTCCGGGCAACCGTAGACCAGCGACACGCGCGAGCCCGGCGTGCGGGAAATCTGCTCGCAGGCGGAGCCATACAGGGTGATGCGCTGCCCCGCGGCGAGGTAGTCCCAGCCGTTCTGCTTCTTGGGGTCATAGGACGCCAGCTGGCCGTTGACGTAGACGAACACCTTGGCGAGGTCCGGCGGCGGCTTCACCAGCTTGAAGTCGCAGCCCTGTACGCCGCGCACGATGGCGGAGAGCGAGTCCGACAGCGCCGCCGGGTCATCCGCCTGGAAGTAGCGAGGCGCCGCGGCCCGGGCGGTGCCGCCCGACACGGCCATCTCGGTCAGCGTGGAGGCGCTCACGCCCGCGCCGAAGCCCAGCACGTACGTCTTGATGTTCTTGGCGAAGAGCTTCTTCACCTCCTCCACCGGCTTGCCGTTGCAGGTCTCCATCCCGTCCGTGGCGAGCAGGACGTAGTTCGCTCGGTTGGGGTCGGTCAGCTCCGTCACGCTCTGGGCGCTGGCCAGCACCGCGCCCAGCGGTGTCTTGCCGCCCGGGGTCTGCGCCGCGAGCGCCGCCGCAATCCGGGGCGCGCTGGCGTCGGCGATGGGGACCGACATCGGCGGGACCTGACAGGCCTCCACCGCGGTATCTCCTACGGGGAACATCGTCATCCCGAAGCGCATCTTCGACGCGTGCTCCGACGCCAGGCGGTTGACCGCGGTCACCGCGGCGGACCACTTGGTCACCCCCGCCACCTGCTCGTTCATGCTGCCCGACTTGTCGAAGAGGACGAGGAAGTTGGCGTCCACCGCGCTGGCCGAGAACGCCTCGCCGCCGCAGGTGGCCGGCGTGCCGCTCGGCGTTCCGGGGTTCCCCGGCGTTCCGGGAGTGGCGCCGCCTTCAATGCTCCCCAGGCAGTGGCCCGCGGTGCCGCAGGTCTGGTTGGCCGCGCAGCTGCTGGCGGTACACGGTGCTTCGCACGCCCCGCCCGCGCCGCAGACCGTGCCCTTCGCGCAGTCGATATCGGAGCCGCAGCCAGACTTGGCCACACAGCCGCCGCCCGCCGAGCACTGCTGGTCCCCGCCGCATTGGGAGTCCGCAGTGCACTTCGCGGCGCAGACCGATGGGTGCGTCAAGCAGACCTGAGAGCCACCACAGTCCGCCGCCGACGAACACTGCGCGCCCGTCGGACTGCACGCGATGAGCGCCGCCGCGGCCCAACAGGAGAGGACAGCGAAGGCGGTGCGAAAGGCCCGTTGCATGAGGTGTTTCCTCCAGGGGAACGTCCCCCTCCAGCAACCGGCGTGCCTGAAGCGCTTGTCGGCCGGTAAACCGGCCTGGGCCGCGAATTGAGCCCGCTTCCTACCCGGGTGTGAGCACGTCAGGAGACACCTGGGACACGCGCGCGCGCCCGTGCATGTGCTTGATGTTCGTTTGCGCAGCACATCCCCTGGGGAGACGGTGGAGTGGGCGCCGCGACGCAGCGAGATGCAACCGTTCGTCGAGCAACCGACCCGAAACCGCCGAAATACCGGCTCCGCGCTCGACTTTGTCGACGAACGGTTGCATCTGAGCCGACCACCCGGGCGCTGCGGCCACCCCGGCGCCGACTCCACCGCGGGCCGAAGTCGGGCCAGCTCCGACGAGGCAGTGCAGACGCCAAGGCGAACCCCGTCTCCCCAGGAGCCCACTGCACTGCAGCCCATCCACGCGGGCAGCCTGGTACGCCGCCACGGCTCCATGACCCTGTCCCTGACACCTCCGGGATGAGCGGCCATCCGCGCGCCCAGGCCCGATGATGAGTCGCAGCGGAGCGAGGACTCCGAGCTCCGAGCGCAACCGGTTAAGAAGCTCGGGTCCGCGCTTCGGACCGTCGCGGAGCCTGGCTAAGCTGCTCCGAGCTGCGCGCCCATCGCTCACCCGCCCGCGCCGAAGAGAAGGACGAGCCGTGACTGCCCCCCGCTGGAGCTCGCGCAGGCCGCGTCGCGAGCGAACCCGACCCGACCGTCGGCGGCGGCACAGAGACGGGCTGGCTGCGGGCGGGCCCGCCCCGGTGCCGCAGCATGCCGCCGGCCGCAGCAGAGAGACGGGTGAGCGTTGAGCGCCCATCTGCTCGTCAGAGCCCTCTTCCTCCGCGTGCTCGGCGCCGTGTTCGCGGTGGCCTTCCTCTCGCTCTGGGTCCAGGCGGACGGCCTCTTCGGCGCCTCGGGCATTGCGCCCGCGCAGGCCCTGATGGCCTGGGCCCACCAGAACCGGAGCCTCGCTCTCCCGTCGCTGCCCACCCTCTTCTGGCTCTCCGCCAGCGACGGCGCGCTCCACCTGGCCTTCGCGTTCGGCCTCACCGCGTCGCTGTCCACCGTCGCGGGCTTCGCGCCTCGCGCGTCCCTCTTCGCGTGCTGGGCGCTCTACCTGTCGTTCGTCTGCGTGGGCGATGTCTTCCTGCAGTTCCAGTGGGACATGCTCCTCCTCGAAGCTGGGCTGCTCGGCGTCCTCTTCGCGCCGCCTGGCCTCAAGCCTTCCCGCGCGTGGCGGGAGCCGGTCAACCCAGTGGGCCTGTGGCTCCTGCGCTGGCTCCTCTTCCGGCTGATGTTCCTCTCCGGCGTGGTGAAGCTGGCCAGCCGCGACATCACCTGGCGCAACCTCACGGCCTTCGAATACCACTACTGGACGCAGCCCCTGCCCGCGTGGACCAGCTACTACGCGGCCAAGCTGCCGGCGTGGGTGCAGAAGCTCTCCGCCGTCGGCACCTTCGGCATCGAGCTGGCGCTTCCGTTCTGCATCTTCCTCCCCCGCCGTTTCCGCCAGGTGGCCGCGGCGGCCTTCCTCGCGCTGCAGCTGCTCATCGCCGCCACGGGGAACTACGGCTTCTTCAACCTGCTCACCGCCGCGCTCTGCATCCCCTTGCTCGACGACGCGCTGCTGGCCCGCCTCCCCGCGCGGCTGCGCGGCCTGCTGCTGCCCCCTGAGCCGGCTACCCCGCCCGCGACTCGGCCGCTGTGGAACCGGCGCCTGCGGCTGGGCGCCACCGTCGCCTTCGCCTGCGTGGTGGCCTGGGTGAGCGTGGGGGAGCTCTCGGAGCGCCTGGGCTTCGTGCGCGAGACCGGCTGGCTGCGCGGCGCGCTGGCGCCGCTGCGCTCCATCAACACCTACGGCCTGTTCGCGGTGATGACCACCAGGCGGCCCGAAATCTCCCTCGAGGGCAGCGAGGACGGCATCCGCTGGGAGCCGTACGTCTTCAAGTGGAAGCCCGGCCCGCTCGACCGCCGCCCCACGTTCATGCAGCCGCACATGCCCCGGCTGGACTGGCAGATGTGGTTCGCCGCGCTGGGCACCTGCGAGCAGAACCCGTGGTTCGTGAAGCTGCTCACGCGACTGTTCGAGGGCTCCGCCCCGGTGCGCGCCCTGTTCGAGCACGTCCCCTTCGCCGAACGCCCGCCGCGCTACCTGCGCACCACCGTGGCGCCGTACCGCTTCACCTCCCGCGAGGAGAAGGCGGCCACCGGGGCGTGGTGGGCGCGGGCTGGAGGCTCGCCCTACTGTCCCGCGCTGGCGTATGAGAACGGGCAGCTGCTGCTTCTCTCCAACCCGTAGGCGAACACGAATGCGGATCTCCGAGCTCGTCGCCGTCTCCACCCGCGTGGGCGCCACCCGCGCCCGCCTGGAGAAGGTCCGCCACCTGGCCGACTTGCTCAAGGCGCTGCCGCCCGAGGAGATCTCCACCGCGGTGGAGTACCTCTCCGGAAACATCCCGCAGGGGCGCATTGGCATCGGCTACTCCACGGTGCGCCGGACCGCCGAAGTCCCGCCCGCCGAGGACGCCTCGCTCACGGTGCGCGAGGTGGACGCCACGCTGACGGCCGTCGCGCAGTGCAAGGGCGAAGGCTCCCAGGGCGAGCGCGCGCGGCTCTTGGGCGGGATGTTCGCCAAGGCCACCCACGCCGAGCAGACCTTCCTCGCGCGGCTCCTGGTGGGGGAGCTCCGGCAGGGCGCGCTGGAAGGAATCATGGCGGACGCCCTCGCCCAGGCGGCGGGCGTGCCGGCCGGCGCGGTGCGGCGCGCCCTGATGTTCGCGAACGACGCGGCGGAGGTGGCGCAGGCGGCGCTGACCGGAGGCGAGCCCGCGCTGGCCCGCTACCGGCTCCAGCTCTTCCGCCCGCTGCAGCCGATGCTCGCCCAGCCCGCGGCGGACGTGGACGAGGCGCTGGAGAACCTCACCGAGGCGTCGCTCGAGTACAAGCTGGACGGCGCGCGCGTGCAGGTCCACCGCGACGGCGACGAGGTCCGCGTCTACTCGCGCGAAGGAAACGACGTCACCCTCGCGGTGCCGGAGGTGGTGGAGCTGGCGAAGGCGATGCCGGGCCGCGCGCTGGTGCTCGACGGGGAAGCGCTCGCGCTGCGAACCGACGGGACGCCGCAGCCGTTCCAGGTGACCATGCGCCGCTTCGGCCGCCGCCTGGAGGTGGAGCAGGCGCGGCAGACGCTCCCGCTCACGCCCTACGCGTTTGACCTGCTCCACCTGGACGGGAAGGACCTGGTGGACCTCCCGTACCGGGAGCGGATGCTCGCGCTGGACGCGCTCACCCCAGAGCCCTCACGCGTCCCGCGCCTTCTCACCGCCAACGCCGAGGCCGCGGACGCCTTCTACGCACAGGCGTTGGCGCGGGGGCACGAAGGGCTGCTGGCCAAGGGCCCGGACTCCCTCTACGAAGCCGGCCGCCGCGGCGCGAGCTGGCTCAAGCTCAAGCCCGCCCACACCCTGGACCTGGTCATCCTCGCCGCCGAGTGGGGCAGCGGCCGGCGAGAGGGCTGGCTCTCCAACCTCCACCTGGGCGCGAGGGACCCCGCAACGGGCGGCTTCGTGATGCTCGGCAAGACGTTCAAGGGCCTCACCGACGCCATGCTCCAGTGGCAAACCCAATGGTTCCTCGCCCACGAGCTCTCCCGGGACGGGCACACCGTCCACGTGAAGCCAGAGCTGGTGGCGGAGATTGCGTTCGACTCGGTGCAGGAGAGCCCGCACTACCTCGGAGGCATGGCGCTCCGCTTCGCCCGGGTGAAGCGCTACCGCGAAGACAAACCGGCCAGCCAAGCCGAGAGCATTGACACCCTGCGAGCCCTCTTCGCCAAGCTGCACCGGTCGTAGGTCACCGCTGCCGGATGAGCCCCTCCTGCGCGGTGGAGGCGACGAGCGTCCCGGACCGCGTGAAGATGGAACCGCGAACGAGCCCGCGGGCCCCGTGCGCCGCCGGGCTGTCCATCGAATACAGCAGCCAATCGTCCACGCGCAGCGGCTGATGGAACCACATCACGTGGTCCAGGCTGGCCACCTGCATGCCTGGGCTCAGCCAGCTCACCGCGTGGGGCAGCAGCGCGGTCGCGATGAACGCGTAGTCGGACGCGTAGGCGAGCAGCGACGCGTGCAGCGCCGGGTCATCCGGCAGCCGCGCCGCGGTCTTCAGCCACACCTGGCTCTTCGGCGGCATGGCTTGCGGCGCCAGCGGGTCCTCGGGGGCGTGGGCCCGGCGCAGGTCGAACGGCTGCTCCGCCAGGATGCGGTCGCGCAACCCGCTGGGCAGCTTCTGCGCCCACTTCGCGCTGCGCTCCTGCTCCGTGGGCAGCGACTCCGGGTCCGGCGCGGACGGCATGGGGTCCTGGTGGTTGAACCCGTCCTCGCGGACCTGGAACGAGGAGGCCAGGTTGAAGATGGGCCGGCCGCTCTGGATGGCCACCACGCGCCGGGTGGTGAAGCTCTGCCCATCGCGGATGCGGTCCACGTCGTAGACGATGGGCTTGCTCACGTCGCCGGGGCGCAGGAAGTAGGCGTGCAGCGAGTGCACCTGGCGTTCGGGCGGGACCGTCTGTACGGCCGCGGAGAGCGCCTGTCCCAGCACCTGCCCGCCGAACACCGTGCCCCAGCCGAGGTCCTGGCTCTGCCCCCGGAACAGGTTCTCCTCGATGCGCTCCAGCGCCAGCAGCTTCACCAGCTCATCCAGCGTCGCGGTCATGGCAGAAGCTTTAACCCTGGCGGCGGCCTTCGGTCGACCTGACAGAACGTCAGGGGGTCAGGCAGCGCACTCCCCGTCCATGGTTTCCTGCTTGAACTCGGTGGTCTCCGCGAGGTCGATGAAGTCCTCCGGCGCCGCGCTCTCCAGCGAAATCTGCTCCAGGTCCGCCAGCAGAGGCTTCACCCTCGGCAGCTCCACGCGCTCGAAGAAGGCCTTGGCCTTCTCTCCCGGCTCGCGCTCCTTCAGGTAGAAGCCGATGAGCCGCTCCACGGCGGCCACAATGCGCCGCGCCGGGACCTTGGCGGCGATGCGCGCAAACCGCGCGGTGTCCTCGGCGGCGCCGCCGCCCAGCATCAGGAAGTACTGCGGCAACACCTTGTCCCCCAGCTTCCGGACGCTGCCCTGGAAGCCGATGCCGGCGATGTGGTGCTGGCCGCAGCCGTTGGGGCAGCCGGAAATCTTGATGTCGAGGTCCGGCACCGCGTCCACCAGGTCCGGGCGCGACCGCAGGAAGTCGCCCAGCACCTTCCCCAGCCCGCGCGACTGGGTGACCGCCAGCCGGCACGCCTCCGCGCCGGGGCAGCTGAGCACGTCCGCCACCGTGTCCGCGTCAGGCAGCCCCAGGCCCATCGCCGCCAGCCGCGCGTGGACCTCCGGCAGGTCTGAGGTGCGAACCCAGCGCAGCACCAGGTCCTGGTTCACCGTCATCCGGACGGAGCCCTCGCCGTACGCGCTGGCCAATTCGCCCAGCAGCCGCATCTGTTCGCCGGTGAAATCCCCCAGCACCACGTTCACGGTGATGGCGCTGTATCCCGGTTGCCGCTGCGGCCGGACGTTGGTGCGCAGGAAGCGCTCAAACGCGGCGGACGACGTGCGCAGCTCCGACAGGACGGTGGGGACAATCCCTGGGCCCTTCACGGGCGAAGCCTGCGCGCGCGAGGCCGTGGCCGCCACGGTGGGCGCTGCGGGCCGCTCCCAGTTCGGGGCGGTCTCCTCAGGCGGGCGCTGTGCGTCGAAGGGCAGATTCGCGCCGCCGTCCGCGCGGAAAGCGGCCAGCGCCTTTTCAACTTCTGCCTTCCAGCCGTCCCAGCCCAGCTCCTTGATGAGGAACTTCATCCGGTTTCGCTGCTTGTGCGCCCGGTCGCCGCGCTGGTGGAAGACGCGCACCACGGCCTCGGCAAGGTTGAAAATCTCCTCTGCCGGGAGGAACTCCTCCAGCAGGCCGCCGGTCCGGCAGAGGATGGCGGTGCCGCCGCCCGCGGTGACGCGAAAGCCCCGCTGCGGCTGCCCGTTCACCGTCCGCACCCGGGCATGGAACCCCAGGTCGTTGATGGGTGTGACTGCGTGGTCCGTGGCGCACCCCTCGAAGGCAATCTTGAATTTGCGCGGGAGCGAAGCGCTGAGCGGGTGACGCAGCAGATAGCGGGTCATCGCCTCCGCGTAGGGCGTGACGTCGAACGGCTCGTCCTTCGCCACGCCCGCGTACGGACAGGCGGTGATGTTGCGGACCGAGTTGCCGCAGGCTTCCCGCGTGGTGAGCCCGGCGGCGGCCAGGTCGCGCATGGCCAGCTCCACGTCGTGGAGCTTCACGAAGTGCAGCTGGATGTTCTGCCGGGTGGTGATGTGGCCGAAGCCGCGGGAGTACTTCTCGGACGCCTCGCCCATCGCGGTCAGCTGCGAGGCGGTGAGGATGCCCTGCGGAATCTTCACGCGAAGCATCTGCGCGTCGAACTGCTGGCGCTGGCCGTAGGTGCCGCGCACCAGCCGGAACGCGCGCCACTGGTCCGGGGTGAGCTCGCCGCGCTCGTAGCGCGAGAGCGTGTCCACGAACTCATCAATGTCCGCCTCGTCGGCGAACGACAGCCGCCCCCGGCCGAACGACTTTCCTTCCTCAGCGGTGGACATCAGAGCTCCTGACTTCGGGTGCTTCCTCTTTTTCACCGGGCGCCGGCGGGGCGAGCGCCCCGGCCAGCGAAACCACGTCGCCCACCACCAGCGTCCCCGGGGCGTCGGACGACTCCTCGAACGCCGCGCCCTGGGCCAGCGTCTCCAGCGTCCCCAGCCAGCGGGCCGCCTGCGGCCGGGACGCGTCCAGCAGCAGCGCGCAGGGCGTTTCCTGCCGCCACCCCTGCGCCAGCAACCGCTGGGCAATCTGCGCGCGCTCGCCGCGGCCCATCAGGACCACCAGCGTGAGCGCGTTCGGCGCGAGCGCCGCCACCAGCCGCTCGTAGGTCTGCGACGAGTGCCCGGAGATGACCGCGAACCCGGACGCCAGCCCGCGGTGGGTGACTGGAATTCCGGCCAGCGCAGGCGCCGCCACCGCGGAGCTCACGCCCGGCACCACCTCGAAGGGGATGCCCGCGCCCACCAGCGCCAGCGCCTCTTCCCCGCCCCGCCCGAGCACGAAGGGGTCCCCGCACTTGAGCCGCACCACCCGCTGCCCGCGGCGCGCGGCGCGCACCAGCAGACGGTTGATGGTCTCCTGCTTGACCGCCTTGCGCCTTGCCCGCTTGCCCACAAAGAAGCAGTGCGCCCGCGGCGCCAGCGCCAACACCTCCTCGGACACCAGCGCGTCGTAGAGCACCAGGTCCGCCTCGGCCAGACGCCGCACCGCCTTGCGCGTGAGCAGGTCCGGGTCCCCTGGCCCCGCGCCGACAAGAGAAACGAAGCCGCCGCCAGGCGCCGGCGCCCGCGACGCGTAGAGGGCGTTGAGCGCCTCCAAAAGCTGCGGCCGCCGCTCCGGCATCGGCACGCCTTGCGCCTTCTGCCGCGCCCTCAAGGCGGACGCGGTGGAGAGCCAGCCGGCAAGCCCGTCGGGCAAGAGCGCCTCGAAGCCCTCGCGCAACAACCCCGCCAGCGCGGGCGCTTCACCTTCGGTGGAGATGGCCAGGGTCACGCCGTCCTTGCGGACCACGCCGCCCAGATACGCGCTGCCGCTGTCGCCGTCGTCCACCGCGTTCACGAACAGCCCGCGCGCGGCCGCGGCGGCGGCCACCTCGCGGTTCACCTGCGGTGGCGCTGCCGCGACGACGAAGGCGGCGCCGTCCAGGTCCTCCGCGCGGAAGGCCCGCTGCACCACGCGGACCCCCTGCGCGGCCACGGCGGCGCTCACCTCCAGCGCCACCACCGTGACCTTCGCCCCCGCGCCGAGCAGCGCGGGGAGCTTCTGCCCTGCCACCACGCCGCCGCCCACCACCACCACCTCCCGGCCCGAGAGCTTCAGGAACACCGGGTAGAGCGGCGCTTTGCCCATCCCCTGGTCCGGGGATGGGCTCATGAGGCGCGGGCCTTGGGAGCGTCCGCCACCGGGTGGAGGGCCGGCAGGGAGACCGGCGCGCTGCCGAGCAGGCCGCGCGCGGTGAGGAACGAGAGAATCTTGGTCAGGCTCTCGTCGAGGGTCTCCTTGTCGCTGCGCACCGTGATGTCCGGGTTCTTCGGCGCCTCGTAGGGGTCCGACACGCCCGTGAAGTTCTTCACCTCACCGGCGATGGCCTTCTTGTAGAGCCCCTTCACGTCGCGGGCGACCAGCGCCTCCAGCTCCGCGTGGGCGTAGACCTCCACGAACGTCACGCCCTCCTGCGCCGCCAGCTGCCGCACCTCGTCCCGCACCTCGGCGTAGGGCGAGATGGCGGCGGTGATGGCCGTCACGCCGTTGCGCGCCAGCACCCGCGCCACGAAGCCGATGCGCCGGATGTTGGTGTCCCGGTCCTCCTTGGAGAAGCCCAGGCCCTTGGAGAGGTAGGTGCGCACCTCATCGCCGTCCAGAATCTCCACCGCGCGGTCCGCGGCAAGCCGCGCGCGCAGCGCGTTCGACAGCGTGCTCTTGCCGGCGCCGGACAGCCCGGTGAACCAGAGGATGAAGCCCTTGCCGCCCGGCACGGCGCCGGAGGCCGCGGCCTTGAGCGCCGCGCCGGCCTTCTCCACCGGACCGGGAGCCGCGACCGCCGCGGGCCCGCCCTCGGAGAGGTAGTGCGCGCGGAGCAGCTCGGCAATCTCCGGGCGGGTGAACTCTTCGGGGAGGTGGCCGCCCGCGCGCAGGGTCTCGCGGACCTTGGTTCCGGAGAGCTCCAGCCTTTGCGAAGCGTCGTGCGGACAGGTGCGCAGCGAGGCGAGGTTCCCGCAGCCCTTGCAGTAGAACGTCGGGTCGAACTTGAGCGGGGTGACGCCCAGCTCCCCGGGCTTGAAGGTCTCGAACAACTGCTGCGCCTCCAGCGGGCCGTAGTACTTGCCGACGCCCGCGTGGTCCCGCCCGACGATGAGGTGGGAGATGCCGTAGTTCTTGCGCACCAGCGCGTGGAAGAGGGCCTCGCGCGGCCCGGCGTAGCGCATGGCCGCGGGGAACGCCGCCAGCACCGTCCGGTCCTTCGGGTAGTACTTCTCGATGAGCGTCTCGTAGACCTGGAAGCGGACCTTGGCCGGGACGTCGTCGCCCTTCGTCTCCCCCACCAGCGGGTGGATGACCAGGCCGTCCGCAAACTCCAGCGCCAGCTTGGTGAGGTGTTCGTGCGCGCGGTGGATGGGGTTTCGCGTCTGGAAGCCCGCCACCCGCGTCCAGCCCCGCTTCTCCAGCTCCTGCCGCAGCGCGCGCGGGGCGAGCCGGAACTGGGAGAACGGGAGGTCCGCCGGCAGCGGGAGCGCCTTCACCTCGCCCGCCACCAGGTTCTTCGGGCGGGCCAGCAGGTACGCCACGCCAGGGTGCGCGGCCTCCTCCGTCTTGTAGACCCGGCGCGCCTCCTCCAGCGGGTCCCGCGTGAAGAGCTCGCTGACGGTGATGAAGCCGCGCAGGCGGCCCTGCTCGTCATAGAGCGCGGCCTCCTTGCCGACGGCGAGCCCGGCCTTCACCTCGTCGGTCACCGCCAGCGTCAGCGGCAGCGGCCACACCGTGCCGTTGGCCAGCCGCATCTGCTCCACCACGCCGCGGTAGTCCGCCGCGCCCAGGAAACCCTTGAGGGGGCTCACCGCGCCGATGGCGATCAGCTCGAGATCCGCGGCCTCGCGCGCGTCGAGCGTGATGCGGGGCAGCGCCTTGGCGCGCGCCTCCGCCTGGGAGACCTCCGCTGCAGGGAGGAACTGATCCACGAGCGTGCCGCCGTGGGGCTGGACGAGGTTCGACATCGTGCTGACTTCCTTTCCGGGTTGGTCCTTCGCGTGGAGGCCGCATTCGGTCTTGGCGCGACCGCGCCAACGGCCCGCCCGGGGGTCCTCCCCAGGCTGCACAGGCGTCGTGCAGGGCCAGCAGCCAATGCTCTCGTAGCCCGCATTGTGGAGCGGGTTGTAGGGGACGTTGTTGCGGTGGACGTAGTCCCACACGTGCTTGCGCGTCCAGCCGACGAGCGGGTTCACCTTGACCAGGCCGAACTTGGGGTCCCGCTCCAGGACCTGCGCGTCGGAGCGGTCCGGGGTCTGCTCGCGGCGGATGGCGCTCACCCACGCGTCAAAGCCGACCAGCGCCTTGCGCAGCGGCTGCACCTTACGCAGCGCACAGCAACGGTCCGGCTCGCGCTCCCAGAGCGCGGCGCCTTCCGTCTGGGCCTGCGCCTCCACCGTCTGCGGCGGCCGCACCGCGCGGATGGTCACCCCGTACGTCGCCTCCAGCTGCTTCCAGAGCGCATAGGTCTCCGGGAACAGCAGGCCGGTGTCGAGCGTGAACAGGTCCACCGGAAGGCGGTGGCGCCCCACCAGGTCGATGAGGATGCAGCCCTCCACCCCGAAGCCGGTGGCGAAGGTGAGCCGCCCGGGGAACCGGTCCGCCGCCCAGCGCAGCACGTCCTCCGGCGGGCGACCTTCCAGCTGAGCGCAGGCCGCCAGCAGCTCCTCCGTCAAAACGGAGGACACCCCAGTGGGCTGTGAGGGCGCCGCGCTCTCCTGGGCCATCTCCACTCCTCGCTGACTCGAACGAGCTGGCCCAAGGGCTCCTCCGTCCGGCTGTACGTACTGTCCGTAATAACGGAGGGCACCGCGAGGTGTCAAACGCGCGGCAGCTGCCGGCGGACGAACTCTTCGAAGGCGGTGGGAGAGAAGAAGCGGAGGTCCACATCCCCGAAGCGCAGCTGCGCGTGGTCATGCAAGGGCGCCGGGCGGTTGGGGATGAGCTGCCCGTCTCCGAGAAAGGTCCCGTTGGCGCTCTGGGCGTCCACCACGTGCCACACGTGGGTCTTGGGGTCCTCCTGGAAGAACGCGTGGAAGCGGGAGATGGACGCCTGATCCACGACCAGGTCGTTGTTGGTGGCGCGCCCCAGCGTGACGCCCACGCCGAAGGCGTTGCTGCGCTTGGTGTCGTCCTTCCGCAGCCGGAACAGCAGTGGATCATTCGCGGCGGGTTCCCTCGGATAGTCCCGGACGGTGCCCCAGATGAGCGGGCGCTGCACGGAGACCGGGGCCTTCAGCCAGACGAGCAGCGACCATCGCTCGAGCTCGGTGAAGCGCTGCGGCGCGGCGCGGTAGCGCTGCAGCACGGTGGACAGCCGCTCTTCCATCTGCCGGCGAAGTGTAGCGCGACCGGGATCTCCCACGACTTGTTCGCCAGGGAGGTCCCCTCCGACCTGTTGCCCGCGCTCGTCGTCACTGCGGCGCGGAGGCGGCAACTTTGGCCATGTGGGCGGGTGAACGTTCCGGGCCGATTTACCGGCCCCGGAGAGGTGGACGCCAGACTGACACCCTCGAATGACGCTCAGTTCGACCGATGCGTTGACGAGCAGTGAACGGAGGAGTATTTGGCCCGCCCTCGGCAGAAGGATTGCAGCGATCGCCGCAATCCATCCCGACCCTGGGTTCGTGGAGGACATCATGCGCGGAGTCATCACTGGTCGGGACGTGCTCGCGAACTTCCGCATCATCTGGCGGGAGTTCGGCCTGAGCTGCCTGCTCCGTTGCCTCTACGCCTCAGCGTCGGGAAAGCCCTGCACCTTCCTCGACTGCGCGATGAAGACCGAACAGCGCTGACCACGGCGTTGGCAGCGGATCCCTCCCGCTCCCGCCTTAACCCCCTCAAGACACTCCCTGGCATGCAGGCTGCTCAAGCGGTCGCGTGCAACAACGCGAGGCGCCAGCGGCCCTTCGGCGCGAGGAGAACGTCATGGGAGCCATCAAACGGTTTCGTGGGCTGGAGTTGAAACGAAAGCTGGCCCTGGTCCTGGCGCCGGGCGCGCTGGTGCTGGGCGCTGACGCCGCGGTCGCTCACTTCGCTGGACGGACCCTCATCCACCCCGCCCAGGCCATTCCGGTCGCCTTCGGCCCCCTCGCCGCGCTGCTGCTGGGCGTCGCCGCCACGGCCGCGCTCGGCGTCCCCGCCCTGCGCCGCCTTTTCCGGACCGTCGGCGCGCTGGGCGTCGCCGTCGGGCTCACCGGGACCGGCTTCCACCTCCGAGCGCTGGCCCGCCTGCTGGAGCCGCCGTTCCGGCTGGAGGACCTCGGGGCCGCGCTGGCCGTCGCGCCGCCGCTCTTCGCCCCCGGCGCCTTCCTCGGGATTGGCGCGCTGCTCTGGGCGCTCGGCAGCCCGCGGCTGACGCTGGCGATGCGCGAACCGGAGACCGCCCCGCCGCTCGGTGAGCTGCGACCAGCCTTCTAAAGCGCATTCGAAGGCGGGCGCGCCAGGGTTGACACGGCGCGCCCGCTCTGGTGCAAGGGCGGGATGGATCAGGATCTCCAGGTGAAGACCTACTCGCCCGCCAAGAGCCTGGGCGATGCGCGGCGGCGGGCGGCGAAGATGCTGGTCTTCGCCACGCTCATCTCCCTCGTCCCCTGCGCGCTCATCTTCCTGACCGTGCTGTACGGCGAGTGGCTGACCGGGGCCTTCAGCGCGGTGTCGGACTTCATGTTCCGCCAGCCGGTCTGGGCCATCCTCGCCGCCACCTCGCCGCTCGCTGGGGCCCTGCTGGTCGGCTACGGCTACATGCAGCGCGCGGTGCGCAAGCGCGGCGCCGAGCGCGCTGCCGCCGTCCTCCGCAGCGCCACCCCTCAGGGCCGGGCTTAAGCAGCGCTTCACGTCCATGCACGCCCTCCTGCTGGCTGTCTGCCTGACCGCCGCACCCGCGCCGGCCCTCGCCGACGCGGAGCCCGTCCTCCACGTCCCCAAGCTGGACCGCGCGGCGCCGCTCTTCGCCTGGCTCCAGCGGGCCGGCGCCCGCGCCCCGCTGCTGCGGCCCGCCTCCTGGCGCACAGAGCTCTCCCCGCTGCTCTCCCTGGACATGTCGGACCTCGCCCAGCTGCGAGCGGCGGGCATCGACACCGGCGCCGCCGCCACCTTCAGCTTCCGCGGTGAGGAGCGGCTCAGCTGCTTCACCGTGAAGGACCTCCCCGCGTTCGAGGCGCGCGCCAAGCAGCGGCTCCAGGGGATGGGTGACCCGTGGAACGCGAAGGAGAAGGGCGCGCTGCTGGTGGGCGCCTCTGTCGGCTCGCGGGTGGTGGGCGGCTACGTGGTGCGAGGCAGGGAGGCGTGCACCGCCGCCGCGCCACGAGAGGTGGGACCGCTGCTCCGGCAGGCCGCTGCCACGCTCGCCAAGCCGCCGCCCGCCAGCAAGGGCTGGACGCGGCTGCTGCGGCTGCCCGGGATGGCCTACGTCCAGAGCGCGCGGGGCGCCTTCGGCGTCCGGGCGGAGGGCGAGAAAGCCATCGCCGAGGGCGTCTCCCGGTCACTGCCGGGGCTCACCCTCGCGGCTCCGGGGCCGACGCCGTACGCCTTGCCCGCCCCCGGGCTGTTCTCCGCGCGCCTGAAGTTGGGCGGGCTGGCGGACTCCGCGGACGCCTATTCGAAGCGGAACCTCCGGGCCTGCCGCTTCTGCGACGGGGCCACGAATGACGCGCTGGCGCCGCTGGCGGCCGCCGTCGCCTCCCGCGCCACCGGGAACGCCGCCCTCCGGGTGGACCGCTTCCAGCTCAAGGGCAGCCTGGGCTCGGAGGCGGCGCAGTACTTCGCGCTGCGCAACGTGGCGCTCTTCGAGCTCTCTGACGCCGCCGACGTCAAGGCCGCGCTCGAAGGGCTGGAAGGCTTTGCGCGCGCGCGGAAGACGGCGGACGGCGTGGCCCTCGCGCTGCCCCAGGGCGAGCTCCGGCTGGGCCTCTCCGGCCGGCACTTCTACGCCGCGAACGACGAGGCCGTGGCGACGGCCGCGCTCGAGGCGCTGTCGAAGGGGCCCGCCCTGCCCGCGCCCCGCGCGGCGGAGTGGACGGTGGACCCGGCCCGCGTCACCCAGGCGTTTTCGCAAATCTCCCTGCTGGACGTGATGGGCAGCCGGGAGCTGGCCGGCCTGTTCGCGGTGGGGACGGAGCTCTCCGGGCTTTTGGGCGCCAGCGCGCTGCTCTCCGGGAGCGCGGACGTGGACGCGGACGGCTATCGCTGGACCGCGACGTGGGCCCTGAAGCCTTTTGCGGCGCCCTGATATAGAGCCGCGTCCATGGACGGCACCTCGGAGAAGGACCCGCTGCGCGCGCGGCTGGACACGCTGGAGCGGAGCGCGGAGCTGGGCGGCGGGCAAGAGCGCATCGTCAAGCAGCACGAAGCCGGCAAGCTGACCGCGCGCGAACGAATCGACCTCTTGCTGGACCCCGGCAGCTTCACGGAGCTGGACAAGCTCGTCACCCACCGCGCCACCGAGTTCGGGATGGCGGAGAAGAAGATTCCGGGCGACGGCGTGGTGACCGGCTACGGGAACGTCGAGGGCCGCCAGGTCTTCGTCTTCGCGCAGGACTTCACCGTCTTCGGCGGGTCGCTCTCCGGCGCGTACGCCCAGAAGATTTGCAAGATTATGGACCTCGCCACCCGGGTGGGCTCTCCGGTGGTGGGCCTCAATGACTCCGGCGGCGCGCGCATCCAGGAGGGCGTGGAGAGCCTCGCCGGCTACGCGGACATTTTCCTGCGCAACACCCTGGCCTCCGGCGTGGTGCCGCAGATAAGCCTCATCCTCGGCCCCTGCGCGGGCGGCGCGGTCTACTCGCCGGCCATCACCGACTTCATCGTGATGGCCAAGCAGTCCTCCTACATGTTCATCACCGGGCCGGACGTCATCAAGACGGTCACCCACGAAGAGGTGAGCAAGGAGAACCTGGGCGGCGCGGTGGCGCACAACCAGCGCTCCGGCGTCGCCCACTTCGCCACCGAGGGCGAACAGGCCGCCATCATCCTGACCCGCGAGCTGCTCTCGTACCTGCCCTCGAACAACGCGGAGGACGCGCCCTTCGTGCCCACCGACGATGACTCGGCGCGCGTGGAAGAGGCGCTGAAGACCGTCGTCCCCGCCAATCCGAACAAGCCGTACGACATCAAGGAGATTGTCCGCGCGGTGGTGGACCAGCGGCACTTCTTCGAGGTGCAGGAGCACTACGCCAAGAACATCGTCGTCGGCTTCGCGCGGCTGGCGGGGCGCTCGGTGGGCATCGTGGCCAACCAGCCCGCGGTGCTGGCCGGCTGTCTGGACATCGACGCGTCGGTGAAGGCGGCCCGGTTCGTCCGCTTCTGCGACTGCTTCAACATCCCGCTCATCACCTTCGTGGACGTGCCCGGCTTCCTGCCCGGCACGCAGCAGGAGTGGGGCGGCATCATCAAGCACGGCGCCAAGCTGCTCTACGCCTATGCGGAGGCCACCGTCCCCAAGGTGACCGTGATTACGCGCAAGGCCTACGGCGGCGCGTACGACGTCATGGCGTCCAAGCACATCCGGGCGGACGTCAACTACGCGTACCCCACAGCAGAGATTGCAGTGATGGGCCCGGAGGGCGCGGTGAACATCATCTTCCGCAACGAGCTGGCCCAGGCCGCGGACCCCGCCGCGGAGCGCACGCGGCTGGTGAACGAATACCGGGAGAAGTTCGCCAATCCTTTCAAGGCCGCAGAGCTGGGCTACATCGACGAAGTCATCCGACCGGAGCACACCCGCGCCAAGCTGGTCCGCGCGCTGACCATGCTCAAAGACAAGCGGCAGGAGAACCTGCCCCGCAAGCACGGCAACATCCCCCTCTAACAGCCCCGGCCCCGCGGTTGCTACGCGCTGCGTCGCCCGCTCCCCCCGCGACCGAGCGGACCTAACCCCAGGAGAGTATTGAGGCCTGGGGGGCACGTTTGACCGCTGGGAGGCGTTTGGCATTGTGGACGGCGTGATGGGGCCTGTGAAGAAGCCGCGACTGATTGTCTTTTGCTCAGAGATAGAAGCCGACCTGGAGCGCGTCCGTGAAGCGCTCGCGGAGGCGGCGGAGCAGCCCCTCGAAGGGGGTTCGGTGGTCCGCACCCGCACGCCGGATGGGATGGCGGAGGCGGGATGGATGGCTGTGTCGGTCCAGCTGGGCGCGCTGGCGGCCCCGCTGGAGACGGTGACCGGGCTCTTCTCCCGCGTGCTCAAGGACAGCGTGCTGGGCGTGATGATGGAAGGACAGTCCGGGATGGCGCGGGCCTGCTACCACTCGCCGGGGATGTTTCCCCGCTCCACCGAAGGCGAGGGGTTTCACGTCATCCGGCAGGCCGCCTCCTGGATTGAGGCGGACCCCAACGCCCTCGTCCGCTACTTCAACGCCCACGCGCAACGGAACGAGCTCGGCCAGCCGGTGGACCTCTCGGACGTCATTGCCGCCCCCGAAGAGGAGCCCTCCGGTGCAGAGCTGGACGACGAGGACCGCTACGTCGAAGCCCGGCTGCGGCGCGCGCATGAGCTGATGCAGCGCTACCTCGGCAACCGCAAGTAAGTTCAGGTAAGGTCGGCGCCGACAATGGCGCCTGCCCTCCCCCTCCGCCTGTCCACCACGCTCCTCCGCGACGGCAGCCACACCTTCATCCACTTTCCCAGCCGGCTCCTCGGCACCCGGGCGCGCGTGCGGGTGAAGGGGACGCTGAACGGGCACCCCTTCGCCACCTCCGCCACGCCCTGGCGCAATGAGGACCACCTCATCACCGTGAACGCCGGGATGCGCGACCGGATGGGGTTGGCGGGTGGAGAGCCCGTGGACCTGGTGGTGGAGCGGGACGAGAGCCCTCTGCCGGAGCTCCGGCCGCCGGCGGACCTGCTGGCGGCGCTGGAGGCGCGCGGCGGGCGCGCGACCTTCGACGGCCTGCCGCCGCCCCACCGGTCCCGGTTCGTCGCGCTGGTGGAGGCGCCGGACGCTCCACGCGCGCGCAGCGAGCGCATCGCCCACGTCGTTTCGAAAATCCTCTCCGGAGCGGACCCCTTCCTCCCGCTCCGCGGGACGGCCAAGAAGGACAGGTGAGGCGGCGCCGTGCGTAGGATGGCGCTCTGCCTGGCCGCCGCGCTCCTCGCCGGCTGCCCCGCCCCCCCGTGCGACGCCTTGCGCTGCAGCGGCTGCTGCGACGAGAGCGGGCAGTGCCGCGGGGGCGCGACGGTGGACGCCTGCGGCAGCGGCGGCGGACGCTGCGGCGCCTGCGCCCCGGACGAGCAGTGCGTGGCCCACGCGTGCTTCGCCCCGGTGCCGCTGGACGCCGGCCTACCGGACGCAGGGGATGCGGGCGCGCCGGACGCGGGCGGGACGCCGCCGGATGCGGGCACCGCGCCGGATGCGGGCTGCCTGGCGCTGGGCGCCCTCGCCTTCCCGGACGCGGGCGGGGCGTACCGGGGGGACGGGGACCAGGCGCCGCCCAATGACTACTCCGTTGGCACTGCGGCGCTGGTGGACGGCGGACAGCTGAGGCTGGAGGTCTGGCACGCGCAGGGCGCCCCGCTCACCTTCCCGCTCCAGCGCAGCTACAGCCCGCCGGTCCGCTACGCCGCCTGCGACGTCTGCGTGCTGCTGCTGGCCAGCTGCGACGGCGGGGCGTGTGCGCTCAGCTACCTGGCGCAGGCGGGCACCGTCCAGGTGAGCGGCGCCACGCGGGCGGACGCGGGCGGGTTGGCCGCGCAGGCCACCGCGCTGCGGCTGGTCTCCTGGGACCTGGTGCGGGATCAGGCCGCCCAACCTGCCGCCTGCGCTGAGCTGGACAGCCTGCACCTCGAGGCTCACTGGCCCTGACGGCGCTTGGGCGCCGGGACGGCCGTGGTAAACGGGCGCATGCCCAAGCTGCGGAAGATTCTGGTCGCCAACCGCGGAGAGATTGCGCTGCGGGTGATGCGCACGTGCAAGGAGCTGGGGATTGCCACCGTGGCGGTCTTCTCCGAAGCGGACCGCTCTGCGCCGCACGTGCGCTTCGCGGACCAGGCGGTCTGCGTGGGCCCGCCGCCCTCGCGGGAGAGCTACCTCGTCCAGCAGAACATCCTCGACGCCGCCAAGCGCACCGGCGCGGACGCCATCCACCCCGGCTACGGCTTCCTCTCTGAGAACGCGTCGTTCGTGCGCGCCTGCGAGAAGGCCGGGCTGGTGTTCATTGGCCCGCCGGCGAGCGCGATGGACGCGATGGGCGAGAAGACGCGCGCCCGCGCCAACATGATTAAAGCCGGGGTGGCCGTGGTCCCCGGCACGCCGGACCCCATCGCCACGCTGGAGGAAGCGAAGACCATCGCCCAGCGCCTGGGCTACCCGGTGATGCTCAAGGCGGCCGGCGGAGGCGGCGGCAAGGGCATGCGCCGGATTGAGGACCCGAAGGACTTCGAGTCCGCCTGGCGCGCGGCGAAGTCCGAGTCCGCCAGCAGCTTCGGCAATGACGCGGTGTACCTCGAGAAGTACCTGGACCGGCCGCACCACGTGGAGCTGCAGATTTTCGCCGACGCCCACGGCCACTGCATCCACCTGAACGAGCGCGAGTGCTCGGCGCAGCGCCGCCACCAGAAGGTGGTGGAGGAGACGCCCTCGCCCATCCTGACGCCCGCGATGCGGGAGGCGATGGGCGCGATGGCGGTGAAGGCCGCCAAGGCGGTGGGCTACGTCGGCGCCGGGACGGTGGAGTGCCTGGTGGACGCGCAGCGCAACTTCTACTTCCTGGAGATGAACACCCGGCTCCAGGTGGAGCACCCGGTCACCGAATGGGTCACCGGAATTGACCTGGTCCAGTGGCAAATCCTCATCGCCCAGGGGGAGAAGCTGCCGCTCTCAGAGCCGCCCGCGCCGCGCGGCCACTCCATCGAGGTGCGCGTCTACGCCGAGGACCCGGCGCAGCAGTTCCTCCCCTCGCCCGGCAGAATCACCGCCCTGCGCGTCCCCGGCGGGGCCTACGTCCGGGACGACTCCGGCGTGTACCCCGGCTACACGGTGCCAAACGTCTATGACCCGATGATCTCCAAGCTCTCCGTCTGGGGCGCCACCCGCCCGGAGGCCATCGCCCGGGCCCGGCGCGCGCTGGGCGAATACGTGGTCAAGGGCATCACCACCAACCTGCGCTACCTCACCGCCATCCTGGAGCACCCGGAGTTCTGCGCGGGCGACTACGACACCAGCTTCCTGGTCCGTGAACACACGCGGCTCCTCGGGACGCCGGACCCCGCGCTGGAGCGGGTGGCGGTGCTGGCGTCGGCGGTCTGGGCCCACCAGCGCTCAGAGCGGCTGGCCAAGCAGGCCTCCGCCGGCGAGGGCGGGAAGCAAAGCCTCTCCCCCTGGCGACAGGCGGGGCGAACGCGGGCGCTGCGGCGCCCATAAGCGAAGGAGCACCCAAGGTCATGCGCTACGTCACCACCCTCAAGGGCCAGAAGGCCGCCGACGTGCAGCTGGAGCCTCTGGCGGGCGGGCGCTACGCGCTCACGTATCAGGGCCAGCGCTACGAGGTAGACGCCCTCGCGGTCGGCGAGGGAACGCTCTCCCTGCTCATTGGCGACGAGTCCTACGGCGTGGAGCTGGAGCAGGCGGCCGACGGCGTCAGCGCGCACCTGCGCGGCCAGCTCACGCGGGTGGATGTGGCGGATGAGCGGGCGCTGCGGATGAGGGCGGTAGGCGGCGCCTTCCAGGTCGAGGGCCGGCAGCTGGTGACCGCGCCCATGCCCGGCAAGGTGGTGCGGGTGCTGGTGAAGGTGGGCGACGAGGTGAAGGAGGGCCAGGGCCTGGTGGTGGTGGAGGCGATGAAGATGGAGAACGAGCTCAAAAGTCCCAAGGCCGGCAAGGTGGTGGAGCTCTTCGCCAAAGAGGGCGGCACGGTGGAGAACAACGCCAAGCTGGTGACGGTCGAGTGAGCGCCGCGGACTGGAAGGCGACCTGGGCCCGCTGGCTCAAGGGCTACGGCGCGGCGAAGGCGAAGTCCAAGGAGCGGCCGGAGCGCTTCCTCACCTCCAGCGACCTGGAGCTCGCGCCGCTCTACGGGCCGGGCGAGCAGGACGACGGCTACGCGCAGAAGCTGGGCTTCCCGGGCGAGTTCCCCTTCACCCGCGGCGTGCAGGCGACCATGTACCGCGGCCGCTTCTGGACCATGCGCCAGTACGCCGGCTTCGGCTCCGCGGAGGACGCCAACCGCCGGTACCACTACCTGCTCAAGTCCGGGCAGACCGGCCTCTCGGTGGCGTTTGACCTGCCCACGCAGATGGGGCGGGACGCGGACCACGCGCGGGCGCGCGGCGAAGTCGGCAAGGTGGGCGTGTCCATCAGCTCTCTTGAGGACATGGAGGTGCTGCTCAAGGGCATCCCGCTGGGCGAAGTGTCCACGTCGATGACCATCAACGCCACCGCGCCCATCCTCCTGTGCCTCTACGCGGCGGTGGGCGAGCAGGGCGGCGTGCCGCTCTCGCAGCTCTCCGGGACGGTGCAGAACGACATCCTCAAGGAGTACATCGCCCGCGGCACCTACGTGTATCCGCCCGGGCCCTCTCTGCGACTCATCACCAACCTCTTCGCCTACTGCGCGAAGGTCATCCCGCGGTGGAACCCCATCTCCATCAGCGGGTACCACATCCGCGAGGCGGGCTCGACGGCGGCGCAGGAGATTGCCTTCACGTTGGCGGATGGGATTGCCTATGTGGACGCGGCGCTGCGCGCGGGGCTGGAGGTGGACGCCTTCGCCGGGCGGCTCTCCTTCTTCTTCAACGTGCACAACCACTTCCTCGAGGAGGTGGCCAAGTTCCGCGCCGCGCGAAGGCTGTGGGCCCGCATCATGAAGGAGCGCTTTGGCGCCAAGGACCCGCGCTCCTGGATGCTGCGCTTCCACGCGCAGACCGCGGGCTCCACGCTCACCGCGCAGCAGCCGGACAACAACGTGGTGCGGGTGGCCCTGCAGGCCCTGGCGGCGGTGCTGGGCGGCTGTCAGTCGCTGCACACCAACTCGCGGGACGAAGCGCTGGCCCTGCCCTCCGAAGAGGCGGCGCGGCTGGCGCTGCGCACGCAGCAGATCATCGCCAACGAGTCCGGCGTGGCGGACGTGATTGACCCGCTGGGCGGCGCCTACGCGCTGGAGCACCTCACGGACGAGCTGGAGGCCAAGGCGCAGGCGTACCTGACGAAGATTGATGACCTCGGCGGGATGGTCCGCGCCATCGAGCAGGGCTACCCGCAGGCGGAGATTCAGGAGGCGGCCTACCGCGCGCAGCGGGACCTGGAGGAACAGCGCACGGTGGTGGTGGGGCTCAACGCGTACCAGGTGGAGGAGCCGCCGCCCAAGGGCCTCTTGCGCGTGGACGAGTCCGTCCAGCGCATCCAGGTGGAGCGGCTGGCCGCCCTGCGCAAGCGGCGCAGCGCCGCGGCGGTGGAGCGGACCCTCTCTGCCCTGCGCGCCGGCGCCAAGGACCCGAAGGAGAACCTCATCCCGCTCATCCTCGACGGCGTAAAGGCCTACGCGACGCTTGGAGAGCTGTCGGACGCCCTGCGCGAAGTGTTCGGCGAGCACCGCGAACACGTGGTCCTCTAGAGCTGGAGCGCCGCCGCCAGAATGCGTGTCGGTCCTTCAAGGATGGCCGGCGCCCTGGAGCCAGGTGTGGCCGCGGGCGGCAGATTCAGGGCCGGACGCGCACATGTCCGAAGCGGGCGCAAGCAACTACCGTTGCGGGAAAGCGCCCCCTATGGACTCCGCAGCGCCGCAGCAGGTGTTCATCCGCAACGCCCAGGGCCAGGTCTGGGGGCCCATCAGCCTGCCCAGCGTGGAGCTGCTCTTCGAGAACGGCGCCATCGCGCCACCGGTGCACGTCTCCGAAGACGGCGTGAACTTCGTGGAGCCCGGCACGCTCCCCTCCGTTCGCGACGCGTTCCCGAAGGAGACGTGGGGCGGCGACGCGCCTCCTGCCTCCAACGCGCCGGCACCGGCGCCCGCCAACGCGCAGGCAGCGCCCCCAGCCGGGCCTCCTGCCTCCCCGCCCACGCCCGCCCGCGGCACGCCCGCCGCGAAGGCGCCCGCCGGCGCTGCGCCCATCGCCGGACCCGGCGCCATGGCCGCGGCGGCCGCGCGAAAGGCCCAGGCCGTGGGCCGCGCGCCACCCGTCCTGCAACCCGCCGCAGCCCCGAAGCCGGCGCCGCCCGCACCCGTCGCCGCCGCGGCGCCTGCTCCTCCGCCACCGGCCCCTGCCGCAGCGCCGGCCCCGGCCGCGGCGCCCGCCCCCCCAGCGGTGCCCACCACCTCTGCCACCACCGACGAGCGCACGCCGCCGCCCGCCTCCGGCGACCTGGCCACGCTCTCGCCCATCCACCTCTACTACCTCGCCGCGTCCTCGGAGCGGACGGGCCTGCTCACGCTGACGCTCTCGGACCGCGCCATCGAGCTGCACTTCAAGAAGGGCAACCTCGAGTACCTCTCCTCGTCGCACGCCGAAGACGCGCTCGCGCAGTTCCTCCGGGAGCGGTCGCTCGCCACCGCGGAGCAGATTGCGCAAGCCGAAGGGGCGCTCGGCCGGTTTGGCGGAGACCTGGTCGCCGCGCTGTTCGGGCTCGGCATCTTGAACCCGGGCTCGGCCTTCCAGCAGCTCGCCGCGCGGGCCAGTGGCCTGCTGCTCAAGGGCCTCCTGGCGGAGAGCGGGACCTTCACCTACGAGCCGAAGGAGCTGCCGGCGCATCGGTCCATGCCGATGGGCAACCGGTGGGCCGTCCTGAGCGAACAGGTGCGGCGCATCCCGCCGCAGGAGATGAAGCGCCGCCTGGCGCCGATGATGGACCTGCCCCTGATGAAGTCCGGCGGCCGGGTGGCCACCACGGAGCTGCGGCTGACGCCGCAGGAGACGCGGGCGCTGGGGTTCGTGGATGGCGTGCGCTCCCTCACGCAGCTGATGCGCGACATGCCGGGCGACGCAGAGACCTTCGTCCGGCTGGCCTTCTATCTGCGAGAGCTGGAAATCTGCTCCTTCGCCGCGGTGAGGCAGGCCCCGCCGCCGCCCGGCCCGCCCAAGCCCCCGGTGCTGACGCCGCCCGGCAACGCGCCTCCCGCGGCCGCCGCGCCCGCTGCTGCCAAGCCCGCTGCGCCCCCGGCCGCCAAGCCCGCCGCTGCTGCGCCGCGCCCGGCTGCGCCCGCTCCCAAGCCCGCCGCGCCCCCGGCCGCCGCCAAGCCCGCCGCGCCCGCGACGCCCGCTCCACCGCCGGAGCCGCAGCGGCCGCCGGAGGAGGAGCTCCCCGAGCTGCGCGTCCGGGCGGAGAAGCTCAAGGACCTGAATCTCTTCGAGGTGCTGGGCCTGCCGGAGAAGACGGACTCCGCGACGGTGAAGGCCGCGTACTTCAAGCTCGCCAAGCAGTTCCACCCGGACACGGTCCCCGGCAACGCGCCGGCCGAATACGGGAAGCTGAAGGGGGAGATTTTCGCCAAGGTGGGCGAGGCCTACCGGCGGCTGAACGAGGACGCCGGCCGTGCGGAGTACATCGAGGAGCTCAAGTCAGGCGGCGCGGCGGACATCGACGTCGCGGCCATCCTGATGGCTGAGGAGCAGTTCCAGAAGGCCTGCATCCTCGTGAAGGCCCGGAAGTTCCCCGAGGCTGTGAAGATGCTGGATGAAGCCATCGCCGCGAACGCCCAGGAGGGCGAGTTCTACGCCTGGCGCGGCTACGCCCGCTTCTTCACCAACCCGGACAAGGGGGCGGCCTTCGTCGAGGCCCAGAAGGACCTCCAGCAGTGCCTGAAGATGAACGAGCGGGTGGCGCAGGCCCACTACTTCTACGGCTGCTTGACGAAATTGATGGGTGACAACGCCGGCGCGATGAAGCATTTCAAGCGAACGCTGGAGCTGCGGCCGGAGCACGTGGACGCGCAGCGCGAAGTGCGGCTCGCCAGCAAGAGGTAGAACCGGCCGCCGGAGGCGTTCGTTTTGGCACTCACAGGAAAGCAGCGGCGCAAGCTTCGCGCCCTGGGTCACCACCTTGAAGTGGTGGTCCAGGTTGGCGCGGCAGGGGTCACCGACGGCGTGCTGGCCGCGGTGGAGCAGGCGCTCCATGACCACGAGCTCATCAAGGTAAAGGTGGCCGAAGGCCCGGAGGACCGGCACGACGCCGCGGCCCACCTCGCGGGAGAGACCTCCTCGGAGGTGGCGCAGGTCCTCGGCCGGACCGTGCTGCTGTTCCGCAAGCGCAAGGAGAAGTCGAAGATTCAGCTGTAGGGGCGCCCCGGTCGCCTGAGCCTCCTTGGTTCGGGGAACGCCAGGTCCGTTGGGGACACCCGGAGCGATCCTCGATGCCGGCACGGGGGCGGTTGGACAGGGAGACGCAGGTCCCGGGCTGAGCTGTCCGTGCGCAGGCGTGCAGAACGGATGCCCTGCTCGCTCGCAGGCAGCTGTCCCTGAGGGTGGTCAAGACAGGCGGAACAGTCCTGGGCGGCTGCCGGCGGGCG
>JBGART010000079.1:0-33509 GCA_044230055.1 Myxococcaceae bacterium | reverse complement strand
AAACAAACCGGCAATGTGCCGTGCGTGGGTTTGCGCCACCTCTCGACTATGCGCCTGACGGCGCAACGCTCGAGGCGAGCGGGGGAGGCACCTGACTGAGAACAGCTGTTCCTCCGGCGAAATGGCCGGCCAGGGCCGGTTTCCCCCTCGAGGCGAGCGGGGGGAGGCGCCTGACGGCGCGAGAACAGCTGTTCCTCCGACCAAATGGCCGGCCAGGGCCGGTTTCCCCCTCGAGGCGAGCGGGGGAGGCGCGCCCTGATGTCAGTGCGCGGTGGTGCTGGCCGGGCGCGGCTCGCAGTATTGCGTCCAGTCCGCTTCGTCGGGCATGGCGAAGAAGAGCTGGAGCCCGCTGGGGTGCGGCCAGCGCCACACGGGCCGCTGTCCCAGAATCTGCCCGCCGGCGTAGGCGACGGTGAAGGCCAGCGGCGCGCAGACGGCCAGCTCTGGCGCCTGGAAGAGGGCGAGCGCGCTGCGCTCCTTGAGCGTGAGGTTCTCCGCGGATGTCGTGCTTGGATGCGACCAGGCCCAGGCCCACGTCTGGAGGTCCGGTGCGAAGGAGCCCAGCAGCGTGGCGGGGACGCGGCGCGCCGGCCCGGTCTCCGGCGTGAACACCAGCCGGCCGTCTCCCGCGTCCAGCGACACATCGCACGCGCCCATCCCGCCCATCGCCTGCTGGAGCGCGGCCTGGCGCCGGTGAATCTTCGCGTCCGCGTCGCGCAGCAGCCCGAACAGCGCGGCGCCGAAGCGCAGGCGCGCCTCCTCCAGCGGCAGCTCCATGCCCAGGACTTCCAGCCGGTCTCGCAGCACCAGCACGGAGACGGAGAAGCCCTCGCGCAGCGGCAGTCCGAGCGCTTCCAGCAGCCGCCCTAAATCCGCGGCGAGGAGCGCGACCTGCAGCTCGGGGTCGAGAAAGAGGGAGGCGGGCGGCGGCGGGCCCTCCAGCTGCGAGGCCTCCGCGCGCTCCAGCTGCATCGCGCCGGAGACCACCTGCGCCACCAGCAGCACCGCGCGCGCCTCCGGGTGCTGGACGCGGACGTGGTCGGCGATGCGGTGCGCGACGGTGAGCGCCTCCGGGGTCACCACCGGCATCGGCAGCGGGTGCGCGGCTTCCGGCTTCGGCTTCGCTCGAAGGAAATCGAACAGGGCCACGGGTCACCTGAAGGACGGGTGACCTCGTTCCTAGCAGTACGCCAGCGTGGCGGGAAGTTTATGGGCTGGGCGCTCTTCAGCCGGCCTTGGCGGAGGCGAAGCGGGAGAGGGCGCGCACCCGCGCCTTGAGCCAGAGCGCCTCGTACTCGCAGTACGGCGCGCCGGTCCGCGTGCAGCGCACGTGGTTGACGCGCGGAAGGAGCGCGCCGGTGCGCTCGAGCAGGGAGTACAGCAGCCCCTCCTGGAGCATGCAGTTGAAGGTCTGCGTGCGGCGCAGTCGGACCTTCTGGTCGGCGCTCTCCACAATCTCCCAGCCGCGCCGCAGCGGGTCCGCGACGATGTTGGCCACCATCCGGCGGAGCTCTTCAAAGAGGGCGTTGGGCGTGGGGCGCAGGCCCACCTTTCCCTCGCGGACCAGCTCATCGTAGATGCTCTTGCCGAGGGCGCGGCCAGCCTCGCGTAGGCTTGCGGGGCCGTACTGCTTCTCCAGCCACTCGCAGATGTCGTTGTAAACCTTGAGCGGCGCCGGCGCGGAGGGCTCCTTGCGGTCCAGGCCGCTGGCGAGCTCGAAGATCGGCCGCACGGCGGACTCCAGGTGCTCGTATTGGTCCACGAGCTTGAAGACGCAGCGGGCGCGGAGGGTGACGCCTTCGGTCGAGAGGTTCATGTCGACCTCCGTGCAGTGCAGCCCGCGTTCCTCACCCACGCCCCGCAGGGAGTCGAGGCGTTGAGCCGACATGCGCGGGCGCTCGACGGGTGAAACAAGCGCGGTGGGTTGCCGATGACCGCCCCCGTGCATTCCAAAGTCGGACACTTGCCCGCATCCGGTCACCGGTTCCGGGATTGAGACACACCGTGCGGCGTTCCAAGGGCGTTTCTCGGCTCAAGCGGCCGGAATCACCCGACGGCACGGCCCACGCAATCAGCCCCCCGCATCCTCGAAACCCCCGGAGACGAAAAACCATGAGAGCCGCCCTGATGCTGTCCTGCCTCACCTTGTTTGCCTGTGACCTGGGCCGCAGCCGCGCCCCGGACGAGCGGCCCACCGCGTTCAACACCGCGACGGTCACCGGCGTGGTGACGCTCCCCGAGGGAATCGCGAACGCGGACAGCGCCTGCCGCAACCTCACGATTCAAGCGAAGGCCGGCGCCGCCGCGAGCCTGGGGAACGCCACCATCCGGCAGAGCCGCGGGCGCTGCTCGTATCAAATCTCGCAGCTGCCCACGCAGGCGGAGCTGGCGCTGGTCCTGAGCGCGGGCAACGGCTGGGCCTGCGAGAACGGCGCGGTGGTGGCCTTCGCCCCCGACGCCCAGACGGTCACGCTCAAGGACCATGAGACGCGCACCCAGGACTTCCGCGGCTCCTGCGGCGCCCAGGCTGCGAAGTAGCCGACGTCCCGCTTCACCCTTTGGACGGGAGTGGCCTGTCCAAAGGGCACTATGCTGCGCGCCCTTCGCATGGCCGCGCAGACCCTTGACCTCGATCGCGTGTTTCACCGCGTGGACCCTCGCCTGGTCCCCTCGCTTCGCGAGGAGCTGGCCCGGCGCAGGTCAGAGCGCGGCCCGCCGCTGCCAGACGCCTCCCACCACGTCGTCCTCGCCGGTCATCGCGCTGCGGGGAAGTCCTCGCTGCTGCCGCTGATCTCCGCGTCGCTGCGGCGGCAGCCGGTGGATTTGGACCGCCAGATAAAGACGGAGCGCCGCCGGTCCCTGCGCGAGTGGGTGCAGACGGATGAGCCCGGCTTCCGCGCCGCGGAGCGGGCGGTGTTTCAGGAGCTGCCGCCCGGGCGCGTGGTGGCGGTGGGCGGCGGGTTTCTCTCGCTGCATGCTGACCTGCTCGCGCCGCACTTCACCGCCGTCGTCCCCATCTGCTTCGAGACGTACTGCGAGAGGCTGAGGGCGGATACCACCCGCCCACGGTTGCGCCCGGAGCTCTCCCTCGAGGAGGAGCTCAAGGCCATCTACACCGCTCGCGAGGCGCAGCACGCCGCGGTTCCTACGCACTCGTTCGTGGATTTGCTGCTGGCGCTGCTCGCTGAGGCGGGGCCGTAGCGCCCGAGTGTTCCGGCCCTGGCCTCGGGGAATGGTGTCTCGGGTTTGGGCTTTCTGAGCGGTCGGCGCGGAGACGAGCGCAGTGCCGGCGCGGAGGCAGCTTGGGCAGGGTGACGCGGGTTCTGGGCGGAGCCGTCCGTGCGCCGGCGTGGAGGCGGGCGAGGTGCCGGCGCGGAGGCAGACATCCCAGAGGGAGACGGGGCACACGGGATAGGGATGGGCGGCTGCCGGGGGCGCCCCCGGCAGCAACGACCGCTCCTGCTCATACCGGCGTTGCTTCAGTTCCCAGCGTTGCGCTCCCCAAGGTGTTTCGCGGCGGCGCCCCTACTGGCTGGAGCTGTCCCCGCCGGCGTCCAGAGTTCACCGCCAGTCCGTTTCCTGGTGAAGCGCGCGCGGTTGTTATCAAAGTGGGGAGTATTTGTTAGATGTATATAACAAATACTCCCCACTTCTCGTCTACACCTTCGCGTCTGGGAGTCAGTGCGCACTGCCAGTGACATTTCGGCCTTCTCGGGACAGCTCCAGCCAACCCATCAGGTTGGCCAGGACGCACCTCGGGGAGTGCTGCGAGGGGTCCCGAAGCTGCGTGCGGCCGGGACGATGCGGTCGTTGCTGCCGGGGGCGTCCCCGGCAGCCGCTCATACCTATCCCGCCTGCCCCGTCTCCCTCACGGATGGCTGCCTCCGCGCCGGCACCTCACCCGTCTCCGAGCGGATGCCCGGACGGCTCAGCTCAGAACCCGCGCTGTCGCGCAATGCCCTGATCTCCCGAGTCGGCGAAAAAGCTGGGAGCGTGACTGCGGCGTGCCGCCGTCTCGACCATGCGCCTGACGGCGCGGCGCTCGACGCGAACGGCGGGGCGCTACATCCCTTCAAACAGCAGATACGTCAGCGTGATGAAGAAGAAGGCCGGGATGAGCACCCGGCATATGCGGTCGATCAGCACCGTCAGGTCTATCTTCCCGCGGTGGTGCAGCGTGTTCTCCACCACGATCTGCACGAGCGTGAGGAAGATAACCACGTAGCTGAGCAGGAAGAACTTGTCTGCCTTGACCAGGTAGCCCACCTCCGGGAGCGAGCCGGACTGGGAGATATGAAACGCGATACACGAGAGCAGCGCCGTGATGACAATGCCGGCCTGGACCTCGAACTCATCAGACCGGATGAAATACACGGCGAAGTTCATCAGGACGATGACCACCAGCGGGATGATGAACTTCACCACGTACGGGAGGATGGTCCGCCGGATGTTGATGGACAGGATGTAGCGCGACGACTGGCCATTCCAGACGCCCTTCTCGATGCTGCCGAAGTCCGTCTCGTACTGCTTGACCCGCACCTGGTGCTCCACGTCGCGGATCTTCCAGTCGTTGATCTGCACGTCCTTCGCGAGGAACGACCGCATCAGCGAACCGCCGGTGGCCGCGCCGTCGTCCGGGATGAAGACCAGCTTCTCCGCGCCCATCCACCGGTGCTCAATCTCCAGCGGCAGGCGCTGCGTATCGAACGGGTAGTCGTGAAGCAGAAAGTTGGCGCGCATCTTCACCGTCACGCGCCGGCTCTGGCGGTTCCAGCCGTCTGCCTGGATGACCGGTGAGTCCTCCATGTTCTCCACCGTGCCGTTGATGACGGAGAACTCGAAGGGCTTGGCCGCCAGGTGGGGCCCACGCCAGCGGAACCAGAGGTACCCATCGAAGAGGAACGTCCCGTCGCTGATGTTCAGCTCGCTGATGGAGTACGCGTACGCGCCGACGAAGACCTTGATGGGATAGGGCAGCGCCTGGACCCCCTCGAGGTACGCCAGCGCGCCCGGGTGCAGCGGGATGGCCACGCGGCTGGAGGTAAGCCCCGGCGCCAGAGTGCCCATCCGACGGCTCCCGCCGTACGCCACGTCCAGCACCTCGCGCGCCTCGTCCGTGGAGACTTTGTCCCGGGTCACCAGCACCAGGTCCAGCTCCAGCACCCGGACCGGGCCGCCGCCGTAGACCTCCGCGGGAAGCTCCACGCTGTGCAGGTAGGGACGGGCCCGCAACATGCCCGCCACCTTCGGCAGCGAAACCGGCACCAGCGCGCCGCCCGCCTCGAGTGCCGCCTTCACGCCCGCGTCGCCGTACGGCGCAATCCGCACCCACGCGTCCACCTTGCCCGCCTTGAACGCAGCCTGCGCGGCCGCCGGCGCCAGCCGCACCAGCTCCACGTCGCCCACCGTGAGCCCGTCCGCCTCGAACGGCAGCCACTCCGTCGCCGCGTCCAACCCGCCTGCCGGGCTCAGCGCCACCCGCTTGCCCTTGAGCTCTTTCGCGGCGGAGATCTCCAGCGCCTTTCGCGCCACCACGTGAATGGCCAGAGGCTGCAGCACCGCCATCG
Organism: Myxococcaceae bacterium; assembly: GCA_044230055.1. GTDB lineage: Bacteria > Myxococcota > Myxococcia > Myxococcales > Myxococcaceae > JBGART01. The sequence continues at coordinate 27,942 of JBGART010000079.1, read as the reverse complement.
CCACCAGCGCCGGGTCCGCGGACGGGAACGCGCCCTGACCGGAGTACGCCGCGAAGACCACGTCCGAGCGCACCAGCGCCAGGTGCGCCGCGCCGGACGCCAGCTGCCCCAGCGCCTCCACCTGCGAGTGCGCCGACGCGACCTTGAGGGCCACCACCCGCCCGCGGTCCCGGGCCGCCGCGGCGAGCTGCTCGGCGGTGTGAGCCGCGTCCGCGTCCCCCGCGGCGGGGGCGAGCACCAGCTCGCGGGCGAGGGCGCCGCCCGACCAGAGGGCAGCAGCGAGGACAACGAGGCGGCAGGGCAGGGGGAGCGTCATGCGGGCAACCATCCTACCCGCACCGGCTCAGTCGAAGAGCCCCAGCTGCGCGGACCGCTTCTTCGGGCGGCAGAAGGTGATGGGGGCCGCGGGTTGCTCCTCGTCGAAGCCCACCTTCAAGCCCAGCCGGCGCGCGGTGCTCTCGAAGAGCGCCTGAATGGTTTGCGCGTAGAGCCCCTCGCCCCGCCCGCGGACGCCGAAGCGGGAGTCGTAGAGCTCGCCGCCGCGCGTCTCGCGGATCCGGTGAAGCACCCGCTCAGCCCGGAGTGGGAGCGCGCTGCGCAGCCGCTGCTCGAAGACCTCCCGCACCGAGCCCGGCAACCTTAGGAGCACGAACCCGGCCCTGCTGGCCCCGGCGTCCTTCGCCGCCGTCAAGATGTGCGCAATGTCCTCATCCGAGAGCCCCGGGATGATGGGCGCCACGTTCACCCCCACGGGGATGCCCGCCTTCGCCAGCGTCTCAATGGTCTGCAGCCGGCGCTTCGGCGTCGCCACGTAGGGTTCAATGGCGCGCGCCCGGTCCTGGTCGAAGAACGGCACGCTGACCGACACGTGCGCCCGCGCCGTCCGCGCCAGCTCCTGCAGCACGTCCACGTCCCGCTCCACCAGCGGCGCCTTGGTGATGAGCCCCACCGGGTTGCGGTACTCCGCGCAGACTTCCAGGCACCCGCGGGTCAGCCGGAGCGACGCCTCCAGCGGCTGATAGCAGTCGGTCACCCCGCTGAAGACCACCAGCCCGCCCTTCCAGGAAGGCTTCTCAAACGCCTCGCGCAACAGCTCCGGGGCGCGAAGCTTCACGTGGATTTTGGTGTCGAAGTCCGTCCCCGCGCCGTGGCTCAGGTACTCGTGCGACGGCCGCGCGTAGCAGTACGCGCAAGCGTGCGTGCAGCCGCGGTACGGGTTGACAGACCAGCTGAAGCCCACGTCCGGGCTGTCGTTGTGGGAGAGGATCTGCTTCGTCGCGTCCTCGTAGACTTGCAGCTGCGTCCGCGGCGCCTCCTCGAGGTACTCCACCTCGGAGGACGCCCACGGGTTCGGCGGATTGAGGATGCGGCGGTCTCGCACGGCCGGGATTCTGCGTGCTGAACGCAAGTTCAGTCAAGTCGGGCGGAGGCTTGAGCGGCCGGTTTGCACTGCCCGCCCCGGTTCGCACTGCCGTTGTCCTTGAGGAGGTAGAGGGGCTCAAGCACCCGTCGTGGGTGCCTGGATGTTCTCCGCGGAGGGAATTTCGCGGCCTCGGTGGAGTCAGCGGCAGTGTTTCAAGGCAGTGGGAGCCCGCGCTGCGAAGTGGGGAGTGATAGCACCATTAGCATGTGCTATCACTCCACACTTGCGACAAACGTGATGACAGATGTTTCACGCAAGGGTCGCGCGCAGGGGGCGTGCTCCCATGGCCTCTCATCACGCCGCCGCCTCCACCGAGGCCGCGCGATTCCCTCCGCGGAGAACATCCGGGCACCCACGACGGGTGCTTGAGCCCCTCTACCCCCTCAAGGACAACTGCACTGCCACCCGGTCACCTCAGACCTGCGCCCCTGATAGACGCCGAAAGCCGACCTGACACCCTCCGCGCGCGGCTCTTGTACAACGCGGGAATGCTCGGACTCACAGAGGCCCAACGCAGGCGATTTCTGCGCGTGGCGTTCTTCGCGCCCGGCCTGTTCGGCCTGTGCGATCTCCTCTTCTCCTGGAACCCGCTGGCCGCCGCGCCGTACCTCGCGCACCGCGCGGAGCCCCTCTTCCGCGCCCCACCGGCGCTGGCGTTCGGCGTCTTTGCGGAGCTGGTGAACGGCACCATCGCCGCGCTGGCGTTCGCGGCGTGGGGCCGGCGCGTGCCCGGTTCGCCCTGGAGGCGCGGGGCTATTTTCGGGGCGACTTGGTTCGGCTTCTGGGTCGTCTCCGGGACAATGTCCGCATACGTCTGGCTCGCCATACCGGACTCGCTCGCGCTGGCGAACGTGGCGTTCGGGTTGCCCAAGTGTCTGGCGCTGGGCGTCGCGCTGGCCTGGCTCTGGGGGCGTGACGACGGCCCGTGATGTGGTCCGCGCTGCCACACTCGTGCGCGCTATTCTCCGCCGCGGCTCGAAGGACGGCAGGAGAGACGCGTGATCTCCAGGGTGCTCATCGCTGCGCTCATCTCGCTGCTCTGCGCCGCCTGCACGGGCGACGCGATGAAAGATCCGGATCCCCTCGAAGGCCTGGACGGCGGGGCGGACGGCGGCGTCGACGCGGGCGCCACACCAGACTCCGGCACGACGCCGGACGCGGGTCGGCCAGACTCCGGCACTCCCACCCCTGATGGCGGCAACACCGCCGGCTCGGACGCGGGATTCTACGGCACCGTCCGCTGCCCGAACGCGCAGTACCTGGTCTGCGACGACTTCGAGACCGGCTACGACACAGCCGTCTGGAGCAGCACCGTCCAGGGCGGCACGCTCACCTCCGACGGCGCGCGAGCGGCGCGCGGCACCAAATCCATCCACGCCACGCTCGCCAGCGGCGGTCAGAAGGCCGTGCTGAGCGCGAAGAAGACCTACCCGATGGAAGGCGCGCAGCTCTGGGGCCGGATGTTCATGTACGTGCCCACCTCCGCGAAGAGCTCACTGGGGCGGGCCAACTTCGTCACCGCGTACGGCACCAACGCGTCGGGCGGCGGCGCCGTGTTCGGCACCGCCACCGGAGGCACGGGCACCTTCTTCTCGCTCTTCTTCCAGGTGAGCCCGCAAATCGACGAGTCCAGCTACCTGCTGCACCCCGCGCCGTACACCGCAGTGCCGCTGGACCGCTGGTTCTGCTTCGAGTGGGAGTTCAGCCACAAGGACAAGCGCCTGCGCCAGTTCCTCGACGGGGCGCTCATCCCGACGACGGTGATGGAGAACCGCGAAGCCCCCAAGACCGCCGCCTTCAGCATTGGCCCCGAGTACGGAATCAACGACGTCTGGATTGACTCCGTGGCCATCGCCACCACCCGCATCTTCTGCGACGGGTAGCGGTCAGCCCCACTTCGAATAACGGCGCCCGGGCGGAGGCGCGGCCGGGCTCGAGCTCGCGGGTGCGGAAGAACGGGCCTGGCCTCCGCTGCTGCCGCCTCGGGACGCGGACCGGTTGCCCGGCCTGCCGCCCCCACCACCACCGCCACCGCCGCGTCGACCCGGACGGCCTGAGCTGCGCTGCTGCCCGCGGCCCTGGCGCTGGTTCTGCTGCTGCGGCGCGGGTGCGCGCTCCGCGGCGTTCGAGTGGAACGGGTGCGTCTCATCGACCGGCACCTTGCGCCGGATGGTGCGCTCGATGTCGCGGACGAAGGCGCGCTCCTCCGCGTCGCAGAACGACAGCGCGATGCCCGCAGCTCCCGCGCGTCCGGTGCGGCCAATCCGGTGGACGTAGCTCTCCGGGATGTTCGGGATCTCGAAGTTGATGACGTGAGTCACCCCGTCGATGTCGATGCCGCGCGCCGCGATGTCCGTGGCCACGAGGATCCGCAGCTGACCATCGCGGAACGCCTCCAGCGCGCGCTCGCGGGCGTTCTGCGACTTGTTGCCGTGGATGGCGTCCGCCGTCACGCCCGCGGCGCTCAGGTGCCGGGCCACGCGGTTGGCGCCGTTCTTGGTGCGGGTGAAGACCAAAGCCTTGGAGATGGACGGGTCCTTGAGGACGTGGAGCAGCAGCGAGCGCTTGTTGTCGCGGCTCACGTGATACATCCGCTGGTCGATCGCCTCGGCCGTGGTCGCCACCGGCGTGACCGCCACGCGCACCGGATCCACCAGCATGCTGTCGGCCAGGTCTTGAATGTCCGGCGGCATGGTGGCGGAGAAGAACAGCGTCTGCCGCTTGCGAGGCAGCGCGGCGAGGATCTTCTTCACGTCCCGGATGAAGCCCATGTCGAGCATCCGGTCCGCCTCATCCAGCACCAGCACCTCGAGCGTGGGGAACGTCACCAGCCGCTGGGCCATGAGGTCCAGCAAGCGGCCCGGCGTGGCGACGAGGACGTCGACGCCGCGTCGGAGCGCGTCCACCTGGCGGTCCTGGCCCACGCCGCCGAAGACGACGGTGTAGCGCAGGCGCGTGTCGCGGCCGTAGCGGGTGAAGCTGTCTTCAATCTGCGAGGCCAGCTCGCGGGTGGGCGTGAGGACCAGGCAGCGGACGCCGCGCGTGGTGGGCGCGTTGCGCGCCAGGCGCTGGAGGATGGGCAGGGCGAAAGCGGCGGTCTTGCCGGTGCCGGTCTGCGCGCAGCCGACCAGGTCTTTGCCGGCCAGGGCATGCGGGATGGCTTGCGCCTGAATGGGGGTAGGGGTGGTGTAGCCCTCCGCGCGCAAAGCGCGGCAGAGCGAAGCATCAAGGTGGAGCTCTTCGAACGTCATGTGTTCCTGTGGCACCAAAAGGGATTTAAACCCGGTGCGCGCAACGGCGATTCCGCTGGGATTTCAGCGAGACATCGCGGGGCACCGTGGGGGGCACTCGTGAAGCTTGCTGGACTGTTGTCCCGGTGCCATCGAAGAGGGCACTGGCTGCCGATGAGGGCGGCCCGGACCGCAGCGGGCGTTCCGGTGACTCACCCTGTCTACAGCATGTCCCGCCGTAATGCACGCCGGGCCTACAGGGGGCGCTGTCGGTGTGACAGGGGCAGCGCGCTCAACGCGCCGCTAGTCACGTCGCCGTGCCCACTCCTGCAGGCTGATCCCTCGGAGTCGCTTGTAGAGAGCCTCGAGGTTGGGGTCGGCCTTGGTGTCGTACGCCCATTCGAGGGCTCGGCGGTACAGCCACCTGGCCTCGTTCACGGTCGGAACCGTGCCTTCCGCCTGGTCCAGGGCGTCGCACGCGGCAGAGACCCGGGCGAGCATCTCCGCGCCCATCGGCCAGGCGACCATGTCGTCGTTAAATGCCTCCGCGCCGCCTCGGAGTGGATCGTCGAACACCGCCGCGGTCTCCAGCAGGATCTCGCGGGCGCGGGCCTCCATCGGAAGCCCCAGCTTGATTGCGAGCGCGACTTCCTTCTGAAACTCCCGGACGGAGGGCCGCGGCACGTAGCGGTGCCCTTTTTCGATGTCGATCACGGGACCGTCCCATGTCGCGTCGATCGGCCAAGCTCCCTTCGGGATTTGCCTGTTCAGCAGGACGAACTGGCACAGCCGGCGCGCGTCCGCCACGCTCAGACGGCCCGATACAGAGGCTGCCTTCAACTCCTCGAACCCGAAGGGCGTGGCCCTCAACTGCCAGTCATCCCCCAGAGAGAGCGGGTTCGCCCGGGTGCTCTCCTTCGCCAGCACCGGAATCCGCGAGAGCGCCCAGTTCAGCTGATTCACCTCACCCCCCAGAAGGTCCTCCGCCTTCGTCGGCAGCCGGACCTCCCAGGGAGCGTTCTTGTGCTTGCGCCCTGCTACCCGCAGTCCGCCCGGCGTTGCGACCAGCCAGCGCTCAGTCTCCAGGGTACCTATCGAGAGTTTTCTGCGACGGTAGACCCCGCGCGCGAGCGGAACGAGCTTCACGATCCCGGGCTCGCCTTGCCCCTCCATTCGCTCGGCAATGCGCATGGCGATCTTCAGCGTCGAGTTCTCTCTGAACGAGGGGAGCTGATCAAAGAGCGTCTGCGCCCTTGTCAGCCTGCCCTCGTTCCAGCGCGCTGTGGCTGATCGAATCGCGTCTTCTCGCGCGCTCCCGGCAAGGCTGGCTGTGAAGGAATCATCCCGATGCCCCACCGCCCTCAGGAGCGCCTGGTGATCATCCACGAGCCCGCCGGGCGTGGGCGCTGGCGCCACATCCTCCAGGTTGGAGAACAGGATCTCGAGGCCTTCCAGACGCGATGTTTGCTCGTCGAGCCTCCTGGAGAGTTTGGGAAGAATCTGCGCGCGAGGGGTCCCGGCCAGAGCGTCCCGAAGGAAGCGCATCTCCTTCAGCGGCTCCAGCTGCGCCGCGTGGGCCGGCAGCTCCGTCCGGATGAGCGCCCCCAGGCTCTCGATGTGCGGCCCGGCGGCGCCAACGTGGAGGTGGGAGCCCTCCGCTGTGTCCTGGACCGTGCCGACCTCGAAAGCGCGGCGGATCCCGGCAAGCGCGCTCACGGCGACCTCTCGAGGAGACGCGCCTTGCACCCTCAGCTGAGCGACCTCCACGTTTGCCAGCGCTCGGCCCAGCACCTGCGCGGCCGTCACGCGAAAGAGTGCCTCCGCCTCGGCGAGCGCCTTCGTCGCCTCTGGCGGCAGCTCCGTCTCTCGCAGGAGCGCCAGCCCCCCCACCTCATCCACGGCCCGGAGCAGCTCGCGGCGCAACAGGTCCCCCCCAGCGGGGGGCTGAGGGAGTCCGGCGAGGAGCGGTTGATACAGGTTCACCGCCCGGGTCAGCTCGGACACGGCCCGGTCGGTGCGGCCCTCGGTAAAGTCCAGCGCGGCGCCCGTCAGCTTCGCTCGCGCGCGCTCAATCACCTCTGCCAGGCTCTTCTGATTCACCCCCGCAAACCGCTCGAGCGCTGGCGCGCACGCGCGGCCGGCGGTGGAGCTCAGCCCCTTGGCTCGAACGACTTCTGCGAGGACTCCCATGACGGCATTGTCGGCACCTCAGAACCTGAGTTTCGAAGCGGGACTGCAACGGGCGTTTACTCCGGCGTCACAATTCAGCGCGGCGTCCGTACGACCGGTCGGCAATCACGCCGAGGAGGTCTGAGATGAAGCAAGGAATCCAGTCGTTGAGCCGGGTTGTGGCCGCTTTCACAGTGCTGGCCCTGTCGGGTGTGGCCCTGGCGGAGGAGGGTGGAACGCGGGTGTCGGTGACGCTGACGAAGGCGCAGGGCGCGCTCCCTGACCCCCAGAAGATGGTCGAAGCGCTGGAGCCGCTGGGCGGCGGGGAACGCCAGGTGGTGGTGAAGCGCAAGAACACCGACGTCGGCGCGGAGGTGAGCATCGACCTCTGGGGACCGTCGCTTCCTTCGACCGAGATTCCGGCCGCCCTCCGCTCCGCCTTCCCGGTGCTGGTCCAGGCGCAGATTCAGGTCGCCGCGTTGGACGCCGCCAGCCGCCCGAAGCTCGACGACACGGGGGCGACGACCACCACGGAGACGACGCCGGACGGGAAGGTGAAGCGGATCATCAAGAAGCGGGTGGTGAAGACGCAGTAGCGTGGCGCCGCCTCCGCCACGGCCGACCCATGCGGGATCCGCTCACGTTCCTGCGCGACGCGCGCCTCGCCCGGCTGCTCACCCGCAGCCAGCGAGGGGACCGCGAAGCGTTCCGGCAGCTCTACCGGGCGCTCTACGGGCCGGTCTCGCAGTTCGTCCGCCGTCGTACGGCGAGCGCCGCGGACGCCGAGGATGTCGTGGCACAGGTCTTCCTTCAGCTGGTCGCCTCGCTGGCCCAGCTGGATTCGAGCCGCGGCCGGGTGCTGGGGTTCGCGCTCTGCGCCGCGCGAAACCTCCTCATCGACCGGGCGCGCGCCCGAGCCGTGGCGGAGCAGGGCGCGCCGGTGCCAGAGCTTCGCGCGCCGACGCAGCAGGATGCCGTAGAGCGCGACGAGGAGCTCGCCGCGCTGCGGGCGAGAGTGGCCGAGCTGCCCGAGGACGCACAGGAGCTGCTGCGCCTGCGCTTCGTGGAGGAGCTGGGGTACGCGGAGATCTCCCAGGTGCTGGGTACGAGCGAAGCGACGGTGCGCCAGCGCGTCTCCCGCGCGGTCCGCCAGTTGCGCAAGACGTGGCAGGACGAGGCGCCCGGTGGAGCAATTGCGGAAGACGTGGACGGGCGACGCGCCCGCAGGAGTGATGCCCGATGACTGTTCGCCCATGGCAGCGCGCGGCCGAGGTTCTGCCCGGCGACACCGCACCAGCGCCTTGTGGAGCAGTGTGGAGCGGAGGGTGGGTCGCATCTGTCGGGGCGCCTCCCGATGACACAGCGCCCGCGAGCCCAGGTGCGCGGAGCTGGCAGCGAGCCGAGCTTCCCGATGACACAGCGCGCGCGAGTCCACCCGCAGGTACTTGCCCATGACGAGCGACAAGCTCAAGCGAGCGCTCGACGCGCCGCGGGTCCCCATCGACGAGGCCCACCGCGCCCGGCTGGAGGAGCGGATGTTGGCGGCGTACGACGCGCGCAGCCAGGCGCCTGCGCCGCGCCGCGCCTCCTGGCTGCGCTACGCCGTCCCGCTGGCGGTCGCCGCGTCCCTCATCACGGCCACACAGGCACCGGCCGAGGTCCTCCTCGACGTGGGGTTGGAGGTCCGCCTGGCGCTGTCCGCGCCGCCGGAGGACGTGGAGGCGCTCGGGCACGCGGTCTCACAGGCGCTGGCCGGGCCAGGCGAGCGCCCTTCCTCTGAAGTCGGCGTGCGAATCAAACGGCGCGCGGACGGGCCGGCGGAGCTGCTCGTCACCGTGTGGGGGCCGCCGCGCGGCTCCCTCGCCGACGCTCAGGCGCGCGTCCGCCAGCTCCCCGGCCTCGCCGCCACGCAGGTGCAGCTGGTCCCGCTGCGGGGCCGCGTGCGAGACACGGTCCTCGGAAAGTTTGGCCGCGTGGTGCTCCGGCGCTCAGCCACACCGGCTGAGCTTCAGGCGGCCAAGGCGCAGCTGCTGCAACAGCTGCGAAGCGCGGAGGGGGAGGGCGCGGAGGTGGATGTGGACATCGAGCAGACGGAGAACGGCGAGCGCGTGAAGGTGAAGGTCAAGCGGCAACGGACGGAGCCCTGAGCTCAACAACATCGCGGCGACGCCCCCCGTTCGCGTCGAGCGTTGCGCCGTCAGGCGCATAGTCGAGACGTCGGCAGTGCTCCCGAAACTTGGCTCATGGGCCGCTTCGCTCTGCTCGAAACACACCGGCAAAGTGCAGTGCGTGGGTTTGCGCCACCTCTCGACTATGCGCCTGACGGCGCAACGCTCGAGGCGAGCGGGGGAGGCGCCTGACTGAGAACAGCTGTTCCTCCGCCGAAATGGCCGGCCAGGGCCGGTTTCCCCCTCGAGGCGAGCGGGGGAGGCGCCTGACACCGGGGGTGATGGCGCAACGCTCGACGCGAGCGGCGGGGGCTACGCCAGCGGATGGCTGCCGTGGCCGTTCGGCTCGGTCGTGCGGATGTGAAGCTTCCGCGACGGTCGCTCCTGCGGGAGGTCAAAGGAGATCTCCAGCAGGCCGTCGCGGAACACGGCCTCCGCGCTCTCCAGGCTGGCGCCCTTGGGGAGCGTCACTGCGCGCTGGAACCGACCGTGGCTCCGTTCGCGCCGCTCGCCGGAGATGATGAGCTGGGTCTCGCGCAGCTCCACCTGCACGTCCTCCAGATCCACGCCGGGCAGCGTGGCGCGCACCACCAGCTGCCCCTCGTGCTCCAACACGTCCACCCGGGGATCAAACAGCGCCTGGGACGCAGCCGAGAGCACCCCGCGCAGCAGCCGTTCGACAGTCCCTCCCGCGCCACGCCGTTGCAGCAGCGCCTCCACCCGGCGTTGCGCGCCCTCGTTGAGCCGGCGGACCAGGGCGAGCGGTGAGCTCCCTCGCTCCACGCGGAAGTAGCTCTCCGCGCTGGGCCCGACTGCCCGGTTGGTCGCGCTCGGCCCCCTTGCGACCTGGCCAGCGTTCTGTGACGACGACTGCGACGCGCTCTGCTTGTGCTCGGGCATGGGAGGACCTCGAAGGAGTTGGCGCGCGGGAGTCGCGCGAGCCGCCAGAGTAGCGGCCGGCCCGCGGCGAGCCATTGGCACCGGGCCTGGCCTAATCGTCCGTCCTACGGCGGCAGGCCTCGTCCTTCAGTCGAGGTTGTCGCTCAGCATTCGACACGAGAGATTGGCTGCAGGAGGCAACATGGTGCACACGCTCGGTCATCGCTGGTGGATTCTCGCGCTTCGCGGCCTGGCTGCGATCGCATTTGGCGTTCTCACGTTCTTCACCCCAGGGTTGACCCTGCTGGTGCTGGTCCTCGCCTTTGGCGTCTACGCGCTCGCGGACGGCGTCTTCGACCTGGCGATGGCGGTGCGCAAGGGACGGGAGGGGGAGCCCTGGGGGGCGTTGGCCTTTGGCGGCGTCGCGGGTGTGGCCGCCGGCGTCATCACGCTCTTCCGGCCGACCATCGGGGCGATGGCGCTGCTCATCCTCATCGCCCTGCGCGCCATCTTCGTCGGCATGAGCGAAATCGCCACCGCCATCCGGCTGCGCAAGGTCATCCGCGGGGAGTGGATGCTGGGCCTGGCAGGCCTGCTGTCCGTGGCCTTCGGCCTGGCGCTGGTGTTCTTCCCGCGCGCAGGCGCCCTGGCGGTGGCGCTCTGGATTGGCGCCTTCGCGGTCGTCTACGGCGGGCTGCTGGTCGGCCTGGCCTTCAAGGTGCGCAGCTGGGCCAAGGAGCCGCGCCACACGGCACCGACGGGACGAACGCCGGTGCCGGTGGCCTGAAGCGGCTAGTAGCCCATCAGTCCGCAGCAGCGCGTGCAGACGGGCATGATGCCGTCCTTCTGCACGCTCTGCCGGAACGCGACGTAGCGGGGCGAGTTCCACAGCTCCGTCAGCGTCTGCTCCTTCACGTTGCCGACGATGTAGTCGTGGTAGTCGCGGCAGGGGGAGAGCGAACCGTCGCTGTCAATCTCCGGCGTCTGGAAGATGGAGACGCACTGGTCGAAGCCGAAGGTGTCGTTGTGCTGGGTGTAGTACCGCTCCAGCGCCTCCGGTTCGACGATGCTCGGCATGATGTGCACGCCGGCCAGGCCGTCGGCGCGGGAGCGGCGCTGCAGCTCCTTCAGCTCCCGGCTCAGCAGCTTGTAGTCCATCTGCTTCCAGTCGCCGACCCAGCCGAACGGCAGCTTGGCCGGCGTCCCGAAGCGGCGCTCGAAGTCCGCCGTGTGCGCCATGGCGTTCTTCGCGTCAATCCACCACGCCAGGTAGAAAATCTGCAGGTCCGTGTACTTCTTGAACCGCTCGTAGATGTTCACCAGGTCGGTGACGTTCTCGCGCGAGAGCGTGGTGAGGCTGGCGACGAGGGGCAGGCCCACGCCCTTCATCCGCCGCTTCTCGTAGAGGTCTTCGAAGGACTTGGTGACCGTCTTGAAGTTGTCCAGGCCGGCGTTCATGGCAGGCCGCGCGGCGTTGTGGATCTCCGCGGTGGAGCCGTCGACGGAGATCTGCACCAGGAACATCTTGAAGTCGATCATCCGGTCCACGTTCTCCGGGACCCGGCTGGCGTTGGTGGCGATGGTCGGCGGCATGCCCAGGCGCGCGCCTTCCTCCATCACGTCCATCAAGCCCGAGTAAAGCATGGGCTCGCCGCCCCAGAAGTAGAGCACCGGCGCGTGGCCGTTCTTCTTCAGGTCGTGGAGCAACTCTTTGTAGCGCGCCGCTGGCACCTCGCGGCCGCGCAGCGTCTTCATGTTCTCGTGGAGCAGATACCCGTTGTCGCCCCACTGGCCGCAGGTGTGGCAGCGCAGGTTGCAGACGTCGGTGATCCGGAAACCGACCTGGCGGATCTTGTTGGCCACGCCCTGCGCCCGGTCCGGGTACAGGTAATTGAACAGCTCCTTCTCCACCTGAAGGGCTGAAATGGCCCACGCGTACTGGGGGTGCTTGAGAACCTTCACGGTGTTCCGCAGGACAACACTTACCGGGAAGCGGCTTCGCTCGACCATGGGGACCTCCTCTCCATGCTGCGCGCCCACAAGGGCGAGGTGAGAACAAAAAACACGCCGGGCAGGACCATCACCAGCGGCAGGGCGGCCAGCCACTGCTGCGTCGCCACCGCGACGACCAGCCCAGCCACGCCGGCCGCACCGCACAGCGTGGTCCACGTCCAACCGAGCAGCTGGCCCCGCGCCGCGCTGCCATGCGACGCGCCCCAGGCCCGGATTCGCACGCCGAACAGGCCGAGCACAAAGCTGGCGCCAATCACCGGCGCCAAGCCCGTCATCACCAGCGCCAGCAAGAGCTGCTTGCGTCCGCTCTGGCCGCGAGGGCCCTTCGCCCGGCGCTGCGCTTCGCCCATCACCAGCCCGCTGGCCACCGAGAGCGCCGGGTAAGCCAGGCCGCACGCCGCGCCCACCCATTGCCAGGACGGGTGCTGCCAGAGGAACGCCAGCGCAGGGGCAGAGGTGAGGAGCGCCAGAACCATCGCCACCTGCATCAGGTAGCCGCCCAGGTGAAACAGGCCGTGCTTGCGCGCCGCCAGCCGCGCGGGCGAGGTCAGCATCTTCCAGAAGAGGCTGCGCAGGATGAAGCCGCAGCTGAGCGCCCAGCGCGTCTGCTGGCGCAGGAAGCTGTCCGCCCGGGGCGTGAGCAGCGCGTCGCAGGTGAGGTCGTCGAAGAAGGCGATGCGCCAGCCCTCGGCCTGCGCGCGGAAGCTCAGGTAGACGTCCTCAGTGCCCGTCCCCACCGGCCAGCCGCCCATCTTCAGCAGGGCCGCCTTGCGCCACAGGCCGCAGGAGCCGTTGAACTCCATCCAGAGGTCCCAACGCGTCCGCGTCGGCTGCTCCACTTCGAAGTGGTAGTCGTAGGACGCCTGCATGGACTCGGTCAGGGCGTTCTGCGCGCTGTTCCGGTGCGTGAAGTGGGCCTGCGCGGCGGCCAGCTTCGGATCCTTGGCGAACGCCGGCACCAGGCGGAGCAGGAAGTCGGCCGGCACCCGGGCGTCCGTGTCCAGCAGCGCGAGCAATTCGCCTCGCGCCGTCGCCGTCGCCGAGTTGAGGTTGCCCGCTTTGAAGCCCTCGCGGCCCTCGCGCACGCAGCGGACGGTCTGCAGCCCGCGCTCGTTCGCCACGTCGGTCATCCGCGTGCAGAGCGCGATGGTCGCCGGGTCGGTCGAGTCGTCGCAGATCTGCAGCTCCAGCCGGTCCCTCGGGTAGTCGAGCTCGAGCACTGAGAGCACCGCGTGCTCCACCAGGTCTCGCTCGTTGCAGACCACCAGCTGGACGGTCACGAACGGGGCGTCTGCGCCGGCCGGCGCAGGCGGGGAGGGCGGCAGCGGGGGGCGCAGCCGGGCTCGGATGAACACCTCGACGGAGTGCAGGGCGTACAGGGCGAAGATCAACCCTGCGGACGCGAACCCCAGGAGGGCCGTGGCCCCAAGGACGCCAGGGACGTCAACCATGGCGGCCCAGGGAGCCTGGACGCGCGCCGGGGGAGAGCCCCTGCTGTCTTCGTGCTCGATTGGACATTGGCCCCTTGAGTGGGGCGCTTCATAGAATGCCGATTGGCAGGTTCCAAGCAGTGAGTTTGTCGGCCGGTGTGCAAATGCCTGCACACTCGGAACCCATGGGAGTTCCGGCGTTTGCCGGCTCCCAGGCACCCCAGGCGGACGGCTAAGGCGCGCGCAGCTGCGGGTTGGTCCGGCGCACCGCCGGCGTGGGCTCTGGCGCGTGCGGCGCGCCCAGCATCGCCAGTAACGCGAACGCTCCCACGCCCGCCCCAGCCAGCGTGACGGAGTGGACGGAGAGGAAGTCGACGTCGAAGGGGAGGGCCGAAGCGAACATCGCGCCGAGGAGGGCCCCCACCGCCGCCACGCCCAGGGTCGCCAGCGTCGTGGGCCAGGAGGCCTGGGACCAGCCGCGCGAGAAGGCGCGCATCCCAAGACCCACCACCACTCCGACAAGCATGAAAACCATGACGCTCCTCTTGAGTTCTCGCAGCGGGGAGGCTGCTCGTTGCGTGCCAGGCCTTGCGGCGACACAACCCCTTGAGATGTTGCGGTGTCAGAACAGACGCTGGCGTGTGGATGCCACACACCTTTGGAAAGCGATGTCGCAGTCGATATTGACGGGTGTCAATCCTGACCCTGCGACGCAGCGTGCTTAAGCCTTTGTCACGCGGAGGTAGCCCCGCAGGGGCCCCCAGGGGCGCGGGTCCCTCGGTGTGGCATAGGCTCCACCGTCACACGATGAAGCGCTCTCGTTCTTGGTTGTGTTCCTGTTTTGGTTTGTCGAGCGCGTTGTTATTGGCGCTTGTTCCCTGTGTCGCGCGCGCAGAGCCGGACGCCTTCGGGCTCGGCTCTGGGCGGGACGGCCCGCTGAGCGTCACCGCCGCCGACACCGTGGTGAACGCGTACACCTCGCTCACCGCCCCGCGGTTGGCGGGGGACGCCGCGCTCCCCGTGGTGGGCACCGCCGGCTTCGCGGCGGGAGACCTCGTGATGGTGCTGCAGACGACGGGGCTGGTGCCGCCGCCGGCGTCGGGTCTGGCGGGACCGTTCGACTTGTCAGTGGACCCCGTGGGGCGGTGGGAGCTGGCCCGCCTCTCGGCGGTGAGCGCGGACACCCTCTCCCTGGCCGCGCCGCTGGTGCACGGCTACGCGGCCAGCGTGACGCAGGTCCTCCGCGTCCCCGAGTACACGACGGTGAGCGTGGCGGCTGCGGCCTCCATCGTTCCGTCGCCCTGGGACGGCGCCAAGGGCGGCGTGGTGGCCTTCCTCGCGACCGGGACGGTGACGAACGCCGGCGCCATCCGCGCCAGCGGCGCCGGGTTCCGCGGTGGGCTGTTCGTGAACCAGGCCACTTCCGGCTACGGGTGCGCTGACCTGGACCAGGCGGAGAACGCGGGCGGCGCGCAGAAGGGCGAGGGCGTGGCCAGCACCCGCTACGGCCCGTCGGAGACCGGCATGGGCAATGTCGCCAACGGCGCAGGCGGCGGCATGTGCCACAACGGCGGCGGTGGCGGCGGCGGGCACGGTGGCCGCGGCGGACCGGGTGGGCGGACGTGGCTGGGCGATGGCTCGCGGGACGCGGGCGGGTTGGGCGGCGCGGTGGTGACGTATTCGCTCTTTGACCACCTCACCTTTGGCGGCGGCGGCGGCGCGGGGCAGGGCAACGACGACGCGGGCACATCCGGCGGCAACGGCGGTGGCGCCATCTTCATCCGCGCGCAGGCGTTCACTGGCAATGGTTCCATCAGCGCCAATGGAGAGAAC
Source organism: Myxococcaceae bacterium (assembly GCA_044230055.1). Taxonomy (GTDB): domain Bacteria; phylum Myxococcota; class Myxococcia; order Myxococcales; family Myxococcaceae; genus JBGART01. The sequence goes on along the minus strand of JBGART010000079.1, from coordinate 12,797 downwards.
GCCGCGAACACCGGCAACCCGGACGGCGGCAACACCAACGACGGCGCGGGCGGCGGCGGCGCGGGCGGGAGCATCTACCTGCGCCTGGCGGGTCCCCTCGTCTGCGGCGGGCTCACCGCCAGCGGCGGCGGCGGCGGCAGCATCCAGACCGCGTACCACGGCCCGGGCGGCGGCGGCGCGGGCGGGCGAATCCTCGTGCAGGCGGCGAGCCTGACCTGTACCCCGGCGGTGCTCTCCGGCATCGGCGGCACGCAGAGCGCCATGCTCGCCGAGGGCGGGCTGCCGTACGGCGCAGGGCCCACCTCCGCGACGGACCCGTCCGCGGTGGGCTCCCTCACCACGCCCGCCGGCGCGCTGCGCGTCCCGCAGGTCCCCGCGCTCACCACGCCCGCCAACGGCGCCCACCTCGCCCTCGTCCGTCCTCCCATCGCCGGGACCGCGGACGCGAATGCCACGGTGATTCTGTACCTCGACGGCTTCGAGCTCACCCGCCTCGCGACCGGCGCGGGCAGCTTCAGCTTCACGCCCACGAGCGACCTGACGGAAGGCACGCACCAGCTTCAGGCGGCGACGGAGATCTTAAGCCTGCGCAGCGCGAAGAGCCCGCTGCGGTCGTTTGTCGTGGACACCGTTCCGCCCGCCGCGCCCGTGATTCTTCTGCCTGTCGCCGGCTCGCTGCTGGCGACGGCGACGCCCACCGTGTCCGGCACCGCGGAGCCCGGCGTGAACGTTGCGGTGCGCGTGGACAGCCTGCTGGTGGGGACAGTTCTCGCGGAGGCCACTGGAGCGTGGACGTACACGCTGACCGGGGCGCAGGCGCTTACGGATGGCGCGCACAGCGCCGTCGCCGCCGCGCTGGACGCCGCGGGCAACGCGTCACCCTCCAGTCCGACCGTGGCCTTCTCCACGGACGCCACCGCGCCGCAGACGACGGTCGACACCGGGCCGCCGCCGCTCACGCCCATCACCAGCGCGACGCTGACGTTCTCCTCGAACGAAGCCGGCACCTTCGAGTGCAGCCTGGACGGCTCCGGCTTCACCCTCTGCACTTCACCGGTCAGCCTCAGCGGGCTGGTGGACGGAAACTACGCGTTCCGCGTCCGCGCGGTGGACATCGCCGGCAACCGGGACGCCACGCCCGCGCAGCGCAACTGGACGGTGGACACGCTGCCCCCCGCGGCGCCGGTGCTGCTTTCGCCGCCGTTCGGCGCCGTCGTCGGGCCGCGGCCCAACGTCTCCGGCACCACGGAACCGCTGGCCACCATCGAGGTGGTGCTGGATGGCGTGGTGGCCGGGACGGTCACCGCGAACTCTGCGGGCGCGTGGACGTTCCCTTCGCCGACGCTGGTGGCGGGCTCGCACACCGTGGCCGCGCGAGCGACGGACGGCGCCGGGAATCAGGGCCCGCTCTCGCCCACGCGCACCTTCTCGGTCGACGACGTGCCGCCGGAGACGACGCTGGCCTCTGGCCCGCAGAACCCCTCCAACACCCGGGTGGCGCAGTTCCTCTTCTCCTCCAATGAGCCCGGCTCCAGCTTCGAGTGCGCGCTGGATGCGGGAGGCTTCGCCGCCTGCTTGAGCCCCCGCACGTACACCGGGCTCTCCGATGGGGACCACCTGTTCCAGGTGCGCGCGGTGGATGCGGCCGGCAACGCGGACCCGTCTCCCGCGGCATTCAACTGGACGCTGGACGCCACGCCCCCGGACGCTCCGGTCATCGTCACGCCGGCTTCGGGCGCCTCCATCTCCACCGCGGCGGTGGCCATCGTCGGCTCCGCGGAAGCGGCCTCGACCGTGGAGGTGTTCGTGGACACGGTCCGGGTGGGCACCACGTCGGCGGACGCGTTCGGCGGCTGGCGCTTCACGCCCTCCAGCACGCTCTCCGAAGGGGCCCACACGGTCTCCGCCCGGGCGATTGACTCCCTGGCCAACAGCGGGGCCCGCGGCGCCGAGCAGTCGTTCACCGTGGACCTGACTGCGCCGGAGACCTCCATCACCAGCGCGCCCGGCGCCATCTCCAACAGCGCCACGGCGACGTTCGTGTATGCGTCCAACGAGAGCGGCGCGACGTTCGAGTGCGAGCTGGATGACGGCGCGTTCGTCGCGTGTCTCACGACGTTCAGCGGGTTGAGGGAGGGAGCGCACCGGCTGCGCGTCCGCGCGAAGGACGCTGCGGGGAATGTGGATGCGTCTCCTGCTCAGCATGCGTGGACGGTGGACACGCTGGCGCCCGCGCCTCCGGAGGTGTTGGCGCCGGCCACCAGCGAGGAGCTCGCTACCAACCGGCCCACCGTGCGCGGCACCGCGGAGGCTCGCGCTGCCGTGGAGGTGTTCCTGGATGAGGGCCTGGTGGGCACCGTCACGGCGGATGACGACGGGGCGTGGAGCTACACGCTCACCGCGGATCAGGCGCTGCTGCCTGGCGCGCATGTCGCCGGAGCGCGCGCGATGGATGCTGCGGGCAATGCCAGCACGGTGAGCACGCGTGGGTTCCTGCTGCCGGACCAGACGGTGCGGCAGACGGGCTGCGGGTGCGGCTCGTCGGGCGGGTCTCCGCTGGTGTTCGGTTCGCTGGGGCTGCTGCTGGTGCTCTCTAGGCGACGCAGGTCGGCGCGGGCGTAAAGCTCATGGCTGAGGCGGAGAACGAGCGCGGAGACACGGCTTTCCGACACCTCGTCCCGGCCTCTTCACCCGGAGCTGGCCGCAGCCGTCAGCCTCGCCCGCGGCACCCTGACCCTCGCGGGAGCGGGATGGAGATCCAGCGTCACCGCGACCTCCACCTGCTCTCCCACCCTCAGCTCATCCAGCTTCACCGCGCTGGTGGGATCAAACCGCTCGGCCACCGCGCCGGGGACCGCGCGATAGAAGTGCAAATCAATCGCATCCCGGAACAGCGCATTGCGGACCATGTGCACGGCGCGGGTGCTGTCCACCCGCACCAGCTCGCCCGGGGCAATCCGGGAGCGCTCGGAGAGCGTGAGCAGGTTCCCGGCGCGCTTGAAGTTGAGCACCTCCACTCCGCCTTCGACCGTCTTCCCCAGCCCGACCGCGTCGTGCGAATGAATGTGCGTGGCCACGCCCGGCAGCCAGAGGATGGCGACGAGCTCGGCGTCGCCCTTCTTGCTCACCCAGAAGGGGAGGCGTCGGTACCGCGTGCCGGGCACCACCTCCGCCTCGCGCAAGGGCTGAAGCTCGCCGATGGCGGGGTGGAGCTGCCTCACCACCTGTTCGCTCAGCTGCGGGGTGACCTCTCCCGCCGCATCTCTCAAATCGAGCAGGTCCACCGCTTCGCGCAGCGTCAGCGCCCCGCCCGACTGGAGCAGCCGCTCCAGGCGCAGCGACTCCGGCTCCAGCTGCCGCCCCACGGCGTAAAGCACGCCAGCGCCGGCGACCGCGACGGAGCCGAACGCGAAGGCACCCAGCTGCGCGTCCTCTGCGAAGGAGGAGATCATTCCAAGGCACACCACCGCGGTGCTGACCGACGCCGCGCCGCCCGCAATGACCGCGCGCCAGCCCACCGCGAGCAAGCTCCGGCCGTCGATGGCCAGCCCGATGCCTGCGCTCACCGTCAGCATCAGCACCTTGACCACGGTGTCGTTCACCGCGAGCACCGTGAGCCAGCCCGGCGCGGCGCCGAAGAGCGCGTCTCCGGCGAAGCGCACCAGGAACAGCGCGAGGTAGCCCAGGACGAAGCGCGGCAGGTGCTCCTTCAGGCTCACGCTTGCGCCGGTCCCGTCGACAGCCCCGCGCCGGCGCTGCAGGAGCGCGAAGACGAGCAGGCACGGCCCCAGCAACGCCACGCGCAGAGACTTGGCCGCGGCCGCGAGCAGCGCTGCGTCGCCGGAGAACTGCGTGCCCACCGCCACTGAGCCGGCCAGGTCATTGATGGCGAGCCCGCTCCAGAGGCCCGCGGTGGTGTCGGTCAGCTCCAGCCACACCCCGATGGGGTGAAACACCAGCAGCGCGCCCACGCTGAAGAGGAACACGGCCGTGATGGCCAGCCCCTGCTCGCGCCGCCGGGCGCCCACCACCGGCGCCAGCGCGTTGATGGCGGAGGCGCCGCAGATCATCACGCCGATGCTGATGAGGTCCCCCAGCTCGCGCCGCAGTCCAAGGCGCGTGGCGAAGAACTGCGCCACCAGGTACGCGGTCGGCACGCTGAAGACGATGACCGCCGCGGCGAACCACAGGTCATGCGACTGAAAGACGCGCAGCTCGAACTTGAGCCCCATCAGGATGATGGCCGCGCGCAGCAGCCACTTTCCGGTGAAGCGAAGGCCCGGCTCGAAGACATCCGAGTCGCGCTCGGTGCTGCCGGACAGCTGAAGCCAACGCCGCGCCGGCGTGTTGACCACCAGCGCGCCGAGCGCGATGGCCACAATCATGTCTGAAAGCCAGAGTCCCGCGCCCGCGCCCGCGAGCAGCTTTCCAAGCCCCAGCGCGCAGAGGCCAAGGAACCCCGTCAGTGCAACGCCTGGAAGCTCTCGCCGAGTCAGCACGGGCGCGGACAGTAAACGAGGAGGGTGAGCAGTCCAGGCAGATTGCGCACGCGAAGTGATGACGCAGCGCGCTCGGAGCGCGGGTCAATTCAACCGTTCAGCGCCGAGCACTTCAGCGCATGTTCTGGTCGAAGACTTCGAAGATGTCCCGCTGGCGACCCGCGAGCGCGCCAGCGAGCTCCGAATGCGCAGCGGCCTGCTCACTGGCGGACTGGGTGCCAAGCAGCGCGTAGGACGTCGCGTCGCCCTCGAAGGAATCCGCGTTCGCCCAGCGCGCCTGGCGGTCCGTGGCGCTGAAGACCGGATCCGCCGGCTCCACCGGGGGGAGGGCTTCCACCCCGGAGTAGTCCCGGACGGGTCGGTAGCTATAGCTGGAGACAGGGGCCACGCCTGACATCGTTTTAAGTCATCGGCTCAGGCCGCCCAGGAGTTGCGCTTTCCCGCGCCTTGAGACCTGGCTCAGCGAAGGAACGGTGCCGGGTCAAAGGCTTGGCCGAGGTCCAACACCTCGAAGTGGACGTGCGGGCCGGTCACCTTGCCGGTGGCGCCCACCGTGGCGAAGGCCTCTCCCTTGCGCACCGGCTGCTCCGCCCGCACCTGCACGCCGCCGAGGTGGTGGTAGCGCGTCTTGAACCCGCCGCCGTGCGAGAGGACCACGACAGTTCCGCGCTCCGCGTCCGAGGACACCTCCTCGACGACGCCATCCAGCGGCGCGAGCACCGAGGTTCCGGTGGGCGCGGCAATGTCCACGCCGGAGTGGGCGTACGGCTTGCCGTCGAAGGGGTTGGGCTGCGTGCCGAACGGGAGGGTCACCTTGCTGACCGCCACCGGCGCGACCGCGCGGTCCGCGGCCTTGGTCCGCTGGCGCTCGCGCCAGGCCTCATAGGCGCTGGAGCGCTCGCCGCCGCGCTCGCGCCACATGCCCAGGACGAGCTGCTGGTAGCGGTCCGTCTCCGTCGAGAGAGGTTCACGCCCTTCCGACCAGGCCTGCGCCCGTTCAGGCCCGGCGTTGTAGGCGGCCACGGCCAGGGCCGTAGGGTCCGCCGCGCGCTCGAAGCGGCTCAGCTGCTGCGCGAGGTACGCCGCGCCCAGGTCCACGTTGAAGGCGGGGTCCTCCAGCTGCGCCACGGAGAACGGGAGCTGGCGCGCCGCTGCCACCCGCTCGGCGGTCTTCGGCATCAGCTGCATCAGCCCGCGCGCGCCGTAGGGGCTCTTGGCCCGCGCATCGGCGGCGGATTCGGCGAGCACCATCACCGCGAGGAGGTCCGCATCCACCTGGTGCCGCGCAGCCGCGGCCTCAATGGCGCCGCGGTACGGCTCCAGCGCCGGCGGCAGCCACCGGCTGCTCAGCCGGGCTGACGGCGCGGCGGCGAGCACCAGCCCCGCCGACGCCAGGCCCACCAGCGCCGCCAGGACGCCCCAGGAAGACACGTAGGACTGCCGTCCAGCGCCACTCTGCATCAACCGCTGTATCCGCCACATCAAGGCACCTCCGTTGGAAGACAGAACCAGCTCTGCGCGCCGCTGCTGCTCCAGCGTGGCCAGCGCGCGGGCGTAGGCGAGCGGGTCCGCTCCGGCCCGCACCACGCCGTCGTCGCAGCACGCCTCCCGCTCGGCGCGCACGCAGCGGGAGACCCACCAGACCGCGGGATGGAAGAACAGCACCACCTCGATGGCCGACTGCAGCAGGTTGAAGAGATAGTCGAAGCGCCGGACGTGGAGCAGCTCGTGCGTCGCCAGGAGCTCCAGCGTCTGCGGCGGCATCCCGGTCAGCGCGCTCAGCGGGATGAGGACCACCGGGCGCAGGCTGCCCACGGTCAGCGGGACGTCCAAGAAGCGGCTCGCCAACCACCGCACCTTCCGCCGGACGCGCAGCCGCTCGCAGAGCGCTTCAAGCTGGGCGGTCCAGGCCGTGGGGAGCGGCTCCGCCCGCAGGATGAGCCGCCGCGCGCCCGCCACGCCCAGCAGCAGGCGCAGCCCCATCATCGCCGCGCCCAGCGCCCAGACCGAAGCCGTCCAGTACGCCACGCGCAAGCCGTCACCCCCGCCCGCGCTTGGACCGAGCACGGACGGCGGCGGCGCCGCGGTCCGGGCGAGCACCAGGAGCGTGAGGACCGGCGCCGCGAGCTGGGCGCAGAGCGTGAGCAGCCCCGCCGCGTAGCGCAGGCGGGCCTTCCGGACGGGCGCGAGCGCGTCGACCAGCGCGAAGAGTGCCGCGGCCGCCGTCGCCTGCCAGAGCGAGTGCGCCAGCGCCCAGGCGATGAGCTCCACCGCGCGGGGGCTCATCGGCGTTTCTCCTGGGCCGCCAGCCCGTCCAGGAACGCGCGAATCTCCTCCAGCTCCTCGCGCGTGGCGGGCGAGGTGGAGAGCGCTCGCATGGCCAGCTGCACGGAGGAGCCGGCGAACGCCTTTTCGATGAGCCGCCCCACCAGCCGCTTCTGGGTCGACTCTTCCTTCACTGCGGGGCGATAGAGGTGACTGCGCGCAGACTCATCGCGGACGACCAGACCCTTCTCGGTCATGATCTGCATCGTCTTGAGGACGGTGGTGTACCCGGTCTGCGCCGTCTCGCTCAGCTCGCCATGCACCTCGCGGACCGTCGCCGCCTGGCGCTTCCACAGCACTGTGAGGATGGTCAGCTCCGCGTCGGTCGGTAGTGGCTTGTCCATGGGCCGGCATCATACGAATCAATTCGTAGATGTCAACGAAGCGCTTCGTACATTGCGCGGCGGCGCTGTCTCCTTTTTGGCTCTCGCGCGCGCAGCGACTGAGAAGGTCGCTTCACCGTTGACGCGGCGGCTGCGACCTGAGACCACATCGGCACATATCAACGGAGGCATGCATGGAAGAGAGCCAGGCAGCGCTGAAGTTCGATGGGTTCAAGCAGCTGGGCGGCGCGGCGCGGAAGGTGAGCACCTATCTCAACCGCGTGCCGGCCATCCGAAGGTGGCGCGAGCGCCGGTACGAGAAGCAGTTCAACGGTCTCTACGGCTCTTTCCTCGGCGTGTTCGCCTCCTTCCAGGAGGCGCAGCGCGCAGCGCCGGCGTCCAAGCCCTTCGGGTTCGACTCGCCGCAGTTCGCAGAGAAGTACGGCGACCGGTTCGATCGCATCTTCGACTACGACTACCCGGTGCTGTTCTGGCTGAGGTCCCTGCTGCGCCCGGACCTGCGCCTCTTCGACGTGGGCGGCCACGTGGGCGAGCAGTGCTACGCGTACGAGCGCTTCCTGCGCTATCCGGCCGGGCTGTCCTGGCAGGTGATGGAGGTCCCGGAGATTGCCCGGCGCGGCGAGCAGCTGGCCGCGGAGCGCGGCCGGAAGGACCTCTCCTTCAGCAGCCAGTTCGAAGACGGCGACGGCGCGGAGGTGCTGCTCGCGGCGGGTTCGCTCCACTACCTACCGGAGCCGGGGCTGCTCGGCGCGCTCCGCAAGTACAAGCGGCTGCCGCCTCACCTGATTCTGAACAAGCTCCCGCTTCACGGTGGAAGCACGTTCGTCACGCTCCAGAACGCCGGCGCGTCGTTCGTCCCGCAATACGTCTTCAACCGCGCCGAGTTCATCAAGGGCTACGAGGCGCTCGGCTACCGCGTGCTGGACGCGTGGAACGACCGCATCCACTCCTGCCACATCCCCTTCCGGCCGGAGCTGTCGCTCACGCACTACTCCGGCCTCTACCTGCGCCACCGCAGCTCAGAGCCCGATCTGACTCCAGCTGAAGGATGAGCACAGCGCTCCGGTGTGCGAGAGCGTCTTGTTCGCGTCGGAAGGGTTCCAGACCTTGAAGCGGACGTTGGCCGTGGGCGAGCTGACCTTCATCACGAACGGGACCTGGCTGTAGGCGTACATCTGGCTGTAGTCGCGGTTGACGGTCTGCGTGACGAGGGTCCCCGCGTTCGCCTCCGCCGTCATCTGCACGAAGTACGGTGCTGATGCGCCGTTGAGGCAGTTGTAGAAAGCCACGAGGTAGGTCCCCTGTCCGAAGGTTCGGTAGGGGGTGTAGAGCGCGTTCGCCGTGCCGGCTTGAATGCCCAGCGCGCCGTCGTCGGTCGTCTCGCTCGACAGGCGCGGCACTTCGAGCACGTTCAGCCCGGCGACTTCATAAATGCGGTTGCCGGCGACCGTGCCGTCGTAGTTCAGGATGGCGCCCACGCTGATGTACCGGGCTTCATCCGGGATGGGGCGCGCGGTGCCCACGCCGAACCGGCCGCTGTACGTGTGCCAGGCCTGGTCCGTGAGCGCCACGTTGGCGAACGGGTAGAACCACCATGGGCCGTCGCCGGTGATGGCCACGCGGTTGGCGTCGAACAGGAGGACCGCCAGGTAGATGCCGCCCGCGGACCCGGTCGTCGCGGGGCGGCGGAAGGAACCCTTCACTTCATAGGTCCGCTGCGGATTCACCGGAACGGGGCGCGCAGCGGAGAGCCACGCCTGCTGGTTCACCGCGTTGCTGAACACCTTGCCGCCGGCGATGGCGGTGGTGGATGCGCTCACGGTCCCCTGGGTCCCCACCTTCAGCTGCCAGTGGGTGAGCTCCTCTTCGAAGTAGGCGTCCGGGAAGAACGCGCTCTGTCCGGCGCGACCGGTGGCGCCCACCGGCCCCACGGCTCCGTCGGTGCCGGGATCTCCCTTGGGACCCACCAGCCCCTGCGGTCCCTCCTGTCCTGCGGGGCCGGACGGGCCCTGCGGTCCGGGTTGGCTGCAAGCCAGCATCGCCAGCACAGTCACGGCGAGCGAGAGGGCGACAATACGCGACATGAGGTTCCTCGTCGGGAGGGTAGGGCGGCACGCTATACGTCCGCCGCGCGGGCAGTGGCAAACAGTGGGTTGAAACAAAAAATGCGAGGTTCAACTTGCCAAGTCGCATGGACTTGTTGTGAATCCCGCGCGTGCAAATCCGCGGTGTGGCGTACCTCTCGCGTGAAGGCTTCGCCCTCAAGGAGTTTGGCGAAGCGCGGTGGCGCGCGTTCGCGGACAAGATGAAGGACACGGTCCCGTTTCTCCGGAGCCCCGTCCTCCCCATCTCGCTCCTGCCCGTCCCGGACTTTCTCCGGCTCACCGACGGCATCGTGCAGACGTTCTATGCGGGCGACCCGAAGACCTACTGGCTCTTCGGCGAGCAGTCCGCGGCCTTCGCGCTGGAGCACCAGCTCAAGGGGCTCTTCAAAGTGGGCCAGCAGCGCAAGGTGCTGGAGTTCGCGCCGTCCATCTGGGCCTTCTATTACGACGGCGGCGTGATGCGCTGTGAGTCCAGCGGGCCGAACACCATCGACCTGCGGGTGAGCGGAGTTCCGGTCCGTCACATCTATTTCGAGTACGGCGTGATGGGTTTTGCCGTGGGCGCGGTCCGGGCGCTGGGCACCCCCAACCCCAGCTGTGAGTGCATCTCCAGCTTTGCAGCAGGGGCAACCGAGAGTCGGTACAGGTTTACCGTCCCTTGAGCCTGATTCCCTACACGCCCGGATTGCTAGGCTGAGCCGCGAATGGCTGGGACGCCCCTCTCTTCCTACAAACGGTCGACGTCCACTGAGCCGAGACGGCCGGTGCCGGACTCGCCTGTCCTGCTCTGGGAGGCGCCGGCCGCGGACGAAGAGGCGGACCTGCTCTACACCCAGCAGGGCGCGCGCCTGCCGGCCGCCGAAGACCCCGCAGTCTTCGAGGTGAAGAAGACCGCCGCAGGGAAGGCGTTTCCGCAAGGCGTGACGTTGGGCCGCATGGCGAACAACGACATCGCCATCGACGCCCGCAGCATCTCCCGCTTCCACGCGTACTTCCTCAAGGACGCGGCCGGGAAGTGGCAGGTGGTGGATGCGAGCAAGCTGGGGACGTGGGTGGACGGCATCCGCGTCGTCGCCGGCAAGCCGATGGCCCTCAAGCCCCGCTGCAGGATTCGCTTTGGCTCGGTGACGCTCGTCTTCCTGCTCCCCACCGCGTTTCAGGAGCACCTGGCCCAGCCCTGAGGCGCGGCTTCAAGGCTCCTTCAGGATGATGAGGCCGCGGGAGCTGTCCACCGTGTACACGTAGCCGTCTCCGGGGACGCGCATGCCGATGGCGCCTTCGTAGAAGGAGAGGCCCCGCTCCGGGTCAGTCTCGTTCCAGGTGTTGTAGTAGCCGACCTGCACCGGATGACTGGGGTCCGCCACGTCCAGCACCCGCACCCCGTCGCTGTAGTACGCGACGTAGAGCCGCGTGCCGATGAGCACCATGTTGTGGATGGACGCGCTCGGCCGCGTCTGAAACGCGCCGATTAAGGTGATCTTCGTGGGGTCGGTGACGTCCAGCACGCGCAGGTGCGCGCCCCAGTCCTCGCCGCCCTCGAAGGCCACGAGCCTCCCGGCGAAGCGGCCTACGGCGTTCGCGTGGCTGGTCGCGGTGGGGTAGCGGTAGCTGCCCAGTTGCTTCACGTTGGAGGGCTTGGTGAGGTCTGCCACCACGTAGCCCAGCGCCCAGTGGTTCACGTACAGCCGGTCCTCGAAGATGAAGGCGTCGTGCGGCCAGTTGTCGAGCGCGGGGTTGGCGCCCGGGGCGACGAACCGGCTCAGCAGGAGCGGGTTCTTCTCGCTGGTGACGTCGTAGATCAACACCTCGCCCGTCGGCCCCGGCGAGATGCCGAGCATCAGGTCTCCTCGGACGAAGACCGTGTGCACGTTGACCGGCGGGGTGGGCTGCGCGCCGAGGAGCACCGGCTGCCCGGGGTTGGTGATGTCGAAGGTGATGACGCCGCTGCGCGCGCTCGCGACATAGAGCGCGTCGCCCTTCGCCCAGACGCCGTTCCAGTAGTTGTCGTTCCCTTGAAAGACCGTCTTGGTCAGCACCGGCGCGGCCGGGTTGCTCACGTTGTAGACCTTCAGCCCGCCTCCCAGCGCCACGACGTACGCGTGCTGCTTGGTGACGTAGAGGTCCACGGGGACGACGTCAGGGCTGAAATAGGACTCGGAGACGAAGGTGAGGTTCTTCGACACGCCCTCGCCGGGGATGCGCGCCACGCGGTAGGCCTCGAACGCGCCGGCGAGCACCTGCTGGCCGTTCTGGCACTGGGCGTAGCAGCCCGTCACCGCGCTGGGGCCGGTGGCCTGGCAGCCGACGTAGGAGCGATAGGCGCCGCCGTCCGGGTGCGCGCTCAGGAAGAAGTGCGTGCTGTCCATCTGCTTGAGCGTGATGGCCCGGCCGTTGGAGTACTCCGGCCCGCCGTCGCGCGTCAGCGTCAGCATGCCGGTGAACGCGTCGCCCGCGTCCCGGTCGTAGACGACGTGCGTGGTCCAGATGCCCTCGGGGATGACCTGCCCCAACGAGGCGGAGTTGCAGCCCGACACCTCGAAGGAGCTGAGCTCACCGCAGGTCCCCAGCGTGGGCTTCACGCCGCAGGGCGCGGGAGGGCCCACCTGCCAGTTGCCTGGGTCCGTTAGCGCGGGCCACCCGCCGCCGCCGTCGGTCGCGCCGCCGTCTCCAGGCCCGCCGCCGTCAGCGCCGCCGCCATCGAGCGGACCGGCGTCGGGCCGGCCGGCATCCTCCGGGCCCGCATCCTCCGCGCCTGCATCGGAAGCCCCCGCGTCGTCGCTTGAGCCGGCGTCCGGTTGTGTCACCACGCTCGCGTCGCTGGGAGGGTTGCCGCCGTCGCCACACCCGGCCTCGCACGCGGGAGGGGGCGGCTGCGGACACCCCGCCAGCAGCGCGGCAGCGCAGGCCGCCACGAACACGGAGAGAGAGCGAGTCACGGGTGCTTCCACATTTCTCCCACGCACGCGCGTGGGGTGCCGGCCTTTGAAGCGCGGCAGCCTATGTCCAGCGGGGGCCTCACTGCGAAGCGCGGCCCGCCTCGCCTGGAACAAGGTGATTCCACCTCGGCAAGGCCCCCTGGTACGAGGGCCTCGCGTGCTGGCAGCATGCCGCGCCCGTGAGCACGGCGAAGGCCCTCCGCAGCACGTGTTGCGACCCAGCGTTCCGCTCGAGGCGGAGCACTTGCTTTGGCGGCGAGCCATCCCCCCGTTCGCGTCGAGCGTTGCGCCGTCAGGCGCATAGTCGAGACGTCGGCAGTGCTCCCGAAACTTGGCTCATGGGCCGCTTCGCTCTGCTCGAAACAAACCGGCAAAGTGCCGTGCGTGGGTTTGCGCCACCTCTCGACCATGCGCCTGACGGCGCAACGGGGTCTGCCACATCGCGAAGTTGCCCCCGTTCGCGTCGAGCGTTGCGCCGTCAGGCGCATAGTCGAGACGTCGGCAGTGCTCCCGAAACGTGGCTCATGGGCCGCTTCGCTCTGCTCGAAGCAAACCGGCAAAGTGCCGTGCGTGGGTTTGGGCCACCTC
>JBGART010000078.1:0-33517 GCA_044230055.1 Myxococcaceae bacterium | reverse complement strand
GCAACGCTCGAGGCGAGCGGGGGTGGCGCCTGACGGCGCGGGAACAGCTGTTCCTCCGACGAAATGGCCGGCCAGGGCCGGTCTCCTCCTCGAGGCGAGCGGGGGTGGCGCCTGACGGCGCGGGAACAGCTGTTCCTCCGACGAAATGGCCGGCCAGGGCCGGTCTCCTCCTCGAGGCGAGCGGGGGTGGCGCCTGACGGCGCGAGAACAGCTGTTCCTCCGACGAAATGGCCGGCCAGGGCCGGGGAGGGGCGTATCAGCCCTTGCTGCTAAAAACGCGCTCCAGCTCCCACGCTACGACCTTGAAGCCGCTGCGCTTGAAGAGCTCCGCAGCCTCAGGTTGCGCGGTGGGGACGGAGAGCTGGATGGACTCGCAGCCGCGGGAGCGCAGATACGCCTCCGCCTCGCGCAGCAGCCGGGAGCCCACGCCGCGGCGCTGATGCGCCTTCGCGACGGAGAGGTGGAGGATGTGGCCGTAGGGCCTGCCGCTGAACGGGTGCGGTCCACGCTGCCGCGCCACCGCCCAGCCCGCCACCGCGCCTTCGCTCTCGGCAATCATCAGGCCCTCCGGCTCTTCCTGGAGGGTCACTTCGATGAGCCGGCGAAAGCCCTCCACGCCCTCTGGCCGCGGCGGGTGCTTCGACTCAATCGCTTCGAGCGCGGGGAAGTCCGTAATCCTCAACCGCCTGACAAGGAGCGCCACGCCCGAAAGCGTAGCATCAGTCCTCGTCCTCCCCGGAAAGCTCGATGAGCAGCTCCAGGTCCGCGGTCTCGTCGAGGTGCTCCAAAAGCTCGAGGTTCTCCACCACCTCGCGGTCCACCTCGGTCGCCGGGCGAACGGGCACGCCGGCGTCCGGCTCCGCGAACGCCGCCTGGCTGAGCACCGCGAGCAGCGCGAACGCCGCGCGAGGGCTCACTGCCGGCGCCTCTCGCGCATCCGCTCGCGCAGGAGTTGCCGCTGTTCGGGCGACAGCTGCCGCCAGCGCCGCATGTTCTCCAGCATCTGCTGCCGCTGCTCCGGGTGGGCGCGCAGGTAGGCCCGCATCCGGTGCCGCAGCTCGCCCTGCCGGTCCGGCTTGAGCTGACGGAACTCGCGGAACTGCTGCCGCAGCTGGGCCTTCTCCTCGGGCGACAGGCTCTGGAAGGCGCGGTGGTTCTCGCGGATGCGGGCGCGCTCCTCCTTGGGCAGCGCCCGCCAGCGGGTGAGGTTCGCCTTGATGCGCTGCTGCTCCTCGGGCGGGAGCGCCTTGAAGTCGCGCATCCGCTTGCGCAGCTCCTCCTTGCGCGCCTCGGGCAGGGCGTCAAAGCGCTGCTGCGCGGTGCCCTCCGGCGTGGAGGCGGGCTGGCCGTGCGCGGCGAGCGAGAGGCAGAGGGTCAGCAGACAGAGCGACTTCATGGCAGGCCCTCCAGCTCGTGAAGGTGCTGGACGACGTCGACGTCCTCCAGCTCCGACAGCCCGAGCAGCTCGTAGTCCTCGGTCATGTCCATGTTCGCGGCAATCTCCAGCTGCTCCGGCTCCACCGACGGAAGCTCGCTGCGGCCTACCAGCACCACCGCAAGCACCGCCGCCGCCACCAGGCCGAATGAGGGCAACACCACCCAGGGCCGCGTGAGCCGCGCCCAGAGGCCGGGCGGTTGGTCGAGCCGGGAGAGCACCTCGCGCCGCAGCGCGGGGCGGGGCTCGAAGGCGGGCAGGGCCTGGAGGCTGACCACCGCCTGCCGCAGGAGCGGGAGCGTGGCGCGGCAGGACGCGCAGGATGGGAGGTGCCGGTCGAGCTCCGCGCGCGCGGCGGGAGCGAGCTCTCCGTCCAGGTACGCCGTCAGCTCTCCTTCGTAGGTGCAGCTCATGTTCCACTCCTCGCGGGCAACAGCCCCGCTTGCAGCTCTTCAATCCGTTTCGCCACCGCCAGCGTCGCGCGGTGGATGAGGCTCTTCACCGCGGCCTCGCTCGCCGAGAGCGCCTCGGCGATGTCGCGGTAGGCCATGCCCTCGAAACGGCACATCGTGAACGCCGCGCGCTCGCGCTCGCTCATCCCCTGAAGCGCCGCCGCGACGGCCCGCTCAAGCTCCTTGCCCGCCACCACCTGGTCCGGCCGCGTGGTGTCGGGGGCGGCGGGCTCACTCGCTTCCGGGCCGTCCTGCGCGTTCGATTGATGCTCCACCTTGTACTCCCCGCGCCGCACCTCGTTGAGGCAGTGGTTGGTGGCCACGCGGAAGAGGAACGTCTTGAACTTGGCGCTCGGCCGGTAGCTCTTCGCGCTCCGGTACAGCTTCACGAATATGTCCTGCGCCAGCTCCTCCGCCCTGGCGCGGTCCCCTACGAAGCGGAAGGCGAACCGGGCCACGCTGGCCTGGTGCCGGTCGAAGAGCACGGCGAAGGCCGCCTTGTCGCCGGCCGCCACCTTCGACATCAGCTCGGCGTCTTCCGCGTCCACTTGAAGGGCTCCAACCCCCGGCGTTTCCGAAAGTTGCGGGTGCTGTGTCTAGCGCGCTTTGGCCGGCCGAACCCCGCGAATTGGTTGGGGGGGCTGTTACAGTTCCCCCTCTCGTGGTGGTGCGCGAACCCAGAACGGCCGAAACGCCTGCGGAGGAAGGTCGCACAGATGCGGCGGAGGTGGGCGGCGCTGCGCTCGCGGTGGCGATTGAGACGGCGGCGGTGGGGGTGCCGAGGCGGGGCCGGCGCGCGCGGGCCCGGCGGTTGCTCGAAGTGCTGGGCGCTGCCCGGCCGTCGGCGGAGGTGGCTGCCGCGCTGGTGCGGGCGCTGGATGACGGTGCGTTCGCGAGGCTTCCTGGCTGCCGGGAGAAGGCGGTGGAGGTGCTGCTCGCCTGCGGTTATCCCCACGCGCTCCACGTCAGCCCGGAGGACCTCGCGTTCTACCGCGAGCGCTCAAGGCCCGCGGCGCTGCGCTGGGCTCCGCCGGTGGCCGCCGCGGCGATCGCGGCCGGAGCGGGGACGCAGCTGGCCACGCATTCGACGGCGGGCGCCGCGGCCAGCGGGGTGATTGCGCTCGCACTGACGGTGGTCTGGTGGCTCCGCCGACGCTGAAGCCGCCTTGGCCCCCCGTTCGCGTCGAGCGTTGCGCCGTCAGGCGCATAGTCGAGACGTCGGCCGTCGGCAGTGCTCCCGAGACTTGGCTCATGGGCCGCTGCGCTCTTGCTCGAAACAAAGCGGCAAGGTGCCGTGCGTGGGTTTGCGCCACCTCTCGAGCGTTGCGCCTGACGGCGCAACGCTCCTAGAGAACAGCTCACCGGGCCCCGCAACATCGCGGGGTTGCCCCCGTTCGCGTCGAGCGTTGCGCCGTCATGCACATAGTCGAGACGTCGGCAGTGCTTCCGAGGCTTGGCTCATGGGCCGCTTCGGTCTGTTCGAAACAACCCGGCTAAGTGCCGTGCGAGGGTTTGCGCCACCTCTCGACTATGCGCCTGACGGCGCAACGCTCGAGGCGAGCGGGGGAGCCGCCCGACTGAGAAGAGCTGTTCCTCCGACGAAATGGCCGGCCAGGGCCGGTCTCCTCCTCGAGGCGAGCGGGGGGGAGGCGCCCGACTGAGAAGAGCTGTTCCTCCGACGAAATGGCCGGCCAGGGCCGGTTACCCCCTCCGAGGCGAATTGGGCGCCGCCTGGACGGCGCGCGTTTTCAGAGAACAGCTGCTCCTCAACAGCTGCTCCTCCGAGCGAGGGAGGCTCTCCGCTGCAAGCTGCGCTACCTCCGCCGATTGCGCTCATTCGGAGTCGGAGGCGAACCACCCACCCCCTCACCGAGGGCCTGCTCGACAGCAGGGGGCTTCCACTCCCCACGCACGACCTCCTCCTTCGGCCAGTACAACCGCATCATCAAAACAAAGCTGTCCTTAGGCGCGGGAAGCCAGTTGGCCTGCTTGTCCTTCCCGGGAGACTCATTCTGGATGAGCACCTCCACCGACCCATCGGGATTCTGCTTGAGCGCATCGCGCGCGCTCACCGTGTACTTGTTGAGCGGATTGTCGACAAAAAACATGTTTGAGTCATACATCGTGATGGACCAGAACCCATTGACAGGCGGCAGCTGGCCCTTGGGAAACCGGACGACATACTTCGAGGAGCCGGAGAGCTTCTGGCCCCGGGAGTCGACGTTGACGGTGGGGTAGATGGCATCCTCCACGCGGTTCGCGCCGAGCCCCACCGCGGCAACGAACGCGCGGTCGAGGTATGCGGTCCCGTAATTCCCCACTTTGTTCGCAAAAACCCACCCATTGACGGAGTGGGTGACCTCGCGCACAGCGGCTTTTATCTTCTCCTGCGCCGCCTGAGGCACGCGTGTCATCGCCTGCGCCACAGCGGGAGAGGGCGAGTAGCGGCCGGGCGCCACGCCCAACCGCGCCAGCTTGCTCAGCATCGGCGCGTCCGCGGGCGACGGCGGGTTCGCGCGCATCGCCTCTGCGAGCGTCTTGAAGAACAACGCCCCGTCCATCCGGTTCACCTGGTCCCGAACCGGGGTCTTCATGTCGACGTTCGGATCCACCTTCCCAGGCCGCGGCATGAACGGCTTTCCGAATGCGCTCAACGGCGTGAGCGCGTACTGCTGCTGCAGGCGATGGACCTCCGCGTAATCCTGCTTCGTGCCGGTGGAATACGTGCGGCCTATGATCCACACCATCTGCGTGGGCGATTTGATCTCCTTCACGCTGTTGGGGAGCGGACCCTTGAAGTCCGGCCCGGTGATGGCGAAGTCCGCGGGCCCGGAGCCGGTCGTTCGCTTGCCGGGGTTGCCGAACACCTCCGTCCAGCCGGAGAGCAGGGGCATGAGGTAGTAGCGGTCCCCCATGTCCGGGATGTGCAGCACGTAGGGCTCCTTCGTCAGATCCAGCCACGCGGTCGAATAGAGCGTGTCCGCGTTCGGCGCCGTCACGTCCTTGAAGCTCGCGTTGGGATACGTCGCCTGATGCACGAAGGCGCCCATCGGCGCATGCGTCCCCTCTGGACGTTCAGCGTTCGTCATCACCCGCCGCGTGAGCTCGGTTGTCACCAGCGGATAGCCGTAGACATACGCCTCCGTCCCGGCGGCGAAGGCCTCCTCCTCGCTCAAGGGTTGCGCCTTGGCGACAACGCAAAGCGCGGTGAACAGGCACAGGCAGAGAGTTTGACGTCGAGCGTTCAAAGGAGAACCCGCCTTCAAAAGGGAGCTGCCGCGGAAAGCTGCGGCGTCGCCCGGCGGCGGCCACTGGCCCGCTGGCCAGGCGCGGCTACTCTTCAGCGCGGCCGGACGACCCGGCCTCCGCGCACGGCTTGCAGCAGACCTGCTCCCGCTGAATCGTCACGCAGGCGATGCAGAAGCGATCGCCGCACCGGGAGCACGGCCGCGTCTGGGTCTGCTCGTCACACGCGGCGCAGGCCTCCTCCGCAGGCAGCGCATCGAAGTCCTCCGGAAGATTTTCGAAGAGAAGCGGATCCTGGATGCCCGGGTCCTCCTCCGTCGCGGCGGGGCCCTCGCGCTCCGCGGTGGCGGCGTCCTCGAGGAAGACCGGCGCCTGAGGTTCCTCCTCTTCCGCCTCATCCACCTCCTCGGGCTCCTCCTCCGGTGGAGCCTCATCCGCCACGGCGGCGGCGCGCAGCTCTCCGGGCTCGCGCTCCAGGCGCTCCTGGACCTGCTGCGCTTCCAGCGCCCGCTCCTCGGCCTCGCCGTTGTCGCCCTCGTAGTCGTCGAAGGGCTCCGGTGTGGGCCCCGGAGGCGCCAGGAGTGGATCCACATCGTTCAGCGGAGTGAGCGGCTCGTAGTCGCGGCGATTGCCGACGAGGTCCACCGGAGCGGCGCTCGCAAGGCTCACCGCGACATCGTTGAGCGCCTGAGGTCCCGGGTCCAACCCCAGCCATCCATCCACCAGCGTGCGCAGCGCGTCGTCCTCACGCACCACGTCCGGCAGGCGCAGCCCATCCGGGCCCAGCACCAGCCATTGAACCTTCCCGGTCTTGGCGGAGCGGCCGAAGCAGGCGACGGGGATGCCGTGCAGCTCCCGCTCCAGGGCCCTGGCCAGCGCATACGGAAACAGGTCCGTGCTCGGCGGACCGTGGAGCGCGATGCAGGTGACCGTGCGCCCGCCCCAGCGCTGCGTCGCGAAGCGCCCCACCAGCCGCTCCAGGCCGGTCACGGAGGCGAGGCTCGCGCGGACCTGCTCCTCCGTGACGGGCGCGGCGACGACGACGAAGGCCAGCCCCGCGCTCTCCCAATCGCCCAGCAGCTCCGGATCGCACCGCCGATAATCTTCCGGAGGAACGTCCTCCTCTTCTTCCTCGGGGTGCTCCGCCACCACGCGCAGGCGCGGCCAGCAGCTGCCCGCCCTCAGCGCCTCGAGGTCCAGGTGCTCGGACTCAAGCACCCAGAGCGCCTCCAGCGCCGGGAACGCCTCCGTCTCGAGTGT
Source organism: Myxococcaceae bacterium (assembly GCA_044230055.1). Classification (GTDB taxonomy): domain Bacteria; phylum Myxococcota; class Myxococcia; order Myxococcales; family Myxococcaceae; genus JBGART01. The sequence goes on along the minus strand of JBGART010000078.1, from coordinate 27,124 downwards.
CCCGCTGAGCCCTCCGATGCTCACCAGCTGCAGCTGGCGGAGGGCAGGTGACTGACACCCTTCCAGGGTGACGAGGGTGCCCCACGCGCCCTCCACCCGAAGCGCCTCCAGCCGGGGGAGGCACGCCAGCAGCGGCGCGAGGGGCAGCTCGTCCTCGCCGCTCACCAGCTGCACGCGCAGCCGAAGCCACGGCGGGCGGTGCTGCTCCAGCAGCGCCAGCCACTCGGGCCACTGGTTGATCGGCAAGACCAGCCAGGCCCCTTCGAGCAGCGCCGTCGACGGATGCGTGAGCGCCTCCTCCAGGAGCTCCACGCGGTCGAGGTGCGCCTCGGCCAGAAACCCCCGCCGCCAGACCGACGCCTTGCCGTTGTCCTCGTCCAGGTAGTCGTTGAACGTGGACCCGAGCAGCGCCTGACGGTGTGTGCGGATGAGCTCGCGCTGGGCGTTGAGCAGCGGCTGCGTCGGCCGGGCCTCGCGCGCCAACATCAGGGACACCAGCTGTCCGCGCGGGTCGCCCTGCGCCTCCAGCCAGTCGCCGTACAGACTCCACAGCCGCGGGTCGTTGCGGTTGGCGAGGAGGGCGGCTTCGAGCTCTGGATGTCGGGCGTTCAAGCCGGCGGAGCCTGCCATACGGAAAGTCGATGTCAGAGGGCTGGACTAGGGTGCTGTTTGCGCGATACTAAACGCGAGTTCAGTGAGCCGGGGTGGCTCACTTCACCCAAGAGGGAGGGAGTTCAGATGGCCGTCAATTCCGAGAAAGAGAAGGCAATCGAGCTGGCGATGTCCGCTGTCGAGAAGCAGTTCGGCAAGGGATCCATCATGCGGCTCGGCAACGAGGAGCCGCTGGTCCGGGACATCCAGGTCATCTCGACAGGGTCTATCTCGCTCGACATCGCGCTCGGCGTGGGCGGCGTGCCCCGCGGGCGCATCATCGAGATCTACGGGCCGGAGTCCTCCGGCAAGACCACGCTCTGTCTGCACATCGTCAGCGAGGCCCAGAAGAAGGGCGGCGTCTGCGGCTACATCGACGCGGAGCATGCGATGGACGTGGGCTACGCCCGCAAGCTCGGCGTGCGGACCGATGACCTGCTCCTCTCTCAGCCGGATACCGGCGAGCAGGCGCTGGAGATCGCCGAGATGCTGGTGCGCTCCGGGGCCATCGACGTGCTGGTCATCGACTCGGTGGCCGCGCTGGTTCCGAAGGCGGAGCTCGAAGGCGAGATGGGCGACGCCCACATGGGCATCCAGGCCCGGCTGATGAGCCAGGCGCTGCGCAAGCTCACCGGCACCATCAGCAAGAGCCAGACGTGCGTCATCTTCATCAACCAGATCCGCATGAAGATTGGCGTGATGTTCGGCAACCCGGAGACCACCACGGGCGGCAACGCGCTCAAGTTCTACGCGTCGCAGCGCATGGACATCCGCCGGGTGGGGGCCATCAAGAACGGCGAGGCGGTGGTGGGCAGCCGCACGCGCGTCAAGGTCGTCAAGAACAAGGTCGCGCCTCCGTTCAAGGAGGTGGAGTTCGACATCATGTACGGCACCGGCATCTCCCGAGAGGGAGACCTGGTCGACCTGGCCTCGCAGGAGAACATCATCGAGAAGAGCGGCGCCTGGTACTCGTTCAAGGGCGAGCGGATTGGCCAGGGGCGCGAGAACGCCAAGGAGTACCTGAAGGAGCACCCGGAGACCTTCAAGGAAGTGGAGGTCAAGGTGCTGGAGAAGCTGGGCATCGGCAAGCCGCCGCCGGTGGTGGCCGCCGTGCCGGATGCGGACGAGGAAGAGAAGCGGCCGCGAGTAAAGGCCGTGAAGTAGCGAAGGTCGTCGCGTGCAAGGAGCGGTGGGTCCGAAAGCCCTCGGGCCCTCGCTCGGCACGGTGCGTTGTCGCACTTAAGGCGGGTGGACCGCTGCCGCAGCCCCGCCGTCCCTGCCAGGATGGCGTGAGCGCTGCGTCTGCGTTATTCGACCCGCCTCTGAAGCACGGCGATGGACATGGATCTCGGAAAGGCAGGCTGGCTGACGGCGCTCCTCGCAGAGGAGGTGGCGCGGCATCCCGGCAACGAGCCGCGGCGCCCGGAAGGCGAAGCGCGGCGCTCGCTCCGTGGGCAGGCTCGGCAGTTCCTGCATCAGCGGCTGCGGACCAGTGGCCTCGTCTACGGGACGCCGGCGGATGAAGCGCCCGCGAAGGGGAGGGCGCCGGAGCAGGTGCTGTTCCTCGCGGTCCTGCGGACGTTCACCCGGCTGGGGTTGGATGTCGCGGCGCTGACGGATGCGCCGGTCGCTTCACGGGCCCGGCACCTGCTCACCCTCTTCGCCGCGCTCTGCGGCGACATGGAGCTGGCCGGGGACATCCAGCGGTCCGGGAAGGGGCGCTCGGATGGCGTGCCCCGGCGGCTGGCGGCCAAGGTCGAGAGCGAGCTGGAGCGGCGGGCGATGTCGCTCACCGGGGACCCCGCCTACGGCCTGGTGCTCCACAACGGCGCCACGTACGCAGACGCCCAGCTGTTCGGGCGCCAGGCCATTGACTGCTTCGTGACCGGCGACTTCGACGTCCGGCGGGCGCAGCGGAGGCTTGACCTCGCCGGCCGGCGGAAGGCGCTCCTCGTCGAGGTGCTGGTGGCGCTGGCCACCGTGGAGCGCCCGCCCAACTTCCCCACCCGCCGCGCCATCCTCCGGCAGATTGAGGACCTCAACCTCTCGCCGCGGGTGGAGGCTGTGCTGCGGGGCCGGGTGAAGCAGGCGTTCGAGCGGACGCCTCCTTTGAAGGCCATCGTCCGGGCGGTGCGCAGCGAAGACATGCGGCGCTTCATCCTGGAGCAGACGCTCCTCGCCTCGTTGGTGGACGGCAAGCGGTCCCCGAGGGAGCTGGAGTTCATCCGGGAGCTGGGCGCCGCGCTGGGCTTCTCCGAGGCGGACCGCTTCACCGTCGAGGTGGCGATGGCCGAGTTCTACGCGGCCAACCGCTCCGTGGTGGACGTGTTCACCGTCTCCGCCGGCGCCGGCCTGATGGGCGAGGAGCTGATGGATGGCCTGCAGCGGACGGTGGAGAAGAACTTCCAGCGCCTGATGCAGGAGATCCGCGAGACCGGGGAGCTGTCGGTTCTGCTGGCCCGTGCGGCGCGCGGGCAGTCGCTCACGGCGGAGGAGCGGCAGCGGATGCGGGACCAGCTGATTGACGTGGCGAAGGCCATCCCCGCGTTGGCCATCTTCGCGGCGCCGGGCGGGCTGATTCTGTTGATTGCCCTCGCCAAGGTGATGCCGTTCAACCTGCTGCCCAGCGCGTTCCAGGACGCGCCGCTCCCCACCGCGGATGGTGTGCTCCCGTCGGGAGAGCCCGGTGGCCAGCAACTGACCGTCGTCCCGGCTCCCGGCAAGCAGAGCGACAACTAGCGGGCGGGCCCGTCGATCTCAGATGTGCGTGCTTGGCGTCCCGCACGGATCGTGCGGAATTGGGAAACGACGGGTCAAACGCCACGGCAAGAAAGCTTGCTTGGGTCGAAGAGTTGACGGATCTTCCCCCGCCTTCTGGCCGTGAACCCGTAGGTAGGAGAAGACCCAAGATGAAGAAGCTTTTCGCAGCCGCCGCCGTTGTCTGCAGCCTCACGCTCGCTGCCTGTGGCGGCGACGTCTGCAGCGGAAGCAGCAAGTGCTCTGCCGACACGAAGCCGACCGACGCGCAGATCACCGCGTGCAAGGACCTGGTCAAGGACGGCGCCAAGTGCGCTTCCCAGTACAAGAGCCTGGCTGAGTGCATGCAGTCGAACCAGGTCTGCGGCAGCGACAACAAGACCGACGGCACTGCCACCGCCGCCAAGTGCACCACGCAGCTCGCGGCGTACACCACCTGCTTCACCGCCTCCACGGACGGCGGGACCTGATTCCTTCGTGAGTCCGGTACACCTGCGCGCTTCCACGGGCGCAGGTGTGCAGCAAGTTGAAGCAGTGGTTCCGGCGAGATCGCTGGCGAATCGCGAGGGCAGGCGGACTTCACCAGCCCTCGCGTCCGGCGAAACGCCCTAAGCGTTCGGCCGCTTGAGCTTCACCGCCAGCCGGCGCAAATCCTCATTCACCTTCACGAAGTTGGTGCTGCCCTTCTCGGCGGCGATCTGCTTCTCCATCGCCGCGAGCGAGGCCTGCGCGCGCTTCGCCGCGTCCTGGCTGTCCTGGGTGAGCCAGTCGATGGCCTGAATGACGGCCAGGCGGGTCTCCAGGTCTGACTCGGTCAGCCGCTGGGTGAGCGCGTCGGTCAGCTCGGCCTTGCCAGAGCGGCCCACCTCGAAGGCGGCGCGCGCGCGCACCCCTGCGTCCGCGTCTCCCAGCTTCTTCGCCCAGCACGCCCCGTCCACCTTGCACTCCTTGGCGGCCTCCAGCCGGGCGGCGTGCGTCTTGATGCTGGCGACGTGCTTCTTGGCCAGCACATCCGGAGTCTTGCAGCCGGTGTAGTCCTCGTTCTCCTTGCACTCGGTGAGCGTGAGCGCGGACTCCCCCGCCTGGAGCTTCTCGAACAGCGGCAGCTCCCGGTCATCGCCCAGCATGGCGAGGCCGATGATGGCGGGCTCGCGTGCATCCCAGCTGCCCTTGCTGGCGGCCTTGGTGAGCGCGGCGATGGCGTCCCGGCCGCCAATCCGTTGGACCGCGCGGATGTACTCGGAGCGGGCCGTGGCCTCCTCCTCGTCCATCATCCCTGCCAGCGCCTTCACCGACTCCTTCGAACGGAGCCGGCCCAGCGCGTCCGCCGCCCGCATCCGCACGAAGAGCCGGATGTCGGTGAAGTCCGAGTTGAACCCGAGCCGCGAGATGAGCGCCTTCTCCGCGCGCGCCTCCTGGAGGTCACCCAGCACCTGCGCCGCCTTCGCGTACACGGCGGGCTCGATGATGTTGTTCTCCTTCGCCCAGTCCAGCGTGGGCTTGTCTTCGCCCTTCAGGATGGGGAGCAGCGCGTCGCTGGAGGGCCGGCCAATCTGGTAGAGCGCGAAGGAGCTCTCCACATAGAACGACACGCCCTTCCGCTCCTTGAACATCATCTGGATGAGCGGGCGGACCGCCTTCGCGTCGGCAATCTCCCCCAGCGCCTGGATGGCCTTCTTGCTGATGAACGCCTCGCCGCCCTCGTCAGTGGCGATCTGCATCAGCGGCTCCGCCGCCTCCTTCGCCTTCAGCGCGCCCAGGGCGTTGATGGCCTCGATGCGGGTGTAGGGCTCCTTGACCTTGAGCAGGCGGATGAGCGTGGGGACCGCCTTCGCGTCGCCGATGGCGCCAAGCGCGGAGACAATCTCCTTGTTCATCGCGTGGGCGTTGCTCTCGGTGGCGCCGAAGTCGACGGCGGTGATGAGCGGTTCGACCGAGGACGGGTCCTTCGCTTCTCCCAGAATCTTCGCGATGGCCTTGCGGACCTCGGGACGCTTCTCCGCGTCCAGGTTCGCGTGAAGCATGGGGAGGAAGGCGGGCTTGACGTTGCCGGAGTCGCGCAGCTGCTCCAGCGTCCGCTCCTTGTCCTTCACCTTCTTGGCGCTCTTGATCGCCTTGTCCCAGTAGTCGGGGGTGGTCGGATCGCCCTTACAGCCAGAGAGCAGAAGCGCCGCGGCAAGAAACGAGGTGGCCCAGAAGCGCTTCATGGTTCCCCCCTGCGTGAAAGGTGGTGAGAGGTGAAAGTTGGCTGGCTCTTACACCCTCGTTTGATCGCAGGGAAGCAACTCGGTTCGTGCGCCGCCTGACACACAGCGCCATGGGTTAATCTCACGCGCATGGAAGCGCGAAAGCCGGTGACCCGCCGCACCTATGTCGTCGATCGCCCGTTCCAGCTCAAATACACCGCGCTGCTCGTGGTGACGGGCGTTGGAGTCTCACTCCTCTTCGGGACGATGATGTTCCTCGTCCACGACGACGCCCGGCAGGCGCTCACCGCCGCCGCGCCCGCGAACGAAGCCCTCAAGCTCACGCTCGAGCAGAGCGAACGGACGCTCCTCTGGTTAATCGCCGGGGCAACTGCCCTGATGGGCACCGCGCTGGGGCTGCTCGGCATCCTCATCACCCACCGCGTGGCGGGGCCGCTCTACGTGATGGGCCTCTACATGAACCAGCTCCACCAGGGCCGCTATCCGCCGGTTCGGGCGCTGCGCAAGAACGACGAGCTGAAGGGCTTCTTCGAGCGCTTCCAGAAAGTCCTGGAGCAGCTGCGCAACCGCGAGATTGAAGAGGCGGAGAAGCTGGACCAGGTCATCGCCACCTTCGGCGCAGGCACCGCAGGCGATGTCGAGGCACTCAAGGTCCTTCGCGACAGGAAGCGCGCCGCCACCACCGCGCCGGCTAAGGTGCGCCCTTCGTAGACGCTTTTCGTGTCAGCCCCTCCTGTTAGACGCCTCCCCTACCGGGAGGGTGAATGGAGCAGACGGCTGAACTGACGGCAGAGGGCGCAGAACCACACGCCACGGAGAACGCGCAGCAGGAGGCGTACGGCGTTCTGCTGACGATGGTGCAGCGGAAGGCGAGGCCCATCCCGGGCGAGGTGCTGGCCGCGCACGTGCTGAGGGCAACCCCTGGCGCGGACTTCGCCGTGAGGCGAGCAGCGATGGAGGCGTTGCTCCGGCGACTGGCGTCGGCGCGCGACGGACAGCTGCAGGTCCTGGCGCGTCCTCCCGGGCGTTCGCGGCTGGGCCCGTATCGCGTGGGACGCCCGGCCGGGAGCTATCGGGCCCTGCTCCGCTCACTTGAGCCGCTGTCCGGCAGCTGCGAGTGCAGGGATTTCCTGCGCAGCTCACTTGGCCTCTGCAAGCACCTGCTGCGAGTCCTGGACGACCACTTCGAGTCCGGCCGCACGGTGTCCGCGCCTGAGTTGAAAGCGAGCGCCGCGCGAATGGAGTGGGACCCGCTCCGGCCGCTCACGGGAACGGGCGACTGGCTGGAGCGCGTGCGCTGGTGCGCCGGTCCCCCGAGCAGCGTCCGTTCGCTCGGCGCCGCCGCGGCCCGGCGCTGGTTCACGCCCGACGGCGCGCGAGTCAAGGCCGCGTTCGCGGAGAATCCCGCGCGCCGGCTGGCGCTGGTCTCGGATCTCCTCCGCTCGCTGAGCACCCGCGGCCGGCCGCCGCTGCTGCCGACGGACCCGGCGCTGGTCCCGCTCCTGCGCGACGAGGTCAGCCGTCTGAAGCGACGGGTGGACGCGGAGTCCATCGCTCGCGACATGACGAAGTTGCTCAAGGGCCTCAAGCTCAAGCTCTACCCGTATCAACTGGAGGGCGTCGAACGCTTCCTCCGGGTGCGACGGCTGCTGCTCGCGGATGACATGGGGCTCGGCAAGACGGCGCAGGCCATCGCCGCCTGCCATGCCTTGCTGAAAGCGGGCGAGGTGAAGCGCGGGTTGATCCTCACGCCGGCCGCGCTCAAGCCGCAGTGGGTTCGAGAGTGGCAGACCTTCACGGATGTCCCCATCACGCTCGTGGAAGGCGGGCCCGAGGCGCGTGCTGCGACGGTCCGCAGCGCGAAGACGGGCTTCCTCCTGATGAACTACGAGCAGCTGCTCCGGGACCTGCCGGTGCTGCTGAAGCATGAACCGGAGCTGGTGGTCCTCGACGAGGCACAGCGGCTCAAGAACTGGTCGACGAAGACGTCCCTCTACGTGAAGCAGCTGAATCCAGAATACCGCCTGGTGCTCACCGGGACGCCGATGGAGAACCGGCTCGACGAGCTCGCGTCGCTTCTGGACTGGGTGGACGACCACGCCCTGGAGCCGAAATGGCGGCTGGGCGCCGTCCACTCCGCCACCGCGGATGGCACGCGCGAAGTCGTCGGAGCGAAGAACCTCGACACGCTGCGCGCGAGGATTGGCCACTGCTTCGTCAGGCGCGTGCGAAGAGAAGTCCTCGCCCAGCTCCCGGAGCGCACCGACACCCGACTTCCGGTCCTGCTCACCCCGGAGCAACAGGCCGAGCACGACGAGCTGAATCAACCCATCGCCAGCCTCGTGGGCCGAGCCCGGACCCGCCCGCTCACCCACGCCGAGTTCATCCGGTTGATGACCCTCCTCAACAGCCAGCGCATCATCTGCAACGGGCTGGCGCAGCTGAACTTCGAGGAGACGTGGCCCGCGCTGCGTACCGGTCCGACGGACACGCTGTTGCAAAGTCTGTTCAGTCCCAAGCTCACGGAGCTGCGCGAGCTGGTGGCGAACGTCGCCGTCGGGCAGCGGAGGAAGATGGTCATCTTCAGCCAGTGGAAGCGGATGCTGAAGCTCTCCCACTGGGCGGTGGCGGACCTCCTCGCCAAGGCAGGACTCCGGGCGGCGTTCTTCACCGGAGATGAAGGCCAGCGGCGCCGAACGCAGAACCTGGTCGACTTCCACGACGACCCCGCCGTGGCCATCCTCTTCGCCACCGACGCAGGCGGAGTGGGCCTGAACCTCCAACGAGCGGCCAGCTGCTGCGTGAACCTCGAGGTCCCCTGGAACCCCGCTGTCCGCGAGCAGCGCGTGGGCCGCGTGCACCGCAACGGGCAGTCACGTCCGGTCGAGGTCTACAACCTCATCTCCGAGGGCGGAATCGAGTCGCGGATTGCGGCCCTGGTCTCGAACAAGAAGGCGCTGTTCGACGGGTTGTTCGACGGCCAGAGCGATGAGGTCACCTTCGAGCGGTCCGGTTCGTTCATCAGCCGGATCGAAAAGTTGTTTGAGGGCTCGAAGAATCAACCCAGTCCTGGAGAGGCCCACGTCGATGTCCTCACACCCGAGCCGGAGCTCGCTGACGCGCTCCCCGCACCGGAGCCCGCCGCCGTCACCGAGTGGGTCCCGCCTCGCCCCGAGGCCGTGAGCTCCCTCTTCCAATCCATTCAAATCAAACCCGGCCCGGATGGACGCGTCATCCTGGAGGCTCCGGCGGAAGCCGCAGCGACGCTGGCCGCCGTCTTCGAGGGGATGGCGAAGATGCTCACGCAAGGCGCAGTCAAATTGACTCCACCAGCAACCCCGTTCGCGTCGAGCGTAGCGGCGCGCAGCGGCGCGTAGTCGAGACGGTGGCACTGCCCATGGAGGGCACAGCGCCCTCCAGCCTGTCGGCGCAATCCGAGAGCGCCAGGACGGCGTGAGTGGACGTGTCGTCTCGACTACCCGCGAACCCGGGGGCGATGCCGTGGTCAAACGCTTCGCCCGCGGCGTATTGAGCACAGTGTTCTCTCTCCGTTCGCGTCGAGCGTAGCGCCGCGCGGCGGCGCGTAGTCGAGACGTGGCAGCGCCCACGCACGCCCTCTTCGCGCTCTCGGATCGCGCCGACAGCCGGGTGGGCGCTGTGCCCTCCATGGCCCGTGCCGCCGTCTCGACTACGCTCAACGCGAACGGGGTTGCAGGTGGAATCAATTCATCCGGGCGAAGCACTAGCGTTCGCGAAGGTCGAGGCCTGGCCCGCCGCGAGGGGAGACCCACCCCTTGTCAGCGGGCGCGTAGCCAGGGAGCAGCCAGACCTCGATGCGCGTTGCACCTGGGTGGTCATCAATTGCGGTCAACGTCGCATACCGGTCGGCGCTCAGGATGGGGACAGAGCGCGGAGCTCGCTCCGGTTCAAGCTCCAGGCCACAGCTCATCTGCACCTGGCCAACCGGGCCCACCTCGCGAACCTCGGTGTGCCCCGTCAGCGGCTTGAACGTCACCAGTACGGATCCTCGCTGGGTCAGCCACATCGCAGTGGTCCAGCTCACGTCGGGCAAACTCGATTGTTTCGTCGCACCGTCGTTGGCGATCGCGAGGACCCGAAGGTGGCTACACGGCGGAGTGGGGCAGGTCTCCGGCATCATGAATAGTGTTTCGGTCCCCCAGACGATCGCCGGCTCCCCTGAGGTGATTGGGAGCGCGAGCGGCTCAACGGCTCCGGTAGCGGAGATGATGTTTGTAGCGGCGGGATGTGTCGTCAATGCGCGGCCGAGTCGTGCCGCGCGGACGGCGCGTTGGTCCTGGCCAAAGCGAGGTTGTATCTGCCGCCACTTTGCCTTCCAGGGTTGCTCACTCGCGCCGCCGGATGGATGCACGAATGCAGTGATCGCATCCTGAAGCTCGGACTCGGAATTGTATGAGCCATCGATAGCTCTGGCGTGAGCGAGAATTACCGTCGAATCACTTGCGATGACAATTGATCCGGTTTTCGTCAGCGTCGGCCGGCGAGCGATTGTCCCAGAGTCGAGAAATACGCTGGCGAGGTTCTCATACTTGAAGACGGAGGGTGGATTCTTGAGGTGGGTCTCATAGTCGAGCAGCACGATCAGCTCATTCGATCCATCGAATGCTACAGCTTCGAACCATGCCGGCTCGGTCGGTACTGTCTCGGACCCCTGCCACCAGTGGATCGCACCCGACGTGGTGTTGAAGCTGTGAATGAAATGCGGCCCAACCGTCGCCACCGCCGTCGTCCCCGCGAGCATAAGTCCGTGTCTCAGGGCGCCGTGCAGTGCGGAGAGCGTTCCCGGGAAAGGTGTCCGCCACCGGGGCGCTCCGCTGCGAGAGAAGGAGTCGAGCTCGCATGCGTTTCGGTCGGCTTGCGCCCAGCATTCCACAGTGAAGTAGTTGCCTTGAGGGTCTGCCACCAGTCCGTAGAGGCGGCGGCCGGCGGCCGGCGTATATGACCACGCGCGCGGTATAAGCGTCGGCGGCTCTCGCACGCATTGTTGCGAACGACAGCGCCCATACTTCTGACAAATTGTTTCCACCCCGCATGCGGCACCTTCCGGGACGGGCCTGGCGACACACGCTCCGGCGATACACACCTGGGCCGTGATGCAATCGCCCTCGCCGCACGCGGTGCCGTCGGGGACTTCCGTCTCCTCGCAGCCTTTGCCGGGGACACAGGCAGCGGCGTGGCAGGCATCACTCGCTCCGCACGTGCGCGGTGGGTAGACGCAGCCGACTCCCGGGGTGCAGGCGTCTACAGTGCAGACGTCTCCGTCGTCGCAGCCGCGCGTAGTGCCCACGCACTCTCCTGCCTGACAGGTCCCTGAAAGACAGAGGTCAGTGCACGTGGTGCCGTCGGCCTTCGTCGTGGTGATACAGGCCAGCGACCTCTCATCCAGCACGGCGTCGCGGCAAAGGGAGGACGTGCACTCCGGCGCCGCGACTCCGACGCCGTCAAGGAGGAGCGTCCGCTCTCCAGCGGAGGTCGCCAGGACGAGCGTCCCAGTGGCCGGCCCGAGCGCGGTCGGCGTGAAGGTCACCTCAACATGGGCGGCTTCACCGCCGGCCAGGGTTCGCTCTTCGTCGCAGCCGAACGGGCCCAGGGTGCGCATGGTCACGGTCAGCGGCGCTCTCCCCGCGTTCGTCAGCTCCAGCGGACGTCGCCCCGTGCCCTCGAGGCCCACCTCTCCGAAGCTGATCTGCTGGAGGCTCACCCGGAGGTCCCCGTCCGAGGTGGCGAACCCGGGGCTGCGACAGGCCGAGGGGAGCAGCAACAGCGCGCAGAGGAGCCACTTCACACAGGCCTCGACAGATTTCAGGAACTGGCGGGAGTCTTCCAAATCGACCCTGACTGTTCCACTCGGGGGCGGGCCGCGGTGGGCCAAGGTGCACCCTGTGCGGTACGTCAGCCGCACAAGGCTTGGAATCACAGACGGGTCCTGCGCCCGCCCAACCCCGCAAGCTGTGCGGTGTCTTTACGTTCCTCCGTGGGGAGAGGGAATCGCGCGCGCCGATAATTGCAACGTATGCCCCTCCGCCTGACGCCGCAGGTTCGGTTCACGACCCCCCTTCTGCCGAGAGGAGAGGGCGCAGCGGGTTCGCTGAGCGTTGTCCACAACCCGCGTGGGCGGCCGGAGCTCTGGCTGACCACTCCGGACCGGAGGATTTTCATCCCGGATGCCGGCCTCTTTGATCCGCGCGGTGCCGCAGCGGAGTCTGCATCGCGTCGGGCGCTCTTCGAGCTCTTCGGCGTGGGCGTGCCGAACACGGAGACGGTGGCAGTCGACAACGGGCGGGGCGGTGTCGATTGGTTCGACATCCGCAATCCGGCTGAGTTGAATCGCGCAATCCGCGCGGAGACGATCCGCCACGAAGTGAGCGATTGGAAGGGCACCCGAGGCGGCCCCGCCGCCTTGGCAAACCTGCAGATTCGGCAGACACCCAACCCCGAGGTGGGGGCCAGCATCGGGAGGATGCAGGACGAGCTCCAATCCGCGTTCGCCGAGGCGCTTTTCAACACCTTCCCGGTTGACGCTCCCAACATGAAGTGGAGCTGGCTGCTCCCCAGTGCGACGTCCTCCGCTCAGCGGGAGGCGAACTTCCACAGCATTGCGTTGAGGGCGCGCGGCGAGCTCGGGGATGAGTTCGTGGTGCGGCTCGTCGTGAACAAGCAGTCGGATGAGTGGACTGCCCGAGCTGTGGTCTCCCACTCTGCCTTCGGCATGTATACCGAGGGCGCGACACTGGAGTTTCGCGGTAAGGACCTGAAGGAGGTCGAAGAGCAACTGGTGGCCGCAGTGCAGAGTGGCGAGGTGCGCGAACGAATTGAGACAAGCGTTGAAACACTGGCCCAGCAGGACCCTCGCGCCGCTCTCAGCAAGAGCGCCCTGGCGAATGCCCGCGCACGCTCTTCGACCATCGCAGGCGCCAATGAGACGGCGCTTCTCAGGGAGTCGGCGCGGCCCCTCGCCGATGGCGTCGAGGCTGCCTTTCGTCGGGCAAGCGCATCGCTGTTCGCCGAGTTCCCTCACACAACCTCCGCCGCTGACAACGCGCTCAGTCGTCGAATTTCGGTGCAGGAATTGCCCTCGGAGTACGCGTGCGTCGTGCGAGTAGGGACGACCCCGCAGTTTGGGGGCTCTGGCGAGCGCAAGCTCCTGCTGACCCTGGATGTCGACCTTTCGCGCGGCCGGTTCGGTGAAACCCTCAAGGCGCCCCCCGTCCATGCCCAAGGGCGGACTCCAAGGGAGCTTCTGACGAGCCTCCTGAAGGTCGAGCTCGCCCGGAAGAAGACGACGATTGCCCACCTTGGACGGTTGCTCAGAGCCGGGCCGGCCAAGAGTCAGGAGATTGCCGACGAGGCGGAAGCGCGGGTGGGGCTCCAGACTCGCGAGCTTGACCCCACCAGTGCCGCACGCGCGAACCTGGATGGACGAAGAGGTCTCTTCGCCGACTTCGAAAGGCAAATCCTGGCCGAGGACCTCGAGGACTTCGCGCAGAGAAAGCACACCCTTGTTTCGTGGCTCGAAACCCAGCTGGGTTTGGAGCCCGGCGCGCTCAACGCTCGGGTGGCAGAGCTCGAGCACGCCGAAGCGTCGCTGGACGGCGCCAGCAATGCGCAATGGAGGGGGCTGCTCGCTGTGTTCGAGCGAGAGGTTCTCGCGGACGACATTGCTAAGCTCAACCAACAGGTCGCCAAGCTGGAGGCGCTCGCCGGCGACGAGCTGAAGCAGGCCACCCTCGACAGCAACCTCGTTCCGTTCATTCGCGGCGAGTTGGAGCGCCTGCGCGCGGCGCCGGTGGGGCTCGATGGCGGGCCCAGCCACGCCGCATCGAGCACCTGACCAAGGCGCCCCCGTTCCGGCTGAGCCGTGGCATAAGGCGGCCGGACCATGGCCAAACCTCGGATTGTGTTCATGGGGACGCCCGCGTTCGCGGTCCCCTCGTTGCTCGCGTGCTTTGACGTCGGCGAGGTGGTGGCTGTGGTCACCCAGCCGGACAAGCCAAAGGGGCGGGGGCAGCAGTTGTCGATGCCGCCGGTGAAGGAGGCCGCGCTCGCCCGCGGGCTGCCCGTGCTGCAGCCGCCGAAAATCCGCAACACCCCCTTCGCCTCGGAGCTTGCCGCGCTCGCGCCGGACGTCTGCGTGGTCACCGCGTACGGGAAGATTCTCCCGCCGGACGTGCTGGCCGTGCCGCCCAAGGGCTGCGTCAACGTCCACGCTTCGCTCCTGCCTCGCTTCCGCGGCGCCGCGCCCATCCAGTGGGCCATCGCGCACGGGGACGCGGAGACGGGCGTGTGCCTGATGGTGATGGACGTGGGGATGGACACCGGTCCGGTGCTCGCGCGGCGGGTGACGCCGATTGGCGCGGAGGAGACCTCCAGCGCCTTGCACGATCGTCTCTCCGCGCTCGGAGGGGACCTGTTACGCGAGGACCTCCCGCGCTACCTCCGGGGGGAGCTTGCGCCGGTCGCGCAGCCGTCAGAGGGCGCGGTGGCTGCCCCGCTCATCGACAAGGAGGATGGCCGGCTGGACTTCGCTCGCCCGGCGGTGGAGCTGGAGCGGCGGATCCGCGCCTTCACTCCGTGGCCGGGCGCGTTCACCCGCTTCGACGGCGCGCTGCTCAAGGTCAGCCGCGCGGGGGTGGGGCAGGGGAAGGGCGCTCCGGGCGAGGTGGTCGCCGCTTCGGGCGACGCGCTGGAGGTCGCTTGCGGCGAGGGTTCGCTCGTGCTGCTCGAGGTTCAGCCCGAGGGCAAGCGCCGGATGACGGCGGGCCAGTTCCTCCAGGGGCATCCGGTGAGCGTTGGTGCTCGCCCCTTCGACGGTCAGATCGCCTAACTTCGAGGGCCTCATGCGAATCCTCGTTCTCCATGGACCCAACCTGAATCTCCTCGGCGAGCGCGAAGGGGACGAGAAGGGCCGCACGCTGGCGGACCTGAACGCGCTCATCTCCACGCGCGCCGCGGAGCTGGGCCTGGAGGTGAAGATTCTCCAGACGAACCACGAGGGCGTGCTGGTAGACACGCTGCACGCGGAGCGGCACTGGATGGAGGGCCTCATCATCAACCCCGCGGCCCTCACGCACACGTCCTACGTCCTGCGCGAAGCCATCGCCGCGGTCGGCCATCCCGCCCTCGAGGTGCACCTCTCGGACATCCGCCGCCGCGAGTCGTGGCGCCGCAAGTCGGTCATCAAGGACATCTGCGAGGCGCAGGTGCTGGGCAAGGGCTTCGACTCGTACCTCATCGCGCTGCAGCGCTTCGCGGAGGGCGACCTCTCCGGGCGTCGCCGGCGCGCGCAGACCGCCGCCCGGACGCGGCAGGGCGGTCAGCCCTCTCGCGCCAATGAGGCCGCCGCTCGCGAGGCGGCTCCCACGCCCATCTCGTCCGCGGTCCTCATCGCCGGCGCGGCCGTGGCACCGCAGCGGAGCTCAGGTCCCTCCGACATCGAGGAGCCGGAGCGCACGCCGGCGCGCGCGAAGCCCCTCGGCCGGGCTGCTCCGGAGGCGGCTCCTCGGAAGCTGCCGGAGAAGACGCTGGGGCGGGTCGCTCCGTCTGCGGAGAAGACGCTGGGGCGCGGGCCGGTGCAGCGTCCGCGCGAGGGCGCGCTCAGCCGGGCGCTCGTGCGGCAGAAGATTGCGGACCGGCTCGCGGGGCGGCTGTCGCCCGCCGGGCTGGCGACCTGGGCGCGCTCGCAGTACCTCGAGGTGCAGCGCGGCGCTCCCGCCGAGGTCGGCCAGCGCGAGCTCATTGAGGACACGCTTCAGTCTCTGGTGCTGTCCACCACCTCCACCTCTCGTCTGTCGGACACGGATCTCGTGGATCTGATGGCCCAGCTGGGCGAATGAACGCCCGCGCGCTGGCCATCTCTGTTCTTTCGCGCGTCGCGGCGACGGACGCGTATCTGAACGTGGTGCTGGATACGCAGCTCGACGAGTCCCCGCCCGAGGACCCACGCGACGCGCGGCTGGTCACGGAGCTCTGCTACGGCACGGTCCGCCGGCAGCTTCAGCTGGATTTTCTCCTGGCGGGGTTCTCCTCGCAGAAGCTGGAGAAGCTCGAGGACCGCGTGCTGGCCGCGCTGCGGGTGGGTGCGTACCAGTGCTTCTTCACGCGCGTCCCGCGTCGGGCGGCGGTGGCGGAGACGGTGGAGGCGCTCAAGGTCCTCAAGCTCGCTCGGGCCACGGGGTATGTGAACGCGATTCTCCGGAAAGTGGCGGCGGTGGAGCAGCTGCCGCTTCCGCCGCCGGTTCCCCCTGCCGCGCATCTGGCCGTTCGGGAGAGTCACCCGGAGTGGCTGGTGGCGCGCTGGCTGCGGCAGTTCGGCCCCGCTCGCGCGGAGGCCATGCTTCAGGCGGACAATGAGGCGCCGCCGCTGGTGGTCCGCGTCAACACGTCGAAGGGGACTCGCGAGGAGTTGCTCGCCCAGTGGCAGGCCGCGGGGCTGGACGTGTCGCCGACGGCGCTTTCACCTGTCGGTGTTCGCGTGGGCACCCCCGGGCGCGTGGAGGACCTCCTCGGGTACGACGAGGGGCTGTGGCAGGTGCAGGACGAGGCCGCGCAGCTGGTGGGCGTGTTCGCCGCGGTCCCGGAAGGTGCGCGGGTGCTGGATGCGTGCGCGGCGCCGGGCGGGAAGGCATGTCACCTGGCCGAACGCCATGAGGTCTGGGCCACGGACCTGCACGCGAACAAGCTCCGGAAGATTGAGGCGGAGGCGAAGCGGCTGGGCGTGCTCCCCCGGCTTCATGTGCAGGCGCATGACGCGACGACGCCTTTTCCGGAGTCGTTCGGCGAGTTCGATGTGGTGGTGGTGGATGCACCGTGCAGCGGGCTGGGGACGCTGCGGCGTCACCCGGAGCTGCGCTATCGCCGGAAGGAAGAGGACATCGGGCGGCTGGCCGGCATCCAGCGGAAGATTCTGGAGAGCTGCCAGGAGCGGGTGGCTCCCGGCGGGCTGCTCATCTACGCGGTCTGCAGCGTGGATCCCCAGGAGGGACAGGACCAGGTCGACCTGTTTCTTCGGTCACATCCGGACTTCACGACGGAGCCGCCGAGCCTCTCGCTTCCGCTGTGGCAAGGGCACCTGCGGACCTTGCCGGGGCCAGAGGCCCTCGACGGGTTCTTCGCGGCCCGTCTGCGGCGGCTCAGTTAGAGGGGCCGAGCGTCGCGCCGTCAGGCGCCACCCCCGCTCGCCTCGGGTAACCGGCCCTGGCCGGCCATTTCGTCGGAGGAACAGCTCTTCTCAGTCGGGCGCCACCCCCGCTCGCCTCGAGCGTTGCGCCGTCAGGCGCATAGTCGAGAGGTGGCGCAAACCCACGCACGGCACCTTGCCGGTTTGCTTCGAGCAGAGCGAAGCGGCGCATGAGGCAAGTTTCGGAAGCACTGCCGACGTCTCGACTATGCGCCTGACGGCGCAACGCTCGACGCGAACGGTGGAGGCGCAACGCTCGACGCGAACGGTGGGCGGTTCGCTATCGCTCAGGCAGCTTCGGCGCCGGCTCCGGCTTTGAACGCGTCGAGGACGGCCTGGGAGGCTCGGTCGAGGTACTTGCCCTTACGCACCAGGAGGCCGATGGGCCTGGTGTACGTGCCTTCGGCGAAGGGCTTGATGACCAGGGTTCCCACGCTGGCTTCGTGCTCCACGGTCGCAGCGGGGAGGACGGTGACGCCGAGGCCCATCTCCACGGCCCGCTTGATGGTCTCCACGTTGTCCATCTCCATCACCGGGGTGACCTCCAGCCCCTTCTCGCGGAAGAGCTTGTCGATGGCCTTGCGCGTGGGGGCTTCACGGTCGAAGCCGATGAACGGGACGGCGGCGAGGGAGCTGAGGGAGATTTTGCCTTTGCTGGCGAACGGGTGACCGGGGGCGCAGATGACGGCCAGGCGGTCGTCGCGGAACGGGAGGATGTCGACGCCCGCTCGGGGCTGCGGGTAGGCGACGATTCCAATCTCCGCCGCGCCCAGGATGACGTCGTCGTAGACCTGGTCGCTGCGGCGGTAGGTCAGCCGCATGTTCACCTTGGGGTGCGTCTTGAGCAGCTGCCGCTGGATGCTCTGCAGCTCGTGGAGCCCCACCGAGTAGATGGTCGACACGGTGGTGGTGCCCTGGACGTCGGCCGACTGCTCGCGGATCTCCTGCTCCACCTCGGAGAAGCGGGCCAGAATCTCCTTACAGCCCCGGAACAAACGCTCTCCCGCCGGCGTGGCCGTGACCTGGCGGGCGCTGCGTGAGAGGAGCTTCTGTTCGTAGCGGGTCTCCAGCGCGCGGATTTGCTGGCTCACCGCGGACTGGGTCACGTGGTTCAGCTGGGCGGCGCGTGAAAACGACCCGGTTTCCACCACGTCGCAGAACATTTTCAGGGATTCCAACTGCATAAGAAGTCCTCCGTCGCGAATGGATGTTGATTAGCAATACTTCATCCCGTTCGCAAGGGAACCTCTGTAGCCGTGGGTCGCACGCGGGCCCGGACGCCTGTCAGCCGAGGGCGAGGATGGCCGCGGTGGACGCTTCGGCGATGAGGTCCAGCAGGCGCTCGCCTTCCTCCGCGGTCGCGCTGGCAGGGGAGCCGAAGTAGGCCTGCTCTCCGCCGCACTCGAGGAAGTTCTTGGCGCCGGCTTTGATTTTCGCGGGCAGGTCCACCGGCAGGTCGGGCAACGCCCGCCGGCTGTCGTCCACCAGGTGCGGCGCCACGGCGAGCATCAGCGACGTCTCGTACCGGCCCGCGTGACTGCCGCCGTGCATGAACTCGTCGCCCAGCTGCGGTCCCAGTGGGCGCTTGCGGTGGTCCGGCACTACCACCTTGGCGCCGCTCCGCGTGGCCGCCGCCTGGCCCGCGCGGTGGACGAGTGCGAAGTGGCCCGGCTCCAGGTGGTGATTCATGACCGCCACCCGCGCGAAACCGTGCCCCGCGATGCCGGCCAGCACCTCGGTGAGGAAGCGCTCGAACGCCTCCGCCGCCACGCTCACCGTGCCGGCGAACGAGGCCGCGAACTCGGTCAACCCGTAGGGGACCGCCGGGAAGATGAGGACCTCCTGCTGCGCGGCCACCAGGCGGTGGGCCACGCGGATGCAGACCTCTTCGGCGATGAGCACGTCGACCGAGAGCGGCAGGTGCGGGCCATGCGCTTCGGTAGAGCCGACCGGGACCAGCGCCACCGCGTTGGCGGCGGCCAGGCGCTTCACTTCGGTCCACGGGAGCTGCGCGGCGTGGAGGAATCTGGCGGCGGGGTCCGTCATCCGCGCAGCTGCGACTTGAGGACCTTGCCGCGGTCGCTCTTCGGGAGGGCGTCGACGAACTGCACCAGGCGCGGGGCCTTGTACGGCGCCAGGCGCTCGCGCACGAAGGTCTTGAGCTCCTCCGCCAGCGCGTCGTTCGCCGCGGCCCCGGGCTTCACCACCACGAAGGCCTTCGGCTTCTCCAGCCCGTCGCCGTCCTTGAAGCCGATGACCGCGCTCTCGCTCACCGCCGGGTGGGCCAGCAGCGCGTTCTCCACCTCCACCGGGGAGAGCCACTTGCCGCCGACCTTGAGCATGTCGTCGCCGCGCCCGCAGAACCAGAAGTAGCCCTGGTCGTCCTCGCGGAACTTGTCGGCGGACACGCACCACTCACCGCGGAAGGTCTGCCGGCTCTTGTCGCGCTGCTGCCAGTACTCCAGCGCCATCGAGTCCCCGCGGATCCACAGGGTGCCAATCTCGCCGTGCGGCAGCGCCTTGCCATCGTCGTCGCAGATTTTCGCCTCGTAGCCCTCCACCACCCGCCCCAGTGAGCCCAGCTTCACGTCGCCGAACCGGTTGGTGATGAAGATGTGGAACATCTCCGCGGAGCCAATGCCGTCCAGAATCTCCACGCCGGTTCGCCGCTTCCAGCGCGTGTACAGCTCCTCGGGGAGCGCTTCGCCCGCGCTGATGCAGACGCGCAGGGACGAGAGGTCCGCGCCCTCCACCGCCTGCGAGGAGACCATCGCGTTGATGGCGGTGGGCACGCTGGTGAGGAACGTGGCGCGGTGCTTGCGGATGACCTCCAGCAGCTTCTCCGGTGTCGCTTTCTCCTTGAACAGCGCCGCGGCGCCGCCCGCGAGCAGGGGGAAGAGCAGGTTCGTCCCCAGCGCGTAGCCGAAGGCCAGGCGGGGCACGGAGACGCAGACGTCCTTGGGGCTGTACTTGAGGATGGGCAGCGCGAAGGTGAGCGCGTTGAAGACGAAGTCGCGCTGCTTGTGCACTGCTGCCTTCGGGAAGCCGGTGGAGCCGGAGGTGAAGAGCCAGACCGCCGCATCATCGCGGTGCGTGGCGGCGAAGCGCGCATCCGGCGTGGCCTTCGCCAGCTCCTGCTCGTAGGAGCGGTGGCGTCCGGCGGGCCCGTCCACCACGAGCAGCGCCTTGAGGTGCGGACATTGCGGCAGCGCGGCTTCAATGGCGGGGAGCGCGGAGGCGTGGGCCACCACCACCGTCGCGCGCGTGTAGTTGAAGTAGTAGGCGACCTCGTCGGGCTTCTGGTCCGGGTTGACCGCGGCCACGACGCCGCCGGCTTTCACCGCGCCGAACCAGGCGGAGGCGAAGGCCGGCATGTCGGGCAGAAGCAGGAGGACGCGCTGCTCCTGCTGCAGGCCCAGGCTTCGGTAGACCGCCGTCGCCCGGTCCGTCTGCTCCGCGAGCGCGCGGTAGGTGATGACCTCGTCCTCGAAGAAGAGCGCCGGTGCGTCGGGCGTTCGCGCGGCCGTGTCGTAGAGGAAGACCTGCGCGAGGTTGAGCTGCTCGGGGAGGTTCTTCGGGTCGAGGGATGGGGTCACGCCGGATCCTCCCGGTCTGCTTGCCGGAGGCGAGAGTAGAAGAACGCGGACACTGCCAGAACCACCAGCAGTCCTCCAATGAGACTCTGGCGCTTTGCGAGCGCGCCCAGCAGCTCCTGCTCCATCGCGCACTCGGAGGTCCCGGGCGCGGTGCAGGGGGGCGGGAAGAACAGGCCGCGCACGCCGAACGCCAGCAGCATCAGGCCGCCCCCACCCAGCGCGCAGAGGACGCCCAGGCCGAGGGCTCGGGCGAGGGAAAATCTGTTCTCCGGGGCGGCCACGCGCGCACTGTCGCCGCCGGGTCGCGTGCGTGTCCAGCGGCGGCTAAGGTTCCGCGCCATGCGGATCCTCTATGGCGTGGTAGGCGAGGGCATGGGGCACGCGACGCGGTCCCGCGTGCTGCTGGATGAGCTGGTCAAGCACCACGAGGTGCACATCGTGGTCTCCGGCCGCGCGCAGCAGTACCTCGAGAAGCGCTTCGAGAACGTGCACGGCATCTGGGGCCTGACCATCGCCTACGAGGGCAACTCGGTGCGCAGTTGGCAGACGCTGCTGCAGAACGTGAAGGGCGCCATCACCGGCTGGCCGCAGAACATCCGGAAGTACTTCGAGCTGGTGGAGTCCTTTCAGCCCGAGGTGGTCATCAGCGACTTCGAGACCTTCAGCTACCTGTTCGCGAAGAACCACTTCCTGCCGGTCATCAGCGTCGACAACATGCAGATCATCAACCGGTGCAAGCACGAACCGTCCGTGCTCGCCGGGTTCGAGGATTCGTTCGAGCTCACCCGCTCCATCGTGAAGGCGAAGCTCCCGGGCGCGTTCCACTACCTCATCACCACGTTCTTCAACCCGCCGCTCCGGAAGGAGCGCACCACGCTGCTCCCGTCGATTCTGCGGTCGGAGATTCTGGCCGCGAAGCCGGAGCGCGGGGACCACCTGCTCGTGTACCAGACGTCCACCACGAACACCGCGCTGGTGGAAATCCTCCAGCGCGCCAAGCTGCCGTGCCGCGTGTACGGGATGCGGCGAGACCTCACGGAGGACCTGGTGGACGGGAACCTCACGTACCGCCCCTTCAGCGAGGCCGGCTTCATCGACGACCTGCGCACGGCGCGCGCGGTGGTGGCCGGCGGCGGGTACACGCTGATGAGCGAGGCCGTCTACCTCCACAAGCCGATGCTCTCCATGCCCGTGGAAGGTCAGTTCGAGCAGGTGCTCAACGCGCGCTATCTGGAAGCGCTGGGCTACGGCGCGTATGCGAAGGAGCTCACCGAGTCGAAGCTGAGCGAGTTCCTGGACGGCGTGCCCCGCGCCGAGGAGGCGCTCAAGGGCTACGAGCAGGACGGGAACGTGAAGATGATTGCCGCCCTAGAAGAGCAGCTGGCCCGCGCGGCCGAGAACAAGGGCGCCTGGAAGGAGGGCACCCGCACTTGATGGGACTCCCGTGCCGGCCTCCGTGCACGCGCCGCCCCAAGCATGTGGAGCTGCGAGCCCCGGCTGAGTCAGCCGGAAGCCCAGCGGTGGAGCGGCCCCTCGACGGTGGCGCCTGGGCTGTTCAGAGCGCGCACGCGCGCGCGGTACCGTGCGGGGAGCGCCTTGAGCGACTCAGCGCGCGTGTCGACTCGGGCATCGAAGCGCAGACGCAGAGGTCGGCCTGGTTCGCACGCACCATCGAATGAAGCGGACCCATGGTCTGCGAGGTCGGCGGCGCCCCGAGGCATCTCGCCGAGGTCTCGTCTCAGGGTCGACGGCAACTGCGCCCTGGCGACCGCGTTGCCGGCGGCGTCTAGCAGCTGGATGTCTGCCAGCTCGATGCCGCCCAGCCTTGCGCTGCTCTGGATGTCGATGAACAGCACGAGGTAGAGATCAGGGTTTGGGGCCGGTGTCGCAGGTCCGATACCGCCGTAGCCGGCGGCGACGTGCCGGACCTGAAGTACGTCTGAAGTCATCATGCCCGCGCCTCCATCCTTGCCGTGCGACGCGGCGACCCCATCAACGCCCGCCCGATGCTGGGAGCATGCAGCGATGCAGAGGGCAAATATCGTCAGGAGCGTATGTTGATACACGCGCCGATGATATGAGCAATTGCCGACTCGCGACTACGTCGACGTGGGGAGTGACCGTGCAGCCGGAGCGTGGGGACCCTCAGCGCTGGTAACTGCTCACCAGGATGACGGGACCGGTGATGTCCGGAAGGGGTCGGGCTTCGCCGGCGTCCCATGCGGACGCCAAAAGGAGCTTGCCCCGCACGCCGAGAGACTGCGGCTCCTGGGCTCGAGTGGTCCCGACGTGGAGCTCGCCGGTGGCGCCGCTCGAGGAGTCAACGATTTCGCCCTGCGCGACCCAGCCTGCTGCCAGCGGGCCGCCGATACCGAGATAGACCTTCGCCGCCGCCTTCAGCTCAGCGCTCAGTGCCTGTTTCATCTCGGACCAAAATGACTTGGGGAGCTTGGCGAGCGCTGCTCGGGCGGCCTCAAAGGCGCTCGGTGGAACCGCAGACGGTCCGTCGTTCGCGTCGCTCCTTGCGACCTCGACGCCCACGAGGATGGGGCCATACGCGGGCTCATGAGTGTCTTCCAGATGCGTGTAGTCTCCCCACGCGGACATGACTATGAGGCCGGGAAATTTCTCTCGCCAACGTTGAATGGCGCAGCACGCCGCCTTCAAGTTGACGACCGTTGGGCGGGCTCCGTCATTCCAGTTTGTGGCTCGGCCCATGACGAGCACCGAAACAGTTTCCTCGGCAAAGCCAGGATGGTCTGCCTCGAAAAACTCAGCGGTGCGTTCCAAGGGCCCTGAGGGCTTTTTCGGAGACGCTTTGGACTTCGCACGGAAGGCCTTGAGACATTCAACGAATTGTTTCTTGAACGGGCCGGCGATCGCCTTCAGGTCGCTGCCCGCTGGCAGCCACCGGCTGTCCTCGAAATCCTCTCCGATACCGACGCTGTTGTTTATCGTCGTCACAAAGTCTGGATCGGCCCCACGCTCCAAGAGCAGCCTCACCAGGTCGGGATATCTCTGATCACCGTCGTAGTGGTCCGAGCTTGCGCGGTGGAGGATCCAGGGAAGCGCCGGCCACTCCTCATTGAGCCCGTGCCAAGTGAAGAGCTTGGCGTTGGCGTCTGCGCCTTTGTCCAGGAGCTTTCTGATCGCCTCGGGGTCGACTTCGGATGTGTCGAACGACAGCGATTTCAGCAGTTCACGATCGATAGATCTCATCTTGCGGCTGCTCCAACGGGAGTGGGTCTGGGTGTGACCCAGCAGCCCTGCCCGCTGCGCAAGTGTGAGCGACTTCCGTATCGGTCGACTCCCATCCCATTGAAATCATTTGGTCTATTTGTGACGTGGGGACGCAACTGGCGGGGCCTCTCGGCCGATGATTCCTGGAACCGCAGAGGTCGAGAGCGTCGATGAAGGTACCCCCAGTTGGAGCAGAGGTTGCGAGGGCTGCTGCGTCCGAGGCGGCGCGTTGCCCGGTCGACCACGCGGCGCTCGCGGCCGCGGGCAAGCTGAATCGGTGGGCGCCGGTGGCGGACGTCTATGGCGGCCGACCCGTGGCAGAGGGGATGCCGGGCCTTGGTGCCACGGACGCCGCGGTTGAAATCGCTCCGGAGCTCGCGCAGGCCTGGGATCAGCACCTCACAAGGGCGGACCGTGGCTATGGCCCCGCCACGCTGCGGGAGGACCGCGATGCGATGGGGACCGTGTTCGCGGGCCCTACCGCAGAGCTCATCGCTCGAATGAGGGCCGAGCTCCTCGATCCGTCGCGCCCCATCGCCGACATTCCACGGGCGGGTCAGGAGAGGCTTGTTGCTTACGACGGCGTTCCCGAACCTGAGATCAGCAGCGGCAGGAATGGAATTCAGCCTGATGGGCTCATCGTTGACGCCCCGGGTGGCTACGAGACTGGGCTGGTCGCAGACGACCTGAGCATTCTGGTTCCCGAAAGCGAAGCGTACCCAGAGATTGGGATCGCGGCCGCGCGCGCGGGCGCGGCGATGCAGGCGCTCCTCGGGAAGGACTTGTGGGCGGCCCTGCAGCGGCTGACCCCTCGGGTTCGCGAGGTGATTGACGGACTCACGCTTCAGCAAGATGTCGGCGGGACGATGTCCGAGGGGATGGGCACTCCGGCGGAGGTCGTTGCGCTGCTCGGCTATCACCCGGTTCCGGACGCGACCGGTAAGGCCATGATGACGGCGGAGCAGGTGGTGGAGATGATCCTCGAGAACCCACACCTGTTCGACCAGGCGGCCAAGCTGGCGACCGCGATCATCGCTCCGATGGCGCGCCACGGGAAAATCCCTCTCCGGACGCTCGAACGAGATCCCGTGACGGGCCGCGGGAACCTCGCTGCCGAGTTCCGCCAGGTGGAGGAGAACATCATCCAGCACCGCATCGAAGAGGGCGACGAGATGGCCGGGAAGCGCCCCGGTTGCCCGCTCGGAGTTCGGAACCTCCCTGCGGTTGGCGCGGATGGAGTCACCTACCTCAATCCGGAGACCTACATCCGGAGCTTTGGCGTCCCCTTTCTCGAGCTCACACTGCGGTACCTCAGGGAGGCCGACCAACTCCCGTACTTCGGTTCTGCGAAGTAGCCGTTCGCCTCGAGGGGCGCGTCGCGCCTACGCCTGACGGGTGGCGAGCAGTTGCCTGGCGATGACCAGCTTCTGCACTTCGGAGGCGCCCTCGTAGATGCGCAGCGCGCGGATGTCCCGGTAGAGCCGCTCCACGACGAAGCCGCGAACGACGCCGTTGCCCCCGTGGACCTGGAGCGCGCGGTCGATGACGCGTGAGGCGGCTTCGGTGGCGAAGAGCTTGGCCACCGCGGCCTCGTAGGTGACCCGCTCCGCGCCGCCGTCCTTCGTCGCCGCCGCCTTGTGCACCAGCAGCCGCGCTGCCTCCAGCTCCGTGGCGCTCTCCGCGAGCAGGAACTGCACCGCCTGCTGCTCCGAGAGCGGGGCGCCGAACTGCTTGCGGCGCTGGGTGTACGCCAACGCCTCATCCAGCGCGCGCCGCGCCATGCCGACAGCCGCGGCGCCGACGGTGGAGCGGAAGACATCCAGCGTCCCAAGGGCCAGCCGCAGGCCCGCCCCCTCGGGGCCGATTCTCGCCTCCGCCGGCACGGCCACGTCGTCGAGGTGCAGCTCACCGATGGGGTGCTCTCCCATCATCGTCATCGGCGTGACGCGCAGGCCGCGCGCTTCCGCGGGCACCACGAAGGCGGTGATGCCTTTGTTGCCCTCGGACGTGCGCGCGAAGACGGTGTAGTGCGTGGCCACGCCGGCGTTGGAGATGAACCGCTTCTCGCCCCGGAGCGTGTAGCCCCCGGCGGTGGGCGTGGCGCGCGTGGCGAGCGCCGCGACGTCTGAGCCTGCCTCCGGCTCTGTGAGCGCGAAAGCAAAGAGCGCGCTGCCATCCGCCACACGCGTGAGCAGCGCGCGCTTCTGCGCCGCGTCCCCCGCAAGCAGTACCGGATGACTCCCCAGCCCGTTCACGGCGAACAGCGAGTCCGTCGCCGCGTCCCGGTAGCCCAGCTCCTCGCGCAGGACGCAGAGGCTGCGCACGTCCACCGCCGGGAGCGCGCCGCCGAGCTCCGCGGGGACGAGGTACCGATGACAGCCCAGCTCCACCAGCGCGCGGATGCGCTGCGCGTCGGTCGTGTCGGCGGTGGGCTCGAGCCGCGCGTACGCCCCACGGGCCTTGTCGCGGAGCGCGATGTGGGCGGGCGAGAGGAGGCTTACCTCCACCGCGTCACCCTCCGGCAGGGGAGGATGGGGTCTCCCGCGCGACGGGCCCGGCGCTCAGGCGGCGGCCTGACTCCGGTGTCGAGCTGCGGCTGCGCGAGGGTGAGCTCTCCGCGCGGGGGCGTGGCGGCGAACTTCAGCGCTCCGCTCGGGCAGACGCGCAGCGGCGGGGGCGCCGCGTCGCGCGGGAGGATGCGCAGGCGGGGGCCCTCCTGGCCCGGGGTGGCGTCGAAGCGGCGGTCCGCTGGAAGCGCGCCTTCGCGCGCGGCGGCCACGGCGGCCCGGAGTGATGCGAGCACCTCCGGCGGCGCGGCCTTCGGGACGTGGACGGTTTCCGGGAGCGGAAGCACGGGCAGCGCTCCCTCTGGCGGCGTGGCGTTTGCGTCCTGCTCTTGTGAAGGGGGCATCATGGCTATTTCCCCGTGAAGCGGGCCGGCCGCTTGGCGACGAAGGCGTCGTAGGCTTCGCGGAAGTCCTGGGTCTGCATGCAGACGGCTTGGGCGCGGGCTTCGTTGTCGAGCGCGCCGTGCAGGTCCTGGTTGAGCTCTCCGTTGAGGAGCTCCTTGGTCATCCCGAGCGCGAACGTGGGGCCGGAGGCCAGGCGCCGGGCCCAGGCCATCGCCTCTTCCAGCACGCGCTCTGGCGGGACGACTTTGTTGAAGAGCCCGTAGCGCTCAGCGGTGGCCGCGTCGATGGCGTCGCCGAAGTAGAGCAGCTCCGTTGCGCGGCCCAGGCCCACCAGCTTGGGGAGCAGGTACGCCGCGCCCATGTCCGCCCCGGCCAGGCCCACCTTCACGAAGAGGAAGGCAATCTTCGACTTGTCAGAGGCGATGCGCAGGTCGGAGGCCAGCGCGATGACCGCGCCCGCGCCCGCCGCGGTGCCGTTGAGCGCCGCGACGATGGGCTTGCGCAGGGTCCGCATGTTCCGGATGAGGTCGCAGGTCATCCGGGTGA
>JBGART010000077.1:0-33727 GCA_044230055.1 Myxococcaceae bacterium | reverse complement strand
TTTGATGACAATGCCCCGTGAAACACCGAAAATCGGACTGGCGGTGAGCTTTGGCCGCCGGCGGGGACAGCTCCAGCCAATTCATCAAGCCGGGGCAAAGCACCTTGGGGAGCGCAGGGGCGGATCATGAAGCGGCGCGCGTCCTGGCCGAGGCGGTCATTGCTGCCGGGGGCGCCCCCGGCAGCCGCCCATTCCTATCCCGCGTCCCCCGTCTCCTCAGGGATGTTTGGGCTTCGAGCAGGCAACACACACGGCTCGACACCACACGCCCGGACGGCTGAAGCGCGGAACCCGCGTCACTTGACCAAAGCTGCCTCCGC
The DNA here is from genome assembly GCA_044230055.1 of Myxococcaceae bacterium. Classification (GTDB taxonomy): domain Bacteria; phylum Myxococcota; class Myxococcia; order Myxococcales; family Myxococcaceae; genus JBGART01. The sequence goes on along the minus strand of JBGART010000077.1, from coordinate 33,407 downwards.
ACCGACGAACGCGCCCCGGGACCACGCCCGCTTCGCCCTCCCCCGGCCCGAAAGCGGCAACGGAGGCCGAGGACCCTCCCCGAGACACCGTTTCCCGATGCCCGCAGCCCGCACAACGAAGCGGCCCATGAGCCAAGCTTCGAGCGCACTGCCGACGGCCGACGGCCGACGTCTCGACTATGCGCCTGACGGCGCAACGCTCGACGCGAACGGGGGGGGGATCCCCGCCAAGTTGCGGGCCTACGCAACCGCGAGGGACCCCCGTCAGACAATCCTCCGAGCATGCTGCGGCCGGTCCTGACTTCCGTTCTGGCGGACCACCGGTTGACGGAGCAGGAGTGGGACGACTCCCTCTCCCCTGCGCTCGAGCATGCGGCTCCGGTGGGCCCCTCTCCGGCCGCGGACGTGGCGCTGGCCCTCTGGAATGGCGACTCGGTCACCCTGGAAACCGCGGTGAAGCCGAAGCTGTCCGGCTTCCTGCGTGAGCGCGGCTACCCCGCGACGCTCGAGTCACCCCAGACGACCTCCGCGCTCAAGGCCGCGAACATCCTAGAGCCGGACCGCGACTTCGAAGCTGTGAGCCAGGCCGCCGGCCGCAGCGAAGGCACCACCCTGGTGGCCGTCATCGACACCGGCATTGACCTGAGCCACCCCGCGCTCGCCGGCAAGCTGTGGTCCAACCCGGGCGAGGTGGCGGGCAACGGGGCGGACGACGACGGCGATGGACGGGTGGACGACGCGACGGGCTGGGACTTCGTGGACCAGGACCCTTCGCCCGCCGGACTGTGGCATGGCACGCACGTGGCCGGCCTGACCGCCGCGGGGACGGACCGCATCCGGGTGATGGGCCTGCGGGCGATGGGCCAGGGCGTGTCGGACCCCACGCCGGTGGTGGACGCCATCCACTACGCGGCAGGCCACGGGGCCCGCATCATCAACCTCAGCCTGGCCGCCAGCGCGGAGAAGTCAGTGAGCGCCGCGTTGGCCGCCATCGAAGCGCACCCCGAGGTCCTCTTCATCCTCTCCGCGGGCAACACCCGGGAGCAGCTGGGCGTGAACCCGGCGCGCTCGCTGCCCAGCCACCGGCTGCCGAATCTCCTGGTCGTCTCCGCGAGCGACAAGGACGGCGCGCCGGCGGTCTCCTTCCGGAACCCGAAGCTGGGCAGCGCCTTCGGCGCACCGTTCGCCACCCTCGCCGCGCCCGGGCGCGATGTCTTCTCTTCGGTGCCAGACGACTACAACCCCGACGGCTTCGCCCAGAGCGACGGCACGTCGATGGCCACCGCCTCGGTGAGCGCCGTGGCGGCGAAGTGTCTGGCCCTCGCCCCTCATCTCACCCCGCCTGCGCTGAAGGCTTTGCTGGGCGCGGCGGTCGTCCCGGACCCCGCGTGGACCGGCAAGACGGAGTTCCCCGGCGTGCTGAACGAAGCCGCTGCGCTCCGTCTGGCTGCAGGAAGCGCACAGGACGCGACTGACGCAAATGTGAGCTAGCCTGCGGGGGCACCCTCGGGGAGGGATGCGAGTTTCGAACATGAGGGATGGCTCGTATTTCTCTCCCCATGACGACGACCGCCCTCCGGAATGCCTCCACCCTCGCGGTGCCCTTGAAGACCCCTCCCAGGCTCGACGGGACGTTCCTGTTCGGCAACCTGCCTGAGGCGGGCCGGGACTTCCTCGGCCTGATGGCCCGGGCCTCGCGGATGGGGGATGTGGTGGAGATGCGCATCGCCGTGCCCGTCTACCTCGTCACGCCGGCGGAGCTGGTGAAGCACGTGCTGCAGGACCGGCACATGAACTACCGCAAGGGGGCTTTGTATGACCGGCTGGTGCCGCTGGTCGGTCAGGGGCTGCTCACCAGCGAGGGCGACTTCTGGAAGCGGCAGCGGCGGTTGGCGCAGCCGGCCTTCCACCGCCAGAAGGTGGCCGCGTTCGCCGATGTGATGGCGAAGCACACCCAGGCGATGCTGGACCGCTGGGAGGCCAAGGCCCAGAGCGGCGAGCCCTTCGACGCGCACGAGGAGATGATGGCGCTGACCCTGGCCATCATCGGCGAGACGCTCTTCTCGGTGGACCTCACCGGCGCGGCGGCGGAGGTGGGGCGCGCGGTGGACGTGGCGCTGGAGGTGACGGAGGCCCGCACGCGGATGCCCTTCCTGCCTCCCGCCTTCCTGCCGACGCCGGGGAACCTGCGCTTCAACCGGGCCCGGAAGACGCTGGACGCGCTGGTGAACGGCATCATCGCCCAGCGCCGCGCCACGCCCGGCGAGCACGGGGACCTGCTGGGCCTCCTGATGGACGCGCGCGACGAAGACGGGCAGAGCATGAGCGACACCCAGCTGCGCGACGAGGTGATGACGCTCCTGCTGGCGGGGCATGAGACGACCGCCAACGCGCTGGCCTGGTGGATTTACCTGATGTCGAAACACCCGGAGATTGCCGAACGCCAGGCGGCAGAGGCAGCCAGCCTGGAGGGGGACGCGCCCACCTTCGCGCAGCTGCCCAAGCTCGGCTACACGTTGCGGACCTTCGAGGAGACGATGCGCCTCTACCCGCCGGCCTACTTCATCGGCCGGAGGGCCATCGCGGAAGACAACCTGGGCGGCTACCGCATCCCCGCGGGCGCGACCATCACGTTGAGCCCCTATGTGACGGGGCGGGACGTGCGCTACTGGCCCAACCCGGAGGGGTTTGACCCGGACCGCTTCCTGCCCGAACGCGCCGCGCAGCGCCCGCCGATGGCCTACTTCCCGTTCGCCGGCGGCCCGCGCCAGTGCATTGGCAACAGCTTCGCGCTGATGGAGATGCAGGTGATTGGCGCGATGATGGCCCGGCGCTTTCGGCTGGAGCTCACCCCGCACCAGCACATTGAGCTGGACCCGAGCATCACGCTGCGCCCGCGCGACGGCATCCAGGTCCGCGCCGTGAAGCGGCGCTCTTAGGCAGAGCGCGCGGTCTGCGCCGGCGCGCCTGCTTCGTTGTCGTCCTCAGCAATGACGATGATGCGGTCCGCCTCTCCGAAGGCCACGACTTCGTCCTGCTTGGGGTTGAGGACGGGCGCGGTGCTTCCCCGGACGAAGCCGATGGCCACCTCGCCGCGGCGGCGGGCAATCTTCTGCACCGTCAGCCAGCCCACCTTCGCGCCCAGCGGCGCGTAGCAGCTGGCCCGCTTGAGATAAATCTCGTTGCCATCCGAGTCGAACAGGTCGGCGAAGACCGCGTTCAGCTCGCGGCGCTCCGACACCTGGGCCAGGAGCATGCTCGTAATCTCGCTGGACACCACGAAGTCAGCGGCGCCGTCCGTCTCCAGCAGGTCCTTGGTGCGGGGGTCCAAGAGCTCGCTGATGATGCGCGGCGTCTTCTCCATCGCGTCGCCGAAGAGCTCGCGCAGCAGCAGGACGCTGATGACGGTGCGCGCGTCCGCCTCCTGCGGCGGGAAGCGGTCATCCGCGACGATGAGCGCCGCGGAGAAGTCCAGGCGCGCCAGGGGGCGCAGGGCCTCCGGAGAGACCGGGTCCCCCTCCACGAACTTGAGCGAGAGGTTCTTGACCTGGAGGCGCCGGACATCCAGCACCTCAGCCACCTCCTCCTTAGGACGGCCGGGCATCAGGCAGACCTCAGAGCCCTGCAGCACGTAGTTGTCCAGCTCGCGCAGCACGTCCCGCACCGAGTCGCCAAAGCCGCAGATGAGAATCCGCTCCGGCTTGCGCGCGGCCGCCTGCGCGCCGTCGAACTGCGGCACCTGGATGGGGCGCTCGGCCACCAGGCCGAAGGTGTCGTCGTCCTCCGCGAGCACCAGCAGTTGGTCATCCCCCCGCAGCACGAAGTCCTCCGGCGGGTTGAGCAGACACTTCACCTCGCCGTCGGCCTCCACCCGGCGCACGCCCACCGCCACCGCGTCCTTCAGCCGCGGCTGCACGGCGGAGAAGGCCACGCCGTCCAGCTCCCGGAAGCCCTGGAAGTAGAACTCCGAGCCCTCGTAGGAGAGCAGCCCGCGGTACACCTCCGCCACGCCCCGCTGGCGGACCGTCTGGACCATCAGCCGGCTCAAGGTGTCCCGCATGGCCACCACCTCCACGCCGCCGGCGCCCAGCCGCTCCACCACGTTGCGACGGCCGCCCTCCAGCAACTCGATGGTGGCGTGGTTGTGGGTGAGGGCCCCGTTCACCCGCCGCAGCGCGAGCAGCGTCTTGATGGCGGACATGTCCGCCTGGCCCGGGACTTCGTCCTCGTGGGACTCGCCGTCCGCCAGCACCACGATACTGCGCGCACGCCCCGCACCCACCTTCTTGAGGTCCGCCGGCGAGAAGGGCGAACCTTGCCGCACAATCACCCGAGTGGTGGCCATGTCGCCCATGCGCTCGCGCACCGCGGTCTCCACCTCCTCCTTGTCGGCCTCCGACAGGATGACCACGGACGCGGAGCGGCGGCTGCGGTTCGCCTCGCGCAGTTCGCGCAGGAGGGTGAAGACCTTCTCGCCGTAGCCCAGGATGAGGGTGTGGTCCTCGTCGATGACCGGGCTGCGGCCCTTGCGCAGGTCGTCGATTTTCTCGCCGATGGTGGAGCTCACCAAGCCGATGAGCAAGGCCACCACCATCACGCCGCTCAAAGTGGAGAGCACCGCGACGGTGCGGACAAGCGTGCCCTTGTCGTCCCCCATGGTGCCGGCGTCGGCCACGCGGGTCATCGACCACCAGAGCGCTTCGAAGAAGTCGAACGGGTCCTCGGGCGGGGACGGCATCACCAGCATCGCCAGCAGCGCGCAGACGCTGACCAGCAGGAAGGAGAGGACGAACAGCCCGACGAAACGCGCGATGGGGCTCCAGGACATGAAGCGGTCCACGTGGTAGCGCACGCGGTCGCCAAGGGCGGGTCGGCTCGAGTCGCTCATAGGCGGATGAAGATACCCAACACAGGCGCAAATAGTTCGCGGCAAGCCGGGTTTCCGGGTGTCTAGAGCAGATGTGAATTGAAACGCGGACGTTGCTCACTCAAGGAAGTGCGGCGTTGCTTCTGGGGCGCCCCGGAGCCTACGGTCGCGGCTTTTCGAACGGGCGCGGAGGGACGCAACGGATGTCGAGCTCAGCAACGTTCCCCCCGGCAGAGGAGACCCTCCCCCCGGACCCCAGCCCCGCGCCCGCACCGGCCCGCACCCGGTCGCTTGAGGCCCGGCTCCAAGAGAGCAACAAGACGGTCGTCAACAAGAGCGAGGTGCAGGTGCTGGGCGAGCAGGCCCGCCGCCTGGTGCGCAAGGGCCGCTTCGCCGGGGCGCTTCAGCTCTACCGGAAGGTGGCTGCGCTGGAGCCAGACAACCCGGCCCACCACGTGCGCGTGGCCCGCGCGGCCATCCAGGCAGGGGACCTGGGGCTGGCCGAGCCCGCCTACCGGCGCGCGGCGCAGCTCTTCTCCGAGAGCGGAGAGGTCCTCCGCGCCTGGGCCACGCTGCGCCTGGCGCTCGACGCGTGCCCTGACACGGACGGCATCCAGGAGGCGCTCGCCGCCCTCATCGCCAGCGGGGAGTGGCCCTCCCGCGCCCCCGCACCGGACCCGTCGGTGGACGTCCTGCGCTTCGACGCGCCGTCCGCCGCGAGCGAGCGCCACAACCGCTCCACGCTGAGCTTCGAGCTGCCACCCGCCGCGGGCCTGCGCGCGACCGTCCCTGGAATGCCGGCGCTGGTTCTGGAGCCGCCCACAGACCCGCACACGCCCATCGTCCACGGGCCGCCGGCGTCCGGGCCGGGCGCTGCGGCCGCTGCTCCCGGCGGCGGGCCGGAGCTGGACAACCTGCCGCTCGCCTTCCAACCTCACGTGAAGCGGCTGTCACCCAACGCCTTCGCCATCAAGCTCCACCCGGCCGCGCCCTGGATGCTGTTCATGTCCAGCGAGCCCATCCGGACCGACTACGCGTCCACGCTCGCGCTGGCGATGGAGCGGGTTCACACCTAGTGCTTCGCCCGCGGCGTATTGGGCACAGCGTTCTCTCCCAGTTCGGGTCAAGCGCCTCACGATTGGTCACATCTTGTTCGTTGCTGGAAGGGTGAAGTGTGAACCTCCCCGCCGGGTAGAGGCGGGCCTTCGGCTGTAGGGCAACCCTTGTCTGTATCCGGCGTTTCCGCCTTCGTGCCCGTTTAGGGTTGTCCTCATTCCTCCGGCTTCGCCTCCCCCACAGATCCGGACGTGCGGATTTCCCCGCCGGGTAGAGGCGGGCCTTCGGCTGTAGGGCAACCCTTGTCTGTATCCGGCGTTTCCGCCTTCGTGCCCGTTTAGGGTTGTCCTCATTCCTCCGGCTTCGCCTCCCCCACAGATCCGGACGTGCGGATTTCCCGCATCCGGCTCTTCGGTCACGGTTTTGCTGTGCGACGTAGCGTCGAGTGGACCGCTATGGCGGGTGGGAGTCGGAAGATTTTCTCCAGCTCCTCGAAACGGTCCCACCTCAGCGACTTCTGGGATCTCCGTCCCAGGGCCCGTTTCCATATCCGCCGTACTGCTGCTCGGAAGCGGTCCAGGCTCACGGCGTTCCCGGTGATGCCGTAGTAGCCGTAGTGCCCGTTCAGCTTCTGAGACAACACCTTGTGCTGCTTCGCCAGAGGCCAGTGCATGGCGGTACGGCACCATTCCGCAGCCGCCTTGAGCGCTCGTTTGAAACGGCCTTTGGCTGTCTTCCGCTTGATCACCCAGTGCCCCTTCCGACTGAGTTCCCAGTGGTGATTGAAACCCAGCAGGTCGAAGTTCCCGGGTGGTGGGTCACCACCGTTCCCTTGCCGCGGTGGTTTGAACGGCACCAGTCGCGTCTTGGTTGGGTGGATGGTTAGTCCGTACTCCGCGAATCGCTTCGGCAGCACGTCTGCGACCCGGCGCGCATCCTCCTCTTCGGAGAAGCCGATGACAAAGTCGTCCGCGTACCGGACCATGAAGGCCCGACCTTTCAGCCGTGGCTTCACGACCGCCTCGAACCATTTGTCCAGCACCTCGTGGAGGTAGATGTTCGCCAGCAGAGGGGAGATGACTCCTCCCTGAGGCGTCCCACGCTCCAGCCTTTCGATTGCACCGTCGCGCATGACTCCTGCGTTCAGCCATTTTCCGATGAGGCGAAGCAGCACTCCATCGCGCACCCTTCGCTGCAGCATTTCCTGGAGGTGGTGGTGCTCGAGCGTGTCGAAGAACGACTTGATGTCCACCTCGAGTACCCAGCCGCCACTCATCCCCATCATCTGGGTCCAGAAGTCTTCCAGCGCGCCATGCGCGGACCGACGCGGACGAAATCCCCACGAGAACGGTTTGAAGTCCGTCTCGTAGATGGGCTCGAGGGCCATGAGGACCGCCCTCTGAAGTACCTTGTCCTCGAACGTCGGGATGCCGATTGGACGGGTTTTCCCATCCCCCTTCGGGATGTCTACCCGCCTCACCGGCGGTGCTCGGTACGTCCCTGACTTCGCCTGCCCCAGGAGCGTTGTGAGGTTGGCGTCCAGGTTCACCGAGTACTCCTCGGCTGTCTGGCCATCCACCCCTGGCGCCCCATCCTTGCGCGTGCGTTGAAACGCTTCCTTCATCCATTCGATGTCGATGTGGTGCGACAGCGATGTGATGACCATCTCTGGCGCCTGCTGCGCGATTTCCGCTATCCGCTGTTGTTTTGTTGAGACTGTTTTGAGGCTCGGCATCCCCATCGTCGTTCCTTTCCAACGGTTCCGTGTTTCCGACGCGCCCCTTCCCTCCACAGGGTCCCTCGGGTGGGTTCCCCTGCTTCGTCGGTACTACTGGCGCGCTCCGACACCCTCGGTCCGTGCCACCGCTTCGGTTGTCCCTCGCGATGGGCACTGCTCACTGGGGGCAGGTCCCCCTCTGGTGGCTGGGCCGTAGGGTCTCCCTAGGTTCCTGGGTAGCCCTATGCTCACTGCCGCGTTCCTGGACCCCGGTCGGGTCGCTCCCCCCTCGCCTTACTCCCTGTGGTGGAGACGATGCTGCCGCCGCGTCGAACGAGGGCGGCGGCCCCGGCAATGACTCGTATTTCGAGGCTAGATGGCGCGGCCGCTTCGCTCGCTGTCTACGCTTCGCAAGCCCAAGTTTCCCGGGACTCACGCAAGACTCGCTTCGGCGTGCTGGCTAGGCTTTGGCCGGGCGGTTTGTCCGCCAGGGCTACTTCCGCGGGTTTCAAGTCACCATCAGTCGGCTCCTTTCCTCCCGCGCCAGGCTTCCTGGCGCGACGTTCGCGTCGAGCGTTGCGCCGTCAGGCGCATAGTCGAGACGTCGGCAGTGCTTCCGAGGCTTGGCTCATGGGCCGCTTTGCTCTGCTCGAAACAAGCCGGCAAAGTGCCGTCCCTGGGTTTGCGCCACCTCTCGACTATGCGCCTGACGGCGCAACGCTCGACGCGAGCGGGGGAGGCGCCCGACTGAGAAGACGCTCGCCGGGAACAAACTGAGCGGCAGCAGCGACTGAGCACGCTCGGGGGGCGGGGTTAGCGGCCGTTCGTCCCGGTAGCCCAGATCGCTTGATGGGTGAAGGCGTTGTACATGACGACGTTCCCGTCGCCCTGCACGATGACGTAGTGGCCTTCTCCCCCGCTGCGGTTGGTGTTGGACGCCCAGACGGCGCGGTCGGGTGCGTAGACCACGAAGTTGCCGTCGTCTTGCATGATGGCCTTGGTGGCCCCCGTGCCATTGGTGTTCGAGGCCCAGAGCGGCGTCCTGTCCCGGTACAAGACGAGGTTTCCGTCGGTCTGCATGCAGAACTGGTAGCGGCCCTGGCAGGTCCATAGGCACTGCCCGCGAAAGAGCGTCGTTCCCTTGACCCGACCCGCGGGCGTGTTGACGCTCAAGAGACGGGACGAATAGGAATTCGCGAGCGTGTCCCTGCCCGTCGCGCAAATTGCCTGCTCACTCGTGGCTGTAGACATCTCCGCCATCGCACTTTCCGGGATGTCCTCCGCCGGACCTCCGCAGCCAAGCCCGGTGAGAGTCAAGAGACAGACAGCCGATGAAACAAGACGAAGGCCCATGTCAACGCTCCTATCGCTGCCCCGAAATGGGGAGCAGAAATGGATACGAGCAGGAGCTGTTTTGGTTTCCGCTGCGCTGCGCTGACGAACCCAACTCCCCTGTATCAGCGCAGTTGTCGCGTGACCTCAGGGGGGCTACCGCGCCGCGGCCGCGGGCAGCGCGGGGCTGGCCGGCTTCCTCCCGCCCTGCATCTGCGCGACGGTGACCGACTGGTTCCGGCCGTGGCGCTTGGCGTGGTACAGGCACTGGTCCGACAGATCCACCAGGCGCTGCTTCTCCACGCCGTGCTCGGGCGAAGTCGCAATCCCCAGAGACAACGTGACCTTCAGCGGCCCGTTCTCCGTCTGAAACACCTCCGCCATCACGCCCTCGCGGATCCGCTCCGCGATGACCAGCGCGCCCTTCGCGTCCGTCTCCGGCATCACGATGGCGAACTCCTCGCCGCCGTAGCGGGCGACGATGTCCGTATCCCGGGCCTTATCCCGGATGATCCGCGCCACGCCCTTGAGCACCTGATCGCCCATCGGGTGCCCGTACGTGTCGTTCACCGACTTGAAGTGGTCGATGTCGGTCAGGATGATGGAGCACTTGCGGCCGTAGCGCTTGGCCTGCGCCAGCGCCTCATCCGCCCTGGACTGGAACGTCCGGTGGTTGAGCAGACCGGTGAGCCCGTCGGTGGTGGCCATCTTCTCCATCTGCTCGAACAGCTGCGCGCGGAGGACCGCCTGCGCCGCCTGGATGGCCAGCACCTCCAGCATCCGCAGCACGTCCGGATCCAGCGCCGCCTTCTTGCGCGACCCGGCCACCAGCGTCCCCAGGATCCGGTCCCCCGCGACCAGCGGGAAGATCTTCAGCGACGCCAGCCCGCGGACCTGCGTCTCCGAGTCGAAGATGAGCTGCTTGTCCATGGCGGTGAGCTCCCGCCCGGGCAGCGGCGCGCCGTAGCGCACCACGTTGGCCACCAGCCCATTGTTGTCCGGAAAAGACCGACCCTCGAGCGCCCGGCCCGGAGCGGTGACCCCGGTGAGCCGGGCAATGCGGTGCATCCGGTGCCCGTCCACATCGCACACCAGCGTCACCGCGCAGAACTCCAGCCCGGCCAGCTGCCGCGCGCTCTCCAGCACCGCGAGGAAGACCTGCTCCGGGTTGCCGGCGCGGTTCAGCTCCTCGATGGCGCGGAAGAACCGGTCCTTCTCGTCACGGGTCTGGCGGATGTAGTTCATCACCCGCTCCACCTCCATCGACCGCAGCACCTCGCCGGCGATGATTCCCAGCAGCCGCTCGTCCTGCTCGGTGAAGGGCTTGGCCTCCAGCCGGTCCGCTACCACCATCCCGCGCACGTGCCCGCCGTGGGCGATGATCGGCACCGCCAAGAGCGCGCCCACCTCCGGACCGGACTCGTAATACGTCACGCCCTTGAGCCCGGAAGCCGAGTGCATCCGCACGGGCACGCAGCGCTTGAGCACCCCGCCCAGAATCCCCTCGCCCGCAGGGAAGCGCTCCCGCTCCACGTGCTCGGAGGCAGACCGACAGTCATAGAGCTTCAGGTCCCGGTCATCCGAGCTGATCAGGAACGTCGCGCAGGTGTGCGTCCCCAGCGCGGTCTGGGCGATCTCCAGCGCCGCGCCCACCGCGCCTTCAATCTCCTTCACCGACGCGACCAGCCACTTCTCCTGGTCCTTCAACCCCGGCACGCTGTCCTGCGTCCCGGAGCTGACCAGCCGGAACGTCCGGGCGCGCTCCTCCACCTCGCGGATCCGGTTGGCCACCGCTTCGCTCTCCGCCCGGCGGGACGCCGCCAGCCGCGCGCTCAGCACGAAGTGGTACGTCGCCGCGAACAGCGTCAGGAACGCGCCGTGCTGGATGAACGTGAGCGCCGCCCCCGGCTGCGCGTCCCCCACCGTCACCACCGCGTCGAACACCAGCGCCACGCCCACCAGCGTCAGCCCCGCAGGCCGAGGCAGGAAGCTGACCAGACACGCGATGAGCAGATAGATGATGGGCCACAGCGGCGGGCCGGCCGTGGAGACCAGCAGATAGGCCATGGCAACCAGGGTCCCGCCCAGCTCCAGGTCATCCCTCACCCGCAGGGCCGCGCCGCTGGACCGCCGCCGCAGCCGCCGCGCCGTGGCGACGACCAGGCCTGCGAGGAGCCCCAGCACCGCAGCCGCGTCCAGCCAGCCCAGCTGCGACAGCCCGCCGAAGCCGCCGCGCGCCAGCTGGATCAGCGCGAAGGCGATGCCCGCCCCCGGGATGGCGCGGAGAACCAGCCGCACCGGCTGGAGGAACGCTGAGCGGGGCAAGGGCGTGGTCATCGGCTACTCCAGGTTGATCACAATCTCTCCGGGCTTGACGAAGCCCAGCTCTTCCCGCGCGGCACGCTCCAGCGCCCGGGGATCCGTCCGCAGCGCGTCCAGCTCCCGGGCCATCTGCCGGTTCCGTTCGCTCAGGTCCAGGTTCCGGGCCGACAGCTGCGCCAGCTCTTGCTTGAGCGCCACGTAGCGGCGAAAACCCCGCGCGTCGACGGTGGAGATCGCCGCCAGCAGCCCCGCCAGCCCTACCGCCCCAAACGCGAGCTGTCTGCGCGTGACCATTCCAGCCCGGGACGCTAACAGCCGATGAACACCCCGCAAGAAATCTGCTTCAGACCTGTAGCGGTCAGGGCCCCGAACGGAGCGCATCCTCGATGTAGGACTCGAGCTCCGCAGGCTTGGCCAACCCCTGGTAGGCCGTCAGCACCTCGCCCTCCCGCCCCAGCAGGAAGGACGTGGGCAGCGCGGCGATGCGGCCGAACGCCGTCTGGCCACCCCGGAGTGACTCATCCGCCAGCACCACCGGGAAGGCGTACTGAAAGGTGCGGGCGAACGGCTCCACCACACGGGCGCCTTCGAGGTCCATACCCACCGCCACCACTGTGAAGCCGCGGTCGCCGTAGCGGCGCTGCAGCGCGTCCAGCATGGGCAACTCCAAAAGACACGGCTGGCACCACGTCGCGAAGAAGTTCACCAACGTCACCCGCCCGCGCAGCGCGGAGGGCGCATACGGCACCGCGCCCACAGGTGGCAGCGCGAGCGCGGCGACGAACGGCGTGCGTTGGCCGGGGAGCGGTGGCCCCGGATGGGCGCAGCCCGCGACGGCGACCGCCGCTGCCAGGACGAGGCCTCTCAGGAGCGGGTGTCGGCCTTGGAGTCGAGCGCGCGCTGACAGGCGCGGCAGAGCCCGTACAGCTCCATCTTGTGCGAGGTCACCTTGAAGCCGTGCTTGCGCGCCACCGCGTCCTGCATGGCTTCGATCCGGTCGTTCTCGAACTCGACGATGGTCCCGCATGAGGTGCAGATGAGGTGGTCGTGGTGGTGGCGGCCGGCCGCGGCCTCGTAGCGGGTCTGACCGTCGCCGAAGTTCCGGGCGTGCGCCAGCCCGCATTCGCTCAGCAGCTTCATCGTCCGGTAGACGGTGGCCACGGAGACCTTTGGGTCATGCTGGCGGACCTTGCTCCAGACGTCCTCCACTGAGAGGTGTCCCCCTGAGGCGAAGAAGGTCTCAATGATCAGGCTGCGCTGCCGCGTGCTCTTGAGCCCCCGCTCGGCCATGTAGCGGGTGAGCACCTCTTCTTTATTCCAGTCCTCGGTCACGGGTCCGGTCCTCGCCTGCGGTTATGCGAAAGGCAGCCAGGTTCTATTGTGTCCGGGGAGCTTGGGTGGGCGCCACCATACCTTCGAGGGAAGGCCTGGCAAGGCTGCATTTGACACCCAGCGCAAGAGCGACGATAGACGCGCGAAGTTCATGGCCACCTGGAACCGAAAACGGGACCCCGACGACGTCCCGACACCCGTCGCCGTCGCCCTCTCCGATTACTGCCGCCGGGCCGGAGCGCCCGCCAGCGCCGCCGAGGTCCGTCAGGCGCTTGCGCTGCTCTCCCCTGACGACGACTTCCGCCTCAGGGCGCTCGCCGATGGGGAGCCTCCCGCCAAACCCCTGGGGCCCTTCGCCGCAGTGGACGTCCTCGGCGGGACCGCCCCCGACCTGGCCGCCGAGCGCCAGCGCTGCGGCTACTACGACCTCGCCCGGGACCTCGCCGAGGAACGCCTGAGGACCACGCCCCCTCCGCCCCCCGCACCTGCCCCGGCGCCGGCGTCCGCGCCGTCCCCCTCGGCTGCCCCCGCCGTCTGGTCGCCCGCCCACCCCATGGAGCGCCCTGCGCGCGGGGCCAAGGTCGCGCCGCCCACCGTGGCGGAGAAGATTGCCCCCAAGAAGCGCACACCGGGCGCTGCCGCGGTGACCGAAGAGGAGGCGCCCACCAGCCGGCGCGAGCTGCCCGCCCCGCGCGGTCGCTTCACCCGCGTCGAGGGCGCGCGCCGGCCCGCCAACGAGCTCTTCGATCCCCAGTCGAAGGACCTGCTGGAAGGCCTGGCCGAGCAGCACCCGCACCGCTACGCCATCCACCGCGCGCTCGCCGCCGCCTATGCCGGGCGCGCCGGCTCCGTGCTGGGCGTGCCGGACACGCTGGAGGCGCTGGACGCCCACGGGCTCCTGCCTGCGCTGGCGCGCCGGGAGAAGGACGCCGTGCTGGGGAGCGTCACCGAGCACCGCGGCGCGCTGGGCCGCGTGGCCTGGGCGCTCTCCATCAACCCCGCAGACCTGGGCAAGCTGGTGGACGCGCTCGACCTGGGCAAGCAAGTGGACGCCGTGCGCGAGCAGTTCCGGCGGGAAGCCCTGGACGCCCGCAACTTCTCCGCGCGGCTGGACCTCATCGGCCGCTCGAAATACCTCGCGGATCTCGGCATCGAGAAGCGCTTCACGGAGTCTCTGCGCGGCGAATTGCGCGCGAAGCTCCTGGCCTGCGTCGCGGACAGCCCGACGCTCGAAGATCTCTTCGCCGAGGCCGGTAAGCGCCACGGCGTCTCCCCTGAACGGCTGGCGCGGGCGGCAGAGCGCCTCCGCCTGACCGAGGATCTCAGCCGCAAGCTGCGCGGCTCCACACCCCCGTCCGTCTCTCCTTAGGACCTCACACATGCCTCTCTACGAATACGCCTGCAGCGCGTGCGGCAAGCTCAACGAAGTGCTCCAGAAGGTCAGCGACCCCTCACCGAAGGCCTGCGACGGCTGCGGCGCCTCCGGCACGCTCTCGCGCGTGGTGAGCCGCACCTCCTTCGTCCTCAAGGGCGGAGGCTGGTACTCGGACCTCTACGGCAGCTCCAAGAAAGACAGCGGGAGCTCCTCCTCGTCCTCGTCCACGAGCAGCAGCACCAGCTCCAGCGGTGGCGACAGCAAGTCCGCCTCCACAAGCAGCACCTCCACCCCCGCGGCGACCTCGCCCGCGCCCGCCGCGAGCAGCTCCGGGGGAGACAAGAAGTAGAAAACTTCACGGCCCTGGGGAGCTGGTCCACACTTCCCCTCCGTGCCCTTCCCACCCACCAAGCGCCGCCGTCGCCGCTGCGTGCTGTGCGCCCTCCCGGAGCTCATGGAGGTTTCGGGCCACGGCCGCTTTCTCCTCGTCCCGGACCCTGACGGCCGCGGTCCCATCTGTCCGTCCGGTCGCGGCTGTGAAGATCGCGCGCGGCAACTGCCGCTCTTGACCGAAACGCACGGCTGAGCAGACTGCGGCCCATGCGCCGCCTTCTTCTGTCGTCCGTCGCTCTCGCTGGCCTCTTCACCCTCGCCGGCTGCTCCACCGTCTACACGCAGCTGGCTCCGGAGGACCGCTCCGCGCTGGAGCGCCAGCTGGCCGGGAAGGAGAGCGTCAAGAACCTCCGGGTCTCCGTCTACGTCACGCCGTTCTTCGGCGACGAATCCAAGAAGCTCCTCACGCCGCTGCCGCCCGAAGAGGTCCACCTCATCACCCAGCCCAACGGGGATCCGGTCAACCCCGGCAAGGTGGAGAAGGTCCTGCCGGCGGGGACCCGGGTGCGCATCCGGTCCGTGGCCTTCCCCACCGCCTACGCGGTGACCGAGCGGATCCTCTACACGCCGCGCCACATGACCTGGGTGTACCTGGCGGTCGAGGGCGAGAGCGACGCCAGGCCCTTCGTGCTCTGCCTGCGCCCCACCGCGAAGACCCAGGCCGAGTTCCTCGCGGACATCGGCCGCTTCCTCACCGACGATGAGCCCTCGCGCCTGCTGGGCGAGTACACGGAGAGCGTGAAGTCCGCCATCCGGGAGAAGACCGCGCTGGTGGACATGCCGGGCACCGCGCTGGAGATGGCGTGGGGCTACCCGGAGAAGAAGAAGAAGTGGTTCGAGGACACGAACCAGAACGAGGAGTGGTCCTATCCCGGCGGGAAGCGGATGGCCTACCTCACCAACGGCCGCGTCACCCGCGTGGTGGCCGTGGCGACCACCGCCAGCCCCGCCACGCCGTAGAGCGCCGACCAGGTTACCGGACCGAGCCGAAGCGACGAGCCGCGAGCCGCGAGCCTCAATTCCAGCGCCGGCCGCCGCCGCCCGGACGCCCACCGCGCCGGCTGCGGCGCTTGCTCTCTTTGGCGTCTTTGCGCTCGGCGTCCCGGGCCTCGCCCGGGCGTGAGAGTTTGGGCAGCTCGCCCACCATCGTCGCCCAGAACTCGCCCTTGCCCAGCGCGTCCACCAGCTCCGCCTGCGTCTGGATGCTGCGCTTGAAGAACGTGGCGCCCAGGCCGACTTCGTCCAGCGTGGTGCGCGCGTCCGAGCCGCCCACGCAGGGCAGCTTCAGGCTCTCCGCGGCCTCGACCGCGAGGTCGTTCGCCGTCTGGCGGACCTTCGGGTTGTAGGCCTCCACGCCGGAGAGACACTGGAGCGTGAGGATGTAGTCCCCGGCGAAGGTCTGGAAGTCGCGGTCATACGGCCGGGCCGCGAGGATGACGGCGCCCAGGGACTTCACCTTCGGCAGGCACTCGGCCGCGCTCCAGGGCTTCTCCCGGTTGCTCCCCCACATCTGAACGGGCTCGGGCGCGAGCTCTGGCTTCGGGAAGAAGCACAGGTACTGGCCCTTGTCGGTCACCAATTCCAGGCCGACGAAGACCTTCACCTTGTGCTTGCGCCCGAGGTCGAAGAGCTCGTCGCACCCGTCCTGGGTGTTGGTCTCCGTGAAGGCGACGCCGTCGAGCCCGTGGCTGGCGGCCCGTTCGAGGACTGCGCGCGGATCAAGCTCGCAGCCCTTCGAGAGGTGAGAGTGGACGTGGAGGTCGATGAGCATTCGGGCGCGGTTGATAGCGTATGGCGCGCCCGACGCCAAGGTTTGGGTCAGGCCATCGCCATCGCCCGCAGCGAGTGGGCGATGCTCCCCTTCCCCTTCTGCTCGTGGGAGTGGATGAGGTAGCCCATCAACATCAGCGAGGAGGTGTTCTCCAGCACCCGCGAGGGGTCCTTCGAGATGAGGTTGGCGCTGTACGAGAGGAAGAACTGGGCGAGGTCTTCGCCCGCCTCCTTCACGATGAGCGAGTTGAGCGCCGCGGGGTCCATCCCGCGGATGAGGTTGATGAAGTCGACCGCTGCGTCCTTCTTGGTCTTGGAGCTCAAGTGGCCATCCCCCTGTCGCCCGGCTGCCGCGACGGCACCGAATCTATGCATCGCGTGTGGCTGGCAAGGGACCCCTCCCGCGCAGCCTCCATCTCCTTTTTGACAGCAGTTCACGGCGCGTGCCATAACGCCGCGGGTTTCATGCAAGGAGAGCGACGATGTTCACGGGCGTGAAGGTCTTCTCCGCGACGAAGGCGAAAGAGCGCGAAGAGCTGGGCGAGAACGTCACGCGCTGGATCAAGAGCAACTCGGATCTCCAGATCGTGGACAAGGTCGTCGCCCAATCGAGCGACAACGAGTTCCACTGCTACTCGCTGATCCTCTTCTACAAACACAAACAGCAGGGCTGACACACCGCGCTGGAGCGCATTCCGCTGCTCCGGACCCGGTTTGTTGTTGCAGCCCCCACACTTTGAAGTAAAAGCCAGCCGCTTTTGACGTGGCTGTCTGTGTCGCATTCGAGCGCCGCGGCCCCTGATTGGCCGCCCGCAAGTCCTCTGGAGGGACGAGCAATGAGCAAGATGACGCGTGGGAAGTGGGTCGGTCTGCTGGCGCTCTGCGCCCTGCCGTTGATGGTCCTCAGCGGGTGCAACCCTGAGTGCGTTGATCGTTTCGACTGCCGCGCCAAGGGCACCAACTTCGTCTGCACCAACAGCAAGTGCGTTGAGGGTGCGGCGGACGCCGGCAACTAAAACCCGCTGCAAGCACCTCCTCGAATGACCGCCCCGTCCCTAGCTTGCGCCAGGGACCATGAAACCGCGCCTGGGCAGCGTCGTGATCGAGGCCGTCTCCCCTCAAGTTGAGGGGGGACACGCAGTGAAGCGGGTCGTCGGCGACCTGGTCGACGTCTCCGCTGACATCTTCAAGGAGGGGCATGAGCTCCTCTCCGCAGTGGTCCGCTGGCGGCAGCTCTCGCCCGCCACGGACCTCTCCGCAGACTGGCAGGAATCGCCGCTGCGGCCGGTGGGCAATGACCGCTGGGAAGGCGCGTTTCTCCTCTCCGCCGTCGGCCGCTACGCCTTCACGGTGGAGGCCTGGCCAGAGCTCTTCGCCTCCTGGACCTCCGAGCTCTCGAGGAAGGTGAGCGCGGGGCGGCCGGTGGTCTCTGAGCTCCTCGAAGGCGCAGCGCTCTTGCGAGCCGCCGCGGCGCGCGCGCGGCTGGTGTCGCCGCCGGACGCGGCGCGGCTGCTGGACGCAGAGCGGGCCATCGCCACCGGCCCAGCGGACGCCGCGCTGGCGCTGGCGACGAGCCCCACCGTGGCCGGCCTGGCGGCGCGCTATGCGGACCGCTCCCTCGGCGTGCGTTACGAGCGGGAGCTGCCGGTCTGGGCGGACCGCGTGCGGGCGCGCTTCAGCACCTGGTACGAATTCTTCCCGCGCTCGGCCAGCAGAGATCCGCGCCGGCACGGGACCTTCAAGGACTGCGAACAGCTGCTGCCGGACCTGAAGGCGATGGGATTCGACACGCTGTACCTGCCTCCCATCCACCCCATCGGGCGCACCGCGCGCAAGGGGAAGAACAACCGGCTGACCGCGGCGCCGGACGACGTCGGCAGCCCGTGGGCCATCGGCGCCGAGGAGGGCGGGCACAAGTCGGTGCACCCTTCCCTCGGCACGCTGGACGACTTCAAGCGGTTCGTCCGCAAGGCGCGGGAGCTGGGCCTGGAGGTCGCCCTGGACCTCGCCTACCAATGTTCGCCGGACCACCCGTACGTGAAGCAGCATCCGGAGTGGTTCTCCTGGCGGCCGGACGGGACGCTCAAGACAGCGGAGAACCCGCCCAAGCGGTACGAGGACATCGTCAACTTCGACTTCTTGGGCCCCGCGCGCGAGTCGCTTTGGGCGGAGCTCAAGTCGGTGGTCCTGTTCTGGGTGGACGCGGGCGTGAAGACGTTCCGGGTGGACAACCCGCACACCAAGCCCATCCCGTTCTGGGCCTGGCTCCTGCGGCAGGTGCAGGACGTCCACCCGGAGGTGCTCTTCCTGTCAGAGGCGTTCACCCGCCCGAAGGTGATGCAGCAGCTGGCGAAGGTCGGCTTCTCGCAGAGCTACACCTACTTCACGTGGCGGAATTTCAAGGACGAGCTGCGCGCGTACCTGACGGAGCTCACCACGCCGCCGGTGAGCGACTACCTGCGGGGCAACCTCTGGCCGAACACGCCCGACATCCTCCCGGAGCTCCTGCAGCACGGCGGCCCTCCGGCCTTCAAGCTGCGCGTGGCCCTGGCGGCCACCCTCTCCCCCAGCTACGGCATCTACTCCGGCTACGAGCTGTGCGAGGGCCGCGCGCTGCCGGGCAGCGAGGAGTACCAAGACTCGGAGAAGTACCAGCTGGTCCACTGGCAGGACCGGCCCGAGCAGATCCGCGACTACATCTCCCGCCTGAACCACCTGCGGCAGGCCAACCCCGCCCTCCAGCTCACCACCAACCTGCGCTTCCACGGCGCGAGCAACGAGCGGGTGCTCTTCTACAGCAAGGTCACCCCGGACGGCGCCAACCGGCTGCTCATCGCGGTCAGCCTGGACCCCTTCGCCGCGCAAGAGGCGGTGCTGGAGGTCCCCCTGGCCAGCCTGGGTATCCCGCCGGACGAGCTGTATCAGGTGCATGAGTTGTTGCGTGACGAACGGGCGCTCTGGAAAGGACCTCACGCGCAGGTTCGACTCACGCCAGAATCCCCCGCTGCGGTCTGGTCCGTGCTTCGCTTCCAGCGCTCCGAGAGAGGCTTCGACTACTTCGGTTAGAGCTCCCCCCATGCTCGAGAACGACCCGCTGTGGTTCAAGAAGGCCATCATCTATGAGCTGCACATCCGCGCCTTCTATGATTCGAACGGCGACGGGATTGGCGACATCCCGGGGCTGATCGAGAAGCTGCCCTATCTGCAGAGCCTGGGCGTGACCTGCCTCTGGCTTTTGCCGATGTACCCCTCGCCGCTGCGCGACGACGGCTACGACATCGCGGACTACTACAAGATCCACCCCGACTACGGGACGCTGGAGGACTTCAAGCGCCTCATCGACGAGTCGCACCGGCGCGGGATGCGCGTCCTCACCGAGCTGGTGGTGAACCACACCTCGGATCAACACCCGTGGTTCCAGGAGGCCCGGAGAGATCCCACCTCGCCCAAGCGCAACTACTACGTCTGGAGCGACACGGACGAGCGCTACAAAGGCGCGCGGATCATCTTCACGGACACCGAGCGCTCCAACTGGACCTGGGACCCAGTGGCCAAGCAGTATTTCTGGCACCGCTTCTTCTCCCACCAGCCGGACCTCAACTACGACAACCCGGAAGTCCAGGACGTGATGCTGGACATCCTGAAGTTCTGGTTGGACCTCGGGGTGGACGGGTTCCGCTGCGACGCGGTGCCGTACCTCTTCGAGCGCGAGGGGACCAACTGCGAGAACCTGCCGGAGACCCACGCCTTCCTGAAGCGGATGCGGGCGAAGGTGGACGCGGAGTACGGCGGAGGCCGCATCCTGTTGGCCGAAGCGAACCAGTGGCCCGCGGACGTGCGCGTCTACTTCGGCGAGGGCGACGAGTTCCACATGGGCTTCCACTTCCCGGTGATGCCCCGCCTCTTCATGGCCATCCGCCGCGAGGAGCGCACGCCCATCGTGGAAATTCTCCAGCAGACGCCGGACATCCCGGACAACTGTCAGTGGGCCATCTTCCTGCGCAACCACGACGAGCTCACCCTGGAGATGGTGACCGACGAGGACCGCGACTACATGTACCGGGAGTACGCGAGAGACCCGCGGATGCGGATCAACGTCGGCATCCGGCGGCGGCTGGCCCCGCTGATGGACAACGGGCGCCGGCGGATTGAGCTCATGCACTCGCTGCTCTTCACGCTGCCGGGGACGCCCGTCCTCTACTACGGCGACGAGATTGGGATGGGCGACAACGTCTATCTGGGCGACCGGAACGGCGTGCGCACGCCCATGCAGTGGAGCTCGGACCGCAACGCCGGCTTCTCCCGCGCGGACGGCGCCGCGCTCTACGCGCCGCTCATCGCGGACCCGGTCTACGGCTTTCAAGGGCTGAACGTTGAGGCGCAGGACCGCATGCGCTCCTCCCTGCTCAACTGGGTCAAGCGGCTGGTCCGCATCCGGCAGAAGCACCCGGCGTTTGCGTTGGGGAAGATTGAGTTCCTCCAGCCCTCCAACCGCAAGGTGCTCGCCTTCCTGCGCAAGCACGAGGGGGAGACCTTGCTGGTGGTCTGCAACCTGTCGCGCTTTGCCCAGCCTGCCGAGCTGGAGCTGCCCGCTTGTGAGGGCTGCGTGCCGGTGGAGCTCTTTGGCAACGTCCCCTTCCCCGCCGTTACCTCCCGCACCTACCAGCTCTCGCTGGGGCCCTACATGTTCCTCTGGTTCCAGATCACGAAGAAGCCAGGCCCCTAGGAGGCAGGCATGAATGTGGATCTCGAGAAACTGCCCGCCTATCTCCAGTCGCGGCGCTGGTTCGGCGGTAAGGCGTGGCCGATCAAGGCGGTCTCCGTCCTGGAGCACGCGGTGCTGCCGCAGGGCGACGCCGTCCTGGCCATCGTCGAGGTCACCTACAGCCTGGGAGCGCCCGAGCGCTACGTCCTGCCTGTGTCGGCCGACCCTGCGGGCGGCCTGCGCGAGAGCCTGAACGACGATGAGAACGCCCGCGCGCTCCTCACCCTCATCCGCGGCGAGCAGGCACTGCCCATGGGCGCGGGCACGCTGACCGGCCTCCGCCTGGCGCCCACCACTGTCTTCGAGGGCCTGCGGGCTGAGCCCGATGTCCGCCGCATCCTGGTCGAGCAGACCAACACCTCGCTGGTCTTCGACGAGAAGCTCATCCTCAAGCTCATCCGGCGCCTGGAGCAGGGCGTCCACCCGGAGCAGGAAGTCGGAGCCTTCCTCGCGGAGCGCACCTCCTTCCGAGACACGCCCCCGCTGGTGGGCGCCCTGGAGCTGCGCGGCAGCCTCTCTGGCACCATCGCCGTCCTGCACCGCTTCGTCCCCAACAGCGGGGATGGCTGGGCGTACACCACGGCGGCTTTCGGCAAGGACTCGCTCGCGCCGGCGCTGCTGGCGGAGGCGAAGGCGCTGGGCAAGCTGGTGGGCGAGCTGCACGTGGCGCTGGGTTCGGACCGGGAGACACCCGCCTTCGCCCCGGAGCCGCTGCAGAAGGAGGACCTCCACCGCTGGAGCTCCTCCATCACCGGTGAGCTCGGGGTGACGCTGGCGGCGGCCACTGCGCTGCCGGACCTGGCGGCGCGCCGGGAGGCGCTGGTGGCGCGCGCGCACCGGCTGGCGGACGCGGAGCCCTCCGGGGAGAAGCTGCGGATCCACGGCGATCTCCACCTTGGCCAGGCGCTGCACACCCCCAAGGGTTGGCTGCTCTTCGACTTCGAAGGCGAACCCGGCCGCTCCTATGCCCAGCGCCGGGAGAAGCACTCGCCGCTCAAGGACGTGGCGGCGATGCTGCGGTCGTTCTCCTATGCGGCCGCCGCGAGCGCCCGGGAGACTGGCCGGCCCGCCAGCGCGGGCCCGGCGCGCGAGGCCTTCCTCGAGGGGTATCTGGGCGTTGCGCGCGGCGCGTCATTCCTGCCCAAGGGGGAGCTGTTCCGCACGCTCCTGGAAGCGCTGGAGTTCGAGAAGCTGCTCTACGAGCTGCGCTACGAGCTCAACAATCGACCGGACTGGGTGCAGATCCCTGCGGACGCGCTGCTGGCGCTGTGACGATTGCCTGCTGTAAGGCTAGAAGGCGTCAGACCGAAGGAGATGTGCTTGAAGAAGCCGGCTGACCGCGCGCAGGTGGAGCAGGAGATCACCCGCCTGCTCGAGCTGCGCCAACCCAACCCGCACGGCGTGCTGGGCCTGCACCCCGACGGCGACGCCGTGGTGGTCCGGACCTTCCGCCCGGACGCTCGGAAGATCGACATCCTGCCGGACTTCGGCGGCCGCATCCCGATGGAGCACCGCCGCGACGGCGTCTTCGAGGCGCGCCTCAACGGCCGGCAGGAGCCCTTCGGCTACCTCATCGACGTCGAGTACGAGAACAACGGCCGCTACACGCTGCGCGACCCGTACAGCTTCCTGCCCACGCTGGGCGAGATGGACCTGTACTTCGCCGGCGAGGGCAAGCACGAGCGGCTCTGGGACCGGCTGGGCGCGCACCCCACGCACCACGGCGGCGCCAGCGGGGTGTCCTTCGCGGTCTGGGCGCCGATGGCGCAGGGCGTGTCAGTCGTCGGCGACTTCAACTCCTGGGACGGCCGCCTGCACCCCATGCGGCAGATGGGCGCCTCCGGCATCTGGGAGCTCTTCGTCCCCGAGGTGAGCGAAGGCGCGCGCTACAAGTTCGAGGTCCGCCCGCGGCACGGCCCGCGCCTGCTGAAGGCGGATCCCTTCGCCTTCCGCACCGAGGTGCCTCCGCTCACCGCGTCCGTCGTGCACGAGCTGTCGCACTACCGCTGGCAGGACGAGGCGTGGCTGGAGAAGCGCGCCAAGACGTCCCCCTTCGACCGGCCGATCTCCATCTACGAGGTGCACCTCTCCTCGTGGAAGCGGATCGTCGAGGAGGAAGCCCGGCCGCTCACCTACCGGGAGCTGGCCACCGCGCTGGCGGACCACGTCAGTCAGCTGGGCTTCACGCACGTGGAGCTCTTGCCCGTCGCCGAGCACCCGTTCGGCGGGAGCTGGGGCTACCAGGTGGGCGCCTACTACGCGCCGACCGCGCGCTTCGGCCACCCGGATGACCTTCGCTTTCTGATTGACGCCCTCCACCGCCGCGGCATCGGCGTCATCATCGACTGGGTGCCAGGCCACTTCCCGCGGGACGCACACGGGCTGGCCCGCTTCGACGGCAGCGCCCTCTACGAGCACGACGATCCGCGGCAGGGCGCGCACCCGGACTGGGGCACGCTGGTCTTCAACTTCGGCCGCAACGAGGTGAAGAACTTCCTCATCGCCAACGCGCTCTTCTGGCTGGAGCAGTACCACGTGGACGGCCTGCGGGTGGACGCCGTGGCCTCCATGCTCTACCTCGACTACAGCCGCAAGGAGGGCGAGTGGATCCCCAACGCGTTCGGCGGGCGGGAGAACCTGGAAGCCATCGCCTTCCTGAGGGAGCTCAACACCCGGGTGGGCCAGCAGCACCCGGGCGTGATGATGTTCGCCGAAGAGTCCACCGCGTGGCCCAAGGTGAGCGCGCCGCCGGATCAGGGCGGGCTCGGCTTCCACTACAAGTGGAACATGGGCTGGATGCACGACACCCTGCAGTACTTCGCCAAAGATCCCATCTACCGGAAGCACCACCACAACCAGCTCACCTTCGGGCTGCTCTACGCCTTCTCGGAGAACTTCGTCCTGCCGCTGTCCCATGACGAAGTCGTGCATGGGAAGGGGTCCCTCTACGGGCGGATGCCGGGGGACGACTGGCAGAAGCGCGCCAACCTCCGCGCGCTCTACGGCTGGATGTGGGCGCACCCCGGTAAGAAGCTGCTCTTCATGGGTGGAGAGCTGGCCCAGCCGGATGAGTGGAACCACGACCGGAGCCTGGACTGGCACCTGCTTGAGCACGAGGGCTTCGCCGGCATGCAGCGCTACGTGGCGGATCTCAACCGCCTCTACCGGGAACACCCCGCCCTCTTCGAGGCGGACGGGAGCGCCGAAGGCTTCCAGTGGATCCAGGCGGACTCGGCGGACACCAACGTGTTCGCCTTCCTCCGGCGGGCGCCCCGCTCCGGCCAGTGGGTGGTCTGTGTGGCCAACCTGTCACCCGAAGTGCGGAACGGTTACCGCGTGGGTCTTCCGCAGGGTGGCACCTGGTCTGAAATCCTAAACAGTGACGCCACGTTGTACGGCGGCTCAGGACTTGGAAACTTCGGGCAGGCTTTTTCCGAGAACCTGAGGTGGAACGGTCAGCCGCATTCCGTGGAGCTGACCCTTCCTCCGTTGAGCGTGCTGTGGCTGGCGCCCCGTCTGGCCTGAGGCGGGGCATTGGAGTCCCTGGGTTTCACGGATGACGACAGAGTCCACCATCCCGCCGTGGCCCAAGGGTTATCCCCGGCAGTCGACGCTCACCGGCGTCTCGCAGGTGACCCGGCCGTCGACGGTGGAAGAGGCCGCGCCGTCCGGGGTCCAGGACGGATTTGACCCCGCTGCCAAGGCGTCTGCACAGCAGCTGTTGGCGCGGCGCCTGGAGTCAGAGCCCGTCCTCCGGGTGAAGCTGTCGGTCCTGGGCGCCCTGCAGGCCCACCGCAATGAGCTGGTCCACTCCCTCGCGGGCGCCAACGCGGAGCTCGCGGCCTGGCGCAAGGAGCACGGCGGCTTCGACAGCATGCAGCGCCTGGGGGCGGCGGGCGGGAAGATGATCCAGAACCTCCTGGGAGGAAACCTCAAGGTCTGGGAGGGCGCCGGCGAGAAGGCGACCGACGCGGAGACCCTGGAGCGCGCGCCCATCCGCGACCGGGTGGGCTCCCTCACCCACCGCATCAAGGAAGTGGACCGCGCGGTGCGTGCCCTGGCGGCCGGCGAGCGGCTGCCCACCTCCAGCGACTACAAGATCCGCGAGCTCGCCAGCGCCCTCCAGGGCCGGCCGCTCGGCCCCGCGGAGGCGATGCGGGAGCGGCTGGGCTGGCTGTCCTTCTGCGAGAAGCACCGCCACGCGGAGGACGGCGCCGAAGCCTACGTCGCGGCGCTGGAGCCGTATCTGCAGCTGCGGACCTCCTCGGGCGAGAGCATCCAGTCCCTGGCGGACGGCAAGGCGAGCCCCACCGGGCTGGTGAACCAGCTCATCCTGCTGGGGCTGGTGGAGAACGAAGGCCAGCTGGTGACCAACGCCGCGGAGCTCGAGGAGGTCCTGGGGGCGTTGGAGGACCTGCTGGAGAAGGCGCCGTCGCACCCCAAGCTCGCGGCCATCGCCCAGGCGCTCAAGCCGGAGGCGCTGGACGCGGAGCGGGAGCGGCTGAACCGGCTGGCGGAGGATCCGGCGCTCAAGCCGCTGCGCACCCACGCCGACGCCGCCCAGAGCACCTTCGACGCGCTCCGCGATCAGGACAAGAAGGGGCTCATCGGCCGGACGCTGGAGGCGGTGGGCCGGATTCTGGACTCGCCGGAGACGTGGGCGATGGCGGCGACGGGCGCGCTCGTCTCCGGCACCGGCGCGCGCCTCTTGTTCGGCGGCATTGGGAAGACCTCGGACCTCATCCTCGCGCGCCGGGCCCACTCGCTCACCCGTTCGCTGGTGGGCAAGTACGCGGCCGGGACGCTGGTGGACGCGGGCATCTTCCACGCCGCGGTGAACGGCTTCAACGTCCTGCGCGGCAAGTCCGAACGGGCGACGTGGACGCCGTTGGACTTCGCGAAGACGGCGCTGCTCTTCCAGGTGCTGGGCGCGGTGGGCATCAACGCGGCCGGCCGGCAGGTGGCGCCGACCGCGGTGGGAAAGGGGGCGCAGAAGGCGCGCTTCTTCGCGGAGGAGGCGGGCGCGCTCACGCTGCTCGGCGCGTCCGAAGCGCTCGTGCGGCAGGGCAACCTGAGCGGGGCGATGGACCTCCTCGAGGAGAACTTCCAGTTCCTGCTGGCCATGCGCCTGGTGGGCGGGTTCCAGCGGCTCACGCAGCACCCGCAGGGTGAGGCGCAGATGCGGGAGCTGCAGCGGCTGGAGGGCGAAGCCGCCGCCGCCAACCTGGCCTGCCGCGACGCGCACGAGCTGACGCCTGCGAACGTGGAGGCCGCGCACAAGGCGTTCCGCCAGTACGGCGAGCGCTTCAACGCGGCGGTCACCTCGCTCCACGAGCGCGGGATTGTGAAGCGCGCCCCGGACGCGCGGCCGGTCATCCGCTCCCGAGGCATGGAGCAGCTGGAGGCGACGGCGGACGGCATCAAGCGCCGCCTGCTGAAGCGGCAAGATGGAGGGGAGATCGCGCGCACCACCGCGCAGGCGCTGGACACGGTGGTGGAGGCGCGGCGCACCGGCAGAGATCTCACTGAGACGGAGCTGCGCCAGGCGCTGGATCCGCTGGTGAAGAACCTGCGCGGCACTGAGCTCGGCCAGCTGCGCGACGCGGTCCGCAGCGCCACCGCGGACGCGGGCGAGGTGGTCCGGCAGGAGCGCTACCTGTTCGATGGGCTTGAGAGCCACGTGAGGGATCTCCACGAGATCCTCACAGGCTCGGTCCGCAAGGCGCGCAGCCTGGAGGAGTGCGCCGCCGCGCGCGCGGAGCTCAACTCGGCGGAGGTCCGGATCAGCTTCGAGAAGACGGAGCTGACCAAGGGCCGCTCCATCCAGGGCGGCGACGCGCAAGCGAAGGAGCTGGCCCGCCTCACCGAGCTGGAGGCGAAGCTGGCGGCGCGGCGGCTGGCCGTCAACGAGATGGAGAAGGTGCTCCGGGAGACGCCCGTCGGCGAGAAGGACACCATCGAGCACTTCCAGGCCTCGGTCACGAAGTCCGTCCAGGAGCAGATGGCCGCGCTGACCAAGGCGGGCCAGCCCGTCCCCGAAACCCTATCGGCGAAGCTGGCGAGCCTCGACGTGGTGGTGCAGCTGGCGAAGTCCAACCAGTCGCTCCCGCCCGAGCAGCTGGCCCACATCCACAACACGCTCCTCATCGACCTCACCCCCGGTCAGCTCACGGCGCTCCGGGACGCGCTGAAGCAGGCGCAGATCCGTCGGGGCGAGTTCGTCCAGCTCTCCACCGGCCTGTTTGGCGTGCCCGGCCGGCTGAGCGAAGTCTCCTCGCTGCTTCTGGGCCTGTCCCGGGAAGCCGTGACGCCCAAGCAGGCGCGCGAGGCCCGCGAGCGCGTGGAGACAGAGCTGCGGGACGCGCGGGCCCGGCTGGCAAACAGGTCCGGCCTGCAAGCGGAGCTCGGTCCCCGCATCCAGCGGCTGCGGCAGCGGCGCGAGGAGCTGGCGGCAGAAGAACAGGCGCTGGCGGACGGGCTCAAGCTGAACGCGCTCCCGGCGGCCCCCAGGGACCTGCGCTCGGCCCGGGACGAGCTCGCCAAGGTCAAGCGCTTGATCGGCGCCTGCGAGGGCCGCCTGAGCGAGCAGCTCGGCCGCTTCGGCGGGGATCCTTCGAAGCTCCCGCCCGCGGAGAAGAAGCAGCGGGCCCAATGGCTGGCTGAGCGGGCCGGCTTCGAGCGGGCCGCGTCCACGCTGGGCGTCCTCATCCCGGAGCTGAAGAATGTGCAGCGCCGGTCCAGGTGGGATCAAACGAGCCTGATGGCCACCATCGGTCCGGGGGCCGCCATCCCGGGGCTCGTCGCCGCCACAGCGGACGTCGGCTACAAGATGGGCGCGCGCGACTTCCACACCGGCAAGCGCAGCCACGAGCTCGTCAGCAGCCAACTCCTGCGCAGCGCAGTGGGAGGCCCGGGCTACCTCTACAGCAAGTCCAACCGCGGGCTGAACGCCGGCCTCACGCTCCCCTTCGCAGGCATTGGGACCCACCCGGTCCTGGGCGTCACCGCCTTCATCTTCGTCCCCGGCGTCTTCACCTTGACGATCGGTGACAAGGGCGCCATCAGCCTGATGATCGCCGTGCCCAGCCCCATCCCCGGCGCTTTCGTGGGCGTCTCCTTCGCGGTGGTGAACCCGGCCCTGGCGAGCATCACCAGCCCGGCGTTCAAGCTGGTGTTCGGCGGGATGGACGCGGCCAGCCACTATGGTCGCAAGCTCGCGCCCTACCTCTCGCCTGAAGCGCGCAGCTCCCTGCGAGCGCTCACCGGCGTCCGTTCCCGGGGGGACGCGGAGTCCCGCGCGCTGCTCAACCAGCAGCTGCTGCCCATGCTCGAGGACCTCCGGGCGAAGGCGCTGCGCTTCCGCGGGATGGAGCGCGCAAGCGCGGAAGGCCGGCAAGCGACCATCGACGACCTCCTCCTGGCCGCCCAGACTGAGTCCGCGCGCGCCCGCGATGCCCGCCTCCGGACCGAGCTGCGAGAGGGCCTGGGCCGGATGGCGAGCAGATCTCTGCCCAGCTGAGCCCTGCGGGATGCCCCCCGCTCGCGTCGAGCGTTGCGCCGTCAGGCGCATAGTCGAGACGTCGGCAGTGCCTCCCGAAAACCTCGCTCATGGGCCGCTTCGCTCAGCTCGAAGCGATGATGCAAAGTGCCGTGCGTGGGTTTGCGCCTGACGGGGCACGGATGTTCGGGGTCGGGCACGCCCACATGATCCGAATACGAAAGCGTCTGTTGTCCGTGCCCGGCAAACCCGAGCCCGTGCCCCGCGCAACGCCCGAGGCGAGCGGGCCGGCCAGGGCCGGTGTCCCCCTCGAGGCGAACGGTCCCTGCTCAGCGGGCCTCCACGCCTTGGTAGGCTGTCGCGATGGTCGCGCGCCGCCCTCTGATGTGGGAGCCCATCGCCACCGGCCGGCGCGCGCAGCGGGCGTGGAAGGTTATCGACGCCCTAGCCGCCACTGCGACGCGGACGGACGATCCCTCGCTGGCGGAGGGGGAAGCCGGCGCCGCGCTGTTCCTGGCCTACCTCGCCCGCGCCCGCGGGCGCCCGGTACCGAACGCAGTCCACGGGCGCCTGCGCCGCGCCCTTGAGCAGGGTCTGAGCGACGGCAACGGCCGCTTCCTCGACGGCGCGCCGGGCATCGGCTGGGCCGCGGCGCATCTACGCGCTCCGTTCGGCGCGCTCCTGCGCGGACTGGACGCGTCGGTCGGGCTGCTCGCCCGGGAGTCCTCGCTCCCGTACGATCTCGGCGGTGGCCTGGCTGGGCTGGCGGTCTACGCCGCAGAGCGGATGCCCCGTCGGAGCGCCGCGGACACGCTTGGGCACGTGGTGAGGCGGCTTCAGCGCACTGCGGCGGATGGGCGGTTGATCACGCCCGCCTCGCACCTGGTGCCGCTGCAGGCGGCGAAGGCGCCGCACGGGCTTCTGGATCTCGGGATGGCGCACGGCCTGGGCGGCGCGCTGGCCGCGACCGCGGTCGTGCTTGCGGCGGGCGTGGAGCCCAGGCGCTGCAGGCGACTGCTCACCGACCTGCGGCGTGCACTGCATGGCGAGCTGCGACGCGCGAGAGGCAAGGGGTTGCCCAGCCAGCTGCCGTTGACGGCCAAGCTCCGGGTCTCACGCGGCACGGCGCCGCTTCGGCCCCGGTTGGCGTGGTGCTACGGAGATCCCGGCGCGGCCTGCGCGCTCGCGCTGCTCTTTCGCGTGAGCGGCGAAGAGGAGGACCGCGAGACCGCCCGGGCGCTCATGGCGTGCGCCACGGCGAGCCACCCGCTGGCACGCACCATCGCCAGCGCTTCGCTCTGCCACGGCCTCGCTGGGATGCTGCACCTGCACAACCGCGCGGCGCAGTCGCTGGACGCGCCGGAGCTGCGGCGCACGGCCGTGCAGTGGATGGATGAGCTGCTGCGGCAGCGGCGACTGCGCTTCGAGGAACCGCCAGGGAAGGACGGCAACGGCCTGCTCAACGGCGCGCCCGGGGTGGGGCTGGCCCTGCTCGCAGCGGTCAGCCCGGTGCCTCCCGATTGGGACCGCGCGCTCCTGCTGAGCGCACGCTGACGGCGGAAGGCCGCCACAGCCGAAGCACTGTCAGCCCGTGGCGAGCGGCCAGGGACTCGATGCGCGCCTCCAACGCTTCGGGCAGCGCGCTCCGGGGCACCCAGAGGTCGATGGTCGCGGCGCGCCACTCCGGCCACGTGTGGATGGAGACGCGCCCGCCCTGCCCCACCGCTACGCTGCTCACGCCCTGCGGCTGGAAGAGGTGGTCAATGCGGTGCGGGAGCTCCACCGCCAGGAGCTCGCCCAGCGCGGCGGCCAGCGACGCGACCGCGCTCCCGTCTCCGAGCGACCCGTCCGGAGCCTCAACGTCGAGCGCCAGCAGCGTCCAGTCGTGCATGCGGTGCGCTCCGTTCCAGCCATTGCTCATCGAGATGGGCGAGCCCGTACAGCGCGCACAGATAGTCCCGCGCCACGGCGGCCGCGAAAGGCTTGCAGGAGAAGAGATCCCCGTGGAGCACCCCCTGCTCGGGGAAGGCGTGCAGGCTGAAGTGGCTCTCGGCGATGAGGATGATCCCCGCCACGCTGCGCTGCTCCCCGCTCCGGTGCTCGAAGGTCTGAGGCGCGCTCACCCGGGTCATCTGGAGCAGGTCCGGCAGCTCGGTCAACGCCTGGCGCAGGAGCTCCGCCTGCGCCAGCAGCGCGGGATCCCCCACTCCGTCGAACACCCAGTGCATCCCCAGCAGCGGCGGCATCGCGACTGCGTTCGTAGCCGAAGCCGCCGCGGATGAACACCCCAACGCCCTGCGTCAGGGCAACGTGCGCTCCCGCCCCAGCGCCAGCGCGGCGAGCGCGACGCAGGCGGCGCTGACCATGTCGACGTGAGCGACGCGCCTCGCCTCCGGGGTCACACCCGGCGTCGCCAGGTAGAGCGCGATGAAGGACACCTTGCTGACCAGCGCGAAAGCCACCATCGCCGGACGCAGCGCCGCGGACCCGACCGCAGCGCAGAGGGCCAGACCCACCAGGCCCAGGAGCACCGCGCGGTGCCGGAGCAGCAGCAGATGTGTCGGATCCACGGTGGCGACGCCGTAGAGCTTGGCCAGGAGTGCCGGTCCGAGCACCCCCACCATGGGGAGCAATTGGACGATTGCCGCGGCCGCCAGGAGGCCGCGCGCGACGAAGCTCAGTACTGTTCGGGAGTCCATGGGTGACCACACAGTGGGCCCCGCGAAGGCGGGCCGCTTTCAAGAACCTGCTGCGGCGAGCGTCGAGGTCGCGGCGACCCGGGCGCTCTACGTCGGCCCGCCCCTGGGCGTGGGCCTTCACCGCGGGGCGGTCAGCTGCCTGGCGTTCGCCCTGGACGGGACGCTGGCCATCCACTCCCCCGCCCTCGCCCGTCCGCTCACGGGCGTCCGCAG
Source organism: Myxococcaceae bacterium (assembly GCA_044230055.1). Classification (GTDB taxonomy): domain Bacteria; phylum Myxococcota; class Myxococcia; order Myxococcales; family Myxococcaceae; genus JBGART01. The sequence continues at coordinate 2,068 of JBGART010000077.1, read as the reverse complement.
CGCGCTCATCTCCGCGGGCCTGCGCCAGGAGGTGCTCGCCACAGGGACGCAGGCCGCCTTTCTCTACCTGGACGCCACGGACAGCCTCGCGCACGACCTGCGCCGCGCCATGCGTGCCGTCCACCCGCTCCTCGCGGCGAGCCACCCGAGAGGCCGCGCGCTTGCGTTCCGGCTGCGGCGCGGCGAGGGGCTGGCCGCCTTCGGGCCACCGTGCACCGGGCGCTCCGACCCAAGGGTTGACCGCGCGCTGAAGGCGCTCCAGCGGGGCGCCCACCTGGGCGCGTCCTGCGGCACCGTCGCTGCGTCGGTGGGGCTCTCCGCCTCGAGGTTCATGCACCTGTTCCGGGAGCACACCGGTGTCCCCTTCCGCCGCTATCGCCTCTGGGCCCGATTGAATGTCGCGGTGCGCGCGTTCGCCGCGGGCGCCAACCTGTCGACGGCGGCGCTGGACAGCGGGTTTGCCACGCCCTCGCACCTGAGCGATGTCTTTCGCCAGATGTTCGGCGTGCCGCCTTCGGTCCTGCGCGGCCTGCGGGTGACCCTCTCCTGACCGCGCGATTTCCGAGGGTTGGGCTCGCCCGTCAGCCGGATCGACCCGCCGGGCCCTCGCGGGTACGCTGCGACAGGTGACTGGCCCCTGGAGCTACTTCGTCGAGCTCGCGCAGGAGTGCGCGGAGGAAGGCGACGTCGCCGGCGCGATGACGGCGCTGCGGCGGGCGGTCACCGCGTGCGGTCAGGCGCAAGCCCCGGAGCAAGAGGAGGCCCGCGTCCTGCTCCGGCTGGGGGTGCTGTTGCTGCGCACCGGAGAGGGGGTCGAAGCTGGGCTCCACCTCGAGCGCGCCCATGAGCTGCTCTCGCGCACCCTCCCCGCAGCGCACCCGGAGCGCATCCAGGCGGCCCTCTGGCTTGCGCGGCAGGAGCTTGCGGACGACCTGCTCGAAGAGGCGGAGGCCACCCTCCTCGCCGCGCTGGGAGACGTCCAGGGGCGGCCGCAAACAGTGACGCTGGAGGTGGAGCTCCTCGCGACGCTCGCCGAGGTGTACGGCTCCGCAGGACGCGCTCCCCTCGCGGTGGAGGCGCTCCGCCGCGCCCAGGCGCTCGAGTCGCGCGGCCCCGCATCGTCGGCAGAGCGCATGCGGGAGCTCTCCTTCGCGATGGCCGCCGCGCTCTCCGCCGCCGGACAGGAGGAGGACGCCGACCAGGTGAGACTCAAGCTGCTCGCCGACACCGACCGTTCGCCCCGAGCCAATGAGATGCTGGAGGCGGAGCTGACGCTCTGGGCCGCGCAGCGAGAGATTGCCGCGGGAGAGCGCGAGCTGGCGGAGCGCCGCCTGCGCGCCGCCGTGAAGGACCCCGCCGCCGCCTCGCCCCTGCCCCTTCGCCGCGCGCTCGCCTACCTGCTGGCGGATCTCGAACGGTTCGACGAAGCGGAGCGGGAGCTCTCCGCCTGCCTCGCCGAAGCCAGCGAGCGCGACGGCGTCAACGCGTCCCTCCCGCTGCTCCTCTCGCTGGACCTCGCGGCCCTGCGCGCGCGACTGGGGCAGCGGGAACAGGCAGAGAACCTGCTGCGCGCGCTGCTGGAGCGGATCCAGGCCAGCCCGGAGGAGCTCCCTTGGCTGCGCGCGGACGCCCTGGTCGCCCTCTCCGCGCTGCTCATCAACAGCCCTGCAGAGAGAGGCAGCGAAGCGGTGCCGCTGCTGCTGGAGGCGCTGGGGATTCAGCGGATGCTCGGCGCGACGGATCCCCACACCACCGCGGACACCCTGCTCCAGCTCGCCATCGCCAAAGGCGACGCCGGCGACGAGGTGGAAGCGCGCGGCCTGGCCGTGCGCGCCGCCACGCTGCTCGCCGCCCGCTCACGCGCGGTCAAGCCGTAGACGGAAGGCGGAGTTGGCTGCGCCGGACGCTTCCCCCGTTCGCCTTTGGCCGGGGGGATGTCCCGCCGCCGGTTGAAATTCTCCGAGGCGGCGACGGGGTGATGTCTACATCGCGGGTCTGACATTGTCTCGTTTTGAGTCATGTTTCAAACCTGCGTCGCGAGCTCGGAGCGCGGCGACGAGCTTGTGCA
>JBGART010000020.1:0-152750 GCA_044230055.1 Myxococcaceae bacterium | reverse complement strand
CCCGGCAAAGTGCCGTGCGTGGGTTTGCGCCACCTCTCGACTATGCGCCTGACGGCGCAACGCTCGAGGCGAGCGGGGGAGGCGCGTGAGTGAGACAGCTGTTCCTCAGACGAAATGGCCGGCCAGGGCCGGTTTCCCCCCTCGAGGCGAACGGGGGGAGGCGCCTGGCGGCGCAACGCTCGAGGCGAGCGGGGGGCAACGACGGGCGTGTCTCACGGCTTGCGGTTGCGTGGGGCGCGGCGGCGGCGCGGATCCGGGGCGGGGTCCAGCTCCACGTTCACGCGGGCGTTCACGTCGAGGGAGATGGACCGCTCGGTGCGGGCGTAGCCGTCGAGCTCGAACGCCACCCGGAGCGGCTGGTCGTTGGCCAGGCTCTCGAACTCCATCGGCGTCTTGCCCAGCGCCTTGCCCGAATCTGCGCGCAGCACGCGGGCTCCCGGCGGGTCGCTGCTGATGAGCAGCTTGACGCGGCGGGGACCGCGGATGCTGGAGGACTCCATGGAGACATCGGTCTCCTCCACCTCCGGAGCGGCGCGCGCCGCGAGGACGCGCCAGGCGAGGCCGACGAAGCCCAGGCAGAGGGCGCCGGCGACGCTCCAGGACAGAATGGCCGCCCGGCGCCGAGCCCTCGCGGAGCGTCGCGCGGAACGCGGCGTCAGGGCGAGCGGGGTGGGCGTGCGCGGCCGGGCCTTCACCGCCAGCTCGATAGGCTCTTCCTTGTTCGCGGCGGCGTGCAGCCCCGCGGCGGTGGCCTCCGGGGGCGGGGCAGCCAGGGCCGCCGCGTCGAACGCGGAGAGGCCGGCCACGTCGTCCGCAAGCAATGAATGGTCGGCGATGGCCGTGAGCTCGGAGGGCCCGGACTCCTCGTCGCTCCTGGGCTTGCGCGCGGGCCGCTCTGCCAGGGTCTTCTGCGGCTCGTCCTCGGCGCCGAGCGGCACGGGCCTGCGGGCGGGGCGGCTGTCCTGGAGCAAGTGGACCTCGTGGGGGCTCACCAGCTTCGGCCCCGAGGGCTCCGGCGCCCACAGCGCGTCAAGAGCGGCCTCGATGTGAGACATCTGGTACGGCTCATCCGCGCCGTCGACGCGCCGGACCGGGCCTTCCTCGAACGGCTTGAGCAGCTCCGCGAGGACGGTCATGTTCTGCGGCCGTTTGGCGGGCTCCTTCTCCAGGCAGCGCATCACCAGCCGTTTCAGCTCCGGGGCGATGGCCTCTCCCGCGGGCGTCACGTCCCCCAGCGGCGGAGGCGGTTCGTTGAGCAGCTTGCCGATGTGTCGGGCCAGGCTGGGGGCGCGGAAGGGGAGCTTGCCGGCCAGCATGCGGTAGAGGACGGTGCCCAGCGCGTAGATGTCGGTGCGGGGGTCCGTCTCTCCGCCCGCGGCCTGCTCCGGCGCCATGTACGCCGGCGTGCCGACAATTTCGCCCTCGTGCGCGCCGTGCGGATCTTTCGTCCCCGGCGCCGGCCGCAGCTTGGCCACGCCGAAGTCCAGCACCTTCACGTACTCGCGGACGCCGCTGCGCTCGGTGATGAAGATGTTGTCCGGCTTGATGTCGCGGTGGATGACGCCGACCTTGTGCGCCGCCGCCAACGCGCTGCAGATCTGCCGCGCCATCCGGACCGTGCGCTGTACGCCGACCGACTCCTTGCGGATCATCTGCTCAAGGCTCTTGCCCTGCAGCAGCTCCATCACGCAGTACACGCGAGGGCCTTCCGCGTGCGGCTCTTCGAGGAAGTCGAAGATCTGGACGATGTGCTCGTGGTTGATCTGGTTGGCCGCCCGGGCCTCCTGGAAGAACCGGTCGATGAAGCCGCGGTTGGAGGCGTGCTCGGGGCGCAGGAGCTTGATCGCCATCTGGCGGTCCAGCTTCACGTGGCGGGCTTCGAACACCCGGCCCATGGCACCCGCGCCCAGCACGCGCTCCAGCTGGTAGTTGCCGAGGATCTCACCCTCGTGAGGCCCGGCGTGGAGGTGCCCGGTGTCGTGCACCCCGGTGGCGTCCAGGTTGAGCTTGCTCAGCGCCACCAGCTCATCCCGCAGGGCGGCGGCGGTGCGGAACCGGTCCTTCGGCTCCTTGGCCAGGCAGCGCCCCAGGATGGGGGCCAACAGGTCATACCCGCGCGGCAGCGGCGGGGTGGGGTCCTGGACCTGCCGGCGCCGCGTTTCGCGGATCTCCCGCGCGGTGAAGGGCGGGCCGCCGGAGGCGATCTCATAGATGAGCAGCCCCAGCGAGTAGACGTCGGAGAGGATGTTGGCGCGCCTGCCGCCAATCCGCTCGGGCGCCATGTACTCCGGCTCCACCAGCATGTTCGACTTCACCAGCGGCGTCCGGCCGGTGCGGAAGAGCGCCAGCCCCGCGTCGAACAGCTTGGGGTTGAACGCGGAGAGCCCGCCGCAGAGGTAGACGTTGGCCGGCTTCAGGCTGCCGTGGATCATCCCGCGCTGGTGCAGGTAGTGGAGCGCGTCGCAGATGGGGACCATCACCTTGACCAGGTCCCTCAGCGCCAGCGGGCCGTGCTTGATGAGGCAGGTCCGCAGGCTCTCTCCTGTCACGGGTTCGGTGATGAAGAAGGGGCGGCCGTCCGGGGTCAGCCCCTCGCCCACGCGCCGGGTGACGTTCGGGTGCATCAACCCCTGGCGCAGCTTGGCCTCCGCCAGGAACCGGCTCACCACCGAGGCGTCGTCCTGGTGCTCGCGCCGCAGGACCTCGACGATGACCTCCTCGCTGGAGGTCTTTGCCCGCGCGAGGAACACGTCCGCGGCGGACCCGTCTGCGAGTTTCTGGACGACGCGATAGCTGTGCACGGCATCATGGATGTTACCCAAACGGGTTGGCGCAGTTTTTCGCCCCCATGTCGCAGATGAAACATGCGACAGGCGAAACCCTCTCACTGCGCCGCTGGTCTCTGCAGCGGACGCGAAATGATCCAGCCGCGCCGTGTCTTCAGGCGCAGCGGGGCGCACACCGCCTCCTTTAGGGAGGCGGATCTTCGACGGGGACCTCCGGCACCTGCCGGTCCGGGAGGCGTGGGATCAGCCGGCCGCCGCGGAACCCGCGCCAGCGCACGTAGCGGCGGAACTCGCGCACGAACGCAGCCTCCGGGATGTTGAACGCCTTCTCGAAGGCGTCATCGAAGGAGGCCCCGCCGCGCATCCTGGCGAGCAGCGCCTTGACCTGCTCATCGCCGTAGCGGTGCAACAAAAACGCAAAAGCGTGGTTCGCCGCGCCGTACACCAACGCGTTGTCGGTCTTGTAGAGCACCTCCGGTTCCGTGAGCGGATCCGCGCCGCCGCGCTGATAGTGGCGCGCCAGGTCTTCCAGCGTGGCCAGCCGGTAGCCCTGGCCGGCGGTGACCAGCGCCATCCCCTCGCGGAACCAGAGCGGCAGGAGCATCCCCGTCTTGTCGGTCCTCGCCAGTTGGTAGGTGAGGCAGTGGGTGAGCTCGTGCAGCAGCAGCTGCTCCAGCTCCGACTGCGGCGGCGGGAAGAGGCCCCAGCGCCCGGGCGCCAGCAGCACGATGGAGTCCTGTCGCGCCCACGCCTTGAGCCACCCCAGCCCGCGCGTGCCGGACTCGTCGTCCAGCTGCGCGCGCGAAGGGACCACGCGAACGGAGACCGGCGCCTCCAGGGCGCCCCAGCGGGCAAGCTTCGGCCCCGCCGTCCGGACGGCCCGCTCCACCCGGGCCGCGTCCTTCGCCTCCCCCTCGGCGTAGCGCACCGTCACCTCGCCGGCGCCCTCGACCCGGAGCGAGAGGGGCAGGGGAACGCGCGCGGAGACGCAGCCGGCGAGCAGCGCGGCGGCGGTCAGCAGGGCAGGCCTCATGGCGCCAGCTCCAGCAGCTGCAACACGGCCAGCCCCACGTCGGCCAGGTGCGCCAGCGGACCCAGCCGCGGCGCGCCGGGTCCGAAGGCCAGCACCGGCACCCGGTTCAAGGTGTGGTTGCGCGTGGAGAGGTCCTCGGCGTTCCCGTGGTCGCTGCAGATGAGCACGGTCAGGCCGGGCGCGCCGCGGATCACCGCGCGGGCGAACGCGTCGAACGTGAGCAGCGCCTGCTCGGCCAGGGCGAAGTCGCGGAGGTGGCCGGCCTCGTCTGCCAGGTAGTGCTCGAAGAGCGTGAAGTCGTGCGCCTGCGCGAGGGCGACGAAGAGCCCCGCTGCCTCCTCCGGCGTACGGGACGGGGCGCGGACGGACCGGGCGCGCGGGCTGTTCCCGTCCACATCCGCGCTCAGCGCTTCTCCGCGGTGAAGGTCTGCCAGCGTGCGCAGCGGCACGCCGCCCGCGGCCATCGCCAGGGTAGAGGCGGAGGCGCGCAGGCGCCGGGAGACGCGCGGTGGGAGCTGCACGCCATCGCCGTCGCCAGGCCGGCGCGGGAGGCTCAAGGCGTCGAGGTAGGCAGCCGGGTAGCCGTTGGCAAAGGTCACGCTGCGGCCGGCGGCCCTCATCCGCTTGACGATGGAGTGGGTGGCCAGGAGGTCTCGCAAGAAGGCGTTGGGGAAGCCCAGCAGGTGCTTGCCCAGGAGGGCGGGGGCCTGGAGGCCGGTGAAGAGGGCCGTCTGGTTGGAGGCGGACTGGGGCCGGCCGGGGACGCCGAAGGACGCATCCACGGTGAGCAGGCGGCCGCCCCCCTCGCCGAGCGCGGTCCCCGTCCCATCCTCGAACTGAGAGAGCAGGAGCGGATGACGGGCGAGCGGGTTCACATCCGGATCTCTCCGACCCACCCCCACTCCGTCGATGAAGAGGAGCGCGACGCCCACGGAGCGGCGACTGTATCCTTTGAGCCGGCAATGGCCATCCACGGCGATCTCTCCAGCATCCCGCTCCCGGAGCTCCTCCAGTGGCTGGACGGTTCGCGCAAGACGGGCACGTTGCTGCTCGAGTGGGAGGCGGGGGAGCGGAAGATCTTCCTGCTCTCCGGCCAGGTGCTGGCCACCTCGTCGCTGGGCCTGTGGGAGCGGATTGCGCGGATGCTCGCGCTCTCGCACCTGGCCAAGGGAGAGGACGTGCTCGCCGCCTTCGTGGAGATGCGGCGCGTGGGGACCCTCCAGGCGCCCTTCAAGAGCCGCAAGCTGGATCCCGCCATGCCGGTGGAGCTGGCCCGCGAAGAGCTCTACGGCGCGGTGGCGGACCTGGTGCTCGCCCAGAACGGCGCGTTCCACTGGACGGAGGACGCGGACCGCGGCGGCGATGAATGGGTGCCCGTGGACTTGGCCTGCCGGCACCTGCTCTTTGAGTCGCTGCGCTGGGTGGATGAGCAGCCGGATGTCGAGCGCGCGCTGCCTTTGGACTCCATGACGGTGCGCTCGGTGGTGAAGCCGACGGCGGACCTGCCGCTGCTCCACCGGGTCATCCTCGCCCTGAGCGAGAAGGGCGTCAGCCTGGGCCGGCTGCGGCTGGCGCTGGGCGTGTCGCGGTCGGCCGCCACGCGGCGGGTGTTTGACCTGATGCGCTCCAAGCGGGTGGAGGTGGAGGGCGCCCCCGCGCTGGAGATGGACCCCATCGTGGAGATGCTGGAGAAGGGCGCCATGCTGGTGAAGGAGCGCCAGTTCGAGGCCGCGGGGATGGTCTTCTCCGCGCTGCTGGCCAGCGACCCGGCGGACCGCCGCGTCCGCGAGTTCGCCCGCATGGTGGAGCGGGAGCACGTGGCCGCCCTCTACCGGGACCTGCCGCCCATCTACGTCCCCCGCCTGGTGGATGACCCGGAGTTGATGAGCCTGCTGCGCCCCGAGGAGCGCCACGTGGCCTCGCTGGCCAACGGGACCTGGGACGTCTCCACCATCGTGCTCGCCAGCCACAGCCGGGAGCTGGAGACGCTTAAGTGCCTCAACAAGCTCTTGCGGATGGGGCTGCTCGGGTCGGACCGTTAGACGCCCAGCGGCAGCTGTCCGCTACTCCCGGGCGGGCAGGTCCGCGCTGCTGAGGCGGACCAGCGACTGCATCAACACAAAGAGCGCGAAGGCCGCGTCGTCCACGCGGGGTGAGGTGGCGGCGTTGGCCAGGCCCTGCAAACGGAGGAGGTCCGGCCCGTCCACGCCGAGCAGGTGCGCCTGGCCGGCCAGGCTGGCATCGCCCGCGTAGGAGAGCGCGCGCCGGACGGCCTCCAGGCTGGTCCGCACGCAGCCGGCGTAGTCGCCCGCGGCGAAGGCGCTGTCCGCGGCGCGCGTGTAGTCGATGAGCTCGCTGGGGGCGAGCGCGCTCGCGCAGCCCAGCGTCTGCACCGGGCCCGGCCCGCTCTGCACCCGGGGTCGCAGCTTGAGATCCGGCACAGAGCCTCCTGCTCGACTGCTGGTGGCCGCGCCGCGCAGCACCTCCCGCTGCGGCGGGGCGGGGCGGTTCAGGTGCTGCTGGATTTCATCCTCGAGCCCCGGCGCCGCGCCCGTCAGCGCGGGGATGCGGGCTTCGGCTTCACCGCGGGGGGCGGGGACCACCCGCTTGGTGCGCAGGTCCTTGATGACCAGCCGGGTGATGGCCTTGAGCGTGTCGAGCACGCCGCGGCCGTTGGTGGCGCAGGTCTCAAACTCCGGCACGCCGCGCGGGTTGAAGATTTGCCGCAGGTGCTCCACCGGCAGCGACTTGGCGATGTCGCGCTTGTTGTACTGGACGATGAGCGGGAAGCGCTCCAGCCGGATGCCCTGCTCCAGCAGGTTCTCCTCAAGGTTCTGCATGGACTCGCGGTTGGAGTCGAGCGCCTCGGGCTGCGAGTCCACCACGAACACCACGCCGTCCGCGCCCTGCAGCACCAGCTTGCGGGTGGCGTTGTAGAAGACCTGGCCGGGCACCGTGTACAGCGCCAGCCTCACGGAGAAGTCACCCACGCGCTCGACTTTCACCGGCAGGAAGTCGAAGAAGAGCGTGCGGTCCGCTTCGGTGGGCAGCGAGATCATCTCTCCGCGGTGCGCTGGACGGACCGACTCGTAGATCTTCTTGAGGGTCGTCGTCTTGCCGGAGAGGCCGGGGCCATAGAAGACAATCTTGGCGGCCACCTCCCGGGCCATCACATTGACGCTGCTCACGGGACCATCTTACCGAGAATGACCGGATGGCTCGCACCGGTCGCAGAGGGCACATTGGCGGGGCGATCCGAGAGGGCCTCACTCGCGAGCAGAGCGAAGCACGCCGCCTCCTTCGCCCCCTCGGGGAAGCCGAGTGTGTCGAGCGCGCGGACGGGTGTGGGTGCCAGCCGCTGGTTCAGGCGGCGCATGAGGGTGGGGTTGCGGCTCCCTCCTCCCGACACGTACACGCCGTCCACCGAATGGGTAGGCAAGATCCACCGTTCGCAGGCCCGCACCGTGGCCTCGACGGAGAGCTCTACGGCTGTCGCCATCAGGTCGAACGGGCGGTCGCCGTGGCGCTCCCAGAGCCGCGAGGTCCACTCAGCGCCGAAGGTTTCGCGGTCCACGCTCTTCGGCGGAGGGAGCGCGAAGAACGGATGCGCGAGCAGCTCTTCGAGGAGCGCAGGCATCGGCTTGCCCTGCGCAGAGAGGCTGCCGTCCACGTCGCAGCGCAGCGCGCCCTTCGTCGCGCGCGCGGCGAGGAGATCCAGCAGCACGTTCGCCGGGCCGGTGTCGAAGGCGATGGTGTCCGGGAGGCGAGGGCCCACGACGGAGACGTTGGCGATGCCTCCCAGGTTGAGCAGCGCCCGCCACCCCTTGCGCGGCCGGAAGAGCGCCCAGTCCAGGTAGGGCACCAGCGGCGCGCCCTGGCCGCCTGCAGCCATGTCTCGGGGGCGGAAGTCGCAGATGACCGGGATGCCCGTGCGCTCGGCGATGACGGCGGGCTCACCCACCTGGAGCGTGGCGGGGATGGGGCTCGAGGGCGCCGGAAGGTGGACGAGGGTCTGCCCGTGCGACCCGATGATGTCGATGTCCTCCGGCGTGAGCTTGGCCTGCGCGATGGCGGCGAGCGCGGCCTGGGCGAAGCGCTCACCCAGCTCCACGTTCAACAGGCAGATGTCTTTGGCTGTATGCGCGCCGTGGATGCGCTCGGCGAGCGCGGGCTCGAACGGGTGCGTGAGGTGCGTCAGGAGGCTGAGCTTGACCTTGCCGCCGCTCCCGCGGACGCGGCAGACCACGGCCTCCGCCGCGTCCGCGCTCGTTCCCGAGATGAGCCCCACGCACACGCGAACCGGCTTCTTCGCGGCGTGCAGCAGGCGGTGGAAGGCCGGCATGGCTGCGGGCAAGTGTGCATCGGATGGCCCGCCGCGGACAGGTTACTGCCGCCCACCTTGAGGCGCTGGCGGGTAGTGAACCGTCGGTGTGGAGGGCTGTCTCGGAGGCAGCGTCCGGGCCGCGGTGGAGGTCTCGCGGGGACAGGGTGACACGGGTTCGGGGCTACCGCGTCCGAGCTCCGGCGCGGAGATGAGGCGCGCTCGCCGGCGCGAAGGCAGCTTTGGTCAAGGGGCGCGGGTCTCCAGGCTTCGGCAGTCCGAGCGCCGGCGCCGAGCCGTATGCGTTGCCGGCTCGGAGGCCAAACATCCCTGAGGAGACGGGGCGCGCGGGATAGGAATGGGCGGCTGACGGGGGCGCCCCCGTCAGCAATGACCGCTTCGGCCCGAACGCATGCTGCTTCGCTGACCACCCCTGCACGCCCCAAGGTGTCTCGCCCGGGCTTGATGGTTTGGCTGGAGCTGTCCCCGAGATGGCCGGAATGTGACTGACAGTACGCTGCGGTACAGATGGGCGAAGGTGTCGACAGGAAGTGGGGAGTATTTGTTATATACATCTAACAAATACTCCCCACTTTGATGACAACCCGCCGTGAAACGCCAGCAGGCGGACTGGCGGTGAACCCTGGACGCCTGCGGGGACCGCTCCAGCCAAATGCAACCGTTCATCGAGCAACTCGACTGAAACCGCGGTGAAACAGCCTCCGCGCCCGACTTTGTCGACGAACGGTTGCATCTGAGCCGAACACCGGCCGCTGGACCCGCCTGGCGCCGCCTCCACCGCGGCTCGAGGTCGGGCCAGCTCCGATGGGGCAGTGCGCACACCAAGCCGTCCCCCGTCTCCCTCAGGGATGTTCCGCCTCCGCACGGCGACGCGCTTCAGCTCTGCGCCGGCGCTCGGACGCCTCAGCGCAGAACCCGCGTCACTCTGCCCAAGCTGCCCTCGGTCAACGGCATGGATCGATCGCGGCTCAGGCCGGCGCGTCGTTCGTGACCGAGGGCACCGAACGAAGGACGACCTCCGGCGACGTCAGCGCTCCAACTTCCGCAGCGACTTCCGCTTGAGCGCGCGGCGGGCGCCCGCGGCATCCAGCCCGGTGATGCGCATGGCGAGGGCGACCTGCGGCTCTCCGCCAGCGCTGACCAGGAGCGCGCGCGCCCGAGCAGCGCTCAGCCCGGTCAGCTCCCGGACCATGCGCACCGCGCGCTCGCGGAGCTTCGCGTTTGTGGGAGCGAGGGCGACCATCCGGCCCCGGTACACCTTCCCGAGCGAGACCATGGCCGCCGTGGAGAGCGCGTTGAGCACGAGCTTGGTGGCGGTGCCCGCCTTGAGGCGGGTGGAGCCGGCGATCAGCTCCGGTCCGGTGACTGGCGCGATGACGACGTCCGCCACCCCGCGCCGCGCGTTGCAGCAGACAAACAGCGTTCGCGCGCCCACGCGCCGGGCGTACGCCAGCGCCCCGAGGACGAACGGCGTGGTGCCGCTGGCGGAGATACCGCAGACGACATCCCGCGCGCCCACCTTCCGTTTGCGCAGGGCCGCCGCGCCCGCGTCGGCATCATCCTCCGCACCCTCGACCGCACGGGAGAGCGCCCGTGGCCCGCCAGCGAGCACGGCCTGCACGGTGCGAGGAGAAACGCCGAACGTCGGAGGGCACTCCGCGGCGTCCAATGCGCCCAACCGGCCGCTGGTACCCGCGCCGACGTAGAGCAACCGCCCGCCAGCAGAGAGCGCGTCCACCACCGCCCGAACGCCGCGGGCAAGCTGTGGCAACACGTCGCCCACAGCGCGCACCGCACGGAGATCCTCCGCGTGAAGGCGCGCCAGGACAGCGGGGATGGATTGAAGATCCAGGTCCTCCGCACGGGGGTGGAGGACCTCGGTGAGAGCCGGACGCCGAAGCGCCGAACGGCTCACGCCGCCTTCATCACCTTGCCGGCCTTGATGCAGCGGGTGCAGGCGAGCAGACGCTGCACCTTGCCCTCAACGCTGGCGCGAACCTTCTGCAGATTGGGGAGCGTCCGCCGCTTGGTCTTGTTGTTCGCGTGGCTGACGTTGTTGCCGACCAACGGGCGCTTCCCACAGACGTCGCATTTCCAGGCCATGACCGCCAACTCCTTGAATTCAAGGGCAAACCGGAGGGCGCCCTGAAAAGAGCGCGGGAACCTAACAGAAACCGCGCAAAAGGCCAGCGACTCAGGCCTTCAGCGGATCAGTCTTCTTGAGCGACTCCTGGACCAGGGCCGCCACCCGCATCCCGGCCAGGAACTCTCCCTCCAGACCGAGGCCCGGGAGGACCTCGCGGCTGGCGAGGAACAGGTTCTTCACCGGCGTGCGCTGGGGCAGGCCGGTGATGCCCAGGGTCTGATCGCTGGAGACGTTGAGCAGGGGGTGGGGCAGCAGCCGGGCGCCTCGCACGCCGCCCGCGTCCAGATAGGGCGCGGAGACGAGCGTGACCTCCGTCTTCGCGAAGGGCATCAGGCGGTCCAGGTACCCGCCAATGCGCTCCACCAGGCTGTGCATGTGCCCCTCGCCGAGGTCTCTCGACTTGGCCGGGATGAAGGCGCCGGCGCTGACCACGCGGAGGTCCTCGTCGTCGCTGCGGCCTACCCGGCGCGCGGAGTGGACCTGCACCAGCAGCGGCCCCAGCTCCTTCTCGTCCGTCTGCAGCAGCAGCAGGTCGCCCATCCCGCGCGGGATGAACTTCTCCGGGAGCACCCAGTTCACGTTGAAGAGGAAGCGGTCGGTGGTGACGATCTCCAACATGTCGGCCAGCTTCCGGTGCTTCTTCTTGTCCGGGATGAGCCGCCGCAGCGCGCCCGCGTCCGTCGCCGCCACCAGGTACGAGGCGCGGTAGAGCGTCTCCGACTGCAGCAGCTTCACGCCCATCACCTTGGAGCCGTCCAGCTCCAGCTGCTCCGCCACGGAGCCCTCGGCGTGTTCGCGGGTCAGCAGGTCTCCGCCCAAATCCGCCAGCCGCTTGCAGAGCAGCTCCCGGAAGCCCTCGCGGCCGCCGGGGTAGCGGTGGGACGACTTGAGCACCTGGGAGAGCACGCGCGTGGCGGCCAGCGGGTGCTTCACTTCCGACAGGTAGCTGACGAACGGGAGCAGCCCGCGCAAAAGGTCCGACGGGAGGTCCCCGCCGTTCACCGCGAGGTTGTCCTCCAACCCCGGGTGCTTGCGGATCTGCGACTTGATGCCCCAGGCCTCCATCATCCCTTCCGGGGGCAGGGCGGGCAGCTCCTTGAAGAAGGCGTCGCTGGCTTCGTGCTGCGAGCTGGCGCGGGCAATGCCCTGGGAGAGCGCGCGGCCCTGCTCTCCGAACTCGCGGATCAGCTCTGCGGCGCAGCGCGGCTCCTCCGGGTGGAGGTCCACCCGCTGCCGGGGGAAGACCAGCTGGAGGTTGGGGTCATGCGGCTTGAGCTGCCGGTGGACCTGCGTGGTGAGCCCCAGCTCCGTGAAGGCCTCCTCCACCACCGGCATGCCTTTGAGCGCCGGCGCCACGAACGGCGCGTAGGGGAGCAAATACCCCTCGAACTCATACCCGTGGCCCATCCCGTCGTGCTCGATGAGGAGCACCCGGTAGCCGCGCTTGGCCAGAAGCGCCGCCGCCATCGCCCCGCCCAGCTGCCCGCCGAGGACGATGACGTCGTAGACGTGCTTCAGGGGACCGGCGGCGATTTTCGGCAGCGTCGGCATCGAAGTTCGCGGAGAAAGACTTAGCCCGGATACCGCGGAGTCAAAAGAGAAGTTACGTCGGACCGCGCTTACGAAACCCGCACCCGGCGGCCGTCCAGCTGGACGCGCCCTTCGGCGACCAGCCGGACCGCATGTGGGTACAGCCGGTGCTCCTGCTCAAGGATGCGCGCGGTGAGGGCGGCCTCGTCGTCCGCGTCCTGCACCGCCACCGTGGCCTGGGCGAGGATCGGCCCGGAGTCCGTGCCCTCGTCCACGAAGTGCACGGTGCAGCCGGCGACTTTCACGCCGTGCTGGAGCGCTTGCCGCTGGGCGTGAAGCCCGGGGAAGGACGGCAGCAGGGCAGGGTGGATGTTGAGCACGCGCTGCGGAAACGCAGAGAGAAAGTCGCGCCCGAGCAGCCGCATGAAGCCCGCCAGACAGACCAGCTCCACGCCGCGCGCCTTGAGCGGCTCCACCAGGGCCTGTTCGAACGCGTCGCGCTTGGCGTAGCGCCCATGCTCCACCACCGCGGTGGGCACGCCCGCCTTCGCCGCACGCTCCAGCGCCTTGGCGGCCGGGTTGTTGGAGAGGACCAGCGCGACCTGGGCCGGGTAGTCCGGCGCCGCGCAGGCATCCAGCAGCGCCTGGAGGTTGGTCCCGCCGCCGGAGACCAGCACGCCAAGCTTCAGCCGCCGGCCGGGCGTGTGGGCGGAGGTGCTCACGGCTCGATGGTGACCGTGGGCTCGCCTTCGCCCCGTTGGATGCTGCCCACCTCCCACGCGTCCACGCCGTGCTTCTCCAGCAGGCGCAGCGCGGCGGGCACGTGCGCCGTGGGGAGGACCGCGCACATCCCCAGCCCCATGTTGAAGGTGGAGAACATGTCGTCCCGGCTCACCCCGCCTAGCTTGGCGATGAAGTCGAAGATGGGGCCGCGCTTCCAGGCCCGCTCCTCCAGCACCGCGCGCGTTCCGTCCGGCAGGCAGCGCGGCAGGTTGCCGGGCAGCCCGCTGCCGGTGATGTGCGCCAGGCCGCGGACCTCCACCGCCTGCAAGAGCTCCAGCACCGGTTGCACGTAGATGCGGGTGGGCGTGAGCAGCTCGTCGCCCAGCGGCCGGCCGAAGCCCTCCGTCTTCGCCACCAGCGACAGGTTGTTGTCCTCGATGAGGACCTTCCGGGCCAGCGAATAACCGTTGGAGTGCAGCCCGGAGGAGGCCAATCCGATGACCGCGTCGCCCTCCCGGATGGACTTGCCGTCGAGAATCTTTGACCGCTCCACCACGCCCACGGCGAAGCCGGCGAGGTCGTACTCGCCCTTCGTGTAGAAGCCGGGCAGCTCCGCGGTCTCTCCGCCCAGGAGGGTGCAGTTGGCCTGCTCGCAGCCCTTGGCGATGCCGGCCACCACCTGCGCGGCCTGCGTCACCTCCAGCTTCCCGGTGGCGAAGTAGTCCAGGAAGAAGAGCGGCTCGGCGCCCGACGTGAGGATGTCGTTCACGCTCATCGCCACGAGGTCAATGCCGACGGTCTCGTGCCGTTGGAGCGTGAAGGCCAGCTTCAGCTTGGTCCCCACGCCGTCGGTGCCGGAGACCAGCACCGGCTCTTTGTACTTCCCGGGGGTGAGCGCGAAGAGCCCACCAAAACCTCCGACGCCCGACACCACCTCCGGACGGCGGGTGGCCTGGGCCAGCGGCTTGATGCGCTCGACCAGCGCATCCCCTGCTTCGATGTCGACGCCTGCTTGCTTGTAGGTCGTGCCCACGGGGGAAGCCTTCTACCGGGTGGGTGCCGGGTTGTCATCGCCGCCCTTCGCTATGATGTCCGCCACTCCCCATGCTCTCCTTGCTCTCGCGGCGCCGGTTCGAGCTGCTTGTGCTCGCCATCTCGCTGGTCGTGTGCTCGTTGCACTGGTGGTCCGATGACCAGCCCGTCCTCGGCGCGACGCTGAAGGGCGACGGCGAAGGCTTCTCCGGGACCGCCGTCGGCCGGGCGTTGCTCTCCGGCATCCACACGCTGGAGGGCCGCGCCACCGACGCGCAGTTCCGCATCCGCGGCCCCAAGGCGGCGCACCCGGACGTGTTGGTAGCGGTGGTGGACGAGCACAGCGCGCAGAAGTACGGGCTGTGGCCCTGGTCCCGGTCGCTCATCGGCAAGGCGCTGCTCAAGCTGCACGAAGGCGAGGTCGCCGCGATCGGGATGGATATGTCCTTCACGGATCCCACCCAGGACCGGGCCGGGGATGCGTACCGGGACGCGCTGGCCAACCTCGAGACGTCCTTGCGCGGCGCGAAGCCGGCGCTCACGGTGGAGCTCGCCTCCTACCGCGCGGCGCTGCAGGAGAAGCTCTCCACCTCGCCGGACGCGGACCTCGCCGCCGCCTTCGCCGCGGTGCCGGAGGCGGTGCTCGGCGTGATGACGTACCCCGAGTCTGACCTCGGCGCGCTGGCCTCGAAGGAAGCGGAGCAGGCGCGCCTTTTGGCCCCGCATCTGTTGACCGAGCTGCCGGAGCGGCCCGGGAAGAACTACCCGGTGGCGTTCGACCAAATCCGTTCCTGGCGCCAGCACTCGGCGATGACCCCGCTGCCGCAGTTCTCCGCGGCGGGAAAGCGGATGGGCTACTTCAACATCGTGCCGGATCCCGACGGGACCCTGCGCCGCCTGCCGGTCTTCGCCAAGCTGGAGGGGCCGCGCGGGCTGTTGGCGCACTTCGTCGTCCAGACCGCGGCGCTCTACCACGGCGGGAAGGTGGAGGCCGCCTGGAACCCGGACCTCGGGGGCCTCGCGGGCGCGCGCATCCGGCCGCGCACCAAGGAGCCCGTGCTCATCCCCCTCTCTCCGGCCGAGCCCTACGCGCTCATCAACCACCTGGGCACGTACCAGGTGTTCCAGCGGGTGAGCCTCTCCGACGTCATCGACGGCACCGTCCCCAAGGAGACGCTCAAGGGCAAGGCGGTGCTGATGGGCGTGGCCCTCGTCGGCAACTTCGACCAGCGGGTGACGCCGTTCTCCGAGTTCGAAGCCGGCGTCTTCACCAACGCGTCCTTCCTCTCCAACGTCCTCTCCAACGACTACCTCACGCGCCCGGTGGGGCTGCGGCTCCTGGAGCTGGCGTTCATGATCGGCGCGGGCCTGGTGATGGCCTTCTTCCTGCCGCGGGTGAGCTTCCTCTGGAAGCTCTCCACCATCGTCTTGCTCGCGGGCGGGTACCTTGTCGTGGATCAGCTGATGTTCACACGCGGGCTGCAGCTGGCCACGGTGCTGCCGCTGTCCAACATCCTGTGCACCGCCTTCGCGGTCATCTTCCTGGGTTACCTCTCGGTGGACCGGGAGAAGGGGAAGCTGCGCAGCACCTTCCAGCACTACCTCAACCAGAGCGTGATGGAGGAGATGCTGGCCAACCCCGACAAGCTGAAGCTGGGCGGGGAGAAGAAGGAGATGACGGTCCTCTTCTCGGACATCCGCGGCTTCACCACGCTGTCGGAGCGGATGGCGCCGGAGGCGCTGGTGAAGTTCATCAACTCGTACCTCTCGCCGATGACGCAGATTGTCTTCGAAGAGGGCGGGACACTGGACAAGTACATCGGCGACGCGCTGATGGCGTTCTGGGGCGCGCCGTTGGACCAGCCGGACCACGCGCTGCGGGCGTGCCGCGCGTCGGTGCGCTTCCTCTCCAAGCTGGCGGAGCTGAAGGCTGCCTGGCGCGAGCAGAACCTGCCGGACTTCGACATCGGCGTGGGCATCAACAGCGGGCCGATGATCGTCGGCAACATGGGCTCCGACATCCGGTTCGACTACACCGTGATGGGCGACTCGGTGAACCTGGCCTCCCGGTTGGAGGGCACCAACAAGGAGTACGGCACGCGGCTGCTGATGTCTGAGTCCACGTATGTGATGGTGAAGGCAGAGGTGGCCGCGCGGCGGTTGGGCGCGGTGCGGGTGAAGGGCAAGCGCAAGCCGGTGGGCATCTACGAGCTGCGGGCGATGGGGGCGCCGGCGGGGGACGAGCTGGAGGCCATCACCGCCTTCGAGAAGGGCGTGGACGGCTTCGTGGCGCAGCAGTTCGACGAGGCGGAGGCGCGGTTCAAGCGGGTGCTGGAGTTGTGGCCGGAGGACGCCCCCAGCAAGCGGTACCTGGAGGAGATCTCCGAGCTGCGTGTGAGGCCACCCCCGCCAGGGTGGGATGGGGTGTATACGGCCACCTCGAAGTGAGGCGCGTTTCGTAAACTCGCGAGGGGGCTGGAACGGTGGTACGACCTTCTCTCTGATCGGAAACGCATGGGCGCCGAAGAAACGCTCTTCCAGCGGTTCGGTAAGGAATTCCCCAAGGGCACGGTGCTCTTCCGCGAGGGCGAGCCCGGCAAGGAGATGTTCGTCCTGCAGTCCGGCCGGGTCGCCATCTCCAAGAAGGTCCGGGAGGTGGAGAAGGTCCTGGCCACGCTCGGCCCCGGCGAGTTCTTCGGGGAGATGGCCATCATCTCCAACAAGCCGCGCAACGCCACCGCGCAGGTGGCGGAGGACGCGCGGCTGCTGGTCATCGACCCCAAGACCTTCGAGGGGATGATCCGCGGCAACTCGGAGATCGCCGTCCGGATGATCAAGAAGCTGGCGGACCGCCTGTCGGAGGCGGACGCGCAGATTGAAAACCTGCTCCACACGGACCCCGGCAGCCGCGTGGTCCATCAAATCCTCCACGTCTGCCAGGCGCGCGGGCAGGTGATGGAGGAGGGGATTGAGATCGACTTCAAGGTGTCCGACATGCCGCGGGAGCTGGGCGTGGGGGAGCCGGCCATCCGGCTCACGCTGGACCGCCTCACTCGGGCGGGGCTGGTGGACCGGAGCGGGGATCGCCTCACGGTGCACGACACAGCGCGCCTGCAGGAGTTCCTCAAGTACCTCGAGATGAAGTGGAAGTTCGGAGACCTCTAGAGTGAAGCTTCAGGTCCTGGGTTGCCACGGTGGCGAGCTGCCCAAGTGCAAGACCACCTGCTTCCTCATCGACGGCGTGCTGGCGCTGGACGCGGGTGCGTTGACGGGCACCCTCTCGCTCGACGCGCTCTGCAAGGTGGACGACATCGTCGTCTCCCACAGCCACTTCGACCACGTGAAGGACCTGCCGCTGCTGGCGGACCTCATCGTCGGCCGCCGGGACCGGCCGGTTACCGTCCACGCCTCGCGCGAGTGCGCCAAGACGCTGCGCGAGAACATGTTCAACAACTCGCTCTGGCCTGACTTCACGCGGATCCCCACCAAGAGGAACCCGGTGCTGGAGCTCAAGCCCTTCAAGGCCGGCGCGACGTTCAAGGTCGGCAAGTACACCATCCAGTCCGTGCGGGTCTCCCACCCCGTCGAGAGCTGTGGCTTCGTCGTCACCAACGGCTCCGCCTCCGTGGCGATGAGCGGCGACACCGGGCCCACCGAGCAGCTCTGGAAGGTCCTCAACAAGACCCGGAACCTCAAGGCGGTCCTGCTGGAGACCAGCTTCCCCAACAAGCTCCAGCAGCTGGCGGACATCTCCGGCCACCTCACGCCGCAGACGCTCCAGACGGAGCTGGGCAAGTTCAAGCGGAACGGGACGGACGTGCTGCTGTATCACCTCAAGCCCGCCTTCGTTCCCCAGCTCAAGAAGGAGCTCGCCGGCCTCCCGGTAGAGGTCCTCGAGCTGGGCGACACCTTCGAGTTCTGACGGGCAGCTGGCTTTACAACGCCCCGTCAGCGCCCAGTGGGCGCGGGTGGATCCTCCGCCTTTCTCGGGCTTTGAGCGCGTGGAGGGAAGGCACGCAACTCGGGGTGTAAGGCGGCCGACCACTTAGGGTGGCTTCACGCTGTCCTTTGAACCTTCGGAGCACCTTCCATGATCACCTCCCGCCCGCTCTCCACGCCCGACGGCCGCACGGTCCGTCTGGATGGCTCGGCGCCCAACGCGCTCAGCCAGGTCCTCACCGAGGTGAAGGCGCCGGCGGCCAACGCGCCGCAGGACGCGCTGGAGGACGCCCGCAACGCCAAGCCGGCGCCGGGCGGGCAGAAGGCGATTGATCTCCTGAGCGCGGAGCTGAACGCCGCCGCGATGGACTTCCTGGACATCACGCGCACCACCAGCGACGCCGAAGATCTCACCGTCTACGTGAAGGACGAAGCCCAGCTGGAGAAGGTGGGCGAGTGGCTCATCAGCAAGGGCTACCTGGATCAGCCGCGGACGGGCGAAACCTCCGCGCGCTTCGAATTCCACCACCCCGAGCTGGAGGGCGGCGACGTGGGGGACACCACCCTGCGCGTGGCCGTGCAGCCGTCGGTGGACGACGCGAAGGCGGCGCTGGTGGCGGACCTGCCCGCGGTGATGGCGGCGGCGGGCCTGGGCGGCGCGGCCGAGGTCGCGGTCAACGGCGAGAAGCTGGTGCTGAAGGTGGACGGCCCCGCGCTGGACGCGCTGCGGACCGCGGCGGGCGGTTCCTTCATGCGCGCCGCGGGCGCTGCCGGCCTGTCGTTCATGGGCCGCGACATCCAGCTGGCCGCGCGCGAAGGCGTGACGGTGGGCACGGACCTGTCGCCCGAGGAGCGCAAGGCGGTCACCGAGCAGCTGGGCGCGGAATGGAAGAAGGGCAGCGCCATCCAGCTGCGCCTGATGGACGGCGTCGCGGTGGGCCCGGATCAGGAGGTGTGCGGCTTCAAGGCGGCGGAGGACGGCAGCTTCACGCTGCGCTACCGGCCGCTGGAGCCCGTGGGCGGCCCGTTCCAGGAGCTCTCGTCGGAGGACCTCTTCAAGCAGGGCGGAGAGCTCATCTTTAAGCCGCGCGTGGAGGTCACCACGCTGCCCCCGGAGACCCGCGCCGCCATCGGCAAGGGCTGGGTGGATTGGATTGCCAACACCGGGATGATCCCCATCCACGAGGACTGGCACTCGCGCAACGGCTCCGGCGGGACGCGCGGCCCCGGCAGCGGTGAGCTCTTCATGCAGTTCCACGCGGAGATGATGGAGGGCTACAAGGCCCACCTGAAGGAGCTCGGCCGGCAGGACCTGCTGGACGCGTGCAACGGCGATTTGCCGGTCTGGGACACCGCGAAGGATTTGCCGGACGAGTTCGGCTTCGCGGACCAGGCGCGGAAGAACATCGGCTGGACGCGCCCCGCCTGGCTGACCATCGACGGCGCCAAGCCGGGGCAGCCGACGTTCCGGCTGGATGGGCGAGAGATCAAGAGCCTCAACGACCTGCGCACGCCGGATGAAGTCGGGCGCGCGCTGGGCACCGGGCCTCACGGCGTGGGCCACAATCAGCTCAGCGGCCAGATGGCGGGCTTCAAGTCCGTCGGCGTGGGCGCCTTCATGCTCTGGCACGGCCTGATGGAGGTCATCCGCAACGAGTGGTCCCGAACCGACTCAGGCCAGGCCTGGCTCGCGCAGCACCCGTCCGGCTGGACGAAGCCGCGCGACATCGGAGCGGCAGACCACGCGCACATGGGTCATGACATGAACCACGACATGGGCGCCGACGGTCCGCGGATTACCGACGAGCAGTTCCGGGCGGAGATGAAGATGCTCTCCGACCGGGCCCTCAAGGCGCAGTAGGTCGCGATGTCGATGGGGGGAGTTGCCTCCCCCCGATCAGGCGCAGCCCCGTTCGCCTCGAGGAGGAGACCGGCCCTGGCCGGCCATTTCGTCGGAGGAACAGCTCTTCTCAGTCGGGCGGCTCCCCCCGCTCGCCTCGAGCGTTGCGCCGTCAGGCGCATAGTCGGTGTGCCCAACATGGGCATGGTCAGGAGGTGAAAGTCCTTTCGGGAAACAGGTCGCTGTGACCCAGGCAACTCGCAAGGCCGAAAGCCGTGAGGCTGAGGCTAAAGGAAGCGATAGCTAATCCGTAGTGAGCCGAAACCGGATGAGAGGCGGACATGCGAGGTGAGCGGCCCGACGACCGCGAAACTCCAGCGACCAAGGGGCGTGGACCCGTATATCCGGCGGGGCGGGGAGACGGCCGTGAAGGCCCTTGCCGGAGATCTCACGGCCAGCGCCTGAAGGGCGACGCTCGATAGGAGCGGCGCGAGGAAAGTCGGCAAGTAGTAGCCCCGCGAGCGCGCCGACAGGGACAACCACCCCGCCTACTGGGAAGTCGGAGAAGCGGCAAGGGGTGAAGGGCCGAACGGAGAGAAGAGAGTGAAGTCATGCCGAGCGCGACCAAGTCATGAATCAGGAGCTACGGAGGCCGGCGGTGCTGAGGTAGGCTCCAGGCCAGCAACGAGGGCGAGGAGACAAGGTCGCCGCAGAGCTTCCCAGGAAGGCACTCAGGAAACGCCGCCTTGGTTGGCGTCGGCAGAGACGGGGATCGCGATCCGCCTCTCAACCTCAACTCTCCGAACCGCCGTTGGTACGGATCCGTATGCCCGGTGGTGTGGGAGGGGGAGCGGCGTAGCCGCCCCCCTATCCCGATAGAGGTGGCGCAAACCCACGCACGGCACCGTGCCGGTTTGTTTCGAGCAGAGCGCAGCGGCCCATGAGCCAAGCTTCGGAAGCACTGCCGACGTCTCGACTATGCGCCTGACGGCGCAACGCTCGACGCGAACGGGGGGCGCAACGCTCGACGCGAACGGGGGGCGCAACGCTCGACGCGAACGGGGGGCGCAACGCTCGACGCGAACGGGGGGCTCGACGCGAACGGGGGACGCAACGCTCGACGCGAACGGGGGGCGCAACGCTCGACGCGAACGGGGGGCGCAGCCTTCCTTAGGGCGTCTTCACGTTCGCCAGCCGCTTGGAGGCCTCCGCCGCGTCGCGGTGGTCCTTCTGCAGCGACACCGCGGTGTCGTAGGCCTTCTTCGCATCCGCCAGCTTGTTCTGCGCCTCGTAGAGCTGGCCGAGCGAGTAGTAGGGCTCCGCGAAGGTCGGGTCCAGCTTGGCGGCGGCGCGGAAGGACTCCTCGGCCTTCTGCGGCTGGCCCTTCTGGTAGAGCGCCACGCCCAGATACTGCACCGCCAGCACCTGGCGCGGATCCACGCTCAGCACGTCGCCCAACGTGCGGATGGCCTTGTCCACGTCTCCGCCGCGCAAATACAGGAAGCCCAGCTCCGCCCGCGCCTCCAGCTGCGTGGGGTCCTTCTGGGTGGACTCCTCCAGCTCCGGCGTGGCGAGGTCCGGCCGGCCGCGCCGCGAGTGCAAGATGCCCAGCCGCGAGAGCGCTACGACATCCTCCGGGTGCGCCTTGGACGCCTTGAGCAGCAGCTTCTCCGCCGCGTCGTAGCTGCCCATCTGGAGGTAGAGGTCCACCAGGCCGGTGGTGGCCGCGGGGTGGTCCGGGGTCTCCTTCAGGATGGCGGCGAACAGCGGCTCGGCCTTCGCCGCCACCCGCTTGCGCGCGTAGGTGCGCGCGAGGTCCAGCTGCGCCTCCACGCCCGGCTCCAGCTTCAGCCGGCGCTCAAACTCCTCGATGGCCCCGTCCAAATTGCCCTGGGCCACCAGCGCCTGCGCGAGCGCGGCGCGCGCCGAGGCGTCGTCCGGGAACGTCTCCACGCAGGTCTTCAAGGTGGCCACCGCTTCGTCCGCCTTGCCCAGCGCCAGGTACGAGAGCGCCAGCCCGCGGTACGCGTCCGTGTTCCCGCGCCGGTCGTCTTTCGTCGCCTGTACGGCCTTCTTGAAGGCCTCTACCGCGCGGTCCTTCTTGCCCTGCTGCAGGTAGAGCGTGCCCAGCTGCGTGTACGGCCCCGAGGCGCGCGGCTCCAGCTTGAGCGCCTTCTCGAACTCGCGCGTGGCGCCGATGTTGTTGCCCATCGCGAAGTACGAGAGGCCCAGGTTGAAGTGCGCCTCGGCGTAGCCCGGCTCCGCGGCGATGGCCTGCTTGAAGGCCTCCGCGGCGCGCTTGTGGTTGGACTGCGCGTCCAGCGCCACGCCCAGGTTGTTGTGGGCCAGCGCGTGCTTCGGGTTGGCCGCCAGCGCACGCTCATACTGCGTCACCGCGGCGCCCACCGCGCCCTCGCGCATCAGCAGCACGCCCAAGTTGTAGTGGGCCTCCGCGTCCGCCAGGTTCCCCTTGGTCGCCGCGAGCAGCGTCTCCTTCGCCGCGGCGAACTGGCCCTTGTCCGCCAGCGCCTTGCCCAGGTTCACCCGGGCCGCGTTCAGCTGACCGTCCAGCTCCAGCGCCAGCTTGTAGGCCGCGATGGCCTCATCCAGCTTGCCGCGCCGCTGCAGCGCTTCGCCGTAGTTGAAGCGGAGCTCCGCATCCCTTGGCAGCAACTCGACCGCCTTGGCCAGCTGCTCCACCGCCACCTCCGGCTCATCCAGCACCCGGGCCAGCAGGCCGCGCTCGGCGCGCAGCGCGGGGTCCTCTGGCGTCTTCTCGATGGCGGCGTCCAGCAGCGCCTTGGCCTCCTGCGCGTCACCCGACAGGCGCAGCGCGCGGCCGAGGAGGATGCGGGCGTCCGCCGCGTCCGGGTCCACCTTGAGCAGATCCTTGAGCGGCTTCACCGCGCGCTTGGGCTCGCCCAGCGACACGTAGGCCAGCGCCAGGCGGTAGAGGGCCTCTGTGTCGTCGGGGGACTGCGCCACCCGGGCCGCCTCCACCGACGCTGCCCGGCGCAGAGCGGCCGCGTCCTCGGCAGGGCTGGCCGCCAGGAGGGAAACGGCAACGCCGATGGTGATGGAAAAGCTCATCCCAAACCCCCTAACGCGTCACTCGACGTACGGGCTGGCCCGCGCGTCGAAGGTCTTCTTCGCCAGCGCGTCCTTGGTCTTCTCCCACGCGGCGCGCAGCTCTGCGGCGCGCTTCTCCGTCTCCGCCATCTCCGCCTTCTGCTGCGTCACCCGTTCGTCGCAGGCCTTCGCCTGCTCCTCGAAGTCCTTCGGGTCCACCGACTCCGAACCCTCGACCTTCGCCTTGCGGGCCACGTTCACCCGGGCGAGCTCGAACTTGGCGTGCGCGCAGGTGAGCCCGCGCTCCTTGAGCCCCAGCGTCTCTACGTTCACGTCCTGGCGCGCGCGCAGGAACTCCACCCGCGCGTCCGCCTCCAGCACCGCCAGCTCCGCCACCTCGCGGGCGCGGTCGTTCTCTGCGTCCCCGCGCTCGCCCTTGGCCGCGCCGTAGCGGTCCTTCGCCCGGCGGATGGCGTCCCGAGTGCGGTTCACCTCGCTCTGCGCCTCGTCCAGGTGGTCGATGGCCAGGGCTAGCTCGTTCTCCGCCTCGAGCAGCTCAATCTTGCTCTCGTACGGCAGGCGCGACACGAGGTCCGGCGGCAGGCGCTTAATCCCGCAACCGGTGAGGAGCAGCGCGAGGGCGAAGGCTCTTGTGCAGCTCATAGGACGCTCGCGGTGAAGGGGGAGAAGACGGTGCGCCCATTGGCGTACTCAATGCCCTGGACGAAGGTGAGGGAGAACTCCCCGCGCAGCCGGCCGCCGGAGAGCGGCTCGTCTTTCAGGAGGAGCCGGCCCACCTCCAGCTCCGGGAGCGTCTTGCGGGGGTCTGCCAGGAGGTTGCGGGACGCTACGCCGCGCTGGCCGCCACGGGGCGCCGGCTCCGCCAGGTTGATCTGCACGTTGGCCGCCAGCACCAGGTCCGACACGTCGATGGTGAGCTGGAACACCGTGTCGGAGCCGCCGGTGCACGCCCGGGTGCCGGGCCCGCGGCAGGCGGCGCCGGAGCACAGCGGGTCCACGCAGAAGTTCTCCAGGCAGGCCAGCCCGCTGCCGCACTGCTCCGCGCGGATGAAGCGCAGGTTGAGGGCCTCCGGCGTGACCGCCGCCTCTGCGCCCTCGTACTCCATGACGAGGATCTCCGTGAGGCTCCCCTGGAGGCGCGAGGTGCGCCCGCAGCCGCAGAGCGCCGCGGCGAGCGCGGCTGCCCCTGCCAGGAGAGCCAGGCGCCTCATCGGCACGCCTTCCAGTCCGGGTCCACGTCCGGCCCGGTGAGCCCGCCCGGGTTCTTCACCACGCCAATCTCCCGCTTGGCGCCGTCGCGGTCGCCGTAGCGGCAGCGCAGCGCGGCCAGGTTGGCGCGGGCTTTCTCGTAGGTGGGGTCCGAGTCCAGCGCGCGGCCGTATTCGCCGCGGGCGGTGTTCGGGTCCCCGGAGAGCAGGTGGGCATAGCCCAGCGCGCTGTGCGCGGACGCGCGGGACTCCTCCAGCTCCGTGGCCCGCCCGAGCGCCAGAATCGCCTGAGCCACCTGCTTGGCCTCCAGGTACGCCAGGCCCAGCGCCTCCAGGGACGCGGCGTCCGGCGTGGTCTCCACCTTCTTCTGCAGCTCCTCCAGCCCGGCGACGTTGCCGCCGGCGGGTGAGGGCGGCAGCGGCGAGCGGACCTCCTCTTTCCGCTCCCGGCAGCCGAGCACCGCGGTGGAGAAGACCTCCAGCGAGACGGCGCGCGACAGGCACGCGCTGAAGGCGCCCTCGGCGCGCTGCTTGAGTGGATCCACCTGGCCCTTCACCGCGGTCCGGAACTGCTGGACCTCCGCCGCGGAGAGCCCCGCCGGGATGGGCGTGGCCTCCACCACGTCCGCGATGTGCTGGTAGCCCAGCGCAATCTTCCAGAGGCTGGCCACCGCCCACTCGGGTGACCCCATCGACGCGGCCTGCGTGTAGAGCCCCTCCAGCTGCTGGAGCGAGGAGACCTTCTCCTCCACCTTGCTGGCGGGCAGCGCCTTGTAGTTGCGGAAGAAGATTTCGCCCAGGTACCAGAGGCCGCGCGCAGTGTCTTCGCTCTGGCCCGAAGGCGACTGGGTGATGGCGGTGAGGGAGGCCACCAGCGCGTCGGGCTTGGTGTCCGTCCCGGCGGAGGCGGCGAGCTCCGCCAGCATGGCCGCCGCGGGTGCGTTGAGCTTGTCCAGCTTGAGCGCCTGCTCCGCGGAGGCGCGGGCCTTGGCGCTCTCCCCGGACTTCTTTCGCGCTTCGGCCAGCAGCATCAGCATCTCCGCCTTGCGAGCGCCGGCGATCTCCACCGCTGCCTCGAAGTCGCGGATGGCCGCCGGGTATTCGTGCAGCGCCAGCCGCAGCTTGGCGCCGGCGGTCCAGCCGTCCAACGCGGCGACGTCCGCGCCCAGGCGCTGGCCCAGCTGTTCGAAGTAGCCGGCCGCCTCCGCGAAGCGCGCCGTCTCCGCGGACTGACGCCCGAGGGTGAGCAGCACGTCGGAGATGTACTGGCTCTTCGGGTACTCGGCGGTGAACTTCGCGCCCAGCTCCCGCTGCTTGCGGACGTCCCGCTTGTCGCGCGACGCGGCGAAGGCCCCGTAGAGCGCCTTCTCGCCAATCTCGCCGCCCTTGTTCTCCTCGGCGACCTTGGTCAGGCCTTCGACGACGTCGCCGGTCTCCTCGGAGCTCTTGAGCGCCAGCTCGCCCAGCGCCTCAGACTTGCTCTCGGTGAGCACCTTCTGAACCTGCGCCAGGAACGTCGCCGGCAGCCGCGTGCCGAGGAACTTCTTGCCCGCCGCCTCAATGCCCTTGAAGTCGTTGCGCTGCCGCAGAGAGTCCAGCGCGAGGTTGCCCGCGACGGCGGCGTCCTTGTATTCGGGGTGGGAGACGGCGAAGGCGGTGAAGAGCTCCGCGGAGCGTTCGTAGTCGCCGTCCTCGTAGTAGGCGCGGGCGATGTTGAACTTCACCTCCAGGACGTGCTCGCTCTTGGGGTACTTCTCCAGGTAGCGGGCGCCCAGAAGCTTCAGGGCCTGGCGCGCGTCCGCCACTTCGAAGGCGTCCAGGTGCTCCACCTCGCCCGCCTTGAGCGCGGAGAAGTGGGAGAGCAGGGCGCCGTAGAGCGCGGACTCCAGGCCCTTGGCGTCCTTGCCCTCCTCGTAGCGCGCCAGTTCCTCGAACTGCCGGCCGGAGCCGGGGAAGTCCTTGGCGGCGTAGAGCGCGTCTGCGCGGTTGCGCATGATGGTCCGCACGTACTTGTCCGGGCGGAACAGGCCCAGGTACTCCTTGTAGGCGCGGGCGGCCTCCACGTAGAGCGGCTTCTCGTCCTTCTTCTGTGCGGTGACGTGGACCTGGGTGGCGAGGTCGCGCGCCATTTCTTCCAGCTCCGCCAGTTGCTTCTTGCGGGACGGTTCGTCCTTCTCCGGGTCCGTCTTGGCCTGCACCGCGGCGCGGACGAGGAAGCGGATGTCCGCCGGCTCCGGCGCGACTTTGCCTTTGGAGGCCTTGAGCGAGTCGTAGATTTTCTGCGAACGCTCCAGGTCCATCTCTGGATCCGGTTGGATCTCCATCAGCCGGCGCAGCGCGGGGATGGCGAACTCGAACTGCTGCTTGATGAAGTAGCGGTTGCCCAGCTTGTCCAACGCCAGCGCGTAGGTGCTGCGCGAATCCGAGAGCTTCTCGAAGTAGTTGAGCGCGCCCTTGGCTGGCCGGGATTCCGTATAGCTGTAGACCAGGTCCAGCAGCGCTTCTCGCTTGATGTTGAGCGCCTTGGCCTTGTCCGCGCCGGGGATGGGCGCGCTGGCGGCGGCGGCTTCGAAGTAGGTGACCGCCTCCGGGTGCTTGGACTGGTTGATGCGGATCCACCCCATCTTGTACCGGGCCAGGTCGTGCACCGGGGAGGGCGGCGCGTCGATGATGACCTGGTAGTGGCGCTCCGCCTCGCCCAGGTCCGCCTTGTCGAAGAAGTAGTCGCCCAGAATCTGCTCTGCTTCCAACCGCAGCGGGCTGTTGGGGTACTTGCGGATGAGGTCCCCCAGCGTCTTGAGCATCTCCTCGAAGCTGCCCAGCTCACGCTGTTCGTGCGCGAGGTAGAAGGTCACCTTGTCGCCGTCCTTGAAGTCCGGCCACTCGCGCAGCAGCCGGAAGTAGAGCTGGGTGGCCTTCTGCTTGAGCAGCTTGGTCTCCGGAGAGACGATGGCGCCCTTGTTCCCGTCCGAGCGCGTCTCCGCCTGCAGGTAATAGACGTAGCGGCTCTTCTCCACGTACAGCTCGGCCAGGCGGAACTGGAGGTCCGGCAGATAGGGCGCGTTCCGGCTCTTGGCGATGAGCCGCTCCGTTTCTCCGATGGAGCGGTCCACCTTGAAGATGTCCCGCCGCAGCTTGGTGATGAGCTCCTCCCGCTCCTTGGCCTTGGAGAGGATGGGGTTCTGGCTCACGCGGTCATCGAGGCTGAACGGCTTGGGGCCCGCGGCCAGCAGCAGGGCGGGCAACAGCGGCAGGAGGTTCAAGGTGCGCCCTCCTCGATGCAGCGGCTCTGGATGGAGAACTTGTAGTCGCGCAGCTCGTCGTTCCAGTACTCGCCTTCGAAGCGGAAGCCCACCTCGGTGGCCAGGAGCGCCTTCTGCTCTTCCGGGGCCACCAGCTTGCTGCCCCGCTTCACGCGCTCGTACAGCTTGAGGCCCACCTCGTACTCCATCAGGCGGACCTGCTCGGCCGCCTTGAGCAGCCGGTCCGCCTCCACCCGCACCGACTCGCGCAGCCGCTCCTCGAAGATGCGGACGGCTTCGGCGTGGGAGAGATCATAGAGCTTGGTCAGGTACGCGAAGAGCCCGTCGCCGAAGGTCCCCGCGTAGCGGCCCAGGCGCTCTGCCTCCAGGTCCAGCGACTGGAGGAACTTCTGCGCTCGCTGGGTGGCGCCGTGGGAGATGGCCGCCCGCCTCAGGCGCATGTCCTGGGTCAGGTCTTCGCGCTCGCGGATGGACTCCAGGGACTCTGCGAAGCGGCGGGTGAGCTCCTTGGCGGCGCGCTTGGCCGGCAGGTAGTGGCAGAGGTCCCGGTAGACCAGCGCGCGCAGCAGGTACTTGTCCGGGAGGAATTCGTCCCGGAAAGAGGGCGCGTCCAGCGTGGTGAGCAGGCCCATCGCGGTGTGGATTTGCCCCAGCTGGTACCGCGTCCACGCTTCCTCCAGGTAGAGCGTGGCGCGGCCCGGGTCCAGCTCCGGCAGCTTCACCTGGCCGTAGGCGGCGAGCGCGCCCTCGTAGTCCTTCTGTTCGTAGCGCAGGCGCGCGACGGCCAGCATGGCCTCGTTGCGCATCTCCTGCGACAGCTTGGGGTCCTTGGAGAGCTCGAGGAACTCCTCGATCATCTTCTTCGGAATCTCCTTGCCGTCCTTCAGGCGGGTGACCAGCAGCGCGAACTTCGAGCGCGAGGACTCTGGCGAGCTCTCATCCAGCTTGGCGAAGTGCATGGTCGCCCAGCGCTCGTTGC
The DNA here is from genome assembly GCA_044230055.1 of Myxococcaceae bacterium. GTDB lineage: Bacteria > Myxococcota > Myxococcia > Myxococcales > Myxococcaceae > JBGART01. The sequence goes on along the minus strand of JBGART010000020.1, from coordinate 124,839 downwards.
CGACTTTGAGGTCGATGAGGCCCTGCTGGTAGTGCGCGAAGTCGCCCGTCTCCTCGGGGAGGAACCCCAAGTCCAGCGAGCCGAAGACCTGGTGGTCAATCATCACCTCGTCGTGCGGAACGTCGGTGAGCTCCCGCAGCGCCAGCAGCGCTCGCGGCAGCACCGCGGGGTTGGTGCGCTCGCGGGCGATGCGCGCCAGATAGGTGCCGCCGCCGTGGCGCAGCCCCAGCTGGATGAGGCTCTTGCCCAGGAAGTACTGCGCCCAGGCGTAGTTCTCGTCCGTCTGCGAAATGCCCTTGAGGTAGTTGAACAGCTTGGCGGCGGCGTCCTTGGGGCGCGCGGCGAAGTAGTCCTGGAGCCCCTCATCGAACAGCTTGGGGTCCACCTTCACCGGCTCCGCCATCGGCGGCGGGGCCTCTGCTTCCGGTGCGCCGGGCGCGGGGGCGGCAGCAGGCGCAGCTCCGGCGGGCGCGGGCGCCGGCTTGGCGGCGGCGTCTTCCTTCTCCCCGGTGACCGGGTCCACCGCTTTGGCGGGGGCGGGAGGCTTCTCGGTGGCGGCGACCGGGCGGTGCAGCCGGCGGCGCTCCTGAGTGGGCGTGGCGACTCCGCGGCCGGACAGGGGCGCGCCTCCGAGGAGGGCGGCGACGATGAGCAGGGTGGGGTTCACGTTCACTCGGTGGCGCCGAGATTGAGCGCGCCTGCGAGTTGAAGGCTGGGGACGTTGAAGACGCGGTCGAGCACCACGATGTTGTTGGTGATGTCGAAGCGCAGCGACACGTGCTTGCTGGCGAAGAGCCGGAAGCCGATGCCCAGGTTCACTGCGGGCCGGAAGCCGCCGAGCTTGCCCTCGCCGCCGGTGAGCTTGAGGACGGTGGCGCCCAGCAGCAGCCAGCCCTCGTAGTGGACGACGGAGCTGTTGAGCCAGGAGCCCTTGCCGTAGAGCGGGCTCCAGACCAGGTCGGACCCCACCATCCAGTTCACCTCTTCGAAGGCAGTGGGGAGCACGGAGAAGTCGCGCTCCAGCTGCTGCCGCAGGCCGGTGGACACGTTGTAGCTGTACGCGCCGCGGCCCACCTGCCAGCCGAAGTAGTCGGTGAAGTGGTACGTGTAGGCGACCTGCGCGGTCAGCCCTTTGTAGAAGGCGTCCAAAGGCAGCACGCCGACGCCGAGCGCCAGCTCATGCTGCATCCGGAACTTCCGTTCCTGCACCGCGGAGACGGTGCCAGGGTTCTCGAGCTCTTCAAGTTGCGCGAGCGCGACGGACGGCAAGAGCAACGTCCACCACAGGACCCACGTTCGCAAGACTCATCGCCCCTAGAGACGGCCCCTCCGGCGTGTCCCGAATTGGGTCGTCAGTAGCCCACGGAGTTGAACAAGAAGGGGTAGCTCACGATGACGACGCCGCCCCGGGCCAACGGGAACTGCCACGTCTTGAGGCTCTGCAAGATGCAACCTTCGACAGCACCGTTCCGCAACGTCGACGTCTTGGTCTTCGCGGTCACCACCCGACCTGCAGTGGAGATGGTCCATTCGAGCACCACCTTGCCGGCGAGGCCAGGGTCCTTCAGCAGTGCGCGCTCGTAGCAGGCACGCACCTCTTGTAGGTGTGAGTTGACGGCCTTGGCCACGGCCTCGCGGTCGATGTTGCCCTGAACCGCCACGCTGCGGGCGGACGCGCGCGTCACCGTGCCGCCGACGCTGCCCTTGCCAATGCCGCCGGCACCGAACGCGCCGATGCCGCCGCCGCCCTTGCCGCGCAGCAGCTCGCCGCCGAGCGTGGCCCCGCCGCCCTTGCCGCCACCGCCCAGGCCGAAGGTGCCCAACCCGGCGTTGGCGATGGGCGCCTTGCCCACCAGGCCGGAGAGCTTGAAGTTGGAGGACTTCACGTTCCTGCTGCCGGGCCCGCTGCCCAGCTTGTCCACTGCGGCGAGCAGGTCTCCCATCGCCGGGCCGGCCGCGGAGAGCTTGGAGAGCGCCTTGAGGGCCTTGGACTCCGCGGGGGCGGCCTTGGCGATGGCCTTCTCCACCTTCTTCGCTTCGACGGACTCCTTCACCTTCTTGGCGTTCTGCTTCTCGACAGCCGCTTCCTTGATGGCCTTGAGCTTCTTGGCGGCCTCTTCCTTCTTCTTCGGCTCCGGCGCGATGAGCCGCACCGCCACCGGGTTGAGGTTCTTCGCCTGGAAGTCAGCGGACTCGTTCCGCCGGGGCGCGTTGGCCAGGAAGTAGCCAAAGCCCACGAAGAACACCATGAAGATGCTGATGGACAGCCACGGCAGGCCGCGCAGCGGGTTCACCCACTCCTTCGCGGGCGGGGGCGCCACGTAGCAGACCAGCGTCATCTGCCCTTCGGAGAGGCGCGCCGCCTGGCCGTTGCCCAGCGACACGAAGCGGCCTTCCGCGCCGCGCTCCAGGTCCTTGTCGGGCGTGGGGTAGAACGCGTTGTCCTTGAGCTTCTCCACCGCCGCCTTGGGAGGGATGAAGACGCGGAACGTCCCGCCGTTGCCGCCCTGGGCGATGCGCATGCCGCCTTCGGGGAGGCTGAAGCCCCAGAGGCTCAAGGGGGCGTGGTCCGCGCCGTCGGCGAGGAGCGGCTTCTTCGGGTGGTTGGCCTGCTTGGCGGTGAAGCTGCGGGCGTCCGCGCGGCTCTCGCCCCAGTAGAGCTCGAAGTAGAGGCGGGGCTGACCCTTGCCCTGGCCGGAGGGGAGCCGCAGGCCCAGGCGTGAGTTGCGCGACTGGCGCGCGTTGGGCGTCTCCGCGGAGGTGGAGGGTTCCTCGTCGAAGAGGCCGCTGGTGGACAGGCCGGGCGAGCTGACCGGCTCCGGCGGAGGCACCGGACGCAGGTGTTGCGGGCGGGCGGGCGGGACGGGTTCGCTGCGCACGGCGGTGGCGGCGAGCCCGGGGGCCACGCTGGCGCTCACGCGGCGCGAGGAGATGGCGGTGCCGCCGCCGTCGGGGACGCGCGGCGGAGGCTGGGCTGCGGCCGCGCGGCCCTGCTTGGCCGGCGCCGCCGGGGCCTGACCGCCGAGCAGCGCGGCGACCTCTGGCGGCGGGCCCTGCTTGGCGGCGGGCTTCTGCTGCGCGAGCACGCGCGTCTTGAGGACGAACGGGCCGCAGGAGAGCTCATCCACCGCGCGGATCTCGCAGGTGGTGACCTTGTGGCCGTTGACGAAGGTCCCGCCGCGGGAGTTGAGGTCCTGGATCGCCGCGCGGCCGTTCTGGAAATAGAGCGTGGCGTGGGCCGGCGCCACGGAGGGGTCCTCCAGGCGCAGGTCCGAAGACGGTCCGGAGCCGAGCGTGTACTGGCCCGGGACGAACACCTCCGTGCCGACGAGCAGCCCGTCCCGGAGGATCACCACTTGAAGCACCGCCGGTTGTGCGCTCAACGCCTGTCTCCCGCTGCCATGACCGCCTCGACGGCTAGAATTGATGTCTGCTTTGGCGAGCCTCTACTCGCCGTCGTAGACGCTGCTGACAATCTCTTCCCGAAAGCTCTCGCGCTTCTTGATCATGGACCGCGTCTTCAGCTCCTTGCGGTCGTACAGGTAGACCGCGCCGGACTTGTTCGTCTGGCCCTGGATGAGGCGGTCATCGAAGTCGATGCGCGTGGGGCCGCGGCTGGGCGGCGGCGCGCCGGAGGACGCGGCGGTGGGCTCCGCGGCTTCCGGGGGGGCTTTCAAATTCAGGTTCGCCGGGGTCTTCTTCTTCACCTCGGCCGCGGCGGCGGGCTTCTTCTTCGCCGCCGCCTTGGGCTTCGCGAGCGCGGGCGCCGCGCAAACGAGGACCGCGGGGAGAAGGAGGGCCGCCAAACGCCGCATTCGCATTCGGAGAACGCTAAGCCAACGCCGTACCGGGGTGTCAACGCGTCACGCCCACACATTTACCTAGAATCACGAACAAATTCCGAGGCTTCGAATGTCGAGGGTGTAGAGTTTCCCACCCAGGCGGGGGATTGTTCCCACGCTCTCTTGAGGTCCCAGCCACGATGCGACTACGCGTCCGAGCAGCGGCCGCTTCGGCCTTGATTTTCGCGGCCCTGGCAGGTGGCGCGGCGGCGTGGCGCCACCGGTCGACCTCAGGGAGAGGAGGCGGTCAGCCGGGCGTGCGCGCGCCTGAGCTGTCTTCGGTCGGGCCCCGCTATGTCAGCAACGAAACCTCACAGCCACTGGCCTTGTACGGGCGCGACTTCGTCGACGGGCTCTCCCTTCAGGTAGGTCCTCCGCTGAGCCGGGCGCTCCCGCTCACGGTCGTGGACTCACAGCACGCCTACGTGCGCCTGCCGCCCATCCCGTTCGATCCCTCGTTGTGGGAAGCGACCGTCGCGCTCTCGCTGTCGTCGGGCGGCGGGACAGTGAAGTTGAGGGTGGTGAATGATCTCGGCTTCCCGGACCTGGACGTCGGCGGGCTGGTGGTGCGCGCAGATGGGAAGGTGGCGTTCCTCGCCTCCCGCACCACGGACGCGCTCTACGAGGTGTCGCTGGAGACAGGCGCGGTGCGCACCCGGACGGTCGGCGACGGTCCCACCGCGCTGGCCAGCTGCCGCGAGAAGGGCAAAGAGTGGCTGGTGGTCGCGCACGCCTACGCCACAGAGCTCTGGCGGCTGCCGGCGAATGATTTTCTGGCCGCACCCCAGATTCTCCGCGCGCCGCTGGGCGGGAGGGCGCTGCTGCTGGACGGAGAGTGCCGCACGGCCTACCTCGCGGAGCAGGCGCGCGACAGCGTGGCGGCGCTCTCGCTTGCCGACGGGCGCGAGCTCTGGCGCACGCCGGTGGCGCCCAACCCCTCTGCGCTGGCACGGCTGGGGGACGCGCTGGCGGTGGGCAGCGCGCAGACCGGCGAGGTGGAGCTGCTCGACATTTCCAATGGCCAGCCGCGAACGGTGATGGCGCCCACGCCCGGGACCGCCATCGTCGGCGGTCGCACCGCCCCGTACGCGCCGTACATCGTGGGAGGGAAGGCGGTGCGCTCTCTGGCCGCGGTGGAGCGCTCGGGCCGCCTGCTGGTGGCGAGCATCGGCCCGAACATCGGCCCCAACCCGGACCGGATGGAGGTGAGCATGAACGCCGGGGTGGCGGTGGTGGACCCGCAAGCCGGCCGCTTCGTGCAGCACCTGGGCTTCGGGGCGGGCGTCACGGGGGCGCTGCTGGTCGACGAAGGCCGGGGCGTGGCGTTCGCCGCGGACCCGGCGCTGGGGCGCGTGCGCGTGCTGGACCTGCCGCGGCTGCTCTCGGAGTCCCCGGCGGAGAGCGTGGTGCAGGAGGTGCCCATCGTCCCGCCGGAGGGGTTCCCGATGGTCCGGCCCCCGTCCGACTTCGCGGTGAACGGGCGGGCCGGCGTGGAGCTGCACTCGGGGCCCTCCGCGCTGGCGCTCTCGCCGGACGGCGGGCGGCTCTACGTGCTCAACCGCTTTACCGGGACGCTGGCGGTGCTGGACGCGCGGCGGGCGCGCGCGGCGGGCGTGAAGGTGCTGCGCCAGCTGCCCGTGGTGGATACGCTGGCGCAGCGCGCGCGGCGGATTGGGCAGGTGCTCTACTTCGCGGACCTCGGGCGGACCGGGATGAGCTGCGATGCGTGTCATCTGGAGGGCCACACCGAAGGCGTGTTCTTCGAGAAGACCTTTCCCATGCGGCTCTATCGGTCCACCACGGTGCGCGGCAGCCTGGAGACGCCGCCGTACTTCACGCCGGCGTCCACGCGGAGCCTGGGGGAGACCAGCCTGCTGGTGGGCGGGCGCAACCGGCTCCACAACCCGGATCCCTCTCCGCCGGAAGTGGAGGCCCTCACCATCTACTCCTCCAGCCTGCCCACGCTGCCCAACCCCTTTGTCGGGCCGAACGGCGAGCCGCCCGCCGCCTTCGCCCTCCCGGATGGGAAGTCCGGCGACGCGCGCCGCGGCGTCGCCGCCTTCGAGAAGGCGCAGTGCGCGCACTGCCACCCGCCGCCGCTGTTCACCACCGACCAGGACCTGGCCACGCGCGGGCGCTATCAAGAGGTGGGCCCGCCGGAGGCGCTCCCGCTGCGGCTGGCGATGCAACAGCTGGTGAAGAAGGGCGCGGCGCCGCCCTCGCTGTTAGGCGCGTGGGATGTGTTTCCCATGCTGACCAGCGGGGCGGCCGGCCTGGAGGTGGCGCCGGATGACACGCTGAAGGTGGGCACCCGGTTCCCCCTGCGAAAGGCGGTGGAGCTGCACCGCCCTGCGGAAGGCGTCCAGCTCAGCGAGCAGGAGCAGGACGACTTGCTGGCGTATCTGATGTCGCTGTGAGCGCGGTCTCCTCTGCGGCTCCCTGCAGGAGCGCCGCGTCGACAGTGAGCTGTCGTCCCGGCGCGTGGCAGAGCGTGAGGTGCCGGTTCCCCGGGTGCAGGAAGTAGAGGCTGCGGGGGGCGCTTCCGCTGAGCGCGGTCGTCTCCGGCTGGGCCAGCACCGAGAGGTGGGCGAGCGTCCAGTGGCGAAGGGAAGGGCGCTCCCGGAGGTGATGGTGGACCGTAACGACCAGCCGGTCCGCGCCCGGCAGCTCCCAGGCCATCGCCAGGGTGTCCCCCGGCACGCGCTTCTCATCGAGCACCGGGAGCTGTCGCAGGCCGGCGGAGACGACCGCGTCCACCTTGGCGCCGCGCAGACTGCCGTTGAACTGGAGCTCCAGCCGCCGCGAGTCCGGGGGGAGGGTGAACGTGAAATCCAACTTGCCGGTGCGGGTGTCGGCCCTCAGGAAGGCGCTTCCGTCCCGAGTGAATTGGAGCGCGGGCTCTCCGGTCCGGAACTGCGGGATGTCCTCCGGCGCCGCCAGCTCCGGCGCCTCCTTCGGCAGCAGCACCCGCTTCCAGCCCGGACGCTCGTCGGCGGGTGCGTAGCAGGGGGTGGCCGCGAGGGCCGCAGTGAGCAGGGCCAGCGCGGCGCTCATCGCTGCACCCGGTTCGACGAGGAGAGCCGGGGCAGGACGACGCCGCCCGCGGCGAGCAGGAGCAGACCGGAGGCGGCGAACAGGCCGATGCGGAGCAGGCCGTCGAGGTGCATTGTGTCGTAGAGGAGGGCCTTGCCCAGCGCGGCCGCGAGGACCACGAAGCCGGCGTCGCGGGCGGCGACACGCTCCTTCTTGCGGGCGAAGAGCACCAGCGCCACGCCGCTTGCCATCCAGAAGAGGGTGAGGACTGCGCGCCGGCCGATGGCTTCGTCGGCGAGGTTCAAGGTGAAGAGCTCGAAGTAGGTGGCGCCGGTGACGGCGAGGAAGCCCAGGGCGAGGGAGAGCCAGGAGAACACGCTCTGCAGCCGGCCCTCTGCGGTTTCAGGCTTCGCTGCGCTGCGGGCGACGGCGGCCAGGCTGCCGAGAAAGGTGACCGCGAGGGAGAAGAGCATCACCGGGCTCTTGGTGCCGCCGTACCAGACGGCGCCTACGATGCTGAAGCCGATCAACGCCGCGGGGCCGATGAGCGGCCAGACCTTGCCGCGCGCCGTGACGGCGCTCAGCGCCGCAACGACGGCCGCCACCGCGACGAGCGCCCCGACGTCGATGTCGTACTGGCGCCAGAGGAAGACTGCTGCGAGGGCGAGCAGCCCTGCGCCGCTTACCACCAGAACCTTCGAGTCGAGCTTCGTTTGCATGTGCGGGAATGCCTCCTTGGATGGAGAGGAGGCTCGCAGGGCGGCGCGGCTGCCTGACGGCGGCCGTAAGGACGGCCGGAGGACAGCGTGTGGCAACGGTGTGGCAGCGGCCCTGCCCATGGGGCGGCGAGCGCACATTTTTCGTTGTTGGAAGGGTGAACCTCCCCCGCTCGCGTCGAGCGTTGCGCCGTCAGGCGCATAGTCGAGACGTCGGCAGTGCACCCGAAGCTTGGCTCATGGGCCGCTCCGCTCTGCTCGAAACAAACCGGCCAGGTGCCGTGCGTGGGTTGGCGCCACCTCTCGACTATGCGCCTGACGGCGCAACGCTCGAGGCGAGCGGGGGAGCGCCCGGATGAGAACAGCCTCGAGGCGAACGAGGGAGGCGCCTGACTTAAAGAACAGCTGTTCCTCCGACGCCATGGCCGGCCAGGGCGAACGGGGGAGGACTGCTGGGCAAGAACACGTCAAACGCTGCCCCCGTTCGCTCGCCCTGGGGCGCAAGCTCCACCCGTCCACCATGCGCCTGCGCGACCGCGGCGACGATGGAGAGCCCCAGCCCCGTCCCGGCCGGCGCCCCGGCCGGCCGCGCGCTGAAGAACCGCCGGAACACCTTCTCCCGGTTTCCCGGTGAGACGCCCGGCCCCTGGTCCGCCACGCGCGTGACGACGAACCCGTCCTCGAGGCGCACCGACACCGCAACCGCTTTAACCTCCGCGGGCTGCACCAGCGCGTTGTCCAGCAGATTGCGAAGCAGCCGCTTCCACGCTTCAGAGACCAGTCGAACCGCGCCCACCGCCTCCGGCACCTCCAGCGTGAACGCGACATCCGCGCTGCGAGGGTCCGCGCGGTACTCCGCCAGGACCTCCTCCAGCAGCCCGCGCTTCCCGCCCGGTGTGGGAGTCCGCCATCACCGCGCCGCGCGCATCCAGGCGCTGCAGCTCCACTCCCGTCTTCAGCGCCAGCGCCCGCAGGTCCTCTGACGGCTGCGCCACCACCCGCGCGGCCACCGAGGTGAGCGTCTGCTCATAGGCGGACAAGATGACGCGCTCATATCCATACGCGATGAGCAGCATCGCGACGGGCAGAAGAATCAGGAGCAGGGCCGCTGCGTGGAGCGTGACGCGGACGCTGCGCAACGTCATGCGCCCGGCGCCTTCCGGTAGCGGTAGCCCACCCCCACCACCGTCTCAATCTCGTCGAAGCTCTCCTCCGCGGCGCGCAGCTTCTTGCGGATCCGCTTGATGAACGTGTCCACGGTGCGCTCGGTGACCACCACGTCATCGCCGCGGGCGAGGTCCAGCAGGCGGTCCCGGGAGAGGACGAAGCCGGGGTTCTTCGCCAGGGCCAGAAGGAGCAGAAATTCGGAGCGGGTGAGCGCGCACGGCTGGCCCTTCCAGCGCACCGCGAACCTTGGCGGGTCAATCTCCAGCGCGCCGGCGCGCAGCACCTCCCCCTCGAGCGGCTCCGCCCCGCCGTGGACCCGGCGGTCCAGGGCGCGGATCCGCGCGCAGAGCTCCCGGGTGGAGAACGGCTTGGTGACATAGTCGTCCGCGCCGGTGTCCAGCCCGGTGATGCGGTCCACCTCTTCACCGCGGGATGACAAGAGGATGACCGGCACGCGGGAGCCGCCCTTGCGGATCCTCCGGCACACCTCCAGCCCGTCGAGCTCCGGCATCAGGATGTCAAGGATGACCAGATCCGGCGGCGCCGCTTCGAACTGCCGCCAGCCTTCCAGGCCGTTCGCCGCCACGGCCACCTGGAAGCCCTCCTCCCCGAGTGCGTCCTTGAGCACTGCCGCGAGCGCGGCGTCATCATCCACAAGCAGGACGCGACGGATGGGCATGGTCGCGGCGGAGCTTACATCGGTAGGAGGTCCCCCCACGATGGGGCAGCGCGCGCACCGGCCCGGCCGTCCAATCACGCGCTACACTCTCCCGCCCATGGGCATGCGCTGGTTCCTCGCCGCGCTGGGTTTCATCCTCTTCGGCTGCTCCGACGCCGGCCTCTACGCCGTCGACGACAAGCGGGCCGGGCGTCCGGACCGCGCCGACTTCGAAGGCATCGCCTGCGTGCCGCTTGCCAGCGGCGACGCGTTCCCGGTGCGCGTGCTCTTCGCGCTGCCGGGCGGTGGCGGCGTGACGCCGGACGTGGTGGGCGGCATCACCGACGGGCTGAACACGCTCGCGGGGCGCTTCTCCGTCCCGTACATCAAGTTCGCGCTGGTGGGGTACCACACCGTGGCTACGGGCCTGCAGGGCTCGTTCGTGGACGCGGCGGCGTTTCAGAGCGGCGTCATCCGCTACGCCTCCTATCAAGAGCAGGGGCCGTTCTCGCTGCGCGCGCCGCTCAAGCTGGCCAGCAGCATCCTCTCCGGCGACATGCAGACGGGCTGCAAGGGCACCGTCGCCCGCACGCGGTACCTCGTCGTCCTGGTGGTCTCCTCGGGCGACTTGAGCTGCGCCAACGCCTCCTTCAATGCGGGCATCCGGGCCAGCTGCAGCCGCCTCTTTGACCCCAGCCTGCCCACGCAGGCGCAGATTGACGCCAGCGCCTCCGCCTGCGCGCAGTGCGAGCTGACCGCCGTCGCCAACGACCTGAAGGCGTACACCTCGCAGTACGGCGCGGGCGAGGTCACCATCCAGCCCATCTACGTCCGGGCCACTGCAAATCCAGCGGTGAGCGCGCAGGTGGCCGCCATCGCGCAGGCCGGCGGCACGCAGGTCATCGAGACCGACCTCTCCGGCATTGGCAACGTGCTCAACGGCCTCAACTACGCCTCGCTGCAGCGCGCGCTCACCCTCAAGCGGCTCATCGCCTTCAACCGCAACGCCGTCTCCCGCGCGGGGAAGATGGCGCCCGACAGCGATGGCGACGGCCTCTCTGACGAAGAGGAGGCGCTGCAAGGCACCTCTCCCATCGAGCCGGACTCGGACGGCGACTACCTCTCGGACGGCGTGGAGGTGCGCCGCGGGCTCAAGCCGCAGAGCGGGAACGTGGACAGGGTGAACGGCTGCAACCCCACCGTGGACTCCGACGGAGACCGGCTCAACGACTGCGAGGAGCGGGTGCTCGGCACCGACTCCTGCGTCTCCGACACCGACGGCGATGGCCTGCCGGACCTGGTGGAGCTGCTCTCAGGCACCAACCCGTTGGTGCCGGAAGACCTGGACGACGCGGACCGCGACGGCACGCCCAACGTGAGCGAGGTGCAGTCGCACACCGACCCGCTCTCCGCCGACATCGCCTACCGGGCCGAGCGCGGCTACGGCTACTTCATTGAACCGGCCGACCCCACCGTCGATGGCCGCGCCTGCTACCACATCCGCGTCGACAACATCGGCCTGGTGGAGACGCTGCGCCGGCCGAACCCGCCCTTCAAGGACATCCCCACCGGCAACAACGACCTCTACCTCTATATGCAGATTGGCCGCGACAACGAGCCTCGCGGCACCGGTATTGGCTCTCTTGTGGTGCGGCAGGTGGTCTTCACCGCGCCCAACAAGCGCAGCCCGTCCGGCACCCTCCACGTCGTCCCGGACGACTTCGTGCTCGGGTACTGAGTGTGGCGTCGATACCCCAATCCGGTTGGGGGCCCCGCCCCACACTTCGGCAAAAGGAGGCGATGTGGTTGGAAGTATCTCCTGGATTTTCGGCCGTAACGTGGTGCCTCGTCGGCGGTCCACCAGTTGCTAAGGGAAGCTGCCGAGCGAAAGGAGTTCTCTCATGAGGTTCAGTGGATTTTCGGCTTTGGTTGGATTGGCAGTGGTTCTGACGGCCGCTCCGGCCTTCGCGCAGGACAACCCGGAGTGCCTGGGTTCGTCGTGCGGCAGGCCGAAGGAGGAGGGTGGCGGCTGCGGTTGCGGCTGTGGCTGCTCCGTCTGGGTGGCTTTTACGGATGACGGCAAGACCCTCGCGTACACGGATGACGCGGACGGCGACGGCAAGGCGGACGACGCGGACAACTGCGCCTTCGCCAGCAACCGCGATCAGGCGGACGACGACGGCGACGCGGTCGGCAACTCCTGCGACAACTGCAGCGGGGCGTCGAACTTCAGCCAGCTGGACACCGACGGCGATGGCATCGGCGACGCGTGCGATGACGACATCGACGGCGATACCATCCCGAACGCCGCGGACAACTGCCCGGGCGTCTCCAACAAGGATCAGAAGAACTTCGACGCCAACAAGGGCGACCTCCGCGGCGACGCGTGCGACACGGACGACGACGAGGACGGCGTCGAGGACGGCAAGGACAGCTGCCCGCTCGGCTACAACCCGAACCAGAACGAGATCCCAGCCGGGGCCGTCTGCAACACCGACAGCGACGGGGACAACGTGGGCGACAGCTTCGACAACTGCCCGCTGGTGGCCAACCCCACCCAGAAGGACACCGACGGAGACCTGATCGGCGACGCGTGCGACAAGGACGCGGACAACGACAGCATCCCGAACGAAGTCGACAACTGCGCGCTCATCGCCAACCAGGGTCAGCTCGACGATGACGGGGACAAGCTGGGCGACGTGTGCGACAGCCACTACTGCGTCGTGACGGATCCCACCAACCCGGCCGACTGCCTGGATCCCAAGGCCTCTTTCAAGGTGGCCACGGGTGGGTTCATCGGTCAGCTCAAGCGCGGTGAGACCGTGCGTCCCCCCATCTTCGCCAACCGCAACGGCGCGGCGATAGAGTACGTCTGGACCGTCTCCAAGCGGCCGGATGGATCGAAGGCGGCAGTCGAGAACCCCAAGGGTGCGGTCACCATGAGCCGTCACTGGGAGTACGCGTATGCCGAGGGCAGCGTCCCGCGCTTCACGGCGGACGTGGATGGCGAGTACGAGCTGCAGCTGCAGGCGGTCCTCCAGTTCCCGGACCGCGCGTACCCGGACGTCAAGAGCTCCAGCTCGGCGCTCAAGCTGTCCGTCGGTGAAGTGCAGTCCGCGGCCAGCTGCGCCGCGCTGCCGTACGGCGGTCCGCTGGCTGCGCTCGCCCTCAGCGCGCTCGGCCTGCTCCGCCGCCGTCGCCGGTCGTAGTCGTCTGAAAGCGAGTGCTCGGTGCTGAAGGAGGATTTGCCTGTGAAGGTCCTTCGGAAGTTCAGTCCACCGAGCACCCGCCCTGGCGGCGGGCATGTGCGGAAGGGGGCGCGGTTGGCCCTCCTCGGCGCAACGCTCGCCGCCGCTGTGTTTCCAGGGTGCTCCTCCGCGCTCATTGAACAGGTGAGCGTCCCCCCGGCGGCCGCGAATGATCGCCTCACCCTTCGCGGTGAAATCTGCACCAAGCCGCCGGACCCCACCGGCTTCCCCGTGAAGGTGGTCCTGGTCACGGACCTCTCCGGCAGCATGTGCATCTCGGACCCGCCCGGCTCTCAAGAGGGCAGCGGGTTCTGCGAGCGGGCCGACGTGCAGGCCATCATCCCGCCCGGCGTCACCGAGCCCGCGCGCGTCCGTGCCCTCAAGCGCCTCATCGCGCAGTTCCGGACGCAGCCCAACGTGCAGGTCTCCCTGGTGCCGTTCGAGACCAACGTGAAGAACCCCTGGCCTCCGCCCAACGGCATGGAGGCGGGCCGCTTCGCTCCCCCCAATGATGACCTGGTGACGCGCGTGAACGCGCTGCAGTCCCAGTTGGGGAAGGGCACCGACTATCAAGGCGCGCTGGCCTACGCGTATTCGGTCATCGCCTCAGACATCGCCCGCGTGTCGGACGCCGCGCCGGATCAGCTCCCGCGCACCCGCTACGTGGTGGTCTTCCTCACGGACGGCACGCCGTACCCCCGCTGCTCGGGGAACGACATGCTGACCCAGTACGCGGATCCGGATCACCCGGAGCTGACCTGGGCGGACTCCATCCCCGAGTTCTGCAACCTCACGGACCCCCGAGATCAGATCAACGGCTTCGTGGTGGGCACGGACCGGAACCAGAACTACCAGCTGTTCAGCTACGTGGATCAGATCATGGAGCTGAAGGAGCAGTACAACGTGGGCGACATCCGCTTCCACAGCGTGCTGCTCTTCAACGAGGAGGCGGTGCGCGCCTGCGGCCCCATCTGCCAGGACGTCTACGGCACCTACCCGGGCGTCGCGCAGGCCAACTACCCGGCGGCGGCGAAGAAGATCGCCACCTGGCTGCTGCAGCGCTTCGCCGAGCGCGGCAACGGCGTCTACCAGGAGTTCGTCAACAATGCCGGCGTCCAGAACCTGGGCCTGGGCGCGCTCGACTACTCGTCGCTCGCCTCGCGCAACGTGATGAAGACGCTGCTGGTGGAATCTCTCCGCTCCATGCCGGGCGACGAGCAGCGCGAGGTGGACAGCGACGGCGACGGGCTTGTGGACACGCTCGACAACGGCTTCACCGCCAAGACCAACCCCTTCTTCGCGGACAGCGACGGGGACTGCTTCGACGACCGCTTTGAAACGCTGCACGCCTCCGAAGGCTTTATCGCCGGGAACAACAAGGACTCCCGCGGCTGCAACCCGCAATCGCCGCTCACGTTGAACTGCACCTGTGAGGACACCGATGGTGACGGCCTCTCGCAGTTCGCCGAGGACTTCGTGAAGACCCGCCGTAAGACCGTCGACAGCGACGGCGACGGCATCCCGGATGGGCTGGAGGTCCGCTACGGGCTCAACGCCATGAAGGCAGACGCCGCGTCCATCGACACCGACGGCGACGGCTTCTCCGACTGGCAAGAGCTGCGCTCCGGCTCCAACCCCACCAAGGCCGACCGGACGTTTTATGACCGCTATGGCTACCAGTATGAGACCACGGCGGAGATTCAGCCGGACGGCCGCGTCTGCTACCAGTTCGCGGTCGCCAACCTCCAGCTGGTCACCCCGCCGGTGAGCGCGGGAACCACGCAGGGCTACAACCTCTTCAAGGTCTACTTCGCCGAAGCGCCGGAGAGCGGGGTGGCCACCGACTACGGCGAGTGGCGGACCGCCTGCGCCTGGGCCCAGTTCGACCCGCCCGGCGTCCGGGTACCGATAGGCCCGGAGCTGGTGCTGCGCGAGAGCAACTTCCTGCAGCCGCCCGCGCTGCGCACCGAAGCGGACTTCCGGACGAAGTGCGTGGGGACGCGGTGAACGCGCGCTCGCCTCTGGGGAAGGCGCTCGCAGCAGGGGTCGCAGTCGGTATCGCCGCGGCCTGCTCGGACTCCTACTTGTATGACCAGCGCCGCCGCGAGGAGCTCCCGGTGGACCGGAGCTTTGAGATTCGCGGCAGCTTCTGCACCCCCGGCTCCAACGAGGTGCGCCGGCCCATCAAGATTCTCCTCGCGATGGACGCCTCCCAGTCCATGCGCGCCACGGATCCCGACGGCAGCCGGGCGCGCGCGCTCATCGAGCTGCTCAACACGCTGCCGCAGGACCCGGAGATTGAGATCTCCGTGATGCTCTTCGCCGGCAGCACCAGCGTCTTCCTCACGGCCAGCAACCAGCCGCGCTTCGTCCGGCTGGTGGACCTGACGGACGCGGACAAGACCGCGCTGGTCTCCACGCTGCTGAACTTCACCAACCTGAACGGCCCCAACCGGGACTCGACAGACTTCGTGAAGGCGCTGGCGGACATCTACGCCATGCTCAACCGCGACATCGCCAGCAGCCGGCTCAACGCCATGGGCGACGACGCGGCGGGCCGCGCGCGCTACTCCATCATCTTCCTCTCCGACGGCCACCCCACCAGCGACCAGGACGACGAGCTCATCCGCGGGGACGCGGTGGTCCGCATCCACCAGCTCAAAGACCTCGCCGAGGACGTCCGCTTCAACACCGTGCATGTCTTCAACCCAGCCCAGCCGCTCTCCAGCGTCTGCGACCTCTTCAGCGACGCTGGCGTCCCGGGCTGCCCGCTGCTGCTCATCAACCAGGATGCGGAGCGCCTGGAGGGGATGGCCCGGCTGGGCGGCGGCGACTTCCGCGATTTCCGCAACAACGAACCCATCAACTTCCTCAACTTCAAGTTCGGCCTCACCCGCCGCGCGTTTGTCATCAAGGAGTGGGTGGCCTCCAACTTCTCCGCGCCGCCGGGCTCGCCGCTGGACCAGGCGGACTCCGACAGCGACGGCCTCTCCGACGCGGACGAGCTCACCGCGGGTACCAACTACCGGGACCCGGACACCGACGGCGACGGCTTCTCCGACGGCGTGGAGGTGCGCTTCGCCAAGCTGGGTGCGACGTTCAACCCCACCGCGCCGGTGTTTCCGGACGGCGGGGGCGGGGACCCCGGCTGCCCGCCCAACCTGCGCGGGGTGGACACCGACTGCGACGGTCTTTTGGACTGCGACGAGCAGCTGGTGGGCAGCAACGCGCAGCTGGTGGACAGCGACCGCGACGGCATCCCGGACGGCGTGGAGTGGCTGCTCTCCGCGCAGGCCTCCAGCGATGACCTGGGCGAAGACCCGGACAACGACGCCGTCTCCACCCGGGACGAGCTGCGCATGCACACCCACCCGCTTTCCCCGGACACCCAGAACCTCACGGTGAACGGGTACCGCTACGAGCTCACCACCGACGGCGGCGTGGACGGCGACGGGCGCCAGTGCTTCGACTTCAGGGTCCACAACGTGTCGCTGGCGCCGACGGTGGGCGACCCGTATGACGGAGGCGTGGGGCAGGGCGCCGGCTTCAATGATCTCTACTTCTCGGTGGCCTTCATCCCCAGCGATGATCCCACCGCGCGGACCATCGTCCGCCAGTACCGCTACAAGCAGGCGCGCTTCCCCGTGGGCGGCATCAAGTCGCCGGTGGACGGGGTGATTGTCGTGAGGCCGGACGAGCTCTGGGACCGGTGTCAGCCGGTGGGCGCTGTGGTGCCCTCCCCCTGAAGGGAGCTTCATCGTGCGTTCGACGTGGCGAAGCTGCGTGGCGGTGGGCGTGCTCACCGCTGCGCTCACCGGTTGTCCTGATGGCGGCGGGAACGGGGAGGAGGACTCCGGGACGCCGCCGCCGGACGCCTGCAACTCGCAGGACGAGGCCTTCGGCGCCGGCTGCGTGCTGACGCTCGGAGGCGCGCCCCTGCTGGCGTACATCGGCGAGCCCGGGGACCAGGACTGGTACGGCATCCAGCTGCCGGGCAACCTCACCGCGCGCAGCCTGCTGCACGTCAGCGGCGGTTACGGCGTACCGAACACGCCGGTGAACCTCTCCTTCAACATCCTGCGCGCGGACGGCTCCATGAGCGTGGCGCGCGCCTCGGATCGGCACACCGGCGCGCCCAAGCCGCTGGACATCATCGTCCCCTTCGGCGAGTCCAACGCGAAGCTGGTGGTGCAGGTGTCGGATGACCCCATCAACCCCATGCGGCCGTACGGAGACCCGGTCTCCCAGTACAGCCTCAAGGCGGAGCTGGTGGAGAACCCGGACGTCAACGAGCCCAACGACAGCGCCGCGGACGCCAAGGCCATCGGCACGCCTCCGGTGGGCGGCGTGCCGACGGGCCAGCAGACGGGGTACCTCGCCACTACCGACGACGTGGACAAGTTCACCGTCGCGGCGCCGGCGGGAAAAATCCTCTACCTCCACATCACCGCGCCGAAGGTGACGCCGCCCGCGGCGTTCAAGCTGGCGTACACGCTGAGCGACTCCACCGGAAAGCCGGTGGCGGAGGGCCGCGCGGAGAGCGAAGCGTTGGCGGTGGACATCGCCACGGCGCGTGCGCTCCCCGGCGGCGTGTACACCCTCACGCTGCAGGCCTACCGGCCGCTCGGCGTCACCGGGCCGCTGCCGGGCGACCTGCGGCTCAAGTACACCATCGACGTTCAGTTCTTCGACGAGCTGGACACGAACGAGGCCAACGAGACGGCAGCGGCGGCCAAGCCGCTCAACCCGACGCTCGGCGGCGGGCCCGTCTCCAAGACCGGGCGGATTGGCTTCGTGCCAGACGTCGACTGGTTCTACGCGGACGTGCCCGCGGACGGCAGCCCGTCCGTCCTGCGCTACCGGCTAACCGCCGCGGCGTCCGGCGGCCGCTTCGCCCCGCTGCCCGGCCCTTCGGACCGCAACGTGCGCGTGTTCAGCCAGGTCACCACCGGCGTCACCCAGGCGGACAAGGTGGTGGCCTGCAAGACGGACCCGCTCACCTGCCCGAAGGGCTACGACGGGCGCAACTTCCTCGTCACCACCGTGGAGACCGCGTGCGAGACGAACACGCCGCCCCTGTGCCTCCACTCGGAGCGCAACGAGGCCGCGGTCTTCCCCGCGCTGCGCAACTTCGAGGGCCGCCAGCCCATCCCGCCGCACGCCGGCACCATTCGGTATCTCTTCCTCGTGCAGGACAGCGGCAACAACTGGGCAGATGACCGGGTGTACACGCTGGAGGTGGAGCTGCTGCCGGACGCGGACCCCATCGGCACCCAGACCGTGGCGCTGGCGCAGGATACGAGCGGCGCGACCTTCCCCGTCCCGCCCGCCGGCGCGACGACGCTGACGGGCGAGCTCTCCCACGGCTACGGCCGCCTCATCCGCAATGACCCGAACAACGGGCAGGGCGTGCGCGCGGTGGATGACTACGACGCGGTGCCGACGGACCTGGATCGCTTTCAAGTCGACTTCCCGGCCATCACGCCGGCGGACAAGACGTGGGAGCTGCAGTGGCAGGTGGGCAACGGGCCGGATGGCGGCGTCGTCGCTGACCTCTCGCTGGAGCTGGAGTTCTGCGACGGCCGCGACGGCGGCGCGGGCTCCTGCACGCCAGTGACACGGGGCAGCCGCGGCAACCCGCTGGTGCTCGCCTACCAGCCGGACAGCACCGCCACCTGGTACAGCGCGGACACGTCGGTGCGGCAGATCATCTACGACCGTTCATCTTCAGGCGGCATCACCACCGTCACCACCCGCGCCAACGCCTGCGCCTGCTTCGAGCCCCGCTTCGTGCTGGGTGGGAAGTTCTTCATCAAGGTGGGCGCGGTGGACCGGCAGAGCAACCAGTCGGTCTCGTACACCGTCCGGACGGCGTACACCGACTACCCGAAGACGTACGCCGCGGACGGCGGGGCGCGCAGCTGCCCGGTAGCCACCGATGGCGGGACGGCGTGCGTCTTCACCCGGGAGCCCTAGATGCGCAGCTCACTCCAGGCCGCGGGTGGGGTTCACCTCAACCTTGAGGGAGTAGCGCGCCTGCGAGTCGGAGATGATCTCGATGAGGTGGTCCCCCAGGCCGGTGAGCAGCGCCTCCCGGCTGAAGACGCCGAACTGCTCGGCCTCGCCCAGGAAGGAGCGGCCGGTGGCCGACTCGCGGACGCGGGCGCGGCAGCGGTCCTCGTAGAAGTTGAGCGCGGTCTCGTCCCCGGCCGCGCTGGCGGACTCCACGTAGAACGACACCTTCACCTTCGATGGCTCAGGCACCTGGACGATGAAGCGCACCTCGCCGGGGAAGCGCCCCTCGAGGTAGCTCTCCGCGCCGATGAGGCACCCGGCGATCTGGCTGCAGACCGGCCAGGTTTCGTCGCAGCGGTCCAGCACCCGGCCGTCGATGAACTGGCTCTTCCCCCCGCTGCAGCCGATCATGCCCAGCGCCAGCAGCAAGCCGCATAAACCCTGGAAACGGGAGCAGGTCACCATGTCCGCGCGCGCCATTCTCGTCGTCATCTTCGTCGCTCTGGTGGGCTGTGAGAAGAGGCCGCCCCAGAAGCCGCAGCTCGTCCTTGATCGCGACTCGATTGGGGACGGAGGTGTGGACTTCGGCGCCTGGTTCCTCACCACCAAGCCGCAAGAGTCCCTGATGATCAAAAACGGCGGCGTGGAGACGCTCAGCCTCACCAGTGTGACCAAGACGGGGGACAGCGCCTTCACCATCCGCGGTACGAACGACGACGGCTCGTTCCCCACGGAAGTGAAGGGGCTGGACCGCACGTACGTGCAGATCATCTTCACGCCCACCGCCGTGAAGACCTACTCGGCCACCATCACGATTGTCTCCAACGCGGAAAACACCCCCAACCGCGTGGTGTCCGTCGTGGGACGCGGCGCCGCGCCGGAAGATGGCGGGATGTAGAAACAGCTACGGGCGCAGGCCGGCGTTGACGACGCGCACCTCGGCGTTCGCCGCGTCCACGTAGCCGTGGAAGCGGTGAAACGCCTGGGCCAACGGACGCCGGCTGAAGGCCTCCGGTTTTCCGAACGGGTCGTAGAGCCTGAGGTAGTCGCGGGCCGAGCGGTAGACGGCGTCGCCGCCAAGGCGCCCGGCCTCGTTGTGGCTCACCGGGAGCCAGCGGTTGAGCAGCTGCGCGCGCGCCGCAGAGTCGCCGAGGTGCTGGAAGAACGCAGGGAGGACGTCTAAGGCCTGCCGGTCGTACGCCGCGGCCACGCCCAGGGCGACCGTTGCCTGTCCCGCTTGGCTCCACGGGTCGCTGGGCGGGGGAGCGCGCAGGAGCTGCTCCAGGGCCTCGCGCTTCGCGGTCAGCGAGGGGAGGTCCACCAACAGGCGGCTCAGCGTCCGCGTCGTTGGATCCAGGCCCGCGTGCTTGAGCGCCTGTTCTGCCGCCGGCCGCGCCAGGGAGTGAGCCCAGATGAGCCGCGCCAGGTGACCTTCGCGCTCCCGAGGGTCTTCGATGCGGGCCAGCTTGAGGAGCGTCTCGGTCAGCGCCCCCACCTGGTGGCGCTGAAGGTCCCGGCGGTAGACAGCCTCGGCGTCGTTGTAGGCACGCTTTGCGCCCCAGCCCTGGCCCATCGTGGGGGGCTCGGGCTTCGGCGGCGCCCTGGGCACGCTCCGTTCGAGCGCTTCGAGCAGCGTCATCTCGCCGCGCGGTCGGACGGTGAGGTTTGCGGCGGCGCCACTGCCGCTGCTCGCGCGGGCGCGCAAGGAGCCCACCTGGGCGCAGACGTCGCCGATGATCTCGGCAGCCTGGGTGGGTGTCGTCTCCGCGAAGGAGAGCGCCGCGACCTGGGCGGGGACCGTGCGATCGAGGGCCCACGGCTGGCCCTCGCCCACCACCACGGTGGCCTCGAGAAGACGCTGGGCGGCGCCCATGGCTTCCTCGGCCACCAGCGGGGACTCCTCGCGGCTGATGGCGGCAATCTTCAGTTGGAGCAACGCCTCGGTGGCCAGCGTGGACGCCATCGACCGGACCGTCTCGTCCAGCGGGGCGTCCAGCGGCGCTTCCGAGAGGAAGGTGGTCCGCGCGGCGATGTCCCCCTTGTAGCGGCCGAAGTCCCGTGCCAGCTCCGCAGGCGCTTCCGTGGCGCGCCCGAGCGTGAGCTGCCGCGGGTCCCACAGGCTGCTCCCATCGAGCCCGAGGTCCCCCAACAGGTCCACTGCCGTCGCGTGATGCCGGCCGAGCTGGGCCGCTGCGAGGGTCAAGTTGAGGCCGTCGTGCCTCTGGAGCAGGTCCACCGCGCGCGCCGCTTGCGCTCCCGCCAGGTCGAGCTCAAGCGCCGCCAGCCGGGCAGGCTCGCCCGAGGCCGCGCGAGCGCGCAGGAGCTCAGGCAGCAGGGGGAGTCCGACGGGGGGCACGTGGGGTTATCGCCGCAGTGTCTCCGCGGGTTTCCAGGAGCGGCGCCGCCTGTAACTTCCTGGGTTCAGCCGCCCCGGTGTTTATGCGGTCAATTCAAGGGTCAGTAGGGCGGAAGCAGGCGCCGCAGGCCGAGCGTGAGGACCCCGGCGAGGAACGCCGCGTTTCGCACAAGGAGCCCCGGCCAGAAGAGCGGCAGGGCGCCCTGCGGCAAGACCGGGTCTCCGCTCGCGGGCAGCTGTCGCGCCAGCCTCTGAGCCAGGGCGCGCATCCAGGCCGCGCTGCGCGGCCAGTCCGCGAGCTGACTCACCCAGGCGTCCGGAAGGGCGGAGGTCCCGCGGGCCGCGCCCACCAGCCCGCCGACGATGGCGGCGGTCGAGTCCGTGTCGCCACCCAGCCGAACGGTCGCTTCAATCGCCGCGCGGAAGTCCCCTCCGTACCGCCAGGCGCAGAACAGGCTGACCGGGACGGTGTGGAGGATGAACCCGCTCACGCCGTTCTCCAGGCCGAGCGCCCGGGCCAGCTCGGCCGCCGAGCGCCCGTCGCGCAGGTGCGCCTCAACCACGTCGAGCGCGCGCACGAGCTCCGGCGTTGTCAGCGAGTCTTCACGTGGCGTCATGCCCCTCGCGGGAGCAGGCGCCGTGCCGGCGTGAATGCCCCGAAACGCCAGGGTGCGGCTGCTCATCCGCTGCCACTTTGTCCGGCGACATCCGCCGCGCATTGTCGAGACGGCTTGTTCTAGGGTGCGCCCACCTCTGGAGGACGCACCCATGACTCTTGCCCTGCGGCTTGTCGCCGTCTCTTTGCTCACGGCCTGCGCCGCGCAGCCCACGCGGGTGGATCCCCCGCAGGTGGCCGCGCCGCTGCCGCCCGAGCCCGCGCCCACGCTGCGGCTCGACGGGCGGGCGCGTCCAGTCCGGTACGCCGTGCGGCTGGCGCTCTCTCCGGCGTCGGAGACCTTCAGCGGGACGCTGGACCTCGCGCTGGCGGTCGACGCGCCGCTCCGCACGCTCTGGATGCACGGCGAAGGGCTGGAGGTGTCCGCCGCGACGCTGACGCTGGCGGGCAAGGTGGTGACCGCGGAGGTGACGCGCGCGCCGAACGGGTTCCTCGGCTTCACCTTTCCGGCGGCGGTCGGTCCGGGGGCGGGCACGCTCGCGGTGACGTGGTCCGGCAAGGTGCGGACGACGGCGCGCGATGGTCTCTACCGGCAGCTGGACCACGGCAACGCGTACCTCTACACAGACTTCGAGCCCTCGGATGCGCGGCGCGTGTTCCCCTGCTTCGACGAGCCGCTCTACAAGGTGCCCTGGGCGCTGTCGCTCACCGTCCCCGAGGGGCTGGCTGCCTTCGCCAACATGCCCGTCGCGCGTGAAGAACAGGACGCGGCGGCCAGGACGCGCACGCTGCACTTTCAGCCCACGCCGCCCTTGCCCTCCTACCTGGTGGCGTTCGCGGTCGGTCCCTTCGAAGTGGTGGAGGCGGGGACCGCGGGTCGCAGCCGCACGCCCATCCGGGTCATCACGCCCAAGGGCAAGGCCGACCGCGCGGCGTACGCGGTCAGCATCACGGGGCCGCTCCTCGAGAAGCTGGAGGCGTACTTCGATTCGCCGCACCCGTTCCCCAAGCTGGACCTCATCTCCGTGCCGCAGCAGGGCGGGGCGATGGAGAACCCCGGGCTCATCACCTACGGGGAGTCCATCCTGCTGGCCAAGCCGGGCGAGCAGAGCCTGCGCTTTCGCCGGCGGCAGATGGCGGTCACGGCGCACGAGCTCGCCCATCAGTGGTTCGGGGACCTCGTGACCTTGCGCTGGTGGGACGACATCTGGCTGAACGAGTCCTTCGCCTCCTGGATGGAGACGCGCATCGTCCGCGAGCAGGAGCCGAAGTGGGCCACGGATGAGGACGCCGTCGAGGAGCTGCACGAAGCGTTCGAGGCGGACTCGCTGGTCTCCGCCCGGAAGATCCGCCAGCCCATTGAGTCCCAGTCGGACGTGCTGAACGCGTTTGACCGCATCACCTACGCAAAGGGCGGCTCGGTGCTGCGGATGCTCGAGGCGTGGGTGGGGCCCCAGAAGCTGCAGGCGGGTGTCCGCGCCTACCTTGCGAAGCACGCGTGGAAGACGACCGTGGGCGCGGATTTTCTCGACGCGCTCTCCGAGTCCTCCGGTCAGGACGTCCGGGCGCTCTTCGCTTCCTTCGTGGACCAGCCCGGGCTGCCGGTGGTCACCGCGGAGCTCCAGTGCCAGAAGGGCGGGCCCATCGCGCTGGCGCTCTCGCAGCACCGGTACCTGCCTCTGGGCTCATCGGCGCCGGACGAGGCGCGCTGGCAGCTCCCGGTCTGCGTCCGCTACGACGCCGGCAAGCAGGGCGCGCGCGCCTGTGCGTTGCTGAGCGAGCCCACGGCGGTGCTGCCGCTGCCCGAGGCCAAGGGCTGCCCACGTTGGGTGGCGGCCAACGCGGGAGCGGTCGGGTATTACCGGGTCCTCATGAAGGGCGCCGCGCTCAGCGCGCCAGGGCTTACCGTGGCGGAGCGGCTGGCGGCGCTGGATGACGCCGGGGCGCTGGCGAGGTCCGGCGCGCTGGATCTCAAGGACGCGCTCACGCTGGCCGCGCGCGAGGCGAAGTCCGGCGAGCCGCACCTGGTGGCGAAGTCCATCGAGCTGACCGAGGCGATTGAGCAGCACCTGGTGCCCGACAGTCACCGCGCTGCGTACGGGCGCTTCGTGCAGAAGACCTTCGGGTCCATCGCCCAGAAGCTCGGGCTGCAGCCTTCGCCCTCGGAGGAGCCGGCGGTCTCCCGCCTGCGGCTTGACGTGGTGGCGTTGATCGGCCGCCACGGCCATGAGCCCGCGCTGGCGGCGAAGGGGAGGGTGCTGGCGCAGCGGTGGCTGGAGGACCCGGCCAGCCTGGACCCGGACCTCGTGCGGCCGGTGATGGCGCTGGCCGGGGCTTCGGGAGACGCCGCGCTGTACGACCGGCTGTTGCAGCGCGCGCAGGCCACGAAGGACGCGCCGGAGCGGTCGCGGCTCATCCTGGCGCTCGCGCAGTTCCGCACGCCCGCGCTGGTGCAGCGCTCACTGCAGCTCTTCACCGACCCGGCGTTCGACCCGTGGGAGCTGCAGCCCCTGGTCCGCGCCGCCCTGGAGACCCACGCGACGGCGCGCGCTCCCTACGACTACGTGAGGGAGAACTACGCGCAGGTAGCGGCCCGGCTGCCCGAGTCCCAGCTGGCCCGTCTCTCGGGTGTCGGCGCGGTCCTGTGCGACCCCAAAGGCCGGCAGGAGGTGGATGCGTTCTTCGCCCCGCGCTCTGGGGCCGCGCCCGGGGGACGGCGCCTCCTGGCCCAAACCCTGGAACGGATTGACCAGTGCGCGCTGTTCAAGGCCCGCCAGCAGCCCAGCGTGACCGCCTTCCTGAGCCGCTACTGAGCCTGCCCGGATTGGTCATTTGACCGAACTTGACTTCTGGTCATTAACTGACTACAAGCCGCTTCCAGTCAATCATGGAAGCCGCCAAGAAAGAGCTGATCCTCGAGGAAGCGGGCAAGCTGTTCGCCCGCCACGGTTTCAAGAAGGTCACCATCGACGACGTCGCCCAGGCGAGCAGGGTGGCGAAGGGGACGGTGTACCTGGCCTGCGAGTCGAAGGAGGACCTCTTCTATCAGGTCCTCCACCGGGAGCTCCGCGCCTGGACGGCGGCGGTGGCCCGGACCATTGACGTCCGGCTTCCAGGGGACCAGCTCCTCGCGACGATGTCGGAGACCTCCATCCTCTTCCTGGAGACCCATCCGCTGGTCCGGGACCTGATGTTCGGGCACACGTACCAGATGCTGCCCAACTGGGCGGACCGGCTCCGGGACCTGCGGATGCTGGGCGTGAGCAACGTCGTCGAAGCGCTCAAACTCGGGATTCGACAGGGGATTTTCCGAGACAACGTGGACATCGAGCTCGTCGCCAGCCTCCTGCAGGACCTCGTGTATTCCAGCTACCTGTTCCACAGCCAGGGCACCGGCCGCCCTGAGCAGCTGCGCACCCGCCGCATCGCCGCGCTGGACCTCGTGCTGAACGGGCTGCGCATCCGCCCGGCCTGATCCCCAACCGCCTTTTCGAAGCAACCCGAAATTCGTCCCCTCGATAGTGACCGAAAAACCAAATCGGTCACATTCACAACGGAGCCCTCTGCCATGCCGCCCCATCACCTCTCAATCCTTCGTCACTCCCTGGAGCTCCGGTGCGTGACCGCGTTGCTGCGCAGCGCCGAAGGGCGGGCGCACAGCCTCCGCCGCCTCTGGGCGTACAAGCAGAACCTCTCCATCCTGCCGGTGGAGCTGCTGGTGCGGCCGCTGGGGGACCCCGCGCTGGACCGCCTGTGCCAGCGCCGCCGGGAGGATGAGCAGCGCCACGCGGACGCCTTCAGCGGGATGCTGCGCGGGATGGGCACGGAGCCGGAGTCCACGGACGAGCTCCTCGCGCAGCCGCTGCACCGGCTGCTTCAGTTCCCGGTGGACGAGAGCTGCGACGTCATGTGGACGTTCCTGACGCTGCAGGTGCTCTACGAGACGTTCGTGGTCGTGCTCAAGGGCTTCGCCCGCGGCTGCGAGGACGCTGCGCCCGAGGTGGCGCGCGTGCTGAAGATGCTGGCCGCGGACGACGAGCGCTTCTTGAACAAGGTCACCGCGACGGCGGTCCGCTACGAGGGATCTGCGGCAATGCGAGAGATGGTGCTGGAGCGGCTGCGGAAGTCTCACGCCCGCGCCTGCACCCGAGTACGCCTTCAGGAGTTCCGCGTCGCCGCGCAGCATGTCCAGGGCGCCAACGGCGTCGCCCTCAACTCGCTGGTGCGGATGGTGAGCCTGCTGCCGCCGGCGAGGCTGGAGGCGGTCGCCCAACGCGAGCGCCCCCCGCGTCCCCTCGGCCCGCGGACGGACCCGGCGTCTTCTCCGGCGAACTAGACGCCTTTGCCCCGCATGCGCAGCGCCAGTGCCTGACCCACGCGAAACGCGTTGGCGACGATGGTCAACGTCACGGGGACGCCGCCGCTGCTGGGCATGAAGCTGCCATCCACGACATACAGATTGTCCACTTCGTGCGCCCGGCAGTTCTTGTCGAGCACGGACATCGAAGGATCCGTCCCAAACCGGCAGGTGCCGCCCTGCAGGATGGTGGTCTCCCCGGCGATGCCCACGCGCTCCATGGCATCCGGCTTCATCGCGGCGAGTACTTCCTCCCCGCGCTCCACCAGGAACTTCGTCATCTTCAAATCCACCGGGTGACGCGAGAGCGTGATGGCGGCCACCGGGATGCCGAACTTGTCCTTCACCGTCGGCTCCACGCTGACGTAGGTCCCGTCCGTCGGCAGGAACTCGCCGTAGACCTCGAACTGCAGAATCTTGGAGTCGCGGTACGCGCGCAGGCGGTCCTTGAGGGCCTTGCCGAAGACGCCGTTCTTCCCGCTCCCGGCCATCCCCACCGCCGCGAAGATGGGGTTGGGATGGGTGAACATGAAGCCCAGCGTCCCGCCCTTGCGGAAGCCGAAGCGCGCGTCCGGCATCACGTAGAAATCCTGCAGGCTCCGCTGGACGAACGGCGCCGGGTCCGAGAGCCACGGCCACTGTGCCTTGCGCTGCGCCACTCGAAAGGTGGCGCGCGCTTCGCCGAAAGAGCTGAACACCAGATTGCGGCCGACCAACCCGCTGCCGTTGGCCAGGCCCTTGGGGTGCTTTGCCGACTGCGAGTTGAGCAACAGCCGCGCGCTCTCCACCGCGGTCGCGGAGACGACGATGACCTTCGCCGGCTGCTCCTGCGTCTCGCCCTTGGCGTCCAGGTACACCACGCTCTTCGCGCGGCCGTTCTTGTCGACTTCGATGCTGCGGGCCATCGACCGCGCGCGGACCTCCACCTTGCCGGTGGCGATGGCGGCCGGGATGAGCGACGCGTTGGTGCCGCTCTTCGCGTCGTGCTCGCAGCCGTAGCTGCCGCAGAGCGCGCAGTAGGCGCAGGCCGCGCGGCCCTTGTACGCCCGGCTGATGATGCCGCGCGCGGTGGGGATGGCGTGGTAGCCCAGGCCCTGGCAGGCCTTGTCGATCTCCTCGCAGATGGGGTGCGCCTGGAGCGGCGGGAGCGGGTAGGGCTTCTTCCTCGGCTCGGCGAAGGGGTGCGCCACCGCGTCGCCGGAGACGCCCAGCTCCTCCTCCGCCTGGTCGTAGAACGGCGCCAGGTCCTCGTAGCGGATGGGCCAGTCGGCGACGTTCGCGCCAGGGACTTTGCCGAGCTCGCTCTTGAGCCTGAAGTCCACCGGCTTCAGCCGGTAGAAGTACGCGCTCATATGAACGGTCCCGCCGCCCACGCAGTTCGCGGTCCACGCCTCGTTGGTCCGCTTGTACGGCGTGCCGGCGCCCGCGCGGACCAGGTGCGGCTCATCCCAGGGCAGCGGCATGAAGAAGTTGCGGCGGCTGTTGAGGATCTCGTCGTGGACGAAGTCCTCCTTCTTGTAGTGCGCGCCCTTCTCCAGCACGACGACCTTAAACCCGGCCCGAGCGAGCGTGAGCGCGACAGGAGCCCCGCCCGCGCCGCTTCCGATGACGCAGACGTCCACCTCTGGCAGCGCCACTAGTGGCCTCCGTGCCCGTTGTGCCCGTCGTGCGCGTGCAGGTGGTGCTGGCCGTTGTAGCCGTCCGGCGGCTCCGACGTCCCGAAGCCCACCAGCGCCCAACCCACACGGTCCTTGTTCCCGCCGTACGACGGATCCCCCAGGAACCCCTCCAGCGTCAGCACCACGAGGGACTCGTAGTACTTCGCTTCTCCCGAGTCAGAGCGGGACTCCTTGAAGATCATCAACAGCTCATCCTGCTGCGCCGGGGTGGCGGAGGCGAACCCCACCTTGAACATCCGCTTGGCGCGCCGGTCCAGCGCCGCGGTGCCGGAGAGGAAGTCCTCGCGCATCCGCGTGAGGTCCGGGCTCTGCAACATCTTGTCGATGTAGAGGGGGACGTTGGCGTCCTTCGCGCCCGGGTCCTCGTCGCGCGGGAGGATGCGCTCTGCCGCGGCGGCGACCACCGCGAACTCCTCGTTCGTGAAGGTCTGGTGCGCGGTGGTGAGCGGGGCTGTGCCCCGGCGCTCAGGCTCGGGCGGCTTCGAGTCCTTCTTGCAGGCAGCCCCGCCGAGGAGCACCACGCCACCGCCGAGGAAGGTCAGGCGGTGGATGAAGACGCGTCGGCTCAGCTTGCGCTTGCGAGGCACCCGCAGAGTCTGAGCGCGGGCGCAGGGTGATTCAAGCGGTGGATGGAGAGGCAGATGCGCCTACATCCGCCGTCTGTCCGGAGGAAGCCGATCCAGATCGGCTCCACACCCGTTGCATCCCTTCCGTGGCGCTGGGTCTCAACGCCCGTTGGTGCCGGTCGCCCAGATCGGTCGGCCGGTGATGATGTCGTACATCACAACGTTGCCGTCGTTCTGGACGACGACGTAGCTGGACGCCCCGGTCCCGAACATGGCCACCGTGTTCGAGGCCCACACCGCGCGGCCGGGCGCGTAGACGACGAAGTTGCCATCGTCCTGCATGACCGCAGAGGTGGCGCCCGTGCCGTTGGTCCTGGTTGCCCAGAGCGGGCGGGTGAGCTTGTAGAGGACCAGGTTCCCGTCCCACTGCATGCAGAAGCTGTAGACGAGGTTGCAGCTGCGGAGGCATTGACCGCTCCGGAGGGTATTTCCCTGGGCGGTACCAACAAAGCTCGCCCCCAACATCGTGGGGTACCGACACGAGAGCGCTTGGTCCGCGGTGGACGTGCCCTCAGCAGCACCCTCGGGGGCGTTCTCATCCAGGGGACCGCCACACCCCAGCCAGGCAGAGACTGAGAAACACAGCGCCAACGAAACGAGATGAGACCTCACGGCAAAGCTCCCTGTGCTGGGCCCCCCCGGGATTGGGGCGACAGGGTGAAGACAGGTGAGTGAAATGACATCGCAATAATTCTTCTGAGAGGTCGCCCATGCCGAGAGGCGTCAGACACTTTGCACCTTTAGGCGTGGTCACGGTTCCTCCGTCCTCGTGGAGAGCGGATGCCCGATGAACGACAGAGCGCCGTTCGCCGTCTCGTGCGCTGGCAGATCGTAGGAGGTCTTCTCGCGCTCATCGCATGGCCCGGCCATGCCGAGAGCCGTGGAGATCGAGACATCAGCGCGAGCTGGAAAGTCGGTCACTTCGGACGACTCGGCAAGGTGGAGTGGATGGAGGTGGAGTTCGACGGCCCGGAGATGGAGGCGGTTCGCGCGGTCTGCGTGGACGGCAAACACCTGGCCGTCGAAAAAAACGGAATCAGCAGCCTGAAGCCCGATGGGCGCATCGTGACCGGGCTGTTTTCTGGCAGCGACTGGGGGCTGGCTCCCTGCGAGATTGAGGTCGGTTCCTCTGGAGAAGTCGCCTGCTTCGATGGCGCGAAGACGCGTGCAGGGCGTTGCCAACCGCCGCTGGAACCCATCGCGCCGAGGTCCACGAAGGCAACGGTCTACGGGCTTCGGGTGCTTCGTCAGAAGAGTCTCCTGTTTCCCAGCGCAGAGGTGCTTCGCCTCAACGGGCGCGTGGTGCTCGGGCGATCGTACGACTCCGAATCCGAGCAGGTCTCGGCGGTGTGGCGTTCGCGGTGCGGGGCGCGTGAGTCGGAGGAGGAGGTTCCCTTCTATTTCGCCCCGCGCGCTGGGGAGGCCTGGAGTGTGCGGGCGGTCCTTCACCAGGCCAACCGGCAGGCGCTTCTTTCTCTCCCTTGCTCGCTTCGGCTCACGTTGAGGGTTCGCCGCGCCGGCACCGTTCTCGAAGAGCCGCTCGGCGCGTGGTGTTACTCCGCGTCAGGGCTCAAGCCTGGCAGCTGCTGAGCCGCTCACTGGCAGCTCCCGCGCAGCAGGATGAGCTTGGAGTATCCGTCCGCGACGACCACATCGGCCACGCCATCTCCCGTCCAGTCGTGGACCAGAAACCCGCCGTAGACGTTCTGCACGCCGTGCGCGAAGGCCACTCCGGTGGTGGTGAGTTGGCCGTTGCCCAGTCCCGGAAGGAAGGCGACCGAGGCGGTGAAGTTGCCGATGACGGTGGAGGTCGTGGGGAAGATGTCCGCCACGTCGAGGTGGCCGTCGCCGTTGATGTCGGTCACAGCCACCTCGCTGGGTGCACCGGGGAGCTGGTAGCGGGTTCCGGCGGAGAAGCCGGCGAAGCCCCCGGCGTTGACCTGGTTCAGCTTGACGCGCGCGAAGAAGGGGTAGCTCTCTTCGAGGACGACGAGGTCCGGGCGGCCGTCCTCGTTCATGTCGCCGACGCGGATGCCCGTGGGTTTGACGGCATTGGGGATGGCGACTTGAGCGCTGAAGGTTCCATCGCCCTTACCAGCGACGAAGTAGAGCCCCGTGTGAGTGACAGCGACGAGGTCCGCGCGGCCGTCGCCGTCGAAGTCGGCGGCTGCCAGGTCGTAGACGACTTCGGGCGAGAGGCTGGCGATGGTCTGGGACGCGAGGCCCGTGCTGCTTCCCAGCGAGACCAAGAGCTCCGAACGGTAGGCGGACGCCACGTCCTGGTACGCGTCCCCGTTGAAGTTCGCCATCACCACGTTGAGCGAGCCGTACCCCACGCTGGTCACGGGCATGAAGCCGCCGTCAGGTGCGCCTCGGAGCGTCCGCGTCATGCCCCCGGGGTAGCCCACCGCTCCGGGGAAGTACGTCGTAGGGACGACGAGATCCCACCGGCCGTCTCCGTCGACGTCGCCGTAGGCCGCGCTGTCGCAAACCTGATACGGGGCCAGCGCGTGATCCGAAGCCAGGGCGAAGCCCATGCCGCCGTCGCCACGGAAGATCGTCACAGTCGCGGCGGCGTACGGCGAAGAGCCGCTCCCGACGTTCACCACCACCGCGTCGTCCAGCTGGTCTCCGTCCACGTCCCGCGCAAAGACAATCCGCGCGCCCGTCCCCGCATCCACGGTGTCGACGAGGTTCGCCGAATAGCTCGTCCCTGCGGCGCACGGCGACCGGCAAGAGCCCTCGCTGCAGACCTGGCCCGCTGCGCAGAGGACGCCGCAGGCCCCGCAGGCCGTTTCATCCAGATTCGTGTTGACGCACTTCGCGCCGCAGCGCGTGTAGCCGAGGTTGCAGGTGAAGCCGCAGGCGCCGGCGAGGCAGGCAGAGACTCCGTTCGCCGGAGCCGCGGGACACGGCGTACACAGGCTCCCGCAGCTGGCGGGACTGGTGTTGGAGAGGCACTGGTTTCCGCAGAGATGGAAGCCGGTGTTGCAGGTGAAGCCGCACGTCGTGCCGTTGCAGGTGGCGGTCGCGTTGGCGGGAGGGACGCAAGGCGTGCAGGCCGCGCCGCAGCTGGCGGGGGAGGTGTTCGCCGTGCAGACGTTGCCGCAGGCATGGAAGCCGGTGTTGCACGCGACGCCGCAGCTGCCCGCGCTGCACGTCGCGGAGCCGTTGGTGGGCACGGTGCACGGCGAGCATGACGCGCCGCAGGTCAGAGGCGAGGCGTTCGACGCGCAACCGGTCCCGCACGCGTGGAAGCCAGTGTTGCAGCTGAAGCCGCACGTCGTTCCATCGCAGGTGGCGCTGGCGTTGGAGGGCGGCTGGCAGGGCGTGCAGGCGGTGCCGCAGGACTGGGGCGACACATCGGCCGCGCAGGCGTTGCCACAGCGGTGATACCCGGTGTTGCAGGTGAAGTCACAGCGGGTCCCGTCGCAGGTGGGCGTCGCGTTCGTCGGGGTGGGGCACGGCGTGCAGGAGCTCCCGCAGCTTTGGGGTGACGACGAGGGAGAACACTTCGAGCCGCACAGGTGCGTCCCCGTGGCGCACTGACACGCGTGGGAGCCGAGGTCACACGTTCCCGGCTGAGGGCACTGGCTGTCTGCGGCGCATCCGGGCTTGCAGACGCCATCGCCCAGGTTGCAGTAGTGACCGGAAGGGCAGGGCGTCACCCGGCAATCGGTGGGCAGCGCGGTGCACTTGCCGGCCTGACAGGGCTGGGAAGCACTGCACGTGCGGCCGCACACGCCGCAGTTGCGCGAGTCGACCTGGAGGTCCACGCAGGCCGTCCCGCACGCAGAGAGCCCGGGGTCGCAGCTCCCCGCGTCCGATGGCGGAGGCATGCCGCTGTCGGCCGTGCCCGAATCAGCCGGAGGCGTCCAGCCCGAGTCGCGTGGCGGCGTCCAGCCTGAGTCCGTCGCCGCATCCGCCGGTCCGCCCGGGTTGCTCTGCCCGCCGCAGGCGGCAGCGAGGGTGACGAGGCCGAGAATGAACCAGCGCATGTTCTCCTCCCGCCCAGGTCGGGCGCGGGAGGAGGACACGGCGTCCAGTGATTCCGAGCATCGCCGCGGCGGAATCTCTGGCGGCCCGGCGCGGTGTTTGCTCAAAGGCGCGGCATGAGCCTGCGCCATGCCGCGATTGCCTTGGGTCTCCTCGTCGCCGGTTGCACCAAGCCGCTCGGCTACTGCGAGTCCGACGGGGACTGCCCCGCGTTCGCAGTCTGCTACGTCCGCTACCAGGTGTGCGTCCAGCGCGAGCAGGTCCCGGATGGCGGACAGCCGTTCGAGGTTCCGGACGCTGCGGTCCCGATCGTGGACGCTGGGTCGGTCGTGATGGACGCGGGCGCATCCGACGCTGGCGTGAGCGACGCGGGTGTGGCGGACGCTGGAAGTCGATCAACCCTTCCCTGCGACGGCGGCTACTGCGGTCGATGGGTCGACGCCGGGATGATGGCCAGCGAACGAAGAGGTCATCGGGCCGTTCTTCTGCAGGATGGGCGCGTGCTGGTGACTGGCGGTTCCTTCGACCGCACAGCGGAGATTTTCGACCCATCGACAGGGAGTTGGTCGCGAACCGGAGATCTCCAGATGATTCCGATGTCGGACCACGTGGCGCTCTTGCTTCACGACGGTCGGGTCTTGGCGTGCGGCGGCCAAGGAGGGCAGGGGGTACGGCCCACATGCGAGATCTTCCAGCCGAAGACACTGCAATGGTCGCCGGCAGCGCCCATGCTGTATCGGCGGGTGAACGCCGCGGCCGTCGTCCTCCCGGATGGGAGGCCCATTGTGATCGGTGGCTATGGCGACCGGTGTCTCTCAGAAGCGGAGGTCTTCACCCCGCAGACTGGCATCTGGTCGAGCGTGCCGAGCATGCTCAAAGCGCGTTCTGGTCATGCGGCAGTGTTGATGACGTCCGGGCGTGTGGTGGTTCTTGGAGGAGTCGACTGCAATGCTGATCCGAACGTGGTCCCCACGGAAGTAGAGGCCTTCGACCCAGGCACTTCATCGTGGCGAATGATGGGACCACTGACGACGGGGCGGCCCTCCGTAACCGCAACTGTGCTTGATGGCGGAGACATCATTGTCGTCAGCAACACGGATAGAGAGACTGACTTCTACTCTGCGGGTGATGGTCTATGGCTCTCGGGCGGAAGGATCGGCGATGCCCGCATGGGTCATACAGCGTCACTACTCCGCGGCGGCTCCGTTCTTGTCGTAGGAGGAGCCACCGACAAGCTTCCGTATCTCGCGTCGGTCGAGAGTTTTGAGCGATCCTCACGTCTGTGGCGACAGGTCCCTCCGATGAGATTGCCAAGGCGTCTTCATGCGGCAACCGTTCTCTTGGACGGAAGAGTCTTGGTTACCGGGGGCTACAGCCAGAGCCCGGGAACGTTGAGGGATGCAGAGATCTTCGAGTAGGCCGCTGTAGGTCAAGCTGTCGCGCCGCCTACGTCGAGCTGAAGCGGGCCTGCGAGGAGCGTGGGGCTAAGATGGCTCGCTCCCCGGCCGGACTCACTCGGAGAACCAGATGCCCGTCCATCGCCTCTTCCTTGCGTTGGCGCTCTGCTTGTCCTGCACAGCACCTCCTGTAGACCCCACGAAGAAGGATGGGGGGACTGAGGACGGAGGCTCCACAGTTCCACCTGCACCGTTCGTTATTTCGTCGCTCGAGTCAAACGCCAGAGGGCTGCGATGGATCGCGATGGCTGTCGGCCCTTCAAACCGCGTGGGCGTCGCATATTTTCACGAGATCTCGGATACGCAGTTCGAGCCAAGGTACGTGGAATGGAACAACGGCGTCGTTGCAGCTTCTGAGCTCGTCCGCCCCGCGACTCCTGCAGTTCAGACGGTCAAGAACATCGCCGGAATCGCGATTGCATTTCAGCCGAACGGTCAGCCGGCGATTTCATATCTCGGCGGGGATGACGACAATGGGAGCAATCCTTATTGGAAGCAGACCGACGCCGTAATCATGGCGCGACAGTCCAACGGTAGCTGGACCGAGCAGATCGTGGCGAGCGAGGGCTACAACGTCCCCTGCATGACGTCTGCCTCCGGCGTGAGCGACCGAGGCTTTCTTGTCGGTATCTTCCCGGCGCTCGCCTATGCGGGTGGGACCACCTACTTGGCGTATCGCGACGCTCACGACGGCCAGTTCGGCATGCAGGACTATGCCGCATCTGATCTTGAGCTTGTCGCCACGGGTACGAATGCAGAGAGCACGGTCGTAATAGCGGGCGGCAATAACAAGAAGGGCTGGGGTGGTCACAATCAGCTGGCGTTCGCAGCGGGACAGCCGGCGATCGTCGCGGACCACATCGAACAAACGGCAGAAGGGCCCGGCAAAGATCCGTACTTCGTCAAGCGCAACGCGAATGGCACTTGGACGGCGCCTGTTGACGTCTTCAACGGCGGTGTGGGCAGCACGCAGACTGGCGCAACCTTCGCCTACGACGCGACTCTCGGCTACGCCGTTGCCGTGCTCGACGCCACCCGCGATGCGCTCCTCTTCACCTCCTCAACCACGGGAGCTGTCTGGGACTCGCCAACCCCCGTTTACGAATTCGGGACCGGCGGTTGGTGGCCGTCCCTCGCGATTGATCCCATGACGCATGACCCGTCCATCGTTTATTACGTGTGTTCAACGCGCGCCGGAACGCCGGAGGGGATGTGCCGTCCGGTCGACGATGATCTCCGGATCGCCACTCGCGCGGTGGGCAACTGGTATCACGGGTCTATCGATACGGAGGGCGGCTACATGCCGAAGCTGGGCTTTCTCTCGAGTGGTCGTCGGGTGATTGTCTACCGGGCCTTGTCGAACGGAGCGCTGAAGATCGCGGTGGAACAATGACGACACATCGATGGGCGCTGGTGGCGCTCGTCGGACTCCTCAGCTCCGGGTGCGGGAAGGACAATGATCTCTCCGGGAGCATTGGGGAGCTCTTCTCGCTCACGTTCTCGCGCGTGGAGGTCTACCGGAACTCGGAGGCGTTGCAGGTCAGCTACTACAACAACCGCGGTTCAGACATCGACCTCGTCGTCCGCTTCACGGTGGGCGTGTCTGATCTGACTCTGACCAACGGCATGAAGATCGACCTGGCGAGCGAGTACCTGCCCGGTCATCAGCGGACCTCTGTCATCCACCTGGCCAGCGGCGAGCCGGTCCGCGTCTTCCCCGCAGTGGCCAAGGGCGACTTCGTCCTGAACTCCGGCGCCATCGGGACTGAGACCCTGCGCGGGAATTTCTCCATGTCGTTCGACCGGACGGCCGACTACGGCGGCGGGCGAACGCTGGTCGGCAACTTCACCAGCGCGACCGCTCGGGACGCGGCGTTTGACCCTTGCCCAGAACCCCCGTGCCCGCCGATGCCATAGGGGTTATGTCCATGGGCATGTTCTTCGAATCGAAGAAGCTCAAGATGCCGGCCCCCTCCGACGCGTTGAAGGGCAGGGCCGAGAAGATGCCCATCCCCGCGCGTCACTTCGTCCTCGATGCGACGCTGGACGGCCCCTTCCCGGGGATGCAGCAGGCCCTCTTCGGCTTGGGGTGCTTCTGGGGCGCCGAGAAGAAGTTCTGGCAGCTGCCGGGCGTGGTCAGCACGTCGGTGGGCTACGCCGCCGGCTACACGCCGAACCCCACCTACCGCGAGGTCTGCTCCGGGCAGACCGGCCACAACGAGGTGGTCCGCGTGGTCTTCGACCCCTCGAAGGTCTCCTACGAGGACCTCCTGAAGGTCTTCTGGGAGAGCCATGACCCGACGCAGGGCATGCGCCAGGGGAACGACGCGGGGACGCAGTACCGCTCTGGCATCTACGTGTTTGACGAGGCGCAGCGGGCGGCGGCGCTGGCGTCCAAGGCGCGCTACCAGGAGGCGCTGAAGGCCGAGGGCCACGGGGACATCACGACGGAGGTGCTGGACGCCCCGCCGTACTACTTCGCCGAGGACTACCACCAGCAATACCTGGCGAAGAATCCGGGCGGTTATTGCGGCCTGGGCGGAACCGGGGTGAGTTGCCCGGTGGGGTTGCCCGCACGGAGCGCGTGACGGGCGTTGACTCGGGTCCCCGAGCGAACTAGGTCGCGTGGGGTCCATGGCCTGGTTCTCGAAGAAGCCCCGCATCGCCCCCGTCGTCGAGCCGGATGCCGACGACCGCAAGCTGCCCTCTCGCATGCAGGGCCTCTGGGCCAAGTGCGAGGAGTGCGACGAGATCATCTACCGCCAGGAGATTGAGAAGAACTGGAACGTCTGCACCAACTGCGGCAACCACCTGCCCTGGCCCGCGCGCACTCGGCTGGCCACGCTGCTGGATCCCGGCTCCTTCGAAGAGTTCGATCAGAAGCTGGAGCCGCAGGACCCGCTGGGGTTCGTGGACTCGAAGAAGTACAAGGACCGCGCCCGTTCCACCCGCAAGAACCTGGGTGAGGGCGAAGCCTTCGTCTCCGGCACCGGCAAGATTGACGGCCAGGTCGTCTCCATTGGCAGCTTCGTGTTTGAGTTCATGGGCGGCTCCATGGGCTCTGTGGTGGGTGAAAAGGTGACCCGCGTCTTTGAACGCGCGCACCAGCTGAAGTGCCCGGCGATCATCTTCTCCGCCTCTGGCGGCGCCCGGATGCAGGAGGGCATCTTCTCCCTGATGCAGCTGGCGAAGACGTCCGCCGCGCTGGCCCGCTTCCGCGAGGTCCGCAAGCCCTACATCTCGGTCCTGCTGCACCCGACCACCGGCGGCGTGGCGGCCTCCTTCGCCTGGCTGGGTGACGTCATCCTGGCCGAGCCGAAGGCGCTCATCGGCTTCGCCGGGCCACGCGTCATTGAACAGACCATCCGGCAGAAGCTGCCCGAGGGCTTCCAGCGCTCCGAGTTTCTCCTGGAGCACGGGATGATCGACGCGATCGTTAACCGGAAGGACCTGCGTGCCCGGTTGAGCCAGCTGCTCGGGCTGATGTCGTAAGCTGCGGTCCGTGGCCGCACCCAGAACCCTCGACGAGGCGCTCGCGTTCTTGAGCTCGCTGGCTCCCTCCGGGATCCGGATGGGGCTGGAGCGCATCCACGTCGCGCTCCGGGCGCTGAAGAACCCGGAGCGAGACTTCCCCGCGCTGCATGTGGCGGGGACGAACGGCAAGGGCTCTACCTGCGCGTTCGCGGCGCACTGCCTGGCGACGCAGGGCTACCGGGTGGGGCTCTACACCTCCCCGCACCTGGTCCGCGTGAACGAGCGCATCCGGATCAACGGCGAGGAGATCCGCGACGAGGTGCTCTCGCTGCGGATTGTGGAGGTCCTGGAGATGTTCCCCGAGGCCGCGCGCGAACCGTTCCCGCTCACGTACTTCGAGTTCGGCACGCTGGTGGCGCTCTGGCACTTCTCCCAGGAGAACGTGGACGTGGCGGTGCTGGAGACGGGGCTGGGGGGACGCCTGGACGCCACCAACGCCGCGCGCCCGGCGGTCACCGCGGTGACGCCCATCTCGTATGACCACATGAACTTGCTGGGCCACAGCCTGGGCGCCATCGCGGGGGAGAAGGCGGGCATCTTCAAGTCCGGCGTCCCGGCGGTGGTGGCCAAGCAGCCGGCGGAGGCGCAGCGGGTCATCGAGGAGACTGCGCGCGCGGTGGGCGCGCCGCTGCGGCTGGAGGGGCGCGACTTCTACATCGAGCCGGAGCTCGGCACGAAGGGCACCTTCGCGTACCGGGGGATGCGGACCTCGCTCACGAACCTGTCCGTCGCGCTGAAGGGAGAGCACCAGCGGCAGAACGCGACGATGGCACTGGCCTGCCTGGAGCTCTTGTCCGAGCGCGGCCTGCGCATGTCTCCCGAAAGCGCGCGGGCGGGGCTTGTGGGGACGCAGTGGCCGGGGCGGTTGGAGGAGATCTCCACCGCGCCGCTCACCGTCATCGACGGCGCTCA
Source organism: Myxococcaceae bacterium (assembly GCA_044230055.1). Classification (GTDB taxonomy): domain Bacteria; phylum Myxococcota; class Myxococcia; order Myxococcales; family Myxococcaceae; genus JBGART01. Next base: position 86,627 of record JBGART010000020.1, on the reverse strand, counting down.
CAACCCCGGCGGTGTGGAGGTGCTGAACGCGGCGGTGAAGCAGCTCTATCCGGGGCGCAAAATCCACCTCGTCTTCGGCGTGCTGGCGGACAAGGACCACCGGCCCATGGTGAAGGCGCTCTTTCCGCGCTGCGCGAGCGTGCACCTGACGCCGCTGCCCGGTCCGCGCGGGTTGGACCCTTCCGAGTACCTGACGGAAGGGAAGGGCCTCTGCGCGAACGCCACCGTCTACACGTCGGTGCTGGAGGCGCTCGCGGGCGCGCGGCAGGCGGCCGGGGCGAACGACCTCGTCCTGTGTACGGGGTCGCTGATGCTGGTGGGTGCGATCAAGGCGCAGGGGGCCGCGCCGCCCCCGCCGGGCGTCTGACGCCTGCGTAGAGCCCCTCGCGTCTTGGCGGGCCGCGGGCCAGCACCTATGTTGAGTGGGCCATGCGCATCCCGGAGTGGACGGAACGTCGGCCGCAGAACGTCTCGGTCGATGACGTCACCTTCCGGTCGCTCTTCAAGAAAACCAAGTACGTGGTGGACACGGTCGACCGCTGGTCGCTCGTCATCTCCCGCTACCGGCCGATCAAGCAGGCGTTCCCACAGCCTCTCTTCGGCGCGCCCATCCTGCTGGTTCACGGCTTCTCCCAGAACCGCCACACCTGGACGAGCGGCGAGTTCGCCAAGAACCTCTCGTTCTTCGGCGCGGACCTGCACATTCTGGAGCTGCGCGGGCACGGGAAGAGCTCCATCGAATTCCAGAAGGAGCGCGCCCAGCGCTTCGGCCGGCCACTCCCCGCGGATCTCGACTACGCCTGGGATCTCGACAGCTACTTCCTCTACGACCTGCCAGCCGCCGTCTCCGCGGTGAAGCGCATCACCCGCAGCCGGCGCATCTTCTACTGCGGCCACTCCATGGGCGGGATGCTGGGCTACGGCTACGCCGGCATCCACGACGACTTCGATGGGATCATCACCATCGGCGCGCCGTCGGACCTGGGGAAGGGCTTCCCGCTGCTGCGCGCGCTCGCCTACAGCATCCCCGCGCTGACGGTGGCGGTGGACGTGGCCTTCGGCTCCTTCAACCTCCAGCGCCGCGCGCGCCACGTCGGCCGCAGCGCGGTGGCCAAGACGCTGGCCGGCCTGCGCATGGTGGCCGCGGAGAAGCTGCTCTCTCCGGAGGCGCCGGCGTCTGCGCAGTACAGCTACCTGCCGGTGGACTTCCTCCTGAAGCTGGGCGCGGAGCTGCTCAAGCGGGGGGAGAAGCAGAAGGTCTACGACACGTTGAACCTCCCCATGCGCTGGCTCTCCAACCCGGCGCGGGTGGCGGCGGAGGACGTCCGCTGGCTGTTGCGCGAAGGCGGCGAGAAGGAGCCGCGCCGGGTCATCGAGCAGTTCGGCCGGTGGATCCGCCGCGGGGAGCTGGTCTGCTACCGCACCGGCTACGACTTCAAGCGCGGCTTCGAGAAGATTCAGGTGCCGATGGCCATCATCTTCGGCGACATGGATCCGCTGGCCTCCGTGGAGTCCACCCGGAGCGTCTACCGGCGCGCGAAGAGCGACTACCTGCTCTGGCGGCCAGTGAAGGGCAACAGCCACATCGAGCTCACCATGGGGCACGACTGCAGACAGATCGCCTACGACATCAAGAACCTCATCGAGTACGCCCGCACCCACCGGGAGCGCCCGCACAAGGCGCTGCCGCGCGTCCGCTGATTCCCACATCCCGCGCGCGCCACCGACAGTGCGCGGGACCGAAGTTTGGAGCGCTCGCGGGTGGGCCACTACCATCGGAGGCGCTCGTCCCATCGTCGAAGGCAGTTTTCCGAGAGGTGCTCCCCATGAAGGTGCGTCTGTCCCTGCTGCTTCTCGTTGTTCCGCTCGGGGCGCTCGCTCAGGACAAGGTTGACCTCAACACCATCACCAAGGTGGAGGTGAAGGGCGGCTCGGTGGAGATCACCGGGAGCAAGAAGCCGAACTTCACGACCTTCACCATGACGGATCCTCCGCGCCTGGTGATCGACATCTCCGAGGCCGTCTTCTCCGGCGTGCCGGAGGAGCTGCAGGTGGGCAACGGCGTGGTGACGGCGATCAAGACCGCCAGCTACGGCTCGGACGCCGCGGCCATCGCCCGCGTGCTCATCGGCTACGAGAAGGATGTGGAGACGGACCTCCAGACGGTGGGCGACACCAAGCTGGTGGTGAAGGTGGTGGGCGGCGGCGGCGCGGCGGTGGCGGCAGCAGCGCCCCCGGCGGAGAAGCCTGCGGATGACGGCGCCAAGGCGGCCGCGGAGAAGGCGGCGGCGGACAAGGCGGCCGCGGAGGCCCAGGCTTCGGCGGAGAAGGAGAAGGCCGCGAAGGAGGCCCAGGCTTCGGCGGAGAAGGAGAAGACCGACAAGGAGACCGCCGCCAAGACAGAGAAGGAGCGGCTGGCCCAGGAGAAGGCCGACAAGGCGGCGGCGGCGAAGGCGGAGAAGGAGCGCATCGCCCAGGAGAAGGCGGCGGAGAAGGAGCGCGTCGCTCAGGAGAAGCTGGCTGCCAAGGAGCGCGCCGCGCAGGAGAAGGCGGACAAGGTGGCGGCGGCGAAGGCGGAGAAGGAGCGCGTCGCCCAGGAGAAGGCGGACCGGCTGGCGGAGGCGAAGGCCGAGCGCGAGCGGCTGGCGCAGGAGAAGGCAGCGGCGAAGGCTGCCCCGGCGGCGGAGGAGGCCAAGGCAGAGGCGGCCCCGGCCGAGGAGGCTGCTCCGAAGGTCTCCGCGGCGGAGGAGAAGAAGCTGGCCGCGCAGCAGGCGAAGGAAGCGGCGGCGGAGAAGAAGCGTGCGGCCGCAGAGGAGAAGGCGGCGGCCGCGCAGCAGGCGAAGGAGGCGGCGGCGGAGAAGAAGCGTCTGGCCGCGGAGGAGAAGGCGGCCGCTGCGGAGGAGAAGAAGCTGGCCGCGCAACGCGCGAAGGAAGAGGCGGCGGAGCGGAAGCAGACCAAGGTCGCTCAGGCGGAGCACGCTCCCGCGAGTGACTCGGGAAGCGGGGAGATCTCCGTCTCCGGTCGCCGCAAGACGATGCAGTTGGTGGGGTTCAAGCAGGAGGCGGGCGGCAGCCGTGTCTTCGTGCGCACCAATGAGCCGGTCCGCTACACGGTCAGCGAGGCGGGAGACAAGACGCTGGTCCTGGAGCTGGAGAACACCCGCATCGCCAACAACAACGACCACCGCCCGCTGGATACGTCCTACTTCGACACCGCCGTCGCGATGATCAGCCCGAAGGAAGGCTCTACGCGGTCGGTGAAGATCCAGATCAAGCTCAAGGAGAACGTCGCGTATCAGGCCAAGCAGACGGGCAACGAGGTCTTCCTGGAGTTCCAGAAGCCCGGCCAGAAGTAACCCCGGGTTCGAGGTTGAGCTGTTCGTGCGGTGGCGCGTAAGGCGGATGCGGTACCTGCGCCGAGGCAGCATCCCTGAGGGTGGTCAAGGCAGGCGGGATAGCCCCGGGCGGCTGCCGGCGGGCGCCCGCCGGCAGCATGAGCTCTGCGGCTAGGTCCGTTGCAGCTTCCTCACCCAGGCTCCGCTCCCCGAGGTGAAGGGCCTGCGCCTTCGTTTCAGCCCCGAGCTGTCCCCGGCTGAGGCGAGAACCGCTGCGTCCATCAGGTGAATCAAAGGTGCGATGATTTGTCGTCAATAGGGCAATAGTGACGACAAATAATCTCACCTTTTGCTGTGCCTTTGTTTCTTCGTTTTCGGACTGGTCGAGGGACGGCGCCGGGCTCGGCGTCCGACAGATGTTTCAAAGTGTGACGAGTTGTCGTCAATAGTGACGACAACTCGTCACACCTAATGCAGCCCGCTGCATCGGGGTTCGGAGGGGACGGCTCCGGAGAATCACGAAGCCTCGGGCGACCCACCTCGGGGGCGCTGGAACGGATGGGCAGCGGAGCTCGGGCGGGCGCCTTCGATCGTGCTGCCGGCGGGCGCCCGCCGGCAGCCGCCCGGGACTGTCCCGCCTGCCTTGACCACCCTCAGGGATTGCTGCCTCTGTGTTCGGCAAGGGCGGCGGGAGGATGACGCCCGGGAGCACTTGGGCGATCTCCTGACGGCGCAATGGCGAGGAGCGCGGGGCCGCACAGTGGCGGAGCTGCGTGCGTGGGTTTGCGCCACCTCTCGACCATGCGCCTTAAAGCGCAACGCTCGAGGCGAGCGGGAGGGCGAACCGGGGGCATTCCCGAGACAGCGGTGACGGAAGCAGACTAGGGTCCGCGCGCTGTGAGCGCCCTGACTGCGGCTGTTCTGCTCGCCGCGCTTTCGCAGATGGTCCCGGCAGCGCCGGCGGAGCCGGTGGAGCTCACCGGCGACCTCGCGCGCTACGAGGCTGCGAGCGAAGTGACCGTCCTGACCGGCAACGCCGTGGCGCGGACGTCGCAGTGGCAGGTCCGCGCGGACGAGCTCCGGCATGACCCCAGGGCGGGGACGCTCTCTGCGCGCGGCCACGTGCTGGTGGTCAACGGCCTCCTGGCGGGCTTCGCGGACGCGCTGGAGGTGGAGCTGGCGTCGAACGCGCTGCTCACCGAGGGCGGCCTCTTCATGCAGAAGCGGGACGTCACGGAGGAGGTGCTCCGCGCGGCGCGGACGCGGGAGGAGCTGGAGCTTGCGGGCGGGACGGTGCTCACCGTCTCCGGCAAGCGCGTGGTCCGCCGCTCCGCCAACCACTTCCTGGTCGACGGGCTCTCATTCACGCCGTGCGACTGCAACCCGCTCAAGCCCTCCTGGCGGATCCAGGCCTCCCACGCGGACATCGTGCCGGGCGAGCGCGCTTTGCTCACCTGGCCCGTCGTCTACGTGTATGGCGTCCCGGTCCTCATCTCGCCGTGGCTGTACCTCCCGCTGTCGAACCGGCGGACGGGCCTGCTGGTCCCGCGGCTGTCGTTCGTGAACGGATTCTCCGTAGACGCGCCGGTCTTCATCACGCTGGGGGAGAGCGCGGACGTCACGGTCACCCCGGGCTACGCCTTCGAGGGCAACCCGCTGGTGCCCGGCGTGCAGGGCCCGCGGTTGGGCTCAGACTGGCTCTACATGCCCAGCGAGACCACCCACGGGCGCTTCACGTTGAACCTGCTCTATGACCTGCGGCCGGCGCGCAACCCGGTGGATGGTTTGCCGCTCACGCCGGCAGCGCCGCGGGGCATGCGCTGGGGCGGCTCCTGGATGCACCAGATGGTGTTGCCCTACAACGCCGCGCTCCGGGTGGACCTCGCGGCGACGTCGGACGCCGCGCTGCCCCGCGAGCTCACCAGCGACGTCCTCTCGCGGGAGACGGACTACGTGCGCTCCACGGCGGTCCTCTCCCAACGGGGCGAGGACCACTACGCGGGGCTGAGCTTCGTGGCCCTCCAGGACCTGGGCGTGGTGGAGCAGAACGGGTGGGCTTACCCGCTGTTCGGCAGGGTGGAGGGCCTGAAGGAAAACCAGCTGCAGGCGCCCGCCACGGTGCAGCGGTTGCCGGGGCTCCTGGTCTCCCTCCCGGACCGGAAGCTCTTCGGCGGGCTCTTCGGGAGCGTTCAGGCGGAGCTCGTGCGCACCGGTCCGCTCGGCGCAGAGACGGCGGACCTCTACGTGCCCGCCACCGGCTGGCCCGTGCGCCGGCAGGGCCTGGAGGGGCGCCTGCGCGCGGGCGTGATGCCCAGACTCTCCTATGCGCTGGGCCTGGGCAGCGCGCTGCGCCTGACGCCCTACGCGGCCTTCCGTCAGAACGCCTGGCTGGGCGAGCGCGAGGGGGATTGGCTTCACCGCGGCTACCCGCTGCTCGGCGCCATCGCGGAGAGCGAGGTCGCCCGGGTCTTCCCTGCAGGCGAGGGCAGCAGCTTCCGCCACGCCATTGCCCCATCCGTTGAGGTCCGCTCGGTGCCCTTCGTCCTGGGCAGAGGGCCGACGGCGGGCCCGCTCACCGTCGAGTCGCCGCTGCCCCTCCGCTACGACGAGGTGGACGGCGCGGTGCCGGCGGGTGGCTTCTTCCAGGGCGCGGCGGCGTTGAGCCAGCGGTTGGCGCAGCGTACGCCCGCTGGCGTGGTGGAGCGGGTGCGGGTGGACGTGCGGCAGACGTTCGACTTCGGCGCGTCCACGCTCGCGGACACCTCGCTGCGCTTGATGGTCTTCGCCGGCCCGCTGTCGGCGGCCGCCTCTGCCAGCTACGACTGGCGCGGCCAGACCTGGGACCTCCTGCAGGGCACGGTGGGCCTCCAGTTCCCCAAGGCCCTGGCGCGCGTCAGCTACACGCGCCTGGCGTCTGCTGGTTCTGAACGGACGCGGCGGGTGCTGGACGCGCTGGTCGGGGACGCGCCGCCACCCCCGGTTCTGGATGCCGCTGGCAAGCCCGTCAGTCCCGGTCAGCAGCTGACCGTGGAAGCAGGCGTGCAGTTGCCTGCTGGCCTGAGCCTCGGGCTGGGGATGCTCATCGTCCCGCCGCAGATGGAATCTCCGCGGGCGCTGGCCCTGGCCTTCCGCAGTCAGGTCCTGTCCCTGGGCTTCGCGCCGGCCTGCAACTGCTGGAGTTTGCGCGCCGAGGGCGGGATGGTCGTGTACGAACGGGCTGAGAACCTGGTGCTGGAGCCGACCTTTCGGGTCGTCGTTGACCTCGGCCGGTTCGGCTCTTTCGGGTCCGGCGGCTGAACGGGATTGCCGCAGTTAGTCAAGCCCCGTGTCGGACATACGACGACTGGTGGACTTGTTCAAACATGCTTGATCAGGGTTCACTCCGCGTCACTGGTCGGCAGGGACCTTCCTGTTAGGAATCCACGCTCTCCACGTTTCGACACACACCACGACTGCACATCTGAGGGAAACGTTGTCAGACATCGGAAAGCGTATCGGACAGAGAATCCGTGAGTTGAGGACGCAGCGCCCGGAGAGATGGACTCAGGAGGACTTGGCAGAGCGGGCGAAGATCAGCGTCTCTTTTCTCTCCATGATTGAACGTGGAGAGCGGGTCGCCCACGTCGAGACACTGGCTGCATTGGCCCAGTCTCTCGGAGTGTCACTGGCGGAGCTGTTCGCCGGGACCGACTCGGAACCCCACGAGACAGACGATCTTCTTCGTCCGCTCTCGGACTTCGCGCGGGCCCGCAGGCTCACTTCGCGGGACGTCGAGAAGCTGCTGGGCGTGGCGCGCGCCATGTTCACCGGCACGGCGACGGGCTCCTAAGCCTCAGGTTGGGCCTGGCTTGACCGGGCCCAACCTCGCTCCCTACTGTCCGGCCGCGCTCTGACCGCTACAGGTCAGCGAGGCCGGAGGGTGAGTGGGCGGCTCGAACGGGAAGGACACGACGCGGGAGGAGGGCAGGCGCCGCTCCATCCTCCGCGCGGCGATCGAGGTCTTCGCCAAGAAGGGCTACCACGGCTGCCGTATTGCCGACGTCGCCAAGGAGGCGGGCGTCGCGTACGGGCTCGTGTACCACTACTTCAAGAACAAGGAGGAGCTCCTCCAGTCCGTCTTCGAGAACGGCTGGGGCGGCTTCGTCGGCCAGGTGCGCGCGCTCTGCGACGGGCCGGGCACAGTGGAGGACAAGGTCCGCGCCATCATCGCCGTCTCGTTCGAGGCGTACCGCACGGACCCGCGCGCGGTGAAGGTGCTGCTCCTGGAGGTGGCCCGCAACCCCGCGGCGGGCAAGTTGGACCGCTCCAGCGCGTTCATCGGCGTCATCCGGTTGGTGGAGGACCTCTTCGCGCGCGCGAAAGCGCAGGGGCAGCTGCGACCGGACGCGGACCCGCTGCTGGCCGCGGCGCACCTGTTCGGCGCCATCGAGATGGGGTTGACCACCTTCGTGCTGGGTCTCTACGACGCGCGCGACGGCGCGCTGCTGGAGCGGGCGAAGGGGGAGCTGGCGAACGCCTACCTGCGCGGCGTGCTGCCCACCGGAGCGGGAGAGCCTGCCCACCTGAGCCTCCTTAAGGCGGAGGACGCTCCGCGCCGAAGACGGAAGCGGGGGTAGCTGCTTTCCAAAGCCACCGGCGAGGGTACGACTTTGCGCGTGTCGATCGAGAAGGGGCTGACGGCGTTGGAGGGGCTCGAGCCGGTCTCGCGCCTGGTGACGGAGCTGGAGGCCGCGCTCGCGGACGAGGGCTGTGACGCGAAGGACCTGGCGCGGATCATCGAACAAGATCCGGCGCTGGCCTCAAGGGTGATGAAGCTGGCGAACGCCGCCTACTACGCCGTCCCGGGTGGGGTCTCCTCGGTGGAGCGCAGCGTGCTGACGGTGGGCTTCTCCGCCATCCACCAGGTCACGCTCTGCCTGCAGTCCTACGCCATCCTGAACCGCTCCGGGCAGCCGGTGCCGGCGTCCTTCACGGACCACGCGCAAGCGGTGGCCACGCTGAGCCGGCAGGTGGCGCGGATGAAGGGCTACCCGTCGACGGACGAGGCCTACGCGGCCGGGCTGCTGCACGACCTCGGGCGGGTGGCCATCTTCGCCCTCTTCAGTGAGCAGGCGAAGGCGTACGTGGACGCGCTGGGCAAGGGCGCGGCGGACGGGCCCGCGTTGGAGCAGGAGCTCATCGGCGTGGATCACCAATGGGTGGGCGCGCAGCTGGCGAAGAAGTGGCGCTTTCCCCCCGCGTTGACGATGGCTGTCAGCGGCCACCACGACGGTGGCAAGCCGCGCGAAGGCGGCGACATGCTCGGATTGCTGGCGGACATCGTCAGCTGCGCGGACGCCTGGTCCTTCGGTGTGGGGCACGGGGATCTCAAGTGTGCGCCGCCCGCCGCGCCGCCCACCGCGTTCGAGCGGCTCGGTCTGCCTCTCACTCCAAGTCCCGAGCTTCAAGCCGAGCTGCGCGTCTAGACTGCTGGCGTGGACTTCTTCGGCGGTGAACTCCGAGCGGGGATGGAGCGGGCCCTCCTCGACGAAGACAGCTCGCTGACCCTGCTCGTCTCCCGCGCAACCGGAGACATCCTCGCCGCTCGCGGGGGCGCCGAGTCGCTCCTGGGTCGCCCGCCGCAGGAGCTGGTCGGGCAACCCATCCTCGGCCTCGCGCCGAAGGAGACGCGCGGCTTCGCCTTCAAGCGGGGGCACGTGGATGAGCCCGGCTTCTTCCGCGAGCTGCGCATCGCCGCGGGGGAAGGGGAGGTCAAGGTCGTGGCGCTGCGCGTCCACCACCTTTCCGCCGAGGTTGCGCTGCTGCGGATGACGGACTCCTCGGACCAGATGGCGCTCACCACGGAATTGCGCGAGGTCCACGCGCAGCTGCACACCGCCTTCCGCCAGCTCAAGGAGCAGCAGTCCGCGCTCGACGAGGCGCGGCGCGCGGCGTCGCTCTCGCTGTTTGCGGCGGGGCTGGCGCACGAGCTCAACAACCCGCTTGCCTTCCTCGTCTCCACCGCGAACACGGTGGCGGGGCACAGCGAAGAGCTGAAGGAAGTCTGGCCGACGGGTCAGCCGCCCGAGGAGATTGAAGACCTGCGGGAGATGGCCGCGGAGATCAAGACCGGTCTGTCCCGCATCACCGCGGTGGTCCGCCAGCTGGGCGAGCTGGAGCACCGGACCAACCACGCGAGCTTCGACGTGGTGTCGCTCATCCGCGCGGTGCTGGTGAAGATGGATCCCAACGCCATCTTCGACGGGCCCGCCTCCGCCCCGGCGAGCAGTGATCCTGACGCCGTCGTCCGCTGCCTGCAGCGCACCGTGGACAATGCCCGCAAGGCGGCAGGCGCCCGTGGGCGCGTGGTGGTCCAGCTCACCTCGGACGCCACGCACTACTCGTTGGCCGTCGTGGACGATGGGCCGGGCATCCCCGCCGGCCTGGTGGAGCGCGTGTTTGACCCGTTCTTCACCACGCGGGCCCCGGGCGCGGGGCTGGGCCTGGGGCTCTTCCTGGCCCGCCGCGCGGTGGCGACCATCGAGGGCGAGCTCCGGGTGGAGTCGGTGCCGTCCGGCGCGCGGCTGGTCGCCCGCTTCCCCAAGGTCTCCAAGGCGGTCTCCGCGCCGCGGACGTCTTACGAAGCGCTGCGCAGCCCGGGCTGAAGAAGCCCGAGGGATCCATTGCCCGGGGGCGCTTCTCGCCTACGATGCGCCCGTGCCTCAACCACGACAGACGCTCTGCGTCCTCGGCGACGGAATTCCCCTCCCGAGGCTCCTCGTGCACCCGTTCGTTGCCCGGACCTTCGACGTCGTCGCGCACCCGGGGAAAACCGGCGTCGCAGCGTTCCTGAGCAAGCGCCGCCCGGAGCTGGTCCTCTGCAGCCTGCTCCTCTCGCCCGCCCGCTTCGATGAAGTGGTGGCGGTCCTCGAGGAAGGCGCGTTCCCCTGCGTCACCGTGCTCTTCGCGGAGAAGGAGCCCACCGCCCGGCTGGAGGCGCGGGCCCGCAGCGTGACCGGCGCGAAGGGCGTCTTCGGGCGCAACCGGCTGCTGCCGCGGATTATCGAAGCGCTCGCCGCTGCCTCCCGCGCCAGCCTGCGCGTGGAGAAGCGCGCCACGCTGCAGCTCTCGGTGGAGCTGCAGGTAAACGGGGAGACCCTCGCCGGCCGGATGTTGGACCTCTCCGAGTCCGGGGCGAAGGTGGCCACCGCCCACCCGCTGGACGTGGGGGACCAGGTGGCCCTCTGCTTCGAGAACGGGTTGAAGCTGCGGGCGCGGGTGGTGCGCGAGGAGAGCGGGACGCTGGGGCCCACCGCGGGCCTGCACTTCGAACCCTTCTCCGCCGAAGGCCGCGAGGGGTTTGAGCGGCTGCAGGACTTGATTGAAGAGCGGACCTCGCCCCGCGCGCGCCGCGCCGAAGTCGTCCGGGTGACGCGCCGGCAAGCGCTGCCGCCCAAGGCGCTGGACGCCCGGCTGGTCCCGCGCGGAGGGCAGAGCCTCAGCCCGCTCACCGTGAAGGACCTCTCGGAGACCGGCTGCGGCGTGCACGGCGCCACGCGGCTGTTGAAGACGCTGACGGAGGGCAGCTCGGTCAGCCTCTACCTGCCGTCCCGGGGCGGAGACCTGAAGCTCCCGGCGGAGGTCATCCACGTCCGCGCCCAGAAGCGGGGCACCTCGCTGGCGGGTCTGCGCTTCATCGAGCTGGCGCGCGGCACCCGCGCCAAGCTGGACGAGGTCATCTCGCTCGCGCGAGGCGGTGGTCAGTCGAAGCTGAGCCTGAGCAAAGACTCGCCGCTCACGTAGAGGCCGTCCACCTTCACCGCCCAGTGCAGGTGCGGGCCGGTCACGCGGCCGGTCTTCCCCACCAGTCCCAGCTTCTGGCCCTGCTGCACCTTCTGCCCCTCCTCGACGGTGAAGCGGGAGAGGTGGAAGTAGGCGGTGTAGAGGTTCGCGCCGTGGTGGACGATGACGGTGTTTCCGGAGGAGTAGCAGTCCCGCACCAGCACCACGGTGCCTTCGTTCGACGCGAAGATGGGTTCGCCCACGCGGCCGTCGAGGTCCGTCCCGTAGTGCTGGCTCTGCTGCTTGCCGTTGAAGGTGCGGCGGTCGCCGAAGCGCGCGGTGATGAGGGCGTGCCGCGGCCAGGCGAAGTCCTTGCCGAAGCTGCGCGGGGCGAACGGCTGCTCGAACGCTTTGGCGAAGGCCGCGCGGTCCTCCGCCATGCGCTTCTTCACCGAGGCGGGCGGGCTGATGAACTTGTTGGCCACGGTGAGCTCCCGGGCGGGGAAGCGCGGGTCCACCACGTCCAGCGTGGCGACCAGGGGCGCCGCCTTCTCGCCGAGCTTCACTGTCAGCTCCACGGTGCCGGGCTCGCTCTCCACCGGCAGGCCGGTGAGCGCCTCGTGGTGCTTGCCGCGCGGATAGAAGAGCAGGGGGCGCTTGCCGAAGGTGCCGGTGGGCAGCTCCGAGGCGCCCGTCACCTTGACCAGGACAATCTCCCCCGGCCGCACGGTGCCCGGTTGGATCTCCACCAGGCTCTTGCCCAGCGCCGGCACACAGAGGAGCCAGGCCCATCCCGCGAGGAGGAAGCGTCTACCCAGGAGCACGAGCGCCGCAGTGTTTCGCGCGTGTCGCGGAGCGTCAAGGCAGTTGACCCGACTGAAGTCGGGTCGTAGGTTCCGCGCGCATTTTGACTCGTCGCGCAACGAACGAAGAGGTGGGCTCCATGAGGGTGCTGGTGGCTGATGATCTCTCCGCAGAAGGCGTGGAGATCCTGAAGCAGGGCAAAGGGTTGTCGGTGGACGTGAAGGTCGGGCTGAAGGCGCCGGAGCTGAAGGCGATCATCGGCGAATACGACGCCCTCGCGGTCCGCAGCGCGACCAAGGTCAACGCGGAGATTATCGAGGCCGGCAAGAAGCTGAAGGTGATTGGCCGCGCCGGCGTGGGCGTGGACAACATCGACCTCGAGGCCGCCAACAAGCGCGGCGTGGTGGTGATGAACACCCCCGGCGGCAACACCATCACGGTGGCCGAGCTCACCGTCGCCATGATGTCCGCCATCTCGCGCCACATCGCGCAGGCCACGGCGAGCATCAAGCAGGGCAAGTGGGAGAAGAAGAAGTTTCAGGGCCGCGAGCTCTTCAACAAGACGCTCGGCGTGATTGGCATTGGCAACATCGGCTCGGTCGTCGTCGAGCGCTGCCTCGCCATGAAGATGAAGGTCGTGGCCTACGACCCGTTCATCTCCGCGGAGGCCGCCAAGCGTCTGGGCTGCGAGCTGGTCACGCTCGATGAGCTCTACCGCGCCGCGGACTACGTCTCCATCCACGTCCCGCTCACGGAGCAGACGCGGAACCTGGTGGGCAAGGACGCGCTGGCCAAGATGAAGAAGGGCGCCTTCCTCATCAATTGTGCGCGCGGCGGCATTGTCGACGAGCTGGCGCTGCACGACGCGCTCGCCTCCGGCCATCTGGGCGGCGCGGCGCTGGACGTCTTCGCCACGGAGCCGGTGAGCACGGACAACCCGCTGCTCAAGCTGGACAACTTCATCTGCACGCCGCACCTGGGCGCCTCCACCGAGGAGGCGCAGCAGAACGTGGCCACCGCGCTGGCCGAACAGATGGTGGACTACCTCTGCAACGGGACCATCCGGAACGCGGTGAACGTGCCCTCCGTCTCCCGTGAGGTGCTGGAGGCGCTCGGGCCGTGGCTGAACCTGGCGCAGCGGCTGGGCGCGCTCGCCGGGCAGATGGCCCCCGAGGGTGTCACCGCAGTGGAGGTGAACGTCGCCGGTGAGGTGAACCAGCACCCCATCAAGCCGATCACCGTTCAGGTCCTCAAGGGCCTGCTCTCCCAGGTCTGGGGCGAGAGCGTGAACGAGGTGAGCGCGCCGGCGCTGGCGAAGGAGCGGGGCATCAAGCTGCTGGAGCAGCGCCGCGGGGACCATGAGGACTTCGCGTCTTCGCTCTCCATCCGCGTGCGCGGGAAGACGGACGTCCTCGTCGAGGGCACCGTCTTCGGCCGGCGGGATCCCCGCATTGTCCGCGTCAATCAGTTTGCGATTGAGGCGGTGCCGCAGGGGCACCTCATCGCCGTGCACAACCGTGACGTCCCCGGCGTGGTGGGGCGGGTGGGCACCGCGCTGGGCGATGCCGGCGTGAACATTGGGAGCATTCACCTCTCCCGCGACAAGGATCGCGGCGAGGCGTTCTCGCTCATCAATGTGGACACTGCGCCGAATGCCTCGCTGCTGGAGTCGCTGCGCGGGATCAACGGCGTCCTGTCCGTGCGGCACATCAAGCTGTAGCGGAAGCGGTCCTCCACCCCCCGCACGCTCGTCGCCCCCGTTCGCGTCGAGCGTTGCGCCGTCAGGCGCATAGTCGAGACGTCGGCAGTGCTTCCGAAGCTTGGCTCATGGGCCGCTTCGGTCTGCTCGAAACAACCCGGCTAAGTGCCGTGCGTGGGTTTGCGCCACCTCTCGACTATGCGCCTGACGGCGCAACGCTCGAGGCGAGCGGGGATGGCGCCTGACTGAGAACAGCTGTTCCGCCGACGAAATGGCCGGCCAGAGCCGGTTTCCCCCCTCGAGGCGAACGCTTCACTTCTTCTTCGGCGCCTTCACCGGCAGCGGCGCCGGGAAGTTCTTATCCAGCACCTGCCGCGCGTTGGCCTGAAGACGGCTGCTGGGCGCCTTCTCCACGATGACCTGGAGCGCTGTCTTCGCGTCCGGCGTCTTCACATGGTCAAGCATCCCGAGGATGCGGCTCTTCAGCTCCTCGCTGTACGTGTTCCCGTCCACGATCAAATCCTTCACCAGCGCGGCGAGCTCCGGCGCTGACTTGAGCCGGTCATTCGTCTCCGACGCGTTCCAGATGGAGCGCAGCAGCGCGTTGTCCGTGGGGGACTCGTGGATGACCTCGCGGATGAGGGCGACGGACTCCGGCGTCTCGCAGTTGCCCAGCGCGGACGCGGCAGCGCGAAAATACCCGTACCCGCGCGACCGCTGGACGCGAATGAACGCGCGCAGCGCGGCCAGCCCCTGCGAGTCACCAAGCCGGGCCACTCCGGTGGCAATGGCGGCCACGAAGTTGAAGTCCACCTCGGTCTTCTGGACTTCCTGGTGGAGGTACTCGCGCCCGGCCGGGTAGTCGATCTTCCCCAGCAGCCCGAGCGCCGCGGCACGGACCTTGACCAGGCCGATGGCGTCCTCCGGGAGATCCGTCGGCCGCTTGGCCAGCGCGAGCACCACCGGCCCCAGCTCCGACGGCAGCCGCGAGAACACCGAGTTCCCCAGCCGGTCCAGCACTGCCTGCCGGACGTACGGCGAGGGGTCCTTCGCCAGCCCGTCCAGGATGGCGCTCATCGCCGCGTCGGTGGGCTTGAGCAGCTCCTTGGCGTCCGGGTTCACCAATTCCCCCAGCAGCGCCAGCTGCGCCTGCATCCTCCAGACAGGGTCCGGATCCGACCGCGCGGCGTAGATCCACTCCTGCTCGCCCAGCGTGGCCGTCTCCACCCGGGTCAACGCCTTGAGCCCCTTGTTCCAGTTCACCCACTGCGGCGCGGCCGGGAGGTTCACCTTGAAGGACACGGTGGGCTTGTCGACAAGGATGAGCCGCTCCTCGTGGTACGAGGGCGTGCTCTCCCGGTGGAACACCACCGGCAGCATGAAGTGGAACGCGCCCTTCTCCTCCGGGTGCGCGGGCTTCTGGTTGATCGTCACCGTCAGCGTGTCGCCCAAGTAGCTCGCCGTGGGGTGGATGATCGCGTAGCCCTTCTTGAGCAGCCACGCGTCCTGGAACGCCTTGAGGTCCTTCTTGCTGCTCTTGGCGACGGTGGCGAAGAACTCCTGCGACGTCGCGCTCCCGTAGGCGTACTTGGCGAGGTACTCCTTGAGCGCCTTCTTGAGCTCAGCCTCGCCCACCTGGAGCTCCAGCATGTCGAGCACCGCGCCGCCCTTCTTGTACGAGGTGGCGTCGAAGCCGTCGGCGATGGTGGGCAGGCCGCCCTTGAGCAGCAGCGGGTGCGCCTTGGGTCCCTGCTCCTGGCGGAAGTACTTCTCCAACAGCCCGCTGGCGCGCTCCACCAGGGCGTAATCGTTCTCGTAGTACGCGGCGGCGGCCTTGGTCTCGAGATAGGTGGCGAAGCCCTCGTTGAGCCAGGTGTCATTCCACCAGCGCAGCGTGACGTAGTCCCCGAACCACTGGTGCGCGAGCTCGTGCGCCACCACGGTCACCGTGTGCGGGCGGTTGAGCAGGTCGTTCGGGTGGGCCGCCGCGATAATGTCTTCGCGCTGCGCGACGAGGCTGGTGTTCTCCATCCCGCCCCAGAAGAAGTGGGGGATGCCCACCTGGTCGAACTTGGCCCAGGGGTAGGGCGTGCCGAGGAACGCAGACTCGAACGTGATGAGCGCCGGGGTGGCGTCGGCCGCGACGAAGGTGAGCGGGCCTTTTCCCTTCGCGACGTGGATGGCGCCGGGGACGGAGCCGGTCAGCTTGACCGTGTCGAAGACGCCGATGGCCACGTGGACGAGGTACGTGGCGTGGGGCTTGTCCTGGATCCAGTGGACGCGCCGCAGGTTCTGCGACTCCGCAGTGAAGGCCTCATCCTTCTCCAGCTTCCCGTTGGAGAGCACCTGGTAGCGCCCGTCGACGATGGCGAAGAGCTCTGTGGTGGCCTTGTCCGCCGGGTCGTCGTTGCAGGGGAAGAACTGCTGGGCCGCCTCCGGCTCGAACATCGTGAAGTACGAGGGCAGCCCGCCCTCCACCTCGGGCGCCACCGCGAAGAACCCCGTGTCCGGCGTCTTGCTGGGCGTCCCCGTGTAGTCGATCTGGAAGAGGACCTCTTTGCCCGGCGCCAGCGCCTTGGCGGGCTTGAGCGTGAGCAGGCCGGTGTGCGTGTTCACGTCGTCCTTGACCGTGAAGGGCACATTCTGCCCGTCCAACGTGACGCCTTTCACGTCCAGCCCGAACGCGTCCAGCTCGACCGCGGCGAGCGGCTTCTTGGCCTTGAGGGTGATGAGCGCCCGGTTCTCGAAGGCGCCGCGTTCGCGCAGCCGCAGCTCAATCCGGTAGTGCGACACGTCGTACGGGCGGTTTTTCGGGACGGCCAGCTGCGTGGGTGCGGCGACGGCCGCGGTCGACAAACAACCGAGCAAGGCGGAGAGGGCACGCATGGGGATCCCCAGGTCGAAGATGGCGCAAGACCCTACTGCAGCTGGCGAAGTGTCTGGAGGAACAAAGCGGTCGTCAGCCCGGCCGCTTGGCGGCCAGCGGGCCGGGTGCCTTGGCAGGGGCGGCCTTACGTTTGTTTCGCACTGCAACCCGCTTCGAAAGGAGACGACGGATGCCGAGGACCTACCGCTTCGATCACTACCTGGCCCGGTCGCATGACGTGAGCCGCGCCGTCCAGAGCGAGGAGAAGCAGCACCTCCAGGAGGGGATGGGCGGGGAAGCGGGGACCGCCGGCGAGGCGCTCCACTACGGCAGGCGCTTTGCCCAGACTGGCGAGCTGCTCGCGGCCCGGCGCCTGCTTCATGAGCAAGAGCACCCGGAGGAGGCGCTCGAGGAGGAGCTGGACGACGAGCTGGCACCGGAGCCCTACGAGGAGCTCCCGTCGCGCGCGGACGCGCCGCTGCACCGCGGTGCCCCCATCGGCAGCCTCCCTGCGGCGGAGGCGCTGCCGGCGACGTCGCTGTGGCGGGAAGTGAGCGGCCTGGCCCAGCTGCATGCCCGCTCCGCCTTCACCGCGGCCCGCGAGCTGAGTGCCGCGTCCCGCCGGCTTCTGTTCCTTCCGGTGGAGACCTTGAAGCTCGTGGGCCGGCGACTCAGGATGAGGGTGGCCTGACCGCAAGGAGCCTTCGTGGAGCTGACGCTCGTCTCCTACAACATCCACAGCGGCATCGGCGCCGATGGTCGGTTCGACCTCCATCGGGTGGCCGACGTGCTGGCGGAGATTGGCGCGGACGTCATTGCCCTCCAGGAGGTGGGCGACTTCCGGGGCCGCACCGTGAAGGAGGACCACCCGGAGCACCTCGCCCAGCAGCTGGGGATGCACATGGCCTTCGGGCCGAACGTGGTGCGCAACGAGCGCCGCTACGGGAACGCCATCCTGTCTCGCCTGCCCATCCTCAGCTCGCGCAACTACGACCTCTCCGTGAACGGCAAGGAGCCGCGGGGCGCCCTGCGCTGCGACCTCGGGCTGCCGGAGGACAAGCGGCTGCACGTCTTCAGCCTCCACCTGGGCCTGTCCATCGGCGAACGGCGGGCCCAGGAGGAGCTGCTGCTCTCGTCCGACATCCTCAAGGAGGCGGTCCGCCCAGACCCGCTGGTCGTCTGTGGAGACTTCAACTACTGGTGGACAGGGCAGGTGCCGGCGCTCATCCGAAAGGCCATCTGCGACGCGGCGCTGCTGCTGGGCAAGCGGGTGCGCACCTACCATGCGCGGCTCCCGTTCGTGCGGCTGGACCGGATCTTCGTGGACGCGGGCGTGAAGCCGCTTCAAGTCTGGGCGCACCGGTCCGCGCTGGCGAAGCGGGCCTCGGATCACCTGCCGCTCGTCATGCGCTGTGCGACGCCCATCGCGGAGCCTGCGCGGATCTCCGCGCCGGTGGAGCTCACAGGCTAAAAGCGCCCGGCGTCGTTTCCTGGAGTAAGGTTCGCCCGCGACGGTCGCGCGGTGTCAGCTGCTCCTTGCAGTTTTAAAGTCGCCAATCCGCTCACGGGCCCGTTGTTGTGGGGGGATCCCGTGCCTAGCTTGGCGGCCCGGACCATGAGCGCGACGGCAGAGGAAGGCATGGGGGTAGGCAGAGAGATCGCCCGGATGGCCGACGGGCTGGGCAAGCTGCTCACCGAGCACCTCGCGCTGGCGAAGCTGGAGCTCGCCGAGGACGCCAAGGTGATGGCCACGCAGGTGGCGAAGATCGCCGCCTTCGTCCCCTTCATCCTCGTCGGGTATGCGCTGCTGTGTGCGGCGCTCGCGCTCTGGCTGGCGCGGTGGCTGGGCGCGGCCGGCGGCTTCGCTGTCGTCGGCGGGGTGAACGTCGTCGCCGGTGCGTTCGGCGTCTACCGCGCCAGCGCCCGCCTGAGGTCCCACAAGGTGCTGGACGACACGCTGGAAGAGATCAACCGCAGCGCCGCCGTCCTCACCGCCAAGCCGGAGCAGCCGCTCCTCGGCCAGGGCGAACGGCCGCTGCTCACGGTGGAGCGCAGATGAACGACCTGAAGTCAGAGCGCCGGCCTCCGCGCACGCCCGAGCAGGTTCGGGCGGACATCGAGCGCGCCCGGCAGCAGATTGAATCGTCGGTGGTGGGGTTGCGCCAGCAGCTGGCCATTGGCACCGATTGGCGCAAATGGGTCCGCGAGCGCCCCGGATTGTTCGTGGCGGGCGCCTTCGCGCTCGGGTTCGTGCTGGGAAATCGTCGTCGCTAGTCTTCGAGGTCTGTGGTCCCTCATTTCAAGGAGTCCGTGTCATGGAGAGCCCATCCACCGTTGGCAACGTGCAGGACCGCGCGCGGGAGCTTCAGGACCGCCTGGCGCCCCAGATTGACCAGGCGCGCCAGAACCTGTCGGAGCTGAACGGCCGCGTGCTGTCGTTCATCAAGGAGCGTCCCGGCACCTGCCTCATCGGCGCCTTGGCGTTTGGCTACCTGGTCGGGAAGATCGCCTCGCGGCGCTAGGGAGAGGCCATGGAACAGACTGAAAGGCAGAACGGCATGAACGGCAACGGGAAGCACGGCGTGGCCCACCGCGTGGATCAGATGGGCAGCTCCGCGCAGCAGCTGTGGTCTGAAGCGCGCGGCGCGGTGACCGACCTGAGCGACACGCTGGACATCAAGGGCCGGATGGACCGCCACCCGTACGGGATGATCGCCGCTGCAGTCGGGGTGGGGTACGTGCTGGGAGGCGGGCTGTTCACGCCGCTGACCGCGCGCATTGTCCGGCTGGGTGTGCGGCTCGCAGCGCTCCCGTTCGTCAAGGACGAGCTGATTGGCATGGCGGAGGCCGCGCTCGACGGCTTCACGCAGGGGCGCCAGACGGTGGAGGGCGCGACCGCGGGCCCTGCCGCCGGCGGGTCTGTGCCCAAGGGCTTCTAGGCTTTCAACGCATCGCTCACCGTCGGAAGGAGATGTCCCATGTGGAAGTCGATCCAGAACCTCAGGGGTCTTGAGAAGGACGATGTGTTGGAAGTGTTGGGGCTGCAGAGCCGGCGCTCCGCGGCGGACTACATCCTGCCCACCATCGGCGTGTTCGGCCTGGGCGTGCTGGTGGGCGCCGGGCTGGGGCTGCTCCTGGCGCCCAAGTCCGGCCGCGAGCTGCGGGATGATCTCCGCGAGCGCCTGCAGAGCGGTCAGGACCAGCTCCCGGGCCTCTCCTCGGCGACGGGCAGCAACTCCGAGCGCGCGCCCCGCGGCGTCTGACGTCACCCGCGCGCCTCAGGGTTCAGAACGCGTCGCTTGCATCCGTGAGCGTGTTGCCCGAAGCAAGGGCAACACACCCCGCCGTCTTTGGAGATGACAACGGATGTCGCTCTTCGACTTGAAGACTCAGACGCTTGATGGAAAGCCAGTGGACCTGTCCAGGTACAAAGGCAAGGTCGCGCTGGTGGTGAACCTCGCCTCGCAGTGCGGCTTCACGCCGCAGTACGCCGGGCTGGAGGCGCTGCACAAGGAGCTGGAGGCGAAGGGCGTGGCGGTGCTCGGCTTCCCGTCCAACGACTTCGGCCAGCAGGAGCCCGGGACGCCGGAGGAGATCCAGAAGTTCTGCTCGCTCCGTTACAACGTGACCTTCCCGCTCTTCCAGAAGGTGAAGACGCACGGGGATGGTCAGTCCCCCGTGTACACGTTCCTCGCCGAGAAGCACGGCGCGCCCCGGTGGAACTTCCACAAGTACGTGGTGGGGAAGGATGGAGAGGTCGTCGCCGCGTTCCCCAGCAAGGTCGCGCCCGAGAGCAAAGAGCTGCGGGACGCGCTGGCGGCGGCGTTGAAGGCCTGACCCGCACCGTCCTCGACGCGCCCGCCCGGTTCGATCCAGCATCGGGCCATGAAAGTCCTGGTCATCAACGTCGGCAGCACGTCCATCAAGTACAACCTGTACGAGATGGACACCGAGGCGCCGCTCGCCGGCGGTGTGGTGGAGCGGGTGGGATCCGCCGGCGCGCAGCACACCCTGCGCGTCGGCGACACGCAGGTGGTGGAGAAGATCTCAGCCCCGGATGCGGAGGCGGGGCTCAAGGCCCTGCTCGCCCGGCTGACCGGCCCGGGCGGCGCGCTGAAGGACGTGGGCGAGCTGGCCGCGGTGGGGCACCGCGTGGTTCACGGCGGCGAGAAGCTGGTCCGGCCCTGCCTCATCACCGAGGAGGTGAAGGCCACCATCCGCGAGTGCGCGCAGTTCGCGCCGCTGCACAACCCGGCCAACCTCGCGGGGATTGAAGCGGCGCAGGCGGTCCTCCCCGGCGTCAAGCACGTCGCGGTGTTCGACACCGCGTTTCATGCAGAGCTTCCGCCGCAGGCGTTCATGTACGCGGTCCCGTATGAGCTGTACCTGACGCGCGGGCTGCGGCGGTACGGCTTCCACGGCCCCAGCCATCAGTTCATGGCTGCCTCGGCCGCCGAGGTGCTGCGCACGGAGCTCACGCGGCTCAAGCTCATCACCTGCCATCTGGGAGGCGGCGCCAGCGTCTGCGCCATCGACGGCGGCAAGTCCGTAGAGACGTCCATGGGGATGACGCCGCTCGAAGGGCTGGTGATGGGCACCCGCTCCGGTGACGTGGACCCGGCGCTGGCAATCGTGCTGGGGCGGATGGGCATGGGCCCGGAGCAGGTGGATGAGCTGCTCAACCGGAAGTCAGGGCTCTTGGGACTCTCCGGCGTCTCCGCGGACTTCCGCGACCTCGAGCGCGCCGCCGCGGAAGGGCATGACCGCGCGAAGCTGGCCATCGAGGTGTTTGTCCATCGGATCCGGAAGTATGTGGGCGCGTACGCCGCGGTGATGGGCGGGGTGGACGCGCTCGTGTTCACCGGAGGGATTGGAGAGAACAGCGTCGCCGTGCGAGAGCGCATCTGCGACGGGCTCGTGTACATGGGCGTGGTGCTGGACGGCGAGCGCAACCGCGGCTGCAAGGCCCGGGAGAGCGGCGGCGCGGTGGACATCGCCTCCCCGCGCGCGCCCACGCGCGTGCTGGTCGTGGCGACGGACGAGGAGCGGATGATCGCCCGCGAAGTCGTCCGCACCATCGCCGGCCCCACCGCCGCCCGCGTCCGCGTCTCCGGCTTCGCCATCCCTGTCGGCGTCAGCGTCCGGCACGTGCACCTTTCGCCGGAGCACTGCGCCACGCTCTTCGGCGAGGGCTACGCGCTCTCCGTCCGCCGCCCCGTCTCCCAGCCCGGGCAGTACGTCTGCCGAGAGACGGTGGACCTGGTGGGCCCGAAGGGGGAGCTCCAGCGTGTGGCCATCATCAACCCGCTCCGGAAGGAGACCCAGGTGGAGCTCTCCAGGAGCGACGCCATCGCCCTGGGCGTCAGCCCGCCGCTCCGTGAGTCCGGCAAGCTCGATGGGACGCCTGGCATCACGCTGCGAGGCCCGAAGGGCACCGTGACCACCGAGCGAGGCGTCATCCTCGCCCAGCGCCACGTCCACATGCACCCCGACGACGCCCGCCGCCTGGGGGTGGGGGACAAGAACGTCATCCGCGTCCGCGCCGAGGGCGACCGCGAGATGGTCTTCGGCGACGTCCTGGTCCGGGTGAATGACCAGTACGCCCTCGACATGCATGTGGATACCGACGAAGCCAACGCCGCCGGCCTGGGCAACGACAGCGTCGTGACCTTCGAGGGCGTGCAGTAGCATTCAGCCATGCCGCAAGCCTCAGCAGGGCCGCACGCTGGAAGAGGGCGCCGCGCCGGAAGAGGGCGCCGCGCCGGAAGAGGGCGCCGCGCCGGAAGAAGGCGCCGCGCCGGAAGGAGAGCTCACTCTGAAGGAGAGTCCCACTCCGTTCGCGTCGAGCGTTGCGCCGTCAGGCGCATAGTCGAGACGTCGGCAGTGCCCACGCACGCCGCATGCGTACTCTCGCCTTGCGCCGACAGGCGCGAAGGGAGTGTGTTGACCGTGCGCGGCGCCGCCGTCCGGACAGTTCGCGGTGCCAAGGTGGCCGCGACCTCCACGCTCAAGGGGTGGGTCTCCAAGGAGACTCATCGCCTGACTGCCCGATGAAGCGCCCACCTCCCACCCGGTCCGGCGCGAAGCGCGCCGGGTCACGCGCAACGAAGAAGGCCCGCCCAGCGCGGCCCACTGCCACTCGAGGTTCTGACCTGAAGGCGCAGCCAGCCGTCTCCGGCGGGACGCCGTCGAAGGTGAATCGCGGAGGCGCGGGAGCAAGGCTCAAGACCACGCGCGGCGCGCGGCCCGAGGCGAAGCGCAGGGCCGGCAGCCGTCCGAAGGCGGCCAGTGGGGAAGTGGCGAGCGGCGCACGCCCCAAAGGGAACCCGCGCGTCGGGCGAGCTGGAAGCGCACGCTCGAACGTGAGCACGGCTCGGCCCAAGGCGAATCCCAGCGAAGGGCGCGCAGGAAAAAACACAGCGGTCGCGCGGAGTCGGGGCGGGCGAGGAGACAGCAGCGGGCGGGTGGAGAGCAGCGGGCGAGGAGAGGGCAGCGGGCGAGGAGAGAGCAGAGGGCGAGGAGAGAGCAGCGGGCGAGGAGAGAGCAGAGGGCGAGGAGAGAGCAGAGGGCGAGGAGAGGGCATCGCCTCCTCCCTCGCGCTGGCCCCGGCGTCGAGCGCGCTTGACCCCCTGGAGCGCTCGGGCGCAACCGACGCCGAGGCGGCGCTGGCGCAGCTGAGCGCATCTCAGACGCTGGAGTTGGCCTACGAGAGCTGGGCGGAGCTCCGCGCGCGCCGCGCGGACGCGCGAGCGAGGCACGAAGAGCGCACACGGAGCCTTGAAGAGCAGGGCGCATTCCTCGTCGGCGCGGTCCGCGCGGCAGGTCAAACCGCTGGCCAGGACACAGCGCTGGTGCGTGTGGAAGGCGGGCTCGAGGGCTTTGCGGGCGAGGCGAGGGCGCGTCTGGAACGCGCCCAGCGCGAGCTTGCCGATCAGCGCCAGGCGGAGGATGCAACCTTCGCTTCGGCAGAGGAGACCTTCCGCGCGGCCATCTCAGAGCGGGTGGACCGCTACCTCAAGAGCGTCCAGCCCCGCGTCGGGCTCTTGCGCCGGACGCTGGGCGGTGGCCGAGCCATCCTGCACGTGGAGCGGGTGACCGCAGACGACAGCGTGCTCTTGCTGCGGCTCTTCACTGGCGCCATCCCATCCCGGTACGGGTTTCTCTCAGACGACTCAACTGACGACGCGCTCAAGCCCCCGACGCTGCTGTACCCGGACGACGCGGGCGATGGCGGGGACGCCCGACCGGACGTGCCGGCGCTGCAGGCGCGGTTGTCCTCCGAGGTCGGCGTTCACCCCGTGAAAGGTTTCATCCCGGTGTGGGTGCCATCCCCTGAACCCCGGCTCTTCCGGCTGCTCTCGCGCGGCGTGGTGCTGGAAGTGGAGGTCGCGGACGGCCGAGACTTCCGCAACGTGCTCACGGCGGAGGAGGCCGAGCGCTTCGCCGGTCACCTCGTCAGGCTGAAGCTGGAGGGGAAGCTCCGGCTGGAGCTCAGCTGAGCGACGGATCGCGAAGCGCGGCGGCGGCCGCTTCGCATGGGCCCGATGGTCTGCAGTGCAGTCATCCTTGAGGGGGTCGGGATGCTCACGCGCCGATCGTGGGTGCTCGGATGTTCTCCGCGGCGCGAATCTCCCGCCTCGGTGGAGTCGGCGCCGTTCCCTGTGCTGTGGGAGCCCGGGGCGCTGCGCTCCGATACATGTTTCAGGTGGATTGAGTCAAAGTGTGGAACTCTAGTTATATCTATATAACTAGAGTTCCACGCTTCTCTGTCTTGTCTGTTGGCGGGCTCCCACGGACTGTAAACAAGCCGCTGCCTCCACCGAGGTCGCGAAATTCGCGCCGCGGAGAACATCTGGGCACCCACGACCGGTGCGTGAGCATCCCGACCCCCTCAAGGACAACTGCACTGCGCTTCACCCAAGGCAGGGTGAAGCGGAGGCCCGCAACCCTTCCTCACGGCGGTGCGGGCGCGGCCACGTCCATCGGTCCGAGCACATGGGTTCGCTGGACCGGCTGAGGCAGGAACCGATCAATCTTCCCCAGGTACCACCCGGCGATGAGGGCGAGGAGCACCACGACCGCCGCCCACGCCTTCCACGGCATGGGCTTCTCCGCGAACGGATCCGCGAGGTCCCTCCGGGCGCCCTGAGGAAGCGTCGCAACCTGCGTCAGGGAACCGCCGAACGGCACGTTCATCCGCGCCGTGGCATTCACCGCCCAGCCGCAGGCGTCCAGCAGGGGGCCTAAATTCCGCCGCCGCAGCTTGAGCCAGGCGACGAACATCGCCGGTCCGGAGATGCCGAAGATCAACCCGAAGAATCCCAGCGGCATCCAGAAGCCCAGACCGAAGAACGCCTGCAGCAGCGCCCCCAGCGCCGCGGTCATCCCGCCGACGGCCACGCCGAGCGCGGCGATCATCCCAACGTCGAGCTTCGCGGGGGGCGGAGGCGGCGCCTTGCCGGTCTCGCCGGCCGTGGCCACCTCTCCGGCGGAGTTGAGCAACCGCTCGTTCGCCGCGGCGTCGGCGGCGGCTGCGCGCCGGGAGAGCTGCTCGTCGATGAAGCGGATAAGCCGCTTGTACGGCGCCCAGAACGCCTGCCGGACGCTGATCGGCCCGTCGACAATCTTCACGATGGTGGCGTCGAAGTCGCGGCCGGTGCGGTCGTAGAACACGCCATTGCGTCCCACCGCGAGGTTGTCCGAATCCCCATCGGTGACCGCGGCGGCGATCAGCAGCTTCTCTCCGCCCCCGCGGCGCACGCACTCGCAATAGGCGATGTACGTCCGGGACAGCGGGGCGAGCGCGGCGTGTTTGGCGATGTCATCCACGCGGATGCACAGGTCGCAGCTGCGCTGGTCAATGTAGAGGCGCCCGGCCTGAAAGATGGCCTTGTCCTTCCGCAGGTAGAACTCGCGGAACGAAACAAAGTTATTGCAGAGCGTGCGCAGATCCCGGTTCAGCCGCACCAGGCGCTCCACGGCTTCGACCGCGTCCGCCAGCGGCTTGCGCGCGGCGTCCCGCTCCACCAGCGCCAGCAGCCGGGCCTTCGCATCCCCGGCGAGCAGCGCCCGGACCCGGTCGGTCCCCAGCTTCGCCACGGCTGTCCCCGCCTTCGCCGCGCGCCACGCGAGGTGCGGCTTGAGCTTCTCCACCAGGCTCTGCCACTGCGCCTCGGTGAGGCTCTGGGGCGCCTCGACGCCCAGCAGCGGGCGCACCGCGGCGGTGGCGAGCGTCCGCACCGCGTCGCTCCAGGCCGGGTTGAGCCCTTCGATCAGCGGCAGCGGCCGCCCGGCCTCGATGCGCGCAAGCGGGAACGGGGCCACCTCCTGCGCCGTGATGGAGAGGTCCTTCGCCGCCAGGCCCAGGTATTCCTTCTCCTCCCGGTTGAGCGCCATCATCGCGCGAGCGTCAAACGCGGCCAGCCGGCAGCGCGCGAAGTAGTCATCCACCTTCGCGCGCACCGCCTCCACCGCGTCCGCCGCGGGGCCGGTCTGGTCGCCCAGCGGCATGGCCTCCGGCGTGATGTTCCCTAACCAGGCGACATACGCGCCCAGCTCGGTGAAGAACGCCTCCACCTTCGCCTTCGACGCGCCCTGCTTGCCGCTGCGATCGAGCTCGCCGCCGACGGTGGCCAGCAGCTCCTCCAGCGCCTGCCGCGCGGCCGCGTCCGGCGCGGACTCCGGAGGCACTATCCCGTCCCCATTGAACGCGGACTGGTCGAACGCCTTCGCCGCGGCGGTCGCGTCCGCCACGCTGAGCGCCGCCGCGTCCGCCTTGCCCAGGTTCTCCAGAATGGCCCGCGCCGCGTCAGCCAGCGTCTTTCCCTCCGGCGTGTCCGCGCGGATGGCGGCGACGGGGAGCTCCGGGCGGGAGAGCAGGAGGTCATCCGGCCGCGCCAGCACCCGGGTGGCGAACTGGCAGGCGCCGATGATGTCCAGCGCGCGGATGCGGCCATCCTTGTCCGCGTCCACCAGCTCCAGCGTGCGCGCGTCGAACTCCAGGCCGACGGTGGGGCAGGCGAGCGCGACCCACAGCTTCTGGTCCAGCTGCCCGAGCGAGGCCAGGTCCTCTCCGCTCTCGAGGACGACCTGATCAAATCCGCCCGCGCGGAAGAAGCGCCAGCGGTGCAGGGGTGCGGCCACAAGGGTGGGGCTCATGCGCGCCTCACTACCCGGGCAGCGGCGCAAAAGCGAGCGGGCCGTCGAGCATGCAGGGCGGGCGATGCACACCTCGTTTCGAAGGAGGCGCCCCCCATGCCTGACTCCACCATCCTGGGCCTTATCCTCGTGGCCGCGGCGGCGATCATGGTCGCCGTCACCACGCAGGCCATCCGCTACGGCAAGAGCTGACGCTTTACTTCTGCGTCCGGACGAGCCCGACTTCGGCGGTTCCGACGAGGATGGCGGAGCCGATGAACAGGTTGTTCGACTTCGCGCCGCCGGACTTCACGGAGTTGAAGAGGACGACGTAGTTGCTGTCGCGGTTGGGGAAGGCGCTCCCGGGCACGGTCACCGTCGTCTGCTTCCAGTCCACCGGCACGGCGATGAGCTTGAGGAAGTCCAGCGGTGTCTGGGGGACGTTGGTGTACGTGGGCTGGCCGCGCTGGCCGTCGTTGCTCACGGGAAAGACGGTGACGAAGCCGATGTTGAGTTCTTTTCCGGCCACCGCGGGCGTCCGGGTGAAGGTCAGCGGCGAGCCCGCGGCCAGCGAGAGGTAGCCGTTGGGTGCCTCGGGTGGGTGGAACTTGCTGATCCGCTCCTGTGGCGGGCTGTCGGTCACCTCGCCGACGAAGGTCTCTCCGGCCACCGTGGCGCTGAACGCGTAGGTCGCGCCGCCTTGATACGTGAAGCTCATGTCGTCGAGGCTGGTCTTCGCGTAGTTGCCGCTTCCCTCATCCTTGAGCGTCGCTGCGGCGCCGCCAGAAGGCGTGACGGTGACGGTGGCGCCGGTGACCGGCGTGGGCGCCTTGTCCAGACTCTGGCCTTCGCGCTGCCCCAGGAAGACGTAGGCGGCGGTCTGGGGCGGCAGGGTGAGGGCGCCGGCGTCGCTGGAGAACCCGGCGTCCGCGGGGAGGGCGCCGCCGTCGTACGCGGAGAAGGCGGCGGGGCTGACGTCGATGGCCGGCGTAGAGAAGAGGGTCGCCACCATCACCTTCTGGGCCGTGATCTGCTTGGTCAGGTCACAGGCGCCGGCGCCGAGGGTGAGGAGGAGCGGCGCCGCCAAGGCGAGTCGGAGCTTTCGCATGGGATGGGTGGATCCTTCGGGAGCGGCCGGCCGCCCGCTGCCACTCAAGCTTAGAAGGAACTGGGCGGCGTTCAGAAGGGCGATATCTTCCTGCGCTCGTGCCAGGGCCCCACCCACAGTCCGCTGCGCGCAGGTTCCTCGGCCGACTGGCCTTTTCGTTGGCGCAGGGCGCGCTCTTCGGCGCGTTGGTGGGTGGGCTGGTGTACTTCCGCGTCCCCCGTCGGGTGCAGGAGGAGACGGGCTCGTCCGACCGGACGCTGGCCCAGAAGCTGAGGTTGTGGCTGGAGGGCGTGGAGCTGCAGACGTACGACTGGCGCGTGCGGGAGCTGGCGCGCGCGGCGCAGCCCTCCGACGACGTGGTGGTGGTGGCCGTCGACGAGGAGGCGGTGGCCCACGGGCGGCAGAGCGATGACCCCACGCTGGCCATCCAGCCGTGGTCCCGCACGCTCCTCGGCAGCCTCTTCGAGCAGGCGGAGCGCGAGGGCGCGTCTTGGGTGCTGCTCGACTTCGAACATCCGGACTTGAGCCCCCGCACCTGCGTGGCCCCGGAGGCGCTCGGCGTCTCAGAGCAGGGCAGCAAGCGGGAGAAGGGCGTGCTGCGCGCCGATGACGAGGGCTATCGCCGGCAGCTGGACGCGCGGCCGGGCCGGTCGGTCCTCTCGTTCGGCTGGTCGGGCGAGCCGCCGCCGCCGGTGACTCCGCCCGTGTTTCCCTGGCTGCTCCTCGTCGGAGATCGCCCCGCGGAGCCGGAGGCGAGAGATCTCGTGCGCCGGGTGCTCGCGGACGGCCGGCCCGCGTATGTCATCCCGGACGGCAAGCGGGTGCGCGTCTACGCGGGTGTGCTTGGGGACGACGAAGCGCGCACCGTCGCGCAGCAGTGGAACCTCAAGGACGCGCCGGAGCTGCGGCAGCGCCCCTCCTCGGAGGGCGCGGGGCCGGATCGCTACCGCTTCAACGCAGAGCGGCTGCTCGTCTCGCTGAGCGAAGTCCGGGTGGAGGGCCTGCGGCCGGAGGGGCTGCTGCTCGCGCGATCGCTCAAACCGCCGGTGGCTCCGCTCTTGGGAGAGCGAAGCGCGTACGGCAGCGGGCGGCTGCGTCCGGATTCCGACGGGCGCATCCGAGCGGTGCCCCACCTCGTCAACTACCCCATCGACGGCACGCCGCACCTCCTGCCGTCCCTGGCGTTGGCCGCGGCCATGCAGCGCGCCGGCACGCGGACGCTGCGCTACGACGGGGAGCGCCTGCACATC
The DNA here is from genome assembly GCA_044230055.1 of Myxococcaceae bacterium. GTDB lineage: Bacteria > Myxococcota > Myxococcia > Myxococcales > Myxococcaceae > JBGART01. Next base: position 57,667 of record JBGART010000020.1, on the reverse strand, counting down.
GGCGACACGCTGAGCGTGCCGATGGACGAGACCGGCTTCTCGCTGGTCCAGTGGGATTCGCCGGAAGCGGGGCGCGGCTCGCGCGGCTCTCTTGGCAGAGACCTCTCCGCGTGGCGGTTGGTGCAGAACCTCACCCATCGCCTGTCCTCTCAGCCGCCGCGGCACGACAACGAGCTCAAGGACAAGATCGTGGTGCTCGCGGACACCTCTTCGTACACCACCAACTTCCGCAGAACGCCCATCGGAGAGCGCGTGCCAGTGGCCGCCATCCAGGGGCAGGCGCTGGTGGACATTCTCCAATCGAAGGGCATCCGCCGCGCGGAGCGGCGGTTTGATCTCGCCGCGACCTTCGCCTGCGCGTTCCTGGGCGCCTTCCTCGCGCTCACCCTGAGCGGCCGCTTCCGGTCGCTGATGGGCGCGCTCACGTACTTCGCCAGCCTGGCGATGGCGGGCGCAGCGTACGTGTACTTCTGCCGCCACCTGTTCCTGAGCCAGCAGCTCTGGCTGGCCATCGTGGGCCCGCTGGGCGCGATGTCCGCCGCGTTCGCGCTCACCACCGTCTACGCCGCGCGCACCGAGCGCGAGGTGAAGGAGTTCGTCTCGCGGCTGCTGGGCCGGTACGTCGCGCCAGACGTCGTGCGGCGCGTGCGCAGAGACCTCACCCTGATGCGCCCTGAGCGGCGCGACATGACGGTCTACTTCTGCGACATCGACGGCTTCACGAAGATGTCTGAGTCGCTGGACCCGGACTCTTCCGTGGAGCTGCTGGGCGAGTTCTTCACGGAGATGACCGGCGTGGTCCGCGGAAACCAGGGCCAGGTCGACAAGTACATGGGCGACTCGCTGATGGCCTTCTGGGGCGCGCCGGTGCGGACGCCGCAGCACGCGAGCCTGGCCTGCCGCAGCGCCCTGAAGATGCGGGACGCACTGGCGCGCCGGCAGAAGGACTGGGAGGAGCGCTTCGGCTACACCATCGAGTTCCGTGCCGGGCTCGCCAGCGGGCAGGTGGTGGTGGGCGACATGGGCAGCGGCCACAAGTCGAACTACACGGCCACCGGCGCCGCGGTGAACCTCTCCTGGTGGCTCGAGGGCGCCAACCGCGTCTACGGGACCTATGTGCTGGTGAGCGAGGCGACGGCCAGCGCCGCGTCAGAGGGGTACGTGTTCCGCGAGGTGGACCGGGTCCGTCTGCGCGGATCTCAGGGCGGCGTGCGCGTCTTCGAGCTGCTCGGCCAGCGCGGCGCGGTCCCCGCCGAACGGATGGCGCTGCTGGAGGTGTTTCTCCCTGCGATGACCGCGTACCAGGAGCGCAAGTTCGCCGAGGCGCTGGAGCTCTTCGCCAGCTGCGTGGCGAAGTTCAACGACACGGTCTCCGCGCTCTACGTCACCCGCTGCCGCCAGCACGTCGCCTGGCCCCCGCCCGCGGACTGGGACGGGCTGCACGAGCCGCGCGAGCGCTAGAACGTCACCCGCCGCCTGGGATGTCGCCCTTGTCGAGCGCGGCGAGGTACGTCTCCAGGAATGGGCCCACGCGGCGCAGCCCCTCGTCTCCGGTCACCCAGAGCTCACCTCGCGCCGCGCCCGTCACTACGAGCATCCACGTCGCGCCCTGGCTGATGCCGAGGTGCAGCAGGCCGTCGAAGAGAAACGCCTCCTCCTCGGGATCCAGCTCGACGTCCACCTCCTGGTCCTCGGTCAGAGGAAAAGGCCGCCAGAGGTTGCGCGCCGGGCTCCCCAGCCAACCCTCCGCCTGCTCCCAGGGGCCGGGCGGCTGCGTGCCGACCTGGAGCACGAACTCGCGGAAGCCGGGCGGGAGGCGTACGCCCAGTCGGGTCTCGATTCCGTTCAGGTCTTCCGCCGAGACCGTCGGGCCCATCGTCAGGCCGCGCGCCTGGGTCTTGCCGCGAATCTCGGCGACGAGCGCGGCCTCCTTGGGTGTGGGCTTCCCTGGCGCCTCCAGCGCCGGGGCGACGGAGAGGGGCGCTTTCTGCCAGTCGGAGCACCAGGCCGCGGAGCTGTCCGCCACGGGCGTGGGCTCCGGGCGCTCGGCGAAGTAGGTGACGACCGGGAAGTCGCCTCCGCTGGGGGGCTGGTTCAGGTCCAGCGCGAAGATGCGGACGCCGCGGCGGGTGGCGAAGGGGAGGAAGGGCAGGGCGCCCTGGGCTCGGCCCCGCCTTCCCACCGCTTGCCACGGGGCTTCGGCCAGGCTCACCAGGTTGTCCGGTGGCGACAGCTTGAGGAGCTCCACGTCGTCCCGGAGCGGGCCGCTCTCTCGGAGGGCAGAGCTCCAGTGCCCTCGCAGGGGTTCGGGGATGGACGTGCGGAACGCCTTCTCCAGCGCCTCGAGCCCTCCGTTTGGCTGCGGCAGGGCGGAGGCCAGCTTCCACCAGGCGAGCACTGAGCGCGCGCGGACCACCGGCGCGGTGGGCTTGAGGGCGCGCTTGTCGACCTCGGCCATGCAGGCCTCGAGCTTCGAGGCGGGCTCGGCGCGGGTGGTCAGCGGCTGCTTGAGGAACGCGGTGGTGAGCTCTCGCAGCTGCGTTAGCAGCGCATCGTCAGGGGGAGTGGCCATGGCGGCCGGAACCTAGCCTGAGAGGTGGCGCCGCCGGAATCGGACAGGGGCGTGAGCTTCTCTGCCGCGCTGCGTAGTGGTGCCGAGCGAAGTGCTGGTCGGGTTCGGGGCTCGGGGATCTGGTTTCTCGGGTTCGGGGCTCGGGGATCTGGTTTCTCGGGTTCGGGGTTCGGGGTTCGGGATCTGGTCTCTCGGGTTCGGTTTTCGTTGCCGCGTTCGCGTTCGCGTAAGCGTTCGGGCCCGGGGAGGGGAAGGGGAGCGGGTTCGGCTCGTACTACGGCTTCTGCGGCGCTTTCGCCGGGCGCTCCTCGCCCGTGGATCTCAGCGCCTCCACCGGCCGGTCATGCCCGAGGTGTTCCCCCACCACCTCGCCCAACTTCTCCGGAGTCATCGCGTCGTAGTGAACCTCGCCGTCGCGGTGAATCAACTGAAAGTCGTCCCGCGACAGCGGGTCCCTCGGCTTCCCGGTGTTCTCGCGGATGACGACGTTGGGCCCGAGGTGACAGAGCCCATAACACCCGCCGCGGAAGAGCTCGCAGCGCGGGGCCAGCCCCGCTTCGCCGATCTTCGCGGTCAGCGCCGCGTAGACGCGATCCGAACCGCTCCGCCTGCAATCCGGTCCCTTGCAGACCGACACCCGGTACTTCTTCATTCGCGGTCGACGGTATGGGCATTCGCCCCGCGAAGGAAAGCAGCCGCCGCCCCGCTACCCGGTGCGCAGCGCGGTGACCGGTCCCCGGCGTGCGGCAACGTAGGCCGCGACCCCCAGCGCCACCACCAGGCCGAAGAGCAGGCTTCCAATCGCGTCGATGTACTGGCTGGGCGTGGCGGGGTGCAGCAGCGCTTGAAGCGGGGGGGTCAGGTCGAACCGCGCCCCGCCTCGCACCGCCTTGAGCGCCGCCAGCAGCGCGTTGGTGAGCATCGCCAGCGCGGTTCCGCACAGGAGCCCCAGGCTGGCGCGGGCCACCAGCCCTCCCCGGGAGAGGGGGGCTGCCGTCGAGAGCTGGAGCGAGCTGTCCACCTCCTGCTCTGGGATGTCGCGGCTGCCCCAGGGGACAAAGCGCTGGAGCATGAACAGCCCCGGGGCCGCACACACCAGGGTGAACAGGAAGAAGCTGCGCCACCCCACCGAGTCCACCACGATGCCCGCAATCGGCCCCGCCACCAGCCGGCCCAGCCCGAAGATGCTGGAGAGCAACGCGTACTGTGTGGCGGAGAAGCGCTTCTCCGTCAGCCGCAGCAGCAGGACGTTGAACGCGCCCGTGCCCATCCCGGACGTCCCCGCCTCCACCGCCATCGCCACGTACATCACGGACCGGTCCATGAACGTGACCGGAACGGCGAGATCCGGCCGCATCTGCGCGACGATGGCGTAGCCCAGATTCGAGATGGCCTGGAGGAACCCGAACAGCCAGAGCGCGCGCCCCACGCCCAGGGGTCCGGTCAACAGCCCCCCGAGGAACGTGCCGCCGACCGTCGCGATGAGCGTCACCACGCCGGTGCCTACGCCCACGTCCGCCGGGTCAAACTTCACTTGCAGCAGGAAGGGGCGCTGCAGCGTCTGCGCGAGGTTGTCCGCCAGCTTGTAGAGGAGGAGGAAGCCGATGATCTCCAGCGACCGCGGCCGCTGCGCGAAGCCGACGAACGGCAGCCACGCCGCCTCCCGCAGAGACTTGGGCGGCGCCGACTCCACCTCGGCGCGGGGCGCCAGAAACGTGACCGGCACCAGCGCGAGGTAGAGCACCGCCTGGATGGCGATGGTCGTCTCCCACCCCATCACCGGCCCGAGCGAGATGGCGATGTTGCCGCTCCACCACATGGCCACCCGGTAGAACGCCACGCGGGATCCCACCGCTGCGCCGTGCTCCTCCGGCCGCAGCGACTCCACCGCGTACGCGTCGATGGCGACGTCCTGCGAGGCGGAGGCGAAGGCGATGAGCAGGCCCAGCGCGGTGACCATCCCCACCGTGGGGTTGCTGGCCCACGCCGCGAGCAGCCCGGTGGAGGCCGCCAGCAGCACCTGGCAGATGACAATCCACCCGCGCTTGTCGCCCAGAAACTTTGGGCGGTAGCGGTCCATCAGCGGCGACCAGAGGAACTTGAAACCCCACGGCGCCTGGATGAGCGAGAGGATGCCCACCGTCTTGATGTCCACGCCCTTGAGCGTGAGCCACGAGGGCACCATCAACCAGATGAGCCCCAGCGGCATGCCGGACGAGAGCGAGAGGAGCGCGTTCGAGGCGACCCGCCAGCTGCGGAAGACGAGCATCAAGCTCTGCGCAGTGGTCAGCCGGGTGGGCGCCATGGGTGGCGAATCCTTCCACGCCTGCCCACCAACGCCGACAACAATTATCGGCGGGGCGCTACTTGAGGAAACGGATGATGGGGATGGGGTTGTCCGTGTTCACGACGGTGCGCGGCCCGGAGTGCTCGCCCGAGGGGAGCTTGGGATGGGTCAAGCCCTCGCCAATCCGGGTGTGCGCTTCCTTGTGGACGTGCTCCGGCGCCTCTGAGCCCTCGCGTTTGTACCAGGGGTCCGAGGGGTGGATGACCGGCGCGCCGCGCAGCAGCTTGGGGATGTCGTAGACGAAGCCCTGGCGGTTGTACTCGGGCAGCGGGTGCTCCGCGGTGTCCATCCGGATGGCGTCCTTGGGGCACGCCTCCACGCACAGGCCGCAGACAATGCAGCGCAGCTCGTCGATGACGAACTGGGTGGGGAACTTCTCAATCACCCGGGACTCGGCTGCGGTGTCGCCCGGGTCGTACTCGCCGGCTTCGATGTAAATGCACTGCGCCGGGCAGATGGTGGCGCACATGTAACAAGCGACGCAGCGGGGCTTGCCGTCCTCGCGGGGGACCAGGCGGTGGGTTCCCCGGTAGCCCGGCGGGTAGGGGATCTTCTCCTCGGGGTACTCCACCGTGGAGATGAGGCTGGTGCCCTTGCGGTCCACCACGCTGGAGTTCACGTCGCGCGCGCCGAAGAGGTTTCGCACGAAGCGCTTGGTGGTGATGGCGAGCCCGCGCAGCAGCTCGGGCAGGTACATCCGCTCACGGATGTCTTGGGTGGGATCCTGACTCGCGTTGTAGGCCATGGGTGGTGGAGCCCTAGTGAGGATGTGCCGCCGCGGCGTGACCGTGGGCCGCGGCGTGACCATGCGCGGCGGCGGCGCGCGGCGCCTTGCGCGACAGGGAGAGCGCCACGACGATGGCGATCTCCGCGAAGCCCACCAGCGCCAACGTCCGCAGCGTCCCGTCCCAGAGGATGAGCGCGCCGGTGAGGAAGACGTTGATGAGGCCAATGGGGAGGAGGATCTTCCAGCCCAGGGTCTGAATCTGATCGTACCGGAAGCGCGGGAACGTCCACCGGATGGCCAGCTGAACCCAGCAGAGCGCCAGGACCTTCAGCCAGAACACCAGGCCCATCGTCGCGCCCCAGAGCCAGGCGTTGTCGCGGAAGACGGCCCGCTGCGAGAGCCAGCCTTCCCCGAACGGCAGGTGATAGCCGCCGAAGAAGACGGCCACGATGACGCCGGAGAGGACGACCACCTCCACGAACTCGGAGATCATGAACATGCCGAAGCGCATGCCCGAGTACTCCACGAAGTAGCCGATGATCTCCGACTCGCCTTCAGGCACGTCGAACGGGGCGCGCTTGGTCTCCGCGAAGGCCGCCGCGAAGAACAGGATGAACCCCAGCGGCTGGATGAAAATGCCCCAGGCCGGGATGCCAATGCCGAAGGCGCCGGACCGCCAGTGCCAGAGGTAGCGCGCCTGCCCGTCCACCATCTCCGGGAGCTGGACGGTGGAGAAGCAGATCATCATCCCCACCAGCGAGAGCCCGAGCGCGACCTCGTAGCTGATCATCTGCGAGGAGGCGCGCACGCCACCCAGGAGCGCCAGCTTGTTGTTCGAGGACCACCCCGCCAGCGACGTGCCGTACACCGCCAGGGAGGCGATGGCGAAGATGTAGAGCAGCCCGAAGTCCGGCGTCGCCACCACCATCGGGACCGTGCGGCCGTTCAGGTCGATGGTCGGGCCCGCCGGGATGATGGCGAAGAGCGCGAACACCGGGGCGAAGGCCAGGATGGGCCCCAGGTTGAAGAGGAACTTGTTCGCCGCCGCGGGGACGAAGGACTCCTTCGTCATCATCTTCAGGACGTCCGCGGCGATGTGCGGCAGACCGCCGAGCGCCCGGTTTCGCAGGCCCGGCAGGTCAATGCGCGCCCGGTTGGGGCCCACGCGGTCCTGCATCAGCGCGCTCCACTTGCGCTCGGCCAGGGTGAGCAGCGTGGCGATGATCATCACGAAGACGAGCATCAGCACGAGCATGTTGGTCAGCCGGGCGCCGCCCGGGCGCGCGCCCTCCGCCAGGAAGCCCAGCCAGTAGGCGGCCACCATCCCGCCGAACAGGGCGGCCACGATGGCGAACATGCCGGTGAAGACTGCGATCAGTCGGTTCATCAGATCCCCTTCACGCGCGGCACGCCGAACTCGCGGTAGCCCGGCGGGCGCCCATCCGCCGCGGCCGGCAGCGGGTTCAACCCCGGCTTGCGCTGCGCGATGGGCGCGTTCTTGTCCCACTCATAGGAGGCCAGCTCCGGCACCCCGGCCTTGAGGTCCCGGAAGACCTCGCGCGAGTTGCCGTACGCCGCGGTCCCGCCCAACGCGCGCGTCAGCTCTGCCGCCCACTTCCACTGCGGCTGGCTCTCGCCCTTCGGCGGGTAGGCGCGGCGGAAGCGCTGGGTGATGCCGTCCTGCTGCGTGAACGTCCCCTCGTCCTCCACGTGCGTGGCCGCGGGCAGCAACACGTGCGCCTTCTCCGCCAGCGCGCCCTCGTTCATCGCCGCGACGACGAGCAGCTCCAGCCCGGGCGCCACGTTGTTGAAGGCGATGAGATCCGGCAGCTCGCCGCCCGCCGCGTAGAGCGCCTTGATGGACCCACCGCGGATGCCGGAGAGGAGCTCCGGGAAAGGCCGCAGCGTCACGCCCAGCCCCGCCGCAATCCACTCCAGCCCCTTGCGGTTGGGGTTCTTGTCCGCGGTCATCAGGAAGTGGTCGCCCAGGCCCTCGGGCCGGCCGCCCACGTACGCGGTGGTCAGCTGCAGCGTCTGCTTGAGGAAGGTCAGCGTCGCCAGCAGCTCCTCGTTCGACAGCAGCGGGGAGACCAGCGCCGCCAGGCCGCTGCTGCCCACCAGGGGCTGCAGCTTCTTCGCCGCCTGCGCCACCGCCTCGGCGCCCGTGGCCTCGCGGCGGTCCTCGCCGCGCCCGACGGCGGCGGCCAGCACGCGGCCGGCGTTGAGCGACTTGTATGAGAGCCGGCCCTGATCGCACATCCAGCTCTTGTTGATGGCCTCGTTCTCCCGCGGGCGGTAGCGGTAGGCGTCCTGCCCGAAGAAGTCCGCGAACGTGCTGCAGCCGCGCGAACATCCGGTGCAGACCGACGGCGCCGCGGAGAGGAACCACGCCCGCGCCCGGAACCGGAAGTCCCGGTTGAGCAGCGCGCCCACCGGGCAGATGTCCACGGTGTTGCCCGAATAGTTGGAGTCCAGCGGCGCGCCCGGGAAGGTGTCAATCCGCTCGTGCGAGCCGCGGTTGAACACGCCCAGCTGCGGCTGCTTGGGAACCTCATCCATGAATCGCACGCAGCGGGTGCAGAGGATGCAGCGCTCCTGGTCCAGCACCACCAGCGGGCCGAGGATCTTGCGCTTGTCCTTGAGGACCTTCCCGCCCTCCAGCCGCGAGGGCCGGTGGTTGTACCGCATGTAGTAGTCCTGCAGCTTGCACTCGCCCGCCTGGTCGCAGATGGCGCAATCCACCGGGTGGTTCAGCAGCAGGAACTCCATCACCGACCGCTGCTGCTCCTGGACCTTGGCGGTGTTGGTCTTCACCACCTGCCCCTCGGCGAGCGAGGTCTGGCAGGCCGGCACCAGCTTCGGCGCGTTGGAGGCCTCCACCAGGCACATGCGGCAGTTGGCCGCGATGGAGAGCCGCGGGTGGTAGCAGTAGTAGGGGATCTCCGAGCCGACAGACTTCGCGGCCTCGATCATGTTGGTCCCCGGCTTCACCACCACTTCCTTGCCGTCGATGGTGCAGGTGATGAACCCCGGGTTCTTCGGCGGCGGCGGCTTCGGCGGGCCGGCGGGGGGAGGGGGCTTGGCGGCCGGCGGCTGCGCCTCGTGGCCCGCGCGGGGACCTGACGTCGTGGAGGGGGCAGGCGGCTCGTTTGGGGTGCCGGGGCCGGTCGCGGTGGCCGCGCCACCCGGGGCGGGACCGCCGGCGCTTGGCTTGCCGCCCTCGCCGGAGGGCTTCTTGCTGTCGTTCTCGCTCACTGTTCGACCTCGCCGCCGATCATGTTGATGGTGTCGAACGTGGGGACGAGATCCGCCAGCATCTTCCCCTCGATCATCCGGGGCACGCCGGAGAGGATGGCAAACCCGGGCGCGCGCACGTGGACCTTGTAGGGATGGCCGGTGCCGTCGCTCACCAGATACCAGCCCAGCTCCCCATTGGCGGCCTCGGTGCTGTCGTAGACCTCGCCCGGGGGAACCTGGATGCCCTCCATCACCAGCTTGAAGTGCGCCATCAGGCCTTCAATGGTCCCGTACACCTCGGGCTTGGGCGGCAGCACAATCCGCCAGTCGTCGAGGATGACCGGGCCGGAGGGAATCTTCGCCAGCGCCTGCCGCAGCAGCTTCTCTGACTGCTTGAGCTCCTCAATCCGCATCAGGTAGCGGTCGAAGTTGTCGCCGTTCTGCCCGATGGGGACGTCGAACTCGAGCTGGTCATAGACCCAGTACGGCTTGGCCTTGCGGATGTCGTAGTTGATGCCGCACGCGCGCAGGCAGGGGCCGGTGAAGCCGAAGTCCAGCGCGTCTTGCGTGGTGATGACCCCGGTGCCGCGCATCCGGTCCACGAAGATCCGGTTGTGCGTGAGCAGCGTGTCCACCTCGTCCGCCAGCGTCCGGACTTTGTCGAGCGTCTTGCTGACCTTCTCAATCCAGCCGTCCGGCAGATCCCGGTTCACCCCGCCCACGCGCCCGAAGGAGGTGGTGAGCCGCGCGCCGGTCAGCTCGGTGATCCGGTCGACGATGAGCTCGCGCGCTTCAATGCCGTAGAGGAACGCCGTGAACCCGCCCAGCTCCAGCCCCACCGCGCCCACGCAGGTGAGGTGGTCCGCCATCCGGTGCAGCTCGCTGCCGATGAGGCGGATGTACTGGGCCCGCTCCGGGATCTCGAGGCCGATCAACCGTTCCACCGCGTTGAGGAACCCGAAGTTGTTCATCAACGACGAGACGTAGTTCAGCCGGTCCGTGTACGGCAGGCACTGGGTCCAGGTGACGTTTTCGCAGCTCTTCTGGAAGCCGCGGTGCAGGAAGCCAATCTCCGGATCCGCCCGGACGATGGTCTCTCCTTCCAGCTCCACCTTCATCCGCACAGTGCCGTGCATGGCGGGGTGCGAGGGCCCGAGGTTGACCTCCATGTGCTTCGCGCGAAGGTGGGCCTCGAGCTCGGACTCGTCCGGGTTCGGGTCGAACTCGTCTTTACGGGTATCCATCGTCTCTCGGAGTGTCAGAGTTCTCGTAGCGTCAGAGCGCGCCGCTGGTGCCGGGGCCGCGGAAGAGGTCCTTGATCGGCCGCTCCGGGATGAGCGGTTGGCGCTCGCGGAGCGCGTAGTCCTTGCGCAGCGGGTGCCCCTTGAACTCCTCGTAGAGGAGGATCCGGCGCAGGTCCGGGTGGCCGGTGAACTTGATGCCGTAGAAGTCCCAGACGAACCGTTCAAACCAGTTCGCTCCCTGGAAGATGGAGGTGATGGAGGGCAGCTCCGCCACGTCCTCTTTCACCTGGACCTTCAGCCGGACGTGCTCGTTCCGGCTCACCGAATAGAGGAAGTAGACGACTTCGAAGCGCGGGTCGTTTTGCGGCAGCAGCAGCCGGTCCACCGCGTCCATCGACAGGAAGAGCTTGAAGTCGAGCGCCGGATCATTCTTCAGCAGGCTCACCACGTCCCGGATGCCCTCGGGGGCGATCACTCCCCACTGCCCGCCGCCGCGGTCCGCGTACCGCGAGACCACCTTCTCCGGAAACTTCGCCGCGACCTGGTCCAGCGCGAACGTGCTCACGAACTTTGACATCCTCCTGGCAGACGAGCGGCCTTATAGGGAGGCCTCCGGAGGTGAGTCAACGCAATTGCTTAGCCATGATGCGCACTTACGCGGTCCACAAGCGTTGCGCCCAAAGAGAGGCAGGCAACGAATATGTCGCAAGCGTGAAAACCCAGGGAAGGAGCACACATGGCCATCCCTGCGGAACTTTCCCCCCGCGTCATTTCCCTTCCCGTCACCCCCTCCAACCCCCCGCCTGCCGGTCCTGCGCCCCAGCCTCCGGCCGGTCCGGTCGACCAATTCGCCGCCTCCGCGCCGGCGCCGGCCCTGCCCGGCTTCCTCGCCAAGCAGTCGCTGAGCCGGACCGACGTCGTGGCCATCGCCAACGCCGTCGGGCGCCCGGTGACGCTGGGCGAGCTGGCGCAGCGCTTCCCGGCCGCGCGGCTGGACGGCCGGGGCGCCCCGTTGGCAGAGCTGGCCCGCGCGTCCATCCAGACCGCCTCTGGGCCGCAGTGCCTGGGCCAGGCGACGGTGGACCGGAACGGCGACCTGGAGGTGACCCCGCTGCTGCGCGCGGAGCTGGCGGCGCAGAACCCCAACCTGATTCTGCGCAAGGACGACGAGCTGCCCGTGCCGCTGGCCTACACGCTGGCGCACGGCACGCTGGTGGTCCGCGACCGCGCTGGCCGGGAGGCGCTGGCGGGCGCCGGGCTGGCCCGGGGGAAGGGCGACGCGGTTCAGATTGACCTGAGCAACATGGACGAGGTCCGGCGCGCGTTGGTGAAGCTGGGCTTCAACCCGGAGGACGCCATCGCCCGGCAGACCGCCCTGGCCCAGCAGGGCGTGAGCGTGCCGCTGTCCGACGATGATCAGCTGCGCCGGGTGCTCCTCGGTCGCCTGGACTCCGCGGAGAACGAGGTGGACATCGATGACCGCACCGTCCTCGAAGGCGGCGAGCACAACGGCGAGCTTCGCCCCACGGTCTACGGCTCCGCGAAGGTCAGCCCGGCGCACCCGGATGAGGTCATCCTCACGTACAAGCGCTTCAACAACCAGAGCTACGCCTCGCAGGGAACGTGGGTGACCAAGCTGTTCCGCAAGGACGACCGGCCCCAGCACGAGTTCGACAGCGAGGCGACGTTCGTGAAGCTGGACGCGCACACCGGCGAGCGCGAAGCGGTGCTCGCCGCGCGCCACTACTACGGTGAGCTGTCAGGCCCCCAGGAGCTGCAGGCGCTGGCGGAGGAGACCGGCCGGGCGGACCTCACGACGTCGGTCTCTCCCAAGGCGCACGGCTCCCGCCTGGCGGAGAACGAAACGGTGAAGCCCTGGGCCGGGCACGGCGAGGACGGGGTGAAGCGCAGCGACCCGCGCGACCACGTCTTCAAGGACCTGTTCCTCGGCTTCAAGGACACCGGGCCGGGTGGGCCGGGCGTCCTCATCCCGAGCGACGCCATCGACCTGGTGATGGAGTGCGATGACCAGCAGACCCTCAACCTCGCCACCCAGATTGGGCAGACGAAGCGCGGCCTGATGGGGACGAAGGTCCTGGACATGTTCAACGACGGCCTGCCCGTGGACCGGTTCGGCGGCACCGACTGGTACTACCGTCAGGAAGCCCTGCAATCACAGGCCTAGCGCTCTGCATTTGCGCCGAGGTCGGGTGGCCGCCTACATTCTTGGATTGTGAGCGGCGAAGCCCCCAAGGTCACAAAGAAGCCAGCCGGTCGGCCGCGGGCTGCGGTGCCGAAGAAGGCCACCCAGTCCGGTCCCACCGGCTACTCCGGCAAGTCGGGGATGGCAGCGGCGCCCGCAGCGGTCCCGGTGGTGCTGGACCCCGGCGGTGAGCGAGTCTCCGTCACGGCATCGGTAGACGATCTCTGGTCGTGACGGTGGCCGGCGACGGCTCTCCCAGCGGGATGAACGTCTCCACCGGCTGAGTCTTGCCTTTGACCAGCATCACCGGCGCGGGGCTGAAGCTCACGCCCTCGCCCACGCGCTCCTTCGTGTCCCGCGACACGAGGATGGTGGTGCCGTGGACCTTGGTGAGCCCTTCAATCCGCGAGGCCAGGTTCACCGCGTCGCCGATGGCGGTGTACTCCAGCCGGTCCGGGCTGCCGATGTTGCCGACGACCACCGGCCCGGTGTGGACGCCGATGCCCACCCGAAGTGTGGGTTCGCCCGCAGCCTCCAGCTCCCGGTTGAGGATGGCCAGCTCCTGGGTCATCTCCAGCGCGCAGCGCACGGCGTGCACCGGGTGCAGGGGATCTTCCAGCGGCGCCCCGAAGTAGGCCATCAGCCCGTCGCCGATGAACTTGTCCAGCGTGCCGCCGTGCTTGAAGACCGCGTCCACCATCCGCGAGTGGTAGCGGTTGAGCAGCGCCACCACGCGGTCCGGCGGCAGCTTCTCGGAGAGCGCGGTGAAGTCCCGGATGTCGGAGAAGAGCAGGGTGACCTCGCGCAGCTCCGGGCTCTGCGTGCCGGCCTCCTGCACGCGCTCGGCAACGCTCTTGGAGAAGTAGCGCTCCAGCCGCGCCTTCTTGAGGTGCTCGTTGGCCACGTCGTCGATGAGCACCCGCACCCGCGCGGTGAGGTACCAGGTGGACGCCGCGGTCCCCAGCAGCACCACCGCGCCCACCGCCTGCGCGCCCCCGCCGATTTGGGCCTGGCGCTGGAGGAGGACCTCGAAGACGGTGGCGAAGACGGCCACCGCCGCGGTGATCCAGGTGTCCAGGCCCAGCGACGCCATGACCACGAAGGCGCAGAAGATGCCCAGCGTGAAGCCGGCCACCCCGCCGGGTGAAGGGGAGAGCGGCAGGCCCACGCTCTGGAGCCAGAAGATCATCGGGATGTCGACCACCGCCAGCGCCAGCGCGGCGAAGCGGGCGACGATGGGCAGCGCCAGGACTGCGAGCAAGAGCGCCGCGGTGGCCACCCAGTAGATGACCAGGATGTAGAGGTTCGCCTGCCAGTCGGCCAGCTTGGCCACGAACGCCTGCTGCGCGGAGACGGCCAGCGCCAGGGTCACGCAGCCGAAGCGGATGGAGCTGAAGATCTTCGCGCTGCGCAGCCGCTCTTCGTCGAAGCGGCGCCGCGTGGACTCCTGTTCGGATGCGGGGGCGGCCATGAAGGGCAGGAGCGATTATGCGCGCTTTCCTCCGCGGAGCGAGTCCTACCCGAGATCGGGTAGGGTCGCGGCGCTTTGCCCACACGACTCCCCCGACTGCTCCAGCGCTTCGCCGCCGTGCCCGGCCTCTGGCTGGGCCTCGCCGCGGCTGTCGCGCTCTTCGCGCTCGAAGGCGGGATGCTCCTGCGCAAGGGCGCCATCGGCGTAGGAATCGACGTCGACAGCCCGGCCATCGCGGCCATCATCGCCGCGGTCCGCCCTGCGGTGACCTCGGTGCTGGCCCGCATCGCAGTCGTCTACCTCGTCGGCGGGCTGCTCCTCGGCGCGGCGGCTGAGGTGCTCGCCCGCCTCTGGCGGCCCGGTCGCCCCACGTGGCGCGGTGCCGCGCTGGAGCTGGCGGTCCTCTTCGGCCTGCTCTGCGTGGGCCACGCCATCGCCCGCCCGGCGCTCTTCGACGACGTGCCGTTCGCGCAGGGGCTGCTGGGGCTCGTGGTGGACCGCGGCGAGCCCTGGCACGTGTGGCTGGCCGCGGGCACGTGGCTCGCGCTGCACGGGGTGAAGGCGCTGCGCCGGGGCGAGGTCCGCTCGCTCAAAGCCTCGGCCGGCCTCGCCGCGCTGCTCGCCGTGTCAGTCCTCTCGCTGCGCTGGCGAAGCGCTCCGCCGCCCGCGCCTGCCAAGCTGGTGGTGCTGCTGGGCATCGACGCGTTCCGGCCGGATCGGCTCACCGCGCTCGGCAGCCCGCGCGTGGTGGCGCCGCACCTTGAATCCCTCCTGGCGGACGCCACGCTCTTCGAGCGCGCGTACACGCCCATCGCCCAGACGGAGCCGGCCTGGCGTTCGCTGCTCACGGGCCGCTGGCCGCACCGCACCGGCGTGCGCTATCCGCTGACCGCCGACGCGCGCTGGGCGCTGCTTCCTACGTTCCCCACTACTTTCGGAGCCGCGGGCTACACGACGGCGTTCTTCACCGACTGCTCGCGCTTCAACTTCCAGGGCCCGCTCTCCGGGTTCACCGAGCGTGTGCAGCCGCCGCGTGGAGCGCTCAACTTCGCGCTGGAGAAGCTGCGCTTCCGCGGCGTAGGGCTGTTCGCGGACAACCGCGTGGGCGCGTGGTGGTTGCCGGAGCTGGTCGACAACCGGGCGGTGGCGGGGATTCACGACCCCATGGGCTACGCGCAGCGCCTGGGCGGGCGCATGGCGGCGCTCGCCGCGAAGGGCCCCGCGCTGCTCGCCTTCCACGCCACCGCCGCGCACTTCCCGGGCGACCCGGTCTATCCGTTCTATCGGCGCTACGTGGACACCTCCGCGCCGCTCTCCCGCCGCCTGCGGATGTTCTTCTCGCCCATCGCCGGCGCGGCGTCCTCCGGGACGGCGCCCGCCTGGGACCGCCGCGCCGCGGAGGGCCTCTACGATGAGCTGCTGGCGCAGGCGGACGCGCAACTAGGCCTGGTGCTGGACGCGCTCAAGGCCGACGGGCTCTACGACCAGGCGACGATTGTCGTCTTCTCCGACCACGGCGAGAGCTTTCACGCGGACCACCCGGAGCTGGCCAGCGCCACGCCGGTGCATGGGGCCCGGCTCTCCGAGGAGGAGAACCGGATTCTCTTCGCGGTGAAGCTGCCGGGCGGCCGCGCGGCCAGCGGCGCGCCTGCGAAGGTGGACGCGCTGGTCCGGCTGCTGGACATCGGTCCCACCGTGCTGGAGCTGGCGGGCCTGCCTGCGCTGCCGGCGGTGGATGGCGAGAGCCTGGTCCCCGCGCTGCGCGGCCAGCCGCTGCGCCCCTTGCGGCTCTACGCGGAGACGGGCTTCAGCCACGCCAGCCCTGAGGTGTTCGACCCGGGCCATGCGTCCGGCGCCCCGCGCTCCGTCGACGCGTACCGGGTGCGGCCGGATGGCACCGTGGAGACCGGCGCGGACGCCCACGACGCCATCCTCGCGGAGAAGGACGTCGGCGCCTTCGACGGCGAGCGCTGGCTGGTGCGCGCGCCACGGGCTGCCGGCGGGGCGGTTGAGCGCTGCGCGGGCGACTGTGGACCGGGCGCGGACGCGCTGCGGGCCTGGCTCGACGGCCTTGTCGCGCCGTAGATTCCGCGGACCATGTCCTCAGAAGAGAGCCTCCAGCAGCGCTTCGCCCCGCACAACGCCTGTTTCGGGTGTGGGCCGTCCAACCCGAAGGGCCTTCGCATCGAGAGCCGGGTGCAAGGCGACGACGTGGTGGCGGACTTCCGGCCGCAGGAGCACCACCAGGCGTTCCCCGGCGTGCTGAACGGGGGCATCATCGGCGCGCTGCTGGACTGCCACTGCAACTGGACCGCGGCCTGGGCGCTGATGCAGCAAGCCGGCACGGACTCACCGCCCTGCACGGTCACCGCGGACTACGCCATCAAGCTCAAGCGGCCCACGCCGCTCAACCAGACCCTGCGGGTCAAGGCGAAGCCGGTGGAGCTCAAGGCGGACCGCGCGGTCATCGAGGGCACGCTGGAGCTGGACGGCGTCGTCTACGCCACCTGTCGCGGTACGTTCGTGGCAGTGAAGGAGGGGCACCCCGCGTATCACCGCTGGTGAGGCAGGACCTCCACCCGCGCGCCCACGCCGATGCCCAGCGTCTGGGCGGCGTTGCCGTCGCGCACGGAGATCTCCAGCAGCCCCGCGCTCCCAACGAGGGCGAGCAGCGCTCCCGGCTTCACCGTCTGGTAGTCCGCGTGCGGCGCGCCGCTCAGCCGTTCGTGGGCAACGCGCACGTCGAACCGCTCCGGGAGCTCGCCCGCGGGGAGGTTCGTCACGAGATTGCCGTAGGCGTCCGCGTGCAGCACCTCGCCGAGGAGCGAAGCGCCTTCGGTGCGCGGGCGAGGGAAGCGGATGGTGGCCACCGGGTCCGTGATGTCGGGCCCCAG
Source organism: Myxococcaceae bacterium (assembly GCA_044230055.1). GTDB lineage: Bacteria > Myxococcota > Myxococcia > Myxococcales > Myxococcaceae > JBGART01. The sequence continues at coordinate 40,972 of JBGART010000020.1, read as the reverse complement.
CGCCTGGAAGGGGATGCCCGAGGCGAGGTGGCCGGTGACCGGGGCGAATAGGTCCCTGCCGTGAAACGTGTTGGAGCGCGTGGGCCCGAAGTAGCGGGTCTCGGTCAACGCCACCGCCCGGCGGACGCCGCCCAGCGCCCAGGCGGCCGGCATCAGGAGCCCGTTGTCCGGTCCCACCAGCACATCGCCGCGCATGCTCTGCAGCGCGATGGCGCGGCGGCGCGTGCCCACCCCGGGATCCACCACGGCGAGGTGCAGTGCGCCGGGAGCGAAGGCCTCTACCGCCGTCCAGAGGAGAAACGCGCCGGTCCGGACGTCCTGTGGCGGAACCTCATGGGTCAGGTCCACCAGCTGGGCGTTGGCGCACACGCGCAGCAGCGCGGCCTTCATTTGCCCGACGTAGCTGTCGCGAAGCCCGAAGTCCGTGAGGAGGGAGACGAGGCTCATCCCGCTGCGAAGGGCGCTAGGGCTTGCCTGAGAGCTGCGCGAGGAGATCCCTGCGCGCTTCAGGGCGCTCGGGCTGGGTGCGCTCGTAGGCCACGTGCTTCTGGCCGGCGATCTTGTCCTGGAGGAGCTTGAGCCCGTCGAGCACCTGCTCCGGCCGCGGCGGGCAGCCCGGGATGTAGACGTCCACCGGGATGATGCGGTCAATGCCCTGGAGCACGGCGTAGTTGTCGTAGAAGCCGCCGGACGACGCGCAGACGCCGAAGGAGACCACCCACTTCGGCTCACACATCTGCTCGTAGACGCGCTTGAGGATGGGCGCCTGCTTCATGTTCACGGTGCCAATCACCATGAGCAAGTCAGCCTGCCGGGGTGAGAAGCGCGGGAACTCAGCGCCGAAGCGCGCGATGTCGTAGCGGCCCGCGGCCACCGACATGTACTCCATGCCGCAGCACGCGGTGGCGAACGGGTAGGTGAAGAGCGAGTACTTGCGCGCCCAGCCCAGCCCCTTGGACACCATGCGCTCGAAGAAGCCCATGGCCTCTTCCTTGCGGGTCGCGATTGCGGGTGTCAGCTCTGTCTGCGCCATGGTTCAGCTCTCCCAGTCCAGCGCGCCCTTCTTCCAGACATAGATAAGGCCGACGACCAGCGTCGCCGCGAAGACCAGCATCTCCACGTAGCCGAACCAGCGCAGGAAGTTGAAGTTCACCGCCCACGGGTAGAGGAACACAGCCTCCACGTCGAAGACGATGAAGAGCAGCGCAACCACATAGAACTTCACCGCGAAGCGCTGGCGCGCGGAGCCGATGGTCTCCGAGCCGCACTCGAAGGACTGCATCTTGATCGCGGTCGGTCGGCGGGGACCCAGAAGCGAAGTGCCCATGGCGATCGCGACCGCGAGACCGCCTGAGAGCAGGAGGACGACGAGGATCGGCAGGTAGGCGTCGAGCGGAGAGGAGGCCATGCGTGAGGGCGCGGCACACTAGGGATCGGCTCTGACGCTGTCAAAGCGTAAAACCAACCAAGGGTGGCTGATGATCGCGCGCAGGGATTTTCATGCGCGCACCCGAGGGCGGTTTCTGTCGGAGCGGCGTTTCGCTGTTTCATCCTTCGGGTGAGTGCCTTGCCTTGACAATGCAGTCCGTTCCTGAAAGCTACCGCACGCTTAGCGCACGCAACCTCGTGAGGTGAACCGGTGCAGTTCGACTTCGGCGTGGTGTTGGTCTTCCTGGTCTCCGCGGTGGGGTTCGCGTTCACGAACATCCTCGTCGGCGCGTTCCTGCGCCCGCGGTTTCCCAGCGCCGAGAAGGAGATGATCTACGAGTGCGGAGAGATCCCGCTCGGCGGCGCGTGGATGAACTTCAACCCGCGCTTCTACATCATCGCCCTGGTCTTCGTGATCTTCGAGGTGGAGATCGCCCTCACCATCCCCGTCGCCGTGGTCTTCAAGGACTGGGTGGTGGGCGAGGCCGGGCGCTCCGGCACCGTGGCGCTGGCGGAGATCCTCGCCTTCATCGGCATCCTCACCACCGGCCTGGTCTGGATCTGGGCGCGCAGAGACCTCGAGTGGATCAAACGAATTGAAGACGCGGCCCCCGCGCGTTGAACAGACAGGAGACAGCCATGGCCGACATCAAAGACTTCAAGGGGTACACGCACGATCCGGGCGCTTCCACCGCGCTGGTCACCACCAACACCAACGTGTTGGAGAACCTGATCAACTGGTCGCGCCGCTCTTCGCTCTTCTACCTGCTGTTCGGGCTGGCGTGCTGCGGCATCGAGCTCATGCAGACCGGCGGACCGCGCGCTGACCTGGACCGCTTCGGCTCCGTCCCGCGCGCCACTCCGCGGCAGAGCGACCTGATGATTGTGGCCGGGACGCTGACGTACAAGATGGCCATCCGCTGCAAGCTGCTCTACGAGCAGATGGCAGAGCCCAAGTACGTCATCTCGATGGGCTCCTGCGCGAACTGCGGCGGGCTCTTCCAGCTGGCGTATTCGGTGGTGAAGGGCGTGGACAAGATCATCCCGGTGGACGTGTACGTGCCCGGATGCCCGCCGCGCCCCGAGGCGCTGACCGAGGGCTTCCTGCGCATCCAGGAGCTGGTCAAGCGAGAGACGATGAAGCAGAAGTTCCGCCCAAGCAAAGGCCCCGGTCAGACCGGCGCAGGTTACGAGATCCCCGAGACCGTCTGATTCTTCAGGCCCTGGACCGACAACGATGCCCGCCCTCAGCCCCGAGCAGATTCACCAGCGCCTGGCCGCCAAGTTCGGCGACGCCATCGGTCCGCTGCAGCCCGCCTCCAAGGATCCGTTCTGTACCTTCGCGGCGGACAAGATCGTCGAGATCAGCCAGTTCCTGCGGACGGACCCGGTGCTCTCGTTCGACTTCCTGCAGGACGTGACCGCCACGGATCACCCCAAGCTGGCGCTCATCAAGCTCTACTACGTCTTCTACAGCTACCCGCACCGGCACATCTTCCGGGCGAAGGTGGAGCTGCCGCGCGCCAAGCCAGAGGTTCGCACCATCGAGACCGTCTGGAAGGCCGCCAACTGGCTGGAGCGCGAGGTCTACGATCTCTTCGGCGTGAACTTCCTCGGCCACAGCGACCTGCGGCGCATCATGCTGCCGGATGACTGGGTGGGGCACCCGCTGCGCAAGGACTACGTGGAGCACGGCGGGTACCGCGACATCTCCAACATCCGCGACAACCCGCTGGACCAGTACCTGAACATGGACCGCACCCGGAAGGCCGAGCAGGCCGCCGCGGCCGCTGCCGCCGCGCCCCCTGCTGCTGCGCCGGCGCCCACGGCGGAACCGAAGAAGGAGGCCTGAAGGCCATGTCGCTCGACCAGCTGATCATCACCAAGTTCGGCGGCAACCAGGAGGACAACCTCATCCTCAACATGGGCCCGCAGCACCCCTCCACGCACGGGGTGATCAACTTCATCGTCCACGCTGACGGCGAGGTGATGAAGAAGGCGGTCCCCGAGGTGGGCTACCTGCACCGGTCGCTTGAGAAGATCGGCGAGACGGTCACCTTCCCGGGCTACATGCCGTACACGGACCGGGTGGACTACCTCGCGGCGATGTTCGCCAACGAGGGCTACGCCATCGCCGTTGAACGGCTGATGAACATCACGGTGCCGCCGCGGGCGCAGTACCTGCGCGCCATCTCCTGCGAGCTCAACCGCATCGCCTCGCACCTGGTCTCCGTCGGCACGATGGCCATGGACATTGGCGCGGTGACGCCGTTCCCGTACGCGCTGCGCGAGCGGGAGAGCATCAACGACCTCATCGAAGCGCTCTGCGGCGCGCGGCTGACCTACAACTACCACCGCATCGGCGGCGTGGCGTTTGACATGCCGGACGACTGGGCGCCGCTCTGTCACAAGTGGCTGGACCACTTCGACAAGGTGCTGGACGAGTGGGACCGGCTCATCTCCAAGAACGAGATCTTCGTCCAGCGGCTGGCGGGGATGGCGGTCATCCCGGCGGAGATGGCGATCAACTACGGGCTCGTTGGCCCCAACCTGCGCGGCTCCGGTTTCAACTACGACCTGCGCAAGGACCACCCGTACGGCGCCTACCCGGACTTCGACTTCAAGATTCCCATCGGCGAAGCCTGGGCCGGCGCGCAGCGCGGCGGCAAGGTGGGCGACTGCTACGACCGGTTCTATTGCCGGGTGCTGGAGTGCCGCGAGTCCGTCGCCATCACCCGCCAGGCGCTGAACAAGCTCCCGGGCGGGGAGTGGATGGCGAAGGTGCCGCGCAAGCTGAAGCCGCCCGCGGGCGAAGCGCAGAGCCGCATCGAATCCGCGCGGGGCGAGATGGCGTACTACGTGGTGGCCGACGGCGGCGAGCGCGCCTACCGGGTCCGCGCGCGGACTGGCTCCTTCCTGGCCATGGGCATCATCGAAGAGCTGTCGACGGGGCTGATGATCGCGGACCTGGTCGCGCTCATCGCCTCACTGGACGTCGTGGCACCGGAGATTGATCGCTAAGCCATGAAAGAACTCCTCGACCAGCTGATCACCAACCACTTCGGGCGCAACCCGGAGACGTGGCCGCTCACGCAGGGCGTCTACGCCGGCGCCATGCTGCTGGTGTCCATCCTGTTCGTGACCTTCGGCGCGCTCTTCGCCGGCGCGGTCTCCTGGTGGGAGCGCCGGGTGGCGGGCCGGATGCAGTCGCGCATCGGTCCCAACCGGGTGGGGCCGGGCGGCTTCCTTCAGTGGATTGCGGACGCGCTCAAGCTCATCCTGAAAGAGGACCTCATCCCCACGGAGGCGGACCACTTCCTCTTCCGCATCGCCCCGTACTTCGTGGCGGTGGGCTTCCTGATGACCTTCGCGGTGCTGCCGTTCGGGTACCACGTCTCCGCCACCAACCTGAACGTCGGGCTGTTCTACGTGGTCTCCATCACCGCGCTGGTGGTGGTGGGCATCCTGGTCTCCGGCTGGGCCTCGAACTCGAAGTGGGCGCTCTTCGGCGGCATCCGCGCGGCGGCCCAGGTGGTGAGCTACGAGATTCCGGCGGGCCTGGCCATCCTCGTTCCCGTGATGATGGCCGGCAGCCTGAACATGCACGACATCATCCGGGCGCAGGGCGGGATGCCCTGGGACTGGTACGTTTTCCAGACCCCGATGGGCTACGTCGCCTTCTTCGTGCTCTTCACCGCGCTGCTGGCGGAGGGGAACCGGACGCCGTTTGACCTGCCGGAGGCCGAGTCCGAGCTCGTGGCCGGCTACAACACGGAGTATTCCGGCGCGCGCTTCATGCTCTTCTTCCTGGCGGAGTGGGGCAACCTCTGGGTGATGAGCGCGATCATGACCACGCTCTTCCTCGGCGGTTGGCAGGTCCCGGGCGTGGAGATCGCCGCGTTGGAGAAGGCGGGGCCGTACGCCGGGCCCTTCGGGCTGAGCCTCTCGGCGCCGTTCTGGTACTACCTCGTCTCCAGCCTGTTCTTCTGCTTGAAGACCATCGTCCTGGTGAACGTGGTCATCTGGATCCGCTGGACGTTCCCGCGCATCCGGGTGGACCAGATGATGTCGCTCTGCTGGAAGTACCTGGTGCCGGCGGGCCTGGTGCTGGTGGTGCTGACCGGCATCACAGAGGTCGTCTCGTTTTCCATCTGGGGCAAGGCGGCCATCGGCACCGCGCCGGCCTTCCACGCCCGCTGGTTCCTGCACGTGGGCTTCTTCGCGGTGGCGGGGCTGCTGCCGCTCGCCGCGTTCGGCGTCCGCGTCTTTCAGAACATCCGCGTCACCGGGGACCGCATCGACCTCACCAACTGGTGAGCGTCAAGGAGAGAGCAACCGATGCCTGTCAGTGAGTACGTGGGCAACATCAAGGACACGGTCAAGAGCGCCTGGCATGGCATGAGCGTGACGCTCTCGTACATGTTCCGGCGGCCCATGACGGTCCAGTACCTGGGCAAAGAGGACGCCGAGCGCACCGGCGAGTTCGTGCAGCACACGCTGCCGTCCCGCTACCGCGGCTTCCTCGAGGTGGACATGTCCATCTGCACGGCCTGCCAGGCGTGCGAGCGCGCGTGTCCCATCAACGTCATCGCCATTGAGATCGAAAAGGATCCGGCGAACCCGAAGCAGCGGGTGATGACCCGGTTCGACATCGACGAGGCCAAGTGCATGTTCTGCGGCCTGTGCGTGGAGCCGTGCCCCACCGGCGCCATCCAGCACACCCGCGAGTTCGAGGGCACGCAGCGCATCCTCTCCAACCTGGTGCTGCGCTTCGTGGACCCGGCCCGGCCGGTGGCCCCGTACAAGGTCGCCAAGAACGCCACCGCGTTTCCGCGCGTGATGCTGGGGGAGATCACCCGCGGCCTGGTGAAGAAGTGGGACAGCCCGCCGCCTCCGTTCCCGCGCGGTGCCACAGCGCCGGCGAAGAAGGCGGACGCCGGGGACTCGACCGCGGCGGCGCTGGAGCTGGCCAAGAAGGCCATCGGCGCGGACCCGAAGAAGCTGGCCGTCATCCTCGAGGAGGCGCAGGCCGGCACGGACTGCGGCGCCTGCACCTACCCCACCTGCCGCGAGTACTCGGAGGCGATGGCCGCCGGGAAAGAGAAGCGGCTGCACATGTGCGAGCCCGGCGGCGCCGAGTCTGCCCGAGCCACCCACATCATCATGGACAGCGTGAAGGCCGGCAGCGTGACGGTCACGCCTGAGGCCCAGAACGCCCAGTACGAGAGCCCATAGCGAGGGGCATGTCCGTCCGCGAAGCCACCTTCGGTCCGGGCCACAGCGCCGACGAGCGCGCTGAGCTGGAGCGGCTGCAGGTGGAGGCGCGGGCGCTGGAGGCAGAGCTGGCCGCGCTCCGGGCGCAGCCAGAGGGCCTGCCGGACCTCTCGGAGCTCGAGCTTGTGAACGCCCAGGCGCTGGCGGAGTGCGACCGGGCGGCCGCGGCGCTGGAGGCCGCGCGGCGGGCGCGCGACGAGCTTTGGGACGACCTGCGGATGGCGCAGGGGCAGATTCACGAGGAGCAGGCGCCGAGGTCGGGCCTGGTCTTGGTGCTCTTGATGGGGCTGGGCGTGGGGATGGCGCTTTACCTTCTGCTCGGCAAATGAGCTTGGAGGGCGAGCCCGGGATCCGCTGTTGTAGGCGTGAGTGGCAGCCCGAGCAGGTTCAGCGAGCGGCGGCAGAGAAGCGCTGATGGCCTGGTGGATTAGGGGCGCTCGCCGCGGATCCAAACGAAGACCTTGATTTTCTTGCCGGTCGCGGCGAAAAGCGTGGCCCGCAAAACGCTCGTTTCGCCCGCGAAGGCAGGGCTGCGCGCGGCCGACTGGGAGAACCTGCGCTTGGCTGACAAACCCGAGAGACCGACGCGACACATCGAGGTCCTGACGTTCGCGCTGATTCTGGTCGCGAGCGTTGTGGTGATCTTCTACTGGGGCGTGGTCAAGGCCATGGGCCCGGGGCTCGCGCCGGTGGCGGAGCAGGGCGCCAGCATCGCGCGGCCCTCGGACATCATCTTCCTGGTGCTGGCCGCCATCGCGATGGTCTCCGCGGGTGGCGTGGCCTTCAGCCGGAACATCATCTACTCGGCGCTGGCGCTGCTGGGCACGCTGCTCTCCACGGGCGCGCTCTACATCTACCTGCGCGCGGAGTACGTGGCCATCACGCAGCTGCTCATCTACGTGGGCGGCGTGCTGGTGCTCATCCTCTTCGCGGTGATGCTCACCAGCCGGATTGACGACAAGAAGCACTCCAACCCGTCGATGTACGTCTTCCCGGGGCTGGGGCTGCTCGCGGCGCTGCTGGCGGTGATGAGCTACGTGGCGATGAAGACGCCCTGGAAGCAGGGCCCCAGCCCGCTGTCGACTGAAGACAGCGTCCGCACCATTGGCGATGTGTTCCTCCGGGAGTACCTGCTCCCGTTCGAGGTCATCTCGCTGCTCCTGCTGGCCACCCTCGTCGGCGCGGTGGTCATCGCGCGCAAAGAGATCAAGGAGGGCTGATGACGCCCCAACTGCCGCACTTCCTGCTTGTGGGCGCGGTCCTCTTCGCGCTGGGGACCTACACGGTCATCACCCGGACCAACGCGGTGGGGATTTTGATGGGCGTGGAGCTCATCCTCAACGCGGCCAACGTGAACTTCGTGGCCTTCAACCACTTCAACCCGGCGGTCGGTGGGCGGGAGTTGCTCTCCGGCCAGGTGTTCTCGCTCTTCATCATCGTGATGGCGGCGGCGGAGGCGGCGGTGGCACTGGCCATCGTGCTCGCAATCTACATGAACGTGAAGAGCATTGACGTCACCGCAGCCGACACCCTCAAGGACTAGCGCATGGACATCCTGAGCCACGTCAAGGACCTGGTCCTCCTCTCCGCGGGTGAGGCGCATGGCGCCGCGGCCGGCGAGCACGCCGCTGAGGCCGTCAAGCTCACCGTCCAGGCGTTCAAGGACGTCAGCTTCCTGCGGCTCATCCCGCTCTTCCCGCTCGTCGGCGCCATCGTCAATGCGTTCTTCGGGGCGCGGCTGCAGAAGCAGTTCGGCAAGCAGATCACCTCGCACATCGCCATCGGCGCGATGGCGCTGGCCTTCGCCACCGCGCTGGTCGCCTGGTTCACGCTCATCGCCCAGCCGGAGGAGGCGCGGTTCCTGAGGGATCCGGTCTTCACGATGATCACCGCGGGAGCGCTCAACGCGGACCTCACGTTCGCGCTGGATCCGCTGTCCATGATGATGGTGCTGATCATCACCTTCATCGGCACGCTGATTCACATCTACTCCACCGGGTACATGGCGGAGGAGCCGGCGTACTGGCGCTTCTTCTGCTACCTGAACCTGTTCGTCTTCTCCATGCTCCTGCTGGTGATGGGGGACAACTTCGCCCTCATGTTCTTCGGCTGGGAGGGCGTGGGCCTCTGCAGCTACCTGCTGATCGGCTTCTGGTACGAGGACATCGAGAAGGCCAAGGCGGCGGTGAAGGCCTTCGTCACCAACCGCTTCGGCGACTTCGGGTTCGTGCTGGGGCTCTTCCTGCTGTTCTGGGCGCTCGGCGGGTCCTGGCAGGAGCAGACGGTGACGCTGCCGGCGCAGGACCGCTGGACGCGGGCTGCGCCGGAGTCCATCGAGCCTCCGGTCACGCGGACCTTCTACGTGGCGGACCCGCAGTGGTCTCCGCAGCGTCCGCCGGACACCGCGGCCGCCTACTGGCGCGACTTTGATGCGAAGGGCGGCCCCTCGGTCGTCTTCAAGCAGGTGGAGTCGGAAGGGCACGCGCTGGCCGTCAAGGTTGGCCCGACGATGAACTTCCGCGAGCTGCGGGATCAGATCGCCGTCGAGGGCACGGGCGTGAAGAACCGCCTGCTCTCGATGCGGCTCTTCGAAGATCCGATCAAGAAGGAAGCGGGGGACCACACCACCGGCATCCCGCTCCTGGCGCTGGTGGGCATCCTGCTCTTCGTCGGCGCCACCGCGAAGTCCGCGCAGATTCCCCTCTACGTCTGGCTGCCGGACGCGATGGCGGGCCCGACGCCGGTCTCCGCGCTCATCCACGCGGCGACCATGGTCACCGCCGGCGTGTACATGGTGGCGCGGCTGAACTTCCTGTTCGCGCTCTCTCCGCTGGCGATGACCGTCATCGCCTGCACCGGCGCGGCGACGGCGATCTTCGCGGCGTCTATCGGATTCGTTCAGTACGACATCAAGAAGGTCCTGGCGTACTCCACGGTCTCCCAGCTGGGGTTCATGTTCATCGGCGTGGGCGTGGGGGCGTACTGGGCGGGCGTGTACCACCTGCTGACGCACGCGTTCTTCAAGGCGTGCCTGTTCCTTGGCTCCGGCTCGGTCATCCTCGGCTGCCACCACGAGCAGGACATGCGGAAGATGGGCGGCCTCAAGAAGTACATGCCGCTGACGGAGAAGACGTACCTCTACGCCTGCATCGCCATCTCCGGCTTCCCCATCGCGAACGGCTTCTTCTCCAAGGACGAGATCCTCTGGAAGGCGTTCGACTCTGGCAACAACCTGCTCTTGCCGGGGATTGGCCAGCTCATCTGGTTCGTGGGCTGGTTGGCCGCCTGCGGCACCAGCTTCTACATGTGGCGCAGCTACTACATGACCTTCACTGGCGAGTACCGCGGCGGCGAGGGCCATGGGCACGTGGCGCACGCGGCGGATGATCACCACGCTCCGGCGCCCGTCGCTGTGGGCGCGGCGCACCGGGTGACGCACTCGCTGGGCGCGGCGCACGCGGCCACCTTCGACGAGGACGTGGCGGCGATGGCGTCCCACGGCGCGCCGCACGCTGTGGACGCGGGCCACGGCGCCGGCCATGGCGCGCACGCGGACGACGGCGGCCATGGGCACGGTCATGGACACCACGGCGGGGCCCCGCACGAGTCGCCTCGGGCGATGACGTGGGTGCTGGCGGCGCTGGCCATCGGCTGCTTCTTCACCATCGCGCTGGGGTTCTGGGCGCCGCTGGGTCACATGCTCCACATCCACTCGCTCGCCGAGCCGTTGCTGGAGCGCTGGTTGGAGCCGGTGCTCGCGCCGTCTGCGGCGCTGGTGAAGAGCCGGATGGCGGGGAACAGCAGCGCCGTGGAGTGGACGCTCATCTTCGCCTCAGTGGGCGTGGCCTTCGTCGGTTGGATTGCCGCGCGGACGCTCTACAAGGACGCGCGCAGCCCGGTGCCCGCGCGGATCAAGGCGGCCTTCCCGCGCGTCTTCGAGGTCGTCTTCAACAAGTACTACGTGGACGAGCTCTACCAGGCGGTGGTGCTCCGCCCGGCGAAGCTGGTGGGCCAGGCGTGGTCCGTGTTCGACCGGGTGGTGGTGGACGGGGCGGTGAACCTCGTCGGCTTCCTGGTCCGGTTCATCTGCAACATCGAAGGCGCCATCGACAAGTACCTGGTGGACGGGGCGGTGAACTTCGTCGCCGGTGCGGTCATCGCCGGCGGACGGCAGATGCGCCGGATGCAGACCGGAAAGATTCAGCACTACCTGTACGCGGCAGTGGCGGGCGCGCTCATCGTGGTGGGCGTCAGCTATCTGGTCAGAGGCTGGACTTGAGCGGCAGGGCAGGCGAACCCCTCTTCAAGCTTTCGACACGAGAGACGACATGAACGGCATGCTCCTCAGCCTCATCATCTTCATCCCCCTCGCGGGCGCGACGCTCATCGCGCTCTCACTTGCGGTTCCCATGCAGAAGGCGCAGCGGGAGCAGCTGGCGCGGGTGGTGGCGCTCGTCGCCAGCGCCATCCCGGCGGTGCTCGGGATGTACCTGTGGACCGCGTACACCTCCGGCATGGCGAAGGAGCTCACGCACCGGGTCCTGTGGATCCCCAGCCTGGGCATTGAGTACTTCGTCAGCGTCGACGGCATCAGCGTGTCGATGGTCATCCTCTCCACGCTGGTCTCTTTGGTGGCGACCATCGCCTCGGTGCCCTGGTGGCGCCGCAAGGAGGAGCACTCGGATCCGGATCACCCTCACTTCTCCGAGGTGAAGGTCCCCGGCTACATGATCATGCTGCTCCTCCTCCAGACGGGCATGTCCGGCACCTTCGCCGCCAGCGACATGTTCCTCTTCTTCATCTTCTGGGAGGTGATGCTCCTGCCGATGTACTTCCTCATCGGCATCTGGGGCGGGCCGCGCAAGGAGTACGCGGCCATCAAGTTCTTCCTCTACACGCTGGCAGGCTCCGTCCTGCTGATGCTGGCCATCATCGCCATCCACTACAAGTCGGGTGACGGGGCGCTGCTGACCGCGCTGGCGGAGCGCAACGCGGCGGGCTTCCAGTCGCTGCTCAACGATGGCGTGCTCATCCGGAACAAGGCGGGCCAGTTCGGCTACGCGCTGCACGGCACCGGTGAGTGGGTGGCGCGCACGTGGGACCTGTCGGTGCTGGCGCGGCTGGGGAAGGTGGGCTTCTTCGACCTCGCCGGCAGCTTCCTGGGTGGCGTGACCTTCGCCAAGCTCATGTGGGTCTTCATGTTCATCGCCTTCGCGGTGAAGGTCCCCATGGTGCCGTTTCACACGTGGTTGCCGGACGCGCACGTGGAAGCGCCCACGCCCATCTCCGTCATCCTGGCCGGCGTACTCCTCAAGATGGGCATCTACGGCATGCTGCGCTTCAACTGGGCCATCCTCCCCGGGGCGACCGCCTACTTCGCCGGTGCGGTGGCGGTGTTCGGGGTCATCAACATCGTCTACGCGGCGATGATCTGCCTCGCGCAGAAGGACCTCAAGAAGCTCATCGCGTACTCGTCCGTCTCGCACATGGGCTTCTCGCTGCTGGGGCTGGCCGCGCTCACCGAGCCCGCCATCTCCGGCGCGGTGCTGAACCTCTTCACCCACGGCATCATCAGCCCGATGCTCTTCCTCATCGTGGGCGTCATCTACGACCGCGCGCACCACCGGAACATCGACGGGTTCGGCGGCATCGCCAAGGTGGTCCCCGAGTACACCGCGGTGATGGGCCTGGCCTTCTTCGCTTCGCTCGGCCTCCCCGGGCTGGCCGGCTTCTGGTCCGAGTTCATGGTCTTCAGCGGTTCCTTTGCGCCGCTGCCGTGGCTCACCGCGGTGGCTGCCACCAGCGTGATCATCACCGCCGCCTATTACCTCTGGACCATCCAGCGGATGTTCCTGGGCAACCTGAACGGGAAGTACGCGCACCTGCCGGACCTGAACTGGCGTGAGCGGCTGACGTTGTACCCCTTGGCCGTGCTCTGCCTGCTGTTCGGGTTCTACCCGGCGGTCATGCTGAACCTCATCAATACGGACCTCTTCGCGCTGATGCGAGTGGTCAGGGCCGCCTGAAAACCATGTCCCCTTCGCTCGACAACGCGCAGAGCCTGGCCTTCTTCGCCCCGGAGATCTGGCTCACCGTCGGGGCGGTGGTTGTCTTCTTGCTCGACCTCTTCGTCGCCCGCGCGCCCCGCCGGGTGGCGATCCTGGTCGGCGTCACGCTGGCCTTCCTGGCCATTGCGACGTGGGCGACCTGGTCCGTGTCCCACGCGCCCATCGGCCCGGATGGGCTGACGGCGATGGACAAGCCGGTGGCGCTCTTCCACGGGCTCATCGTGCTGGACCCCTGGGCGGTGCTCTTCAAGTACCTGTCGTGGGGCGTGACGGCGCTGGCCATCTGGATGGCGGCGCCCTCGCTGGAGATCACCAGCGAGCGCATGGGCGAGTACTGCGCGTTGCTGCTCTCCATCGCGGTGGGGATGTCGCTGATGGCCTCCTCCACCGACATGCTGATGATCGCCATCGGCGTGGAGCTGGTCTCTCTCGTCTCCTACGCGCTGGCGGGCTTCCGCAAGCACAACCGCCGCGCCTCTGAGGCCGCGCTGAAGTACGTGGTCTACGGCGGCGTGGCGTCCGGGATGATGCTGTTCGGGATGAGCTACCTGTACGGGCTCACCGGCTCCACCAACGTGGTGGGGGCGGGCGCGGCGCTCCAACAGTTCGTGGAGGGGGCGTACCTCACGTCGCTGCGCGGGGACCACGCGCACCTGGCCGGGGTGGCGCAGCTGGCGATGGTCGTCGCCGTGGTGCTGGTGCTCTCCGGCGTGGGCTACAAGATCGCCAGCGTGCCGTGGCACATGTGGTGCCCGGACGTGTACGAGGGCGCGCCCACGCCGTTCACCGCGTTCCTCTCCGTCGGCCCCAAGGCGGCGGGCTTCGCGCTGGTCATCCGGGTCTTCTACGGGGCGTTCTCCGAGAGTGGGGGAGAGAACCTCGCCAAGGTGGTCTCCGACATCCCGTGGCCCGCCGTGATGGGCGTCATCTCCGCCGTCACGATGACCGTGGGGAACTTCGCGGCGCTCAACCAGACAAACCTGAAGCGGATGCTCGCGTACAGCTCCATCGCCCACGCCGGCTACCTCTTGATGGGCCTGGCGGCGGCATCCGCCACGGGCAGCGAGTCCGTGGCCATCTACCTGATCATCTACCTGTTCATGAACGTGGGCGCGTTCGTGGTGGTGGGGACGGTGGGCCGGCTCTCCGGCAGCGAGTCCATCTACGAGTTCCGCGGGCTCTCCGCGCGGGCGCCGTTCGCGGCGGTGGCCTTCGCCATCTTCCTCTTCAGCTTGACCGGGCTCCCGCCCCTGGCGGGCTTTGTAGGGAAGTTCCACCTGTTCAAGGCGCTCGTCGACCGCGGCGGGAACTGGCAGATCGCCCTCGCCATCGTCGGCGTCCTGAACAGTGCAGTGTCGCTCTACTATTACGCGCGGATCGTCAAGGCGATGTTCCTCGACAAGCCCACGAGCACGGAGCGGATTGCCGTTCCGCGCTCCTACAACGTGCTGATGGGCTGCATGGTGGCCGCGATCATCGTCTTCGGCGTGTACTTCGAGGGGCTGCGCAAGCTCGCGTCGCAGTCGATGGTAATCTTCGGCCACCTGTGACCGAACGCTTCCACTCCCGCAAGATCACCGACACGGATGCGCGGGGCCCTGTCCCCCGGTCGCAGTCGCGGTCAGACCTTCTGTCGCCGAATGATGAGCGCCGTCGCTGGCCGCGGCGGCTGGCGAACCTCAAGGTCATCCACAGCCACCCGAAGACGCAGCGGGCGGCGGTGGACTTCTCGCGGGACGTGTCGCGCGGGGGCCTGTTCTTCTGGACGAAGCGGCAGCGGGCGGTGGGCGACAGGATGGCGGTGGAGATCTCCGCCACCCAGGCGCAGACGCTTCAGGGCGTGGTGCGCGCCACCTGCCGGGTGACCCGGGTGACCGCGGAGGGCGTGGCGCTCACCTTCGAGACGCTGGAGCCGAAGTCGGAGGAGCGCCTCATCGCCTTCCTCGCGCGGCTCTCGTCGTAGACGCTCACTGCACCAGGCGGGCGAACTTCAGGACAGCGGACTCGAACGACGCGCCGACGGCCTTGGCCGCGGTGAGGTTGATGACAATCTGCGGCTTGCCCTCGCGGGCCACCACGCCCAGCGCCAGGCTGCGCTCCACCATGCTCACGTCCAGCGCCAGCGAGTAGAGCTGCAGCTTGCGCGCTGCGTCCGCGAGCAGCTGCACGCCTGGCGCTGAGATGCCCGGCGCCGCAAGGATGGCGGCGGGGCGGGCGCCGTTGAGCCGCGCGGCGAGCGAGGCCTCGTCCTTGAATTCAGCGGAGGCGAAGCGCAGTGGCCGGCTCTGGACGGTGGTCAGCTTCAGCGTGCGCAGGAGCGAGAGCACCTCTTCGCGCGCGGGGGCCTGGGCGGGCTCAGAGACCACCAGGACCAGGAACTCGCCGGAGCCGCGCGCGGCGAAGTTGCGGTCATAGGTGATGACCTTCAAGAGGATGGGCAGGGCCACCTTCGGATCCGGCACGTCCTGCGCGCGCGCGGGGGCGGACGCGGAGGCCAGGGCCGCGAGGGAGAACAGCACGAAGCGCCGAAGAGTTCGCGGTGACGGGAGCACGCCGTTCACGCCCAATGACCTCGCATCATAGGGCTGACGCCGGAGCAGAGCGCGGCTTCAAACGCGGGTAGGCGTGCGACGTGCGGCGCCCACTTGCGCCCACGCGCCGCTCGTTTGACCGCACCGGAGGGCGCGTCTTTACTTCCAGACAGCTCCCTCGTCGCTCGCGCCGTCCTTTGACCAGAGAGGTCTTGATGCCCGTCAGCCTGTGGGGCCGGCTGAACCTGCGGTGGCAGGCCGTGATCGCGATCTTGATTCCGTGCGTCGCGATCGCCGCGTTCTCCTCGCTGTACTTCCCGGCGCGGATGAACGACCAGGCAGAGGCCAACCTCGTGTCCAAGGCGAAGGCCATCGGCCGGCTGGCGGCAGAGGAGATCGCCCCTGCACTGGGGCTCATCGAGTCCGGGCTGTCCCCGGAGGAGTTCGACACCGTCCTCAATGGCATCCGCCGGAGCGACGACGGGAGTGATGAAGTGCCCTACGCGGCGGTGGTGGAGCTGCAGGGCGTGCCGCGGGTACTGCGAGCCGAGGGCGTGCAGCCGCCGAACCTGGACCTGAACGTCCCCTCGCCGGGCTGCATGGCGGACAACGAGAACGGGACCATCATCGTCCGGTGCCGGGCGGAGCGAGGGGAGTCCCGGGGCGCCATCATCGCTGTGTTCAAGAAGGACGCGCTCGCTGACGCGCAGCGGAAGAACCGGGAGGTGGGCTTCATCTCCGCGGTGGCCGCGGTGGCGATGGGCCTGTTGCTGGCGTTCATCTTCAGCGCCGCGCTGGCCACGCCGGTGGCTCAGGTCACCCAGGCCGCCCGGGTGGTGGCGTCCGGCGACGTCACCGTGTCGGCGGTGGAGGTGTCCGCGGCGGGGGAGATCCGCTCCATGGCGAACTCCTTCAACGAGATGTTGGCCAACCTGCGCAACCTGGTGGGGCAGATGGTGTCGCTCACCGGCCGGCTGAACAGCGCGTCGCAGGGCCTGCTGGGCGCGTCGCAGGACCAGGAGCACGTCACCAACCAGCAGGCGGCCTACGCCCAGGAGATTGCCGCCACGTTCGAGGAGCTCTCCCGGACGGCGGAGCAGATCTCCTCCTCCACCGACGTGGTGGAGATGGCGGCCCGCCGGACGAATGAGGCCGTCGAGGAGGCGCGCCAGGTGGTGGCGCAGGTGGTCGCGGGTATCGGGGAGATCCGCAACGAGTCGAAGGAAGTGGCGGACGCGATTCTGCGGCTCAACAGCGACCTGCAGCAGGTCTCCAAGATTGCCCAGGTCATCAACGCGGTGGCCGAACGGTCGGACCTGCTGGCGCTCAACGCCGCGCTGGAGGGCACCAAAGCAGGGGAGGTGGGCCGCGGCTTCTCGCTGGTGGCGGCGGAGATGCGGAAGCTGGCGGAGAACGTCTCCGGCTCTGCCCGGGACATCGGCCGGATTGTCGAGAAGGTCCACGAGTCCGGGAACGAGGCCGTCTCCAAGGCGCGCGTCGGCGTGAGCGCGTCCGACAAGGGCGTGAAGGTGGCCGAGCAGGTCTCCGAGGTGTTCCGGCGGATTGTGGAGCTCGCCCGCGGGACGAGCGAAGCCGCGCAGCAGATCTCCATCGCCACCCGCCAGCAAAGGCAGTCCAGCGAGCAGGCCGTGCTGGGCGCGCGCAATGTCGCGGACCTGGTGAAGCAGGGCGTGGATGCCACCGGCCGCACCAACAAGATCGCCCAGGACCTCCAGTCGGTGGCCTCCGCGCTGACGGCGGTGACCGGGCGCTTCAAGGTGATGCGGAGCTAGAGCGTCCGGCGCGCACCCTGCTGTTCTCGCGCCGTCAGGCGCCCACCCCGCTCGCCTCGAGGGGGAAACCGGCCCTGGCCGGCCATTTCGTCGGAGGAACAGCTGTTCTCAGTCACGCGCCTCCCCCGCTCGCCTCGAGCGTTGCGCCGTCAGGCGCATAGTCGAGAGGTGGCGCAAGCCCACGCACGGCACTTAGCCGGTCTGTTTCGAGCAGAGCGGAGCGGCCCATGAGCCAAGCTTCGGGAGCGTTGCCGACGGCCGACGTCTCGACTATGCGCCTGACGGCGCAACGCTCGACGCGAGCGGGGGCGGGGGCGGACGCGCCTGACGGCGCAACGCTCGACGCGAGCGGGGGGGTTGCGCCTTGCGGCGCGCGCCCGCGAGCCGCTTAGGTCTTCGCGGCGAGCGCGTCCAGAGCGCGGCGCTGGAGCGTGGCGAGCAGCTCCGGCGGCATGGACGCTGAGCCGAGCAGCCGGCCCGGAGCGACCTTGTGGCCGTGGAAGTCGCTCCCGGCGGTGGGCACCAGGTCCAGCTCCTTGGCGATGCCCAGGTACTTCTGCCGGACGCTCGGGTTGTGGTCCGAGTGGAAGACCTCCACCCCCGCAAGACCCGCCGCCTTCAGCTCCGCCAGCTCATGGCGCTCCACCTTGGAGACGCCGGGGTGGGCGAGGGTGGCGGCGCCGCCGGCGCGGCGAATGAGGCCAATGGCATCCTCCGCGGACACCTTGTAGCGGGACACGCAGCCGGGCTTGCCGTCCGCCAGGAAGCGGTCGAACGCCTCCTTCGTGTCCTTCACCCAGTTCATCTCCACCAGCACCCGGGCCAAATGCGGCCGCCCGAGGTGCGCGTCGCCGGCGATGGTGCGGACCATCTCCATCGTCACCGGGTAGCCCAGCTGGGTCATCCGCTGGACCATCTGCTCCATGCGCCGGGCGCGCTCCGTCTTCAGCAGGTCCGAGAAGCCGCCAATCTCCGCTTCGTCCGGGCGGATGAAGTGGCCGAGGATGTGGACCTCGCGGTTGTTCACGAAAGCGGAGAGCTCGATGCCTGCGATGAGCGTCATCCCCCGGGCCTTCGCCGCCATGGCCGCTTCGGCCAGCCCGCCCACCGTGTCGTGGTCCGTGATGGCCAGCTGGGTCACTCCGGCCGAGGCCGCCAGGTCTATCAGTTGGGTGGGAGAGTGCTCTCCGTCGCTGGCGGTGGTGTGAGAATGAAGGTCAATCATCAGCCCTAGGGTGGCCTTGAGAGCCGAAAGTTGAAAGACTAAGCCGCTCGCACTATCCTTATCAACTCACAAGGCCTCGGATTTCAAGGCAAATTCATGCAGCATCCCCTGCGCATCTCCCGGAAGATCGAATACGGGCTCAGGGCCATGATCTTCCTGGCCTCTGTCCCTACCAGCACGGTGGTCCCCTTCCGGGAGATCGCCCGCCGGATGGACGTGCCGCAGGAGTTCCTGGCGAAGATCCTCAAGGTCCTGGCGCAGAAGAAGCTCCTCACCTCGGTCCGGGGCGCCAACGGCGGCTACCAGCTCACCAAGAACCCGGGCGACATCTCCTTCCTCGACGTCATTGAAGCCGTCGAGGGGCCCGTCTCCGTGAACGTCTGCCAGGACCCCCACGGCTCGTGCAAGCTGTCTCCTGCCTGCACGATGTACGGCGTCTGGAAGCTGGGCCAGGAGCGGATGCTGGAGGTCTACCGCTCCACCACGCTGGACACCCTGGCCATGAAGCAACTGCCAGAGGTCCCGCTCTCCCTCTAGCGCCTACTGGACCAGCACGCGCAGCAGCGGCGTGGCCTGCGAGGCCTGGTTCACCGTGTCCCAGACCCGCAGGGAGACCTTGTACTCACCCTGCACGCCGGGATCGACCGTGAGCAGCACAGCGCCGTTCGCAGTCGCCATTCGGTCATTCTCCAGGGACACCTTGGCCGCGTCCGCGTTTGGCGGCCCGCTCTCCAACCGGAACATGTACTTCGCCACGTCCTGCGGGGTGCTGTTGGTCACCGGGTCGTAGCTGGCCTTGCCCCAGATGAGGATCTTCTTCGGCGGCCCGCCCAGGTCCGACAGCTTCACGGTGAACGCGGACTCCTTGCCGCCGGCGCAGGTGGCGTCGGTGGGCAGGCAGCCCTTGATGACCGCGACGGGGTACTGATCCAGCGGTGCCTCGGAGTAGAGGTTCACGCTCTTGAAGTTCGGCGGTCCGAAGCGGGGGTCGTTGGACTCCACATGCAGCCCGGTGGATTGCACGCCGCCCTGCGCGGGGCGGGTGAACTCCACCTCGAGGGCGAGGGTCCCGCCCGGGGCGAGGGTGGTGCCCTTGTTGACGGTGGTGAGGAGCTTGAAGAACGGACTGGCGTCCACATAGACGCGGTCCAGCGAGAGCACGCCGGCGCCGGCCGCGTTCTGCAGGGTGAGCGTCTTGGTCGACACGGAGGTGGTGGCGCCGGTGAAACTCAGCTCGTTCTCGGGGTCCGTGGAGAGCACGGGCGGGATGCCGCCGCGCAGGACGACGATGGCGTCGCCCGCGGGGTTGCCGTTGCTGCTGCTGCTGAAGATGAGCCGTTCGCTCACCAGCTCCGCGCCTTCGGTGTAGTTCACCTCGACGGGGATCTCCCCGCCGGGCGCCAGCGTCCGGCCCTTGGGGTCCATCACCATCGCGAAGCGGCCCTGGCCGGACTTCTCCAGCAGCGCGGAGTCGATGGTCACGCTCGCCGAGCCGCTGTTCTTGAGCACGAACCGCGACTTTCCGGCCAGCTTCGTCGCGTTGCCGCAGGTGTCCAGCGGCTCGGAGAAGTTGCAGAAGCCGGGCGTCACGTAGATGGCCGGATCAGAGCCGCTGCCGGTGAGCGTGATGTCGAACTCCGGCATCGACGGGTCATTGGTGCTGAGCGTGAGAATGGCGTAGCGCTGGTCGTCGCCCGGGGTGCTGCGCTGCGGATTGAAGCGGATGCTGGCGATGAGCTCTGTGTTGCCGCCCGAAGTGGTGAGCACGGTAGGGGTGGCAGCGGTGGGCGGCACGGCGGGGGCGTCCAGGAAGTAGTCCACGCGCGAGGGGGACTGCGGGTGCTCCTTGATGGCAATGCCGGTGACCTTGAGCGCGGGGCAGCCCGTGTTCTTCAGCCGGACCTTCAGGGTGGCGCTCTGGTCATAGAACGTCACCGGGAAGCCCAGCGCGCAGCCCACGCCATCCGGGCACTGCAGGAACTTGTTGCTGCCGACGCTGTCCTCGAACGCCACCTCCAGCTTCGCGGTGGGGGGCAGGGTCTTGCCCACGCCCTGGAGGCTAACGGTGATGGGGGCCGTGTCCGTGTCGCCGTCATCCACGGTGAGGATGGCGGTGGACTCGCCGGAGCGGGCGGGGGCGAAGCGGACGGGGATTCTGGCCTGCGCGCTGCGGGCCAGGTCGCCGGGCAGGTCGGTGGGGAGGATGGAGAAGGCCTCCTTCTGGGGGCCGCTGATCTCCGCCGTCACCCGGCCAGTGGCGCTGCCCAAGTTCGTCAGCGTGAAGGTCTGCTGGTCCGGGAAGACGTCCGCCACCGGCTTGCCGGACTCGTCCTTCTGGGGACAGGTTTCGAAGGAGAGGGCAGGGGGCGTGACCTCGAACTCGGGGGAGGTCTTGGTGATCTGCCCGGGGCCGCAGCGGCACCCGTAGAGCGTGAGGAGCGCCAGCGGGAGGGCGAGGCGAAGGGTGGGGTTGGACACGAGAAAGCTCCTGAAGGCGACCGGCCAGAGGGGGCCGAGAACCTAACCGCTTTCGGCCGGGCGGAGGTATACACCGGCGCCCCATGGCACACACAAATCCCACCCCCAAGAATCTCCGCGGTGCCTACGAGCGCGCCCGGAAGGTCGACCCCCGCCCCATCACCGGCAAGGAGTCCCCGGGCGAGCTGCTGGAACACGCCTTCTCCGCCTACGTGGGCCGGCAGGAGCGGACCGCGTTCGAGCTCATGAAGCGGTCCATGGAGGAGCAGCACTCGCTCTTCCTGACGCTCTCCGGTGCCATGACCCCCGCCGGGCTCCACCAGAGCTGCCTCATCCCGCTCATTGAGACGGGGATGATCTCTGCGCTGACTACCACCGGCGCGAACCTGTACCACGACGCGCACCGCATCATTGGGCACGCCATCCGCGAGGTGAACCCCAACGCGGGAGACCTGGCGCTGCGGCTGGCGCGGATCATCCGGATCTACGACCTCGGCTTCTGGGAGGAGACCCTCCTGGACACCGACCGGCTCTTCTCCGCGATCATCCGCGGGCCGGAGTTCCAGCGGAAGATGACCACGCCGGAGTTCCACTACCTGCTCGGCAAGGCGGTCCATCAGATTGAGCGCAAGCTGGGCGTGAAACAGCCCTCGCTGCTCTCCACCTGTTACAAGCACGCGGTCCCCATCTTCGTGGGCGCGGTGCAGGACGGCTCCATCTTCCTGAACGTCGTCAAGCTCAAGCGGCTGCTGGGCGACGAGTTCAAGTTCGAGCTCGACATCAACGAAGACGTCTACGCGATGGCGGCGCTGCAGCACTACTGCCGGCACCACTACTCGAAGAAGCTCGCCATCTGGATTCTGGGCGGCGGCGTGCCGAAGAACTACACGCTCCAGGGTGAACCGCTGCTGGATCAAATCCTCAACGTCCCCACCACCGGCTTCGACATCGACGTGCAGTTCTGCGTGGACCCGGTGGACAACGGCGCGCTCTCCAGCTGCCCTGCGGGCGAGGGCCACACCTGGGGCAAGGTCTCCGTGGAGGCGGTGGAGTCCGGTTCTGTCTATGTGCACTGCGACGTCACCGCGGTCTTCCCCTGGCTGACCCACGCGCTGATGGCGGAGAAGGGCCTGCGCCGCAAGCCGCTCCGCCTGATGGACGTGCTGGAGGACTCCGTGAAGTTCCTCGACGCGGACGTGGCCAAGCGCAAGAAGGAGCTGCTCAAGACCATCGACTATGAGGCCGTGCCCGCCCCACGCGCGCCCGGGCCTCGGGTTCGCTAGGGTTTGGGCCCATGACCACGCCTCCCACCGGCGTCTCGATGTCCGTCGAGACGCAGCCTCAGTTCAAGGCCACCCTCACGCACGGACCCTCCGGCAGCAGGATCAACACCGAGGCGCCCAAGGACAACGGCGGCACCGGGATGTCCTTCTCGCCGACGGACCTCGTCGGCGCCGCGCTCGCGTCCTGTGCGCTTACGACGATGGCGCTGGCTGCCACGCGGGAGAACGTGCCCTTCGGGCGGGCGGCGGCGCGCGTGGAGAAGCGGATGGTCAACGGGCCGCGGCGGATTGGCGAGCTCGTGCTGGAGATCGAAATGCCGGCGGAGCTGCCGGTATCAGAGCGGGCGCGCTTCGAGGAGATCGCCAGGACTTGCCCCGTTGCGCGCAGCCTTCATCCGGATCTCAAGGTGCCGCTCAGCTTCACGTATCCGTAGCCGGTGCGTTGAGTGCCGAGTCCGAAGTGTGCGGGTTCGGGCTGCGGGAAATGGTTTCTCGGGTGCGGGTTTCGGGGAGCGGTTTCGCGGAGAGGGCCCGCGGTTTTCGTTGCCGCGTTCGCGTTCGCGTACGCGTTCGGGCCGGGGTACGGCGAAGCGGGTGCGGGCCCGGGTAGCAAGGAGGCTGTGGCGCCGCCTCCTTGTCCGAACCCCATTCCCCTGCCCGAACCCCTTCCCCGGCCCCTACCCGAACGCGAACGCGAACGCGGCAACGAAAACCGAACCCGAGAAACCCTTCCCCGAAGCCCGAACCCGAGAAACCCTTCCCCGAAGCCCGAACCCGAGAAACCCTTCCCCGAAGCCCGAACCCGAACACTTTAGCCCTCGCACTCAACCCGCCTGACGACGGGCCCTCTGGCGATCCGAGCGCCATCCCCCGCCGTGATCGCCGACCTACGTCCCGGTCGGCGGATTCGTGCGCGCGGTCTTGGCCTCCGCGCCCGGGACAAGCCGGAGCTGTCCGGTCGCGGTGTGGAACTTCGCGTCCACCTCGCGCTCGAGATACGTGTACCCGGCCAAGCCCTCCTCATAGGCACGCAGAAGCTGCCGCGCCTCGTCGAGAGTAATCCGCCCAGCGCGAAGCGCGTCCTCGGTGAACTTCCGGACGCGGTGCACCAGGTCATCCCGGTTGTAGGCGACGTAGTTCAGCACCTCGGTGACGGTATCCCCCGCCACCACGTTGTCGATGAGGTAGCCGCCGTTGGGGCCAATGGACACCTGCACGGCGTGCGTGTCGCCGAAGAGGTTGTGCAGATCGCCCAGAATCTCCTGGTAAGCGCCGACCAGGAAGATGCCGAGGTAATAGTCGTCGTTGTTGATCGCGTGGACCTCGAGGACGTCCTTCACCTCGCGGCGGTCGATGAAGTGGTCAATCTTCCCGTCCGAGTCGCAGGTGATGTCCGCCAGCACGGCTCGCCGCTGGGGACGCTCGTTCAGGCGGTGGATGGGCATCACCGGGAACAGCTGGTCGATGGCCCAGGAGTCCGGCAGCGACTGGAACACGGAGAAGTTGCAGAAGTACGTGTCCGACAGCTGGCGCTCCAGCGTCTCCAGCTCCTCGGGCATCTCATCGAACTCGCGGCCGATGCGCTGAATCTTCTGGCAGACCGCCCAGAAGATGTTCTCCGCCAGCACGCGCTGATCCAGCGAGAGGTGCCCCAGGGAGAAGAGCGAGAGGCACTCCTCCTTGTACTCGGTGGCGTCGTGGTAGGCCTCGAGCACGTTCTTCCGGGTGACGTCCCGGTAGGTGGCCAGGAGATTCCGCACCACGGGCGGCGCGTTCTCCGGCAGCTGATCCGGGATGTTGTGGACGTCGAACTCGCTCACGCCAAGGACCTCAGTCACCAGCACCGCGTGGTGGGCTACCACCGCGCGCCCGCTCTCGGAGACCAGGATGGGATGCGGAACGCCGGAGAGGTCGCACGACTCCATGATGGAGAACACGACGTCGTTCGCGTACTCCTCCGTCGTGTAGTTCATGGACGACTGGAAGTTGGTCTGGGACCCGTCGTAGTCGACGCCCAGGCCACCGCCCACGTCGAGGTACTTGAGCGGCGCGCCCAGCCGGTGGACCTCGGTGTAGAAGCGCCCGGCCTCGCGCAGCGCCGTCTTGAGGTTCCGGATGTTGGAGATCTGGCTGCCCAGGTGGAAATGCAGGAGCTCAAAGGTTTCGAAGAGGTTCGCCTCCTTCATGAAGGCGATGGACTCCATCAGCTCCGAGCTGGACAGGCCGAACTTGGACCGGTCTCCGCCGGACGCCTCCCACTTGCCCGCGCCGCGCGAGGAGAGCCGGACGCGCATGCCCAGCCGCGGCCGGATGCCCGTGCGGCGGGAGACCTCCGCGATGAGCGGCAGCTCCGTCGGCTTCTCCACCACCATCACCACCTTGCGGCCCAGCTTCGAGGCGTAGAGGGCGGTCTCGACGTACTCCTCATCCTTGTAGCCGTTGCAGATGACCAGCGCGTCCTCGTCCTCCAGGAGCGCCATCACCGCGAGCAGCTCCGGCTTGCTGCCCGCCTCCAGGCCGTATGAGTACTGCTTGCCGGTGTTGACGATGGTCTCCGCGACGAAGCGGTGCTGGTTCACCTTGATGGGGTACACGCCGCGGTAGGGGCTCTTGTAGCCGTGCTCCGCGATGGCCTTCTTGAAGGCCTCATTCAGGTGGATGACCCGGTTGCGCAGCACATCCGTGAAGCGCAGCAGGAGCGGCAGGCCAATGCCCCGGCGCCGGACCTCGTCCACCAGCTCCTTGAGGTCCACGCTGGGCCCCGTCGGCCCGTCCGGGTGCGCGCAGACGTTCCCCTTGTCGTTGATGCCGAAGTACCCGGCCCCCCAGCTGCGGATGGAGTAGGTCTCGAGGGCGTCGGCGATGGTCCAGCGCTGCTGCGACGGAGAGGTTGGCATCGAGGGTTTCGCGCTCCTTCAAAAGGACGGACGTCAAAAGCGGCGCCCGCTCTACCGGGAATCAGTTTCGCATTCAACACCACGGACACCTAACGGGAGGCGCTCAGCGCCGCCTGCAGCTTCTCCACCGCCGCCTTGTCCTGGATGAGCTCCAGCACGGCGCTGCTGCGCAGGAGCGCCTGGTAGTCGCCGCTCTCCGCGGCGCGGCGCAGGGCGGGATCCTGCAGCGCCTTCTGGAAGCGGGGATCCTTGCGCAGGGCCGTATAGGAGGGGTTGGCCTGCAGCTGCGCCAGCTTCTGGGGATCCGTCGTGGCGCGGCTGAGCGCGGCCAGCTCCTTCACCGCGCCGAACTGGGTCAGCTCGAAGAAGTTGAACTGGCGGGCGAAGGCGTAGGTCCGGGAACCCGCGGGCGACAGTGGGAGCTTCGCCCCGGCCACCTTGACGTGCTGCTCGACGAAGGCCAGGCCGGAGAGGACGAGGTAGCAGAGCAGGGCGACCTTGGTGCCGCCCAGGACGAAGCCCAACCCCCGGTCCAGCCCGCGGTCCTGCGGATCCTTCCCGCGCAGGAGGCGGCGCAGCAGCGTGGTGAGCAAAAGCCGGACGAGGATCATCACCGCGAAGAAGGCGAGGACCGTCCCCAGGACGATGCCCGCCAGCTCCGGCACGCCGAGGGAGGCGGCCAGCCGCGGGCCCACCCAGGAGCCCGCCGGTCGCGCCGACGCGTAGGCCGCCACCATCGCCACCAGCTGGGCCACCTGCTTCGCCACGCCGGCGAACGCCCCCACGAGGGCGAAGAGCAGGACCGCCCCGAGGACGATGAGGTCAAGCGTCACGGGCGCGAGCGTGGCGGAAACGGCCGGCGCTGACGAGCCTGAAGTGCGCCGGCCGGCGTCCGCCGCCCTCGACGTCGAGGTCGAAGGCGTCCCGGCCCATCCCTATGCGCGTGGGCCGCGTCTGCGCGGGCGAGCCGCTCGCAGGGCCAAGCGTCAGCGAGTAGCCCACTCCAGGAGCCGCGCCACCCGGACGCTGTAGCGGGCGGCTCAACCGTTAGCGGGTGGCCCGTTCCAGGAACTGCGCCACCCGGACGCTGTACTCCACGCGGTTCTCCCGGCGGTCCAGCCCGTGGCCCTCGTTCGCGCCGACCATGTACTCCACGGTCACGCCGCGGCCGCGCAGCGCCTTCACGATGGCGTCCGACTGGGCGCGCGGCACGCGCGGGTCATTGGCCCCCGCGTAGACGAAGAGCGGCCGGGCAATCTGATCCACCCGCCGCAGCGGGGAGAGCTGTTGCAGCAGCGCCGCCTGCTTCGCCGGGTCGCCAATCTCGTGGAGATAGTTCTCCCGCACCAGGCCCTTGGTGGTGTCCATGAAGGTGATGAAGTCCGCAATCCCGTACGCATCCACGCCCGCGCGCCAGGCGAGCGGATTGGCGGTGAGCTCATTGAGGACCAGGTAGCCGCCGAAGCTGCCGCCGGCCACCACCAGCCGTGCAGGGTCCGCCCAGGGCTGCGCCGCCACCCACTCCCGGACGGCCGTGATGTCCTTGAACGAGTCCGGGCGGCGCTCCCCGTCGTCCGCGGCTTCGAACGCGCGGCCAAAGCCGCCGGAGCCGCGGATGTTGGGTTCCACCCAGGCGTAGCCCTGCGAGAGGAGGAAGCGCGTGCCGCCGGACCAACCGAGCGAGGAGGCGCCGGCCGGGCCGCCGTGCAGCCAGACGATGACCGGCCTGCGCTCTGCGCCCTGCGCCGGGCGGTAGACGTTCACCGGGATGGGCGTGCCGTCGAAGCTGGGAACGGTCTCTCGGGAGACCGCCACGGCGGGCAGCCCCTCCAGCCTGGGGACCTTCTCGCTGCGCAGCGGGGTGACCGCGCCGGTCGCCAGGGTCACGTTGAACAGCTGCGCCGGGTGATCCGGCGTGGACCAGTTGAGGGCCAGCTGCTTGCCGTCATCAGAAATGGCGCCGAGCTGCCCCCGCCCCAACGGCAGCTTCACCACGGGGCCCGGCTTGAGCGTCCGCCCGTCTAGCACCCGGAGCTCCACGCGGTCCCCCGCGTCCATCGCCACCGCCAGCCAGCTGCCCTGCCGCGCGGTCAGCACCGCCTCCATCACCGCGGTGCTCGGCGCGCTCTCGGCGTAGCGGGCGACTTCGGTGCCCTTCTCCACGTCCAGGCTCAGCACCAGCGCCTGCTCGCCGCCGCCGTCCGTCAGCGCGTATGCCCGGCGCCCATCCGGGGAGAAGCTGGCGTTGCGCACCGTCGCCGCGCCGGAGGTGGGGTACAGCGTGCGCGCGGTCCCCTTGTCGAAGTCGATGAGGAAGAGCGGGTTGTCCTGGTGGCTCTTGAACCGGGCGAAGAGCCCGCGGCGGCCGTCGCGGCTCACGTCCAGCAGGAAGCCGGCGCCCTCATCGAGGTACAAGCGCTGCGCGGGGCCGGGCTTCTTGAGCGAGAGCGCCCAGACGCCGGTCTGCTTGGCGTCGAGCTCCCGCGCGCTGAAGACCAGGCGGTCCGGGGTGAGCTCCGGCAGGAACGCCGGGTCCCGGTTCAGGGCCTCCGGTGTCAGCGGCTCCACCGCGCCGCCCTCGAGGGGGACGCGGAAGAATCGGGTGAGCTCATCGCCTTCGTGGTCCGCGACGAAGATGACAAAGCGGTCGTCCCAGGTGATGAGCGCGCTCTGGATGGGGTCCTTCCACTCCACCAGGCGCCGCGGCGGCTTCTGGGGCGCGGCCACCTCGGCCACGTAGAGCTGCGGCAGGCCGTCGCGGTCGGAGCCGAAGACCACGCGCTTGCCGTCGTGGGTGAAGACCGGCTGCCAGTCCTGGTGCACGTCGAGGAGCGCTCCGGCACGCTGCTCGAGGGCGGCGGTGGCCTCATCGCGCTTCCAGGCGTCCGGCGCGACCTCTGTGGAGGCCGCGGGCGGCACGGGCGCTGGGGCGGAGCGGCAGCCGGCGGTGAGGAGCAGGGGGAGGGCGAGCAGGAGAGGAGTGCGCATGAGGTCACCGCAGGTGACCCTGACCGCCCCCGGGTTACAAGCCGAACTTCAGCGGATCTTGAAGCTGCCGCCCTGCGCCCGGGACTCGTCGTGAATCTTGTTCTGCGCCTGCGTGAGCTTCTCTTTGTAGCGCGCGTTCGAGGGCTCGTAGGTGAGCGCCATCTTGAAGTTGCGCTCCGCCGCGGACCAGCGCGAAGCCTCCAGGTCCTGCATGCCGGTCTGGAAGAATTGGCGCCCCTTCGGGTGCGTGCCGATCTGCTCCTCGTGCTCCTTCTTCACCTGTTGCTTCGTCTCGGCCTCGGACGCTTCGGTGAAGCGCAGCTTCTGCGCGCGCTCCGGCCCGGCGATGTCCGCCGCGTACTTCTTGCGCTTCTGGTCGTGGCGCAAGACGGCGTAGGCCTCGATGATCCGCTTGTAGACCTCGTTCACCTGGGCCTTCAGCGGCGGATCATCCAGCTGGTAGAAGCGGTCCGGGTGGTAGCTGCGGCTCTCCCGGTAGAACGCCTTCTTGATCTCCGCCGGCGCCGCCTCCGGCGTGAGCTTGAGCAGCTGGAAGTAGTCGAGCAGCTCCATCGCATTCGACATCGCCTCCAACTCGGCGCGCTGCGACGCGGACAGCCCGCGCGCCTCACCTGAAGGCGACGCGGCGGCAATGGCCGCAGGCGGGACGGGGGGCGCCGGCGGGAGCTTGCTGGGCGCGATGGCCGGGATGGCGGGCGCGATGGAAGGGACGGACGGAGGCCGTGCCGCCGTTGCAGGCGCCACAGGAGGCACCAAAGGCGCGATGCGGGGCGCCGCGGTCGGGGGCGCCGGAGGAGCGACGGCCGGGGGTTTGGCAGCCACCGGCGGAGCTGCCGCGCCAGGCCGCGCAGGCGCGACCGGAGGCACCAGCGGCGCGGTGACGGCGCGGGTGCCGCGGCTGGGCGTGGCGGGGGGCGGCTGCGTGGCAAGCGCGGGCGCCGGGTGGCCTCTGGCGGGCGTGGGTGCCGGCGGGTGCGCGGCGAGGGGCGGGCTTCCCTTGGCCGGGGCGGGCGGCGGGTGAGCGGCGAGGGGCGGGTTTCCCTTGGCCGGCGTGGGAGGAGGTGGCTGCGCCGAGAGCGCAGGCGGGTTGCCCTTGCCGGGCGGCGCGCGAGGCGGCGTCAGCGTCGGCGGCCCGCTGGGCGCCAGCCGCGGAGGGCCGCCGGGCACGGCAGTCCCGGCCGCCGGGCGCGAGGGTGCCGTCCCGCTCGCCGGGCTCGCTGCGCCCGGGCCGGCCCCTGAGGGCTTGCCAGAGCGGCTGTCGGGAGGAGGGACCATGCGCGGGCCTTAAGGGGCGGCCTGGGGGAGATCCTCGGTGTGGCCCGCCAGCTGAACCGCCTGGTTGGCCTCCCTCGACTTCTGGATGTCCGCCTCTGTCAGTCCGGACGAGAGGCTGATGGTGGTGGACGTCTTCTGGCCGGTCTCGAGGTCAGCCGCGGACACGTTGACGATGCCGTCCGTGTTGATCTCAAACGTGACTTCAATCTTCACCTCGCCGCGGTAGCCGATGCGGAAGCCGCCGAACTCGAACTCGCCCAGCATCTCGCACTCGTCCGCCTTGTTGGACTCACCCTGGTAGACGCGGATCTTCACCTTCTCCTGGCCGTCGCGGCTGGTGGTGAACGTCTTCGACCGGTCGATGGGGACCGGCGTGTTCTTGTCGATAATCTTCTCGGTGTAGCCGCCCACCGTGCCCACCCGGAGCGAGAGCGGCGTGACGTCCACCAGGAACGTCTCCGTGGCGGAGTCCATCAGCGCGTGCGCCTGGAGGGACGCGCCCATCGCCACCACCTGGTCGGGGTTGATCCCCTCCATCGGCTCCTTCTGGAAGTAGTGCTTCACCGAGTTGCGGATGATGGGCAGCCGCGTGGGGCCGCCGACGAGGATGACCGCGTCCACGTCCGCCGCGGTGAGCCGCGCGCTCTGCAGGGCTTCGTCGCAGACCTTGAAGGTCCGCTGCACCAGGTCCATCACCATCTTGTTGAAGGCGTCCTGGGCCAGCGTCTGCTTGAGGTCCAGCACGTTGCCGTCCGCGTCCTGGCAGATGCCGGCACAGAGGATCTCCGCCATGCCGTCGCGGCCCACGTCGATCTTCGCCTTCTCCGCCGCCTCCTTGAGCATCTGCAGGCAGTACTTGTTCTGGCGCACGTCCAACCGGTGCTTCCCGAGGAAGTCCTCCGCCAGCCACGTCATGATGCGGTCGTCGAAGTCATCTCCGCCGAGGTACGTGTCGCCCGCCGTGGAGAGCACCTCGAACACGTCCTTGCCGATCTCCAGGATGGAGACGTCGAACGTGCCGCCGCCCAGGTCGTACACGACGATCTTCTGGTTGACGTCCCGCCCGAAGCCGTACGCCAGCGCGGCGGCGGTGGGCTCATTGAGGATCCGCAGGATCTCCAGCCCGGCGATCCGCCCGGCGTCCTTTGTCGCCTGCCGTTGGTTGTCGTTGAAGTAGGCGGGGACCGTCACCACCGCCTTGTTCACCTCCCGCCCGAGGTACCCCTCGGCGATGGCCTTCATCTCCTTCAGCACCAGCGCCGAGATCTCAGGCAGGGAGTAGGAGGCTTCGCCCATGGCGATGCGGACGGAGTTGTTCTCGCCCTCGACAATCCGGTACGGCATCACCGCCTGGGCCTTCTTCACCTCGTCGGAGAAGTAGTACCGGCCGATGAGCCGCTTGGCGGAGTACACGGTCAGCTCGGCGTTGGTGATGATGTTCTTCTTCGCCGTGTTGCCGACCAGCACGGTCCCGTCCTCGAGGAAGGAGACGACCGAGGCGTGCGTCTGCTCGCCCCACTCGTTCGGGATCACCGCCGGCTGGCCCTCCTGCACCACCGACACGCACGAATATGAGGTACCGAGATCGATTCCGATCGCGATGTCATCCGCCATGCCTTCTCCGCGGTATGCGCGCGAAAAATCGCGGGCTGTGCAGCGGCCCTGACCCTACCATAAAGGCCTCTGTTTCCCATGGGTTACATGGTGGTAGCGGCACCTTCAACGCGCTGGCTTGAGGGCGTGGGAGAGCATCATCATGATTGAAGGCGTTAAGGGTATCTCGCCATGTCCGTTTCCTTCGCACTGCTCACCTCGGATCCCAACCTCCTCCGTTGCCAGCTGGACCGGCTGGCGGACGCCGTCCGGCTGTCTGCGGACGGGACGGAGAACGCCATCGGCCTCGGCTCCTACACGCAGGAGGACGTCCTGCTGCAGCGGCTGGCCCAACCGCCCACCCTGAAGTCGCTCGCCGACGGGTGGCGGGCAGGGGAGTCCGACGCGGTCCTCTACCACGCGCAGACCCTCGCGGTCGGCATGACGCTGGAGCCGAACACCCAGCCCTTCCGCTACCGGCGCTGGCTCTTCGCGCACGACGGCCAGGTCCAGGCCTTCTCCGCGCTGCGCAACCGCCTGCTCACCACGCTGCCCGAGTTCCTCCAGCGCCACCTCAAGGGAGAGACCGACAGCGAGGCTGCCTTCGCGCTCTTCTTGAAGCAGCTGCGGGACACCGGGCGCACCGATGACCGCTCGCTGGACCCGGCCATCGGCGCGGTGCTGCTGGAGAAGGTCACCTCCGCGCTGCAGCAGCTCTCCGCCGAAGCCGGCGCCGCCCGGACGTCTGACCTCAACTTCGTCGTCACCAACGGAAAGATGCTGCTGGCCTCCCGGGTGGGAGAGCAGCCGCTGCACTACGCCCTGCTGGAGGGCTCTGACCGCTGCGAGCGCTGCGGCATCGACGGCTCCACCGGCACGCAGGGAGACCTCCTGGTCCGCCAGCACCGCCGCCAGCGCACCGTGGTGGTCGCCTCCCACCTCGCGCGCCCGCAGGGGTGGGTGGAGCTGCGCAGCGGGCTGTCGCTCGCGGTGGACCGGTCGCTCACCGTGCAGCAGCTGCCGCTCTAGAGCCGGCCGAAGAAGGACGCCTCGAGGAACTTCTCGTACAGGTTGCAGGCGGCGTGAAAGAGCGCCGCGCCCATCACCGTGCCGGTGCGCTCGCGCATCCAGCCGAAGACGAGGGCAGGGAAGAACACCGCCAGCCGCCATACCTGGAAGATGGCCAGGTGGCCCACCGCGAAGAGCAGCGCGGTGACAAAGAAGGCCCGGCCCAGGCGCGCGCCGAAGAACATCCGGCCCTGAGGCCACGCGTCCCGCAGGCGCGTCTGGATGTAGCCCCGGTAGAAGAACTCCTCGGGGAGGGCGACGACGAAGACCTGGTCCACCACCCAGCTCTCGAAGCGGTCCGGCAGCCGCGGCTTGAACTGCACGGGCCCGGAGAGTGGGGAGATGAGCTGCGCCAGCGACGGCGGCAGGTGCTGCAGCAGCTCTGCGAAGGCCCAGAAGCCGGCGAAGAAGAGCGGCCCGACGATGGCGGCGAGGACGGCGAAGAGCTTCAGGTCCTGTCGCCAGTTGCGGAAGGTGACGCCGTAGTCCTCGTAGTCCTCGCCGCGCTTGTCCATCGCCAGGAGCGGCAGGTAGAGGAACCCCAGCGTGGCCACGACCTTCGCCACGCCCTGGAACAGCACGTAGGAGAGGACGATCCCCAAAAACCCCATCGCCCAGAGGACCCAGACCTCCTGGACCGCGGTGAGCCGCTCCAGCCGCCGGGTGAACGACGCCATCATCGGGTAGCCCCCGAGAGCAGCTGGGCCTTGAGCGCGAGCAGCGGCAGCACCCGGCAGCCGTCGCCCCGCGCCTGCGCGCACAGGCCCACCAGCCGGCCCTTGCTGTCGAAGACCGGGCTTCCCGCCTCCAGCGGCGCCAGGTTCGTCTCCACGAAGGGCGACCGCCCGGAGGCGCCCTTTCGCACCTGACCCACCTTGGGCTCCAGCGCGCCCGCCTTCCCGCGCCGGATGGCGATGAGCCAGGAGCCGCGCGGCAGCGGGCCCTCCGGCCGGACCGGGGCCGCCGGGAAGTCGCTCCCCGCCAGCGCCACCAGCGCGACCTTGAGCTGCGCGTCCTCCATCACCACCTTGCCCTCCTGCTCCTCGGCGCCCAGCTTCACCCGGGCGCCCTTGGCGGAGACCAGCTCCGCGGCGGTGAGCACCTCGCCGCTCGCGCCCACGATGACGCCCAGGCCCCGTCTCCCCGTCCCCGCTACCTCCACCACGCTGCGCAGGTTCCCCTCGAAGGCGCTGCGCAGGCGTGCGCGGGTGGGCTTCTCCTCCGCGGCCGCGGTGGCGCAGAGCAGGACGCAGAGCAGGGCGGGCAGGCGCATGCGCGGCCCGTCAATCCTCCCGCCCGACAGCGGCGGTGCGGACCTTCTTCTTGAGGCCCCAGTAGCGCTGCTGGTAGCGCAGGTTGAGCGGGTCCTGCCCCAGCGCCTTCTCGTACTCGACCAGCGCCAGCCCCACCGGGCCGTTCGCTTCGAACGCGGAGCCGGTGGTGAAGTCCACCAGGGCCTTGGACTCGTTGGCCGGGTGGGACTCCAAAAAGCGCCGGCGCAGGCCCTCCAGGTCCGTGACCGTAATGCCCGCGGAGATGCAGCGCGCCACCCCCTGGAAGTTGCCCCGGTTCGCGTCGAACTCCACGCGCGCCAGCGGGTTGCCCAGGACTTCCAGCGCCTGCTTGATCCTCCCCAACGCCGTGTCCAGCTGGGCCAGCTGCGCCGCGGAGAGCCGCTTGGCCTTCAGGGCCTCCAGTTCGCGCATGGCTTCGCGGCCGCGCGCGCGGATGTCGGAGAACTCCACGTCGTTGGGGATGGCGAGCATCACGTAGTGGTCGCCGTTGATGCGCTTGCGGTAGTGCAGCAGCGTGGGCTCTGCGCTGGGATCGTCCGTCTCGCTGCGCGGCGGCGCCGCGGGGAGCGAGAGGGGCAGCCCCGCCACCAGCCGCGCGAGGTCCTCCTTGAACGCCGGGGAGAGCTCCACGAACTGGACCCCGAAGCCCGGGGACATGCCCCAGGCCTGGGCCTGCTCGGCGGTGACGTGCCGCACCACCTCCGCCAGGCAGCTGAGCTCCTTCTCCGGCGCCATCAGGGAGATCTGCAGCCGTTCGAAGAGGGCCGGCAGCGGGGCTTCTGTGCACAGGAACACCCCGCCGCGGGAGAGATCTCTCGAGAGCAGCGTGCCCAGCTCCTGGCCGCCCAGCGTGCGCACGCGCACCTGGAAGGGAGAGACGTGACGGCTGTCCAGCGGCTTGGGCGTGGAGAGCAGCTGCACCGACGGCCCCGGGCCCGCAGTTGGCGCCGCGCCGTTCGCCAGACCCGGTTCCGCCGCCAGCACCGACTCCAGCGCCTCCCGCAGCTGCGCGGCGTCCGCGTACCGGTCCTCGGGGCGCTTGGCGAGCGCGCGCAGGATGACGTCCGACCAGCGCTGCGGAACCTGAGGGTTCACGGTGGACGGCGGCGGCGGCACGGTGTCGCGGTGGGCGAGGAGGATCCCGGTGAGCCCGCCGGTGGTGAAGGGCAGCCGGCCCGTGGCCAGCAGGTACGCGATGATGCCCACCGAGTAGAGATCCGCGCGGCCGTCGACGGCCTCGCCGTTGGTCTGCTCGGGGGCCATGTATTCGGGTGTGCCGACGATGACCCCGGCCCCGGTCTGCTCCCCCGGGCTGTGGGCGCCGAAGAGCTTGGCGATGCCGAAGTCGAGGATCTTCACGAAGCGCTCATCCCGCCCGCGCTTCACCAGGAAGATGTTCTCCGGCTTCAAGTCCCGGTGAACCACGCCATGCGAGTGCGCGGCGGAGAGCGCGTCGCACACCTGCGCGAGCACCGGGATGGCCACCTTCGGGTCCGCCGGGCCCTTGGTCAGCGTGCTGAGCGCCTTGCCCTCCAGGTACTCCATGATGAGGTAGTACCGGCCCGGGCCGTCCCCACCCGCCGGGGGGATGACGCTCATGTCGAAGATGTTGACGATGTTCTCGTGGCCGATGAGGTTCACCGCGCGCGCTTCGGCGTAGAAGCGGCTCACCTGCGACGGGTTCGACGCCAGGTGCGGATGGAGGACCTTCACCGCCACCTTGCTGCCGATGATCGCGTGCTCGCCGAGGAAGACCGTCCCCATCCCGCCGCGGCCCAGCTTGCGGCCAATGCGGAAGGAGCCGACGGTGGTGCCGATCAACGACTCATCCGGGTCCGACGGGAGCCGGGGCTCCTCCAGCACCGGGGACAGCGAGGGGCGCACCAGCGTCCCGCTGCAGCCGACCTCCGGCGCGTGCTCGTTGAGGCAGATCGAGCAGTTCATCAAGGCCAGGGACTATCACCCGATCGCGGGTGCGAGGCCAGCGCTAGAGCTAGCGCCTGCGCTCCCGCAGCGTCTGGGCGAACGCGTCTGCCCCGAGCGTGTTGAGGACGTCGCCGCGCCGCGCCCAGCCCTTGCGGGCCGTCGCCACGGCATACAGGAGGTTTCCTCCCACCTCGGCCGGCGCGTGGCTGTCTGAGCTCACGACCAGCTTGACGCCCCGCGCGAGGGCGGCGCGGACCTGCTCCGCGCACAAATCCAGGCGGTGCGGATTTCCGTTGACCTCCACGGCGATGCCCTTCTCCGCGGCCTTCTCCAGCACCGCGTCCATCTTGAGGCCGTACGCGGGCCGGCTGTTGATCAGCCGCCCGGTGGGATGACCGAACACGTGGACGAACGGGTTGTCGAACGCGTGCAGCACGCGGGCGGTCATCGCCGCCTCGTCCAGCTGGTGGCGGGTGTGAATGGACGCGATGACAATCTCCAGCTTGTCCAGGATGTGATCCGGGAAGTCGAGCGCCCCGTCGTCGAGGATGTCCACCTCAATGCCCTTGAGCAGCCGGAAGTCGGTGAAGCCCGCGTTGAGCTGGTCAATCTCATCCCACTGCGCCTTGAGGCGGTCCTCGGTGACCCCGTTGGCGTAGTTCGCGGCCTGGCTGTGCTCGGTGACAGTGAGGTAGCGCAGCCCCACCGAGCGCGCGGTCTGCGCCATCTGGGCGAGCGTGGCCACGCCGTCGGACCAGGTGCTGTGGCTGTGGGTCGCACCCAGGACGTCCTCGACGGTGATCAGGTCCGAAGGAAGATCGCCCCCCAGCGCGGCCTCCACCTCACCCCAGTCCTCGCGGAGCTCCGGCGGGACGTACTGCATGGAGAGCAGGGCGTAGAGATCTCTCTCGTCCTGGATGGGGAGCTTCTCCTCGCCGCGGTGGACCCCCCACTCGGAGATCTTCAGGCCCTTGTCCTGCGCCAGCGACCGGAGCCGGATGTGGTGGGCCTTGCTGCCGGTGAAGTGGTGCAGGGCGGTGGCGAAGTCCTCGTCCGGCAGGACGCGCAGGTCCACCTGCAGGTCGTCCTGCCACAGGCGCACAGAGCACTTGCTCTCGCCGCTGCCGATGACGCTCGCCACCCGCGGGTCCTTGGCGAAGGCCTCCAGCACCGGCTGCGCCTCCGGCGCGGAGGCGATGATGTCCACGTCCGCCACGGTCTCTGACCAGCGGCGCGTGCTGCCGCCCAGGCTGGCGCGCACCACGCCGGGGGCGGCGCGCACGGTCTTGAGCAGCTCCTCCGCGAGCGGCCGCACGTCCCCCAGCCGGAACCGGCCATGCGACCGCTTGAGCAGCGCCAGGCCGGCGAGGATCTTCTCCTCGGTCTTTTCCCCAAAGCCCTTCAGGTCGCGGACCTTCTTCGCATTGCACGCCGCTTCCAGCGACGCGAGGTCGGTCACCTCCAGCTGCTTCCAGAGCGCGGCGACCTTCTTCGGGCCGAGGTCCGGGACCGAAAGGAGCTCCAGAATCCGCGGCGGGAACTCGGCGCGCAGGGCTTCGAAGTAGGCCATCTTCCCGGTCGAGACCAGCTCGGCGATCTTCTTGGCCAGCGAATCGCCAATGCCGGGCAGCTCCTCGAGCCGTCCCTCGGAGACCAGCTCGCCCAGGTCCTCGGTCAGGCCGGCAATCCGCTCCGCCCCCATCTCGTAAGCGCGCGACTTGAAGGCATGGTCGCCGCGGAGCTGCAGCAGCTGGGCGATGTCGCGCAGCACGCGGGCGACGGCGGTCTTGTCGTTCAGAATCACGGCCTGGAACATAAACCCATTGGTTAGGCGGGGCCTCGCTCCCAAAGGAAGCTTTTTCCGCAGTACGCTCCGCCGCCATGCGCGTGCTGGTTCTCTCCCTGTTGCTCCTCGGCTGTGCACCCGCCGCCGAGGGACCGACCCTTCTCTACAGCGCGGACCCGCAAAGCCTGGACAACCCGTTCCCGGACGGGCGCCTGGTGACCGGGCAGGGGTTCACGCCCCGTGCTGATTGGTACCGGCCCTTCCTCCCGGCCAAGGCCCAGACTGGCGCCATGCGCAGCTACCTGAGCACCTGGGCGGAGGACGCCCGCGAGCTCCAGGGTCTGGGCAACTTTGGCCCGGTCCTGCTGCGGACCTCCGTCCCGGTGGACCGCGCCACGCTGCCCGGCGCTGCGGTCCGCCTGGTGAGGGAAGGCGACGGGTACCGCGTGCTGGAGCGGGACGTGGCCATCGAGCTCTTCAGCGACGTGTACGAAGGCACCGGCCGCGCAGCGCCGGCTGACTTCACCGACTTCCTCGTGGTGCGTCCGGCGCTCCCGCTCCCGGATGGCGCGCAAGGGTTGCTGGTGATGCTCTCGGGGATCCGCACCGCGGACGGACAGCCGCTGACGCGCCCGAGGGCGTTCGACGAGCGGGAGACGATTCGCGCGGCCGCCAGCGCGCTCGGAGTGAAGGAGGACGCCCTCCTGCTCGCGCTGCCGCAGCAGGGGCTGCGGCTCTTGCCCACCTACGACCGGCTCGTCGACTTCGCGGTGAACCGGTACCAGCCGGTGGTGACCGTCCCACGGCAGAAGGGCACGGTGCCGGATGCGAATGGGGACCGGCCGGTCGGGATCTACGCCTCGACGGATGCGGACTTCGGTGGGTTCCTGGAGCGGATGGAAGTCCACCCCTGGGCCAAGCCCGCCACCGCCGTCGGGCAGGTGGTGATCGGCTCCTTCCGCGCGCACGACCTTCGCGGCCCGGACGGCGTGTGGTCCCAGCCGTACGTGGACGCGCCGGAGTCTTCACCGACGGTGGAGGTGGCGTTCGCGCTCACGCTGCCGAAGGGGCCGAAGCCTGCGGGCGGGTACCGCGCGGTCATCGGTGCGCACGGGATTGGCGGGCGGAACACGGTGCGGAATGGAGATCCCAACTCCTACTGCCTGGAGGTGGCGCAGCTGTTGGCGGAGAAGGGCCTGGCGTGCATCGGGATAGACGCGCCCAGCCAGGGCACGCGCGGCTCTCCAGTGAACTTCTTCGCGCTGGAGCACCTCTCGGTCACGCGCGAGCACTTCCGGGAGATGATCTTCGACCAGCTCCAGCTGGGTACGGCGATCCGCCAGCTGGACGTGGATGGAGACGGGCAGGGGGACTTCGCGCCGGAGCTCGGCTACTTCGGCAACTCGCTGGGCGCCATCATGGGCGCGTCCTACGTCAGCCTGGATCCGCGGGTGAAGTACGCGCTCCTGAACGTTCCCGGCGGCGGGCTCCTGAACATCCTCAACTCGCCGGACATCCGCGACAAGATTGGGCTGATCCTCGCGTCCAAGGTCAACATCACCTACGACTCGCCGGAGTACTACGGCATCTTCCCGCTGTTCCGGGCCATCGGTCAGGCCTTCATGGAGGCGGGAGACCCGGTGAACCTCGGCCAGGCCTTCCCGGCGGACCGCGCGCTGCTTATTCAACTGGGCGTGAACGACCTCACCATTCCCAACATCTCCACCGAGTCGTTGGCGAAGGCGATGCAGGCCCCTGAGGGCTTTGCCGCCCAGACCGGGGCGCAGGGGTTGAAGGTCCTCTTCCGGGCGGATCCCAAGCGCTACCTCAGCGCAGAACGTGCGAAGGACTTCAACGGCCACAACCTCATCTGGGAGCCGGACGCCGCCCCGCTGCGCAGGCAAGCGCAGCTATTCCTGGAGAGCCAGGGAACCCGGTTCGTGGTGGAATAAGCGGCATGAGGATCAAGCTGGGCCCGGCCGACTTCTCCGAAGGGGAGATGCGCGGCTTTGCGATCGGCAAGAACAAGAACGTCGTCGTCGCCCGGATTGGCGGTCGCTACAAGGCCATCGACGACTGGTGCAACCACGCCGGCTGCCTGCTCTCCGGCGGCAGGCTGCAGGCGAACCTGGTCATCTGCCCGTGCCACGAGGTGGGGTTTGACCTCGACAGTGGCAAGAACATCACCTCGCCCTCCGTCTGCGATGACCAGCGCGCCTTCCGGATCTCCGAGGAAGAGGGCAGCCTGGTCCTCGAAGATTTCCAGCCCTGAAATCAGCTGCCGGTCGGTGGTAAGAGCCGCCGGATGGGCCACGACCGACACGACGGCGATCACGACCACCCCCACCCTCATCCCTCCAAGGCCGCGCACGAGCACAAGTCGCACGCGCCGGCGCAGGTGGCCACCTACGTGGTGACCTGTTCGGACAGCCGGACCCCGGAGCAGGACGAGAGCGGCGCGGCGCTCCGGAAGGGGTTGGAGCAGGCGGGACATCTGGTAGCGGGCCACCAGGTCATCCGGGATGAGCCGGCGGAGATCCGCGCCGCCCTGGACGCGGCTGCCGCAGCAGGGGCGCGAGCGGTCCTCTTCAACGGCGGCACGGGGATAGGGCGGCGGGACAACACCATCGAAGTGCTGGAGGCCGCGTTCGATAAGCGTCTGCCCGGGTTCGGAGAGCTCTTCCGGGCGCTCTCGTACAAGGAGATTGGCAGCCCGGCGATGCTGTCCCGCGCCTGCGCCGGCACGGTGGCGGGGATGATCGTCTTCGCCCTCCCGGGTTCACCCCAGGCCGCCGGGCTCGCCCTCCGCGCCCTCATCCTCCCGGAGCTGGGCCACCTGGTCCGCGAGCTGACGCGCTGACTTTTCCCCGTGTCTCCCCGTGCCATCAAATCCAGCGGGCTCACCGCCAAGGCGGCGGCCGAACTTGCGCCGCGGCTCGCTGCCTTCGAGCGCGACGCCCCCTACGGGGAGCGCATGGCGTTCGACCCGGTGGAGCTGCCGCACCGCTACTCGGCGCGCGCGGACATCGAGGTCAGCGCGCTGCTCTCGGCGTGCCTCGCGTACGGCCGGGCGGACCTGTTCAAGCCGAAGCTGGAGTCACTGCTCGCAGGGATGGGCCCTTCGCCGGCCGCGTTCATCCGGGCCTTTGACCTCCCCGCCGCGCGCACGTTGCTGGACGGGTTTGTCTACCGCTTCAACGTCCCCACGGATCTCGCGGTGCTCTTCTTCGGCATGCGCGCCGCCTTCGAAGCGCACGGCAGCCTGGAGGCGCGCTTCCGCCATGAGCTGGACCGCGCGGGCACGCTGCACGGTGCCCTCGCGGGCTTCACCGCCGCGCTCCGCACTGCGCCCCTGGCCGCGCTCCGGAAGCAGCTGGGCAAGGAGCGCGGGCTGCATCACCTCTTGCCTTCGCCGTTAGGCCCCGGCGCGGCGAAGCGGCTGAACCTCTTCCTGCGCTGGATGGTGCGCGGACCGGACGCGGTCGACTTCGGCCTCTGGACCTCCATCCCCAAGTCCGTGCTGATCATCCCGCTGGACACGCACATCGGGCGCATCGCTGGGCACCTCGGGCTCACCCGGCGCACGGATCTCTCCTGGCGCACGGCCGAGGAGATCACCAACTCGCTCCGCCGCCTGGACCCGGACGACCCGGTGAAGTTCGACTTCGCCCTCTGCCACTACGGGATGAGCGGCATCTGCCCGGCCGAGCCGAAGGCGGAGAACTGCGCGCGCTGCCTGCTCCTGTCCAGCTGCAGGGTGGGGCCTCGACTGGTGCGCCGGCTGCGCTGACGGCCTTAGTCGCTCGGAGGAACTGTCCTCAATCGGTTGCCTCCCCCGCCCGCATCGAGGGAGAAGCCGGCCCTGGCCGGCCATCTCGTCGGAGGAACAGTTCCTCTCAGTCGGGCGCCTCCCCCGCTCGCCTCGAGCGTTGCGCCGTCAGGCGCATAGTCGGTGTGCCCAACATGGGCATGGTCAGGAGGTGAAAGTCCTTTCGGGAAACAGGTCGCTGTGACCCAGGCAACTCGCAAGGCCGAAAGCCGTG
>JBGART010000019.1:0-154162 GCA_044230055.1 Myxococcaceae bacterium | reverse complement strand
CCGTACCCCGTACCCCGTACCCCGTGGCGAGCGCGTTCGAGGTGGCGGCAGATCCCTGAGCGCTTCGGGCCCCCCGTCTCAACGACGCGCCTGCGACAGCGCTGAGCAAGGCACTCCCTCAAAAACCCAGCGGAAGCACAAAAGCCGTGCCGTTCTGCGTCCCCGTCCGGTAGCTCGTCGGCGCGCCAATGACGAGGACAGGCGGCCCAGCGGCGCCACGCGCCAACCCGAGCGACTGCCCGAACGCGCCGCGCTCGGCGCCATCGCCCGCGATGATGAGCCAGGGCTCCGCCTGCGAGCCCGCCAAGCTCCCTCCGGCGTAGGCCAGGACCGCGCCGGCGCCATCCGCCGCGAAGTCATCCCCGGTGACGCCAACGAGGAGCTCCGGCTTGCCGTCGCCGGTGAGGTCCACATTCCCGGCCAACGCAGCGCCGAAGCCGACCGCCCGCTTCGGGTGGGCGAGCACCGCGGGCACCAGCCCATCTCCCAGCGCGCCGACCAGCGCCTCTCCAGAGGCGGGCCGCCGCGCGGCCAGCGCCGCCATGTCATAGAGCAGCACCGCCGGCTGAGCGCGCCCCTCGACAGGGAACCCGCTGGCGCTCACCGCCAGGCGCGGCTTCCCGTCCCCGAGGAAGTCGCCCGCCCGCGCCATTGCCACACCGAGCCCGATGCTGTTCAACCCCACGTCCAGGTCCCCGGCCAACCGCACGCTGGCCGCCACCTTGCGCCCGCCGCAGCGCACGCCGTCCGGGTCGAAGCCGAAGAGGAGGACCACCCCGGCCCGCGCGGCGTCGGCGTAGCGGTAGCCCACCTCGTCGCAACCGTCGCCGTCGAGGTCGCCCAGCGCGGTGGGGACCGAGGTGGGCCGCGTCGAGTACGGCACTGTCAGCACCGGGTCGCACACCATGGTGAGCCTGGCGAGTGTGGCGCTGTCTGGCGCGCGGCCAAGGTACAGCTCCAGGCCGTTGGTGCGCAGCGCCGCCACGTCCTGCTTCCCGTCGCCGTTGAAGTCGAACCCGCCTGCCAGCCCGCGGCCAATGCCGCTGCGACGGCAGCGCGCGTCCCCCACCGGCGTGCAGCCGGCGATGTCAGCGG
Organism: Myxococcaceae bacterium; assembly: GCA_044230055.1. GTDB lineage: Bacteria > Myxococcota > Myxococcia > Myxococcales > Myxococcaceae > JBGART01. The sequence continues at coordinate 153,067 of JBGART010000019.1, read as the reverse complement.
GTGCCCAGAGGCGATAGGCGGGCTTGAAGCTCCCATCCGCCTGCCCGAGCAACACCTGCACGCCGCCGACCGCCGAGTTGGCCGCGGCGATGCAGCCGGGGTTCTCCCGCTCGTAGTGGGGCGCAATCTCCGTGGCGCGCACGGCGGCGCCGGGCGCCACCAGGTTGGGCGAGCCGATGAGGGCGTCCGGCCGGCCGTCGCCGTCGAAGTCGCTGAAGGCGACGTCGGTCCCCACGCCGCGGCCTCCCTTCAGCAGCGGCGAAGCGGCCCCCTCCGCAACCAGCGTGGCGGCCTTCGGCGCGTCCGCCTGCGAAGCGAACACCTGCCCGGCCCCGCGGTCATTGCCGTCGTTCAACGCCCCCGGCCCCGCGTAGCCCGGCGCGCCCACCAGCACCGCCGTCTTCCCGCCCGCCTGCCTCGCCGCGGCGACCCCCACGCCGAACTGGTCCACGGAGGCGCGCGCGGGCACCACTGCGGACCGCCGCGTCCACTGGGCGAGCGGGCCGTTCCCGGCGCGGGAGAGGGCGTCCACCCGGCCGGTGAAGGCGCCGGCGCTGGTGGAGACGCGCAGGCCCAACGTCACCAGCCCCACGCCCGAAGGCTGCGTCCACGCGACGAGCGCGGCCCCGAGGCACTCCCAGCGCTCCTGCCCGGCGCGCACGTCGAGCGGCTTGTTGAGGACGGCGCCCGCGGTGAGCCCGTCCAGGGGGTACGCCAGCAGCTTCCCGCCGGCGCTCACGGCCCCCGCGCTGGCGTAGGGCGCGCCCAGGAGCAGCTCCCGGCCAGGCTTCCCGTCGACGTCCGCGACAGCGAAGGAGCGGCCCGCGCTGATGCCCGCTGCGTCTCCGTAGATGCGGGCGAAGGCGTCCAGGCGGCCCAGCTGCAGCGGGCGCTCCGCGGCGCGCCCCGTCGGGCGGCGGGCGGAGAGCTCATAGAGCAGCGCGCCACCCGCGCTGAGCGCCGCCTTGGCGCCCCCTTGCGCGGAGAGGTCCGGCGCGTCCGCTCCGTCCACCAACACCACCAGCAGCGCCGGCTTGCCCGCGGCCGCAGGCGCCACGCCGAGCCGGAAGACGCCCTCGCTCACGTCCGCCGCGTCCGAGGGGAGCAGGAAGAGGTCCGGCGAGGACTCGAACGGGGACGGCCCGGCGCGGCCGAAGTAGACCTCCACCGCCGGCTGCACGCGCGCGGAGGCCACGCCCCCGAGCAGGCTGTTGCTCACCGTCCCCAGCGCGGCGAGGTCCGCCCTCCCGTCACCGTTGAGGTCCGCGGAGACCAGCGCGCGGCCCAGCCGGAGGTCCGCCGCCGGCTGCAGCTTGCCGTCCGCCGCGAGGTCCGCGCCGCCGAGCCGCAGGGTGGGCGCTTCGGGGATGGGCTGGCCACGGTCGAGCAGGTAGACGTCAACCGTGCCCCGGCGGACGAGCACCGCCGTCGGCGCCAGGTCCGCGCCCGGCGAGCCCACCACCAGGTCCGCGTCCCCGTCGCCGTCCAGGTCCGTCACCGCCAGCGAGCTGCCAAAGCCGCCGGCGCGGGTCAGTCCGGCGAGCGGCTCGCGCAGGGGGACCGGGCCGGCCTCGGTGAAGCGGTAGAGGAAGAGCGCGCCGGAGTCTCCGTTGACGACGTCCGCGCCGGGCGCGGCGACGACCAACTCCACCTTCCCGTCGCCGTCGAGGTCCCCGGTCGCCAGCGATGCGCCGAACTGCGCGGTGTCGGAGGTCCCCGCCAGCACCCACGTGGGCGACGGCGGCAGGCCTTCGGCGCTCGCCTTGAAGACCAGCACCGCGCCACCCTGCGGCCGCTGGAGGTCACTCTCCGGGATGCCGAGGGCCACGTCCTCCAGCCCGTCCCCGTCGAAGTCCGCAGCCACCGCGGAGCCGAAGTCCGTGAGCCGTCCGTGCGCGCGCGTGGGGCGAGTCAGCTCATCCAGCACGCGGACCGCCGCCGTCGCGCGCTCGCCGGTGAAGGCGTCCGTCGCCTCCAGCGCCAGCGTGCCGGCCGCCATCGCCGGGACTGTCAACCGGTCCCCGTCCACCGTGCCGTTGCCGCCGACCACCTTCCACCGCACATGGCCGGAGCCGTCCGCGGCGAGCAGCGGGACGCTGGAGCCCGCAGGGAGCGCCAGCTTCGCCGGCGTGGCCCGGAAGCGGGCGGTGGGCGTGACGTCGTACTGCAGCAGCGCCTCGTCGCCGCTGCGCGGGTCGCGCACCGAGAGCACGTCGAGGCCGGTCTTCGCGCCCGCCGTGTAGACGCCCTCTTGCGTCACCGTCCCGCCGGAGCCGCTCCTGGTCAGCGCGAAGGCGGGCGCACCCATCGTCCCGGCCACGGCGACCTTGAAGCGCACGCCCGGCTTCACGGTGGCGCGGGTGGGCTGCACGTCGAAGGACGCGACCACCGTCACTGCCGCGCTGACCCGTCCGCCACACGCGTCCTGCACCCAGAGCCGGTCCGGTGACGGGGTGCCGCCGCCGACGAAGCGCTCGCCGTTCAGCGCGCCGCCGGAGCCGCCGGGCTCCAGCTCAAAGCGGTAGGGCGCGCGGCCGCCCGCGGCCACGAGGTGCGCCGCCTCTTTCGAACGCAGCGTCGAAGGGAGCGCCTCCAGCGTCAGCGCCGGCAGGCCTTCGCAGTCGGCCGGCGTGAAGGGCTGCTCCCCCGGAGGCCGCGCGGGCGCGCTGCAGGCACAGAGGAGCACCGCGAGCACAGAGGCGGCGAGCCGGGTCCCCCCTTGCACGGACCGGCAGGCGTCCCCGCTCGCCTGGAAGGGGTAACCGGCCCGGGCCGGCCATTTCGTCGGAGGAACAGCCCTTCTCAGTCGGCCACCTCCCCCGCTCGCCTCGAGGGGGTAACCGGCCCGGGCCGGCCATTTCGTCGGAGGAACAGCTCTTCTCAGTCGGCCACCTCCCCCGCTCGCCTCGAGCGTTGCGCCGTCAGGCGCATAGTCGAGAGGTGGCGCAAACCCACGCACGGCACCTTGCTGGTTTGCTTCGAGCAGGACGAAGCGGCCCATGAGCCAAGTTTCGGGGGCACTGCCGACGTCTCGACTATGCGCCTGACGGCGCAACGCTCGACGCGAACGGGGGCACCCCCGCGATGTGGCACCGTTCTCCGTCACGGCTGCATCCCTCCGGCAATCCAGCGCTGGAGGGTCAACGCCAGCGCGGGGTCCATCGGCCCGTCTGCCGGCATGCGCTGGTCGCGCAGCGCCGCGGCGATGAGCTGGGCGTTGGCGGTCCATGCGGCCAGGCCCAGCAGCGGCCGGCCGGGGCCGCGCTCGTGGCACTTGAGGCAGCGCTGGGCGTTGATGGGCTGGACGTCCTTCTCGAACGAGACGCGCTCCGTGGTGGTGGGCCGGTACTCGAACGTCAGCGTCCGCCTGGAGAGCGCGCCGTCAGCGAACGTCGCGGTGGCCTGGAGCGTCTGCAGCCCCTCGGAGAGGCCGAGCAGCGAGAAGGCCCGCGGCGCGCCGTGCTCCTCACCGCCCAGCGAAAAGAAGGGCGCGGCAGACACCAGCGCTTCGCCATCCTGGAGTCGATAGACGACCGACGACGGCGCGGCGCCCGGCGAGAAGCGCGCCTGTACCCGCACGCCCTCCGAGGAGACGCGCATCCCGTCGTCCAGCCCGCTCAGGCGCGGGACCCTTCCGCGCGTGGCGCAAAGCACCTTCTGCCCGTCGTGCACCCAGGCCGCGCCGCTGGCGTCCACCGCGAGGAGCGCGGGCGGGGTCTCCGCGCTGGCTGAAAAGCCCCCCGCCTCCTGCCAGAGGTTGGCCGCCAGCGCCGGCGCGTCCGCGCCTTCCGCGCCGCTCACGCTCGCCGCTTCGTAGCGCAGCAGCCTGCTGCCCACCCTGGCCCAGAGCACCCTCCCCGCCCCGAGCAACTGGTCCGCGCCTCCGCCTAAGTCGTGCGCCGTCCAGGCGCTGTCGGTCAGCTGGAAGAGGCTCCCCGCGGTGGCCACCCAGAGCTGCCCGGGTGCAGACGGCGAAGGCGTGAGCGAGGCCAGCGCGCGCACCTGCTGGAGCGACGCCGGCGCGGGCCGCGCGACGAACCGGTCCGGGCCCAGCTGCACCAACACTCGCAGCTCCTCCCCTCGCAGGAACCACAGCCCGTTCGCGCCGTCCGCCGCGGGCGCCCAGGCCAGCGCGGTGACGCCGGTGACCGACGCGTCCTCCAGCCGCAGCTCCGAGAGGGCGCCATCCCGCAGCCGGAACAGGCCCTCGCCATGCGCCATCCAGACGGTGCCATCGGGCGCGGCGGCCACCGCGGCGACGCCCTCCACGTCCAGCGCGGAACGCCAGGGTGGGGCGATGAGCCACCCGTCCTGCGCGAGGAAGAGCCCGCCCTGCGCGCCCACCAGGGCGGTGTGCGGCAGCAGCGGCCGGAGCCAGCGCACGGCGCCCACGGCCACCGGGTTGCCGGGGTGCGGGGCCAGCGGGGCGCGGGTGCCGTCCAGGCGCAGGCGTTGAACTTCGCCTGCGGGGCTGAGGAAGAGCCCGCCGCCCGACTCGTCCGCCACGCCGGGACTGGGCGCCAGCTCCACGCCCTGCGCCTCCACCAGGACCGCGTCGAAGGCGCCCACCTGCGTCTTCTGCTCCGCCAGCCCCGGGGCGCACGCGCAGGCCGCGAGCGCGAGGGCGAAGAGCGCGTGTGAAGCCCCGCCCCTCATCCGGCGAGCAGGGCGTGCAGCGGGTCCATCCGGAGGATGGAGTAGTCGAGCTTCGCCGAGGCCAGCACAGTGGCGATGACGTTCTCCGGGTAGAGCGGCTGCCCGCCGGGCACCGGCCTGCCGGTCTTGAGGTCCACCAGCGCGGGCGCCATGGAGATGTCGCCGCTGGCCCCGAAGACGACGTTGTGCTTCACGCCCGCGCCCATCAGGAGCGCGGAGCTGCACAGGTGGTGGTCGCGGCCGCCGGTGTTGTTGATGGTGGGGGTGCGGGAGAACTCGGAGAAGGCGAGCACCGTGGTGTGGTCCATGAAGTTGCCGCCGGCGGGGTGCGGGCTCTTGCGCAGGTCGGAGACCAGGTCCGCCAGCGCGTTGAAGCCGGTGCGCAGGTTGGTGGCGTGCGCCAGCTGCGTGCCGAAGTGGGTGTCCAACCCGCCGACGAGGTTGACCGACACGCACTGGCTGATGCCCCGCTTCAATGCGGTGGCGGCGAGCGCGGCCCGCCCAGCGGCGCTGTCGTACGGGCCGGCGGCGGCCAGGTTGTACGTCGCGCGCACCGCGGCGTTCTCCGGCAGCTCGAAGCGGAAGGCGTTGTCCAACCGCTGCGAGAGGATGGTGCCCATCTGGCCGCGCGCCTGGCCGTAGGCGCTCACCAGGCCGCGCGAGTCGAACGCCTGGGCTTCGCAGGTGACGTGTTCACCGCGCAGGTTCACCAGCTGCTTCTCCAGTTCGCTGTCCAGCGGCGTCTTGCTGGCGGAGAGCGTGAGCAGCAGGTCCGCAGAGCGCGCCACCCGCAGGGCGCTGGCGGCGCCGGCGTAGCGGTCGTTGTAGGACTCGATGTTGTACGCCAGCGAGGGGATGGGCACGCGCGGCGCCATCTGCCCGACAATCTCCGTGGCGGTGGAGGAGCCGCGGGCCGCCGCGCCGACGGGCGCCTTGCCGGTGAGGAAGTAGCGGTAGCCCACCTCGTGGGCCAGCGTGGCCATGTTGATGCCGCGCACCACCGCCATCAGGTCGTAGTGGTCCGCAAGCCGGCCGATGGCGGGGCCGAAGGCGATGGTGCTGGGCGCGGCGCCGGGGCGCTGGGCGGGGACGACGGGGAGCTCCGGGAAGCTGGGGTCGTTGATGAGGTTGTAGCCGGGCAGGATGCGCGTCTGGGCGACGCGGTCCGCGGTGAACTCGGTGGGGTCCCTCGGGTCCAGCGCCAGCAGCTGGTCCCACCCGCCGTTGAAGTACGCGAAGACGAAGCAGCGGTCCGCCGGCGCCAGCACGGCGCTGTCGGCGAAGGCCTTGAACGAGAGGCCGCCCAGGAGGTTTGCGCCGGTGAAGGCGGAGGCGGCCTTAAGGAAGGTACGGCGGCGGAGGGGAGCGTTCATGGGAGGCGGCTCTTTTCGTCAGTAGCTGAGGAACCGCGGGTCGGTCATGAGCGCGATGCAGAGCGTCCCCCAGGCCTGTTCGCGCTTGTTGATGGCCATCGCGCGCGCGGCCATCCCGGGGAAGGCGCCAGCCCAGCGGTCCAGCTCCGCGCCGGCCAGCGGCGAGCCCCAGAAGCGGGTGGACAGGTAGACCAGGTTCTTGCGGACAACCGCGTCGCCGACTGCGCGCGGGTCCGTCACCTCCTGCGGCACCTCCGGGGAGAGGACGCGCTCCGCTGCAGGGCGGGCCCCGTCGGCGGTGGCGGTGGCCAGGCACACCTCGCGGGCCCCGTCTTCGAGGAACTTGGCGAAGACCAGGTTCGGCTCGGTGCTCTCGGTGTTGACCAGCGCGTAGTCCGCCTTTCCGAGTGACGCGGCCAGGGTGTCAATCTGGGACCACTGGCGCCCGGTGGCGACCTGGATGGAGGCCTTCAGCTGCGCGACGGTGAGGCGCCGCGGCGCGCGGCCCACGTGGCCGCCCTGGGCCTCCGGGTCCGGCAGCGGCACCACCGCGGGGTCCTTCGGCGTCTGCACCGGCGTCAGCTGGCCTGCGAGGTCCGTGGGTTGTTGGCGCGAGGTGCAGCCGGGCGCGCAGGCGAGGAGGAGGAGGAGGAGGCACAGGCGCTTCATCAATCAATCCTCCGGTAGGCGTCCGTGGCGACGATGCGCTGGATGAGCGACTTCATGTTCCGGTTGTCCTGGATGAAGCCCTGCACCAGAGCGTCCAGGTAGAGCGGCTCTTCGGGAGCGGTCATCGGCCGGCCCAAGAGCTCCGTCCAGACGCGGCGGACCGCGCAGCGCTCCAGGTCACCGGTCTGCTGCATGCGTTCGACGAGCAGCTTGGGGCCGCCCTCGATGTTCGCCTCCTCCATCGCCGTCCGGTAGAGGTACGTCTTGAGCATGCCGAGCGACTCGGCGCCCTCCCCGTCGTAGGCCTGCATCACGTAGTTGGCGCACTCGCCGCCGCAGGTGACGTCCCCCTTCAGGGCGCAGTCCCGGCAGCGCGCGTCCAGCCGGGGGAAGCGTGCGGGCTCCAGGAAGGTCGCGCTGCGCTCGCCGTAGCGGCCCCAGTGCGCGCCAGTGGGTTCAATGGTGGCGTGGCAGTAGTTGCAGCCGCACCGCTTGGCGAGGTTGTTCTCGCGGTTGCACGCGTCGTCGGCGGCGGGCTGGCGGGCGTCTGCCGGAGGCGCGAACGTCTTGCAGAGAAATGCCTCATAGAACTCGCTGACCCGGGCGCGGTGGGTGGGGAAGCGCAGCAGGTAGCCGGGCGTGGTGAGGACGCCTGCGTGCTGCGGGCCGCGGAGGTACTCGCTCCAGGTGGCGGCGTCCGCGTACGGGATGTCCGGGACGGCGGCCCTCTCCACCGGCGGGGAGAGGGCGAAGACGGTGAAGGCTTGCCCCTCGCGGTAGAGCGCGGAGAGGGGGCCGTTCACGTAGGAGCGGCGGGTGGTGAGGATGTTGAAGTAGGGCTCGTCGCGGCGCAGGACCGAGTCCGCGATGAGCTCTGGCTCCGCGCTGAAGGCCGCCACGCGGGCGTTGTGCACCGCGCGGTCCCCGGACTCGCAGCGCCGGGCGCCCACGCCGCAGCCGCAGCTGCGGTCGGCGAGGAAGCGGTTGGCTTCGCAGCTCTCCAACGTCGCGGGGTTGACCGCGCGGGTCTGGGCCTGGATGGCGCACAGGGCGACCGGGGCCTTCCCGGGCATCCAGTAGGGCGCGGGGACCATCGCGTAGCCCTCGCGCTGGAGGCAGCCTTTCTGGGTGACGTAGGCGCCCTTCACGCCGTTGCGCAGGGCCAGCTCCAGCGTGCAGCGGCCAAGCCTGGGCAGCGCGGCGCCCTCAGTAGGGTTCACGAAGGCCAGCACGCGCCCGGTCTCCGGCTCCAGCTCCCGCTGCGTGAGCGCGGCGGTGGCCGGCTTCAGCGCGTCCGGGAGGCAGCTGAAGGGGTGCAGGACGTTGGCCGAGTCCCGCCGCATGTCGCAGAAGTAGAGGAGCTCCGGCGCGAGCAGCCCCTTGCTCACCGCGGCCGCACAGGAGGTGACCGCGGGGTCCGCCGCGCCCAGCTGCGTACAGGCGTAGAAGCTGTTGTCGTAGTCGACGCTGACCGGCAGCGGGACCTGGTTGTCGTCGTAGCAGCGCTTGCTGGCCGGTTCGAGCTGCGGGTCCTCCTGGAACGCGTTGCAGCTCTCCTGGAGGATGTTGCCGTCACAAGGGATACCGAAGTGGCCGCGCAGGGTGACCGCGGGGTTCCCGCCCGCGTAGAAGGGCTTGGGCGCCACACCGGTGCCCAGCAGTGTCGCGTCTCCGTTGTTGTAGACGGAGGCGGCGATGTTCGACTTGAAGAGCGCGCGGTGGTACCCGCGCATCCGCAGGTAGAAGTCCTCGCGGGACATCAGCTCCCGGATGTCCGCCGCGTCGACCGCGCCCTTGGCCTGCACGGCGCGGTACTCGGCGATGGTGGGCGGCCGGCCGAGCAGGTCCAGGTAGAGCTGCCGCAGGTGGCGCTCCACCGTCAGCGGGGCCGCCTCACAGGTGTCCGCCGCCCGGGCGGCCGCCCACGCGAGCGCGCTGCACAGGAGGGCCAAGGCCCCACTCACTCCGTCCCTACCGCGGAAAGCCATGCACGCTCCGGTCGACCCGTGACGGCGGCGCAAGTGAGCAACTGCCGTGCCGGACGTAAGCCTTGGGAACCGTGTAGTGCCGGGCGCTCGAGGCGGGCAAGTGTCTCGCCTCCGGAGACATGCCCGGCGTCTCCGCCGCGCGACAAGCGCTGCCTTGACGGGGGTGCGACGGGGCGGCAGCGTGCGCGTCGTGCCCGCCCCTCGAGAGCTCATCCGCTGTCCGTGGCCGGGGACGGACCCGGTCTACTGCGCCTACCACGACGACGAGTGGGGCGTGCCCGAGTGGGACGATGAGCGGCTGTTCGAGAAGCTGATTCTGGATGGGTTCCAGGCGGGCCTGTCGTGGATCACCATCCTGCGCCGGCGCGACTCCTTCCGCCGCGCATTCGAAGGCTTCGACCCGCAGCGCATTGCCCGCTTCGGCCCGCCCAAGCTGGCCGCCCTGATGAAGGACCCCGGCATCATCCGCAACCGGGCGAAGGTCTACGGCAGCGTGAAGAGCGCCCAGGCGTACCTCACGCTCCTCGAGGAGGAGGGCAGCTTCTCCCGCTACCTCTGGGCCTTCGTGGACGGCAAACCGCAGCAGCCCAAGCGCAAGGGCAACATCCCCGCGACCTCACCGGAGAGCGAAGCCATGTCCAAGGCGCTCAAGAAGCGCGGCTTCACCTTCGTGGGGCCCACCATCTGCTACGCCTTCATGCAGGCGGTGGGGATGGTGAATGACCACCTGGTGACCTGCTTCCGCCACGCGCCGCTGGCCAAGCGAGGGGTGGCGACGCTCCCCCGTTCGCCTCGAGCGTAGCGACGCGCAGCGGCGCGTAGTCGAGAGGTGGCGCAAACCCACGCACGCCTCCCGCGTACTTCCCGGGCCGCGTAAAGAATCGAGACGGCGCTGTGCCCTCCAGGGGCAGTGCCGCCGTCTCGACTACGCGCCGCTGCGCGTCGCTACGCTCGACGCGAACGGGAGGCGACGCGGGGAGCTCCCCGCCGGCTCAGGCCGAGGCAGCGCGTCGGGCGCGGGCAATCGTCTTGCCCTGGACCGGCGACGGTTCCACCTCGCCCTTCATCCAGGCCTTGAGCTGCTCCACCTCACGGGCCCAGGCCTTGGAGGTGCGGACGGCGAGGAAGCTCTCCACCAGTCCGTCGAGCATGGACGAGAGCTGCTCGGTGAGGTCCAGTCTCTCGGAGAGCCGGTCATCGTCTTCTTCAGTGAGCAGCTCCGGCAGCTTCACCGACTTGCAGTCGAGGAACTCCGCGTCCAGCGAGGTCTCCCAGGTCCGCTCGTTCCAGGTCACCCGCATGCGCGCCAGGTGGACCAACAGCCCGTCGTCGAGCGCGCGGCGCACCTGCACGGAGTACGGCGCCACGGTGCCCTTGGCCGCCAGCTCCACCACCTCGCCGTGCAGGCCGCGCAGGACCAGCCGGTTCAAGAAGAGCACCTGAACGGGTTCGCCCTCGTAGGTGCCCAGCGGGTCGCCGGACTCGGAGCGCCAGAGGAGCCAGGTCAGCAGCTCCCGCCCCAGATACGTCCGCCCGCGCAGCAGCTGCTCGCGCGCCTTGTCGCGCTCGAGCTCTGCGGGGTCCCTCGTCTCTTCGTCGGTGCTCTGCCCATCGACCCCGACGTCGCCCTTGGCGAAGCGCGCCTCCTCGCGAGACTTCTCACGCGACATGTGCCACCTCCAGCGTGGGACCGACGAGGCTGGCCGTCGGCAAGAGCTTGTCCTCGCTCACGCCGCTGTTCGCGGCCAGCGCGCCGGGGACCAGCGGGATGAGCTTCACCTCGAACGCGGTCTCCACCGCGCCCAACACCTCGTCCACCACCTTGCGCGAGCTGCTCCAGATTTGCAGCTGGTTCGTCTTGAGGTTCCACGCCAGGTCGTGCGTCTTGGTCACCGGCCGCGCCTTGCCGCGCAGCATGCTCCGCAGCTCTGCGCGCGTCTTGGACCGCTCGCTCTTCGCGGGCTTGCGGTCGTTCTCCTTCACGAAGTTCTGCTCCCAGCGCGCCAGCTCCTCGCGCAGCTGGGCGGCGTTCACCCGCAGGGTGTCCACCCGCCAGGTGAAGAGCGCGCGCTCGCCGAAGAAGAGGCTGCCGGTGGAAAAGCTGGTGGCCTCCGGGTCCTCCAGCTCCGCGAAGCCGGCGGCGCGGTCCTCGTCGCCCTTGCGGTCAATGGGTTCAAACACCTGCGACTGGAGCGCCTTGACGAACCAGCGGCGGACGTCGGCGGCGCGCTTCTTGTCCTGCTCCACGCGGTAGCGCGAGAAGGAGACGGTTCCACGGAGGATGGGCATGGGGCGCGGACCATGCCACAGCGGGCTGACGTGTCCAGGAGCCTTCCTAGACGACAATTCCCTGCCAGCGGGACACCCAGCGCGTGGGGTGGAAGTCCGGGATTTTCAACGGCGTCAGCAGCGGCTGGTCCTTCGTCCAGAAGGTCTTGAAGTCGCGCTTCTCGCCGGTCCGGTAGAAGTGCGAGAGGTAGGCGAAGTCGCAGGCGGCGAAGTCGGCCAGCCACCCGTCCGCGTCCCGCACGCCCGCGTCGTGGAAGAGCTGCTGCGAGTAACGGCAGGCCGTGCGCTCGTACTCGTGCAGGGCCTGCATCTGGTCGGGGGTCGGATTCTGCTGGACGCGGGCGCCGATGTCGCGCGCCTCGGCGGACTGGTTCCACTGGATGGTGTGGCCGAAGAGGTGGGCGATGATGAAGACCGCGTCTTCGATGGAGAGGTCGTAGTCGACGCGGATCTCCGCGCCATCCAGGTCCCCGGTGAAGGGGTTCACCACGTCGGACATCACCACGGGGATTCCGTACTTCCGTTCGATGTACGGCTCCAGCGTGTCGTAGATGCGCCGGAACCGCTCGTCGGTCGGATACACGTCCTGCGTTTTAGCGCGCGGGCGAGAGCCGGGCGAGCGTTCAGGCCTTGAACCGGCGTGGGTCCAGCTCGTACTTGCGGATTTTGTAGCCGAGGATGCGCTCCGTGGTCTGGAGCAGCCGCGCCGCCTTGGCCGCGTTCCCCCGCGCGCTCTTCAGCGCGTCCAGCACCAGGTCCCGCTCGTAGGCGCTCACCGCGTCCTTCAGGGTGAGCGACGGCGCGGTGCCGGACGCCTCCGCCGTCTGCAGCGTGGGCGGCAGGTGGTGACCGTGGATGACGCCGCCTTCGCAGACCACCACCGCGCGCTCGATGATGTTCTCCAGCTCGCGCACGTTCCCTGGCCAGTGATAGGCGACCAACATGTCGATGGCCGGCGTGGAGATTCGCCGGATGCTCTTGTGGTGCTCGCGCGCGTACTTGGTGAGGAAGTGGTCCGCCAGCATCATGATGTCCGCCTTCCGCTCGCGCAGCGGCGGGACGAAGATGCTGAAGACGTTGAGCCGGTAGTAGAGGTCCTCGCGGAAGGTCTTCTCCGCGATGGCCTTCTCGAGGTCCTTGTTGGTCCCGGCGATGACGCGGACGTTGCAGCGGATGGTCTCCGTCCCGCCCAGCCGTTCGAACTCGCGCTCCTGCAGCGCCCGCAGCAGCTTGGCCTGGGTGGCGAGGTTCAGCTCCCCAATCTCGTCCAGGAAGAGCGTCCCGCCGTCGGCGATTTCAAACCGGCCCTTCTTGCGCGCGTCCGCCCCGGTGAAGGCGCCCTTCTCGTAGCCGAACAGCTCTGACTCGACGAGCGTCTCCGGCAGCGCCGCGCAGCTGACCCGGACGAACGGCTTCTTCCGGCGCGGCGAGTGGTAGTGGATGGCGTGGGCGATGAGCTCTTTGCCCGTGCCGGACTCGCCGCGGATAAGCACCGTGGTGTTGGTGCCGGCCACCTGCGAAATCTGCTGGTAGACCTCCCGCATCGGCCCGCTGGTGCCCACGATGTTGGAGAAGTCGTAGCGCTCCTCGAGCTCCAGTCGCAGGTGCTGGTTCTCCTCGAGCAGGCGCTGGCGCTCCGCCTCGATGACCCGGTGCACCTTGATGGCCTGGGCAATCATCGACGCGATGACTCGCAAGAACCGCGCGAACCCGTCCAGGTCCCGCGACCGCTGGAACTCCAGCTCCACCGCCAGCGCCCCCTCCGCCTTCTTGTTCGGCGCGAGCGGCACGCAGACGAAGCTCACATCCCCTGTCCCCTTCCGCCGGAACGCGCGGTGGAGGAACAAGGGCTCCTTGCTCACCTGCGGCACGATGATGGGCTTGCCGCTCTCCACCACCCGGCCCGTGATGCCCTCACCCAGCTGGTAGCGGACCTGCTGGCCCTGCGGCAGCAAGCCGACGGACGCCTCGATGCCGAGGTCTCCGCCCTCCGCCCGCAGCAGCGTCACCGCGCCGCTCACCAGTTCGTGGTCCCGCTCGAGCAGCTCCAGCACCCGCTGCAGCCCGCTCTTCAAATCCGGCGTGCTCGACAACGCCTGGCTCAGCTCCAGCAACGTCGTCAGCTGCCGTATCCCGTCCCCTGCCTCTTGAGCCCGTTCTGCCAACACATGCACCTCGCGTCCTGCGCCGCCCTGCACGCCCCTTGCCGTGCATGGGCCCGCTCTGAACGCCTCCGCCGCGTCTTACACGTTTGTTGGCTCTGGACTCCATTCAGACATTTTTGTCGGATAGGCAGGGCGGGCCTGCGGCGCGCGGGGACGCTCCCAGGTAATGCCGGTCTGCGGCGCTCTTCAGCGTCCGACACTTATGGAGGCCAATTTGGGCGATGCTACGTTTTTGTGGATAACACTGTGCGTCACATGAAGGCAACCTGTTGAAATAAAAGATTGTGAATATTCATTCATGTTGCGCCGCGTTGAGTGACAGGGCGTAAAGGCCCAGGCGCCGCTCAGCCGCTGAGCGGTCCAGTGAAACCCCGGTCAAGCGCATGGGCCTTCGCGCAGGATGCGCGGCCGATGAACTCCGGAGCGCTCTGGCTTGTCTGCAGCACCTTGCTCGCGTCGACCGGGGACCCGTTCGCCGAAGAGTTCGCTCCGCCGGTGGCGGCGCAGCTGGGCACTGCGGCAGGGCAGGTGCGGCTCATCGCCGGTGGCGGATTGATCCACGCCTGGCCGCCGGACCTGGCGTTGTTCGGGACGGTGGAGTGGATGGCGCGCGCCTTCATCGGGCTGCGTGCTTCGGGGCAGGTGGCGGTGAGCCGCTTCGGCGGTGGCCCCCACCTCCTGTCCGGGCGGCTGGGACCTTCGCTGCACTTCGCCCCTTATCACCGGGTGGACTTCAGCCTCTTCTTCGAGGGAGGGATTGCCGGCTGGGAGCTGGGGGAGCGCCAGCGCAGCGCCCTGCCCATCGCGGTGGGCGGCGGTGCATTCGACATCGCGCTCAACCCGTACCTGGCGCTGCACCTGGAAGGCGCGCTCACCTGGGGCGTGCGCACCGACGGGGGAGGCCACTTCGTGACGCCGAGCGCGTGGCTCGGACTGGCGTACGCGCTGTGAGCCGGGTGCTGGTGATAGGGGCTGGACCGGCTGGGCTGGCCGCGGGCGTGCGGTTGCTGGAGGAGGGCCGCGGCAGGGTGGAGGTGAAGCTCATCCACATGGGGCACCACCTCGGAGGAAAGGCCGCCTCCCACCGCGCGCCGGACGGGCGCTTCGTGGAGCACGGCTGGCACATGGTGGTCGGCTTCTACGAACGCATGCGGTCGCTGATGGCGCGGGCGGGCATCAGCCGCTCGGTGCTGCGAACGATGGGCGGGCAGAGCCACCCCTACGAGAGCTTCACCGGGCGGATCCACACGCTGGACTCCAGCGGGGGCCGGCTGCGCTTCGCCACGTCGTTCGCGCTGACCTACGACGGACTGCCGGTGGGAGACCGCTTCAACCTGTCCCGCGTCCTGAGCGAGGCCTACAGCGTGGCGCTCTCTCGCGAGCCGCTGTCCGCGCACGACGACGTCTGCTTCGACACCTGGGCGGTGGAGCGCGGGCTGCGGCCGCACGCGGCCCACTACAGCCTCTTCCGCTTCTTCCGCGAGGCGTACTTCAACTTCCCCGAACAGGTGAGCGCCTACCACGTGCTGCAGACCCTGCGGCTGATGAACGACTCGCCCTCGAGCGAGCTCTTTGTGGTGGACGGCCCGTATTCGGAGCGCGTCTGGGACCCCATCGGTGCCTATTTCGAGCGGCTGGGGGGTGAGCGGGAGCCGTACTGCATGGCGACAGACCTGCTCTATGAGGGCCGACGCATCGTCGGCGTCCGCGCCGGCCGCCCGGAGGGACGCGGGCATCAGGACGGGCGCTCCTCCTGGCAGACCCCGCGGCTGCCGGTGGCCGAAGGGAGCGAGCGCACGCTGGAGGGGTTTGACTGCGTCATCTCCACCGTCCCCCACGCGGTCTTTCTCTCCCTCAACGCCGGCGACGCGCGGTGGTGGAACGCGCCGTACTTCTCCCGGCTGAAGAACCTGCGCAGCGCGACGACGGTGTCGATGGTGGTGGAGACGGAGCGGCCGGCGCTCCCCTTCCCGGGCCCGGTCTTCGGCTTCCGCGCGCCGATGGGGATAGCGGTGAACATGACGCCCTACTGGGACGAACGGCGCGCCGCCAACCCGAACGGGAGCGTGGTGGCCTTCGTCGGGCAGGAGGCCGGCTTCGAGCACGTGACGGACGAGGCGCTTTCCGCGCGGACGTTGGATGAGCTCGCGCTCGTGCCAGAGGGGGACCTTCGCGCTGCGGGGATTCGCTACCTGGAGCTGCACCGCAACCGGAGCGACTTCGAACGGCTGTTGCTGTGCGAGCCAGGCGTGCAACAGTTCCGGCCCGGCCCGCGGACGCCCTTCAAGAACCTCTTCCTCGCGGGAGACTGGGTGAGAAACCCGGTGGACCTCATCTGCATGGAGGGGGCCATCGTCGCCGGTGAGCAAGCGGCGGACCTCGTTCTGGAGGAAGTTGCGCGTGGAGCCTGAGGAAGACCCCTTCGCCCCCCAGAGCGACCCCTACCCGGCCGAGCACCGCCTCACCCGGCGCGCGCTGGGCAAGCTCCTGGCAGCCGCGCCTCTGCTCACCGGCTGTCTCCACACCCGCACCCTCGGCTGCGCGCCCGCGACCGGGGCCGAGGGCAGGTGCCAGCACCGCTTCTGTCGTTACTACAGCGGCCCGCGATAGCGCTCCCCGCCGCAGCGTCACAGCTCGCTCAGGAAGCACAGGCCTTCGAGCTCGAGGCGCTGATCTTCGGCCCAGCGCGCGACGGCCGCTCTGGCTTCGGGGTGGATCAACGCCAGCCAGGCGCGGCTGACGGCTTCACCTCCCGACGTCAGCGCGGCGAGGTTCTCGAAGGAGTAGGGCCGCCAGTCCACTTCGCTGGTGCGGTGCCTGGCGAGCTCCGCCTTCACCTGCGCGTCCCCCACGCTGTCGATGAGCTGGCCCAGCAGCGCGTCGCGCGCCTCGTCCGGCATGCGCGGGACGGTGACCAACGAGGGGTCTCCCGCGTCCCAGCGGGTGAGCAGCGCGTCGTGGTCCGGCGTGAGGACGTGGCCCGGTTCGTCCAGGGACAGGAGGTGGCGCGGGAGGAAGTTGAAGAACGTGCGCGCCGGGAGGTCGACGACCTGGCTGAACCAGCAGCTCACCGGGAGCAGGTACGCGTCGGCGAAGGTCTCCAGCACCTGCGCCGAGCTCATCACCGTGCGCTTCACCGCTTCGACCGGCCCTCGTGGCAGTGCTCCTGCGCGCCCTGGATGACCCGCGTGCACTCCTGCGCAACCGCCTCCCCCGGCGCCGCTCCCAGCCGCGTGCACTCCGACAGGCTCCACTTCACCGAGTCGAGGATGGCGCCCTTGCTCGGCACGCCCTGGCAGAACTCCGGGCCGGCCGCGACGTCGAGGCACGCGCGCAGGAAGAAGCGGTGGGTCAGCTCATCCGCGAAGGAGTGCGTGGCGCGCAGGCGGACGATGGACTCGGACAGGCAGTCTGCCGCGGCGTGCTGCGCGCCGTACGCTCTTCCCTCCGCGGTCCCCTGCTTCCCGGACTCGACGAAGCTGCCCATGTTCCGTTTGAACCAGATGACCGCCACCGCCCCCAGCACCGCCACCGCCACCACGCTGCCGGCGATGAGGATGAGCGCGACCTTGAGTCCCTTCGACATCGCCACGCGGGGGCTCCTTTGAGAGGCCCGGGAGCGTACAGGACTCCCAGCCCTTGCGCCTGCATGCCGTGGGTGGCAGGAGAGGCCATGCGCCTCCCCGCGTTGCTCGCGCTGCTCCTGGTTGCCGCGCCCCGCCCCGCCCGCGCCGAGGACCCGTGGCTGGGTCCGGACAAGGCCGCTCACTTCGGCGTCAGCGCCGCCATCGCCTCCGCCACCTATGCCCTCAGCGTCCCCGCCGTGGAGCGGCCGGAGCTTCGTCTGCTCACCGGGTTCGGCGCCGCCGTCGCCGCGGGCGGGCTTAAAGAGTTGTGGGACCTGTCGGGGAGTGGCACTCCCTCTTGGAAGGACTTCACGTGGGATGTCCTGGGCGCGGCGGTGGGCGGGCTCCTCGCGTATGCGATTGACCGGCTCTTCTTCGCGCGGCCCGCCGTGTCGGGTCCGGTTGCGCTCTGGCGGTGATGCGCGGGCGCGGGAGTGAAGAGGTTCGGAGGCAGCTGTCCCTGGGGAGCTCGGGGCAGGCGGAGAGGCGAACTCCGGAGGAGTGAAGAGGCTCGGAGGCAGCCGTCCCTGGGGAGACGGGGCAGGCGGGATAGGTCCGGGCGGCTGCCGGCGGGCGCCCGCCGGCAGCTCGAACGTGAGCGCTCCGTCCGGAGTCCGCTTCGGGTCCTGCTGCTGCACTCCCCAAGGTGGGTTGTGGGTGCGTCGGTGGTTTCTCGGGAGCTGTCCCTCTCTCGGCCCAGCTTTTCAGTTGAACCGCGGCTCGTCTTCAAACGAGCCCTGCGTTGGACGGGACGGTGTTCGCGGGGCCAGCCTTCAAGCGAGCACCGCTACAAATCGCTCACCTCATTGAACGGCGTTCCGCGTGGAATCGGCTGGCCGTCCGGGTCGCGGCGGTCAGCGGTGGAGATGGACCAGATATCAAGGTCGGCATCCTCATCGAGGTTACCGACGCAGGCGGCAGTGAACTGGCACTCCGGGCAGCGGCCGCTCACGCCGAGGGCCAGCCCTCCGGTCACGGTCGTGGGGATGGGCGGCGTGGCCTGCGCGTTCGGGTGCCGGCGCGTATCCACCGAGACGCCGGTGGCGCCGTCGGGGCGGCGGAGGGTGTCACCAGACCGGTCCTCCACCGGGCCGTCCGGGGCGGCGTAGTACGCGTACCGGTTCCCCCGCTCCGGGCTGAAGCCCACCTTCTCCAGCGAGGACGAGTAGCTGTCGAGCTCCGCGAAGTGGGCCTTCTGGGCGGTGTAGAGCGACTTCAAGTTCACCTTGCACTCCACCTGCTTCGCCCGGCCGCGGTAGGTGACGAAGCCGGGGACGATGACCGCCACGGCTCCGAGGAGGAGGCAGGACACCGGCACGCCGACGAGGACGAAGACGAGCCACACGGGGAACGGCTTCTTCGGCGGCTGGAGTCGGGCGCCGCAGGCGCAGCTGAACGGCCGGCCCGCCTTGACTGTGGCTTCCTCCTGCTTGGCGCCGCACTGGGTGCAGAACATGAGCGGCGTATAGCCCGAGCCCCCGCCTTCGCGGGTAAGTTCGCGCGCCATGCTCCTGCCCTTGCTCGCCCTGCTCTCCGCCACCCCGGCGCCGACCGTGGACTCTCTTCGCGAGGAGGCCTCCGCGCTGATGCGCGTCCAGGCCACGCTCGACTGGTACTCGCGGACCGTGGGCGAAACGAGCATCCGCGCTCTGACGTACAAGGGTCACGGCCGGCTCTTCTCCAAGGAGTCCATTGCGCTGGTGGCCAAGGCGCTGAAGTCGCCCAAGCTCTCCGCGGAGGAGCGGCGGGCGCTGCAGTTCTTCAAGAACCACCTGGCGCTGGAGACGATGGCGCTGGAAATCTCCCGCTTCGACGACGAGCAGCAGAACGCAGAGCTCACCGCGCAGGTGAAGCTCCCCTGGCTCCCCGCGCCGGTGCCGTACAAGGAGCTGGAGAACCTGAGCAAGGAGGAGAAGGACGCGGACCGGCGGCTGGAGCTGGAGAAGGCGCGGGCCACGGTCTGGCGGGACACGCTGAACCCCATCCTGCAGCGGAAGGAAGCGGAGGCGCAGCGGCTGGCGAAGGCGCTGGGCTACGCCTCCTACGTGGCGCTCTCCGAGGAGGTGCGCGCGGTGGACTTGAAGGCGCTCATCGCCGAAGGGCGGCGCTTCCTCAAGGCGACGGACGGGCTCTACCAGCCGTTGCTGGCGGAGGTGGCGCAACGGGAGCTGCAGGTGGACGCGCAGAAGCTGCGCCGGGCGGACATCTCCCGCCTGCGGAACTCGCCCCGCTTCGACCGCTTCTTCCCGCTGGAGCTCATCCGGCCCTCCTTCGACTTCTTCCTCGAGGGGCTGGGGTTGAGCATGAAGACGGTGGCCGGGACGACCATCAAGGTGGACGACGCGCCGCACCCGCTCAAGGAGCAGCGGGCGGCCTGCTACGGCCTGGCGCCCCCGGCCGACGTGCGCATCACGGTGAAGCCGACGAGCGGCATCGACGAGACGGCGACCTTCTTCCATGAGGGCGGGCACGCGGTGCACTACGCGAACATCACCAACCCGCGCTGGGAGCTGCAGCAGCTGGGGAACAACGCGCTGACCGAGTCATTCTCGGAGCTCTTCGCCAAGGCCTGGTCAGACCCGCTCTGGCTCAAGCGCCACCGCGACTTCGTGAAGCGTTACAACGCCGAGCACAAGACCCAGCACCCGGTGATGAGCGACGCCCAGATGCGAGAGCTCTCGCGCCTCCGGGTGTTCAATGACTTCTACTACCTGCGCCGCTACGGCTCCGCGAAGCTCATCTTCGAGAGCGTCCTCCACGCGGGAGAACCGGCGCTCTGGAAGGACACCTACGACAAGCCGACCGCGGACCCAATGGCCGTCTACCAGGACCTCTTCGCCCAGGCCTACGGGTTCCCGCTCGCGGAGGAGGACGCGCTGCGGTTCCGGACCGACACGGACGACACGTTCTATTCGGCGGACTACGCGCGGGCGTTCGCGCTGGCGGACGTGCTCTCCGAGGCGCTGCGCGAGCGCTTCGGCGGCGCCACCGGCGACTGGTACGCCAACCCCGGGGTGGGCGCGTTGCTGCGGACGCTCTTCGCCGACGGGCAGCGGCTCCAGCCGGACGAGGTGGCCAGAATGTTCGGCGCGCCGAAGCTCACCTTCGAGGCCTCCGAGCGCCGCGCGCGGCGGCTCCTGGCGCCCTGACCCGAACGCCCGTCAGTGCGCGGCGGCGTGCTGGGGGAGCTTGTCGTACTCCTTGTAGAGCTCGCTCTCCTCTTTGCCGATGCGCAGCTTGAGCTGGGCGAAGAGGCTGCCGAAGTCCTTGGAGAACTCCACGCCTTCGCCGCCCTTCTCGTACTTGGCGAAGAAGGCCAGGGCGGCGCTGGTGACGCCCTCCATGTCCTTGGCGTAGGTGTTGAGCAGCCAGCTCAGCCGCTGGTTGGACTTCGCCGCTTCGCGCAGCGGCGGGTAGAGCTGCACGTCCTCCTTCTTGAGGTGCCCCAGCAGGGCGCTCTTAGCCTTGACCAGCGTCGCCAGGCCGGCCGGGGTGTTGATGCCCGCATCCCGGGCCTCTCCCAGCAGCTTGGCCACCAGCGCGTGCTCCGCCCTCAATTCATCAATCAGCTTCGACATGGGCATCCTTCCTTGTGTGGGTGAAACATTGAAAACAGCGTTCGGCTACGAGGGAATCTCCAGGACAAAGACCGCCAACCGTTCGCCTTCGCAGTCGAACGTCACGGCGCACATCCCTTTCTCGGTGCGCGGCTCGCTGTCGTAGGGCCGCACGATGGGGACGGAGAGGCTGGCGCCTTCGGCCAGCAGCGCCTTCACGCTCCCGCCAATCATGTTGGCCAGCTCTCCCAACGCGTCCGACACGTCGTCGCCCGACGCGCCGTCCGGCGGGACGTCGAAGACGATGCCGGCCGCGCGCCGGGCCAGCCGCTGGGAGCACATCAGGACCAGCTCACCGCTCCAGCCGCCGCGAATCTGCACGGAGGCGCCGAGCGCCCCGGACGGAAGCGCGCCCCGGACGCGCTCGTCGCGCGCCTTGAGGCCCAGCACCGTGGTCCAGACGGACTGGGTGATGCTTGAGACGTCTTCCTTCGAGAGCTCCATCGTCACTCCTGCTCCCGGCTGCGCGGCTGGAAGATGACCGTTCCATCCACCTTGACGGGTTCAAAGCTGTCTTCAATCCCCACCGCGGTCTCCGTCGCGCCGAGCAGCAGCGACCCGCCCGGGCTGAGCGCCTTGGCCATCCGGCCCAGCACGGCGCGCTTGGTGGAGGTTTCGAAGTAGTAGAGGACGTTGCGCAAAAGGATGAGGTCGAAGCTGCCGAGGACCGGCCAGGGTTCGATGAGGTTCAAGGTGGCGAAGCGGATGCGCGCGCGCAGCTCCGGCTTCACCTCCCACTGCAGCCCGCGGCGCTCGAAGTAGCGCAGCAGGCACTGGGCGGGCAGGCCGCGGTTTATCTCCAGCTGGCTGTACCGTCCCGCCACCGCGCGGGAGACCATCTCGGTCGACAGGTCGGTCGCGTAGATGAAGATGGACCACGTATCGAGCAGCCGGAAGCTCTCCTTGAACATCATGGCCAGGCTGTAGGCCTCCTGGCCGCTGGCGCAGCCGGCGCACCAGATGCGCAGCTTGGCCTCGCTGCGGTGCCGCTCCACCAGCTGGGGGATAACCGTCTTGCGCAGCGCTTCGAAGACGTTCATGTCGCGGAAGAAGAGCGTCTCGTTGGTCGTCATCGCTTCGACGACCTCCTGGCGCAGCAGCCGCGACGGCTCCACGCGCAGGGCGGAGACCAGGTTCTGCAGCGAGGAATACCCGCGCTTCTCCGCCAGCGGCGCCAGCCGGGAGGCGACCAGGTACTCCTTGCCCTGCTCGAGCACGATGGCGGCCTTCTCCCGCACCAGCGTGCAGATGAAGTCGTAGTCGGTGCGGCTCAGCTCCATGGGGCGCTCCCCTGAAGCCGCTGCAGCTCCTTGGCAATCTGCGCCAGCGACAGCGTCTGCTGCGCCGCCCCGGCCTGCGCCACCGCCGCGGGCATCCCGCGCGCCACCGCGCTCTCATCGTCCTGGGCCCAGACCTGCGCGCCCACCTCGCGGAGCCGGTGGCTGCCCTGCACGCCGTCCTGCCCCATCCCCGTGAGGACCAGCCCCAACGCCTGCGCGCCCACCGCGTCCGCCACGGACCGGAACAGCACATCCACGCTGGGGCGGCACCCGCTCTCCTTGGGCCCGTAGCTGAGCGCCACCACCAGCCGTTCCCCCGCGCGCTTGACGCGCAGGTGCTGGTCTCCCGGCGCCACCCGCACCATCCCCTGGACCAGCGCCTCGCCCTCCTCGGCCTTGGTCACGCTCAGCGCGCAGCTGCGCGCCAAACGCTCCACCAGGTGCAGCGTGA
Organism: Myxococcaceae bacterium; assembly: GCA_044230055.1. Classification (GTDB taxonomy): domain Bacteria; phylum Myxococcota; class Myxococcia; order Myxococcales; family Myxococcaceae; genus JBGART01. Next base: position 130,953 of record JBGART010000019.1, on the reverse strand, counting down.
AGTTCTCCGGGATGTGCTGGACGATGACGATGGGCACCGGGAAGTCCGCCGGCAGACCCTCCAGCACCTGCGCCAGCGCGTCCGGCCCACCCATCGAGCTGCCGATGGCGATGAGCCGCGGCGGACCGGAGGCCCTGCTGCTGTGCGCGGTCCGCGGCCGCCGCCTGTCCCAGCGGTCCGCCCTCGCGCAGACCTCCTTGAGCTTCGCGGGCAGCGTGACGTTGAGGACCTGCAGGGACGCCTCCCAGCTCTCCGCCTGCGGCTTCTCCAGATAGCCGAGCGCGCCCTGAGCCAGCGCTTCGAAGGTCCGCGCGGCGCCCCGCTGCGTGTGAGAGCTGATCATCACCACCGGCAGACGCGGGTAATGCGCGCGAATCCACGCGAGCGTCTGCATCCCGCCCATCTCCGGCATCTCCAGGTCCAGCGTGACGACGTCCGGGTTGATGCGCGGAATGAGCTTGATGGCGGCAGCGCCGCTGGCGGCAGAGCCCGCCAGCTTCAGGTCCGCGTCATTGCTGACCGCAGCCCCCAGGAGCTTCCGGCTCACCGCGGAGTCATCCACGATGAGCACCCGCAGGTTGCTCATGACGCGGCCGGTCCGTACCCCAGGAGCGAGAGCTTCTCCTGGATAATCTCCCGCGTGAACGGCTTCATCACGTATTCGTTCGCACCCGCCTCCATCGCTTGTTTCAGATGGGCGGTGTCCGACTCGCTGGTCACCATCACCAGGCGCACCTTGTCGTAGCTGCGGTTGGCCCGGACGGCGCGCACGAAGTCGCAGCCGCTCATCTGCGGCATGTTCCAGTCCACCAGCACCAGCTCCGGGTTCTTCAGCTCCGCCAGCCGGGAAAGCCCCTCCTGGCCCTGGCCGGCCTCGGTGACCTTGAAGCCCAGCTCCTTGAGGATTTTGCCCAGCACCAGCCTGACCGCCCGGGAGTCGTCAATGATGAGTGCGTGCATAGAGGTCCGGCTTTCATCTCCGCTCGAGGGCGAACAGGTCGCGCTCGGTTCGTCTGGGGTCTGCTGAAACGTCTTCCCGGTCCGGGCCGGGGGCGACGCTCTCCTCGCGGGAGGTGGCCACCAGCCGCTTGAGCGCGCCCGCCATCTCGGTCAGCTCGTGCACCGACTGCTGTGCGAGCGTCGCCTGCTGGGTGGTGCTCTGTGACGCCTCCGCCACCGCGGTGATGTTCTTGGCGATGCCGCCGCTGCCGTTGGCCGCCTCGGTGAGGTTGCGGCCAATCTCGGCGCTCATCACCGTCTGCTCCTCGACCGCGCTGGCGATGGTGTTCTGGTACTGATTTATCTGGTGAATGATGGCGGAGATTTGACTGATGGCCGCCACCACCCCGCGGCTGTCGTTCTGGATGGTCTCCACGCGCCGTTCGATGTCCAGCGTGGCCCGGGCGGTCTCCTTCGCCAGCTCCTTCACCTCGTTGGCGACGACGGCGAAGCCCTTGCCCGCGTCCCCCGCCCGCGCCGCTTCGATGGTGGCGTTGAGCGCCAGCAGATTCGTCTGCTCGGCGATGGAGGTGATGACCTTCACCACGTTGCCAATCTCGGTGCTGCTGGCGTTGAGCTTGTTGACGGTGGCGTTCGTCTCCTGGGCCACCGTCACCGCGGAGTTGGCCACGCCCACCGCGCTGCTCACGCTGCGGGCAATCTCCTTGATGCTGGAGTTCATCTCCTCCACCGCGGTGGCGACGGTGGCCATGCTGTTGCTCACCTCTTCGGCCGCGGCGGACACCATGTTCGCCTGCGCCGAGGAGCTGCTGGCGTTGGACTCCACCTTTTCGCTCACCGAGGAGAGCCGCTGCGCCGCGGTGGCCAGCCGGTCGGAGCTCTCCGCCGCTTCGCTCACCACCTTGCGCAGGCCCTCCGTCATCAGGCGCTGCCGCCGCTCCGACGAGAGGCGCTCCGTTACCACCTCCCAGCTGACCAGCGGGCCCAGATAGGCGCCCTCGTTGTCCGTGATGGCGGTGGCCCGGAGCTCCACCGTCTCAGCGCCCATCTTCACCTGCGCGCTGCGCGGGAGGTTCCGCGGGTCCTCCAGGCTGCGCCACAGCGCGGAGGCAGCCGGCTGCAGCACGTCCAGCTTCTGCCCCAGCACCGTCGCGTTGGGGAGCGACAAGCCCGGCCCCAGCCGGCTGAGCGCCGCGGAGGAGGAACGGTTCTGGTACTGCACGCGCAGCTTGGGGTCCGCGAAGAGCAGCTGCGCCGGGGCGTGCTCCAGCAGCTGCCGCTGCCAAAGCAGCTCCGTCAGCTGGTGCTGGTCTCCCGGCTTCCCGCGCGAGGCGCCGCGGGCCGCCCACGCGGAGAGCGCCAAGCCCACCACCGCCGCCAGGAGCAGCGCGCCCTGCGCAGAGCTCTGTGCGGCGGCGAGGTCCTCCTCCCGCACCGGCGCCACGCTGGCGCTCGCCGAGGCCAGCGCGCGGCCCACCTCCGCGTACGCGCCGGAGAGCCCGGCCGGAAACGCCGCCTGCGCCGCCGCCACGTCACCGGCGTGCACCGCCGGCACCAGGCTCTGCTCCCACAGCTCCAGCAGGGCGCCCATCTGGGGCGTGGCGGAGAGGAGCGCCGGGTGAAAGGAACGGGCGCGGGAGAGCAACCGCAGGCGCTCCACCCGGTCCTGCGCGGATTTCGCCGCGGCGAGGGAGAGGGCTTCGTGTTCGCTCAACAGCTGCGCGCTGCGGGAGAGCTCCTGCGCCCGCGCGAGCGCGGCGTGGCCCGCGGACGCCCGGGCGGTGAGCTGCCCAAGGGCGCCCAGCCCCGCGAGCGTCACCAGCAGCACTCCGGCGGCCGGCAGCCAGGCACGGGCGCGCGAGGCGAAGGACGCCAGGGGGAGCTCAGGCACGGTGGACTCCTGGGGTAGCGGGGACGCCCGTCGCCAGCACCACGTCCACATCCAGCACGGGGAGAAGGGCACCCTCGAGCTTGTAGGCGCCAGGGACCAGGCGCCGGTCTTCGTCCGCCAGCATCCGCGGCGACGGTTCGTAGGTGGCGACGTCCGCGTCCACCACGTCACACACCTCATCCACCAGGAGGCTGACCGGACCGGTGAGCGTGCTGACCACCACGTTCATGGCGCGCATGCCCTGTTCGCGCGGCGCAAGCCCCAGCCGGCGGCGCAAATCCACCGCGGCCACAATCTGACCGCGCAGGTTGATGAGCCCGCTGATGCTGCCGTCCGCGCCGGGCACCGGCGTCATCACCTGCGCGCGCAGCAGCTCCTGGATGCGCCCCACCGGGATGGCGAAGGCCCGGCCGTCCAGCTTGAGCGTGCAGAGCTTCTGGGTGTCAGGCATGCGCGTCGTGACCGAAATCCGGCGGCAGGTGGTGTTCGAGCAAAGCGTTGAGGTCCAGGAGCTCCGTCGCCTTGCCGCCGATGACCGAAGCCCCGATGAACCCGGCACGCGCCCCCTGACGCGTGACTGAAAACTCTCCATGAACGATATCGAGGATGCGGCTGACCGCTAAGGCGACGCGGTGGCCGCGGCACTCACAGAGGAAGACGGAGATTCCGTCCTCACCTTCGCCCTCCTCCTCCGACAAACCGAGCAGTCCGCGCAACCGCACGAAAGGCACCAGCTCTCCGTGCAGCTGGATGAGCTCCCGCCCCGCGCGGCCCTCCAGCTGCTCCCTCCTCAGCTTCACCAGGCGCACCACGCCCGACAGCGGCGCCGCCATCCGCGCGTCCTCGCCGGGGCTGAAGAGCACCCACGCCGCCCGCTCTGCCCGCATGCGCTCTGCCGCGACCGGCGCGGGCGCCGGCGCCTCCTCGCCCGCAATCCGCGCGCGCTGCGCCAGGTGCGCCACGTCCAGGATGAGGCAGACGCGCCCGTCCCCCATGATGGTGGCGCCAGCGAAGAGCGGCACGTTGCGCAGCTGCTGGGCAAGCGGCTTCACGACAATCTCCACCGTGTCGTTCACCTGGTCCACCAGCAGGCCCAGCTTCTGCCCATTCTGATGGAGCACCACCAGGTTGCGTTCGCTGGCCACCGGCGCCGCGCCTTGTGCAGCGGGCGTCAGCTCGCGCCGCAGGCGCAGGACCGGGAGGAGCCGCCCGCGCAGCCGGTAGACCGGCACGCCACGCAAGGACTCCAGCTCCTCGAAGGTCTCCCCCGAGCGGGGGCGCGCCAGCTCGAAGACGGAGAGCTGCGGGATGGCGTAGCGCTCGCCGTCGCACGTCACGATGAGCGCGGGGATGATGGTGACGGTGAGCGGCACCCGGATGAACACCGCGGTGCCCCGTCCCGGGACGCTCTCCAACCGGACCGTGCCGCCAATCCGTTCGAGGTTCGTCCGCACCACGTCCATCCCCACGCCGCGCCCGGAGACCTCGGTCACCCGTTCGGCGGTGGAGAAGCCGGGGAGGAAGACCAGCTGGAGCAGCTCCGCGTCGGTGGCGCGCGCGGCCTGCTCGGGCGTCATCAGTGAGCGCTCGATGGCCTTGGCGCGCAGCCGCTCCGGCTCGATGCCCGCGCCGTCGTCCCGGACCGTGAGGTTGACGTGGCCGCTCTCGTGCGTGGCGAGCAGCGACACCACCCCCTCCGCCGGCTTCCCGGCCGCCGCGCGCGCGGAGGGGGATTCGATGCCGTGGTCAATGGCGTTGCGGACCAGGTGGGTGAGCGGGTCCTTGAGCGCCTCGAGCAGCGTCTTGTCCAGCTCGGTGTCCGCGCCGTGGAGCGAGAGCCGCACCTGCTTCCCGGTCTGCAGCGCGAGGTCTCTCGCCCGGCGCGGCAGCTTGCTCCAGAGGTTGCTGATGGGCTGCAGGCGCGTCTTCATCACCGCCTCTTGCAGCGAAGAGGTGATGAGGTTCAGCCGCTGAGTGACGGCCTTGAGCTGCGGGTCCTCGCCCAGCGCCGGCTGCTGCAGCAGCTGGTTGCGTGCGAGCACCAGCTCGCCTGCGAGGTCCATCAGGTCATCCAAGAGCTGCACGTCCACGCGCAGGCTGCGGTCCGCGCCTGCCGCCGTCGCCTCGTCCGCGCCGGCCACCGCGCGCTCGGCGCCGCCCTGCGCCAGCACTTCGTCGAGCGCGGCGTGGAGCCGGTCCTTCAGCGCGTCCTGCCCGGCGTCCTCTTTCTGGCCCGCGGCGAGCAGGCGACGCACGGTGTCCGACATCGCCAGCAGCGCGGAGGCGGCCGCGCGCGTCAGCTCGCCCTGCCCGTCCCGCAGCGCGACCAGCACCTCTTCGCCGGCGTGGGTGAGCGCCTGGACGCTGGTGAAGCCGAAGAGGCCCGCGTTGCCCTTGATGGAGTGCACCGCGCGGAAGATGGACTGGACGAGCTCTGCGGAGCCGGGCGCGCGCTCGAGGTCCAGGAGGCCCCGTTCAAGCACGGCGAGGCCCTCCTCGCACTCGGCGATGAACTCACCCAGGAACTCGTCGTTCTCGGCGTCCGACATCCCGAAGGGGCGAGTTGTGCAGCACCCATGCCCGCTGGGGTCGCGCCGTACCTTGCTGCCACGGCGGCAGGTTGGCGGAGTGGGAGGAGGTCGGTCACTCTCGGCAAGCCGGTGTCAATCCGGACCAGCTGAGTCGCGAATGACTCGCGCGCGCCCGCTCGCCTCGAGGGGGAAACCGGCCCTGGCCGGCCATTTCGTCTGAGAAACAGCTGTTCTCAGTCAGGCCGCCCCCGCTCGCCTCGAGGGGGGAAACCGGCCCTGGCCGGCCATTTCGCCGGAGGAACAGCTGTTCTCAGTCAGGTGCCTCCCCCGCTCGCCTCGAGCGTTGCGCCGTCAGGCGCATAGTCGAGAGGTGGCGCAAACCCACCTATGCGCCTGACGGCGCAACGCTCGACGCGAACGGGGGAACCTCCTGCTCGATAATTTCAACTGCTCGCGCGACGCCGTTCTCCGCGCGAATCTGCGCACCGAGCGCCTGGGCGCGCTCACGCAGCGCGGGCGAGCTGAGCACCAGGCGCAGGCGCTTGGCGAGCGCGGGCGCGGTGAGGCGCCGGTGTGAGAGCTTGGGCGCGGCGACCTGGAGCTTCTCCATCTTGTCCCCCCAGGCCATCTGGTCCCCCGCGTGCCAGACGATGACTTGCGGCACGCCAGCGCGGAGGGCGGCGGCGGTGGTGCCGGCCCCGCCGTGGTGGACGAGCGCGGCGGCGCGAGGGAGCAGCCAGGGGTGCGGGACGTACTCGGCGCGGAAGACCTCCGGAGGCAGCGTCACCCCCTGCGCGAGCTGCGCCCAGCCGGCCTGCACGATGGCGCGGCAGCCCACCGCCGCCAGCGCGGCCAGCACCGCCTTCGTGGCCGCAGCCGGGTCCTCCGCCACCATCGACCCGAAGCTGACCACCACCGGCGGCGGGCCCGCCTCGAGGAAGCGCGTGAGCTCCGGCGGCGGCGTCCAGCTCGGCTCCTCGAGGAACCAGTAGCCCGTCACCTGCAGCGACTCCGGCCACGACGAGTCGCGCGCGTGCACCTGCGGCGAGAGCGCCAGCAGCACCGCCCGGGCGGAGTCGTTGAGCGAGAACAACACGTCGCGGCCCTCCGGTGCGCCGGCGGCCCGCAGCAGCTGATTGAGGACCTCGTCGGTGTGCCGGCGGGTCATCCACGTCACACCCTTCCAGACGAGCGCGTCCCCCACCCGCCCAAGCGAACCGCCGCTGGGGTTGGTGTCCCGGGCGCGGATGAACGCTGGGAAGAGGTGGACGAGCACCAGCGGGACGCCGTTGGCCCGCGCCGCGGCGATGGCGGCGAAATCCACCGCGTGGGCCACCAGCACATCCAGCCCGCGCGTCTGCTCCCGCATCACCGGGATTGCTTTCAAATGTCCGGGGAGCAGGTCGCGCAGAATCTGCTCCAGCTGGTGAAAGGGCCGCGGCTCGGACGCCATCCGCTGGCTCACCTGCCGGAAGGTCTCCGTGTCGAAGGGCGCGCCGCTGTCGGCGAAGGGCACGCCGGCGTCGCGGACCTTCTGCTCCCACAGGCGCGCAGTGAAGAGCTGGACCTCGTGTCCGGCGGTCATCAGGCCGCGCGCCAGCGCGAGATACGGCTGGATGTCCCCGGTAGAGCCGATGGCGGCGATGCCAATTCGCATGGCAGGCGAGCGTACTGCGTGGCTAAAGGCCGTTGTTCACTGGCAATCCTTCCGGCGCGGCCGAAGACGTTCTGACCCGGAGGCGCGCAACCTCTCGGCGAGCGCTCTGGACGCAAGCGGTCTCCGGCGGCGGCGTGAAGACGCTCACCCTCAACCCCACGATGACCGTGCTCTACGCGGGCGGCCTGTTCGCCAACGTCGGCACCTTCGCGCAGCACGGCCTGGTGAAGGTGGACCCGGCCAATGGCGCGGTCGACACGTCGTTCCGCCCCGTGTTCCGCCCCAACTCCGGCGTGGGCGACCACGGCGGCTACGACGGTGAGAATCCGATGTCGATGGACTGGGACCTGCGCACCACGCCCGCGCGGTTGGTGGTGGGCTCCGGCGGCATCTACAACTCGCTGCGCTGGATGGACCCCACCACCGGCGAAGCGGCTACCGGCGGACCGTGGGGCGGCAACAGCCTGCGCGAGCACGAGGGCGACGTACAGGCCACCGCGGTCGTCGGCGACCAGTACCTCAGCGGCTTCCACCGGAACCTCGGCAACAGTTGGCCGTACCCCATCGACCGCTTTCACGGAATGTGGTCTGCCTTCGATGGCCGTTTGCAGCCGTGGGACCCGGGGCTCTGGGGCAACCAGGGCAACCAGGACGGCGGCAACAACGGCGTCCAGGCGATGAGCTACGACCCCACCACCCGCAAGCTGTTCGTCGGCGGCGCGTTCCTCGGCTACGGCGACACCAGCGCGGACACCGTGGGCCACGCGGGCATCCGCCGGCAGTCGCTGGCGGTGTTCGCGGTCCAGTAGTCGCGCAGACGTGAGGCCGGACCCGATTTGGTGGTCCGGCCCCGGTTCCGCGTAGACTCCGCCCACGTCGAAGGAGCTCCCCGTGCGGTGGATGTCACTGGTGCTGTCCCTGGTCGCAGTCGCAGTCGCAGTCCCCTCTCGCGCTGAGCAGCTGGTCGCCGGCGCAGGTCCTGAGCAGCGCCTCACGCCGACCTGTCTGGCGTATCCGCGCTTCGTCGTGATGCTGCTGCCGGACGCGGACACCGGCGGCGAGGGCGTGGCCATCCGCCCCCGGCGCCCCAACGAGGTGCTGGACGAGGCGGTCAGCTGCCACCTCAATGACCCCACCATCCTCTTCCGCACGCAGCCCCACGGCAGCTCGCACTTCGCCGGGATGGTGGGCGACGTGGCGCTCATCGCCGACGAGGAGGTCCGCAAGAGCCTCTTCGCCTATGAGCTGCCCAGCGGGAAGGAGCTCTTCGTCGCGCGTCAGTGGGAGAAGGGCGAGGTGGACCCCAAGGCCCGCACGCTGAGCTTCCAGGCGCCGGCGAACGCGAAGGACTGCGAGACCGCTCTGCGCGCGCAGGAGCTCGCCGCCCCCGCGTGCAAGAAGCGGGTGGATGAGGCCGCCCAGTGTCTGCGCGCCAGCAACGAGCGCTACGCGAAGACGCCCGCCAAGGTCACGTTGGCCACTTCGAAGAACGGGAAGGGCTGCCGGTTCGACTTCGTCGAGCGCTTCCAGTTCGACGCCGGGCAGAAGAAGCTCACGCCGACCGGAGAGGTCGCGGTCTCCCTCTTCGACGCGCTGTAGGCCCAATGCGACTGCTCCTACTGCTGCTGGCGCTCGCGGGCTCGAGGATACACATGGAAATGAGCCGCGTGGGCGATGTCCGGTGCCGCGACAAGGACTGCAGCGTGACGTTGGTGGGTAAGGCCTCCGAGGTCGAGGCGTTCTCAATGGTGTCGCCGCCCGAGACCCATCCGGTTGCAACAACCATCGACCTGCAGGACGGACACGTCGTCGTCTACTCGAAGGCAGCGCTACCGCCGGAGCTGCGCCCGTGCCTCCTGAAGATTCAGGGGCAGGTCGTCCCCCTCTACGGCCCGACGAAGAGCGGCGGAGACGGCCGGCGCTATGAGCCCATTCGCAAGAGCGGACTCCTCGTGGAGCGCTGGGCGTGCGCCGTCTAGCTGCGAGGGAATCAGTCGGGCGCCTCGAGGGGGAACCGGCCCTGGCCGGCCATCTCGTCCGAGGAACAGCTCTTGTCAGTCAGGCGCCTCCCCCGCTCGCCTCGAGGGGGAGACCGGCCCTGGCCGGCCATCTCGCCCGAGGAACAGCTCTTGTCAGTCAGGCGCCTCCCCCGCTCGCCTCGAGGGGAAACCGGCCCTGGCCGGCCACCTCGTCCGAGGAACAGCTCTTGTCAGTCAGGCGCCTCCCCCGCTCGCCTCGAGCGTTGCGCCGTCAGGCGCATAGTCGAGAGGTGGCGCAAACCCATGCACGGCACTTTGCCGGCGTGTTTCGAGCAGAGCGAAGCGGCCCATGAGCCAAGCTCCGGAAGCACTGCCGACGGCCGACGTCTCGACTATGCGCCTGACGGCGCAACGCTCGACGCGAACGGGGGGCGCCGCCTCGTTTCAACGCTCAGAAGCGCTCAATCTTGAAGTCGTCGTCCCCCGCGGCGGGCGCAGGCTCCGCGGGCTTGGCCGGCGCTCTCGCCGGGGCGACAGCAGGCGGCGGACGGGCCACCACGTTCGGCGCAGGAGCGGGCGCAGCCGGCGCACCTTTCTGCGCGAAGGCGGTGGAGCCGGGGATGGGCTTGGACTCGCCGGGCTTGCCGTCGAAGTCGTCCCACTTGGAGTCGCTCGTGGCGCTGATGCCGGAGAAGCGGAGCGCGAAGTCGTCCGGGTTGGTGGCCTGGCGGTGCGCTTCTTCGTAGGTGACGTAGTTCTGTCGCACGAGGGACATCAGCGACTGGTCGAACGTCTGCATCCCGTACGTCTGGTGGCCCTGGGCGATGGCGTCGTGAATCTCCTTCGTCCGGTCCTTGTCCTCAATCATCTCTCGGACGCGCGCCGTCGCTTTGAGAATCTCCACCGCCGCCACGCGGCCCTTTCCGTCCGCCTTGGGGACCAGGCGCTGGGAGACGACGGCCTTGATCACCGAGGCCAGCTGCAGGCGCACCTGCTTCTGCTGGTACGGCGGGAAGGCGGAGATGATGCGGTTGATGGTCTCCGTGGCGTCCAGCGTGTGCAGCGTGGAGAGCACGAGGTGACCGGTCTCCGCGGCGGTGAGCGCGGTCTCGATGGTCTCCAGGTCCCGCATTTCGCCGACGAGGATGACGTCCGGGTCCTGCCGCAGCGCGCTCTTGAGGGCCTGGCCGAAGGAGAGCGTATCCACGCCCACTTCGCGCTGATTGATGATGGAGCGCTTGTCCCGGATGAGGAACTCGATCGGGTCCTCCACCGTCATGATGTGGTTCGTCTCCGTGGCGTTGATGTGGTCAATCATCGCGGCGAGCGTGGTGGACTTGCCGGAGCCGGTGGTGCCGGTGACCAGGATGAGCCCGCGCTCCTCGGTGGCGATCTTCTCCAGCACCGGCGGGAGCAACAGCTCCTTGATGGACATCACCTTGAACGGGATGACGCGTAGAACCGCGCCGATGGTCCCGCGCTGCTGAAACACGTTCACGCGGAAACGGCCGAGCCCGGGCACGCCGTAGGCCAGGTCCACCTCGTTCGTGCTCTTGAACTTCTCCTTCTGGAACTCGTTCATGATCCCGAAGGCCATCCGCGCCACCTCTTCGGGAGGCAGGCGCCGGCCGTCCTTCAAGGGAACGAGCGACCCATCCACCCGGAACATGGGGGGCAGACCGGCCTTCAGGTGAATGTCCGACGCATTTCCCCGCAGCGCGATCTGGAGGATCTCGTTCAGTTCCATGGGTGCACGCGATGGTAGCACCCAAGGTTTGAAGGCCGCGAAGGCGCCTAGGCGCCTACAGGTCACCAAAGAAGCGAACGGGGCTCCGAAGGCGGTCTTCGGAACCCCGAACCTGCAGTCGCTGTAGGCAGCGCGTTAGCGCTTGGAGAACTGGAACCGGCGACGGGCGCCCGGCTGACCGTACTTCTTGCGCTCAACCACGCGGGAGTCGCGGGTGAGGAAGCCGGCCTTCTTCAGCGCGGGCCGGAACTCGGGGTTGAAGGCGCACAGCGCCCGAGCCAACCCGTGGCGGATGGCGCCCGCCTGACCTGACAGACCGCCGCCGCGCACGTTGACAGTCATGTCCACCTTGCCGTGCTGCTCAATCACCTGCAGCGGCTGGTTGATGACCATCTTCGAGGTCTCGCGACCAAAGTAGTCGTCCATTGGGCGGCCGTTGATGACCATCTCGCCGCTGCCCGGCTTGATCCACACTCGCGCCACAGACTCCTTGCGGCGCCCGGTGGCGTAGAAACCCTTCTCCTTGGCAATTGCCATCGTCCCTGCCTCTTTCCCGTCGAATGTCGAAAGTGAGCTACGCCTCAACCTGACGCGCCGCCGGCTTCTGCAAGGCGTGCGGGTGCTTGTCGTCGGCGTAGACCTTGAGCTTGGTCATCATCTGCCGGCCCAGCGCGTTGCGCGGCAACATCCGGCGGACCGCGTTGAGGATGACGTCCTCAGGGTGCCGCTGCCGAAGCTTGGCCAGGTTGGTGGTCTTGAGCGCGCCAGGAAAGCCGGCCCGGGGATGACGGTGGTACAGCTTGTCCGTCTCCTTCGTGCCCGTCACCTTCACCTTCGCGGCGTTGATGACGACGACGTGGTCCCCCGTGTCCAGCGACGGGGTGTACATGGCCTTGTGCTTCCCCTTCAGCAGGGTGGCGATCTGGCTGGCGGCGCGCCCGAGCACCTTGTCGGTGACATCGATGAGGTGCCACTCTCGCTTCACGTCGGTCGGCTTGGCGCTGTAGGTCCTCTGCGACATTGTCGGAGACTCCGTAAGGTGATCCTCCGGGCACAGACAGCCTTGAAACCCCCAAGGCGGGCCGGCTCGGAAAGCGCGCTGATTTAGGGGTATGGGCAAGGTAAGTCAAGCACCGGCCGAACCTTTGGGCCTTGGGATCACGGCTCGTCGTTCCGAGGGGTTGGCGGAACTGCCGCTGGAGCCTGCTTCAAGCGGTCCTTTAGAGAGGAGAAGAAGCTCAGCTCCCGCTCGGTTGGCGGGCCCTTCGGCGGGGCGACGAGATCCCGCTCCTCCAGCAGCTCTTTCGGGATGTCCTCGAGGAAGCGCGAGGGCGTACGCACCACCGCCTTGCCCCGCTTCACGCGCGCCGCAGCGCGGGTGAGATAGAGCAGCTGCTTCGCGCGCGTCATCCCGACGTAGCAGAGGCGCCGCTCCTCCTCGAGGTTCTGCGGCTCCCCCTGCATCCCCGAGTGCGGCAGCAGGTCCTCCTCCATGCCGATCAGAAACACCAGCCGGTACTCCAACCCCTTCGCCGCGTGCAGCGTCATCAACGTCACGCGGCGGCTGCCGGAGGGCACGTCCTCCTCCTCCTGCTTGGTGTCCAGCGAGAGCCGGTTCAAGTACGTGAGCAGGGACGCCTTGGGCCCCTCGCGCTTCTCGAACGCGTCGAGCGAGCCGAGCACGTGCTCAATGGACTGGACCTTCCGGTCCGCGGCGGTGGGCGAAGCCGTGTGCAGGCGCGCTGACTCCTTGAATCCGACTTCATCCAGCAGCTGGCGCGTCACCTGCGAGAGGTTCCCCTTCTCGAAGAGCGCGCGGTAGCGGGAGATGAGCGCCAGAAACTCGCCGACCTTCTGCGCCGCGCCCGCCGGCAGGTCCGTCGCCTCCTCGGCGGCCGCCATCCCGTCCCACAGCGAGCTCTCCCGCGCCTTCGCGTGCGCGACCAGGCGCTCCATCGTCACGTCGCCGATGCCGCGCGACGGGACGTTGACGATCCGCAAGAGCGACGTTTCGTCCCGCGGGTTGGCGATGACCTTGAAGTACGCGATGACGTCCTTCACTTCGCGTCGGTCGAAGAACTCAGACCCGCCGATGACCTCGTACCGCAGCGACTTCTCGCGCAGCGCCTCCTCGACGGGGCGGGCCTGGCCGTTGGTGCGATAGAGGACCGCAATCTCGTCCGGCGGCATCCCCAACGCCACCTGCTTGGAGATTTCATGCGCCACGAAGCGCGCCTCGTCCCCCTCTGAAGGCGCGACCACGAGGCGGACCTTGTCCCCCAGCTCGCCCGAGGTCCACATCCGCTTGGCCTTGCGCTCCGGTACCTTCTCGATGACCGCGTTCGCCGCGTCCAGGATGGTCCGGGAGGAGCGGTAGTTCTGCTCCAGCCGCACCTCCTTGCCGCCCGCGAAGAAGCGCTCGAACTCGAGGATGTTCTTCACCTCGGCGCCGCGCCAGCTGTAGATGCACTGGTCGTCGTCCCCCACCGCGCACACGTTCTTCTTCGGCCCGGCCAGGAGCGTGAGCAGCTCCAGCTGCGAGCGGTTGGTGTCCTGGAATTCGTCCACCAGGAGGTACCTGAGCGTGCGGATGTAGCGCTCGCGGACGTCGGGGTGTTCCCGGAACAGGCGCGCCGGGAGCAGCACCAGGTCATCGAAGTCCACCGCGCCCTGCGCCTTGAGCCCCAGCTGGTAGAGCGGGAAGACCTCGGCGGTGACAAGGTCGTAGTCGTCCCCCATCCCCTCGCCCAGCGGCTTGGGGTCCTCGCCCGAGTTCTTCGCCTTCGAGATGAGCCCCAGCACCTTGCGCGCGTCGAACGACCGGTCGTCAATCTGCCGGTCGCGCATGGCCCGACGGACGAGAGACAGCTGGTCACCCATGTCAGCGATGGCGAAGCGCTTGGGCCAGCCCAGCCGGTGCAGCTCCTCGCGCAGGACGTCCGCCCCGAACGCGTGGAAGGTGCAGATGCGCAGGCCGTGCGCCCCCTTGCCGGCCATGTGCACCACCCGCTCCTTCATCTCCGCGGCGGCCTTGTTGGTGAAGGTGACGGCCAGGATGGAGCGGGCGGAGACGTTGTGGTGCTGCATCAGATGAACGATGCGGTGGGTGATGACCCGCGTCTTCCCGCTTCCGGCCCCGGCCAGCACCAGGAGCGGACCCTCCGTGGTGACGACAGCTTCGCGCTGAGGCGGGTTGAGGCGGGTGAGGTCCATTGCGCGGAGGGTGCCTCATACCTTTTCATGCGGGTGTGCGCGCAAGAGGTTCGCTCCAACGGTCCGGCGCCGTCACCACAGCGCTGGCGTGCGTCCTGGCTGCCTCCCTGCTCGCCTGCCGCAAGGAGCCCGTCGCCGCGGCCCAGCGCGAAGGCCCCGAAGACGCGCCCGCCCCTTCGGCAGCGGCCGTCCCCGCCCGCCCGTGCCTGTACTTCACCCAGCTGCGCTCCTTCCTCCCGCCGGAGCTCGCGGGCTACACCCAGGCGCGCGACGAGGGCTCCACCGGCAAGTACGGCGAAGTCGCGGTGAGTGAAGCCGAGCGCGTGTTCGCCGCGGCCGAGGGGCGCTCCGCCACCGTTCGCATTGTGGACACGTCCATGTCGGAGAAGCTGGGGAACGCCATCCGCGCGGCGGTGAAGGACGCGCGCGACCGGGACCCCGCCGCCGCCACCGCGCCCATCGTCCTCGCCGACGCGCAGGGCTTCGTCCGGTATGACCCGGACGCCTCCAAGGCGGAGGCCAACCTCCTGGTGGGGGACCGCTTCGTCGTCGCCGTCACCACCTTCGGGTTTGAAGGGACGGACGAATTGCGCCGCATCGCCCTCGGATTGAATCTCGCCGGCCTCTCGAAGCTGCGTTAAACATCCCGACCCGTGGCCAAAGAGAAAACCAAGTCCGCGGGAGAGGCCTTCGCCAGCGAGGAACAGCGCCAGGAGATTGGCGCGCTGGGCAAGCGCGAGTTTTTGGAGAGCTACGCCAAGCTCGCCAAGAACTTCGTGACCGACCCGGGCAACCCCGGCTCCTACTCCTGCACGGACTGCGCGCGCTGCGCCAACTGCATGTTCTGCAAGGGCTGCGACAGCTGCTACCAGTGCACCCACTGCACCGGCTGCGAGCTCTGCAACAACTGCTCGCACTGCGTGGAGTCCAAGAGTTGCCACGCCTGCGCGTACTGCGTGCGCAGCGAGAACTGCACCGGCAGCGCGTACCTCGTCCTCTGCCAGAACCTCTCGGACTCCAACTACTGTTTCGGCTGCGTGGGGCTGTCCAAGAAGGACTTCTACATCCTCAACATCGGCTTCCCCCGGACCGAATACTTCAGAATCTTCAACCGGCTGAAGCGCGAGCTGGGCCTGCCGTGAGCCGCCGCGCGTGATGTGCCTGGTCCCCGCGGGCCCGTTCCTGCGCGGCTCGCCGGAAGGCTACGGGATGCCGGAGGAGCGGCCGCAGCGCACCGTGGCGCTCTCCGCCTTCGAGCTGGACACCCTGCCGGTCACCTTCGGGGACTTCCAGGCGTTCGTCGACGCGCAAGGCTACGCGCGGGAGGAGCTCTGGTCCCCCGAGGGCTGGGCGTTCGCGCGCGCGGAGGGACTCGTCCGCCCGCGCTTCCAAGGTGAACCGGAGTGGGCGCACGTGGCGGGCAGCGCGCAGCCGGTGTGCGGCGTGTCGTGGTTCGAAGCGGAGGCCTACGCGCGGTTCGCCGGCAAGCGGCTGCCCACGGAAGCGGAGTGGGAGAAGGCCGCGCGCGGGACGGACGGGCGCCGCTACCCGTGGGGCGATGACTGGGACGAACGCCGCGCCAGCAGCCGCGGCGGCCCCATCCGCGCGGCGCCGCCGGTGGGCAGCTTTCCGTTGGGCGCGTCTCCGTACGGTGCGCTGGACCTCGCGGGCGGCCTCTGGGAGTGGTGCAGCGACTGGTTCCATCCCGACTACTACGCGGCGGCGCCGGCGGAGAATCCACCGGGTCCCCAGAGCGGGCTGATGCGCGTGGCCCGCGGCGGCGCGTGGAACTGCGTGCCCCTGCTCAACCGCACCGCCAACCGCAACGCCTGGAAGCCCACGGCGCGCTTCAGCAATCTGGGTTTTCGCTGCGCACGCAGCGTGTGAACTGTGTGCAGTGTGCAGGATGGGTTCACACCCGGTAGGCCCCCGCTTGACTGTGCGCGCCCCGGACTGCGAAACGTTCGCCCCCTTTTGATGGTGAACGGAGAGGTTGATGAACAGCCGTAACGTGGTGGTCGCGCTCGCGTCGTTGCTGGTGGCGTGCTCTGGAAACAGCGGGACGAAGGGGGACAAGGGAGAGCCCGGCCTCCAGGGTGACCAGGGCATCCAAGGTCCCCAGGGCCCGCCGGGGCCGGAAGGTCCGGCCGGCGCGGCGGGAGCGGTCGGCGCCGTAGGAAAGGTGGGGCCTGCGGGCGCCACCGGCCCTGCGGGTGCCTCCGGTCCTGCGGGGCCGGCAGGTCCCACCGGCGCTGTCGGTCCGGCCGGCCCGACGGACTCACCCGACGTGGTGCTGGCGAAGGTCAACACCGCGCTGAAGAACGGCGGAAGCCTGGGGGAGCTGGCCTCGGCCGTCTCCGCCGAGAACTTCTCTGCCGCCTTCACAAGCCAATCCAAAATTTTCGTGAAGGTCCCCTACGGCGCGGTGGCCTATGACCGGCGCGGCGAGTTCAGCGCGGGCCGCTTCACCGCGCAGCGCGCGGGCGACTACCTGGTCTGCGCTTCGCTGTGGACGGGCGGCGTCCCGCTGAACATCGAGATCGACATCTTCAAGAACGCGGTGCGGGAGAAGGGCATCGCCGCGGTCCGCGGCAGCCACGTCGTCTCCGGCTGCCGGCCCGTCCGGTTGCTTGCCAATGACTACATCGAGGTCCACACCTGGCAGGACAGCGGCGGCCCGGTGACCATCCCGCTCAACGCCGAGTGGCAGTGGCTCACCATCCACCAGACCCGCTAGACAGCCAGGGTCGCCCAGCCCGCCCCGCCCCACTCGCTTCGAGGGGGAAACCGGACCGGCCCTTTCGTCGGAGGAACAGCTCTTCTTGGTCGGGCGCCTCCCCCCTCTCGCCTCGAGCGCAGCGAGGCACAACGGCGCGTAGTCGAGATGTCGGCAGTGGGTTTGAGGCTCGGCGGAGGCGCGCTCCGCAGTGCTCGAAATGGCGGATGGGGCGCATGGCGTCCATAGGTCTGCGCCAGGCTGGAGCGTTCGGGGGGCGGGCTTCGGGGAATGGTGTCTCGGGCTGCGGGCTTCGGGGAACGGTGTTTCGGGTAGGGGTAGGGAGCACGCGTTCGCGTTCGCGTTCGCCTTCGTTCACGGGTACGGGCCCGGGCAGGGGTTCGGGTTCGGGACACCGCGCACGGCGTGTCCGGTCGCCGACCTGAAGGGGTTGCCCCTCGTTGCGCGTTAGCCCCTGACCGACTGCCCGCGCCCGCGCCCGAACCCGAACCCGAACCCGAACCCGAACCCGAAGCCGAACCCGTGAACGAAGGCGAACGCGAACGCGAACGCGTGCTCCCTACCCCTACCCGAGACACCGTTCCCCGAAGCCCGCACCCCGAGACACCATTCCCCGGAAGCCCGCACCCCGCACCCCGCACCCCGCCGCCTCTCCGAAGCTTGGATCAAGCCCACTGCGCAGTGCCGACGGATGCAGTGCGCGGCAGGCGACCTGCCGTTCGCCGGGGACATGGGCCTCCACTCGCTGTTGACGGTGGCGTTCGAAGCAGCCCGCGTGCGTGGGTCTGCGCCACGTCTCGACTATGCGCCTGACGGCGCAACGCTCGACGCGAGCGGGGGCGGCGCTCGGGAGCGGTGGAGCGTGCGCGGAGCCCGTGCTTAGAGCACTCGCAGGAACAGGGCCTTCAGGTACTCGCTGTCCGGGAGGCCGGCGAGCACCGGGTGGTCAAACCCGGCCCCGCGGCGCTCCAGAATCTGCACCGCGCGCTTGGCGTCCGCGGCGGCTGACAGGACCATCGCTTCGAACGATTCGCGCGAGACCTTCCCTGAGCAGGAACAGGTGACCAGCAGCCCATCCGGCGCGGTGCACTTGAACGCCCTCAGGTTCAGCTCGTGGTACGCGCGCAGCGCGGTCTGCACGCCCTCGCGGCGCTTGGCCAGGCCGGGGGGGTCAATCACCACCGTGTCGAAGCGCCGGCCGTCGCGGTCGAACTGGCGGAGCACGTCGAACGCGTTGGCGCACTGGACGGTGACGTTGTCCCGGCCGTTGCGCGCGGCGTTCGCGGTGGCCTTGGCGGCGGCCTTCTCGTCCTGCTCCACCGCCAGCACGCGCTGGCAGCTGCGGGAGAGGGCCAGCGCGAACCCACCGTGGTAGGTGAAGCAGTCCAGCGCCTCTCCCCGGGCGAGCTCTCCCGCTCGCAGGTGGTTGTCCACCTGGTCCAGGAACGAGCCCGTCTTCATGTCCTCCAGCAGGTCCACCTCGAGCTCACTCTGCCCCTCGTGGTAGCGCTGCACGGCGCTCCCCTCCCCCACCAGGAAGCGGCGCTCGCGCGGGAGCTGTTCGAAGTCGCGGCCGGAGGCGTCATCCCGGCACACCACCTGCCGGGCGCCGGTGAGCTCCGCCAGCACCCGGGCGAAGCGCTCCTTGCGCGCGTCCGCGCCCTCCGAGAGCGTCTGCACCACCAGCCCCGCGCCGTAGCGGTCCACGATGAGGCCCGGCACGCCATCCGACTCGCCGTGGACCAGCCGGTACGCGTCCCGCCCGGCGAAGTACGCGCGGCGCGCGAGGCTGGCCTTCAGGCGCGCGTCGAAGAACGCCTCATCCACCTTCTCTTCGCTGCTGGGCTTCCGGGTGAGCAGCCGCAGCGCCAGCGGCGACCGGGTGGCCCAGAACGCCTGCCCGATGGGGTTCTTCTGCCCATCCACCACGTCCACGACGGCGCCAGGCGCCAGGCCCTTCGGCGCCTCCAACACCTCGGTCCGGTAGCACCACGGGTTTCCGCGACGCAGCGACTTGGCCCCCTTGGGGCTGACAGCGACCTTCTGGCTCAACCCGACAGCTCCTCTTCCAGCGGCAGCGTGACCGTGAAGCTCGCGCCCTCTCCGGGCCGGCTGTGGACGACAATCTTCCCGCCGCTGGCGTCCACAATCTGCCGGGTAATCCAGAGCCCCAGCCCGAACCCACCGTACTCGCGCACGGCCACCGCGCGTTCGAAGCGGCCGAAGATGCGCTGCTGGTAGTCCTCCGGAATGCCGATGCCGTGGTCCGTCACCCGGAGGATGGCCTCGTAGCCCTCTCTCCAGAGCTCCACCTCCACCGGCTTGCCGCGGCCATACTTCAGCGCGTTGTCGAAGAGGTTGGTCACCACCTGCTCAATCCGCAGCTGGTCCCACCGCCCGATGAGCGCGCCGTCGCTCTTCACCCCCACGGAGCAGCCCATCCGCACCGCCGCCTCCGCGTGGCGGGCCACTGCCTCCCGCACCAGCGCGACCAGGTCCACCGACTCCGGCTCCAGCCGCAGCCTCCCCGCCGTGATGCGCGACACGTCCAGCAGCTGGGTGATGAGCTTGTCCAGCCGCGCGCCCGCGGAGATGGTCTTCTCCACCTTCTCCCCGAAGCGCCGGGCCGCAGGGTCCCCCAACACCGCCCGCTGCAACCCCTGCGCGTGGATGAGCAGCGCGGTCAGCGGCGTCTTGAGCTCGTGGCCGGCGATGGAGAGGAACTGGTCCCGCAGCGCCACCGCCTCCTGCGCCACCGCCTGCGCGGCCTCGGCGTGCTCGCGCGCGGCGCGTTCAGCCTGCAGCAGCCGGGCGTTCTCCACCGCCACCGCCGCGCGCAGCGCGAGCTCCCGGGCCAGCTCCAGGTCCGCCGTGTTGAGCCGGCGCGCGAGCTTGGACGTGGCGAGGTTGAGCGTGCCCACGGCTTCGCCCCGCACCACGATGGGGACGACGATGAGTGAGGCCAGGCCCAGCTTCAGCACGTACTCGCGGCGCTCCGGGTCCGGGGTGGTCTTGGTGACCAGCTCCTCCGTAATCTCCGGGACGAAGATGGCCTCGCGCGCGTGGATGGCGCTGGCCAGGCTGCCGCCGTCGTCCAGCCGCGCGGGGAACCGGGCGTGAAGCTCCCGCAGGACCGTGAGCTTGGCCGGGTCCCGGTGCGCCACCGCCAGCGTGCGAATCCACACGCCGTCCAGCCGGTCCACCGAGCACCACTCGCACAGCCGTTCGATGGCCATCTCCGCTACGCAGCGGGCGGTCTCCGGAAAGTCCTGCGAGGTGGCCAGGGCTTCGCTGGCGCGGGTGAGGAACGTGGCGCGGTCGCTGGCCTCCTCTGCCAGGCGCTGGGCGGCGAGGGATGCCTTGAGCAGGAGCGCGTTGTCCACCGCCAACCCGGCCAGCGCGCCAATCTCCTCCGCCAGCTTGATGTCCTCGGGCAGGTAGGGGTGGTCCGGCATCGAGCGCCCGAAGGAGATGGCGCCCAGCACGCGGCCGCGGCTGCGCAGCGGCACGATGACGGAGGAGCGCGGCGCGACGGCCCGCGCCAGCGCCAGGTACTCCGGGTTGCCGGCCGCGAGCACCACCAGCTGCTGGTCGCTCAGCTCCGGGATGAGGATGGTCTCCCCCGTGGCGATGGTGCGGCTGGCGGGGAGGACGCGGGGCCGGTCCTGCGAGGCCAGCTGCCGCAGGCGCCGCAGCAGCTCCTGCTTCGAGGGGTCCACGTTGGCCTCGGCCGCGCGGGACACCTTCCCGTCGTCCGTCACCACGTCCACCGTGCAGTTGTCCCCTAACAACGGCACCACCAGCTGCGCGACGTTCTGCAGGGTGGTTTCGTAGTCCAGGTCCGCGGCCAGCAGCCGGGCGGCCTCCGCGAGGAACGTGGCGCGCTGGCGGGCGGCTTCGGCCTGGTCGCTGCGGCGGGCGGACTCCTCGCGGGCGCGGACCTCGCGCGTGACGTCCTGCACGACGAGGGCGACGTGGGTGATGCCGCCCGCGCGCTCGCACAGCGGAAGGAAGATGGCGGACGCGGCGACCTTCGCCCCGTCGAGCTGAGACCAGGCGTGGGGGGTGTTGACCGTCTCTCCCGCCAACGCGCGCGCGAGGGGCTCCGGGCCGAAGAGGTCCGCGCCGGACTCGCCCAGCAGGGAGCGGAAGGCGGGGTTTGTGTACAGAGGGCGGCCGGCGGCTGAGTAGATCTGCAGCCCCAGCGGCAAGCCGTCGAAGAGCCCTTCGAAAGGCATCACGGTCCGGATGTCAGCCAGGGTCCCCACGGTCCTCCCCCGACCTGAGGCCTACTCCAATCCGCGCGCTGCAAGCTCGAAATCGTCTTCGCCTCGTAAGTGCCCCACTTCGTGGAGCAAGGTGACCCGGATCTGCTCCAGCAGCTCCTCCCGGGTCCTCACCGCGCGGGCCAGGTTGCGCCGGTACAGGGCGACGGACCGGCAGGGCTCCCCGGAAGACTCCGCGGCGCAGCGCTCACCCAGCGGGGGGCCGCGGAAGAGGCCGAGAATCGCGGGCGAAAGCGGAGGCTCGCCGCTCAAGAGGTCATCGCTCCGGGGCAGCTCCTCGGCCGTCACCGGGACGCCGTCGAGGTCCCTGCGCATGTCTGCGGGGAGGTCCGCGACGGCGCGCGACACCGCTTTGCGAAAGGCATCCTCGGTCAACAGCTGCGGCTCCGGAAAGTCGTCCGGCGCCAGCTTCCGGGCGAGGGCGAAGTGCCGCTCTGCGGGCTGCCAGCGCTCCTCGCGCTCCAGGAGGAGGCCCAGGTGGTGGTGGGCGTGGGCGCTGCGCTGCGGGTCGTTCAACAGCTGGGAGAAGGCGGCCTTCGCCTCCGGGAAGCGGCAGAGCTCGAAGAGCGCCACCGCGCGCTCGTAGCGGGCCTCGGCGTTCTTGCCCTCCAGCTTGAGCACGCCGTCCGCGCGCTCCAGCGCGTCCTTGGCCTGACCGAGGTCATTGAAGGCCATCGCCGAGAGCAGGCCGAACTGGGAGACCAGCTTCACGTCACCCTGGTCCTCCGCCAGCGCCAACCCTTTCTCCGCGTAGAGCGAGGCGAGCTCATCCCGTTCACGCGTGGAGGGGAGGCTTACCCCATAGAGGTGAGCGGCGCCGAGCAGCGCGTCCAGGTGCTCCGGGTCCGCAGCCAGGGCCCGGGCGTAGGAGAGCTGGGCTTCGTCGAAGCGGCCGAGCGCGGAGAGGGCGGCCGCGCGCTCCGAGTGGGCCTGAGGGTCCTCCGGGGTGAGCGCCGAGGCCTGGGCCGCGCAGGAGAGCGCGTCTTCGTACCGGCCCTCGTCGTAGAACTTCCGCGCGGCGCTCAGCGGGTCCATCCCTTCGGAGTGGCAGACCGCCAGCGGGACGACGTGCGGCTCGCGGCCGGTGTGGGGGGAGTTGGACTTCTGGCCGGCGGAGGCGGGGGCGCGCTCGCCCTCCTCGCGGGGCGGTGCGGCCTCGGTGGAGGCGACTTCGACCTCCGGAGGCGGGGGCGGCTTGCTGCGCTCACAGGCGGTGGCGAGGAGCGCGAGCGCGAGCCACCGGGTGCACGACCGAAACCGCAGGAACATGGGAGCCAGATGCTACGGCACCTGGAGAACGGCGCCAACCCATGCGGGGCGGACAGGACCCCTCCCTGCGGCCTGGGTGTATCCGCCTGAGATCAGAAGAGCGGCAGCTGCGAAGGGCGACCCGCCTGGAGGCGGGTGGCGGGGCAGCACTGCCTGATGAAAGGGCAGCAGCCCGAGCCTGGCGCAGTGGTCGTCGAACGCTACCACCCGGGCGCCGAGCACGTCGATGGAGGGGGGCTTGATGCCCACCACCCGGCGCAGCCGCATGGCCAGCTCGGGGTACACCGCATTCACGTGCTGGAAGAAGGACTCCCGCTGTGCGGGGGGCAGCTCCAGGGGCCGCAGCCCGGCGAAGCGCGCCCCGGCGTTGCTGGCGCGGGTGAGCAGGGCCCCCAGGCCCAGCTCCTCTTCGCTCAGCCCGGGCATGACGGGGGCAATCAGCAGCCCGACGTTCAAGCCCCTTGCGTGCCAGGGCCTCCAGCGCGGCCAGGCGCCGGAACGCGGAGGGGGCGCGCGGCTCCGCAACCGAACTCGCAGCCCTCGTAGGGGTTGAGCACCCAGTGCCACGGCCCCTCCCCTTCCACCCCCTGGCGGAGGACCCCGCTGACCTTGAGGGGCGCGTACGCCACCGGCCTACCCGCGCCTTGCCCGCTCCCGCGCTCGACGACCTCGGCTGCCATGGACCCGTGCATCGCAAACGCTCCTGGCCGAAAACTTGACGGCGGGAGAGAGCATGAAGGGCGGGTCTGACAGGCGAATGCGGGATGTATTTCGTGAATTGTTGCATCGCGCCGGGGCCGGAAAATCGGCCTTCTCCCGCCTGGATGGCCCGTCCTACCTTCGACGCTGCGGAGCGACTTGCGTCCTTTGATGACAACGCAACACGACGTAGGGACGGGCGTCCGGGGCCGAATTCTCGGCCCGCCGGGCGTGGGGGCCGGTCAAAGACAAACATCAATTCCTGGCCGGGGGTGCGGCCAGCCGGGGGTTGGGTTGCGGCGAATCCGCGCGTGCCTGGAGACAGGAATCGGACTAAGTCGCGTCCGATGCTCACCCGAATCCTGTTCCACGACAGCTGCTTCGACGGTGCCGCCAGCGCGGCGGTCTTCTCCCGCTTCTACCGCGAGCGCGTGAACCCCAAAGCGGAGCTCGGTTATCTCGGCCTGTCGCACAAGGCCGGCGGCGCGCCCATCGACGACGCGGTGTTCACCGGGGATGAGAACGCCATCCTGGACTTCCGCTATTCGCAGAGCCCCCGGCTCACCTGGTGGTTCGACCATCACCAGTCCGCGTTTCAGGTGGCCGGCGATGAGGCGCACTTCCGGGCGGACCGCTCCGGGAAGAAGTTCCATGACCCCAAGCGGAAGAGCTGCACCAAGTTCCTCGCGGAGCTGGCCACGTCACACTTCGGGTTCGACGCGAAGCCGCTGACGGAGCTGATTGACTGGGCGGAGCTCATCGACGGCGCGCAGTTCCGGTCGCCGCAGATGGCGGTGGAGCTCAAGGAGCCCGCGCTGCGCTTGATGACGGTGCTGGAGGCCAGCCGCGACCCCGCGTTCATACCGCGCGTCATCGGGGATTTGCAGCGGCTGCCGCTGGAGGCGCTGGTCGCGCAGTCGTACATCCAGGAGCCGTTGGCGCCGCTGCTGGAGCGGCACCAGAAGGCGATTGAGATTGTGCGGGGGAAGGCGCGGATGGATCAGGGCATCGTCTTCTTCGATGTCGCGGATGAGGGCCTGGACGCCATCAACAAGTTCATCTCGTACTACCTGTTCCCGGACGCGCGCTACACGGTCTGGGTGGGGCGAGGGCCGTCGCGTTCGAAGGTGTCGATTGGGTCCAACCCCTGGCGCCCGGAAACCCGGACGCATGACCTGTCGAAGATTGCGGAGCGGTTTGGTGGCGGGGGACACCCTGTCGTCGCGGCGATGAGCTTCGGGGCGGAGGAGGTGCCGCGGGCGAGGAGTGCTGCGGCGGAGATACTCGAGGAGCTGCGCCGCTAGTCCACGCGCAGCTGCTCACCCAGCGCGTCGAACGCGACCGTCCCTCCGCCAGCGGACGCATCCAGCAGACCCAGCGCGAGCATCCGGCCATCCTCCATCCGCCCGCACGCGAGCAGCCCCCTCGCCCCGGTCCGGGTGTCGAACGGATACACCAGCGCCTCCCTCCCGAACGCGCGCGGCGCCGCACGCCGGAGCGGCTGCGCGTCCTCTGCCCCGCCGAGGAGCCGGCGCAAGCGCTGACACCCGCTGATGAGCTGCGCGTCACCATCCCGGTCCGCATACAGCAGCCCGTACGCCCGCGCTCCGGCATCCCCGAACCCAACCGCCCGCCCCGTCCCGAGGTCATCCGGGATGACGAGATGGGGAAGCAGCCGCGCAGCGGGCAGCGCATGCAACGGCTCCGGCAAGGTGAGTGACAGCCCGTAGCCCTCCACCACCAGCTTCCGCTCCGGCGGCACCTGCGCCGCGCGCACGAACGTGAACAGCAGCGCAGCGCCACCCAACGCCATGCCCGCAATGAACGAACGGACGCGGCGGACATCGCCCATCTGCCCCACGCCCATCGACACCGCGACGCCGCCGTGAAGCAGTGCAGCCGCTGACCAGAGCGACAGCCCCTGCCTCACTGCGAGGTAGCCAGCAGCCCCCAGCTGCGCGGCCGCGGCCAGCTGGGCCAGCCGGCGCGCAGGCCCGCGGCGGACGAGCAGCAGCACCGCCGCCCCCGCTCCCAGCGCGAAGAGCACCGCGCCCCACGGCGCCACCTCGCCGCCGACGCCGAGAGGGAGCGCCTTCACCAACCAAAGCAGCGCACCGAGCGCGAGCACCGCAGCGGGCTCGCGCGGGTGCTCGGTCAACACACTGGTGATGTTGCCGCCAATCTCGGTGGCCTCGCCTTGCGGGTTCACCGTCCGGCCATCCACGAGCCGCAAGTGCTTGCGCTTGTGACTGGCCAGAAACGAGAACGGCTCGTGGCAGCGCGGACATTGCTCGCTGCCCCCGGGGATGGGGGTGTGGCCGCAGCGAGGGCAGAGCGTCTCGGGCATGGCTTACGGCGTGTAGTGGCCCTTCCGGTTCAGCCACGACAGCCCGCCCCGACCATCCCGCACCACCGCCCAGATTTGGAAGTCCCGCTCGGCCGCATCCACCGGCGGCAGCCACTGCACCAGGTGCCGGCCCTCGCCGCCGCCCAGGTCCGTGCCGCCGGTCTCCCACGTCGACATCCGGCCGTAGTCTGTGTACCAGGAGACCTTCCAGGCCTCGACGAGCTGAACCGGCGAGAGCGAGAAGCTGGGGACGACGTAGGGCTCTTGAAGACCCGCGAAGTCCTCCGGCGAGATGTCGAACGGCCCCGCGCCCTGAAGCTGCCTCCGGTCCGCTTCGGCCCACGGCTCACCGCCCAGCGTCAGCCCCGGGAGCACCGGCTGCGCGTTCACCGTCTGCTCCGGGAACCGCTGGCAGTTGAAGACGAAGAGCTTGGACGCGTAAATCTCCTCTTCGCCCGCCCTCACGTGCAGGACGATGGGCATCCGCAGCCCGCCCAGTCCTTTATAGGTGTCCTGCTCGAAGACCTGCTGGAGGAGGAACTGCTGGCGACCGGCCAGGTAGCTGGTGCCGGGCGTGAGGGTCAACCGCAGCTCGCCCGAGTCCGCCTCCGCGAGCGGGCCGTCACCCAGCGGCAGCAGCCGGACCCGGTCCTCCGGCGTCTTGCACTCCGCGTCTCCCGGCCAGGCGCAGGCCAGCACCTCGTACTGCAGCTTCCTCCCCTCCCCCGCCGGGTCCTCGATGAGCGCGGTGTACGTCACCGGCACGCTGAAGGCGGCGATGGCCTCCGGGCCCAGCTGGCAGGAGGGCGAGAGCAGCTCCGGCGCGTCCATCTTCACGCCAAGGACGCGCAGGTCGTGCACGCGGGTGGGGTTGTCCTCCGGCTCCACGCAGGCGACGAAGAGGAGAAGAGCGAGGGCGGCGAGGGCGCGCATGGCTAGAAGCTCCCCTTGATGCCAAGGACCGGCAGGAACGGGATGCCGGGCACCACGACTTCCTGACGGAAGCGGTAGTCGAAGAACGTCGCCTCCACGTTTTGCGCGTTGTAGACGTTCTGGATGTCCACGTAGATGCCCAGCGTCCATGCGCGGAACACGAAGGTCTTGTCGATGCGCAGGTCCAGCTGGTGGAAGGGCTGGAGCCGCGAGGAGAGCGGGTCTCCACTCACCGGCGAGAAGCCGTTGCCGTCCACTTCGTAGCGGTCGTACGGGTGCAGGCGTGGGGTGACAGGGCGCCCGGTCACGTAGCGGAAGCGCCCGCCCACCTCGAAGCCCCACGGCAGGCGGTAACTGCCCACCAGCGTGAGGATGTGCGTCTGGTCCTGCCCGGTGAGCACGTAGCGCTCATCGCCGTGCCGCCGGAACTCGGAGCGGTTGAAGGTGTAGGCCAGCCACCCGAAGAAGTTGCGGGTAATCTCATGCCGCAACATCACCTCCAGCCCGTAGGAGCGACCCAGGCCGAGGTTGCCCAGGCGTTCGCGGGTGAGCGTGCCGTCGTCGTTGAGAACGGTCGCGCCAGGTGAGGTGACGAGGTCGAAGCGGCGGTTGAAGTAGCCGGTGACGTCGAGGTTGATGGCGTCCGTGAAGCGGTGCTCCGCGCCGAGGCTTACCTGGAGCGCCTTCTCGTGCACCAGGTTCGGGTTGCCCAGCGGCGGCGCTTCCAGGTTGGAGGCGTCCGGCGGCTGCGTGTAGAGGCCGACCGAGGCTTTCACCGTGGTGGGCTCGGAGATTTTGTAGCGGACCCACAGGCGGGGATCCACCGCGGCCAGCGACTGGCCGTGCAGCCGCGCGTGGCTGCCGCGGAGCCCGGGCGTGACGGTGAGGGGGCCCAGCTTGAAGTCGACCTCGAAGTAGAGCGCGCCGTCGAAGGAGTTGATGATCCGTTCGATGTGCTGCAGCTCTACCTTCGGGTCTGCGCCCGGGAAGCCCACGTACTGCGTCCCGTCGAGCACCGGGAGGTCCGCGCCCCCGACCAGGTGTTCGAAGAGGAGGTCTGCACCGGTGCGGATGGACAGCCAGGGCAGCACCTCCAGCGCCAGGTCCTCGCGCAGGCCCAGGTTGTAGTTGTCCGCCCGCAGCGCGCTGACCCCGAAGTTGGCGGCGCCGAGGTCAAAGCCGATGTACGGCGTGAGGACCGAGGTGATGCCGCCCTGCCGGAAGGTCCAGTCGCCCTTGATGCGGTGAAAGACCGTGTGGAAGTCGAGCGTGATGTCCCGGTTGCGCGCGCCGCCCGTGGCCACCACCGAGAGCGCGTCGTCTGAGCCGAAGGCCATCACGTAGAACGTGTTGGAGCGCTCCTCGCGCGTCTTCGGCGGCGCGCCGATATCCACCCGCACCTGATAGTCCCAGTAGCGGGGCAGCACCAGGAGCGTCCCACCCTCCGGGTCCTTCGGGAGCACCAGCGGGATGAGCGCGTCCACGTAGGAGCGCCGGACCGCGGCGGCCGCGGAGACGCCCTGCGTGATGGGCGCTTCGACGAAGATGCCGGTGTCCAGGAAGTCCACCTTCCCGGAGCCGTGCCAGGTGTCCTTGGCGCCCTTGCGAGTCGTCACGTCCACCGCGCCGCCCACCGCGCGGCCGTAGCGCGTGCCGAAGCCGCCCGGATAAAAGTCGATGCGGTCCAGGAACTCCGAGTTCACCACCGACGGTCCGCCGCCGAGGTGGAAGAGCAGCGGAATCTCCACGCCGTCGAGATACGTGAGCGTCTCATTCGGAGCGGCGCCGCGGACGATGAGCTGCCCGCCCGCGAACGGCGCGCGCGCCACGCCCGGGAAGTTCTGGAGCACGCGGACGGGATCTCCGAACGTCCCCGGAATCTTCTGGAGCTCCTGGCGCTCCAGCGTGCGCCGGACGACCTCCTTCTTCTCGCGCTTGGCGCGGACCACCGTCTCGTAGCCCACCGCTTGAGGCATCAGGTAGTAGACGACGTCCGCGGTCTCGCCCGGCGCCAACGTCTCCGTCGTCTTGAAGAGCTCAAACTCGGACGCCACCACGCGCACCTGGCACTCGCCCGCCTCCACCTCCAGGCTGAAGCGGCCTTCTCCGTCGGAGAGCGACTCGGGCGCCTCCGCGCCATCGCCGCAGCGCACCGTCGCGCCCACCACCCGCGTCCGGCTGCCGCGCGCCACCACCCGGCCGCTCAGCGTCGCCTTGCGCTGCGGCGCGTCCGCCGGGCGCTCCACCACCTCTTCGCGGATTTCAAACTTGTAGAGGTATTCGATCTCCACCGGCGCGGGGACATTGTCCACCTCTGCCGGCTTGAAGCGCATTCGCTTCATCGCGTCGACCGCGGCCGCCGCGAAGGCGTCCTCCAGCGGAGTGCCTGCGTCCGGCGAGAGGCCTGCGTCCGGCACCCCTGCGTCTCCGCCTCCGGAGAGGGTGACGGAGACGACGCTCGCAGCGGGGACCAGACCGTCCGCGCCGATGGTGATGCGCAGCTTCACGTCCGCCAGCACTCCGGCGCGCGTAGCTTCCGGCGGGTACTCCGCCTGGATGAACTCCAGCAGCTCGGGCGGGGCGGTGAGGACCGGGATGTGGACGCCCGCATCCACCTCTTCCCGGCGCGCGCCTTCGTACGCGGAGGCGGGGAGGGACAGCAGCACCAGGGCGCACAACAGAATTCCGCGGAGGAGGTTCAAGTGGCCGCGGATCTAACGAAGGACTGTCGTTGGCTACAATCAAACAACGCGCAGGAATTACAGCCGCGCCTGTCGTGAAAAGGCGAGCAGTTCAGGCGATCTCTGCGCCGGCTGAAAAAAGGACTGGACCGGTGGGGGCGTCTCACCTTCCCGCGACGCCCGCTCCCCCTCTGAACACCTCTGAAACGGGCGCCGGCACGCCGCCTGCTTAGGCCCCACGCAAGGCGTTCAACACGGAGGGCGTACCATGGCGAAGAGCTCGAAGGTCATGAAGCAGCTGAAGCGGAAGGGTCGGCAGGCGCAGGCGGTGGCCAAGAAGGTGAACCTCACCCTCGGCGAGCTGATCGCCGCCGCGTTCGACACGGTCGGCGCAGAGGCCCGGTCGGTCGCTCGCGTGCTGTCCAGCGACGACATGAGCCGCGCGCTGAACCGCCGCATCGTCTGCGGTTGAAGGTCCGTCGCGCGCTCGGGAGCGGGCGCCCGGTTCGGGAGTTTGAGGGGCTTTTGGTAGTCTGTCGCCCCTTCAACGCTTCTGCCGTCCTGTGTGAGCCCCTCCCCCTGTCCTGACTCGAACGCGGTCCTGGCCTTTCTCGAAGGGGCCGCGGACGTCCATGGGGTGGAGTCGCACCTCGCCGGCTGCTCGGGCTGCCGCAGGCTGGTGGCCACGCTTGCCGGGGCGCCAGACCCAGCCCCAGCTGCTCCCGCCACGCTGCTGCACCGCTTCCTCGTCCTGGAGCGCAAGGGCGAAGGCGGGATGGGCGTCGTCTACGCGGCCTATGACCCGAAGCTGGACCGGAAGGTCGCCCTCAAGCTGCTGCATCCGCGGCTGGTGGGCACCACGCCCGAAGCCGCGCTGAGGCTGGAGCGCGAAGCGCAGGTGCTGGCGCGGGTCTCCCATCCGAACGTGCTGACGGTACACGACGTCGGCGCGGTGGACGGCGGCCTCTTCATCGCGATGGAGCTGGTGGACGGCTGGAACCTGCGCGAGTGGCTGCGGGAGAAGTCGCTCTCCCCTCGCGAGGTCCTCTCCGTTTTCACGCTCGCCGGCCGCGGGCTGGCCGCCGCGCACGCCGCCGGCATCGTCCACCGGGACTTCAAGCCGGAGAACGTGCTCATCGGCGCCGACGGGCGGGTGCGCGTCACCGACTTCGGCCTGGCGCAGGTGGCGCAGGAGCGCGGGCGCGACGCGCCGCTCGCGGCCGTGCCAGACGCGACCGGGCGGCTCACGCAGACCGGCGTGGCGTTGGGGACGCCCGCGTACATGGCCCCGGAGCAGCACGCCGGCGCGCAGACCGGCCCCGCGGCGGATCAGTTCAGCTTCTGTGTGGCGCTCTATGAAGCGCTCTGCGGACAGCGGCCCTTCGAAGGGAACAGCTCCGAGGAGCTCGCGCGCAGCGCGGAGGCGAACGCGGTCCGGGCTCCGGAGGTGAAGCTGCCCTCGCGTGTCCGCAGGGCGCTCGCGCGTGGGCTGAAGGCGGCGCCGGGCGAGCGGTTTCCCTCGATGGAGGCGCTGCTCGAAGCGCTGAACCCGCCCGCCCAGGGGTCGCGTCGGACGGCGGTGCTCGCCGCGGCGCTGGTGGGGGCCGCCGCGGCCAGCGGCGTGGCGTATTGGCGCGCGGACAGGAGCGCTCCCTCGGTGTGCGGCCCATCGCCGGAGCCGCTCGCGGTGTGGGGCCCCTCTGCGAGGGAGGAGGTCCAACGCGGCTTGCTCGCTGTCGGCGGAGCGTCGGCGGCGCAGGTCGCGGAGCGGGTAGCTGCTTCGCTGGACCGCCGGATGGCGGAGTGGGCGAAGGAGCACTCGTCCGCGTGCCAAGCGACGCGGGTGCGGGGAGAGCAATCCGACGAGCTGCTGGATCTCCGGATGACGTGCCTGCGCGAACGACTGCGCGAAACAGGCGAGCTCGTGTCCCTGCTGAAGGTCGCGGACAGAAAGGCGGCGGAGAACGCCGTCGCCGCGGCAAGCGCGTTGCCGTCCGTGAGCCGGTGCGCGGACACCGCCGCGCTCAAAGCGGTCATCACGCCCGCGCTGACGCCTGAGGCCGAGGAGAAGGCCGGGGCGGTGCGACAGACCCTCGCCCGCGCGCTGGCGCAGCTGCGCCTGGGCCGCGACGGGGAGAGCCTGGCCCTCGCCCGGAGCGCGGCGGACGCCGCGGCGAAGCTGCGCTACCCCGCGCTGGAGGCGGAGGCCACCTACCTGCTGGCCCGGACGCTGAGCGCCAACCTCAAGGGGAAGGACGCGCGCGCGGCGCTCCTCTCCGCCTACACCTCCGCGCTTGCGGCCAGGCACGACGAGATCGCAAGCCAGGCGGCGCTTCGCTACGCGTTCGAAACGGACGCGCTCGACAAGACCCCCATCAACCGGGAGCTCTGGATCGAGATCGGGGCTGCGCTCGCAGGACACGTCCACAGCCCTGAGACACAGCAGATGGTCGCCGCCGGACAGGGCAAGCTGCTGGAGCTCAAGGGCGACTTGCAGGGCGCGCTCGAGGTGCGCAAGCGCGCCCTGGAGATGAGAGAGCGCATGTATGGGAAAGACGACCCGGAGGTCGCCGCCGCCTTGCGCGAGGTGGCCCGCGGCTACCTCAGCCTGCAACGATATGAGGAGGCGAACGGCTATTTGCAGCGCGCCCTGACCTTGCGGACGCGCGCTTTCGGGCCGGACCACCCGGGCGTCGCGTGGCTCCTCATGGACATGGGCGCCCTGCAGCGGGACTGGGGCCATCCCGACGAAGCCGAAGAGGCCCAGCGCCGGGCCATCGCCATCTACGAGCAAGCGGGCCCGAACGCCGACCTCGCGCTGAGCCTGCTCAACTTCAGCCACGACCTCGTGGACCGCGAACGGTGCGACGAGGCAAACGCCGTCAGCGAGCGCTCCATGGAGGTCGCCCGCGAGCTCTACGGGAAAGACCACCCGGCGGTTGGGATGGCGCAGACGTTTCATTGCGGCGCGCTCGCGTGCCTCGGGCGCTTAGCGGAGGCGGAGGCCTGCTTCCCCCAGAGCGTCGCGCTCCTGGCCAGAGGCGGCGACACCCAGGCCCGCTTCTCCGCGTTCTCTGGCTGGGCTGCGTCGCGCGAGCGGCGGGGCCAATACGCCCTCGCCCGGGCGAAGTATCAGGAGGCGCTCGACGTGTTCCCGCGCGCTTCGACGGATTCCAATCATCAACTGGACGCCGGCGGCGCAAGGGTGTCCATCGCCGTGTGCGACGTCGAGCTGGGCAGAAGCCGCCGCGCAGTGCCGGAGCTCGAACGGCTGCTGAAGGAGCCACAGCTGCCCATCAATGACGCGCTCGCCCGCTTCACGCTCGCGCGAGCCCTGTGGGAGACCGGAGGCGACCGCGGCCGGGCCAGGGCGCTGGCGACCGAGGCGCTGAAGTACTTCTCGCAGGCGCGCGACACGAGGGAAGCGGCGGCCGCGGAGCGCTGGCTGAAGGAGCATCCCTCTGCGAACTGATCGGCTCATGGATTTCGAGCGGCGAACGTCACCCGCTCGCCTCGAGGGGGAACCCGGCCCAGGTCGGCCATTTCGTCGGAGGAACAGCTCTTCTCAGTCGGGCACCGACACCGCTCGCCTCGAGGGGGAACCCGGCCCTGGCCGGCCATTTCGTCGGAGGAACAGCTGTTCTCACTCAGGCGCCTCCCCCGCTCGCCTCGAGCGTTGCGCCGTCAGGCGCATAGTCGAGAGGTGGCGCAAACCCACGCACGGCACTTTGCCGGTTTGTTTCGAGCAGAGCGAAGCGGCCCATGAGCCGAGCTTCGGGAGCACTGCCGACGTCTATCGGGATAGGGGGGCGGCTACGCCGCTCCCCCTCCCACACCACCGGGCATACGGATCCGTACCAACGGCGGTTCGGAGAGTTGAGGTTGAGAGGCGGATCGCGATCCCCGTCTCTCCGCCGACCTGCTTAGACATGAGTCAGGGTCCGAGGCCGCACACACTGGCGTCTTGCAAATCTGCTCCAGAGTTGACCGGGGTCAGCCTCACGGCTTTCGGCCTTGCGAGTTGCCTGGGTCACAGCGACCTGTTTCCCGAAAGGACTTTCACCTCCTGACCATGCCCATGTTGGGCACACCGACTATGCGCCTGACGGCGCAACGCTCGACGCGAACGGGGGCAACCCCGCGATGTTGCGGGGCCCTGGTGAGCTGTTCTCAAGGAGCGTGGCGCCGCAGGCGCGCAGTCGAGAGGTGGCGCATCCCCACGCACGACACTTGGCCGGTCTGTTTCGAGCAGAGCGAAGCGGCCCATGAGCCAAGCTTCGGAAGCACTGCCGACGTCTCGACTATGCGCCTGACCGCGCAACGCTCGACGCGAACGGGGGAGGTTCACCCTCCGAGGTTTGCCGTCCGACGGCATGCTGAGACAGGGGCGGAGCGCTGATGCCGCCCTCGCTGCCCGCTTTCCTCGAGGCGCTCTCGCCCTCCGTCCGCGCGGCGCTTCCTCCGTCCGAGCAGCTGGAGGCCACGCTCGAGGACCTCGTCGCGCGCGCGACTGCGGCCTGGCCGGGGCTCACCTACGGGACAGACGCCTTCTTGCGCGCGCTCGGGCGCCGGATGCGCAGCGCCGCGGACGTAGCGCCGACGCTGGCGCAGCTGCACGCGGAGGACCTCTATCTCGCCTGCGCCTGCGCGTCCGGCGACCCCACCGCCCTGACCGCGTTCGACCGGGAGCTCCTCGCCCAGGTCGACGGCTACCTGCGCAGCCTCGGGCCGGCGGCGGTGGACGAGGTGAAGCAGGCGCTGCGCAGCGACCTCCTGGTCTCCCGGGACGGCGCGCCGCCGAAAATCTCCACCTATTCGGGCGCGGGGCCGCTGGCGAAGTGGCTGCGGGTGAGCGCGGTCCGCCAGAGCCTGGCCCTGCAACGCAGCCCCGCGCCCGTCGTCGACCGCGAAGACGCCGCGGCGCTGAACGTGGCCGACGGCGCCGAAGACCTGGACCTGCAGCACCTCAAGGCCCGCTACCGCGCCGACTTCCAGAGCGCCTTCCGGGAGACGCTGGCGGCGCTGCCGGACCGGGACGCCAACCTGCTGCGCTTCCACTACCTCGACGGCCTGAACGTGGACCAGCTGGGCGCGCTCTACCATGTGCACCGGGCGACGGCGGCCCGCTGGGTAGGCAACGCGCGGGACGCGCTGCTGGACGGGACGCGGAAGCTGCTGATGGCCCGGCTGCAGCTGGCCCGCTCTGAAGTGGACAGCCTCTTAAAGGTGGTCCGCAGCAACCTCGACTTGAGCCTGCGCCGCGCCCTCAAGCGCTCGTAAGCCTTCGCGATACACGCCCGCTCAAAGAAATCTGCGCGACGAATCCGTGGGGGCTCCTCCGGGGGGTGTAGGCCAACAAAACCCCGGAGAAGCGCCATGACGTCCGCCCGAAGCCTTGCCGTTGTGTTGTTTGCCCTGTGCACAGGCTGTCCGGGCCCGCTGCCGGAGCCTGGCGCCGAGGACGGCGGAAGCGGCGACGGCTCGGTCAAGGCGCTCCCGCCGTTTGACCTGGCGGCCCCGAACCTCGCCAGCGAACCCTCTGCCATCCCGCTCGAGGCGCAGGTGGTGGACGGCCTGCTGCTCGCGCCCGCCGCGGTCGACGGCGTCTCCGGCGCGCCGCTGGTGGTGAGCACGGGCTCGCCGTGGACCGAGCTGGACACCTCGCAGTTCAAGGGCGCGGCCACGCCGGACTACCGCTCGCCCGGGACGGTGAGGCGCCTCCATGTCGCAGGCCTGGCGCTGGCGCAACCGCCTCTCATCGGCTCCCCGGGCGCCACCCTCGGCAGCGTGCAGACCGGCGGCGCGCTCGGAGGGAACCTGCTTCGCCAGTTCCACCTCCGCCTGAACTACCGCGACCGCGAGGTCTCCCTCGTCGACCGCCCCGCGCCCTCGAACCTCCAGGCGCCGGTGGCGACCACCCCCTTCGAGCTGCGCGGCGGAGGCACCCTGCGCTACGCCACCTTCGCCGGCTGGCGCGAGCTCTCCTACCCCAGCTCGCGCGTCCTGCTCTCCGCGGTCATCGACGGCAAGCCCTGCACGCTGCTGCTCAACAGCGGCAGCCCAACGGCACTGTCCACGGCGTTCTTCTCCCAGCTCGTCGGCGACGGGCGGCGCGTCCTGAGCTTCGCCGCGGACACCCGGCTGACGCGCTTGAAGAGCGTGACGGTGGCGGGCGTGGAGGCGAAGGGCATCATCGCCACCGACTCGACCAAGCTGCAGGCGGTGCTCGAGGACCTGGAGAAGGAGACCGGCGTGAAGGTGGACGGGATGCTGGGCAGCACCTTCCTGCGCGAA
This sequence comes from Myxococcaceae bacterium, assembly GCA_044230055.1. Classification (GTDB taxonomy): domain Bacteria; phylum Myxococcota; class Myxococcia; order Myxococcales; family Myxococcaceae; genus JBGART01. The sequence goes on along the minus strand of JBGART010000019.1, from coordinate 95,729 downwards.
TTCCTGGTCGACGTGGACTACCCGCGCGGCGAGCTCACGCTGCGCCGGTACCAGAGCAACGCGCACATCCAGGACGAGCTCACCCGGCTGGGCGCGTTCCTCCAGGCGTCCGCGAACGGTGAGTACGTCATCAGCCGCGTCCTCCCCGGGACGGACGCGGAGAAGCAGGGCCTGAAAGTCGGCGAGCGGGTCTACTCCATCAATGCCGTGAAGCCCTCGCCCGGAGGGCTCTCCGCCCTCGTGCTGGGGAAGGTCGGCGACGTCCGCTCCGTTCAGCTGCAGACCCGCGTGGTGGACGTGAAGGTGGAGGACCTGCTGTCGCTCTGAGCCGCGAAAGCGCTACCGTCGCGGCCGGAAGTGATTGACACCCATTGCCACCTCGACGCCGAGCGCTTCTCCCCGGACCGGGCGCAGGTGCTGGAGCGCGCTTGGGCCGCGGGGCTGACCGGAATCGTGGTGCCCGCGGTGGGCCCGGCCGACTGGGAGGCGCTGCTCGGCCTCCCCGCGCAGGACCGCCGACTCCAGGTGGGGCTGGGCATCCACCCTCAGCTGCTGCCGGACCTGCCAGAAGCCCAAGACGACGCCCACCTCGAACGGCTGGACGCGCTGCTCTCCCGCGGCCAGGCCATCGCCGTCGGGGAGTGCGGCCTGGACGGCCCCTCCCTCCCGGGCGCGCCCCTGCCGCGGCAGCTGCGCGTGCTGCGCCGCCACTTCGAGCTGGCGCGCAAGCACCGCCTCCCGGTGCTGCTCCACTGCCACCGGCTCCACCCGGCGTTCCGCGACTTCCTCAAGGAGGAGAGGTTCCCGGAGGCGGGCGTTCTCATGCACAGCTTCAGCGGCGGGGTGGACTTCGCCAAGCTCTACGCCCGGCTGGGCTGCCACTTCTCCTTCGCCGGGCCGGTCAGCTACGTCGAGGCGCGCAAGCCGCTGGAGGCCGTCCGCGCGGTGCCGCTGGACCGGCTGATGGGGGAGACGGACGCGCCGGACCAGGCCCCCCACCCCCACCGCGGGGAGCGCAGCGAGCCCGGGTATCTGCCGCTGGTCCTCTCCGGCCTGGCCCACGCGCTCTCCCGGCCGCCCGAGGAGCTGGCGGAGCTCACCACCGCCAACGCACGCAGGTTCTTCCGGGGCGCCTTCGGGTAGGCTGCCGGGCCCCTGAAGGAGCCGAGTATGGACGTCGCCGCGCAGCAGCCCCGCCTTGATGACAAAGCCAAGGCCTTCCGCCTCTCCCGCCGTTTTGACCGCACCGGGAGGCTCCTGGGCGACGCCGCGATGGAGCGGCTGGCGCAGAGTCGGGTGGTGGTGTTCGGCCTGGGCGGCGTGGGGAGCTACGCCGTGGAGGGCCTGGTGCGCAGCGGCGTGGGGTCCCTGACGCTGGTGGACTTTGACGATGTCTGCGTCACCAACACCAACCGCCAGTTGCACGCCACGGCGAGCACCGTCGGCAAGCCGAAGGCGGAGCTGCTCGCGCAGCGCTGCAAGCAGATAAACCCGGACGCGCGGGTGGAGCCCATCAAGGAGTTCTACCGCGAGGACCTGGCGGAGCAGCTGCTCACCACCGACTACGACTACGTGGTGGACGCCATCGACAACGTGAAGGCCAAGCTGCACCTGCTGCACCGCTGCGTCACGCTCGGCGTCCCGGTGGTCAGCTCCATGGGCGCGGCCGGCCGGGTGGACCCCACCTCCATCCGCGTGGAGGACCTCTGCCAGACGCACATGGACCCGTTCGCCAAGGACATCCGCAAGCTGCTGCGCCGGAAGTTCGGCGTGGACACGGACCGGCCCACCGGCATCACCGCCGTCTACTCCATTGAACCGCGGAGGGACCCGGTGGCGCTGCGCTACGACGAGGCCACCGACGGCTTCCTCTGCGTCTGCCCGCAGGGCGACAACGACTTCCACTCCTGCAGCCACCGCAACCAGATTGACGGCAGCGTGGCCTTCGTCACCTCGGTCTTCGGGATGAACGCGGCGGGCGTGGTGGTGCGCCGCCTGGGCGCCGGGCGCTGACGGCGGGCCCGCGGCGTGCTTAGAGTGCGCCGCCTATGGGGACTTTCGACCTGAAGGGCCGCACGGTGCTCATCACCGGGGCGTCCAGTGGAATTGGCCGGGCGGCCGCCTTCGCCTTCGCGCGCGAGGGCGCAAACCTGGTCATCGCCGCGCGGCGGCTGCAGCAGCTGTCGCAGGTGGCCAAGGAGCTCGAAGCGCTGGGGGTGAAGGCCACGCCCGCGCGCTGCGACGTGACGTCGGACCGCGAGGTGGCGGCGCTGGCCGCCCGCGTGGAGGAGGCGCACGGCGGGCTGGACGTGCTGGTGAACAACGCCGGCGTCGGCCTCTACGGCCCGGTGGACGCCATCACCGAGGAGCAGCTGCAGCAAGCCTTCGCGGTGAACTTCTTCGGGCTGTGGCGCGTGACGCGCGCCTGTCTTCCGCTGCTGCGAAAGCGCGGCGCCGGGCAGATTGTCAACGTGAGCTCCGTGCTGGGGCACCGCGGCCTGCCCATGCTCGGCGGGTACTGCGCGTCCAAGGCGGCGGTCAACTCGCTCACCGAGTCCATGCGCCTGGAGCTGCGCGAGCAGAACATCGACGTGCTGCTGGTCTCCCCCGGGCTGACCGAGTCCGAGTTCCGCGACGCGCGGATGCACGCGCCCGGCTTCGAGCAGGAGCAGGTGCCGCTCAAGGCGATGAGCGCCGAGGACGTGGCGGACGCGCTGGTCTCCGCCAGCCGGCACCGCCGCGCGCAGACCATCCTCACGCTGCCCGGCCTGGCCATGGTCTACGGCAACCGGCTCTCGCCCACGCTGTTTGACCGCCTCGCCGGGCGGTTGGTGGGCCCCCCGAAGGCGACGACCTGATGGCAGGGCGACGGGCGGCGGTGGCCGCGCCGCGCCCGGCGCCCGCCGGGTTGGCCGCAATGCGCGCGGAGCTGCTGCGCTGGTTTGACCACGCGAAGCGGGACCTGCCGTGGCGCCGCACGAAGAGCCCCTACGCCATCTGGCTCTCCGAGGTGATGCTGCAGCAGACGCAGGTCGCCACCGTCATCCCTTACTACGAGCGGTTCCTGGCGCGGTTCCCCACTGTTGAAGCGCTGGCGGCAGCGCCGCTGCAGGACGTGCTCGCCGGCTGGCGCGGGCTTGGCTACTACTCGCGCGCGCGCAACCTCCACCGCGCCGCGCAACAGGTGGTGAGCGCGCACGGAGGGAGCTTTCCCCGCACCGCGGCGCAGCTGCTGGAGCTGCCGGGCTTCGGGCGCTACACCGCCGGCGCGGTGGCCTCCATCGCGTTCGGAGAGGCCGCGCCGCTGGTGGATGGCAACGTGGCGCGGGTGTTCTCCCGCCTGTTCCTCGTGGAGGGCGCCCCGGGGGACACGGCGCGCGAGGCCCGGCTGTGGGCGCTGGCGGCGGCGTGGGTTCAAGGCGAGCGCCCGGGTGACTTCAACCAGGCGCTGATGGAGCTGGGCGCGCTGGTCTGCCGGCTGGACTCGCCCACCTGTCTGCTCTGCCCATTGCGCGAGCGCTGCGGCGCGCTCAAGGAGGACCGCGTGGGCTCCCTCCCGCCGCCGCGTGTGCGCGCGCCGCGCACCTGGCTCCGGTACGCCACCGCGGTCTGGCGCCGGGGAGACGCGGTGCTGTTCGCGCGGCGGGAGGAGAAGGGGCTCTTCGGCGGGCTCTGGGAGCTGCCGTCCGCGCTGGTGGCGGAGGGCGCCCAGGCGGTGGACCCGGAGCGCGAACAGGCCGCGCTGGCCTCCATCGGAGTCAAGACCAGGGCGCGGCCGCTGGGCTCGGTCCAGCGGGCGCTCACCCACCGCGACCTCGAGCTCCGGCTGTACGCGGCGGAAGGCCGCCCTCCGGCGAAACCTCCTTCCGGCTACTGCGAGCTGACCTGGGCCACGCCCGCGCAGGCCGAGGGGCTGGGAATGAGCACCGCCATGCAGCGCGCGCTCAAGGCGGCGCTGGCAGCCGCGTAGGTTTTTTCCTGCTCATTTCGGCTGCGACACGGGTCTTCGCGGCTGTCCAACGTTCACAACTCTTCTTTTCCTGCCCAAAACCCAGGCTGATGTGTTTCTTTACGCTTGCTTGACTGCTCAAGCCGCCGCCAAACCGGAGCCGTGGACGTACAGGGCGCTGCTGGCGCCTTCGGCCCGCTACGTGGCCACGTTCGTGATGGCGGCGTCGTTTGTGTTCCCGGTGGGCGGCCTGGGCATCGACCTCTGCTTGCTACACGCCTTCACCGGCCTGCCCTGTCCGGGCTGCGGGATGACTCGCGCAATCGCCGCCTTGAGCCACGGGCAGCTGCTCACTGCGCTGCAGCTCCACCCCTTCGCGCTGCTCGCGTGGCCCACGTTCCTGGTGCTGGCGCTGGCGACGCTGGGCGGCCGGCGGGGGGTGGCGCGCTTCGAGGGCTGGGTGTCACGGCACTCGCGCGGCGTCGCTTCGCTCTACCAGATTGCCTTCTTCGGCTTCCTCGCGTTCGGCGCCGGACGGCTCATCCTCTTTCTCTCCTTGGGGGAACGGTTCCCTTGAGGTCCACCGCAGCACCTCCTGGAGGTTGTTGATGATTGCCCTGAGCGGTCTCGCGCTGATTTTCTCTCTGGTGACGCTCGTCGCGAGCATCTTCATCTACATCGACGCGTTTCAGAAGAGCGTAGGCAAGGGCTTCATGGTGCTCTGTATTCCCTGCTACATCCTCTATTACATGTTCAACGAGTTCCAGCACCCGAAGAAGCAGCAGATCATCATCGCGTGGTGGGTGGGCGCCATCGGCAACGGCATCTGCCAGGGCATCCTGCGCGCGTCGATGGGCTGATAACAAATGCTCTCGGCGGGGTCACTTTGTAGCGTTCACCCCGCCGAGCCAGCGTCCATCACGTGTGAACGTTGTGGCGCTTTCGCGTGCAACGCCTGCAGAGAGATTCACGACGAAGTTGAATACTGCGCCGCGTGTTATCAGCGCGAGTTTGGCGGAAAGTCTTCGGGCCGGGCCGTCGCCGCGCTGCTCCTTGGCATCTGTGGCGTCAGCTGCTGGATGCCCTTCCTCGGCATCCCGGCGGTCATCCTCGGCAACATGGAACTGGCCGCCATCGAGCGCGGCGAGTCCCCCGCCAAGGGCAGGTCGCTGGCCAAGGGCGCGCGCATTCTGGGGTGGATTGAGATTGGCGTGCTCCTCCCCGTGACCATCGCGGCCATCTACTTCTTGATGACAAAGCTCTAGAAGCTTTCCGCTGTGGACCCATCACGCAGCTATCGCCAGGACGCCGTTCCCCCCGATGTCCGCTTCGACGAGGTGGAGACCACGGTCTCCCACCTCTTCCGCCGCCCGCATGTCGCGCTGGCCGGCAGGAGCTTCGGCGGCGCGCTTCACGACGCGCTGAGCTCCCGCGGCCTGATTCGCGAACCGGAGGTGGTGGAGCTGGGCGCGGGCGTTGGCTTCGTCGCCGCCGCGATGGTGGCGCGCGCGAAGGATGCCGGGAGGCCACTCCGGTACGGGTTCGTAGACCTCTCCCAGCGGTTGCTCGCGGTCCAGCGCAGACAGGTCCCGGACGCGTTCGCCGCCTGCGCCTCGGCGCTCCAGCTGCCGCTGCGGACCGGCTGCGTGCGCGGGTTGTTCCTGGCCAACGAAGTCATCGCGGATCTCCCCGTCGCCCCTGCCGCCGCGTGCGGGGCGCTGGCGCAACGGCTGTCGCTCTCCTTCGCGCCCGGTGAGCTCGTCAACTCGGGCGCCCTGCTCTTCCTTGAAGAAGTCGCGCGCGTGCTGGGGCCGGGCGGCGCCGCGTGCCTCACCGAGTTCGGCGGGGACTTCGCGCCCTCGCCCGTCCGGCTGCACGGCCGCTTCGGCGCCGGGGACCACGTGGAGCACTCCATCCACTTCGGCCACCTCGAGCAGGCGGCGCACGCGCTGGGCCTGCGGGCAGAGCGGCTGCTCCTGGCGGACCTCCTCGGGGTGGACCGCAAGGTCCGGGTGACCAGCTACGCGGACGTGATGCGACTGCGGCGCCTGGTCCCTCGGCTGCCGGTCCTCGCCTTCACGCGGGAGGAGCTGGAACAGCGGCACCCGGTGCTCACCCGCATCTTCCGGTTCGACCTGCCGGAGATTGGCTCCCCGCGCTTCCCGGACCCGCAGGCGGATGGAGGCTTCTGTCAGCTATTTCATGCACTCCTGCTCATCCACACCTGACGTCGTCGCGTGGCGAACGAAGCGGCGCGAAACCCAGTTGGTGCTCCAGGTGAATGGGCGTACAGAAACGGCCGGAAACCCTCAACCGCAAGGAGCGCCCGTGGCGAGCAAGAAGACCGCGACGACGTCTGTGACGCAGGACAAGTTGACTCCGACCTCGGCGACCTCCCGGCCTACCAACACCCTTGGCTCGCAGGTCACCGACGAGCAGATTGCCCGCCGCGCCTATGAGCTGTACCTGGCCCGCGGCTGCGAGCACGGCCACGACGCAGAGGACTGGAAGCAGGCCGAGCGCGAGCTCCGGCTGGGCCGCCAGTAGCCGGTCAGTTGGGGGCGGGAGCGGGCGGCTGAGGGGACTCCTCCTCGAGCAGCGTCCGCAGTGAGCTCTGCGCTTGCTTCACCTGGTCGACAATCCGCTCCACGTCCCCCACCGAGCGCAGCGCGAGCCCACATGCGGGGGTGAGCAACACTTGCCGCAGCGCCTCCCGCGCGCGGCTGGGGCCCAGGGTGGCCTGAAACGCGGACTCCACGGAGTCCACCAGCTCCTGCACCGCGTAGGACGACTTCAAGTCCGTGGGGATGATGCCCAGGCTGAGCGTCGCGCCGGTGCCCAGGAACTTGAGGAAGGCCTCGCGCTCATCCAGCAACGCGTCCAGCGACAGGCGGACGTCCAGCGAGAGCAGGTCCAGCCCCAGGTCCATCACGCTGGGCCAGTGGGTGTTGCTGCAGCAGTGCAGGCCCACCAGCGCACCCTCCCGTTGGAGCGCCATCGCCAACACGCGGAGCTCCTGGAGCACCACAAAGTGGCGGGGGTTGCGCCGGTCGAGCGCGTAGAGGCCGGGCTCGTCGAGGAAGAACAGCGGCGTGGCGCCCGCGCGGCGCAGCGCCTTCACCACCGCCAGCGACTTGGCGAGGAGCAGACGGAAAATCTGCTGATCGAGCGGCGCGAGCTCCGCCGCGCTGCTGCCAGCGCTGGTGCGGGCCACCCAGCGCACCGTCGCGGGCCCCGCGAGCTGCGCCTTCACCAGCGCGAGCTGGCGGTGCTCCACCTCCCAGAGGAACGGCTTCCAGGCCCGGCACGCCAGGGGCGAGGGTTCGAACGCGGTCAGCTCTCCGGAGGCCAGCGCCTGCTCCAGCGAAGCGCTGAAGGCTTCCCGGCCGGCGTGCCACGCGTCCAGCTCCACCGTGCACATCCCCTCCGCGTCGAAGCGCAGCCCGGGGAGGCCGTCGAGTGCGGCGGGGATCATCAGCTCGCCCGGGTTTCCTGAGGGCAGCTGGGGCAGATAAGGGACGTCGACCCGCAGCGCCAGCTGCAGTCCGAGCTCCAGCTGGGAGTGCGGGAGGCTGCCAATCCCCGTCGTCCCCAGCGGGGGAAGGAGCGCGAGCGCGCGGCGGACCGGAGGAGCGTTCATGCGTGGAATCTACGCCACGCATGAACGCTGCCCAAGGACGGCCTACGGCGTCGGCAGGTTCTTAAGCGCGTCCGCCAGCTGCTTCTGCGCGTCCGCCAGCGCCTTGGTGAGCTGGTCCTGCGACTGTTTCAGGGCCGCGTCGATGATCTTCTGGATGTCCTCCGCAGACGGGGCCCCTGCGGCGGCCTGGGAGCCCGGCGTGCCGGTGGTGTTCAAGGGCGCGGTGGGCGTATCAGGAGTGGAGGGGTTGTTGCCCGGGTTGGACGGCTTGCCGAAATCGTAGGCCAGCGCGGGGGCGCTGAGGATGAGTCCCAGCAGGAGCGAGTTGCGAAGCAGCTTCATGGTTGAACCTTTCCGCCGCGTGGTTGCGGCCGCGCTCACTTGAGCAACGTCCGTGCCCAGACGCAGAGCCGTGGATCTCCTGGGGCCCGGCGGCCGCGGCGGCCGTTTCGTTGAACATGAAGTCCCTGCGCGAAGCTCAACGCTCCACCTGCAACACCTAGAGGGCATAGCGGAGGAAGAACGACACGCCGAAGGATTGGTCCACCGCAGCGCGGGCGCTGTGGACGTCTCCGGGTGAGGAGCGGAAGCCCAGCGCATAGCGGGTGAGCTCCGCGCTCGCCCGCACCTCCCACTGCGGCGTGAGGGCGAAGCTCGCGCCCGCCTGCAGCTCCAAGCCGGAGGCCCCTCCGGAGGTGAAGTAGGCGGGGCTGACCAGCTCCCCCGCGGACAGCACTGGCAAGAGGGAGAAGCCCACGGCAGGCCGCAGCTGCCGGAGGAAGGGCAGCGAAGCGTCGAGGGTCAGCCCCACGCGCAGGGCCGAATAGTCCACCCCCGGCATCCCCGGCGCGTCCGAGGAGGAGCGGCCCAGCGCGAAGGCCGCCCGGCGGTAGCCGACTCGGGCAGTCACGCCCACCTCCGCCGCGAAGGGGCGAACCCGCCACAGCGCGGCGGCGTCCATCCGCGTGCACTGCGTGCCGTAGGACGGCCCGCCGCTCACCCGCCGTGACTGCAGCGCGAGGGCGAACGCGACGTCCAGCTCCAGCCCCAGCTCGGAGACCAGGTCCACGTCGGCGCCTTTGAAGGGGAACAGCTGCGCGCCCAGACGTGGCGAGAGGATGAACGGCGCGCTGTACGGGCCGACGGTGGGCGACTGCAGCTCCTCGAACGTGAGGCTCCGGGAGGAGAAGGAGGTGCCCACCTCCAGACGCACCAGCGGGCCGCGCGCGGATGGCCGCTCCCGCATGGGGGTCTCCGCGACGGTGGGGGGTGGCGCGGGCTCGGGGAGAGGGGCGGGCTCGACCGGCGCCCGCGTCCGCTCGCCCGCGCCCGGTGGCTCAAAGGTCCTCTGCTCGCGCGCTTCCCGAGGCTCGACCGACATCGGCATCCGCTGGTGCGCCTCCGGAGCCATGCGTTCGCGCGCCGCAGGCAGCTTCAGCGCCAGCCGCTCGCGCGCCTCCCGAGGCTTCAGCGCCGACAGCACCCGCTCGCGCGCGTGCGCCAGGCCTTGGCCGCGCAGCGTGCCCTCAGGACGCAGCGCGTAGGTCGCGCTCACCGTCGCGCCACGCGAGAGCTCCAGCGTCAGGCGCAAGAGCCGGGAGCGCACCTCCCCGGTCACCCGGCCCCGCAGCACCGCCGCGCCCTGCTGCTCGCGAGAACCCGGGCAGCGGACCTCACGGCACAGCTGAGATACCAGCTGCTGCCGGCTCACCGCCGCGCGCGGACCTGAGAAGGGCGCGATGACGAGTGCAGGAGCGGCCGCCAGCGCCGGCGCTGCCATTGTCCAGGCGAGGAGCAGCGCCAGGCTTCGGCAAGAGCCACGGCGACGGGACTCGGGGCTCGGGCTTGACCGTCCCCGTTCACGCTCACACTCCTCAGTCTGCACGACGGCGCCTCACGCAGAGCAGCAGCGCCAACGCGGCCCATGGCGTACCGGCCACCGCTGTGCAGCCAACCCCGGTGTAACCCACGAAGCCTTGCTCCCCCGTGACCGGCCCAACGACCGGCGCAGTGGCGAGCACCTTCACCCGCAAGCCACCGGACGCGTCGCCGCCCGGCACCCCGTCACCATTGCAGGCGTTGCCCACGGCGAAGAGCGCCACCTCCCCTTCTGTCGACGGCAGCGTGAGGCCGAAGCGAAAGCTCAACCGCCCCCCCTCGAACGGCACCGGCGCCCGGTGCGTGAGCTCTTCGGGGCCGCCGCGCTCCCCCTCCTCGGGCACCAGCGCCGCGCCCGGCGTGTCCGTGGAGATGGCGAAGCCGCCGACCTTCGCGGCGCTGCCCTGCAGAATGAGCGTGAAGCGCAGGGTGGAGCCCGCGGGCGCGCTCTCCGGCCCCTCGAGCGTCAGCTTCGGCGCCGCCCCGCCCAGGTGACACGAGGAGCACAGGGCGCCCGGGGACGACGCCCGTGGCTGCCCGGTGTAGCCGAGCATCCCTCCCGCGGAGGCGTACGCGTGCGTTGACCCGAGCACGGCCACCACGAGCACGCCCTTCGCCCAACCCACTCGGTCCACGCGCGTCCTTTCCAACTTCCGAAGGCCGGGCAGCAACGACCGCGCCATGAAACAAACCGGGGCTTCGCCGAGCTCTCGCCCGCCGCGTTGTGCTTGATGTTCAAACAATCTGCTCAACGCGGGGTGCACCGCGTCCGGAGCAGGCGCAGGCGCTGACACCGGATAGGCGCACAGGGAGGAGGCACATCGCTTGCTGCCCGTGGAGCGCAGCATGAGCTGGTGTCTCCTTCTCTCCCTCCTGGCTGCCACCCCTGTTGCCAACGCGCGCGTGGCGACGGGCCACCGGTATTTCCAGGCGGGCCAGTTCGAAGCGGCGCTCGCGGAGTACCAGGGGGCGGCGCGGGCGGGCGCGCGGGGCGAAGCGACCTGGCAGATTGCCGTCACGCTGGTGCAGCTGGGCCGCATCGATGACGCGCTGGAGGCCTTCGCGCTCGCGCAGCGTCAGGCGCCGGACACGGAGCAACCGCTGCAGCGCTTCTATCGCGCGGTGGCCTGCATGAAGGCCCGGCTGTGGCAGTGCGCGGAGGAGACGCTCGCGCCGCTGCCGTCGAAGCTCCCCGGGCCGCTGGCGGCGCACGCGCTGGAGTTGGGGAAGGTGGCGGGCGTTCAGAAGAAGCTGGCCGCTGCCGGCGGGCTGTCGGCCTGGTACGAGGCGCGCGCCCAGGCCGCGCTCACCGAGGGCAAGCCGGCGCTGGCGGAGGCCTACCGGGCGGAGGCAGAACGCGTGCGGGCGCGCACGCAGCTGCTGCGCCGGGACGGGATGATGGACCCGCTGATGCTCTCCGGCCTGGCCGGCGCCGCCGAGGGGAAGCTGCTCGTGATGGCGCTGATGGAGCTGGGTTACGACAGCAACCCCCGGCTGCTCACCGCGAGTGACCCTCAGAAGAAGAACGCCGGCTTCCCGCAGTCCGGCGGCATCGGCGCCAACCTCCTGGCGTTCGGCGAGCTTCGACCACTGGGCGTGAGCGGCCCCTTCGCTCAGGCGGCCGTCAGCCACCGAGCCGAGTCGCGGACGTGGTTCGACGAGCTCTCCTTGCTGAGCGTGCTCGGCACCGCCGGCTGGCGCGCCGTGGGCGCCCGGTCAGACCTGAGCGTCGCCTACTCCTTTCAGCACGCCGTCCTCAACGGCAACGGCTTCGTCTCCACGCACCGGGTGAGCCTGCGCGCGGGGGTGAGCGCCGGCCCGCTCTGGCTCGACGGCAGCCTCACCTCGCAATACGACCGGCTGCTCCCCGCCGCGGTGGCCACGCTCTCCGGCGCGCGCCACGGGACGCAGACGCGGGTGACCTGGAACCCGAGCGACCGGCTGCGCCTCTCCGGCGGCTACCGGGTGGACCTGGTCTTCCAGGACAACGCGGGCGTGCTCTTCACCGAGCACGGGCCCACGCTGGAGGCGGAGGGCGCCCTCACCTCCCAGCTGAGCCTGGGCCTCTCCGCCAACGCCTGGTTCCGCGCGGTGCCGGCGGACTCCCCGTTCGGCGCGCACCTCCAGGACCGAAACCTCGAGGCCATCCTCGCTGCCACCTTCCGGCCCATCCCCAGCTGGTCCGTGCGGCTGGCGCTCACCGCCGGCTCCGGCCTTTACAGCGCGCGCCAGGAGAGCGCCCTGCGCGCCACCTGTGTCCTCGGACTCGCCTACGCCACCGCCCTGCTATGAACGCGCCCTCGCCCTTCACCGCCCTGCTGCTGTGCGCCACCGGCCTCTTGCCCGGCTGCGGGTGGGCGGAGGCGGAGGTCTTCACCCCGGACCCGGCCAGCGGCGTGCCCTCGGCCGAGGCGACGGACGTGTTCGAAACGCTGCTGCCCGCAGCCGAGCAGCGGAGCGCCCTCTGCTCGCGCAACAACACGGACCCCATCTCCCGCGCCCTCTGCGCGGAGCCCGCGCCGAACATCACCAGCCTGCAGGACCTGCAGCGCCTGCTGGGCCTCGGCTTCAAGCCGGGGGTTCTCGCCAACGGCGCCCAGGGCAACCCCGCCTTCACCCTCACCGGCCACTCCTCTTCCCTGGTGATGAAGTCGGTCAACGCCATCAACCCGCGGGCGCTGCTGTCCACGACGTCGCTCGGCCAGTGCACTTCGCCCGAGGCGTGCAATGCGGGGCAGACCTCCAACCCCAAGCTCATCGCCATGGGCTTCGCCCGCGGAGAGCAGTTCGTGGAACTGGTGACGCGCGACGGCCGCACCCGCGAGCTGATGTTCTTCCTGCTCCGCTTCGAGCAGGCCTGCAACGCGGCCGGCGGCTGTTCGCTGTCGGACCTGCTCACGCCCGCCGTCGAGTCCGGCTGGACCTCGGTCGCGCTCTACCAGGACGTGGACCTGCGAAACACGGTGCTGGACTGTCTGCACTGCCACCAGCCGGGAGGCCCGTCGGCGCAGAAGATGCTGCGGATGCAGGAGCTGCAGCGGCCGTGGACGCACTTCCTGCGGGAAGACACCGAGAGCGGCAAGCAGCTGCTCGCGGACTACCGCCTGGCGCACGAGCCAACGGAGCCGTACGCCGGCATCCCGGGCGAGCTCATCCCCAAGGCGGACGCCGCGCTGCTGGAGAACCTGGTCGTCGAGGAGGGCGGTCTGAACCAGCCCAATGAGTTCCTGCCGCAGGTGGAGACCGAGGTGGGCGCCACTCCGGATGGACAGAGCCTGGCCTGGCAGAAGCTCTACCAACGCGCGCTGGAGGGCGTGGCCATCGCGGTGCCCTACCGGAAGATTCGCGTGAGCGACGCGGGGCGTCTCAAGGCCGCCGCCACAGGCTACCGCGCGGTGCTCGCAGGGCAGGCCCCCGCGGCCAGCCTCCCGGACGTGCGCGACACGTTCCTCGAGGAAGCGCTCCCCGACATCAGCCTGCGCGCCAAGCCCGGGCTCTCCGGCCGCGGTCTGCTCCAGCAGATGTGTCAGCGCTGCCACAACTCGAAGCTGGACCCGCTGCTCACCAAGTCGCGCTTCAATGTGGAGAAGCTGGGGGAGCTTCCTCGGGTGGAGAAGGAGCTCGCCATCGAACGGCTCAAGGTCCCGGAGCGGTCCCTCCTCCGGATGCCGCCGCCGCGCTTCGGCAGCCTCACCGCGGAGGAGATTGCCCGCATCACGGAGGAGCTGCGCCGGCAGTGACGCTGGCGAACCTCATCGGCCCTGGCCGGTCATTTCGTCGGAGGAACAGCCGTTCTCACTCAGGCGCCTCCCCCGCTCGCCTCGAGGGGGAAACCTGCCTTGGCCGGCCATTTCGTCGGAGGAACAGCTCCCTTCAGTCGGGCGCCTCCCCCGCTCGCCTCGAGCGTTGCGCCGTCAGGCGCATAGTCGAGAGGTGGCGCAGGCCCACGCACGGCACCTAGCCGGTCTGCTTCGAGCAGAGCGGTGCGGCCCATGAGCCAAGCTTCGGAAGCACTGCCGACGTCTCGACTATGCGCCTGACGGCGCAACGCTCGACGCGAACGGGCGTCGCCTGACGGCGCAACGCTCGACGCGAACGGGGCGTCGCCTGACGGCGCAACGCTCGAAAGCTCAGGCCACGGAGAAGTAGAACGCGGCCGGATGGTGGAAGACGACGGCGGAGACGGACGCCTCCGGCTCCATCATGCAGCCATCCGTCAGCTGCACGCCTATCTCCTCCGGCGCCAGCGCCTTGAACAGCAATTGCTGGTCCTCCAGCCTGGGACAGGCGGGATAGCCGAACGAGTAGCGCTTGCCGGTGTACTCCGCGCGGAAGCGCTCGAGCATGGTGAGGTCCGGACGGTCCGGGAAACCCCACATGCTTCGCAGCTGCGCGTGGAGCAGCTCCGCGTAGCCCTCCGCCGTCTCCAGCGCCAGCGCCTGCACCGCGTGCATCTTCACGAAGTCGCCGCGGGCCTTGTAGTCCTCCGCCAGCTCCCGCACGCCCTCCCCTGCCGTCACCACGAACAAGCAGACGTTGTCCCTCGGCGCCCCTCCGGAGAGCGGCGCCACGAAGTCGGCCAGGCACAGCCCGGCCTCGCGCGGCTGGCGGGGCAAGTCGAAGCTCACCAGCGGACCTGGGCCCGCGCCGTCGAAGAGCTGGAGCGCATTGCCTTCGCTCCCCGCTTTGAAAAAGCGGAACACCGCGCGCGCTTTGAGCTTGCCCTCCAGCGTGGCCTTGAGCTCATCCAGCGTGGCCTTGAGCGCCAGCGCCTTTCGCCCGTCCTCCGTCTGCGACAGCTGGCCCTCCTGCGGCGTACCGAGCAACCGCGCCGCGGACCCCTTCACGCCAAAGTGCCGGCCGTAGAGCATCACCGGGTTCACGAACCGCCAGATGTGCGGCAGCGGCGTGTTGGTGATGACGTGCCGGTCGTAGTCCGGGGCCGGCGGCAGCGTCTCCAGCAGGGGGACTTCGATGGAGCGCCGCGCGACCGGGGCCGGCGCCGCGGGTTTCTCCTTCACCTCTTCGCGCAGCTTGGTGCGCCGCGCCTTCAGGTCCGTCTGCAGCTTCTGGAACTGGCCGGGGTCCACCATCTGCTTGGCCAGCTCCAAGCCGCTCATCGCGTCCTGCGCGTAGGCCACGGTGCCGGCGGCGTAGGCGGGGGCAATCTGCTTGTCCACGAAGTTGCGGGAGAGCGCCGCGCCGCCCACCAGGATGGGCACGCTCACGCCCTGGCGCGTGAGGTCCTCCGCGGTGGAGACCATCTGCTGCGCGCTCTTCACCAGCAGCCCGGAGAGCCCCAAGATGTCCGGCCGGTGCTCCTTCACCGCTGCCACCAGCCGGTCCGAGGGCACCTTGATGCCCAGGTTCACGACGTGGAAGCCGTTGTTGGCGAGGATGATCTCCACCAGGTTCTTGCCGATGTCATGCACATCGCCCTTCACCGTGGCGAGGACAATCTTCCCGCGCGCCGCTGCGGACGCCTTGTCCATGTGCGGCTCCAGGTGCGTCACCGCCGCCTTCATCGCCTCCGCGCTCTGCAGTACCTCGGCGACGATGAGCTCGTTCGCGCCGAAGAGCCGGCCCACTTCGTCCATCCCCTTCATCAAGGGACCGTTGATGATGTCCAGCGGCTTCAGGCTGGCCAACGCCAGGTCGAGGTCCGCGGTCAGCCCATCGCGTGAGCCCTCAACGATGTAGCGCGAGAGCCGCTCCTCCAACGGGAGCGACTCCTTGACCGCCTTCTGCGGCTTGCGCTCCCGGAAGTGCGCGGCGAACGGGGTCAGCGGGTCCGCCCCGCGGTTGTAGAGCAGGTCCTCGGAGAGCTTCCGCTCCTCCTGGGGGAGCGACGGGTAGCGCTCCAGCTTCTCGGAGTTGACCAGCGCCAGGTCCAAACCCGCCTGCACGCAGTGGTAGAGGAAGACCGAGTTCAACACCTCGCGCCCCGCCGTCGGCAGCCCGAAGGACACGTTGGAGATGCCCAGCACCGTCTTGCACTGAGGGAAGCGCTGCTTGATGAGCCGCACGCCCTCAATCGTCTCCACCGCGCTGCCGACGTACTGCTGGTCTCCGGACGCGCAGGGAAAGACCAGCGGGTCGAAGTACAGGTCCTCCGCACGCATGCCGTACTTCGTGGTGAGCAAGTCGAAGGACCGCTCCGCCACCTCCAGCTTCCGGGCGCGCGGGACGGCCATCCCCACTTCGTCGATACAGCCCACCACCAGCGCGGCGCCGAACTTCCGCGCCAGCGGCGCCACCTTGTGGAAGCGCTCCTCGCCGTCTTCCAGGTTGACCGAGTTGATGATGGCTTTGCCCTGACAGTAGGTGAGCGCCAGGGCGATGACCTTCTCGTCCGTGGAGTCAATCATCAAGGGCACGCGGACCTTCTTGATGACCACCTCCAGGAAGCGCCGCATGTCCTCCAGCTCTTCCCGGTCCGGGTTGGCCAGGCAGATGTCGATGACCTGCGCCTGCCGCTTCACCTGCGCCCGCGCGACTTCGGACGCGTCCTCCCACTGCTCGGCGACGATGAGCTCCTTGAACTTGCGCGAACCGATGACGTTGGTGCGCTCACCCACGATGACCGGGCGCTCCTCGGGGGTGACCTCCAGGTAGTCCACCCCGGAGAGCGTGGAGCGCCGCGGCGGGACGTTGTTGCGCGGGGAGAGCCCCGCCACCGCGGCGGCCATCGCCTCCACGTGGCCGGCGTGCGTGCCGCAGCAGCCGCCGATGACGTTGAGCCAGCCGGACTCCGCGAAGCGCCGCAGCGACCGCGCCAGCATCTGCGGCGTTTCCAGGTAGTGGCCGTTCTCGTCCGGCAGCCCGGCGTTGGGGACGCAGCTCACCCTGAAGGGCGACATCGCCGCCAAAGACCGGAGGTGGTCCGTCATGAACTCCGGCCCGGTGGCGCAGTTGAGCCCCAGATACAGCAGCTCCACATGCTCCAGCGACGCGGCCAGCGCCTCCACGGATTGGCCCGCCAGCATGGTGCCCATGGGCTCGATGGTGCCGGAGACGGCGATGGGCACGCTCTCGCCCACGCGCTCGAACGCCCGCTGGATGCCCAGCAGCGCCGCCTTCACGTTGCGGGTGTCCTGGCAGGTCTCCACCAACAGATAATCCGCACCGCCCTCGAGCAGCCCGGCCGCCTGCGCTTCGAAGGTGTCCACCAGCTCTTCGAAGGTCACCCCGCCGGTGACGGAGATGGCCTTGGTGGTGGGTCCGATGGAGCCCGCCACCCAGCGCGGGCGGGACGGCGTGGAGACGCGGTCCGCCGCGGCCCTCGCCAGCTGCGCGGCGCGCACATTGATCTCATGCGCCTTCGCCGACAGCCCGTACTCCGCCAGCACCAGCGGGGTGCCGCCGAACGTGTTCGTCTCCGTGATGTCCGCGCCGGCGCTCAGGTACTCGGCGTGGATGTCTTCGATGAGCTCCGGCCGGGTCAGGACCAGGTGCTCATTGCAGCCCTCCAGCTCCGGCCCACCGAAGTCCGCGGCGACCAGGTTCTTGGACTGCAGCATGGTGCCCATCGCGCCATCCAGCACCAGAATTCGCTCGGCCAGCGCCTGCCGCAGCGCCGCTACCCGCTCCTGCCGCTTGGCGTTCATCGCTTCTTCTCCCCGGTCAACAGGAACACCCGGAAGGCAGACGCCTTCTCCTTGCTCGGCAACTCCAACGTCAGGCGGTGGAAGCCCGCCTTTGCCAGGTCCTGCTGGAGCGCCTCCGGCTCGAAGCCCAGGTGCTGGTGCCCCAGCCGCTCCCGCACCCACTCTTCGTCGTGGGGGCACAGCTCCAGGAGGATGACCCGCCCCCCCGGTTTCAAAATCCTCGCCGCCTCCGCCAGCACGCCCTGCGGCGACGTCACGTGGTGAAGGCTCTGCGACAGGACGACAAGATCCTTGCCGTCGTCCGGCAGCGAGAGCCGGTGCAGGTCCTCCCGCAGGAAGCTCAGGTTCTTGAGCTTCTCCCGCGCCGCGCGCTCCCGGGCCTTCTCCAGGGCGGACGCGCTCTGGTCTATCCCCACCACCTTCTTCGCCCAGCGCGCCATCGTCACCGACAGCGCCCCCGTCCCGCAGCCGAAGTCCACCACCTCCAGCGGCGGCAGCAGCGCCCCCAGCGCGCTCACCCAGAGGAACCAGGACTGCCCCGGCTCCAGCAGCCTTTCGTTGAGCGCCTGGCGGTCCTCGCGGCCCCGGAGCAGCTCCGCCAGCCGCGCGGTGTCCCCCTCCCCGTCGTCCTGCTCACGCGCGAGGTGGATGAGCGGCCAGACGGAGTCCTTCTCCCCCACCGCCAGCGAGTAGTAGCTGAAGCCCGCTTGCCGCTCCTCGCGCAGAAGGCCCATCCCCTTCAGCTTGGCAAGGTGATGCGAGACCGAGGACTGGGCCACGCCCACCAGCGACACCAGCTCCGATACGTTCAGCGGCGCCCGCGACAGGAGCCGCAGAATCCTCAGCCGGGTGGGGTCACCCAGCGCGCGAAACGATTGGGAGAGCGTCTCCATATCTACGCATCTTCATATATCGATTCGACTGTAGGGAAGGAAGCCTCCCCCCGGGCGCGCTAGAGCGCGTCCTTCTCTCCCTCCAGGTAGTCCGGCTGCCCTGCCTCGCGGAAGAGGTGGCGCTTGGCAGTGGGATACTTCCCGACGGCACAGGCGATTTTGCCGGACTCCGGGTACTCGACGACGTCCACGCCCATGGAGGCGGAGATGCCCAGGTAGAGCAGCGGCTCTGTGCCGTCATTGATGAGCTGGTGCGCCAGGCCGCCTGCCGGGAAGGAGACAAAGTCGCCCGGGCCAATCTCAGTCTGTCCCTCCGGCGTCCGCACCTTGGCCGTGCCGGAGACGACGTAGAGCGCCTCTTCGGTGACCAGGTGCCGGTGGAGCGGGAAGGACTTCTTGCCGGCAGGCAGCTCCCACAGGCCGCAGGACAGCTTCTCGCCACCCAGCGACTTGCGGCGGTTGGCGAACTTCCCTTTCGTCAGCGCTTCGGTCCACTCCACCTGGCTGCTCCGGACGACCTTCATGGCGGCACCTCACTTGGGTAGGCCGCGGCGTATACCCCATCTGCTACGGTCGCCCTCCGCCTCCATGCCCGCACCCACCCTGCACGAGCTCCTCCGCGACAAGCGCTTCGGTCTGGTCCTCTCCGCTGGCTTCTTTGGCTTCTATGGGCACGCCGGCTTCTTGAAAGGGCTCAAGGCGGCAGGCCTCTCCCCGGCCGCCTACTCCGGCAGCTCCGCGGGCGGCCTCATCGCCGCCTTCGCCGCCGCTGGCGCGTCTACCGCCACCATTGAAGAGCTGGTCCTCAGCCAGACCCGGAAGAGCTTCTGGGATCCAGACCCCATCGGCGCCCTGCGCAACGCGGTCTCCCACGGCTTCACCGGCCTGCTGCGCGGCGACCGCTTCCGCGGCCTGCTGGAGCGCTCCTTGCCGGTGAAGACCTTCGAGGAGTGCCCCGCCGGCCTGGCGATGGTGGCCACGGACCTCACGCAGGGGACGGCCCGCGTCTTCACCGAGGGCGAGCTCGCCCCGCGCATCCACGCCAGCTGCGCCTACCCCGGCCTGTTCCGCGCGGTGCCGCTGGAGGGCGCGCTCTTCTGGGACGGCGGCCTGGTCGACAAGGCGCCGGTCACCGCGCTCCACGGCAGCCCCGCCGGCAAGGGGCTGGAGGCGTACCTCGTCCACTACCTCCCCAGCCGCACCCGCGAGGAGCTCTCCGGCGCCTTCGCCTACGCGCAGGGCATGTCCGCCGCGATGGCCGCGGTGCGACGGGACCACTTCCGGCTCCAGCTGGCGCTGCTGGAGAAGCAGGGCGTGCCAGTCTACGTGGTGGTCTCCAACCTGCCGCCGGTCTCCCCCACCAGCATGGAGCGCGGGTTCGACGCGCTGGACCAGGCACGGGCCGGCGCCGAGCGCGCGCTCAGCCGCCCGCCAGTGCCGTTCGACCCCTGACGGATTTTAGTTGCCGCCCTCGACCGCGGTGGTGCGCACCGTCTTCTCCAACGTGAAGCGGTGGCCATCCACGGGTGACGCGCCGGACATGCGCATCCACCAGAGGACCGGCAAAGAGCGCTCCACCGCGATGACCTGTTGCCCTTCGCAGGAGAGCAGCGGGCCCGCGTCCGGGACCTCAGGCTCGCAGCCGAACGAGAGGACCAGCGCCTTGCCCTGCGCGGTCGTCGCGTAACCCTTCGGCGTGCGCAGCAGGACGTAGGGCACCTCCTTGGGCCCCACCGTCACGCTCTCCAGCGTGCGCACCGGTTCGCCCGCCTTGAGCGGCGCTTCGTAGAGGGACGCGCTGCGCGCCTGCCACTCCCGCCGCGCCTGCTCTTCAATCGCTGACGGGGAGAAGAGCGCCATCACCGCGAACGCTTGCTCCGGCTGCGTGAAGACAGAGCGGACCGCGTCCCCCACCTGCGCGCCGCTGGTCAGCCGGACGAAGCGCCCCGTCGCATCCAGCTCCACGTCGATGGGCAACCGCCTCACCACCTCCATCAGCGGGTCCTCCAGCGCCTCGCCACCGCGCGTCACGCGGACCTCGGGCATCCGCTGCACCAGCGCCCAGCCGCCATCTGTGCGGGAGAAGCGCGAGGCGAGCGTGGCCGTCACGGACTCGCGGACCACGCCTCCGTCCGGGACGTCCTCGGTCCGCAGAATCTCTGACGACTCCACGATGGCCGTCCCCGCCGGAGGCTTGAACACCAGAGGCAATGGCGTCCCGGGCGCCGCCGGGTCCACGGGAACTGCAGGTCCCTTGTCCGGAGCGGCACCTGACACCGGCGCCGTCCGGCAACCGAACAGGAACACTGCGACGAGCGAAGCGAGCATCCGCCGAGACATGTGCGCGCCTTACCGACCGCCGGCGTGGCGCCGGTGGTCCACCATCAAGCAGCGGTCCTGCACCACGTCGATGCCCGCCTCCGCCAGCCGCAGCGCAGCCCCGTCGTTGCGAATGCCCAGCTGGAACCAGACCGCCTTGGGCCGCTTCTGCAGCAGGTCCTCCACGTGCGCGTCGATGTCCTCGGGGCGGCGGAAGACATCCACCAGGTCGAGCTCTCCCGGAATCTCCGCGAGCGTGCGGTACACCCGCTGGCCCAGAATCTCCGTCACCTCCGGGTAGTAAGCGGGGACCGGGATGACCTGCAGCCCGGCGGTGACCAGGTACTGCGGGACGTAGAACGCGGGCTGCCCAGACTGCTTCTCCGTCTTGATGCCCAGCACCGCCACCCGGCGGATGCGCTGCACCAGCGCGCGAATCTGCGCCTCTTCCGTCAAAAGATGTGGGTTCACGCGCGCACCTTGCCACGCTTTTGCCGACATGCGCGTCGCGTGCAATGGGTGCGCTTCAAGACTCCAGGTCAGTGCACATTCATCCGCCCCTGGGTCGAATCTCCGGCGTTTGCGGTGCGCTCGAGAATTGCTTTGGAACCCCCCGCCAGAGCTCTCACCACGAAGGCATCCTCCTTGAACTCACATCGCATTAGAGCCGTGCTCTTGTCCGCCGCGCTGACCGCCTGTGGCGGCACCAGCCAGGACGCAAGCGATTCCCTCGCCCAACAGGACGCGCGCCTGGGCAGCAATCTGGGCGGCAACCTCGGTGGAAACCTGGGCGGCAACCTCGGTGGAAACCTGGGTGGCAACCTCGGCGGCAACCTGGGTGGCAACCTCGGCGGCAACCTGGGCGGCAACCTCGGCGGAAATCTGGGTGGCAACCTCGGCGGCAACCTGGGTGGCAACCTCGGCGGCAACCTGGGCAACAACCTCGGCGGCAACCTGGGTAACAACCTGGCCGGGAATCTCGGCGGCAACCTCACTGGCGCGCACGGCGCGCTGACGGGCAACCTCGGCGCCACCCTCGGCGGAAACCTGCTGGGCGACGCGGACTATTCAGGGCTGGGCGGGCGGACGTTCAAGGCGACCGTCGCGAACCTCACCGGCGCCAGCTACGACTACTCCACCCTCACCCCGGCGAACCTGGACAACGAAGCCACCTGTCCCACGCCGCGCATCACCATTTCGGCCAGCGGCTCCGGCACGCCGGGCGGTCTCTCGTACACGTCCTCGTTCAGGCTGGCCAAGCTGACCGCCATCGTCGGCGGCCTGCGGCCCATCCTGAAGAACAACGTCCAGGTCGCGGTCTCCGACAACGGCTCGCCCGCGAAGACCTACTACGCCTACCACACCATCTCCGTGGGCTGCGGCGGGTCCGGCATCTCGATGGTGGGCCTGAGCCTCAAGCCTTCGAGCCAGAGCTTGACGGTCGCCAACGGCGACATCTCCTACTGGTGCGCGTACCTGAAAGACCCGGTGTCGCAGACCCCGAAGTACCTCTGCACGCTGGGCGATGTGCTCCAGGGCGTCACCGGTCACTCCGAGTACGTCCAGTCGACGACGGGCACGCCCGCCATCGTCCCCGGCAGCCAGAACGGCCGCGTCTACTGGCTTGCCAACATCGGCATCGCCGTGAACGGCGGCAACTACTACAACCTGAACGCGTCGATGGGCTTCTCCCCGGGCGATGGCTCCATCGTCGCCGCCTACCCGGCCACCAACAACGGCTTCACCCAGGTGCTGGCCTGGAACCGGCGCATCCCGAAAGAGGTCATCGGTTCGCTCATCCTCAAGAAGTCCACCAACGCGCCCGGCGTCCTGCTGGCGGCCGCCACCCGGCTCAACTGCGCGTCGGGCAACCAGCCCTCCACCTGCGTCGGCACCGCGGCGCCCGTCCTCTCGGAAGGCGTGCTGAACGACGCCGAGCACGCCAACGGCACCAGCGGCACCCGCTACTACAAGGCGAAGCTCGCCTCGAACGGCACCGTCGACTACTTCGGTCTGGGCCACCTGGTCTACTCCGAGGACTTCCAGGCGGCGTACCCGTCCTGCAACCTGAGCTGGACGACGGTCTACAAGGCCAGCAACAGCGAAGCGGCCGGCAAGCTCTTCACCCGCGTGGGCCGCGACGGGACGACGGTGAAGTCCTTCCCGCTGCGCTCCACGCTCTACACGTCCGGCACCGTCACCACGCCGCTGATGGCCGTGCAGGTGGACTTCCTCCAGGACCGCAACTTCTGCCCCGGCGGCAGCCTCTAAGGCTTCTTCGAAGGGACGGAGGAGACCATCGGCTGCTCCGCGTAGGCCTTGAGCACCCAGGCCTCAATCTCGCTGCGCAGCGCGACGTCCACCCCTTGCGCCTGGTTGAGTGCGGCCGCCGCCTGCTGCGCCTGCTGGACGGACGTGACGCCGAACGGAAGGCTGCGGACCACCCCGAACTGCGCGGCCGCCAGCGCCGCCGGGTTGCCCACCCGCTTCTCGGCGACGGCGAGCGAGCGCCGGAAGTCCGCCAGCGCCGCCTTGCGGTTCCCCTCCATCAGGTACGCCAACCCGCGCGCGTTCAGCAGGTCCGGCAAGAGCGCGTTCTCCCGGCCCAGGCTGCGCTGCATGAGCTCGATGGCGCGGTCATAGAGGGCCATGGCCTGGGGGTGCTGGCCCAGACGCAACTGGGCGTCCGCCTGAATGCCCAGGCAGCGCGCTCCCGCGGGGTGCTCCACCCCGGGCCGCAGCAGGCGCTGGAGCGCGTCGCACTCCTCGATGGCCGCGTGGTACCGGCCGCGGGCCAGCTCCGCGCGCGCGAGCGGCTCCAGCGTGTCCAGCAGGTCCGGGTGATTGGCGCCCAGTTCGCGCGTGAGCACCGCCCGGGTGGTCTCCAGCTGGACGATGGCCTCCTCCACCCGGCCGAGCTTCACCAGCGTCGCCCCGCGCGTCTGGCCGACGTAGGCCTTCTGCATCACCGTGTTGTTCTGGGCAATCTCCAGCGCGCGGTCCAGGTGGGCCAGCGCGCTCTCGTACTGGCCGAGCCCCAGCTCCGCCGCGGCCAGGTGCTGCACCACGTAGATGAGCGCGGGGTGCGCGGGGCCTAAGAGCCGCTCGTAGGTCTCCACGTTCTCCAGGTCCAGGGTGCGCTGCTCCTGGAAGCGCCCCTGCTCGAAGAGCGCGCCGCTCAGCCGGTTGCGCACGTGGATGCGCATGAACTCCTGGTCCCCGCGCTCCAGCAGCTCCAGCGCCCGGCGGTGCGCCGCCTCCGACGTCGCGAAGCGCCCCTCGCGGTAGTGGATGCTGCCAATGTTGGTGAGCAGCTTGGCCTGCAGGTGCGGCATCCCGCTGAAGTGCTCCAGCAGCGTCTCCGCGATGCGGCTCCACCGCATGCCCTCGGCCGGCCGCGCCGCGTAGTACGCGGTGAGCTCCGTCAGCTCCACCGCCGCCTCCACCGCCACCGCCTCGTGGCCTGAGGCCTGCGCCCGCAAGAACGCCTCGAACATCCGCTCTTCGCCCGCGGCGTAGCGCCCGGACTCCACCTCGATGCGCGCCAGCCGGAACGTCGCCTCCGCCTCCACCTTGCTGTACTGCAGCGAACGCGCTTCTTCGAGCGCCGCCTCCGCGCGCTCCAGCGCCCCGTCGTACTTCCCGGCGTCCTGCAGCGCCTTGGCTTCGGCCAGCTGGACGACCAGCTGCGCACGCCGCGCCTGCTGCTCGGGGTCCAGCGGCCGCTCCTGCGCGGAGGTGAGGAAGGTGGGGTTGGCGCAGGCCGCCACGTCGGAGAGGCGGAAGGTGGCCTGCACCGCGCTGTCGAGCACCGCCGCGTCCCCAGACTTAAGGACGCCGGTGAGCGCCCGCATCTCCTGCAGCCTGCGGTCCAGGCACCCGCGCCGCAGCGCGAACATCGCCGGGGGCTCGCGGCCGGCGCGCGTGTCCTCGCAGGCCGTGCGGTACGCGTCCAGCCAGCCCCGCGCGTAGAGGTCCAAAAGCCGCTCGGTGCTGGCCCACACCTGCTCCGCGCGCGGGCTGCGCGTGGCGCGCATGGCCTCCACCAGGCTGGGCTTGATGGCCGCGCCCCAGACCTCCGCCATCAGCGCCGGGCCCTCCGCGCAGGCCGTCCGGTCGCGGTAGATGCGGTAGCCGCCGCCCGCCAGCGCCAGCGCCGCCGTAGCGCCCAGCACCTGGCGCACGCCCTTGCGGCGCAGGAAGAAGCCCGCCTGCCGCTGCAACGGCCGCAGCGGCGTCCCCTCCGGGACCACTTCGTACAGCGTGACCGGGGTGGAGAAATGCTTGAGGGTGGCCCGGCCCAGCCGGATGACCCGCGCCGTCACCAGGCCCTCCACCGAGTGCAGCACCTCCTCGGTGATGCACAGGCAGCCGGGCCGCGCCAGCGGCTCGATGCGGGCGGCGATGTTCACCGCGTCGCCCAGCACGTCCCCTTCCTGGAGCGACACGTCGCCGCAGTGGATGCCAATCCGGATGGAGAACCGCTTGTTCGGAGGCGCCTGCTGGTTTCTGCCCCGCACGTCCGCCTGCAGCGCCAGCCCGCAGCGGACCGCCTCCAGCGCGCGGTCAAAGCAGACGAGGAACCCGTCGCCCAGCGTCTTCAGCTCCACGCCGGCGTACTCCGGGAACAGCGCGCGCGCGCGGCTGCGGTGCTCGTCCAGGACCTGAAGGCCGTTGGCTTCGTCGCGCTGCAGCAGGGCGCTGTAGCCCACCATGTCCGTGAACATGATGGCCCTCGTCCCGCGGGGGCTTTGCGCCTGGGCTTCCAATGCGGCCAAGCATCGCGCCGCTCGACGCTTCGCGAAAGACACCGCCCGTATCGCCCTGCGAAGGCGTGCGGCCATGCAGGCGCAGCGGCCCCCACCTCAGGTCAGCAGGGGCGGCGTGGGGGCGCCGCCCACCTGCGTCGCTACCTCTGCTTCGGGGGTGGTTTGAACGCGCCCAGCGTCATGCGGCCACCCGGGTCCACCACAAACTCATCGTCACCGCTGCTGACCGCCACCGTGTCGACTCTGCCGTCCTGGCCCGACACGCGCAGGTCGAAGCCATCCGATTGTCCTTGAATCACCACCCGGCCCCGCAGGCTGGGCTCCCGGTCGATTCCGGAGGACCTCCCGACGCCAAACTCGCCCAGCGGCCTGCCAATGACCTGCGCGATGCACATCCGCGCCCCGTGAGGATTTCCCTCGTGAAGGCG
Source organism: Myxococcaceae bacterium (assembly GCA_044230055.1). GTDB lineage: Bacteria > Myxococcota > Myxococcia > Myxococcales > Myxococcaceae > JBGART01. The sequence continues at coordinate 70,246 of JBGART010000019.1, read as the reverse complement.
CGCGAGCCCCTCGTGAACGAAGTCCCATCCCGCCTGGGGAATGGGCCTGGTGACCAGAGTCAGATGGGGTATGCCGAACACTGAAGACCTCGGGGGGTGAGGGGCTCTCGGATTATCGCGGCCCAACAAACTGGGTTGACTGTCAGGCTTCGCTACGTTGCCCAATGTGCCTGCCTCCCCTGGTAACGAGCGGCCGGGCTGCGCCGCCGCAAGGAGCCGGCATGACTGGGCTCCTTCCTCCGCGCAGTTCCCGCTCTTCGGACCTGACGTGTAAGGTCCCGGCCCGCTTGGAGCTCTCCGCCTGGATTGCCGCGAGGACCGAACGGCTGCGCCCGCTGGGCGCCGTCCAGGTGCGGGGCCTGACGCCTTCGCTGCGCGACTTCGTCCAGGCCGTGTCGACGGGCCGCTCCGCGCTGGCGGTGATTGTGGAGCTCTCCCGCGGGGTCGGCCTGGAGCTTGAAGCCTTCTGCCAGAGCGCATCCGACGCCCAGGTGAGCGCGCTGGCGGCGGTCACCGAGCCCATCCTGCACGGGGGTGACGAGGCGCTCCTGGCAGAGGCCGCGCGCGCCTTCGACGGGCCGGTGCTGATGAGCGACCTCGTGGTGTCCCGGGAACAGCTCTACGGCGCCAGGCTCCTGGGTGCGGACGCCGTGCTGCTCACCGCCGCCGCGCTTCACCCCTCGGAGCTGCGCGCCTGCATCGACATCGCCGCCAGCATGCACATGGCCACCCCGGTCCTCGTGGCGAAGGCCGCAGAGCTCACCGCCGCCGTCGCCGCGGGTGCGCGGGTGGTGGTGCTCCCGGCGGACGTGGAGGGCGCGCTCCTGCCGGCCGTCCCGCGCACCGTGGTGGCCATCGTCCGGGGCCCCTTCTCCACCCCCGCGGAGCTTCTTCCTCTGCGCGGCCGGGCGGACGCCCTCTGGGTGACCGGGCCCGCGCCGGCGGGCCTCCCTGCCTTCGTCTCCGCTGCGGAAGGAACCTGACCATGCTCTCCCCTCTGCTCCTCGCCCTGCTCTCCCAGGTCGCCGCGCCTCCCTCGCTCCCGGAGACCGGCGTCTACAGCCTCCCGGATGACGCCTTCACCGCCCAGGCGCAGAGCGACCTGGAGGCGCTGCGCCGCTACGCGGGCGGCCTGCGCGGGCTCCAGGCACAGCTGACAAGCAGCAAGCCGCTCTTCCAGCAGGACCAGAAGACGCTCTACACGCCGGACCAGAAGCGCACCCTGCTCACCGCGTGGGGCGCCTTCTTCGACTACGTCCTCTCCATCGAGGTCATCCGGCAGCGCTACTGGGACTTCGTGAAGGTTCCCCTCACCGCCAAGGGCCGGCTCAAGCACGTGTGGGGCTACCTGCTCACCCACGGCGCGCTCACCACCCAGCTGGCGCACGGGCTCACCTTCGCGGACCTCAGCGCGGGCAAGGCGCAGCTGGAGGTCCTCTTCGACGAACCTTCGCCCGAGTTCGGCGTCCCGCCCCACTCGTTCGCCCGCTTCAAGGAGAAGGTGCTCCACGTCGCCACCACCACCCAGCTCTTCACGGGGGACTCCTACCGGCCGCTGCTTGCCCGCCCGCTGCAGGAGCTCAAGCTGGCCGCGCTGCCGGCGGTGGCCTGGCTGCTCACTGAAACCCAGCAGAACTCCAGCGTGGCGCGCGGCAAGCTCATGCGGCGCGGCGTCAGCCTGTTCGTGAAGAACGCGGCGGACATCACCAAGGACGGGGCGCTCTCGGCCGTCTTCCCCATCCAGAAGGAAGTCGCGGAGTGGATGGGCGACACGCGCGTGCATCGCATCAACAAGCCGCTCATCTCCCGCCAGCAGGTGGACGAGGTGGTGAAGGCGCTCTTGCCCGGGGACATCATCGTCGCGCGGCAGAACTGGTTCCTCTCCAACATCGGCCTGCCCGGCTTCTGGCCGCACGCGGAGCTGTACGTCGGCACGGCCGAGGAGCTGGCGTCGCTGGACGGAGACCCGGAGGTGGCCGCCTGGCTGGCGCAGCAGAAGGGGAAGCCGCAGCGCTTCCAGGACTACCTGTCCGCTGCCTTCCCGGAGAAGTGGGCGCGCTACACCGCGCGGGATGAGCACGGGGACCCCATCCGCTTCATCGAAGCCATCTCCGAAGGCGTGTCGTTCACCGGGGTGGAGCACGCGCTGCACGTGGACTATCTGGGCGCCATGCGGCCCCGGCTGCCCAAGGTGGAGAAAGCCAAGGCCATCGCCCGGGCGTTCGCCTACCAGGGCCGGCCGTATGACTTCGACTTCAACTTCTTCTCCGACTCCTCGCTGGTGTGCACGGAGCTCGTCTACAAATCCTACGCGCGCTCCACGGACATGAAGGGCATCCGGCTGCCGCTGGTGAACGTGGCCGGGCGGATGACGCTGCCCGCCAGCGAGATTGTCCGGCTGTTCGACGAGGAGCTGGACACCCCGGAGCGCCAGCTGGATTTCGTGGCGTTTCTGGACGGCCGGGAGGAGAAGAAGGACGCGGTGTCGGCGGACGTGCTGGCGTTCCGGAGGTCCCACCAGCGGATGAAGTGGGACATCGCCCAGCGGTGAGGAAGGTCTTTCGTGAGCGAAGTGGACGTGGAGGCGGGCGCGGCGCAGGCCATCGGGGCGGTGGCCGACGCGCTGTTCGAGGGGATGGTCGCCCAGCAGCGGGCCAAGGTGCTGCGGCTGGCGCGGGAGGCCATCCCGCACCTGAGCCCCGAAGACGTGCTCAACCCCAATGACTACCCGGAGCTGAAGGCCCACCCCACCTTCGACTTTGAGGACGGCATCCTCTCCGGCCTCATCGGCGCCCAGGTGGCCCTGCGCGCGGAGCTGCGCCGCCGCTTCCTGCCGCCGGAAAGGCCGCAGTGAACCCCTACCCGCTCGGCAGCGCAAAGGCGCGAGCGCTGCTGGAGGCGGCGCTCGCCGCAGAGCCACCCCGGCTGGACTGGGCCTGCGTGGCCGTTGCACGGCTGGAGTACGACGAGCTGGAGCCCGGTCCGGTGGAAGACGCGCTGGCGCAGCTGGCTGCGCGCGTGGGCGCGGCCACCGTCCCGGGCGCGGGGCTGCGGCAGCTTCAGGCCCTGCAGCGGGTGTTGGGCGCAGAGGAGGGCCTGCGCGGCAACGAGGTGGAGTACCACGCGCCGGAGAACAGCTTCCTCAACCGGGTGCTCGAACGGAAGCTGGGGCTGCCCATCTCCCTGTGCGCGGTGTATCTCGAGGTCGCCCGCCGCGCGGGCATCCCGCTCTACGGCGTGTCGTTCCCCGGGCACTTCGTGGTGGCCTGTGACGTGGAGGGCGGCAAGCTGGTGATGGACGCGTTCGCCGGCGGCCAAATCCTCACCCTCGCCGGCTGCGAGGACCTGCTCAAGCGGGTGGCCCCGCAGCTCAAGTTCGACGAGAAGATGATTACCCCCACCCCGGTGAAGAGCATTGCCTTCCGCATGCTCAACAACTTGAAGCGCGTCTACCTGGACAAGGGCGACGGCGCCCGGGCGTTGCGGGTGGTGGACCTGATGCTGCTGGTCTCCCCGGACCACCCGGGGGAGCTCCGGGCCCGCGCCGCCATCCTCTCTGCGCTGGGCGCCTACCGCGCCGCGCTGGCCGACATCGAACGCTGCTTGGCGCTGTCCCCGGACGCGCCGGACCACCAGACCTTGATGATGACCGCCCGCGCGCTGCGCCAGCGGGTGGATCAGCTCAACTGAACCGGGAAGGCCCCATGGACGGCAAATCGCGGCGAGACCCTCCCCCGTGGCCGCACGTCTCTACAAAACACGTGTCGGACCACCAGGTGCTCAAGGTGCGCGTGGACACGGTGCTCAACCCGCGCGACCAGCGGCCCCACCCGCGCGTGGTGATTGACGCGCCGGACTGGGTGACCATCCTGGCCTTCACGCCGGAGGACGAGGCCCTGCTGGTCCGCCAGTACCGCTTCGGCACCCGCAGCGTCACCCTGGAGGCGCCGGGCGGAATGATGGACGGCGAGGAGAGCCCGCTGGAGGCTGCTGCGCGGGAGCTCGAAGAGGAGACCGGCTGCGTGGCGGAGCGGCTGGTCTCTCTGGGTTGGGTTCACCCCAACCCTGCCCTGCAGACCAACCGGAACCACAGCTTCCTTGCGCTCGGGTGCAGGCGCGTCCACGACGGGCGGCCGGACCCCTGCGAAGACCTGGAGGTGGAACGCGTTCCCCGCGCGCAGCTGGCCCGGCTGGTGGAGCAGGGGGAGATTACCCACGCCCTGGTCCTGGCCTGCCTCTACCGGGAGCAGCTCTGGCGTGAGCAGCTCGGGCGCGCCGGACAGGGCTAGAGCGCCGACCAGGTTACCGGACCGAGCCGAAGCGACGAGCCGCGAGCCGCGCAAGGAGGCCGCCCGCCGGAATACGGGTCGGTATTTCAAGGGCGGCCGACGCCGCCCGGCGAAGCGGATCGTCGCTCTCGGCGACGGGAGGTAACCTGGTCGGCGCTCTAGCAAGCGCCCGCAAAGCAGAAGGCCCGCCGTTCGCTCAGTTGCGCGAAGCGCGGGCCTTCCGTGGGCACGTACGCTTTCGGTGAGGCGTCAGCTCGGACGGCCCGGGGCTCCGGTCTCCTCGCGGGGATCCGGCAACCCGTCATGCACTGCCGGGAAGGCCTTGATCTTCTCGCGGGCGATCTTCCATCCCTGCTGGACGATCCACGACAACGAGCGGTCCAGACGGACTGCTTCGCGCTGGATCTCGTTCAGCATCTCTTCGGGGAAATACAGTGACTGCTTCCGCTTGTCCGTGTTCGCCATCGAAAGGCCTCGCTGGGGTTGGGTGTGTGTGCCGACACTGATCCTTGCCTCTATTTCGCCCCTGCGCCCAACTTTTATTTCACGCGCCCTTTCTTTCTCACTCGAGGCGCTGAGTGTCTCACTCACGCACACGATTCATGCAACACACCGCATATTGAAACCCGCGGTCATCACACGTGAAGCACACCTCCACGCCCTCCCCGACAGCGGGCCAGGAGGAGCGAAGGGGTACTCCCAACAACCCTCTTGCGCGAAGCCGCTCTTGCGTCCTCACAGCCTCGTGGCGGCGGTGTGCGTAGGTGGCGCTGTGCCGCAAGGGGCGCGCCTTCAGTGCCGCCGGTCCCCGGCGTCCGCGCGCAGCGTGCCGCCTGCACGGAGCTCCTGGATGGCCTCCAGGATGGCCCGGCACTCCTCGTCTGAATTGTAGAAGTGGGGGGAGATGCGGATGCCCCCGCTGGGCCGCCAGTCGATGATGAAGCCGCGCTCGATGAGCCGCTTGCTGCAGTCTTCGGAGTGCGTGAAGTCCACGCACACCGTGCCGCCGCGCCGTGCCGGGTCTTTCGGGGTGGTCACCGTGAGCCCCTGCTCCAGCGCCAGCTCCAGCAGCAGCTGCGTCTGGCGCGCGGACTTGGCCCGGATGGCCGGCACGCCCACCTCGCGGACCACCTCGTAGCCGGCGCGCGCGGCGTACAGCGCCGGCACCGACGGAGACCCGCCCATGAAGCGGTGCGCGTCCTCCGCGTAGTCCACCTCGCCCAGCCGGAAGTCGAAGGGCTTCTTGTCGGAGAACCAGCCGGTCTGCAGCGGCTCGAAGCGGGAAAGGAGGTCCTTCTTCGCATACAGGTACGCCGCCCCCGCCCCGCCGCACAGCCACTTCACCGACCCGCCGATGAGGAAGTCCACGTCCAGCGCCAGCACGTCGATGGGGACCGTCCCGGCCGCTTGATACACGTCCAGCACCACCAGCGCGCCATGCCGGTGCGCCGCTTCGATGATGGGCGCCACGTCCATCAGCGCCGACGAACGGAAGAGGACCAGGTCCAGCACCACCGCCACCGTCTTGCCGTCGATGGCGGAGATGACGTCTTCAGTCGCCACCGTCACGCCGTCGCGGGAGCGCACCACCTCCACCTGCGCGCCGCGCTTCTTCTGGGCCAGCCAGTTGTAGACAACCGAGGGGAAGTTGAGCTCAGTGGTGACCACCCGGTTGCGCGCCGCGCGGCCGCCCTCCCCGCCCGTAAACTCCAGCCCGGAGATGATGATGGACGTCAGCGTGGAGACGTTCTGATGCATCATCACCGTCCCCGGCGGCGCGTTCAGGAGGCTGCCCACCAGGTCCGCCGTCTGCGTCACCCGCGGCAGCCAGTCATGCCAGGCCAGCACGCCATCCCGCGCCCACGTGTCTGCGTACTCCGCCAGGTAGGTGCGCACCTTGCGGGGCATGGCGCCCAGGGAGTTGTTGATGAGGTAGCCAGCCTTGGTGTCGAGGATGGGGAATTCGGGGCGCCACTTGAGGAGCGGATCCATGACCGCGCCTCATAGCTCAAACCCGTCCCGGGTTCCCTCCGCTCAATCGTGGGGCGGCGCGTCGCGAAGGAGCTCGCGGATGGTCTGCACCACCTGCTGCAGGGGCGAGCTCTTGGGCAGCACCGCGTTCACGTAGCCGCTGAAGCGCAGGGCCTCCAGCCGGTCCGGGTCCTGCCCGGAGAGGACGAGGACGCGGAGGTCTCTCTCGCCGCCCACCCGGCGGATGCGGTCAATCAAGCCGAACCCGCCCAGCCCCGGCATCTGGAGGTCCACCGTGAGCAGGTCCAGCTCGTAGAAGCGGTCCACCAGGATGCGCAGCGCCTCCTCCCCGCTCTCCGCGCAGACCACGTCCATCCCCGCCTCCGCCAGCGCGTCGTCCAGCACGGTGCGGAAGAACGCGTTGTCGTCGACGACAAGGACCCGCGGGCGGCGCTCCCGGTAGTTGGCCAGCAGGATGCTGATTTTTCCCTGAAAGGCGTCATCGCTCCGGTCGAACGACAGGCCCACCCCGGCGGAAAGCCCCTTCGCGCGCGCGTCCTCCGGCGTGACGATGTGCACCACCTCGCCGTTGGTGGTGACCTTGCTCCCGTCCGGCAGCTGCAGCGTCAGGCGCACCCGCGCCCGCAACTCCGGCGGCTCGTCGCACTTCACGAACAGGCCGCCCTGGCTGATGTTGGTGGCGAACTCCGCGGAGAGCGTGGGGATGTCGTGGAAGACCACCTGCAAGGCGGTCTGGAAGCGCTCGGAGGCGCGCCGCTCATCCTCGGTGGCCAGCGCCCTGCGCCCTTCGCGCGCGGTCTGGCCGTGGGAGCGCAAGAAGTGGGCGATGGCTTCGCTCCCCTCCAGCTTCACCTTCGCCACCCGCTTGGCCGCGTCCACCGACTCCACCCGCCCGGACGCATCCAGCGTGGACGCGCCGGCCACCTGGAAGCGCAGCTTCAGCACGTCATGGGGGCGCGCGGCGCCGTAGGGCACGGAGAGCTCCCCGCTGGCAATGCACTCGCGCAGGGCAAGGGCGAGCGCGTCCTTGGATTCGTAGGGGACGTGGACGATGGGGTCCGCCGCCTCCTGCACCGGCGCGCGCGCGCGGACCTGGCCGAAGAAGCGCTCCAGCGCGGGCCCTGGCGCGCTGGCGAGCTCGGTCTTCACCTCCATCGACGCCAGGCGGCGGTCGTAGAAGCGCTCCCGCTCCTCTGTCGCCAACAGCTGCGGGTCCAGCAGCTTGCCGGAGAGCTTGTAGGCCTCGCGGTCCATCCGCGTCCGCAGCGCCGCCGAATAGGACATGAAGGAGAAGTGGAAGAGGGCAATGACTTCGCCCGTCATCGCCCGGCCGAAGAGCTCCACGCCAAGCAGGCCCTTCTCCGGATAGTCCTTGCGCAGCTCCGTGAGCACGCCGGCGATGACGTTCGGCTCCGTCGCCGCGTGCGTGAGGATGGCGAAGTCGTAGCGGGAGGAGCGCCCTTCGGACATGGGCGAAAATTTTAGCGCGCCGCTGCGCCCCGTCGCGCCCAGGGTCCCGAGCGACCTCCGGCCTTCTTCTCCAGCTGCACGCGCTCCACCCACATGCCCCGGTCCACGCTCTTCAGCATGTCGTAGACCGTGAGCGCAGCAGCACAGACGGCGGCCAGCGCCTCCATCTCCACCCCGGTGCGGTCCACCGTCTTCACCTCGGCGCGGATGCCCACGCCGCGCGGGCCGGGGGTGACCTCCACCGTCACCGCAGAGAGGGAGATGGGGTGGCACAAGGGCACCAGGTCCGGCGTCTTCTTGGCGGCCATCACCCCCGCCAGGCGCGCCGCCGCCAACACGTCTCCCTTCTCCACCTTCCCTGCCCGCAGGCGCCGCACCGTCGCCGGTTGCATGCGGACGAAGCCGGAGGCCACGGCCACCCGCTCCGTCTTCTCCTTCTGCCCCACATCCACCATCTTCATGGGTGCGCGAGTCAGCCGATGCCGTGTTCAATCATCCAGCGCTCGGCGTCGATGGCCGCCATGCAGCCGGTCCCCGCCGCGGTCACCGCCTGCCGGTAGACCGGGTCCTGCACGTCGCCGGAGGCGAAGACGCCTTCGATGCTGGTGCGCGTGGTGCCCGGGACGGTCTTGATGTAGCCGGCGTCGTTCAGGTCCAGCACGCCCCGGAACAGGTTCGTGTTCGGCTGGTGGCCGATGGCGACGAACAGGCCGGTGGCCGCCAGGAGCGTCACCTCCTGCGTCTTGAGGTTCTTCACCCGAGCGCCGGTCATCCCCTTGGCGTCCCCCACCACTTCCTCGAGGGCGGAGTCCCAGACCACGGAGATCTTCGGATTCTTGAGCACCCGCTCCTGCATGATTTTGGACGCGCGGAAGCTGTTGCGCCGGTGGATGAGGGTGACGTGCTTCACCATCTTCGTGAGGTAGGTGGCCTCCTCCATCGCCGTGTCGCCGCCGCCCACCACAATGACCGCCTGGTTCTTGAAGAAGAACCCGTCGCAGGTGGCGCAGGCGGAGACCCCGCGCGTCTTGTAGGCGTCCTCGCCCTTCACGCCCAGCCACTTGGCCGTCGCCCCGGTGGCGATGATGACCGTCTGCGTGTGGCAGGACTGCGTGTCGCCCTGGAGGAAGAAGGGGCGCTTGCTGAAGTCCACCTTCACCACGTTTTCAGTGTGGATGCGGGTGCCGAAGCGCTCCGCCTGCTTCTGGAACCGCTCCATGAGGTCTGGCCCGGTCACCGCTTCGGGGAAGCCCGGGTAGTTCTCCACGTCGGTGGTGATCATCAGCTGGCCGCCGGGGACGCGCTGCGGGTCTTCCGGAGAGGCGAAGCCGGAGAACATCACCGGGCTCAAGTTCGCGCGGGCCGCGTAGATGGCGGCGGTGTAGCCCGCCGGCCCGGATCCAATGATGGTCACCTTGTTGAGGGTCTCAGCCACTTCCTGCTCCTTGACGGATTGCGCTTTGAAGGAAAGTACCAGACGGCTCCAGACGCGTGTTACGACTTAACCCCGATGGATGTTGGCATCCTGAAAAAGGTCGCCCTCTTCGAGGGCCTCACCTCCGGGCAGCTGCAGAAGGTCGCCGCCATCGCCACCACCCGCGCGTACGAGGGCAGCAGCTTCATCTTCCGCGAGGGAGACACCGGCGAGTCCATGTTCATCGTCGTCGACGGCAAGGTCCGCATCTCCAAGCAGGTCCCCGGCGTGGGCGAGGAGGCGCTCGCCATCCTGGAGCACCACCAGTGGTTCGGGGAGATGGCCCTCATCGACGACAGCGCGCGCTCTGCGGACGCCATCGCCCACTCGCCCTGCACGCTGTTGGAGATCCGCCGGGAGAAGTTGGATCAGCTGATGTTCACCGACAAGGAGCTGGCCTACGTCGTCCTCTGGACGCTCGTCCGCAGCCTCTCCGAGCGGCTGCGGGAGACGAGCGACAAGATAAAGGCGTTCTTCGCGCTCTCCTCGTTCGGCCCCCCCGGCCGCTAGCCGTCCCTATTCGAGCCTCCCCAGGCTCGCTTCGCGGACGGGTGCGGCTGCCGCTCCCTCTGAAGGGCCGCAGGCATGCCTGTTGCTCATCCGCGCCCACCGAAGGCCGCCGGCATGGCGCCGGTGGATGCGGGCGGAGGGTGCATGGAGGGGACGGGGCAGCTGGAGAGGGAGGGCATCCGCTCGAACGGGGACGGCTCGGTGGGCTTACGGGGGCTCGGGCGGGAAGGACCGCGGGAGCGGCTCCTCCGGCTGGGGCCCGCCGCGCTCACCGAGCCTGACCTCTTGGCCGCGGTGCTGGGCACAGGGGTGCCGGGCTGCGCGGTGGAGGTGCTGGCCCGCGGAATTCTGGAGAGCGCGGGCGGGCTCAAGGGCCTGCGCCAGGTGGACCGGCTGGACTTGTGCGCGATGAAGGGGCTGGGGCCCGCGCGCGGGGCCCGGCTGCTCGCGGCGCTGGAGCTCGGCCGGCGCGCGGGGATGTCCCGGGAGACGCGGCCGCGGCTGAGCTCGCCCTCGGAGATTCACGCCTACCTCGCCCCCAGCCTCTCCGGGCTCTCGCGGGAGGTCTTCCACGTCCTGTCCTTCAATTCGCGCAACGTCCTGTTGTGCGACGTCCGGGTGGCGGAGGGCTCCATCGCCGCCTGCCCGGTGGATCCACGGGAGGTCTTCGCGCCGGCCTTGGCCCGGCGCGCCGCGGCCATCGTGCTCGCCCACAACCACCCGTCAGGTGACGCGGAGCCGTCAGCGCTGGACCTGCAGCTGACCCGGCAGCTCTGCCAGGGCGGCCGCGTGCTGGGCATCCGCGTGCTGGACCACCTCGTCGTCGGAGACACCGGATATTGCTCGCTGCTGGAGCGCGGGTGGATGCCGCAGCCAGCGGAGCTGGCGTTGGACCTGGGGTGCGTCCACGGGCTGGGCTGACCTCCGGTGCGCGCCGCCATTGACGGCACGGCGAGAACAGGAAATATGCGCAGGATGTCGTTCCCGCCCCAGCAGCTCGAAGAGGCCCGCGACGGCTTGCGGCGCTACTTCGGGCTGGCGGAGTTCCGACCGGGACAGGCAGAGGTCATCTTCGCGGTGATGGCCGGCCGCAACGCGGTGGTGGTGATGCCCACCGGCGCCGGCAAGAGCCTCTGCTACCAGCTGCCAGCCACCCTGCTGCCGGGGGTGACGCTGGTCATCTCGCCGCTCATCGCCCTGATGAAGGACCAGGTGGAGCAGCTGACCCAGAAGGGCATCAGCGCCACCTTCATCAACTCCACCCTGAGCGACTTCGAACGCGCGGACCGCCAGGCCAAGCTGCGCGCGGGCGCCTATAAGCTGGTCTACGTGGCCCCGGAGCGCTTCCGCTCCCCGGCCTTCCTGGACGCCGTGGCCCAGGCCAAGGTGGAGCTGCTGGCGGTGGACGAAGCGCACTGCATTTCCCAGTGGGGGCACGACTTCCGCCCGGACTACGCGCTGCTCGGGAAAATCCGCAAACGCCTGCGCCCGCCCCGGACCGTGGCGCTCACCGCCACCGCCACGCCAGAGGTGCGGGACGACATCTTCCGCTCGCTCCTGATGAAGGACCCGCAGGTGTTCGTCGCCGGTTTCGACCGGACCAACCTCTTCCTGGAAGTGACGCCCGTCTCCGGCGAAGAGGAGAAGCGCGAAGCCGCGGTCCAGCTGGTGGAAGAGGGCGGCAGCGGCATCGTGTACTGCTCTACCCGGAAAGCGGCGGAGAGCATGCACCGCGCGCTCAAGGCGCGCTCCCACGCGGCGGTGCTCTACCACGCGGGGATGGACGACGCGGCCCGGCAGAAGGCGCAGGACGCGTTCATGGGGAATCCGGACGCGGTGGCGGTGGCCACCAACGCGTTCGGGATGGGCATTGACAAGCCGGACATCCGCTTCGTCATCCACGCCAACATCCCGCGCGCGGTGGAGGCCTACTACCAGGAGATTGGGCGCGCGGGCCGCGACGGCGGGCCGGGCCGGGCGGTGCTGCTCTTCAACCACTCGGACGTCTTCACGCAGGAGCGGATGATTCAGGGCAGTCACCCGCCTGACGCCGTCTTCCAGGACGTCTGGAGCGTCCTGCGCGACGAGGGCGAGTTCGACCGCGGCGTGGAGCAGCTGGCGGCGCAGACCGGCTCCTCCGAGTTCGAGGTCTCCGCGGTGCTGCGCGTCCTGGAGCGCCACGGAAAAATCAGCCGCGGCGGGCGCGGCGAAGGCACCTACGGCATCACCCTCACGGAGAAGGCGGCGCAGGCAGCGCCCACGGGCGTGGCAACCAAGGCCCTGATGCACCACCTGCGACAGGCCCTCTCCGCCGGAGGAAACCTCAGCGTGGAGCTGCGCACGCTGGCGCGCCGCTGCGGCCTCGACGAGGAGCAGGCCCGCCACGGGCTGAGCCTCCTGGAGCGCGGGGGGAACATCACCGTCCGCAAGCCGTTCTCCGGCCGCGCCATCCGCGCCCTGGACCCCGCGCCGTACCATCAGCTGGGACTGGACCTCTCCGCGATGCGGGAGCAGGAGCGGCGCTCGCTGCTCCTCCTCAAGCGGATGACGGACTACGCGTACAGCAAGCGCTGCCGCCGCGCCTTCATCCTGCGCTACTTCGGCGAACAGGAAGTAGAGGGGCAGTGCGCTGGCTGCGACGTCTGCGTGGGCAAGCGGCTGAGCGTGAACGCAGCGCCCGCCCGCTCCTTCCCCGCCAGCACCCCGGCCGCGCCGCCGCCGCACAGCGAGCTGGCGATGACGGAGCTGCGCCGCTGGCGCAAAGAGCTCTCCAAGGACCTGGGCATTCCCCCGTTCATCGTCTTCAACGACAAGACGCTCTACGCCATCGCCTCTGCGCTCCCCATTGACCGCAGCGGCTTCCTCGCGGTGAGGGGCACCGGCGAGTCCCGCTGGGAGCGCTTTGGCCCCGCCATCGTGCAGATTTGCCTGATGGCCCGCGCCGCCGGCCACCAGCCCAGCTTCGCCGCCTCCGCGCTCAAGGCCCGGCGGAGATAGCGCGCTTCCTCACCAGGTCTCGCGGGGTGGGCGGGCGGTGGTCCGCCGCGGTGAGCGGCTCTTCGACAATCTCGAAGCGCCCGCAGTCGAACGGCTGCCCCGGGGCGGCGGCCTTCGGCACCAACCGCTCGCGCAGCCCGCGCTCGGCAAACGCGCGCGTGCGGTAGTGGCAATAGGGGTTGTTCCCCGGCTTGCCCAGCACGGCGTGCGCGGTGAAGGTGCAGCCGCCCAGACAGGTGGCCGCGAAGGGGCACGTGCGGCAGAAGCCCCAGAGGTCCTCCACGGTGCGGTGGCGGGCGAAGGCCAGCTCCGGCGCGCGCTCCCAGGTCTCCGCCAGCGGGCGGTCCTTCACGTGGCCACCCACGTAGTGGGAGGTCTGGAGCGAAGGGCAGCCCTTCACGGCGCCGCTGGACTCCAGCCCCATCACCTGGCGGCCGGCCTGACAGCCCTGGAAGTGGTCCCGCATTCCGGGCGAAGGAGACCGCAGCAGCGCCTCCTCGGGGCCGAAGTAGCCCAGGTTGTTTCCGGGCTGCAGGCTGATACGCGCCTCCTCGAAGGCGCGCTGCTTGAGTGCGGCGATGCGCGGCATCAGCTCCAGCAGGTCCCACGGCTGGAGCAACATCGCCGCGCGGTCGGCCGCCCGCCCCAGAGGCGCGGTGAGCTGCACCTGCCAGGCGCTGATGCCCAGGCCCTTGAGGACTTCGTAGAGCGGCTCCAGGTCCCCCTGGTTGAGGCGGTTAAGGTTGATGTTGGAGGACGTCCGCAGCCCCGCCGCTTTCAGGAAGCGCAGCGCCGACGTCGCGGCGGCGAAGCTCCCGGGAGAGGCGCGCATGAGGTCATGCGTGGGCGCCAAGCCGTCCACGCTCACGGAGACGGAGTACATGCCCGCGTCCGCCATCTGCCGCGCCAGCGCCTCGTCGATGGAGCGTCCGCCGGTGGTCATCGTCGGCCGGATGCCGTGCGCCTTGAGCGCCCGCACCACGTCGAAGAAACCAGGGTGCAGGTACGCCTCGCCGCCGATGAGGACCACCTCGAAGGTCCCCAGCTCGGCCAGCTGAGGGACGACGGCCAGCGCCTCGGCCGTCGTCAGCTCAGAGCCCCGGGCCGCGCCGGCGCGGGAGCCGCAGTGCGTGCACGGCTGGTCGCACGCCAGCGTCAGCTCCCACACCACGTAGCGCGGCGCGAAGCCGCCGCCCTTCACGTCAAAGCGGCGGAAGAGCGCGTCGCGGGAGGCGGCCTGCGTCACTGCCCCCCGTCCTGCACGCCGCCGTCCGCCTTGTCGCCGAACGGAGAGCTCCGGTCGCAGGCGTAGTGCCACTCCGTGTCCTTCCTCGGGTCCCCGCCGTCGGCGAGCGGCTTCGTGCAGTCGAAGTCGATGCACGTGGCGTTCGGGCGGTCCTGCCCGCCGTCAGGGAGCACCGTCGCGCACGGGCTTCCGTAGCAGGCGGAGAGCGTCACCGACGCCACGCTCGCACCGGCGGCGGTGAGCGCGTAGGTGAGCCACCCGGGCCGCGAGGTGCGAGCGCGAGCCACCGGCGCCGCGTGGCAGTTGGGGCAGGACGCGGCTGACTCGGGGATGAAGCCTTCGCACTGCGAACAGGGCTGCATGTGCACCTCCGGGAAACGGGTTCGAGGGGCGCGTCCCCAAGCAGCGCGCATGCCACCTTCGGAATCCAGGGACATCGCCGAGGCCTGCCGCGCTCAAGCCTGACGCAGCCGTCGCCCTCTGTCACGGCTGTCGCGGATCGGCGGGGTCTCGCACCCTCGGCGAGCCCCGAGCCGCGACGACGCCCGGCAGACCGCGAGCCGCGAGCCGCGACGACGCTCGGCAGACCGCGAGCCGCGAGCCGCGAGCCGCGACGACGCTCGGCAGACCGCGAGCCGCGAGCCGCGACGACGCTCGGCAGACCGCGAGCCGCGAGCCGCGACGACGCTCGGCAGACCGCGAGCCACGAGCCGGGCACGCACAGTTCTCGACCACCATCCCCGAGCCCCTACCTGCCGTTCAGCACCCCCAGCTACGGGCCCCCTGTCTCACGCGCGGCACCGCTTCCGAGCACCACTCCGAGCCCAGCGGAGCCCGCTTGGCCGCGGTAGCTGCGCACTGTAGCGGCTCGCCGGCGCACTACTTCGCCCGCTCGCTGCTCGCCGAGTTCCCTGCTCGCTGCTCTCACTTGGTCGGCGCACCGTTCGTTCGCGGCCCGCGGCCCACGGCCCGCCGCTCGGCGAGCAGCGAGACACGACGGCGCCACGGATCCGTGAGCAGGGGCCGGCGAGCGATGCGCGTTCTCGTTCCCTCAACGGCAGCGCACGGCACCTGCTTGGGAGAGCTGAGGCATCCGCGTTTCCGGACGGCGCCCCAGCTACGGAGTCCCGGCCGGCGGACTTACAGTTGTCAACACGTTCGGGTTGACGAGAGCGGCACTTAGCCCAGTCCTCTCAGAGCGTTACATGCAACAGCTGTCTACGACCGTGTTAACAACTGGGTTTCAGCCTTCTGCCCCACGCCGGGGGGCGGCGCGGCATTCCGTTGGGGCACCGCGCTCGGGGACAGCTTGGGGAGCGCGACGAGCGAGACTGAAGCGGAGAGAGAGGCCCGTTTGTGTTGCCGGCACAGCGATGAGGCGCGTTGCCAGCGCGGACGCTGCTTGGGCAGGGTGACGCCGGTTCTGGGGTTGCGCCGTCCGTTTGCTCGGGCAGCGATGAGGCGCGTCGCCGACACGGAGGCGGCTATCCCTGAGGGAGACGGGGCACGCGGGACAGTCCTGGGCGGCTGCCGGCGGACGCCCGCCGGCAGCTCGAGCGAGAGCGCTCCGACCGAATTCCGCTTCGCCCTCCACTGCAGCGCTCCCCAAGGTGAGTCGTCTGCGACTTCGTGATTTGGCTGGAGCTGTCCCCTGGGCGAGCTCGAGGTGTCGTCAATGGCGACGACGAGCGACGATGCAGCCCCGGCGGCAGCATCTGCGCGCGCCGGGACCGCGCGACCATCGTCTACGCCCAGCGCGGCCGCGAGACGTTCCCGGTCTTCGCAGAAGGACGCAACATGTCTCGCGTCCGGCGCGAACCTACCGTCTCACGCTGCACCGATCAGGCTCCGGCGGGGACAGGTCGGGGCTGCGGCGAAGGCGCAAGCCCTCGCCCTCGGGGAGCGCTGGTTCCGTCAGGAAGCTGCACCCGACCGTTGCCACCCACGTTCGCGCTGCCGGCGGGCGCCCGCGTCTCCCTCAGGGATAGCCGCCTCCGCGCCAGCAGCGCGCCTCATCGCTGCCCGAGCAAACGGACCGCGCAACCCCAGAACCCGCGTCACCCTGCCCAAGCAGCGTCCGCGCTGGCAACGCGCCCCATCGCCGCGCCGGCAACACAAACGGGGCCTCTCTCTCTCCGCTTCAGTCGCGCTCGTCGCGCTCCCCGGCGAGGGGCAAAGGCCAAAACCGAGTTGTCAACACATCCGTGTTGACATGAATCAACAATTCACAAGCAATAACGGCCGCGTTGAAACAACCGTTGTCCACGCATGCCGTTAACAACTGTGCGGGAAATAACGCCCCGGCCACGCCCCTCGCCCCACCCTGCTCCTCCCGCGCCGCAGACCGGGCGCATCGAGCCGCGGGCCCGCGAGCACCAAGGCGCCGAGGGGTGAGGCGTTCAACGCGCGCCTGCTTGATGCGCACTGCGGTCAGGCGCCACCCAGCGCGAGTGCGGCGGCTGGCGCCACCTCGATTCCGCCGGGAAGGATGCACCTTCACCGCAGGAACCCGCACCTCCGGCGCGCGCAAGCCTCAATCCACGATGAACAACGCCGCGCCCGCGGGAGCGCTGGACCGGTGCGCCTCCGCCGCCCTATCGGCGACCTGGTAGCTCATCCCCTGCGTGAGGATGAACCTCCGCCCATCGCGCAGCTCCGTGATGAGCTCCCCGCTCAGGACCAGCAGCACATGCCCGCGCTCGCACCAGTGGTCTGCGACGTAGCCGGGCGAGTACTCCACCTTGCGCACCCTCACATTCCCAACCTGAAGCGTCCGCCACGTGGCGAAGCCGGCTTCGCCCGCGTGCTCGGTCTTCGGCACCGCGGACCAGTCGGTGGTGTGGAAGCTGACGCCTTCAATCTTCATCGAAGGGCTACGCCTGGCGGGGCCGGTCAAGAAACCGCCGCAGCAGCGCGGTCAGCGCCACCACCACCAACGCCGTGACGTGAAAGAACAGAACCCCCGTCAGCCCGAAGATGATGCGCAGGGCGTAGTCCGGCAGGTACCCGTTCGCGTACAGCGCGGTGAGCAGCGGCATGGCACCCACCAGCCGGATGACGCCGGCCGGCAGCGAGTCCACCGCCCGCGCCGCCGCGTCGGTCAGCGCCATCGGGAACATCCGGCGCAGCAGCTCCACGGTCACCCCCATCGCGAGGTAGACGACCGAGAGCAGAAACGCGGTGCCCATCAAGCCGCGCAGGAGCGGATACCTGGACGAAGGAGCCTCCACGCTATCTCACGGCCAGCTTCTTCTTGAGGTTGGGCAGGAGCTTCTTCACGCGACCCTCGTCCGGGCCGGGCCCGAGCTTCAGGTACATCTCATACTCCGCGACGGCGCGCTCGAGGTCCGCGGCGGAACCGTGGGCCAGGCTGTCCGCGAACGCCAGGTGCACCTGCGCATAGGCCGGCTCCAGCTCCAGCGCGCGGGCCAGCGCTTCGCGCGCCTTGGCCTCATCCTTCTGCCGCGTGGCGGCCAGCCCCAACCAGAGGTACGCCCTCCCCTGCGCCGGAGCCAACGCCACCGCCTCATCCGCCGCCTTCCGCGCGTCCTTCACCCTTCCCGCATTCAGGTGCACCCGTGAGAGCGCGGAGAGCGCGAAGGCCCGGTCCCAGTACGTGGGCGCTGTGCGTGAGAGCTCCGTCAGCTCCTTCTGCGCCCCGCCGCCCGCGCCGCGCGCGTAGAGCCGGCCGATGGCCCCGCAGGCGCTCTTGGGGTCTTCGCGCTGCGCCGCCTCGAACGCCTTGGCCGCGTTGTCCGCCGCGCTCTGCCGCATGAAGGCAAGCCCAATCTCGCAGAAGGTGAACGGGTCCTTCGCGTTCAGCTTGTTGGCGCGCTCCAGCTCGCCGAACGCGCCCTTGGCGTCCCCGCGCGCGAAGAGGACAGACGCGCGGATGCGGTGCGCTTCCGCGTCAGCGCCGTCCACCCGCAGCGCCTTCGCGCTGGCCGCGTCCGCCTCCTTGATGAGCCCCTGCTCCAGGAGCGCCCGCGCGTGCAGCCGCAGCGCTGCGGAGGCACCCGGGCTCTCCGCCGCCCACCCTTCAAATTGCTTGGCCGCCTCGCCCGCGCGCCCCAGCGCCAACAGCGCATTGCCCAGCGCCTGCCGGGACTCCGCGTGCCCACCGTTGCGACTGACAGACCGGGTGAGCGGCTCCAGCGCCTTCTCCGGGACGCCGAGCGACAGGATGAGCCGGCCCAGCGAGCACCCCGCCTCGTAGCCCTGCGGCTCCTTCAGCGCCTCCTCAAACTGCTGGCGCGCCTTGTCCAGCGAACCGCGCTGCCAGTACACCTGCCCCAGCGCCACCCGCACCTCGGCCTTCCCCCGCCGCGTGGCCTCCAGGGTCTTCTCCAGCACATCCTGCGCCTTCTCCGGCTCGCCGTCCGCCGCGTCCGCCAGCGCCAGCGCGATGACCGCTTCGCTGGGGAACTTCCCGGCCAGCTGCGTCTTCGCCAGCTCCGCCCGCGCCCGCTTGGGGTCTCCCAGCCGCACCAGCGCCACCCCGCGCAACAGCGACAGCTTGCGGTCCTCCGACGGGCCAATCCGCGCCAGCACGTCCTTCTCGCGGTCCCGCATCAGGAGCACGCGCCCGAGCGCCTCTTTGGCCTCCGCGGTGTCCTTCGCCTTCAACGCCGCCTCGAGGCTGCGCGTGGCCGCCTCCATCTGGCCGGCGTTCCGGTACGCCTCGCCCAGCGCGAGGTTCAGCCCGTAGCCGTCCGACTTGTACGCCTTCGCCGCCTCCGTGAGCCGCGCGATGGCTTGCTCGTGCTTGCCGTTGGCGGAGAGCACGCGCCCGTGGATGAGCTCCTTGCGCGCGCGCAGCGGCGTGCTGAGCACCCCGGGCGGGAGGGCCTCCACCTCGGCGAGCGCGTCGGGCAGCTCCTGCCCCAGCTCCAGCCGGCTCTCCGCCGCGCCCAGCACCCGCTCCGGATGGTTCGGGGAGAGCTGCGCCGTGTGCCCACCGTAGGACGCGAGCGCCTTCTTGTAGTCCCCCGCGCCCCGGTAGTAGTTGCCCAGCGCCACCAGCGCGCGGACGTTCTCCGGCGCCAGGTTCAGCGCCTTCTCCAGCCGGTCCAGCGCGGGCTTGGTCTGGTTGGATGCGAAGAGCAACCGCGCGGCCAACTCCTGAAGCAGGGAGCTGCCCAGCGCGTCCGCGCTGGAGCTCTGCGCCTGCGCGGCGGCGAGGAGGTCTTTCTTCAGGCCGTCGCGCTCGGCGGCAGTCCCGAGCTCGAACTGCACCACTTTGAGGAGGTCCGCGTACTTCTCGCCGGCCGTCACCTTCGCCGCCGCCGCCTGCGCCGCGGCCTTGGCCGTGGGTCCACCACCGTGTTCGCCGTAGAGCATGGACTCGGCGTACGCCGTGAACGCCCACACCTCCTGGCTGGTGCCGTCCATCTCCGCGGCGCTCGAGAGCAGCTTGAGCCCCTCCGCGTACGACACCGCGGTGTCCTGCACGACGGCGCGCTTGCCCTCGGCGATGGCGGTGTTCAGGTCCTTCCCGAGGTTCTGCCGCCGCGTGTACAGGAAGTACCCGGCGCCCGTCGCCACCGCGACCAGCAGCACGAGGACGGCGTAGAGCTTGCCCGCGTTGCGCGCCAGGAAGCTCCGGCGCGCCTGCTCTACGTTGTGCTCCAGCTTCTGCCGCAGCTCGCGCTCGTACTCCTTGGCGATGGCTTCAGTGGCCTGGGTGGAGAGCTCCACCTTCGGCACCTCCAGCGACGAAGCCGGCTCCGGCAGCTGGTCCGGGATGTCCTCCAGGAGCGACCGCTTGCCCGCCGGCCGCGCCGCAGAAGGCCTGGGCGGCACCGCGCGACCGGCCGGGACGGCGGGCTCCACCACGCGCGCGGGCGCCGCCGGCGCCTGCCCGTCCATCAGGAGCTCCGCGGCCGGAAGCACCGAGGGGTCCGCCTTGGGCCGAGGCTTGGCGCCGTCGCCGCCCTCGTGCTTGGGCAGGGAGAACACCTCAGTGGGCATCTGGTCCTGGATGTCGCCCAACGCAGAGGCCTGCGCGGAGAGCGAATCAAACGCGGCGGTCATCCCGCCCATCACCTCGTCGCCCGCCTGCTTCGTCGCCGCCTTGGCCGCCACCGCCTGGTCAAAGGGGTCCACCGGGTGAAGGACTGGCGGGCCACCATTGGCCTTCTTCGCCGGCGCCGGCGCCGGCGCCGGGGCCGGCGCGACGGCCAAGACCTGGGTGGGCTCGTCCCGGCCGGGTTTGGGCGCGACGGGTTCGGACAGCGAGGGCAGCTCGCTCAGCACGGGCGGCGGGCCGCCGGCGAGCGTGCGCTGCGTCTGCTCCAACCACTGCTTCACGCGCCCGTCATTGGGCTGCAGCGCCACCGCCTTCTTGAGCAGCGGCAGCGCTGAGCGGTAGAGGCCCTTGTGCAGCAGCACCTCGCCAATCAGGTTGTAGGCATGGGCGTTCTCGCGGTCGATGGCGATGGCCTGGTCGAACTGCTCCATCGCCTCCGCCGGGCGGCCCAGGTTGATGAGCGCCTTGCCCCAGAGCACCCGGCCGATGACGGACTCGCGGTGATGCGCCACGCCGCCCTTGCAGACCTCGATGGCCCGCTGGTGCTCTCCCCGCTCCAGGAGCGCCTTGGCCAGCTCCACGAAGACGCTGGAGGTGGGATCCTGCGAGAGGATCTGCTCGTAGCGCTCGAGCATCGGCTTCGTCATGGTCGCGGACGGCTCTAGAAACGAGACCCAGGGAGGCGGGGGGCGGGCACCATAGCAGTACGGGCCTTTCTTGTGTCGGGACGGTCGGATGCTAGCGTTCGCCTCCTGCGCCCTCCAGCGCCCGCGATAAAAGCGCGCGCCCACCCAGAGCCTACAAGGCTTCAGGAGCAACCCTATTGGTGGACATGTGGCCGCGCGCTGCCCCTCTCGCCTGCCTCATCGCGACACTCGCGGTGTGCGCGCCTGCCGCCTGCGCGCACAGCGCGGCCAACCGGATGGACTCCCTGCGGCGCGCGGCGGACACCTTTCACCAGCGGGCGCGCTGGCGGGACTTTCGCGGCGCCGCAGAGCTGGTCATCCCGGAGCGGCGCCTGGCCTTCGAAAAGGCGCGCGTGAAGGGCCACGACGACCGCGACCTCACCATCACCGACTACCAGCTGGAGGACGCGCGCCTCTCACCGGACGGCTTCTCCGCGGAGGTGGTCTCCCGGCTCAACTGGATCCGCCTCCCCTCCGTCACCGAAGAGACCGCGCTCATCCACAGCGAGCTCGTCTGGCGCGAGGGGACCTGGTTCGTCGCGCGGCAGGACGAGGGGCCGTTCGCAGAGGAGCTCAAGGCGCCGCTGCCTCCGGCGCCTCCAGCGCCCGCGCCGTAAGCCACTGCGCAAAAAAAACCGCCCGCCGTCTCGGGGCCGGCCGAGGCGGCGGGCGTCGGAAGTCCCCCCATGGGACCTCCTACAGTCCGTGGAGTTGGCAGCTGCACACATCGCCTTCTCCGTATTCTTCTTGCGGCTTCCATTGAGCAAAGCAGGTGCCAGCACGCCTCAAGTCCTCCCGGGTTGGGATTCCGGGGACTTCAGCGCAGCGAGGTGTGAGAGGCACCCAAGAGACCCGCCCGCTCCGCGACATCCGTGTCGTGAGTGGCGTTTTCCTACGTTGGCCCCGCGCAAAAACGCACAGGGGCGTCAGAAGGTTAGGCCGCTTCACCCAGCACGGAGCGGATGGTCTCGCGCATGGAGTAGCGGGGCTTCCACTGAACATCGGCGGACCACCGGCGGCCATCCACCGCGCAGAGGAACTGGATGTGGTCCAGCTCCGGCGGCGGAAAGCTGGCCAACCGGTACTTGAAGAGGACGCCCAGCGCGGTGCGGGCCATCACGTGCGGCACCGGCAGCACGCTGCGGCCCAGCTCGCGGAAGATGGCGGAGAGAGGGACTTCACCCGGCCCCACCACGTTGTAGACACCCTTGGGCTCCGGCTTGAGCGCCTCCATCAGCGCCAGCGCCACGTCCTCCACGTGGATGAGCTGCACCATCGGGTCGAACCCGGCGAGCACCCAGGGTCGGCGCAGCCGCAGGTAGTTCGACGGCGCGTTCTTGATGTTGGGCCCGACGATGTGGACGGGACGGAGGATGACCGTTTCGATGTGCGGGTGCTTCCAGAAGAAGCCGTGCGCCAGCATGTCGACTTCAATCAAGTCCCGCACGCCGGAGAACCGGCTGGCGGCCATCAGCGGCGCGTCCTCGGTGAGGAAGTTCGAGTTGTCCGGCGACGGGCCGTACACGTTCGCGCTGGAGAGGACGACCACCTTCTTCACGTTGTACTTCGCGCAGTACTCCAGGAGCCGCGTGGTGCCGACGACGTTGAACGAGTGGTGCTCCTCCTCGCTCATGCGGGGGTCGTGCATGATGCCCATGTGGATGACCGCCCGGACGTCGTTCTTCCGGAAGACGTCCTCCGCCTTCTTCTTCCGGAGATCGAGCTGATGCATCTCGATGTCCTTCGGCTTGCCGGCGAAGGGGCGGCGATCAATGCCGATGATCCGGTCGCGCTTGTGCAGCACCTTGGCCAGGGTGCGGCCTAGATTGCCGCTGATACCGGTCACCACGACCGCGGGCTTCATGATCCTGGGCTCTTACCACGGGTGCGTGCAGGCACAGCGCCCCGACTTCACCAGAAGACGTGCTTGCGCTCGGCGAGCCCCTGGTTGAGCAGCGCCTGGATGGCCGCTTTGACCACCCGGACCTTCTTGTCCAGCTCCGCGTCCTCGTCGTCGGCCCGGCCGGTGAAGTGGATGGGTTCGCCAAAGTGGATGCGGTACTTCGTCGGCAGCGGCAGCGGCAGCCCCGTCGCCGTGATGGGGAAGGACGGAAACCCCAGGAGCCGCGCCACCGGCTTGAGGTCCATGATGGCTGGCGCCTGTTCCTCCGCGCCCACCACGCCCACCGGCACCACCGGCGTGTTCGTCTCCAGCGCCAGCCGCATGAACCCCAGCCCGAATTCCTGAAGCTGGTAGCGCTGCGGCCAGAGCTTGGAGATGCCGCGGATGCCCTCCGGGAAGACGAGGATGGCTTCGTCTGCCTCCAACAGCCGCCGGCAGTTCTCCGGTGTGCCAACAATCTGGCCCACCCGCGCCATGAAAGTGGAGACGTACGGCAGCGCGGGAATCCACTTCTCCACCATGCTGCGCGTCACCCGCGCCGGCTTGGCCTCCAGCAGCATGGCGAGGGCAATCATCGCCCCGTCCATCGGCAGCTGGCCGGAGTGGTTGGACACCAGCAGCACCCGCCCCTTGGGCACCCGCTCAATGCCGCGGGTCTCCACCCGGTGGTAGTTCTGGTAGAGCCAGACAAAGGGCGCCATCGCGGCGAGCGCGTAGTCCAGCGAGAAGCCGAAGGGATCTACCCCGTACTCGTTGCTCGACCGGTCTGGCGCGGTGATGCGCGTTTCGAGGTCCCCGCCCGCCATCCGGTCCGTCCACCGGCGCAGGTTGGTCTTGAGAGCGTCCGTGACCCGTTCGAGCATGCCGCTGTTTACACCACCCGCCCCCTTCTGCGCCTTTGGCCCGCGAAGGGCTGCAGGCCGCATCCGTGCTACCCTCCCGTTCAGTTCCCATCCGAGGTCTTTTCGTGAAGCTCCCCTCCCCCGCCACAGCCCTGCTCGCGGTCGCGCTGGGCGCCACGGCGGTTGCGGTGGAGGGACCCAACCCGTACCTCGGCCAGGCGAAGGTCTTCTACCAGGGGCTGGAGTACGAGAAGTGCCTGCAGCGGCTCTCGGTGGCCCATCGCTGGAGCAGCACGCCGGAAGAGGCGGTGGAGATTGAGCTCTATGGCGGGCTCTGCAACTACAACCTCGGCAAGGAGCAGCGCGCGGTGGAGCGCTTCGGCGCCGCGCTGCAGCTGGACCCCCAGGCGCAGCTCCCCGGGATGACCAGCCCGAAGATTGTGGAGCTCTTCCGCTCGGTCGCTTCCAAGGCGGAGCGCAAGGCGGCGGCTGAAGGCGGCGCCGAAGCCCGCGCAGCCCCGAAGGAGCGGGAAGACGTGGCGGACGCGCCGCGCCGCAAGGACCCGCCCGCAGAGGCAGAACCCAGCCGGCTCACCCCCGCCGGTCCGGATGAGCGCCCGGTGGTGGTCATCCCGGTGGAGACCGGCACTTCCCGCAAGCCCTCGCTCCTCGCGCCGCTGGTGCTCGGCGGCGTGGCGGTGGCCGGCGGCGGCATCGGCGCGTTCTTCGGGATTCAGGCCAAGAGCTTCGAAGCGCAGGCCAACGAGGCCGTCTTCGCGTCCGACGCGGCGAGCTTCGCCAACGCGGCCCGGCGCGACGCGGTGGTGGCCAACGTCAGCTACGCGGTGGCGGCCGGCGCCGCGGTGAGCGCGCTGGTCTCCTATCTCATCATCACCGCCGCGAGCGACCGGTGAGCCGCATCCCCTGGCGCGCGCTCGCGCTGGGGCTGGCGGCGCTGCTGGGCGGCTGCCTGCTGGACATCGCGGACTATTCGGCCCGGGCGTGCGACCTGCCGGGCCACCCCTGCCCGGAGGGACGCGTCTGCGCGGGAGGCCGCTGCGTCGCCGCGGAGGCGGACGGCGGCGTGCGCTGGCAGCAGTGGGTCCACGGCTTCACCGCGCTGGAGCGCTGCGACGGGTGCGCGGTGGAGGTGGACACCGGCAACCGCAACCGCGTCATCGCCACCATCCCCTCCGCCGTCGACGGGGCGGACCGAGCGGTGGGCGTCGCCAGCCAGTCCCCGGTACGCGCGGTGGGACCGCGGGGCCGGCTGCGCGGAAAGCTCCTGCTCCCCTCCGGCTTCAACCCCGCCGCCGACGTCTCCGTGCTGCAGCTGCGCAACCGCAACGCAGGCACCCTCATCGAGCTCGCCATCACCGCTCAGGGCGCGCTCTCCTGCTTCACGTCCGCCAACAACCTCCAGGCGGCGCCGGTGGCCTCCCCGCCCGCGGCCCCACTCTCGCTCGAAGAGGTCCACACCATCGAAGTCGCGTGGCTCAAGGGCCAGCACCGGACGGTCTGGGTGGACGGCGCGCCGTACCTCCAGCAGGCGCTCACCGACAACCTGAACCCGGACGTGGCGGTGAAGGCGCTGGAAGTGGGCATCAACCGCTACGACGGCACCGCGGACAAAGGGCTGCGCGTCTGGCTTTGGGACTGGCAGCTCTCGGACGACCCGGAGCTCCCGCTCACGGACTAGGCGCCGGAGCCGTCACTCGAACATGTCGACCTTGAGCTGCACCTCGGAGCCGGAGGGCACCACGACGTTCACCTTCCGCTGCCGGCCCAGCTCCTTGTTGCGCAGGACGATGAGCTGCTTGCCGGGCGGCAGCTCCACCGGCGGCAGTGGGGTAATGCCCAGGCTCTTGCCCTTGTAGAAGACCTCCGCCCAGGGGTTCACCCGCAGCGCCACCTTCCCCGGCTTCGTCGGCTGACGGCGCAGGGGGACTGTCCGGTCTGAGCGCGCCGAGGACGGGTTGCCCTTCACGCGCTTCGGGGGCGGCTCCGTCGGGGCGGCGACCGCGGGCGCAGGCTCTGGCTCGGGCTCTGCTTCGGCGGGCACCGCGTCGAGCGCCGCGGTCGGCTCCGGCTCCGGCGGGACAGGAGCGGGCGCCGCAGGCGCAGGTTGCGGGGCGGGGACCGCGCGCACCACCACCGGCTCCAGCGGAGGCGCCGCGGGCGACGCCTCCTTCGGCCACTCGAGGACGACCCACGCCACGGCCGCCGCGGTCGCCAGCGCAGCCAGGAGCCCGGCCAGGCGCGTGCTCCGTGAGCGGCGGGGCGCGGTCGTCGAGGTGAGCTCTCCCGGCGAGGAGACGAACTGGGTGGGGTCATCCGCGGAGACGCCGGTACCCAGCGGCACTTTCTGGGTGGGCCCCAGCGCCTGCGTCGCGCCCGGACCGAGCGCCATCGTCCCGCCCCCCGACATCGGCGGCTGGGTGGCCGGGTCCGCGTTGGCCACTTCGCGCCCGAACAGCTCCTTGAGGAACGTCCCAATCTGCGCGTGGGTGAGCGTCTCCCCGGAGTCCTGGATGAACTTCTCCAGCGCGAAGGCCATCTCGTCCGCGCTGGCGAAGCGCTTGGCCGGGTCCTTGGCCAACGCCTTCATGATGAGGTCATTCATCGCCGCGGGGAGCGCCGGGTTCTTCAGGCGCGCCTCTTCGGGGTCCGACGTGAGGATGGCGTTGATGAGCGCGGGCTCGGTGGGGGCGGAGTAGGGCCGGCCGCCGGTGAGCAGCTCGTAGAGCAGCACGCCGCAGGAGTAGAGGTCCGCGCGGTGGTCAATCTGCAGCCCGTTGAGCTGCTCCGGCGCCATGTACGCGTACTTGCCCTTCAACGTCCCGGTGCGCGTCTGGTGCGAACCTATCTGCGCCTTGGCAATGCCGAAGTCCACCAGCTTGACCGCGCCGCCGAAGCTGACCAGCACGTTGTCCGGGCTGACATCGCGGTGGACGATGTTGAGCCGCCGGCCGTGCTCGTCCTTGAGGTTGTGGGCGTAGTGCAGCGCCTGGAGGGCCTGGCCGCAGACGCGAGCGGCGAGGATGGGGGAGAAGACCTCGTTGCGCTCCAGGAGCCGCTGCTTGATGCCGCGCAGCGACCGGCCGTGCACGTACTCCATGGCGATGAAGTAGTTGTCGTCCTGCTTGCCCAGCTCAAAAATCTGCACCGCGTTCGGATGGGCGATGAGCGCCGCCAGGCGCGCCTCCATCAGGAACATGTCCACGAAGCCCTGGTCCGACGCCAGGTGCCGGAGGATGCGCTTGACCACCACCGTCTTGGAGAAGCCCGCCGGCCCCTCCTGACGCGCGAGGAACACCTCTCCCATGCCGCCCGTCGCCAGCACGCGGAGGAGGCGGTACTTCCCGAGCTTCTCAGGGTGTTCCATCCGGGCGAGCGATTCTAAGGGGGCACCTCGCCGTTTCCCAAGCGCTCGAAGGCCCCAACGTCCACTCGTCCGCTTGCAAGCCGTAACCCGCGAAGGTCAGAGGGCGGCGGCCGCCTGCGCCAGGGTCACCACCTCGTAGTCGGCCTTGAGCCAGGCGAAGACTTCCCGCAGCCGGGCCTGCTTCAGCGCGGCCGGAACCCTCAGGTCCGCCTGCCGGGCCACCAGCGCTGCGGGCAGGTCATCCTCCACCCCCAGCACATCCACCGCGTGCAGCTCGAAGTTGAACAACTCCACCCTGCGGGTGGCGAGGTAGAGCGCCCGCACCAGCGGTCCGGGGAAGGCAGCGGCCACCGTGCCGATGAAAGGCGCCCGCGTCAGGGGTTCGACGGTGATGGGCAGCTCCCACGTCGCGCCCGCGCCGCGGCGGTAGGGCTGCGCGGGGTCCGGCCGGTAGGGCGACAGGGGCGCCAGCAGCACCCGCGGCGAATCCAGAATGGCGCGCGAGGGCTGGCCCACCGCCGCCAGCGCGGCCATCACGCCCGCCTTGGCGAGGTAGTACGGCGCCGCCGGGAAGGTGGAGGAGCCGTAGAGGTACTGCGCCCGCGCAACCTCCTGGTAGAGCGCCGCGTTGAGCGTGTAGCCCGGGCTGCGAAAGCCAACCGGCGCCTGCCCCACCGCTTCGCGGATGGCCCGCGCGCCCTCGGAGAGCTCCTGCGCCATCCGTTCGCGGGAGGCGCGGCACAGCGCGTAGTCGTGGCTGAAGGTGTGGTTGGCAATCTCCACGCCCTGCCCGTGCGCCCGCTTGAGCGCCGCCGCGCACCGCGCGTCCGCCAGGTCCTCGCCGATGGCGAAGAAGGTGCCGCTCACGCCCAGCTGCGCGAAGAGCTCCAGGAAGCGCGGGACCGCTTGCGTGTAGACCAGCGCGCGGGCGCGGTCATCCAGCGCGGCTTCCGACACGCCGTGGATGCGGCAGTAGTGCTGCAGCGAGTCCAGGTCGACGGAGATGCACGCTCGCCGCATGCCGCCCCCGCTAGCCGCCCCGGATGCGGATGACGTAGACCAGCTTGGCCACGTTTCTGAGCACGTTCGGCACCCGGCGGAAGAGGTGGATGGAGGGCCGCCGCTTCTCGTGCAGTTGAATGGGAATCTCCACCACCGCCAGCCCCTCGCGCCAGGCGCGGACCACGAACTCGCTGGCGAACACGTCCATGTCCACCACGCACGCGCGGATAACCGGCAGGAGCCGCTCCCGGCGCAGCGCTTTGAGCCCGTGGCTGTCCGTCCCCTTGAACCCCAGGGACACCTTCAGCAGCTTGTTGTGGACCCGCGTGGCCAGGCGCCGCACCAGCGGCCGCTGGTCACTCGCGCCCTTCGCCGCCTTGGACCCCACCACCATGTCCGCCTGCCTGCTCTTCAGGAGGGGCAGCGCGGCGTCGTAGAAGCTCAGGTCGCAGAGGTCTATCTCGTCGCACACCACCAGCTCGCCGCGCGCTTCCAAAATGCCGCGCTTGAGCGCCGCGCCGTAGTTGGGCAGCTCGCTGTGGAACCAGCGGATGCGCGGGTTCTGCTGTGCCAGCCCCTCGAGAATCTGCGGCGTGGAGTCCTTGGAGCCGTTCTCCGCGAGGATGAGCTCGTAGTCGATGCTCCGGGCGGCCAACCCCTCGCACAGCTCCAGCGCCGCCGAGGCGACGATGGACGCCTCGTTGTAGACGGGGATGACGACGGACAGGAGAGGTGCGGGCTCCGCCATGGTGAGGGCGGTGGGACCTAGCACCGATCTCCTTGGGGGCCAACCACATAAGCCTCCTTCCGAAGGCCGCGGGCGTCGCCCCCTGTACGTCCAAGTAGCTGGAACTCCGAGCCCTTTCTTCATCGGTCTCAGCCGCTCTGTTACGCTTCGGCTTCGCGTTCTGGTGCGGTGACGAAGGGCAGCCGGCGCACGCGACGGCGGCCCTTCGAGCGACTTCGCTTCGAAGCAGAAGGGCTGACATGAAAGTCTCCTGTCCCTCTTGCCAGACGAACTACAACATCGACGACAAACGGATTCCGCCTGGTGGCGCCAAGCTGAAGTGCGCCAAATGCCAGACGATGTTTCCGATTACCGCGTCGCCCCCCGCCGGAGCCGTTCCGCTCCCGGGGATGCCCGCCTCCGCGGTGCCCTTGCCCGGGAATTTGGGCGACGGCGCCGTCCCCCTCCCGGGCGGTAACGGCCACGCCGGCGCAGTCCCGCTGCCTGGCCGGATGAGCGCGCCCAGGGCCGGCACGGCGGTGACCCCGCTTCCGCCAGGAAGCGCCGTGCCGCTCCCCGGGCTCGGCGGCGGAGCCTCTGCGTCCGCCGGTGTCGCCATCCCGCTGCCCGGCGTCAACCGTACGCCCGCCCCGCCCGGCGCAATGGACTTCTCCGGGCTGGACGCACCCGCCAGAACGCCCGCGCGCGGGACCGCGGTTCCCCTGCCAGGCGGCCGCCCCGGCGCGGGCGCCACCCAGCCGCCTGGGTCGGCATCCCGCCCGCCGCCCGCGAGCGCGGTCCCGCTGCCGGGCTTCGCGCCGCCTGACGGCGCAGTGCCGCTCCCGGGCACGCGCGGGTCCCACGCGGGCGCCAGCGCCATCCCGGACTTTGGCGATTCGGTGCCCCTCCCTGGCAATGGCAACGAGTTCGGCGACCACCTCGGGCCGGAACCCACCACCCAGCCCGGCGCCGCCGTGCCGCTCCCCGGCGGCGCGGGCGCCAGCGCCGGCGCGGTGCCACTGCCCGGCGGCTCCTCCGACTTCGGCGAGGACTTCTCCTCCATTCCGGAGGCCAACCCGGACGACGCCATTCCCCTCCCCGGCGCGCCGGCGAGCTCCTCGTTCGACGACTTCGGTCCCCCTCCGCCCAGCAGCGGCGCGGTGCCGCTGCCCGGACGCATGCGGGCCGCGGCCCCCCCGGTCGCCGCCGCCGACGACGTGGGCTTCGCAGACGCGGACCTCGTCGAACCCCCACCCCCCCCGCCCGCCGCGCAGGGCTTCGACTTCTCGGACCTCCCTTCGCCCGCGGATCAGCCGCCCCCCGGCCCGGACTTCTCGGACCTCCCCTCCCCCGCGGACCAGACCTCATCCGGCGCGGACTTCTCGGACCTCCCCTCTCCCGCGGACCAGACCTCGCCCGGGGTGGACTTCTCGGACCTCCCCTCACCCGCGGACCCGGGCGGATCTTCCGAGGTGGACTTCTCCGACGCCGCCCCGCCGCCTCCGCCCTCCGGTGGAGACTTCGACTTCGCAGAGGTCCCCCCGCCGCCGCCCCCGCAGGCCGCCGCATCGTCGGACTTCGACTTCGCGGAGGTGCCGCCGCCCCCGCCACCCAGCGGGGACTCCGGCTTCGAGTTTGACCTCCCGCCCGCAGCTGCCGCGCCGCCGCCCCCGCCGGCGGTGGACTTCGGGGACGTGCCCCCGCCGCCCCCGGACGACGGCGGCGGCGTGGACTTCTCGGACGCGCCCACCGGCGTCGCGCACAGCGTGCCGCCGCCGGAGCCTCCGCCAGAAGCACAGCCCGGGGACGCCGGGTTTGGCGAGGTGGACTTCGGGGACGCCGCGCCGCCCCCCCCGGCGGACGCGCCCCCGCCGGACGCGATGAGCTTTGACCTGCCGCCTCCCGCCGAGGCGCCGCCTGCCGCCGCCCCGGATGGGCTGGAGATGTTGAGCTTCATCGACGACAGCGCCCGCGACGCGCAGGCAGGCGCGGCCGCGAAGGCGGAGAAATTCCACGTCCGGCGCAAGAGCGGGAAGGTCTTCGGCCCGTTCGACGAGGGCGTGGTCATCAAGATGCTGCAGGACGGCCAGCTGCTGGGCAACGAGGACGTCTCCACCGACGGCGACAACTGGTCCGCCATCGGCAGCCTCCCCAGCTTCAGCGAAGCCATCCAGAACCTCATGGAGGCGCCGGCCCCGGCCAACGCCTCGCCCGGCACGCCCCCGCCCCCCAGCCAGGCTCAGGCCGCTCAGTCGATGGAGCGGATGAAGAAGCTGTACGAAGGCCGGATGGCGGCGGTCACGGTGGTAGACCGCCGCGCCGAGTCCGCCCGCCTGCGCGCGCGGGTTCCCCTGCTGGTCGGCGGCGCGGTCATCGGCCTGGCGCTGCTCGGCGGCGCGTCGCTGGCGCTCACCCGCTACGGCGCCTTCGGGATGAAGAAGCTGCTTCCGGCCAGCATCTCCAAGGGCTCACCGGAGTTCACCACGTTGGAGCAGGCGCGCGGACAGCTGTTGGCGGACACGTTCAAGAGCTACACCCAGGCCCGCGACAGCGCCGCCGGCCTCCTCTCCGTCAAGGAGTACCCGGAGGCCCGTGCGGTGTGGTGCCAGGCGGTCTTCTACCTGCAGCGCCGCTACGCCGCCGCCGGGGGGGACCTGCCCACCGCCGTGAAGGCGCTGGAGGACATCCAGCTGCTGGGCCTCAAGAACCCCGAGGTGGCCAAGGCGCTGGCCGGCTACGCGCTGTCGGAGAGGCGGGCGGAGGAGGCCATCGAACGGCTCGCGGTGCCGCGCTTCAACCACGAGGATGACCTGGAGATCGCCTTCCTCAACGCGGAGGCCCTGATGCTCAAGGGCAACGCGACGGGGGCCAAGGACGAGCTCAAGCGGGTGTTGACCAAGAAGAAGGACTCCGCCAAGGCGCTGCACGCGCTGGGGACGCTCCTGCTCAAGGCCAACGACGCGGAAGGCGCGGCCAAGGCGTTCGCGGACGCGCTGGCGGCGGACCCCAACCACGCGGTCTCCGCTCTGGAGCTGGCTGCGGTGGAGCTGCTGGTCAAGAAGAACCCGCAGCAGGGGTTGGACGCGGTGGCCAAGGCGCTGGACGAGAAGGGCAAGGCGCTGCTTGGACCGGCGGAGCTCTCCCGCGCGTACGCGCTGCGCGGCGTGGGGCTGGCGGAGCTGTTCAAGCCGAAGGAGGCCATCGCCGAGTTTGAGCAGGCCAAGAAGCTGGACCCCACCTCGGTGTTCGTCGAAGGCCACCTGGCCAAGGTGCACCTGGGCCTGCGCAACTACGACCAGGCGCTGCCGCTCTTCAAGGACGCCACCACCCGCGAACAGAACGACCTCGAATACGCGGACGGCTACCTCTCCACGCTGATTGCGCTGGGGAAGATGGAGGACGCGCTCAACTTCGTGAAGGCGGCCAACGCGCGGTTCGTGGGCAACGGGCGCATCGCCTACCTCTATGGCCGGGTGAATGACGCGCTCGACATCGGCACGGAGGCCGAGGGCCACTACAAGCGGGCCATCAACGCGGACCCCAAGCTCTTCGAGGCCAACCTCTACCTCGCGCGCTTCTACCTGCGCTTCAAGCGGCTGCCGGAGGCCAAGGCGCAGCTGGAGGAAGCCATGGGCAAGGCGCCCGAGCACGCAGGCGTGCGGACCGGCGTGGGCGAGCTGGCGCTGGCGGAGGGGGACCTGCCGCGCGCGCGCACCGAGTTCGAGAAGGCCATCGCGCTGGACCCCAACCACGTGGACGCGCACCTGGGGCTCTCCAAGGTGCTCTTGCAGATGGGCGACCCGAAGGCGGCGCAGGCGTCCATCGACAAGGCGCTCTCGCTGGATGGCTCCGTGAAGGAGGGCCGGCTGCAGCGCGGCCTGGTCCTCTGGAAGCTGGGAGACCTCAAAGGCGCCACCGCGGAGCTGGAGCAGGCCAAGGCGCAGGACGCCAAGTCGCCGAAAATCTCCATCACCATCGGCGCAGTGAAGCTGGACGCCAATGACCTCCCGGGCGCGGAGACCGCGCTGGCCGGCGCGCTCTCCCTGGAGCCGTTCAACCCGGAGGCGCACTTCTACATGGCCCGGGTGAAGAGCCGCCGCTCCGAGCACACCCAGGCCATCGACGCCATGCGCACCGCCCTTGAGCACGCGCAGAAGCGGCCCACCTTCCACTACGAGATGGGCGTCATCTACCGCGACGCCCGCAAGGCGGCGGACGCGATGGACGCCTGGAAGAAGGCCATCGAGCTGGACCCGGCGTACACCGACGCGTACGAAGCGTTGGGCCAGGCGCACCTGGACCGCGGCGAGCTGGAGGCGGCCATCAGCTCCTTCGACACCGCGCTCAAGACGGACCCCAAGCGCACCCGCGTGCTGGGGTTGATTGGCGACTGCTACTTCCAGGCCGCGAAGTGGGACCAGGCCATCTCGCGCTACCAGGCGGCGCTCAAGTCGGACCCGTCGCTCAAGCAGCTCTTCTACAAGATTGGCCGCGCGTACACCGAGGTGGGGGACCACTCCAAGGCCATCGACTACTACAAGCGCGCGACGGTGGACGACAACGGCAACCCAATGCCGTTCTGGTACCTGGCGTTCGCCCACAAGCACAAGAACAACAAGGCCGCCGCCATCGAAGCGTTCAAGGCCTATCTGAAGCGCAAGCCCGACGCCGAGGACAAGAAGGAGATCCTCGACGAGATCTACGACCTGGAGCACTAGCTGGCCTTGCCGCGCTGACGCCGGGCAACTAGAACCCCGGCGGCCATGCTGGATCTCAAGCTCGTCTCGGACAACTTCGACGCCACGGTCTCGCGCCTCAAGGCGCGCGGCGGTGCGCTGGACCTCGGCCCCTTTCAAGCCCTGATGAAGGAGCGAAGCGAGCTCTACAGGACCAGCGAGGCGCTGGCCGCCAAGCGGAACCAGGCCAACGATGAGATCAAGCGCAAGGCCAAGGAGGACCCCTCCCTCATCGAGTCGCTGCGCGGGCAGATGCGCGCGGTGTCGCAGGAGATAAAGGAGAAGGAGACCCGGCTGAAGGCGATCGAGGAGGAGATCTCGAAGATTCAGGTCGAGCTCCCGAACATCCCGCACGAGTCCGTCCCGGTGGGCAGCTCCGCCGATGACAACGCGCTGGTCCGGACCTGGGGAGAGAAGCCGACCTTCTTCTTCACGCCCAAGCAGCACTTCGAGGTGGGCGAAGGGCTGGGCCTGCTGGACTTCGAGCGTGCGACGAAGGTCGCCGGGCCGCGCTTCGCCTTCTACAAGGGCGGACTGGCGCGGCTGGAGCGGGCGCTGGTCAGCTTCATGATCGACCTGCACACGGCCAAGGGCTACACGGAGATGCTTCCGCCGTACCTGGTCAACCGGGGGTCGCTCTTCGGGACCGGGCAGCTGCCGAAGTTTGAAGACGACGTCTTCAAGACCTCCGGCGCGCACGAGCTCTTCCTCATCCCGACCTCAGAGGTCCCGCTCACCAACTTTCACGCGGATGAGATCCTCGAAGCCGAAGCGCTGCCGGTGCGCTACTGCGCGTTCTCGCCCTGCTTCCGCTCCGAAGCGGGCAGCGCGGGAAAAGACACGCGCGGGCTCATCCGCCAGCACCAGTTCCACAAGGTGGAGCTCGTCAAGCTGACCACGCCACAGACGAGCATGGCCGAGCTGGAGTCGATGACCGACGACGCGTGCGAGGTGCTGCGCCAGCTCGGCCTGCCTCACCGTGTGATGCTGCTGTGCACCGGCGACATGGGCTTCACCTCGATGAAGACCTACGACATCGAGGTCTGGCTCCCCGGGCAGAACGCGTACCGGGAGATCAGCTCCTGCTCCAACTGCGGCGACTTCCAGGCGCGCCGCGCGAAGATCCGCTTCCGCGCCCAGAAGGGCGACAAGCCGCATCTGCTGCACACGCTCAACGGCTCCGGCGTGGCGGTGGGCCGCGCGCTCGTCGCCATCCTCGAAAACTTCCAGCGCGAGGACGGCAGCGTGGCGCTGCCCAAGGTGCTGCACCCGTACCTCAATGGCATGACCGAGCTGAAGCCGTAAGGAACCCAAGGTTCCCCCGTCAGGGAAAAATTGGAGGAAGGTCGTTGCTCAACCGGGGGGTCTTATGTAGATAGGCGGCCCCTCTGGTTCAGGGGGCCGTCCGGCGCAGTTGGATTTTGAGGAGGAGTGGCCGAGCGGCTGAAGGCAGCGGTCTTGAAAACCGCCAAGGGTGAAAGCCCTTCGTAGGTTCGAATCCTACCTCCTCCGCAGTGTGGTTCTTGGCAGCCTGTTCTTTGAAATGACTTGACTGGAGAGATGGCCGAGAGGCTGAAGGCGCAGGTTTGCTAAACCTGTATACTCGTAAGGGTATCGAGGGTTCGAATCCCTCTCTCTCCGCCATCAACGCCTGTACGCGTGGGTATGACGAAGAGCGCCCTTAGCTCAGCTGGATAGAGCGTCGGACTACGAATCCGAAGGCCAGAGGTTCGAATCCTCTAGGGCGCGCCAAGTCTCATCTCCTTTCGAAAGCGTGGCATGGCAACGCCGGAAGACGTGGCGTTCATGGAGCAGGCGCTGGCGCTGGCACAGGCCGCAGCGGGGCTCGGTGAGGTCCCGGTGGGCGCGGTGGCGGTGCACGGCGGGAAGGTCATTGGCCGCGGGCACAACCGCCGCGAGCTGGACCGGGATCCTTTCGCGCACGCAGAGCTGCTGGCCTTAAAGGAAGCGGCAGCCTCGCTGGGAGCGTGGCGGTTGTCGGGCGTGACGCTGTACGTGACGTTGGAGCCGTGCGCGATGTGCGCGGGGGCGATGGTGCAGGGGCGGGTGACGCGGTTGGTGTTCGGGGCGAAGGACTCAAAGGCGGGGGCGGTGGGCAGCCTCTACAACCTCGCCGAAGAGCCGCGACACAACCACCGGCTCGAGGTGGAGGCGGGCGTGCTGGGCGAGCGGTGCGGCGAAGTGCTGAGCGACTTTTTCAGGGCCCTTCGGCAGCGGAAGGCTGACAACTGAATAGCGGTGTGGAGAGCTGGCCGAGTGGTCGAAGGCACCTGACTCGAAATCAGGCGTACCGGTAACGGTACCGTAGGTTCGAATCCTACGCTCTCCGCTTTGACTTTGCGGAGAGATGGCCGAGTGGCTGAAGGCGCACGCCTGGAAAGCGTGTATACCTGAAAGGGTATCCAGGGTTCGAATCCCTGTCTCTCCGTCGTCGAATTTGTGGTCGGGGCAACGCGGGGACGTCAACCCCGCCAGGTCCGGAAGGAAGCAACGGTAGCGCACCTTCGCGTGTGCCCCGGCCGTTCTCTTGAAGAGGCAAACCTGCCAGTCGGGTTTGCCTCTTTTCTTTTGTCAGCGCGACAGGATGGTCTCGCGGCCAATCTGCGCGATGACGCGGAAGCCGTGCGCCTGCAGCGCGTCCAGCTCCCTGCCCTCGAAGGTGATGGCGCGGTTGAAGCGGGCGTCCGCCATCGCCTGCTGGAAGCTGCCGTCCGCGGCGTAGTCGCAGACGGTCCAGGGGATGTTCTTGCCGACGTAGAAGTAGCCGCCCGCGCCCCAGACGCCTTCGTTGACGATGAGCAGACCTGTGACTTCCGGCGGCCGGGTGGCCTGCACGATGGCGCGGAACTGGTCCCCGCGCAGCTCCGGCATCCAGAACCAGGACGCGGCGGAGGCGCAGAGGCAGAGCGCGCCCAGCGCGGTGCGCAGGTCCTGGCGGCGCAGCCCATCCAGCCACCCGAAGAGGGAGGGCGCTGCGCCCGCCACGAGCAGCACCAGCGCCGGATACAGAAACCGGTCCTCCTTGTGCGGCGTGAGTGACACGACGACCAGATAGACCGCCGCGCTCCAGAGCGGGAGCGCCAGCCGATGGAGCCGGCTGCGTTCATGGACGGCGCCGCGGGCCAGCCCCACCCACAGCCAGAGAGGGGCCCAGCTGAGCAAGACAGGGAGGTAGTACGCCGCGGGCGCCGAGCCGAACTGCGCCGCCGCTTTGCCGGAGAGGACGTTGAAATCTAGGTAGGCGAAGAACGAGTGCAGCGGCCGCTCCCAGGTGAGCCGGTCCAGCAGCGCCAGGCCCGCGGCGGCCACCGCCCCGCCGGCGCAGGCGTAGAGCGCGCTGCGCCACCTGCGCTGGACGAGGAGCCACACCAGCGCCGCGGCCACGAAGAGGGCGGAGCCATAGCGCGCCACCACGGACAGCCCGAGCGCCAGCCCGCCTATCCCCGCATCGCGTTCGCTCCCCTCCTCCCCTGCCGGCGCGCGGTCCAGGCGCTCCATCGCCACGAGGAGCAGGCAGGCGGAGAGGGACTCGCTCATCGTCCTGCCCGCGAAGGTGAGCACCGGCCCCCAGAGCGCCACGGCGGCGGTCGCCCAGCCTGCGGCGCGCGCGCTGCCCCTGCGCGCGGCGTAGCGGTACACCGCCACCAGCGAGGCCAGGTGCAGGAGCAGC
Organism: Myxococcaceae bacterium; assembly: GCA_044230055.1. Taxonomy (GTDB): domain Bacteria; phylum Myxococcota; class Myxococcia; order Myxococcales; family Myxococcaceae; genus JBGART01. The sequence goes on along the minus strand of JBGART010000019.1, from coordinate 33,268 downwards.
TGCGGGATTTCCAGCACGGCGCGCGCCGCCACCGGGTGGTCAATGCCCAGCGGCCCGCAGAGCCGCAGCAGCGCGGAGAGCGCGAGGGGAACGGACCAGTTGCGCAGGCCGACCTTCCACTCCCAGGCCAGAATCCCGTAGCCGTGCACGCGCCACCAGGCGGGTTCCAGCGCCTGGTACACCTCATCCGGGTGGATCCGCCCCAGCTGCGCGACGGCAATCACCGCGGGCAGCACGGCAAGCGGCACGAGCAAGCGCCAGGGGATTTTCGGCGCGGACACAGGGACGGCGACGGACATGAGCGTTGGACGCGCACCCTACAAGAGGCTATGGGCAGACGGTGCAGCGAACGAAGGCCTTCGTTAGAGTCCCCGCCCCATGAGCTACGTCGTCCTCGCCCGCAAGTGGCGCCCTCGCAAGTTCCAGGACATGACCGGACAGGAGCACGTCGTCCGGACCATCGCCAACGCCATCAAGCTCAACCGCGTGGCGCACGCCTACCTGTTCTGCGGCCCGCGAGGCGTGGGGAAGACCACCGCCGCCCGCCTGCTGGCGATGGCGCTCAACTGCGAGCAGGGGCCCACGGCAGACCCCTGCGGCCAGTGCCAGGCCTGTTCGGAGATCTCCTCCGCCAGCTCGGTGGACGTGCAGGAGATTGACGGCGCGTCCAACAACGGCGTGGAGAACGTCCGGGAGATCCGCGAAAACGCGAAGTACCAACCGCAGCGGGACCGTCACAAGATTTACATCATCGACGAGGTCCACATGCTCACCGGGGCGGCGTTCAACGCGCTGCTCAAGACCCTGGAAGAGCCACCCGGTCACGTGAAGTTCATCTTCGCGACTACGGAGGCGCACAAGCTCCCGGACACCATCCTGTCCCGCTGCCAGCGCCACAACTTCCGGCGCATCCGCAGCGCCCAGATGCTGGAGCGGCTGACCGAAATCTGCCGCGCGGAGAACGTCCAGCTCTCCGACCGGTCCCTGGCGCTCATCGTCCGGCAGTCCGAAGGCGGCATGCGGGACTCACTCTCGCTGCTGGATCAAATCCTCTCCGCCTGCGGCGAGTCCCCCACCGACGAAGCCGTGGTGGAGGCGCTGGGTGCCATCGACCGCACCGTCGTCCAGAGCTTCAGCGAAGCGCTGGTCCGGCGGGATGCGCGCAAGGTCATCGAGCTGACCGAGGAAGTCTTTGACCGCGGCGTGGACCTGAAGCGCCTGGCTGAAGAGCTCGCGCTGCAGCTGCGCCACCTCTTCGTCGCCAAGGCCGTGGGCGAAGCGCCCGGGGAGCTGGCGGAGTCCGAGCAGCGCGCGCTGGAGGCCCTCGCCAAGGAGGCGGACGCGACGGCCCTGTCCCGCCTGTTCGACATCGTCCACACCAGCATCTGGGACATCTCCCGCGCCGCGCAGCCGAGGCTCGCCTTCGAGATGGCGCTGCTGAAGGCCATCCAGCTCTCCCCCGCCGGCTCGCTGCCAGAGCTGATCGCGAAGGTGGAGCGCCTGGCGGCTGGCACCTCCTCGGACCCCAAGCTCGGAGCGGCAGGGGGTCGCTCCAGCCCCTCCACCTTTCGCGCCTGAGTCACGCGCCAGTGAGTTTGCCGCCTCCGCCCCCTCGCGCGGCGCGGAGGGAAACGCGTCCGCAGCGAGCTCGAGCCTCGGCTCCGCAGCGTCACCGATGACCGCGCGCGGCGCGGCAGGCTCCGCCTCGCTTGGCAAGAGCGCGCCTGCGGCAAGCCGCACAGCGGCAGAGCCAACACCGTTGAGCGGAGGCTTCGCGGCTTCGCTGCCGGCCTCGCGCGGCAACGGCGCGTCCCCTTTTCCTCGCACGGGCGAACCAGACGCCTCACGCGTCCCTCCTGTCGGTGGTGCGGCCGTCGCCGGACCTCCCGGCGAGGCCTCAGCGTCGCAATCCGCGAGCGGAACGTCCGCCTCTTCACGTCCCGGCGAGCCCGCGGCGTCACGCACCCCGCTCAACGGCTCACCTACCTCCGCACGCCCCGGCGAGCCCGCAGCGTCGCATGTCGCGATCGGCACGCCCGCCTCTGCACGCGCCGGCGAGCCCGCGGCGTCACGTGCCCCCTCCGCGCGCCCTGGCGGGCCTCCCGCTTCGGCCGGCCCCACTCCTGGTTCAACGCCCTCCCCCTCCGCTCCCGACGCGGTCGCGGTGCGCCTCACCAACCGCAAGACGGCCGACGAAGCGAGCAACCCCGACGAGCGGCTCTTCCCCGAGGAGGGTTCCGCCGAGGGCTGCGCGTCGGGCGAGTGCCTGCCCGCCGCTGCTCCAGTGGAGGACGCATCTGAGGATGAGCTGAGTGACCCTGCGGCCGCGCCGCTGACGCGGGCCGGACGCCCTCCCCCGACGTGGCGTGATGCGGTGGAGGCGGTCAAGGCGGTCTCCGGCCGGCACGGCACGTCGCTCGGGCATGCCCGGCTCCTGGGGATAGAGCCGCGCGGCATGCGGCTCGCGTTCGGCAAGGAGGCCGCGTTCCACCGCGCCACGGTGACCGGCAACGGGAAAGCGCAGATAGAGAAGACGCTGACCGAGCTCTTCCAGCGCCCCATGCAGCTGTTCGTCGAGGAGAGCGATCAGGCCTACGCGTCGGCGGCTCCGAGCGTGGCGGAGGTGGACGCGAAGGGGAAGGCAGAACGGGAGAAGTCCGCGGAGTCCCGCATCCGCACCCACCCTGCTGTCCGCGCCACACTGAAGCTCCTGGGCGGAGAGATTGAACACATTCAGGTGCTTGAGGAGCCGCGGCCCGCGCCGGCGCCTGCTCCGCCGGACGACTGAGGCGCGAGACAAACGCTGCGCCTTTCCCTAGGTTCGCCCCTCATTTTTTCGAAGGACGTCTTCAATGCCCGGCATCGACCTCAACTACTTCATCCGTCAGGCCAATAAGCTCACCGAGAAGATTGAGCAGCGCAAGCAGGAGCTCGCCAACGAAACCGTGGAGGGCAAGGCGGGCGACGGCCTGGTCGTTGTCGTCGCCAACGGCGTGCAGGAAATCCGCTCCATCAAGATTGACCCGAAGGCCATCGACGCGGCGGACACGTCCATGCTCGAGGACCTGGTGACGGCCGGCGTGAACGCAGCGCTGGCGCTCAGCCGCGAGCACATGCAGAAGGAGCTGCAGAAGATCTCCGGCGGCGTGAAAATCCCCGGCGTGACCTGATTCAAATGACGCCTGACCCTCTCAACCGACTGGTGGCCCAGCTGGCCAAGCTGCCCGGCATCGGCGAGAAGACCGCGCAGCGGCTGGCGTTCCACATCCTGCGCGCACCGGACGGCTACGCCCGCGAGCTCTCCGGCGCCATCAGCGAGATGGTGGAGAAGGTCCGCCTGTGCAGCCAGTGCTTCTCCCTCACCGACGCGCAGCTGTGCGGCTACTGCAGCGACTCGCGGCGGGAGGAGCGGACGCTGTGCGTGATTGAGGGCGTGGCGGACCTGCTGGCCGTGGAGAAGACCCGCGAATTCAAGGGCCGCTACCACGTGCTGCACGGCGTGCTCTCGCCGCTGGAGGGTGTCGGCCCCGATCAACTCCGCATCCGGGAGCTGCTGAGCCGCTTGGGTGAAGGCCGCATTGAGGAGGTTATCCTCGCCACCAATCCGGACGTCGAAGGCGAAGCGACAGCGCTCTACCTCACCCGCCTGCTCAAGCCGATGGGCCTCAAAGTCAGCCGGATTGCCCAGGGCCTGCCGATGGGCGGAGACCTGGAGTTCGCGGACCAGGCCACGTTGGCCCGCGCCCTCACCGCCCGCCGGGAGCTCTAGCCGGCCCGTCTATCGGCGCTGGACGAGCATCGGGAGGCGGTTGCCTCGGAGCGGCAGGGTGACCGCGGGATCCGGAGCCACCTCCGTCCCCGGCGCGAGCGTGAGCCGGCAGCGCGCGGCGATGGTGGCGAGCACTGCCGTCGTCTCCATCGTGGCGAAGGACGCGCCAATGCAGGTGCGCGGTCCGCCGCCGAAGGGAAAGTAGGCGAAGCGCGGGAGCGCGCGCGTCATCTCCGGCGTCCAGCGCTCCGGGCGGAACGCCTCCGGCTGGTCGTAGTGCCGGGCCGAGCGGTGCACCGCCCACTGATACATCAACACGTGCGCCTTGGCCGGGATGCGGTACCCGCCGATGTCGCAGGCATCAATGCTCACCCGGCCAATCTGGTAGGCCGGCGGGTAGAGCCGGTAGGTCTCTTTGATGACCTGCCCCGTGAAGGGGAGCCGCGCGAGGTCCTGCATCCCGGGCGCGCGGCCCTCAAGCACGCAGTCCACCTCCTCTTCTACCCGCGCTGCGGCCTCGGGGTGGCTGGCGAGGAGATAGAGCGCCCAGCAGATTCCGGCGGCGATGGTCTCGTGGCCGCCCATGAACATCGTGACGACTTCGTCCCGAATCTGCCGGTCCGTGAGGACCGCGTCGCCGTGCGACTGCGCCCGGAGCAGGACGCTCAGCAAGTCATTCCCGTCCTTCGGCGTTGCCCGCCTCCGGGCAATCAGCCGGTACACCAGCGCGTCCACCGCGGCGCAGGCCCGCCAGAGCCGCCGCGTCGAAGGGAACGGCAGGCGCTCCTTCGGCAGGCAGGTGAACCGCCGGTTCGAATCCTGAAGCGCGGACGCGCACTCCAGCAGGACCGCCTTCTCCTCCCCCAGCACCTCCCCAAGCAGTGACCGCGCGAAGACGTCCAGGCACAGCGTGCCCATCTGCGCGTAGAGGTCCTGGGTGGACCCGTCGGCCCAGCCGTCCACCGCGCGCGCGGCGCAGTCCGCAGCGGTGGCTGTGCAGGCATCCAAACGGTCCCGGTGGAAGGCCGGCTGCAGGATGCGACGGTCGTGATGCCAGAGGTCGTACTCCGAGGTGAGCAGCCCGTTGCCGAAGACCGCGCCCAAGGCCTTCAGCGGCATGGGCTTGGTGAAGTTGCGGTGCTTGGAAATCAGCACCTCGGAGATGAGCGCGGGATCCGAAACCATGAAGAAGGGCTGGTTCCACAGCCGCAGCTGGACGATGCCGCCGAAGTCGCGCTCGCAGCGAACCGCGAAGTCCAGCTTGTCTCCCTGAAGGTCCGGCAGATTCCCGGAGAGCAGCGCGGAGCGGGGCCCCTTGGGCGGCTGCTTCGCCTCAGGCGAAACGGGCTCCGCCGGCTCGAACGTGCCGAAGAGCTTGTCCCAGAGCGGAAACACCAGGGAGTGGTTCTTGGTCATGTCCCGGTGGTGGACCGCGTGCAGCCGCTGCAACTGGAGAAACCCGTGGAAGCGCTGCAGGGGTGACGCGACGAGGTGAAACTGCACGTGGACGTAGACCTGAACCGCGTACGCCACCAGGGCGCCCACCGCGCAGCCCAGGAACAGCGACGGTGGCAGCAGGCGATAGCCCAGGAACACAATCCCGAAGACAGGCACCAGGTAGAACGGCGTGTTGGTCCGTTCCTCGTCGAGGTACCGCGGCGTGGTGATGACGCCCCGCGAATACTGCGCGTGGTGAAACATCAGGTGATTTCGGTAGAGCGGCCCGCCCAACCTCTGATGGCCAAACACAATGTGGAGCGCCGCCTGGATGAGCGTTCCAATTCCAAACGTGATGGACGCGACCAACACAAAGCCGACGACGTGCATGAAACACCTGCCAAATGCGGACGGGCCGCCTGGGAGCCGGTGCGGCATAGCAACCAGGGTGCCAGCGGGTTCTCGTCGGGAGGCCTGCCGGAGTTACGCCGGCTCGGCGTAGACACGCCGCGCCATCGCGCTGATTCGGCGTCAGGGCGTGCAACTCCAGCGGGTTGCCGGAAGCCAGTGCTTCGCCCGCAGCACATTGAGCACAGCGTCGTCTCCCCGTTCGCGTCGAGCGTAGCGCCGCGCAGCGGCGCGTAGTCGAGACGTGGCAGGGCCCACGCACGCCCTCCTCGCGCTCTCGGGTCGCGCCGACAGGCGGGAGGGCGCTGTGCCCTCCATCGGCAGTGCCGCCGTCTCGACTACGCGCCGCTGCGCGGCGCTACGCTCGACGCGAACGGGGTTGCAGGTGGAATCAATTCGGTCTGGGCGGAGCACTACCGGACGCTGTAGTTGAAACCCGCGTTGAAGGTGAGCTCGTCGTCCGTGTTGGGCGGGAAGCGGAGCTTGGCCAGCTTCTGCTCCACGCAGCGGCCCACGGGTTTGCCAGCCAGCTCTCCCAGCACCTTCGCGTTCACGACTTTCCCGGTGTTGAGGATGGTGAGCGCGAACATGATTTGCCCGGTCTCGCTCGCCAGGTCGTCCCGGTGGTCCACGAAGCAGGGAGAGACAACGCGCTGATAGTTCGCCAGCCGGCTCTTGATCTCCGCCTCATCCAGCGTGACGGGCTTGCGGCTCGTCCGCGGCTGCGAAGCCACCGCAGGCTTCACGTCCGGCGGCTTCGGCGAGTCGGTCGGCACGGGCTGCTCCACCGGTTTGATGACCGGCGGGGGCTGCGCCACAGCGACGGGCGGCGCCGGCACCGGGGTGGACTCCCGTGGCGGCGGACGCAAGAGCACCGCCAGGCCCGCCGTCAGCACCATCCCGGCCAGCGCGGCAATCACCAGCGGCCCTCGCCGCGACGGGGCGGGGCGCACCTGGCTGGGCGGCCCCACCACCCGCGTACCGTCATCGCTCGGCGCCACAGGCCGTGGCTCCGGCAGCGTCTTCGGGCTCAGCGGGTTGGTGAACCCCGGCACATCCACGCCCTGCGCAGCCATCGCCGCCAGGGTTTGAATCCGCGTCCGGCTGTTGACGCGTTCGATTCCAACGAGGGACTGGATGTACGCCCCCACCTGCCCGCCGCCCGTCGCGGAGCTGGTGCTCGCGATGAAGGTCTCCAGGTCGGCCGCCACCTCCGCCGCGCTCTGGTAGCGCTCCTCCACCTTCGCGGCCATCGCCTTGAGGATGATGGCCTCCAGCTCAAGCGGGAGGTCCGGCCGCACGCGGCGCGGGGGGATGAAGTCACACTTGAGGACCGAGTTGAGCACCGCGAGGTCGTTCTCCCTCGCGAACGGGCGGGTGTTGGTGCACGCCTCGTAAAGGCTGACGCCCAGCGAGAACACGTCCGCGCGACAATCCACCGACGCGCCGCCCGCCTGCTCGGGCGACATGTACATGTACTTGCCCTTCACCACGCCCGCGGTGGTGTTGGCGATCCGCACTTCGGCCTTGGCGATGCCGAAGTCCAACATCTTCACCTGGCCCTGATACGTGACGAAGATGTTCGAGGGTGACACGTCGCGGTGAACAATCTGCAACGGTTCACCCTCTTCACCCCGGAACTCGTGCGCGAAATGCAACCCCGCCGCCGCGTCCGCCACCACCCGCGCCACCACATTGAGCGGGACGTACTCACGCCTGCGCGCCGCGGTGCGCAGCATGGCCGAGAAATCCTCACCGGCCAGGTACTCCATACAGATGTAGTAGCAACCATCCGCCAGCGCGAGCTCGTAGATTTGCACCACGTTGGGGTGCGCGAGCCGCACCGCCAGCTTCGCCTCATCCAGAAACATCGTGACGAACTCAGTCACGTGCGTGAGGTGTTGAAGCATCCGCTTGATGACGACGTTCCGTTCAAAGCCCTCCGCGCCCACCTGCTTGGCGAGGAAAATCTCCGCCATCCCGCCTTCCGCGAGCTTGCGAACAAGGAAATATTTTCCGAAGGGGCGAACAGCGTTGACCACTGCCGGCGTGGGACCGAGCGGCGCCGTCGCGGGGCTGGTCAAGTCTGTCGCTCGCATCACCTTACCGGGCGCGCCGGAGGGTACGTATCGTGAATACGTCCGCTCCATTTCCTCGCGCTGTCCGAAAGATAATAAGGGGCGGCCGGCCAGTCGGTGAAGCCTGCGCGTCAAAACGGTGCTTGCCGTCCAGCGGCAATGACTTTCCGTTTGCAAACACCTTCGTTCCCAGCGGCGCAATCCCTGAAACAGGAATGGTCGCCCCTCTGACTACATCTCCATTCCTGGGCGCCTTGACGACAATGGAGGGGACGGAATTGTCGTAAGTAATCTCCAACCGGTTCATGCGGCCCGCCCGCAGCGGCTTGCCGGCAGCGTCCTGCGGCGTCACCTGCCACAGGTACTTCCCCTCCCCCAGCGCGCCCGCCTCCAGCGCCACCGACACGTCCTTCGACATCTTCTCGGCGAGGGTCTTCTCCAGCGCGCCGAACGCGTAGACCTGGAGGTGGTACTGCACGGCCTTGTCCTCTGGCTTGTACTGGAACGTCACCGCCGGCGGCTTGTCCTGGAAGTAGATGGTGGTTCGCTCGGAGCCGTCCTCCACTTCGTTGCGCAGGCGGGCCAGGTCCTTTTGGGTGGGCTCCGGCGAAAACGTCGCGCTGCCCTTCGCCACCTCGGTGTCACCCTGCGCCGCCAGCACCTTCCAGTACAGCGTTCCCCGCGCGGGGACCGGGATGACCGCCTCCGCTGCATGCACCACGCCGCCCAGCACCGGCTGCGTGTGCTGCCCATCGCTGGACACCACCACGCGGTAGTCCCCGGGCTCGCCTTCCCAGCTCAACAGCGCGCGGTCGATGCCGGGATGAAACACCTTGAGGCCCCCCTTCGGCGGCAGCACCAGCGCGGGGCGGTCCAGAGACGCGGCCTGCACCTCGCCCGAGGTCTTCATCAAGGCCTGCTCGCCCGCGCGCACCACCTGCTCCTTCTCTCCGGAGCGCGCCGTGACGTCACCGGTGAAGGAGCTCACCGCCAGCCCGTCCCCCGTCTTCGACACCGTGACACGCCCGCCCAACTCGCTCTCCAGCTGCAGCGTGCCCACTGTCACGCGGCTGCGTTCCGCCACCGGCAGGTCCAGCTCCAGGGTCCCCCGGGCCAGCTCCACCTTGGCCTCCTCCACGTTGCCGGCCTTGCCGCTGTCCACCAGCGTCAGCTCTGTCCCCGGGGTGAACGCCAGCGACAGCTTTCCGCCCTGCGGGCGCAGCGTGGTCCGCCCGTCCTTCCCGCGGATGGAATCTCCAGACGCCAGCGTGGCGCCTGCCTTGCCAACCACCTCCCACCTTTTCTTGTCCTTGCGCCGCAGCTCCGCGCGCCCCGTTACCGAGACAATCTCCACCGCCATCGGCGAGAGCTCCACCGACGGCCGCGAAATGGTGACGTCTCCCACGCCGAGCTCCGCCTTCGCGCCCAGGTCCGCCCGCGCCAGCTTGCCGTTGCGGGAGATGAGCTCCACCTCACCCGCCAGCACCTCCACCCGCGCGCGCTCTTTGTTGACGTCGATGGACACCGAGTTGTCGCCCGTGCCCACCCGCGTCACGCCGAAGGGCGTGACGATGGACAGCGCCACCGTCGCGTCCTGGCCTTCGCCCGGGGCCAGCGCCGCCTTCGAAGGGATGCGGCTGAGCACGAAGCCGCGAGCCACCTCCAGCACCAGCCCGCCGTCCTTCTCCGCGACGACGAAGCGCGCGTCTGCCCCCACTTCCACCAACCGCCCACCGCCGAAGCGCACCACCGCGGAGCTCTGCGCTCCGGTCTCGATGGCGTCCCCGACATAGAGGTAGCCAAGCTCCGCCGCGCCCCGCTGCCCGCCGCGCTCCAGCGTCACCTTCCCCGCTACCTTCTGAAGGTGGGCCACAGGCGTGGCGCCCGCTCCCGCATCCGGCGCGTCTTCAGGCTCCGGGCAGGCCACCAGCGCTGCGGTCAGCACCACGGCCAGCCATCGGTGGGTTTTGGGCCCCATCACCTGGAGGATGGATGCAGATCCACGTTGAAGATGGCCTGGTCACCGTCTCGCACGGTGACGCTCTTGTTCTGCGTGAGGTACCCGTCGGCAGAGATGATGACGCGGTAGGTGCCACCCGGCACGCGGAGGGAGAACGCGCCCGTCGCGCTGGCGCGGGCCTTCAGCTTCGCCTCCGGAATCTCCAGCTCCGCCGCCACCGGCTTGCCGCCGCGCGTGCTGCGCACCAGGCCGTTGATGGTCGCCGGGATGGGCTTGGCCGCGCGGTTCAAGAGCACCGGCACGTTGGACACCAGCCCCGCCACCACCGTGCCCACCTCGCTGGTGGCGACAAACTCCTTCGCCATCACCTCGACCTCGGCGGGCCCCGGCCGCAGCTCCACCAGCTTCACCTCGCCTGCCGCGTTGGAGATGTACTCCTCACCGCGCACCCGCACCGTTGCGCCGGCCAGCGGGTTGCCGGACTCCTTGTCCGTCACCACCACCGTGAGCGCGCCGCGCTTGGGCGGCTCCTTCTTGAGCGCCACCGACAGCTGTCCGTCGCTGCCGCCCACCACCGACGTCGTGCCCTCGCCCGGCAGGTAGCCCGGCGCGCTGGCCTTGGCCACGTAGGTCCCGGGCGTCAGCGCGCTGCCGGAGAACGTCCCCGGCCCCTGCGCCACCACCTGCTCGCCGCGCCCATCCTGCTCCAGCGTCACCGCCGCGCCCTCCAGCGGTGCGCCGGTGGTCTCGTCCACCACGGTCACCCGCAGCGCCCCCAGCTCCACCTTCTGCTCCGGGAGCCGGTCCAGCAGCGCCACCTCAATGGAGAGGCCAATCCGCGACAGCGTCTGTGAGGACACCTCATTGGTGGCGCTGGTCACCGAGTCGGAGACGAACTGGTAGTCCGCCACCGCGGAGAACCGCGCCTTGTCGATGTGGAAGAGCGCCACGCCCAGCGCGCCGCCCACGCCGAAGCCAGAGCTGCGCCCGCTCTGGCCCAAGTTGTCCTGGGTCGCCAGCGCGATGGGGAGCTCGCCGCGCGCCTCCAGCGAGAGCCCGGCCGGGAGCGACAGCGTGGCACGGCTGGCCAGCATCAGGCTGTGGCGCTGCGCAGGCGCCAGCTGTGGTGAGGACGTGGAGCCGAACAGCGGCAGCTGCGCGAACCCGTAGCCGACCATCAACTCAATCTTGAAAGGTCCGAAGGCCACCCGGCCGCTCGGACCGGCGCTCGCCCGCAGCAGCCCGCCCGCCGTCACCTGCGCCCCCGAATCATCCAGCAGTGAGAAGCCCTCACGCTGGGCGAAGAGCGCGCCGCCGATGTAGCCCCGTCCGTAGTAGGAGAACGAGAGCGCCACGTCGTTCGGCGTCATTCCGCTGTAGGAGAGCCCGCGCCCGGTGTCGCTTGCGCTGCCGCTGCGGAGCACCACGCCGTAGCGTACCCGCGCGGAGAGCAGCTCGCCTACCGCGGGAGAGGCCGGCGCTGCGACCTCTGATTCGGCGTCTGCGTCTGCGCTTTGGGCCCAGGCGGGGACGCTCGCGGCTGCGGCGAGCAGCGCACCCACCAACCATTTCCTCGACGAGAAGTAAGGAGGCAAGCGCCGCCGATTATACGGAGGCTTCTGGTCGAGAAAGGAAGACCGCTTCCTGCGGGCACAGGAGCAGGAGCGCTTGGGGGCGCCTACACGCTTTGCGGAAACGCCGCTCAAAAATGCGCCGTCCCCCACCGCGCGCGCTAGGCTTGCCCGGTTTTCGGGGTCCTTGCTGCCCCCGGTCGCGTCTGCTAGAAATCCTCGTCCAAGGGCCATCTAACCCTCGGAATTCACTTCCAAAAAAGTTGAGGGACCGGCGGGCAGCAGTTGACAGCGGAGGGGAGCGTTCAACGCCGATGGGCACGCAACTGGTGATGTACGAAGAGGAGTTCGCGAAGATCAACGCGGTCTGCGATCGCCTCACCAAGGATGCGAACGCGAAGGTCGTCTTCCTTGTCGACACGAATGGCCAGCTGATCTCCGCCGCGGGTCAGACGCAGAACATCGACACCACGTCGCTCGCCTCGCTCACCGCAGGCAACGTCGCGGCGATGGGCGGCCTGGCGAAGCTGATCGGCGAAAACGAGTTTCCAAACCAGTATCACGAGGGAGCGAAGGACTCGCTGTACATGACCCGCGTCGGAACGCGCGTGGTCCTCGTCGTCATCTTCGATAACCGCACGAGCCTCGGCCTGGTCCGGCTTCGTATCAAGAAGGCCTCTGAAGAGCTGGCGAAGATCTTCGAGGCGCTGACCAAGAAGACCGACAGTCCGGGAGTCGGATCGCCCTTCGCCGAGATCTCCGACGACGACATCGACAACCTTTTCAGCGAGTAACCCGGGAAGCCATGTCCTTCATCAACTACTCATCTCGCGAGATCAACTGCAAGATCGTCTATTACGGTCCCGGGCTTTGCGGGAAGACGACGAATCTCCAGTACATCTACAACAAGACGAACCCGGAGACGAAGGGCAAGCTGATCTCGCTCTCCACGGAGACAGACCGCACCCTCTTCTTCGACTTCCTCCCGCTCTCTCTCGGAGAGATCCGCGGCTTCAAGACGCGCTTCCACCTCTACACGGTCCCCGGCCAGGTCTTCTACGACGCGTCCCGCAAGCTCATCTTGAAGGGCGTGGACGGCGTGGTCTTCGTGGCGGACTCCCAGGTGGAGCGCATGGAAGCGAACATGGAGTCGCTGGAGAACCTGCGCGTCAACCTGAATGAGCAGGGCTACGACCTGAACAAGATCCCCGCGGTGATTCAATACAACAAACGGGATCTGCCGAACGCTGTCTCACTTGAAGAGATGCGCAAGGTGCTCAACCCCAGGAATTCGCCGGAGTACCAGGCTGTCGCGCCGACGGGTGTCGGCGTGTTCGACACCTTGAAGGCAGTCGCAAAGTTGGTGCTGACCGAGCTGCGCAAGGGCGGATAGAGCTGCTGTCTTTGAATGAAGCACCCAAATAGTCACAGGGCCGTCTCGTCGAGCCAAAGGTCATGACCCTTCCACTGCGCTCACCGTCGTCGTCCTTCGCCGCTCTCGCCTTCCTCTTCATCTGCGCCTCGACCGCTGCGGCCCAGGAGCAGCCAGCCGCGGGAGCCACCGCTGAGCCGCCTGCTTCCGCGGGCGATACGGCCAAGGCCGCGCCGGTGCAGACTGCCGACGAAGCCTTCAACACGCGGGTGAAGACGCTGGAGGAGCAGGTCATCGACTTGAAGGAGAAGATCTTCCGCACCAAGGCGCGGCTGCTGCTCCTGCAGGAGACGGTGCTCGGAGGAGATCTCTCCTCGGGCGCGCGCGCGGTGCTCTACCACAAGAACGACATGGGCTCGTCGTTCGTGCTGGAGTCGGTGGCCTACGCGCTCGACGGCGCGCCCATCTTCACCAAGGTGGACGCCAACGGCGACCTCGACAAGCGGGACGAGTTTGAGATCTTCAACGGGCGCATTGTCCCCGGCCAGCACCAGATTGCCGTGCGGCTGGTCTACCGCGGCCACGGCTTCGGGGTCTTCAGCTACCTCGAGGGCTACAAGTTCAAGGTCTCCTCCAGCTACACGTTCAACGCGGAGGCCGCCAAGGTCACCACGGTGAAGATCGTCGGCTACGAGAAGGGCGGCATCACCAGCGACCTCAAGGACCGGCCCGCGGTCCGCTACGACATCGAGGTCGCCAAAGACGCCGCGATGAAGAACCAGGCCGTTGCCCCGACGGAGAAGCAATAGGGAACTCGTCCGTGTCCTCGCTCACCCCCTTCAAGAAGCGCAGCGGTCCGGGCAGCAACCTGCGCGCGATGGCCGCAGGCGCGCTCTGGCTCGCCGGCGCCACCCCGCTCGCGCAGGCGGCCTCTCTCCCGGAGCTGGCCACCCAGGTGGACCAGGTCTCCAGCCAGCTCAAGAACGCCGAGGACAACCTCCGCGTGGTGGAGACGCAGTACACGGAGCGCGCAGAGCCTTCGGTGGAGGAGGCGCTCCAGCGCCGCTTCAACGAAGGGGAGATTCAGTACCTGCTTGGGGACTTCGGGTCCGCGTCGGTCTTCTTCTATGACCTCGTCGCCGACAAGCGCTTCAAGGGCGCCAAGAACTACGCGAAGGCGCTCTACTTCCTGGCGGACGCGCTCTATCAACAGCAGAACTTCATCGGCGCCAAGCTGTACCTGCGTGAGCTTTTGGCCCTCAAGGCGGACCACTACAAGGACGCCCTGCGCCGCTATCTGGAGATCGCCGGGCGGCTGAACGAGTTCAACGGCATCGAGGAGTACATCGCGCAGGCGCGCCAGCTCTCGCCGTCGGGGGACCTGGAGCCGGAGATCGCCTACGTCTACGGCAAGTGGCAGTTCAAGCGGAGCGACCTGCCGCGCGATGAGCGGCTGCGCCGGGCGGAGAAGGTGTTCGCGCCGATGGTGGCGGACCCCAACAACCCGTTCCGGCTGCAGGCGGAGTACTTCCTGGGCGTGAGCCAGGTGCAGCTGGGCGAGCTCGACAAGGCCAAGCGCAAGGAGCTCTGGGCCGCGGCGATTGAGCGGTTCAAGCGCATCACCGCGGACCAGACCACCGGCGAGCGCGCGCTGCGGGTCCGGGAGTTGGCCAACCTCTCCCTCGGGCGCGTGCTCTATGAGCTCGGCGGCGAGGAGGGCCTGGAGCCCAAGCAGCGGGACGTCCTCTTCACGGAGGCGCTGGACCGGTACCAGGAGATTCCGCGCGAGAGCGAATACTTCGTGGACTCGCTCTACGAAATCGCCTGGGTGCACGTCCGCAAGGGCCACTACGAGAAGGCCAAGAACGCCACCGACATCCTCCTGCTGGTGGCGCCGGACTCCACCATGGCGCCGGAGGCGCAGATCCTCCAGGGCCACCTGCTGCTCAAGCTCCAGCGCTACGGCGAGGCCAACGACACGTACAACCTGGTCATCAACACCTATGACCCGGTCTACGAGGAGGTGAAGGCGCTCCTCCAGGTCCACAAAGATCCTGTCGCGTACTTCGACAACCTGCTCGCCAAGAACGAACGGAACCTGGACGTCGCCTCGCTCCTGCCGCAGGTGGCGCTCAAGTGGGCCACCACCCAGCGCGAGGTGGCGGACGCGGTCCGGATGGTGAACGACCTGGAGCAGGGCCGCCGCGGCGTGGGCGAGGCCGAAGAGATTGCCCACCGCGTACTGAAGGCCATCGACGAGCGCGGGCTGGAGACCTTCCCCGCGCTGCAAGAGGGCTACACCCGCGCGGACGCGGTGGACACCGCCCTGGCGCAGGTGGAACAGGCGCTGGTGCAGATTGAAGGCCTGCTCGTCGAGTCCCAGCTCTCCTCCAATGACCGCGCCGCGCTGGACCGCCTGCGGGCGCAGACCACCGAGCTCAAGACGCGGATGGCCAGCCTGCCCACCACCGAAAAGGAGGTGGAAGCGCGCCGGCAGCGGATGCAGTCCAAGGTGGACTCGATGGACAAGGATGCCTTCAAGCTCGGCTACGAAGTCCAGAGCATGCAGGCCATCGTCACCGCGGTGGAGAAGTGGCTGGACGACACCAAGGCCCTGCGCAAGGGCAGCTCGCCGCAGGATGAGAAGGAGTTCGCGCTGCGGCTGCGCCATGAGGTGGAGTCGCTCAGCGCGCTGGCGAAGGACCTGGAGGACCTGCGGCAGGTGCTGGCCCAGGAGCGCGCGTCGGCAGACGCGGCCATCTCCGGCGAGTCCCAGCTGCGCGGCCAGCTGGAGGCGCTGCTCAAGCAGCAGCACCAGCTCATCGCCACCGCCGAGTCCAAGCTCCCCGGCGACAGCATCCAGGTCCTGCGCCGCGCGCATGACGCCCGGGAACGCAACGACCGCCTGCGCGAGCGGGTGGCGGCGGCCAAGAAGATTCTGCGGGACCAGGTCACCCGCCGCGGGAAGCTCATCCGCGACAGCGTGTCAGCCGAACAGGCGCTGCTCTCCGGCTACGGCGCGGAGGTGACGGACGTCTCCGGCAACGCGCGCAACCTGGTGGGCCGCATCGCCTTCGACAGCTTCAAGCGGGTGCGGCAGCAGTTCTACGACCTGGTGCTCAAGGCGAACGTGGGCATCGTAGACGTGGCCTTCACGCGGAAGCAGGACAAGACCTCGCAAATCCAGAAGCTCTCCTCGCAGAAGGACCGTGAGCTCCGCGCCCTGGACGAAGAGTTCAAGGAAGTGCTCAAGGACGTCGACTAGATGCCTGCCAACCACCGCACGCTCGTGTTGCTCCTGACGCTGCCCGCGGCGCTGGGCCTCGCGCAGCCTGCCGGGAAGAAGCCGGCCAAGCCCGCCGCGGAGAAGCCGCGCACGGAGACCGGGGTGGCCGGACCGGCCGCCAAGCCGACCGCGGCCAAGCCCGCCAAGCCGGCCCCCGCCAAACCCGGCGCCGCGCCTGCGCCCGCCCCCGCCGCGGGCCCCACCCTGCCGGAGCCGGCGGGCGCCACCAAGGCGGACGTGGTGCCCGAAGGGAAGAAGGAGAAGACCCGCTACCTGGAGGGGATGGGCCGCACGCCGCAGGAGGAGAAGCAGCTGGAGGAAATCTCCCGCGCGCTGGAAGAGTACGAGACCGAATCCAAGGACTTCCGCCACGAGGTGCAGCTGCTGGTGGAGAAGAAGTACGAGGAGAAGCGGAACACCCTGGCCAACAGCTACGAGAAGGCCATCCGCGACCTCGAGGTGATTGAGCGCAAGGAGCGGCTGGACGCCATCGCCCAGTTCGAGGAGTTCCTTCAGCGCTACCCGGATGACGCGAAGTACACGCCCGACGTGATGTTCCGCCTGGCGGAGCTCTATTACGAGCGCAGCAGCGATGACCACATCGTGGCCATGCGCGACTACGAAGAGAAGCTGAAGAAGATTGACCCGGGGGCGAACGTGACGCCGCCGGCGGAGCCGGTGGTGGACTTCGGCAAGAGCATTGCCCTCTACCGCCGCCTCATCACGCGCTTCCCGCAGTACCGCCTGAACGACGGCGCCTACTACCTGCTGGGCTATTGCCTGGAGAAGCAGAACGAGTTCGAGAAGAGCCGCGAGGCCTATCAGCAGCTCATCGCCGCCTACCCGAAGAGCAAGTTCGCCATCGAGGCCTGGGTCCGGATTGGCGAGTACTACTTCGACGCGTACAACGAGTCTGACGCGCTGGCCCGCGCCGCCGAGGCCTATGAGGCCGCCACGCAGGACACCACCCACCCGCTCTTCGACAAGGCCCTCTACAAGCTGGGCTGGACCTACTACCGGATGGACCGGTTCGACGACGCGGTCGACAAGTTCATCGCGCTGACCGACTACTACCAGGCCAAGGCGAAGGACAAGGGCGACGAGGACGTCGGCGGCGACCTGCGCAACGAAGCCCTGCAGTACACGGCCATCAGCTACGCGGACGAGAAGTGGGGCTCCATCGCCAAGGCGCAGGAGAAGTTCCAGAAGATTGGCGGCCGCCCCTACGAAGCCGAAATCTACCGGCGCATTGGCAACGTCTACTTCGACCAGACCAAGCACGCGGACGCCATCGCCGCCTACCGGCTGGTGCTGGCGAGGGACCCGCTGGCCAAGGACGCGCCGGAAATTCAGCAGCGCATCATCCAGGCCTTTGAACGGGACCGGAAGCTGGAGGAGGCCTTCACGGAGTCCGAGAAGCTCTCCAACAACTTCGGCCCGGGGACGCCGTGGCACGAGAAGTACAAGCGGGACCCGGACGTGCTGGCGGGCGCGCAGGACCTGGCGGAGCGCAGCCTCTATTCGACGGCCATCTACCACCACCAGCAGGCGCTCCAGTACAAGCAGGAGGGCAAGTTCGCCGAAGCCAAGGTGGGCTTCGAGACCGCGGCCAAGGCGTACGGCACGTACCTGACGCGCTTCCCGCGCGCGAAGAGCGCGTACGAGATGCAGTTCTATTACGCGGAGTGCCTCTACAACTCCTTCCAGTTCGAGCCCGCGGCCAAGACGTACGAGCTCGTGCGCGACTCGTCGCAGGACAACCGGTTCCTGGCGGACGCGGCGTTCGCGGCGGTGCTCGCGCGGCAGAAGCACGTGGAGCAGGAGATTCGCGCGCAGAAGATTCCGGACTTGAAGCCGCTGCGCTCCAACGAACGGCCGGAGGGCCAGCCGGTGGTGCAGGTGCCGCTGGCGCCCTCGGAGCAGCTGCTGGTGGCGGACTCGGACGCCTACGTGACCAAGCTGCCGAAGGAGGAGAAGGCCCCGGGCATCGCCTACAAGGCGGCGGAGATCTTCTACTCGCACAATGACCTGACCGAAGCGCGGCGCCGCTTCGAAGACATCGTCAAGAACTACCCGCAGAACGAGGTGGCGAAGTTCTCCACCAACCTCATCGTCGAGAGCTTCCTCATCGACAAGAACTGGAAGGCGGTGGAAGAGGTCTCCGCCCGCCTGGCGGCGAACACCGACGTCATCGACCCCAAGAGCGACCTGTACAAGGACCTGGTCAAGTTCAAGCTCGCCGGCCGGTTCAAGCTGGCGGATGAGCTGATGCAGAAGGGGGACTTCGACAACGCGGCCAAGAAGTACATCGAGCTGGTAGACGAAGAGCCCAAGCACGAGTTCGCTGACAAGGCGCTCAACAACGCGGCGGTGGCGTACGAGAATGTCCGCCGGTTCGACTCCGCGCTGAAGCTCTACGAGCGCATCTTCCGCGAGTACCCCAACTCCAAGCTGGCCGACGCCGCCCTCTTCCGCGTGGCGGTGAACGCGGAGAATTCGTACGACTTCGACAAGGCGGTCCAGAGCTACCAGAAGCTGGTGAAGGACTACCCCGCGTCCAAGGACCGCGAGGCCGCGCTCTTCAACGCCGCGCGGCTGTTGGAGGGCCAGCAACGGTACAACGACGCGGCCAGCGCGTTCCTGCGCTACGCGGAGCTGTTCCCCAAGACCGAGGACGCGCCGAAGAACCAGTACCGCGCGGTCCTCATCTACGAGAAGCAGGGCGACTGGCGCGGGGAGATTAAGGCGCTGGAGGGCTTCGTGAAGAAGTTCTCCGGGCAGACCGCGCAGGTGGAGCTGGTGGTGGACGCCAAGAAGCGGATGGGGGACGCGTTCAGCAAGCTCTCCCAGGAGAGTGAGGCCCGGAAGGCCTACGCCTCGGCGGCGGAGGAGTTTGACCGCCGCAAGCTCGCGCCGGACACCCACCCCATCGCGGCGGAGGCGGCGGCGCAGGCGCGGTTCCAGCTGGCCGAATACCAGTTCAAGGAGTTCGACCGGCTGAAGATTGGCGGCAAGGGCAAGCAGCTGGAGCAGAGCTTCACGGCCAAGCGCAACGCGGTGAAGAAGATCAACGACGTCTACGCCGAGGTCTTCAAGTACAAGCGCCTGGAGTGGACGCTGGCTGCGCTGTACCGCCGTGGCCACGCGCTGGAGCGCTTCGCCGCCACCATCATCGAAACGCCGGTGCCTCCAGAGGTGAAGCGGCTGGGCGAGGACGCGGTCATCGCCTACCAGGACATTCTGGCGCAGCAGACGGCGACGCTCGAGGACAAGTCGGTGGAGAGCTACGCCGCCACGCTCCAGGAGGCGCGCAAGAACCGCATCTCCAACGAGTGGACCAAGAAGACGCTGGAGTCCTTGAACCGCTTCCGCCCCAAGGAGTACCCGGTCCTCAAGGACCCCAAGCAGCAGTTCGCGCAGGACGCCATCTACCCCGAGGGCCTGGTGGGCAGCCTCGAGGGCCCCACGCGCGAAGCGGTCTCCGTCCAGAAGCTCAGCGGAGGCGGTGACAAATGAGCCAGCTCCCTCGCGCGCTGCTGGGTGTCCTCTTCGCCTCCTGGGCGGGCTTCGGCTGCGCCACCACGCCCAGCGCCGCCAGCTCGCAGCAGAGCACCGCGCAGGTCGCCGCCGGGGAGACGCCCGAAGTTCCCTACGCGCCCAAGCCGGTCGCCGCCCCGGTGGAGCAGCCCAAGGCCACGCCTCCCCCCGGGCAGGCGACGGCCGCGCCCGCCGCGGGCGGACCCTCCCCTGCCCCGGTCGCCGCGCCTGCGCCCGCCCCTGTGGAGCCGCCGAAGGCCACGCAAGACCCGCAGGTCCGGGACGCGTTTGCGCGCGCGCTGGAGGCGTCCACCAAGGGCGACTCCATGACCGCCGAGCGGGAGCTCCGCCGGGTGGTGGATAGGGACTCCAAGCTGGACTACGCGTGGACGAACCTGGGCGTCGTCTATGAGCGCCAGGCGCTGCTGGACCAGGCGGAGAAGGCCTACCGCCGCGCGCTGGAGGTGAAGCCGGACCAGGACGCCGCCTGGGACTACCTCACCCGGCTCTACTGCCGGACCGGCCGGTCCGCGCAGATTGAGGCGCAGCTGCGCGGGAAAATCACCGAATTCCCGGGCTCGCTGGGGCTGCGCACCGCGCTGGTGGTGGCGCTGGTGCACACCAACAAGCTGGAGGTGGCCGCCAACGAGGCCAAGAAGGTCCTCAAGGCGGATGAGCGGAACGTGCGGGCCATGCAGCTGCTCGCGCAGATTTATTACCGCGAACAGAAGTTCGAGCTCGCGAAGATGGTGCTGGAGAACGCGCGGGCGGTGGGCCCGAACGACGCGTCCACCCACAACGCGCTGGGCCTGGTGAACCTGGCCCTCAAGCAGAAGCCGGCGGCGCTGGAGAACTTCCGCCAGGCGGCCACGCTCAAGCCGGACTTCGCGGAGGCGCGCAACAACTACGGCACCATGCTCAACGAAGCGCAGGACTACGAGTCCGCGGTGCGGGAGCTGGAGGGCGCGGTGAACGCGGCGCCGGACTTCGCCAACGCGCGGCTGAACCTGGGCAACGCGTACCGGGGGAAGCAGGACAACGCGAAGGCCATTTCCCAGTACAAGCAGGTGCTGAAGCTGCGCCCGGACCTGGCGGACACGTACTTCAACCTCGCCATTCTTCACCTGGACTCGGACGTTCCGAACATGGACGCGGTGGAGCGCTACAAGACCGCGCTCTCCTACTTCGACCAGTACCGCGGCAAGGGCGGCAAGGACGACCGCGTCGAGCAGTACGTGAAGGACGCGAACAAGGGCATCGAGAAGGAAGAGCGCCGCCGCGAGCGGGAGAAGAAGGACCAGCTCAAGCGGGTGGAGCGCGAAGCCGCGGACAAGAAGAAGGCGGAAGAAGACAAGGTGGCCGCGGATAAGAAGGCGGAGACCGACAAGCTCGCCGCGGACAAGAAGGCCGAGGCTGACCGGATTGCCGCGGAGAAGAAGTCCAAGGCGGAGGCCGAAGCGCAGGCCAAGAAGGCGGCGAAGGCGGGCAAGGGCGGCAAGGGTGCGCCTGCCTCCAAGCTGGGCGAGGAGGACGCCCCGGCCCCGGCGGCCGCGGCCAACACGGGGACGGGCGGCGGCACCAAGCTGCGCGACGATGACATCCCGCCGCCGAAGCCGAAGACGACCGGCGCGTCAGGCAAGGTTTCGGGCGATGAGAAGTAGTCGGCTGTACGCATCCGGCGGAAAGAGGAGACGGTCCATGTCGAAATCCAGAACGTTGGCTTCGTGGATGGTTCTGGCTACTCTCGCCACCGCCGGGCTTGCACAGGGGGGCATTGCGCAGTCCACCGGGAAGAAGAAGAAGGTCATCCGCCTGGACGCAATCACGGTGGAGGGTCGGATTCAGAAACCGCAGGCGTTCTACATCCTTCAGAGATCGAACCTGAACTTCGACGAGCTCAACAAGTCGGAGAGCTTCGTCCCCAAGGTGGTCAAGAGCGTCGAAAAAGACCCCTTCTAGCCACCCAGCGAAACAGGCCGCACGGAACCTGGTCTCCCCCCAACGAGTCAAAGAGGCGTCGTCCCAGAGCGTCACGTCACCTTCACCGCCTCGAGAAAACCATGGCCTCCACCCCCTCCAGCAAAATCCTGCGCGTCGGCGTCATCCAGGGCGGCAAGATCATCGAGGAGCGCCACCTCCGGAAGCGCGAGAACGTGACCGTCGGCCAGGAGGCGCGGAACACCTTCGTGGTGCCGGCCTCCAACCTGCCGCCGTCGTTCCCCGTCTTCGAGGTGAAGGCGCACCAGTACTTCCTGGTCTTCACGGAGCAGATGGACGGGCGCGTCCGGCTGGGGACCTCCGACGTGGACTTCGCGTCCTTGCGGTCGCAGGGGTTGGCGAAGAAGCGCGGGAACGTCTACGTGCTGCCGCTGACGGACTCTGCCAAGGGGAAGATTACCCTCGGAGAAATCACCCTCCTCTTCCAGTTCGTCCTGCCGCCGCCCGAGCCGGTGAAGACGGAGCTCCCGCCGGCCATCCGCGGGTCGTTCTGGCAGTCGGTGGACCAGCTGTTCTTCATCATCCTGGCCAGCTCGCTGGTGCTGCACTTCTCCGGCGCCACCTGCATCATGCTCTCGCCCAAGCCGGTGGAGCGCGAGCTCGCGCTGGACGAGCTGCCGGACCGGTTCGCGAAGGTCCTCATCCCGGTCAAGATTGAGAAGCCGCCGGAGCCGAAGGAAGTGGCCCAGGCGGGCGGCGAGGAAGAGGTCAAGAAGGACGACAAGAAGGACACCGCCAAGAAGACCGAAAAGCCCGCCGGCGGGCAGGACCCCGCGGCGAAGAAGGCGGCCATCGCGCAGAAGGTCGCCTCCAAGGGCCTCTTGAAGATTCTCGGCTCCTCCGGCGGCGGCACCGGCGCGTTTGAAGACGTGCTCGGCGGCGGCACCGGCGGCGGCGACATCGCCAGCGCGCTGGCCGGCGCGGGCGGCGTGGGCGTGGCCACTGCAGACGCGCTCGGCTCCGGAGGACCGCGCGGCGGCGGCTCCGGCAGCGTGGCCGGCATTGGCGACCTCGGCACCAGCGGCGGCGGCAACGTGAACATGGGCGAGAAGGGCGACGCCCGCGTCTCCGGCCGCGTGAAGGACGCGGCGCCCGAGGTGGACAGCGCGGACGTGGACCGCGAAGCGCTCAACCGCTACGTCAAGCAGCGCATCAAGGCCATCATCAACTGCTACGAGAAGGAGCTGAAGCGCAACCCTTCGCTCAAGGGCAAGGTGGTGGTGCGCTTCTCCATCACGCCCGCCGGCCGCGCTTCCGACGTGGACATCGAAGAGAACACCCTCGGCAACGAGGCGGTGGCGGCCTGCATCCGCACCGTGATACGAGCCTGGATTTTCCCCTTCAAGCCGTCCGACGATGTGGCAGTGGCGTACCCGTTCGTCTTCTCTCCCGCATCCTGAAGAGCGAAGGAACCCCACTCGCGCATGAAACCCAGGCGTCTGCCTGAAGTCCGCGCGCTGATCGCCCAGCCTGAGTTTCAGGACTGGTGGCGCTCGCTCCAGAGCGGGCGCAAGGACGCCGAGTCCGCGCTCGCGCGCTACGACGAGCTGCTCTCCCAGACGACGCTGATGGAGTTCCGGGCGGAGCTGACCCAGAAGAACGCCATCGACACGCTCTACAAGGCCGGCGAGTGCGAGGACGCGGCGGCGAACATGCTGTTCGAGTCCACGGATTTGGAGAACCGCTCCT
This sequence comes from Myxococcaceae bacterium, assembly GCA_044230055.1. GTDB lineage: Bacteria > Myxococcota > Myxococcia > Myxococcales > Myxococcaceae > JBGART01. Next base: position 10,163 of record JBGART010000019.1, on the reverse strand, counting down.
TCCGGGTCATCGCCGACTTTGAAGAGCAGCGCTACCGGGTGTCGGAGCTCTGGTACCGGCTGGGCGCGGCGGAGAAGAACCTCGACGAGCGCAAGGAGCTGGCGGCGAAGGAGAAGAGCCGCAAGGCGGACGCGGAGCTCCGCACGTCGGAGGCGCTGTTGCGCAAGGCCAGCGAGGACTACGAGCGGGAGACCGCGGTCAAGACGCGCCTTTGGGAAGAGGTGGAGCGCATCTGGGCCAAGGCGGCGGAGGTCAGCCTCCTGATGGCGGAGCAGCGCGTGCGCGGAAAGAAAATCCGCCGCGAAGCGGAGGGCATGTTCAGCCTGGCCGAGGAGCGCAAGGCCCGCGCGAAGGCGCTGCGCACGGAGGCGGAAGGCGCGTCCGCCGCGTGCGAGGCCGCGCAGAGCCGCGTGGAGGCGCTGCTGCAGCACGCGCGGGAACGCTTCGACTGCTCGGCGGGCACCGACTTCCTCTACTTCCGTCACCGCGACAACGCGAAGCTGGCCTACTGCGTGTGCCTCATTGAGGACCACGACAACTACAACGTGGAGCTGCGGCCGCTGATGCTCTACGCGGTGGACCGCCAGCGCGGCGCCGCGTTCCTGGAGCCGGCGCGGGCGGACAGCCCGTCCGTCGAGGAGGGAGACCGCCGCTTCGAGGAGTACTTCCTGCGGGGCCGCAAGGGTGAGGCACGTTCCGCGGGAGCCTGAACGGGCTTACGCCCGAGGAGAACGGGATGGAGAAGGTCGCCGTGCTGTCCGCCTCACCCCTGTTCGAGATGCTCTCGAATCAGGAGCTGGAGTACGTGGCCGAGCTCTCGCGGCCGCGCCGCTACAGCGCAGGCCAGGTCGTCTTCGAGGAGGGAGAGCTGGGCGACAGCCTCTACGTCATCGTCTCCGGCGAGGTGGAGGTCGTCCGCCGGGACGCGACGGGCGAGCCGAAGGTCATCGCCACGCTGGGGCCGCCGGAGTTCTTCGGCGAGATGAGCCTCATCGACAAGGAGTACCGGTCCGCCAGCATCCGCGCGAAGTCGGATGCGGAGCTTCTCCACCTCACCGCAGAGAACCTCACAACGTTCCGCAAACAACACCGGGATGGGTTCACTTTCGTGGTCATCAACATTGCCCGCGTACTGTCGTCGCGGCTACGCGAAGCGAATTCGAGACTTGCGGCCCGGCTGTGAAGGGCGATATCCGCCCCGACCCCACAGCGGCTGGGCGCACGGATGGGGTGTGAATGCGGCGCCAGGACGCGGGGACCAAGCTCTGAACTGCCATGTTCACGTCGTTGACTCCCCCCCCAAGCAACCCTAAGCTTTTTGAGTTCTAACAGTTCCATGATTCCGCGGCCTTGAGTCGAATGCGCCCACTCTTCCTACTGACCCTTCTGGTTGTCTCCGCGGCCTCCGCGCAGAGCCCCGCGCCTGCGGCCGCGCAGCCTGCTCCCTCTGCGAGCGTGGCTGACGCACCGCAAGAAAAGACCTCGGACGTGGCGGATCCCGAGAAGGTCCGCCGCAGCGCCGACGGTCTCTCGCGGATGCGGCAGGTGTTGAAGGACGTGCTCGGAAAGCTCGAAGAGGCGCGCAACACGAAGGACGTGGTGAAGCTCAACTGCGTGAACGAGAAGCTCACCCAGATAAAGGGCTTCCTGCGCGTCTCCGAGCAGGCAGACGTCGCGCTGCAGGAGGCGGTCGCGAAGCGCGAAGCCTCTTCGGCGGATCACGAGTTCACGAAGGTGACCATCGCGCGGCAGAAGGTGGAGCAGCTGCGCGCCGAAGCCGAAGAGTGCATTGGGCAGCTGGCGTTCCGCACGGACGAGCAGGCCGTGGTGGAAGTGGAAGTTCCCGAAGGGTTGCCCGCGGACGACCCGACACAAGCAGCGCCTCCGCCGGACGTAGTGGTTCGGCCGCCGCCGGCCAGCCCAACGCTGTAGAAGACGCTTCAGAAATCCGAAGGGGCGCGTCGTACACGTGCTGGCAGGGGCCATGATCGGGGAGCGGGACAAGGGGGCGCGCTGGCTGCGCTCCGTCAGCTGGGCGATAGGGTTGTGCGCGCTCGTGGCGACGGGCGCTTCTGCGCAACCCGCGGTCACCGCGAACGGCATCAAGGTCGGTGAGGGACGAATCCATCCCTACTTCGACCTCGAGCTGCGCTTCGACAGCGCCGCGGGCTACTTCCCGCGCGCGGGCGGGGCGGTCACTACGGCCACGCTCTCACCGGAGATGATCATGCACTTCCGGCCGGGCGTCCGGCTGGAGCTGCCTACCTCCGCGGTCCTCCTCAACCTGGACGCGAACGTCGACTACGTCTGGTACACCGGCATCATCTCCCCCGGCTCGCAGGTGGCGTCGCGGCTCCAGGCGGACGCCAGCGTCAACGCCGCCTTCAACAAGCAGGGCGCCGTCGAGTTCCAGATTGGAGACCACTTCATCCGGTCGGACCGCACCACCAACGCCGCGCTCGGCGTGGGTGTCATCTCCCTCTTCAACAACGCGTACCTGGCCGTGCCGGTCCACCCGGGCGGCGGTGCGCTCGAGGTCGCCCCCGGCGCCGGCTGGTCCGTGGAGTTCTACGAACCCATCTCCAACGTCCCGGTGCCCGGCTGCAACGACCCCACCTGCTCCGCCGCCGCGCTCGCGGGCATGGCGTACAACAACTTCCACTTCGACCTGGACGCCCGCTGGCGCTTCCTGCCGAAGACCGCGCTGGTGTTCGACTCCGACTTCGACTGGCGCAACTACGCCAACCCCACGGCCAACACCAACGCCTATCTCCTGCGCTTGGGGATTGGGCTGGCCGGCCTGCTGACCTCCAAAATCGCCGTCATCGCCAAGCTGGGCTGGGGCATGGACCTCGCTGGCCGCACCGCGGCCCAGCCCGCCACCGCGAAGACGCTGCTGGCGCACGCCGAGCTCTCGTACTTGATGAGCGACACCTCGAGCATCAAGGCGGGCTACCTGCGGACGCTGGAGCCGGTGCCTACGTTCGGCATCTTCGGGGACGACCGCGGCTACGTGGAGGCCCGCTTCCTCTTCGTGGGGCGGATGACGCTGCACCTCTTCGGCGCGTTTGACCTCCTCACCTTCTACCCCTCCCCCACCGCGCCCATCGCGCGCACCGACACCAAGACGACCGTGGACGTGGGCGTGGACTACCAGTTCCTCGCCTGGCTGATTGGCTCGGTCGGGTACAACCTCGGCATCCGGAACTCGACGGACAACGTCGCGACCTTGAACTTTCCGCGCCATGAGGCGTACTTGCGGCTCACGCTGACGTACTGAGCCTCAGGTGCCCATGCGGTCCACCCTCCTTTTTGCCGTCTGCGCGGTCGCCGCGGCCAGCTGCCGCACGCCCCGGGAGACCCGAGACCCCGCCCTGCCGGTGGCCGCCAGCCTGGGGGACCCGGATGGCGGCGTGAAGGCCAGCAGCCTGGGCGTGGGGGACCTGGTGGAGGTCCGCGTCTTCCAGGAGGCGGACCTCTCCGGCACCTTCCGCGTGTCGCCCGAAGGCACGGTGGACTACCCGCTGTGCGGCAAGGTGAAGCTCTTCGGGATGACCTCCAGCCAGGCCTCAGACGCGCTCACGCACTGCCTGGCCGCCGGCTACCTCAAGCGCCCGCAGGTGACGGTCCTCATCCGCGAATACAACTCCAAGAAGGTGTTCGTCTTCGGCGAAGTGCAGAAGCCCGGCACGTTCCCCTTCGACGACAACATGAACATCATCCAGGCGGTGACCCTGGCCGGCGGCTTCACCAAAATCGCCGCGAAGAACAGCACCAACGTCACGCGGCTGGTGAACGGCGCGGAGCAGAAGATTCGCGTCCCGGTAGAGGACATCGGCGTCGGGCGCGAGCGGAACTTCCAGCTCCAGCCCGGCGACATCGTCTTCGTCCCGGAGAGCTTCTTCTAAACCTTCCAGCCGAGCTCGCCGAGGAAGGCCGCGGTCTCCCGCGCCAGGTCCGGCTCCAGCGTCCGCGCGCAGGCGAACAGGTGGCCCTTCGCGAGGTCCAGCGGCGCCCCGTCAATCCGGCGCACCACGCCACCCGCCTCCTGGATGAGCAGCGCGCCGGCGGCGATGTCCCAGGGCTTCAAGCTGAACTCGAAGAAGCCGTCGTAGCGCCCGGCCGCGACGTAGGCGAGGTCCAGCGCCGCCGCGCCCATCCGGCGGATGCCTTGCGCCTTGCGGATGAAATGGTTGAACAGCCCCACCGGAGCCTCCGGGCGCTCGCGCACGTCGTAGGGGAAGCCGGTGCACAGCAGCGCCCTGGAGAGCGCGTCGACGGACGAGACGCGCAGCGGGCGGCCGTTGAGCGTGGCGCCGTGCCCGCGCGCAGCGGAGAAGAGCTCCCCGCGCAGCGGGTCCAGCACCGCCCCGGCCAGGAGGCCATCGGCGTCCTCCACGCCCACGCTCACGCAGAAGTGCGGCACCCGGTGCGAGTAGTTGGTGGTCCCATCCAGCGGGTCCACAATCCACCGCACACCCGGCGCCCCGCCCGCCGCCGCCGCGCGCACCCCGCTCTCCTCGGACAGCACGGCGTGGCCCGGGTAGCGCTGGGCGATGAAGGCCAGCAGCGCCTCTTCGCTCGCCTTGTCCGCGTCGGTGACGAGGTCAATCCCGCCCTTGAGCTCCACCGTGCGCTCGCCCTCGAAGCGGTCCGCCAGAATCCGCCCGGCCCGCCGCGCGCCCTCCTCCACGTCCGCCAGCAGCGCCTTGAGGGCCGGGGCGTCCATCACTTCCCCTCCGCCAGCAGCGCCTCAATCTCCGCCTGGTACTGCGCCAGAAACTCCTCGGCAAAGCCCTCGTGCACGTGCCGGATGAAACCCTTGCGGTCGATGAGGAAGGACGTGGGCATCATCCGGACGTTGAGCTCCCGTTCGGCCAATTGCCCGTCCGCGTCGTGGAGGATGGGGAGTGACACCTTCGCCTCCTTGAGGAACGGCGCAATCTTCGACACGTCCGCGTCCACGCTGATGGCGTACACGCGCAAGCCGCGCGGCCCGTACTCCTTGGCCAGCTGCTCGTAGGTGGGCAGCGCGTCGCGGCAGGGCTCGCACCAGGTCGCCCAGACATCCAGCAGCACCACGTTCCCGCGCAGCGCGCGCAGCGGGAAGGGCTTGCCGTCGGGGAACTGCGCCAGCGTCAGCTCCACCTGCTTGCCGGTGACGGTGCCCTCTCCATCCGTCGGCAGCGGCGTCCGGCGGACGCAGCCTGGGGCGAGCAGCGCGCCCATCACCAGCGCGAGGGCCGCGCGCCGGCTCAAGCGCCCGTCCCCTGCCGCTCGCGCAGCCGCGCCAGCAGCTTGTCGATGAAGCCGCCGAAAGCGCCGTTGCTCATCACCAGCAGCACGTCGCCCGCCCGCGCCTGCGCGCTCACCTGGTCCAACAGGGGCGCCACCTCGCGCTCCGCGTTGGCTGCAATGCCGCGGCCCTTCAGGTCCTCCACCAGGCGCGGCACGTCCAGCTCCTCGCTGGTGGGGACCTTGTCGTGCCGCTCAGGGACCTTGAGGCTGGCCAGCTGCGCGCCCTCGAAGGAGAGCGCGTACTCCTGCTGATGAATATTGCGGCGGCTGGTGTTGGAGCGCGGCTCGAAAATCGCCCACAGCCGCCGCGTCGGGTAGCGGCCGCGGATGGCGGCGATGGTCTCCCGCACCGCGGTGGGGTGATGCGCGAAGTCGTCGATGACCATCACCCCGCCGATTTCGGCGCGCACCTCCTGGCGCCGCTTCACGCCGAGGAAGCTCTGGAAGCCCACGCCAATCTCGTCGACGGACAGCCCCACCCCGCGCGCCGCCGCGAGCACGCCCAGCGCGTTCTCCACGTTGTGCACGCCGCCCATGGGCAGCAGCAGCTCCCCCGCCGGCTTGCCGCGCTCCAGCACCTCAAAGCGCGCGCCCTCCGGTGAGAAGCGCAGGCGCGACGGCGCGTAGTCGGCGGACGCGCCCTCCTTGCCGGAGTAGGTAACCACCTGCCCCTGGCAGGCTTTGGCGATTCGCAGCGCGTTCGGGTACGCGGCGCTCACCGCCAGCAGCCCGTCCTTCGGAATCAGCGGCACGAAGCGTTCAAACGAGGCCTCGTAGTGCGGCAGGTCCCGGTAGATGTCCGCGTGGTCAAACTCCACGCTGGTGAGCAGCGCGGTGCGCGGCTGGTAGTGGAGGAACTTGGGCCCCTTGTCGAAGTACGCGGTGTCGTACTCGTCGCCCTCCACCACGAAGTGCGGCCCCTTCCCCACCCGGTAGTTGCCCGCGTAGTTCAACGTGACGCCGCCGACGAGGAAGCTGGGGTCCTTCCCCGCGGCCACCAGCACGTGGGCCATCAGCGCGGAGGTGGTGGTCTTCCCGTGCGTGCCGGCGACCACGATGGAGTGGCGCGGCTTGAGGAAGAGCGAGCCCAGGGCGGCGGGGAAGCTCATCTGCGGCAGGCCGCGCTGCCGGACTTCCGTGGCCTCCGGGTTCACCCGGCGGATGACGTTGCCGATGATGACGAGGTCTGGCCGCGCGCGGTCCAGGTTGGCGGCGCTGTACGGCGTGAAGGCCTCAATCCCCCACGCCTTGAGCATGTCACTCATCGGCGGGTAGACGTTCTCATCGCTCCCTGTCACCTCGTAGCCGGCGGCCTTGAGCATCCCCGCGAAGGAGCCCATCCCCGTCCCCGCCACGCCCACCAGGTGGATGCGCCGCACGGTGGACCCATCCAGCTGCGCCAGCACGTTCCCGTTGTCATCGGCCATCGCGTTCAAGCTCCCTCCAGCGCGAGCGCGCGGAGCACACCGTCATGAAAGCGGGGACGGAAGTCGCGTATCCCCAGGTTCGACCGCCCCAGCGCCGTGCGGTTGGTGCACAAAGCCACCACCAGCGCGCGGTCCAAATCCATCCACAGACTCACCCCGGTAAAGCCCAGGTGCCCCACCGCCCCACGAGGGCCCTGCCCCAGCGTCCCGGCAGACGACGGCCGCTGCGGCGTGGAGACAGGCGTGTCAAACCCGAGCGCCCGGCTGCTCCCCGGCGTGGCGGCGTCCTTGCGCACGGCCTGCTGCCACAGCGGCGCAGGGGCGAAGCGCCCTGCCCCCTCCAGCTCCTCGAGCACGAGCTGCCCGTAGCGCGCGAGGTCCGCCGCCGTGGTGAACAGCCCGGCGTGCCCGCTCACCCCGTCCATCACCCAGGCGTTGTCGTCATCCACCTCGCCCGGGCGCGAAGGGTGCGCGGGGAACGGCTCCCACTCCTTCTCCTGCCCGGGGGCCGGCTCGCGCGGGCGCGCGGTGCCGGTGGGCGCCGCGGGGGCGACCAGGGGCGAGCGCTGCGACGGCGGCCGGAAGTGCGCGGTGAGCCCCGCCGGCCCGGCCACCCGCGCGGAGAACAGCGCGTCCAGCGGCGCGCCCGCCACGTGCGCCAGCACCTCGCCCAGGAGCATGAAGCCCACGTCGCTGTAGACCGCGCCCGCGCGCAGCGGCTGCAAGGGCGAGGTTTTCTTCACCGCCTCCACCACCTCGCGCCGAACCTCCGCCCAGACGGAGGCCGGGCAGGCCGCGTCGAAGAGCTCCGGCACCGCGGGCATCACGCGGGCGAAGTACGGCCGGAACGCCGGCAGCCCGGAGCGGTGGGTGAGCAAGTCCTCCAGGGTGGCGCCCGCCTTCGCCGCCGCGGCGTCCGGGAAGAAGCGCGAGAGCAGCGACGCCGGCCCCAGCTTCCCCTCCCCCCAGAGCGAGAGGAACGCCGTGGTGGTGCAGAGGACCTTGGTCACCGAGGACACGTCGAACAGCGTCTGCGCGGTGCCAGGCCCGGCGACGCCGGAGAAGCGGGTGACGCCGCGGTGAATCACCGCGGCCTGGGCGGAGGGGAAGACGCCCTGCGCGACGGCGTCCTCGAGCAGCGCCTGCAGCTCGCCGCCACCGCTCACGCGCGAGCCCCCGCGTCCACCGCCGCCTCGAGCATCTCCAGCGTGCCAGCGCCCGCATCCAGGCGGACCTTCACGCCCAGAGGGACCGCGAAGTTCAAGCTCCCGTGGCCAATGCGAAAGCCCGCAGCACAAGGCAGCCCGGTCTCCTCCGCCAGGTCCTGCAGCACCTGCGCGGCGCTCCAGCCACCGCCCGCGTCCTCGCAGTCGGTGAAGTCGCCCAGCACCACCCCCCGCACGCGGCTGAACACGCCCGCCAGCCGCAGGTGCGTCCACATCCGGTCCAGCCGGTACGGCCGCTCATCCACGTCTTCGAGCAACAGCACCGCGCCGTCCAACGGCGGCAGGTACGGCGTCCCCAGAAGCCGCGTGAGGACCGACAGGTTCCCGCCCAGCAGCGGCCCCTCGGCCACCCCGGGGACCAGCGTCATGCCCCCGGTGAGCGGCGGCGACGGGGCGGTGGCCTCCAACAGATGGAAGAGCCGCTCCGCCACGGCCGGAGGGTGGCGCCCCAGCTGCGTCACCACCGGGCCATGGAACGTCACCCACCCGCGCGCGTTGAGGGCCAGGTGCAGCGCCGTCAGGTCCGAGAAGCCCACGAAGGGCCGCAAGGCGGGCTTGGACGGCAGGTGCGGCAGGAGCCGCATCGCCCCGTAACCGCCGCGAGCGGCGAACGTCGCGCAGGAGGAGCGGTCCTCCAGCGTCCGGGTCAGCTCCTCCAGCCGGCGGGCATCCGGCCCGGCGAGGTAGCGGTGGTGGGAGAAAATGCCTTCGTCGACGGAGACCTTGTAGCGGCTGGAGAGGACCTTGAGGCCGACGTCGAAGGCCTCGCGAGGCACGCGGCCCGAGGGCGCGATGACGTGGACAAGGTCCCCAGGGTGAAGCGGCGGCGGCTTCCGGAAGAGCACGCCCGCTTCATACCATCCGGAGCGCCAGCCTTAAGCGCGCTCGAACACCGCGGCGAAGAACCCATCCGTCCCGTGGCGGTGCGGGAGGGCGACGAAGAAGCCGTCGCGCAGAAAGGCTGCGTCGCAGGCGGGAGGGACGCGGCGGAAGTCTGGGTGTCGGTCGGCGAAGGCCCCCGCCACGGCCTGGTTCTCCTCGCGGCGCAGCGTGCAGGTGGCGTAGACCAGCCGCCCGCCCGGACGCACCGTGCGGGCCGCTTGGTCCAGCAGCGCCGCCTGCGTCCCCGGGAGCGGCTCGAACGCAGTGGGGTCCATCCGGAAGCGCAGATCCGGCCCGCGCCGCAGCGCGCCCAGCTCTGAGCACGGCGCGTCCACCAGCACCCGGTCCACCGCAAGCGCCTCCGGCAGCTGGCCTGGAGTCAACACGCGAAGGCAGTTCACCCCCGCGCGGGAGGCGCGCTGACGGAGGCGATCCAGCCGCCTCGCATCCACGTCGTAGGCGAAGAGCTCCCCGCGGTTCTCCAGGTCCGCCGCCAGCGCCAGCGCCTTGCCGCCCGCGCCCGCACAGAGGTCCAGCACCCGCTCACCGGGCTGTGCGCCTACCAGCTGCGAGAGCAACTGGCTGCCCTCGTCCTGCGCTTCAAACCGGCCCTCCTGCTGCGCCGCCAGGCCGAGCAGATTGGGACGCCCCTCGAGGATGACCGCGTGCGGAGCGTGCAGTCCTGGGCGGGCAACCACCCCTGCGAGGGCGAGCTCCTCCAGGAGCGCGGACCGGGACGTCTTCAGCGCGTTCGCCCGGACACAGATGGGCCCCGGCCGGGAGACGACGTCACAGAAGGCCGCGGCCTCGTCCCCCAGCTCCCGGGTGAGCGTCTGCGCCAGCCAGTCCGGGAGGGAGAAGCAGTCCGCCAAGGAGGAAGGCACCCCGGACGACGGAGGCGCCCCACCGACGACGCTGTCGTCCACCTGAGCCACGTCGCGAAGGAGCGAAGCGAGCAGCTCCCGAGCCGAAGCGCCCGCCCCCACATGAAAACGCAGCCGGCGCCGCCAGAGGCCCACGCCGAAGATCGCCTCCACCGCCGCAGTCCGCTCCTCGGGAGAAAAGCCCTTGTGAGCGCGCAGATACCGGTCCACCACGCGCTCCGCCGCCTCCCCCGCCAGCACCGCCGACAGCGCCGCGTCCAGGTCGCCTACTTGCGAGCACAGCGCCGCCCAGGGAACGCTCTGCAACCTCGCGACTGTTGCAGTTGACAGAGTGAGCACGGTTCCCTAAATACCCGCTCCCTCACCATTCCCCGATAGCTCAGATGGTAGAGCGGGTGACTGTTAATCACCATGTCCGAGGTTCGAGTCCTCGTCGGGGAGCCATT
>JBGART010000076.1:0-36407 GCA_044230055.1 Myxococcaceae bacterium | reverse complement strand
GGGGTTCGGAGAAGGGAAGGGGGAGGGGAATGGGAAGGGCCGCAGACCGAGCCCCCTCTCCGAACCCCTACCCGTACCCGGGCCCGAACGCTGAAACGAACGCGAACGCGGCCACGAAAACCGAAGACCCTACCCGCAGACCCTACCCGTAGCCCCGAGCCCCGAGCCCCGAGCCCCGAAGCCCGACCCCGACACTATTCCTTCCCGAACCCGAGCTTCACCGCTTCTCGAGCCGGACCTCCCCCGACGGCGTCCGCCGCGGAGGCGCCGGCGCAAGGCGCAGCAGCGTGTAGCCCCTCTCCTCCAGCTTCTCGAGAGGCTCGCGGGATGGGGCCCGGTGCTCGAAGCGCAGCAGCGCAGCAAGCCGCCGCAGCTGCTCCTCCGCGGACCGGCTGGGGTGCGCGAAGATGGCGTCCAGCGCCCGGGCAACATCCGCGGGCGCCTGCGCCAGCAGCGCATCCCGCAGCGTGGCCCGCTCCTCCAGCAAGCTCACAGAAGCGCGGCCGGGCTCCTCCAACCACTCCATCAGCGCGGCAGGATCCGCGCTGCGCAGCACATGCCCCCACGGTCCGCTGTCGCCCTCCAGCGCCTGCTGCCACTGCGCGTCCTCGCCGAAGAACGTGGGCTCGGTGCAGAACTCGTTCACCACGCTGCCTTCATCGCCCAGGCAGAGGTAGAGCGTCTGCCCGCTCTGCAGCAGCGCGCCCAGCACCGGCGTGAGCAGCGACTCGGACAGGCTGCAGCAGAACTCCGCGAGCGTCTCCGCGTCCGTGCCGCCCTCGTGCAAGAGCTCCACGGCGACCCACGGCGCGCTCGACGCCGGCGCCACCGCGAACACCCGCTGCGCGTGCTCCGAGGCTGTCACCTCGCGCAGCCCCTGGGCGGCCGCGAGGGACCTCAGCCCCACCAGGGCGTGCGTGCGGATGTACGCGGCCGACTTGGAGCCAGTGTGAATGAGGAGGCAGACCCGGGGAGTCATACGCTTTCGCGCGTTTGACCCCGCAGCCCTCGGCCTAGAGCAACCCCCGTGGATTTCCGTGGCGACGACCATCGTTGCCGCGACAAAAGCACCGGTCATGCCGTCGGGAGCCGTCCCCACAAACCAGCAACCTGGACCGCCCGGTCGCGTGACACGTGGGGTGCGTGGGCCCGCATCTGAGCGTGTGTCCACGTCAGATGACAGCTACCGCGTCGCCACGGCAACGGCCGGCCGGGCGCTCAGCTCCAGCACGCGCCTGACGTAGGCCCGCGTCTCGGCGAACGGGGGCACGCGTCCGCCCTGTCGCCGCACCGCCTCCGGCCCGGCGTTGTACGCCGCCACCACCTTGACCAGGTCTCCGTCGAACTGGTTCGCCAGCACCCGGAGGTAGCGCGTCCCCCCCTCGATATTCTGGCGTGGATCGAACGGGTCACTGACGCGCATGTCGCGGGCGGTGCCGGGCATCAGCTGCATCAGGCCCATTGCCCCCACCGGGGAGACCGCCCGGGGGTTGAAGTTGGACTCCACCTGAATGACCGCGCGGATGAGCGCCACCGGAATCTCGTGCCGCACGGACGCCTGGAGAATCCACGCGTCGAGCTCCGCGGGCCCGGCCATCGACTTTACGACGGGCACGACGGGCTTCACGCCCACCAGCGCCGCGGCCTTGAGCGCGCTCGCGGTGCCGGCTGGGAGCAGGGCGGGCTCGAACGGGGCAGCCTCCACCTGAGCGGGGAGCGGCGGCAGCTTCAGCGCGGTGAACTCGTCCTCGCCCGGCATCTGCAGCGCCGCGAAGAGGACCGCCCCGGCGACCAGGTAGAGCGGCGCGGTGGCCATGACGGCCCAGACCACCCGGGAAGGGCGGTGGGTGCGGCGGGCGGGGCGCGTTCGGGGAGCCATACTCTTTCGGGTTCTCGGGGGTTGCGGGTCCCGGGTTGTGCTTTGCGGCTTTACAGATAAACCGCCGGGAAGATTCGGGGCGGGCGGCGTTCTGGGTCCGAAAGGGCCTTCGAATGCTGAACTCCTTGACCCTCCCAGACCTGGCGATCCACGTTCGGCCGCGCGTGAGCGCGCGCGTCGTCCACCTGCCGGCCCCCAAAGCCTCCACCCCGTTCGAGTCCTTCGCCCGAGAGCACGAGGCGGTGCTGCTCTCGGTGGCGGTGCGGCTGTGCGGGAACGCGACGGACGCGCGGGACCTCGTGCAGGACACCTTCGAGCGCGGGCTCAAGTCGTTTGACCGCTTCGTGCCGGGGACGAACGGGCGCGGCTGGCTGCTCACCATCCTGCACAACCTCTTCGTGGACCGCTGCCGGCAGCTGCGCCGCGAGCGCCGCGCCGACGTGGAGCCGGAGGCGCTGGAGCTTCCCGGCGCCGAGGAAGAGCCGGCGCCGGCCTGGGGCGCCATCACGCCAGAGCAGGTGGAGCTGGCGCTGCAGAAGCTGAGCCCCGAGTTTCGCGAGGTGTACCGGCTGCACGCGCTGGAAGGCCGGTCCTACACCGAGATTGCCGAACGGCTGCGCATCCCCAAGGCCACCGTCGGCACGCGGCTCATCCGCGCGCGGCGCCGCCTCAAGGCGCTGCTCGCTCCCGCGCAGGACGTGGCGCCATGACCCTTCACGACCAGGTACATCCCTTCGCCGACGGCGAGCTCTCCCCGCAGGAGGCGGATGACTTCCGCGTTCACCTCGGCGGCTGCGCGCGCTGCCAGGGCGAGCTCTCCGACATCCTCCAGCTTCAGGCGCTCCCCGCGCAGGCCCCCGCGCGTCCGGCGGCCCGGCTCTTCCACCTGCCGCGGTCGCTGCTCCTGATGGGTTCAGCCCTCGCGGCCAGCGTCCTGCTGGTGGCCCTCGTCGCCCTGCGCCGGCCGGAGGCGGACGCGCCGGTGCAGCTGGCCCTCGCCTCCACCCGCACCTTCGAGGGGCGGATGGCCTACGGCGGCGCGAGCGACTGGCGGCCCTACGGCGTGTCCCGCGCGGGCGCGCAGCTGGAGGAGCCCGTCGCGTTGCCCCTGCTGGCCCGGCTGGAGGCGCAGGGCCAGTGGCACGGGCTGGGTGCGGGGCAGCTCTTGCGCGGGGACTTCGCGGCGGCGCAGGCGGCGCTCGACAAGGCCGGGCCGGGCGCGGATGTGGAGGCGGACCGGGCGGCGCTGGCGCTTGCGAAGGGCGACGCCGCGCAGGCGCTGGGCCACGCGGCGTCCGCGCTGCGGCAGCGGGAGGGCCACCCGGCGGCGCTCTGGAATTACGCGCTGGCCGCCCGGGCGCTGGGGATGCCCGCGCTCGCCGCGCAGACCTTCGGCGCGCTGGCGACGGGAGGGGAGCGCGGCTGGTCCGAGGAGGCGAAGGCGCGGGCGGCCGCCCTGCTGCACGAGGGGGAGCGCCGCGCCGGTGCGCCGGCTGTGGACCTGGGCTCCGGGCCCGCGGCGGCCCCGCCCGCGCGGTGCGAGGAGGGCGCCGCGGCGGCGTGCGCGCTGGCGTGGGCGCAGAGCGCTCGCGGCGCGGTGGAGGCCGGTGCGCCGGATGCGGCCGCGCGGCTGGAGCGGGCCGTGGCGGAGGCGTCCCGCGCGGAGGCCTTCGGCGTGGAGCGCGCGCTCCTGCCCCTGCGGGAGCAGCTGGCCCGGCGCGATGGCCACACAGCGCTGGCGGACGCGCTTGCCCGGGAGGCGAAGGCGCGGGCGCCGTGACTTCGATAGAGGCTTTTAGAGCCTGGGCGTGTGGTGCAAAGTGCCCACTCCATGACACCCACGCTCAAGAGGACCCTCCCGCTCGCGCTGGCCTGTCTGTGCGCCGCCTGCCCCGAGCAGAAGCCCGCAGAGCCCGCGCCCCCGCCGCGCACCGCCGCCGCAGAGCCCGCCGCTGTAGACGCGGGCGTCAAGCGCGTGCCGGAGGAGATTTCCATCACCTCCAAGTCACCGGAGGCCATCGCGGCCTTTAAGCAGGGCCGCGCGCTGGTGGAGGGCGCCCGGGTGGCGGAGGGGGTGACGCTGCTGCGCAAGGCGGTGGACCTCGACAAGAAGTTCCCGCTCGCGCTGGCCTATCTGGGCTTCTTCACGCCGGGCCCGGAGGGCGAAGCGCTGGTGGAGCGCGCCTCCTCGCTGTCGACGGAGCTCCCCAAGGCAGAGCGACTCTACGTGGACCACCTGCTCACCTGGCGTCAGGGTGACGTCTCCACCCTCTACGCGCAGCGCAAGCGCCTGCTGGAGCTGGCGCCGGACGACTGGCGCGTGCACTTCGAGCTGGGCACCGCGGCCGCGCTGGAGCGCAACTGGCCGGCAGCGGAGCAGGCGCTGCGCACCGCCATCGAGCTCAACCCCAACGCCGCCGCCGCACAGAGCGAGCTCGCCTACGCCCTGATGAGCCAGCAGAAGTTTGACCTCGCCATCCAGGAGCTGACCCGGTACGCCGCCGCGCACAAGGAGGACCCCACCACGCTCGACACGCTGGCCGAGGCGCAGCTGCGCGGCGGGAAGCTGGACGACGCGGACATCAACTTCCGCGCTGCCGGCGAGCGCGGCTTCTGGCAGGCCTGGATGGGCGTGGCGACGGTGGCCTTCCTCAAGGCGGACTGGGCGGCGGGGCAGAAGGCGCTCCAGCAGGGCCTCAAGATTGCCCCGCGGCCGGCGGACAAGCTGGACGTGGCGGTGTTCTCTGTGTGGGGCCACCTCGCCGCGGGCGACGCCAAGGGCGCGACCGTCGCGGTGAAAGAGGTGGAGAAGCTGGCCAAGAACAGCCGCGACGGGCAGCGGTTCGCCGAGGTTGAGGTGCTGCGCGCGGCCATCGCCGCGGAGGGCGGTCAGCCCGCGCAGGTCCTCCCGCGCGTGGCCTCCGCGCTGGACCGCGCGAGGGTGACGCGTCTGGCGGGGGACCCGCTGGCTGCCGTGTACCGCCAGGCGTTCATCTGGAAGGTGGTGGCGGAGACGCGGCTGAAGAAGCTGAAGGACGCGGAGAAGTCCGTCGCCTTCCTGGTGAAGACCGCCACCATCAGCCCCGGGCCGCAGAGCGAATCCGCGAAGAGCTTCACCGCCGGGCTGGTCTCCCTGGCGAAGGGCGAGAAGGAGGCGGCGCTGCGGCAGCTCTCCGAGTGCCTGGAGGACGACTTCCTCTGCCGGTTGGAGCTGGCCCGCACCCAGGGGCCCGGCGGCGCAGCGCTTGCGCCGCTGCTGGCCGCCAACCGGCGGGACGCCCTCTACGTCTACGCGCGCAGCGCGGCGGCGAAGCTCCCGAAGTGAGCGGCTAAGCGCTTGGGCGGGCGGCCGGGCGCGGCCGCCGCAGGCCGGAGAGCCACTGGCTGAACGGGTAGAAGAGGCGCGCGGGCAGGCTCTTCGGAAAGGTCTCCATCCCCTCGAAGCCCAGCTTCGCGGGTTGACCCGGCGGCTGCTCCGCGGTCCGGAAGAGCCAGTCCCAGGCGCTGAAGACGACGGCGAAGTTCCGGCCGTGGCCGCCGCGGACGATGACGTCGTGGTGCCAGACGTGGAAGCGGGGCGAGTTGAGGACGTAGCCCAGCGGGCCCCAGGAGAGGTTCAGGTTGGAGTGGTTCAGGTGGCCGATGAGCGTGGTGACCAGCGCCATCGCGAAGACCGCCCGGCCATCCACGCCCAGCAGCGACAGCGGCAGGTACGTGAGCGACCGGTAGACCAGCACCTCCACCCAGTGGAAGCGGAAGTTCCCAATCCAGTCCAGCGCTTCGATGGTGTGGTGGACTTTGTGGAACCGCCACAGCGCCCCCACCCGGTGTAGCAGCCGGTGCACGTTCCAGTCGAGGAAGTCCTTCCCCACCAGCAGGACCAGGAACTGGACGAACAGCGGCGCGGTGGCGAGCAGCCTCACGCCCTCCAGCCGCCCCAGGAGCTCCGCCACTCCGAGGGTGGCCCAGAGCCACGTCCCGCCCTGCCAGAGCAACACGCCAAGGATGTGGCCGTTGAAGGCCAGCCAGAACAGGTCCTGCGCGAAGCCCTTGCGAAAGGCGCGCTGTTCCTGGCGCCAGGGGAAGAGCCGCTCCAGCCCGAAGCAGAAGACGGAGATGACCAGGAGCCAGAAAGCGTAGTCGCCCGGCCCGAAGGCGAACATCCTCAAGTAGGACACGGCCGCTGATGTTAGCCCGGGAGGGCCCGCCGCTGCCGCCACCTGCGCCAAAAGGCGGGGAGCGCGAGCGCGAGCCCCACGGGGAGGTACTCGAGCCCCCGCCACCCCGGCGCGTCCTGTCCCTCGATGTGAAAGGCGTAGCAGAGCGAAACGACGAGGGTCCAGATGAGCGCCGGCCACTCCTCGCAGACCAGCGCGAAGGGGAGCATCCAGGCGACGTACCAGGGGTTGGCTGCGGGGGAGAAGAGCAGCAGGACGAAGAGGCAGCGGGTGAGGGCGCGCAACAGCTCCCGCGGGTCCTTCACGTCCGCGCGGGCAGAGATGAGCAGGATGAGCCCCCCGGCGGCGAGCCCGCACAGCGGGCGGGCCCAGGCGTGGGCCACCTCCGGCGCGACGGCCAGGGTGAGGGCGCGGACCACCGCGTCGTACATGGACGGGTTGAAAATCCAGAAGCGGGCGAAGACGGAGAGCCCTGAGAGCGGCGCCCCGCCCAGCACGGAGATGAGCAGGAGCGGCACGGCCGTCGCGGCGAGGAAGAGCAACACCGCGCGGGTGCCGCGGCTGCGCCAGAGGAGGGGGAGGAGCACCAGCGGGAACGCCTTGGTGAGCGCCGCGCCGGCGAGGAGCAGCGCGGGGCCGGCGGCGCGCGCCCGCTGGGCGATATGCGGCAGGGCGCCGACGAGCAGGACGCCCGCCCAGGCCAGGAGCAGCACCGCCGCCGCGTCGACGTGCGCGCCCTGGGCGAACTCCTTGAGGGCCAGCGGGTGCAGCGCGTACGCCGCCGCTGCGCGCGGGGCGTTGAGGGCGCGGCCCAGCAGGTACACGGCGACGACGGTCCCCAGGTCTAAGACCGTCATCACGACTTGAAGGCCCTCCACGCTCTCGCCGAAGAGCCCGCGCGAGAGGCTGAAGAGGGCCTGCGCCACCGGCGGGTAGATGGTGGAGACCTGCCGGTAGGGAATCTGCGGGAAAATCCAGTCGTCGCGCAGCGCGGCCAGCGCTTCGTCCGCGGGCGCGTAGGCGTAGGGGTTGATGCCGTGCGCGCTCACCCGCGCGTCCCAGAGGTAGCGGAAGACGTCGTTCTCGAAGATGAGGTCGCTGGGAAGGCACGCCAGGCGAACCCCCGCGGCCACTGCGAGCACCCAGAGCAACGGCGGCGGCTGCACGCCCGGCGCCTTGAGGGCCGCCAGCGCCACGACGGCCATGAGGAGCTGGAGCCCGATGAAGAGCTGTGCGCGCGGGGCGGGCGGCTCCGGCAGGAACCCGTAGGCGAGCGCGCCGCAGAGGGTGAGCGCGCCCAGGGCGAGGAAGCCCCAGGGGACGGGGCGGAGCGTGAGGCTCATGCGCCGCGTATTGCACGGAACGCTTCGTCCGTCAGCGCCGTCGCCAGAGCCGGCTGCGCGTGTCGTTGGACTCCAGGATGAAGTCGTCCGAGGCGTAGCGACAGAGGTACTCGGGCGAGGGGTCAAACACCTCCCAGCTCAGGCGCCCGCCGGCGGTGCGGGCGATGAGGCAGCGGCCGATGTTCGACTCGTCGCTCCGCGTACAGCCGGGGGCAGGTGGGCCGTTCGGCGCCGCTGATGCGCAGCTGCACCGTTTCATCGAGGTCTCTCCTGTTGGCCGCGTTGCGTCTGCAACGGGTGGACCGGCGGCGAGCCTTTCCCTACCGTGAAGGCGTCATGGGCAGCTCATTGCTTCAGCCCGAATCCGTGGATCAACGGGTCACGCTGCACGGCGTGACGTGGGAGCAGTACGAGGCGGTCCTGCGGATGCGTGGGGACGGTGGCGGCGTGCGGGTCGCGTTTCTGGAAGGAGAGCTCGAGCTGACGAGCCCCTCGCGCAACCACGAGGCCATCAAGACCACCATCGCCCGACTCGTCGAGGCCTGGGCCGACGCCAGCGAGGTCGACCTCAACGGCATCGGCTCGTGGACTCTGAAAGAGGCCGCCAAGGCCCGAGGGATTGAACCGGACGAGTGCTACGTGCGCGGTTCCGCGCGTGGCAGGAAGGTGCCGGATCTGGCCATCGAGGTGGTGTGGACCTCCGGCGGTCTGGACAAGCTGGAGATCTACGCTGGCCTCGGCGTGCGGGAGGTGTGGATCTGGCGGAAGTCGGCGCTCCAGGTCCACGTGCTCCGTCAGGGTCGCTACCGCCTCGCCAAGCGCAGCCGCCTGCTGCCGGAGTTGGACCTCCCGCTGCTGACCCGCTTCGTCAAGCCGGACAATCAGGCCGCGGCCGTTCGTGCCTATCGCGCGGCGCTCGCCCTTCACTAGGAACCCTCGGTGGGCTCCAACGAGCGGGGTGGCGGCGCGGAGGCAGCTTTGGTCAAGTGACGCGGGTTCTGGTTTGCGCCGTCCGTGCGCGGGCGCCGAGCCGAGGCGGGTTGGCTGCGCGGAGGGCCAAGAATCCCTGAGGGAGACGGGGCACGCGGGATAGGTCCGGGCGGCTGCCGGGGGCGCCCCCGGCAGCAACGACCGCTTCTTCCCGCACGCGCGCTCCTTCGCGGACCGTCGCTGGTGCTCCCAAGGTGTCGGCAGCGGCACGCCTACTGAGCGGAGTTGTCCTGCGGGCCGCCGAGCGAGTGGCGATTCACTCTGTGGGTGCGTCTTCGATGACCGCAGCAGTCCTCGAGACGGGGGCCGGGGGAGGGCTGGCGTAGTCCACCCACCGAAGATCTCCACTTCAGCCGCAGCTCCCTTCCTGGCCTCAAGGCACGCACTCACAGTGATTCCAGGAGCTCGATTCTGGGAGGGGACAGCTCCAGCCAAGGGAAGCGCTGCTGCGAAGCACCTTGGGGAGTGCAGCGAGGGTACGCGAAGCAGCGCCAGGCATGGCAGAAGCGGTCGTTGCTGCGGGCGCCCCCGGCAGCCGCCCGGACCTATCCCGCGTGCCCCGTCTCCCTCAGGGATTCTTGGCACTCCGCGCAGGCAACCCGCCTCGGCTCGGCGCCCGCGGACGCACGGCTCAAAACCGAACCCGCGTCACTTGACCAAAGCTGCCTGCGTGCCGACGACGCACGCCCCATCAAACGCGCGGACGGAAGACGCCCTACTCGTCGTACCAGGACTTCTTCGGGCCCTTCTTCACCGGCTTCTTCACCGGGGTGGCGGGCGCGGCGGGGACGTCCGGGCACTTCAGGACCGGCGGAGGCGGACACACGCACGCGTTCACGCCCGTGTCCTGCGTCGCGGTGGTGGTCGGCGTGGTGGCGGGCGGCGTCGGATTGGTCGACACCTGTGGATCCGTCGTGGCGGGCGCCGTGGGGTTGGCGGCGACGGCGGTCGGGTTCGGCGCGGTGGGCGGCTTCTTGGGGCGCTTCTTGATGCCCAACGCTCGCAGGTCCCGTTCGAGCTCCGCCCAGGTGGGCGTGAAGCGGGGGACGGCCCAGGAGCCGGAGGCGTGGGCGACGGACGGGAGGAGGAGCGTGGCGATCCAGACCGCGGTCGCGGCTGCGCTGGCTCGGAGGGAACGGGAACCGCGGGGGGACATGGCGAGACATCATGCTCCAAAGTCGGCGTCAGGTGAATCTGGCGCTTCAAGGTTTGGGGGCATACATTCCGCGCCCGTTGCGGATCGACGTCATCGTCCCGGCTCTGAATGAGGAGTCGACCATCGGGGCCGTGGTGGCGGCCGTCCCCCGGCCCCTCGTCCACACGGTGTGGGTCATCGACAACGGCTGCACCGACGCTACGGCGGCCCGCGCCCAGGCGGCCGGCGCCCAGGTCCTCGCGGAGCCTCGACGCGGCTACGGGAACGCCTGCCTGCGTGGCCTGCGCGCGCTGCCTCCCGAGGTGGGCGTGGTGGTCTTTCTCGACGGCGACGGCAGCGACGTGCCGGCGGAGCTGCCCTCCCTGGTCGCGCCCATCCTCGAAGGTGAAGCGGACCTGGTGGTGGGCTCTCGCACGCAAGGCGGCGCGGAGCGCGGTTCCCTCACCCTGCCGCAGTTGGCGGGGAACTTCATCGCCTCCCGCTGGCTCTCCCTGCGCTACGGCGTCCCGGCCACGGATTTAGGCCCCTTCCGCGCCATCCGGCGCGAGAGCCTGGCCGCGCTGCGGATGGAGAGCCCGGACTACGGCTGGACGGTGGAGATGCAGATAAAGGCCGGCCGCCACCCCCTGCGCTACCGCGAAGTGCCGGTGAGCTACCGGCGGCGGGCAGGCGGCCAGTCGAAAATCTCCGGGACCGTGCGGGGCGTCATCGGCGCCAGCGCGAAGATTCTGGGCCTGCTGCTGCGCCATGAGCTGCGTGCCCCGTGAGCCGCGGGCTCGCGCTGCGCGGCGTCTGCGTCGCCTTCGCGCTGCTCACCCCACTCGCTTACCTCTGTGCAGCGCTCCCGCCCGGCGCGCGCGCCCGCCCGTACCTTGCGCTCCACCTGGGCCTGTCCGCCCTGATGTTCGCCGCGTGGGCGCTGGCGCAAGGGACCGCCGCCGAGCTGCGCTGGATGCTCATCGCCGGCGCGGCCGCCCGGCTGCTGCTCTTCGCCGCCCCCGCCTTCACCACCCATGATGTGGACCGCTACCTCTGGGACGGGCGGGTGGCCCGGGAGGGGCTGGACCCCTACCGCATACCGCCGGGGGCGCCGGAGCTCGCTGCGCTCCGCGAACAGTGGCGCACGCCGCCGGAGCACCTGGCCCACCCCACGCTCTACCCGCCCGCGGCGCTGGCGCTCTTCGCTGCGGCCACCACTGTCGGCCCCGCGCGGGCGCCGTGGCTCTGGAAGGCGATGGCCACGCTCGCCTCGCTGCTCCTGCTCTGGGTCTGCCGCGCGCTCTGCGAACGGGAAGGGAAGGGGCGCAACTTCTGCCTCGTGGCGCTCTCGCCGCTGGCCGTGCTGGAGAGCGGGGTGGGGGCGCACGTGGACATCGTCGCCGCGCTCTTCGTGGCGCTGGCGCTGCTGGCCTTCTCCCGCGGCAAGGCGCTGCAGGCCGGGGCGTGGGTGGGGATGGGGCTGCTCATCAAGCTCATCCCCGGCGCGCTGCTCTTCCCGCTCCTGCGCGAGCCGCGGGCCGGGAGGCGCTGGCTCCTGCTCGGTGCCGCCGCCACCGCGCTCACCGGCTACGGCGCGGCGCTGCTGCTGGGGCTGGTGCCGGTGGGGCTCCTGCCGGTGCTCCTGGGCAATTGGCGCTTTGGCTCGCCGGCGTTCGCCCTGCTGGAGTCGCTCCTCGGTCCGGACGCGCTGCCCGTCGCCAGCGCCCTCGCCGCGGGCCTGTTGCTCGCCGCCTGCGCCGTTCCCCGCCTGTCGTGGGGCGCGCGCTCGCTCGCCGCGCTCGCGCTGCCGCTGGCCGTGAGCCCGGTCCTCTTCCCCTGGTACCTCGTGCCGCTCGTCCCCTTGCTGGTGCTGGCGCCGTCGCCGCCGGTGCTGGCGTGGATGGTGGCGGCGCCGCTCACCTACGAGGTGATTGACGCCTTCGACGCGGCCGGCACGTGGGCGCCTGCAGTATGGCCTGTGGGTGTCGTGGCGCTGATGTGGGCGGGCGCAACGGTGCTTTGGGGCGTTCAGGTGCGGCGGAATTCACGTCGTCGGACCGCGACGGCCATTCCTTGACCCTCTTGATCCGCGTCGCCTAGCCTCGCGCAAACCGCGCAACCCGAACGAACTGAGGCCGATTCTTCTTTGCGCTCGCTCCGCACGAAGCTCGTTGTCTACATCTCGCTACTCGTTGCATCGCTGGTGGGCGTCGCGGGCTTCGTGGAGGTCCGCAAGCGCTCCAAGGAGCTGCACGACGAGCTCCGCGAGAACGCGAACAACTTCGCCGCCATCAGCGCCAGCACCCTCCTGGACCGGGTCAGCGGCCTGTACCACGACCCCCAGCAGTTCACCGCGCTGCAGGCGGCGGTGGGCGTGGTCACCTCCCGCCACAAGGCGCTCACCCGCGTCCGCGTGGTGGAGACCCTCTTCGGCGTGGTGCTCTTCGACAGCCGCGAATTCGAGGAGGGCTTCTACGGCTTCAAGCGCGACCAGCGCGTCTTCGAACACCAGGCGCTGCTGCGCGACATCCAGCTCAACCAGGTCGTCCCTCAGGAGCGGGAGGGCAGCTATGACGTGCTGGTCCCCCTCTTCGTGGGCAAACAGATTGCGGACCCGCGGGACGTGAACCGCGCCGTGGTCTTCGAGTTCTCCACGGCGCGCATTGACGCGCAATTGTCGCAGCTGCGCTGGCGCTACTTCCTCCAGGCGCTGGCCTTCGTGCTCATCGGCATCCTGCTCGCCACCATTGAGAGCCAGGCCATCACCCGGCCGCTGCGCAGCCTGACAGAAGGCGTCCGGCGCATCAGCGCGGGAGAGCTCGACCACCGGGTGAGCGTCGCCTCGAAGGACGAGCTCGGCACCCTCGGGGAGAACTTCAACGCGATGGCCGGCTCTCTCAAGGAGAGCCGGGACGAGCTGGTGCGCGCGATGGAGCAGGTGGAGCGCCAGAACGTAGAGCTGCGCGAGCTGGACAAGCTCAAGGACCAGTTCCTGGCCAACACCTCCCACGAGCTGCGCACGCCCATCAACGGCATTCTGGGCCTGGTCAGCGCGGTGCTGGACGGCGCGGATGGGCCGCTCAACCCCAAGCAGGCCAACCACCTCAAGATGGTGAAGGACAGCGGGGAGCGGCTCAAACACCTCATCACCAACATCCTCGACTTCTCCAAGCTGAAGGCCGGCAAGGAGGAGCTGCAGATTGGCGACTTCCACCTGAGCGACTTCACCAACCAGCTGCTGGCGCTGGGCGAAGGGCTCATCGGCACCAAGAAGGTGGCGCTCTCCGTGGAGCTGCCGGCAGGCCTCGCCGCGGTGAAGGGAGACCCGGACCGCACGCTGCAGGTGCTCACGAACCTTTTGGGCAACGCGGTCAAGTTCACCGAGAAGGGCCACATCAAGGTGCAAGCCCGCGTAGCGCAGGGGCAGATGCTCATCTCGGTGGAGGACACCGGCCCCGGCATCCCGGAGGACGCCGGCCGCTACCTGTTCCAGGAGTTCCGGCAGGTGGACGGCTCCGCCAACCGCCAGTACGAGGGCACCGGCCTGGGCCTGGCCATCTGCAAGCAGCTGGTGAAGCAGATGGGCGGCCGCATCGACTTCAAGAGCCAGCTGGGCAAGGGCAGCCTCTTCTACTTCACCCTCCCGCTGGGCGACGGCAGCGGCCGCATCCTCAAGTCGCAGGCCACGGACGCCGCCGCCGTGCAGCTGGTGAAGGACCTGGAGCAGGAGAAGCCGCAGCCGTCGCTGGCGGCCCGCAAGGGCGCGTCCACCGCGCCGCGCAAAGATGTCGACCTCTCCGGCCTGCAGGGCAACGGGGAGACCATCGCCGTCATCGACGACGACGCGGCCAACATCGAATCCCTGCGGCTCTTGCTGGACCAGAACGGCTACCGCGTGCTGCCCATCACGGACCCGCGGCAGGCGGCGGGCATCCTGGAGCAGCAAAAGGTCAGCCTGGTCCTCACCGACGTGCGGATGCCGCAGCTCTCCGGCGTGGAGGTTTGCCGCACGCTGCGCGCCCACCCGGCCACCGCGAAGCTGCCCATCTTCCTGGTCACCGCCCAGGCGAGGACGCAGGAGGACCTGCACAAGGCCACCGACGCGGGCGCGGACGCCTACCTGCTCAAGCCGTATGACCAGGTGGACCTCCTCACCAAAATCCACAGCGCGCTCAAGCCCAAGAAGAACCTCGCGCGCGGCAACGGCCAGCGCATCCTGGTGGTGGATGACCGCCCCGCCTCCGCAGAGGGGCTGGCGCTGCACCTGGAGGGCGTGGGCTACAAGCCCATCGTCAGCACCCAGGCGGACAAGTTCCTGGAGACCTGCGCGCGGGAGCGGCCGGACCTGGCCATCCTCGACGTGCGGCTGGGCGCGCTCAACGGCTTCGAGCTGTGCCAGCAGCTGCGCGCGGACGGGCGCTTCAGCCAGATGCCGGTGATGCTGGTCTCCGGCGCGGGCGGCGCGGCGGACACGGTGCGCGCCAAGGAGGTGGGGGCGCAGGAGTTCGTCGCCAAGCCGTTCGTGATGGAGGACTTCCTCACCCGCGTGGCCTTCCACCTGAAG
The DNA here is from genome assembly GCA_044230055.1 of Myxococcaceae bacterium. Taxonomy (GTDB): domain Bacteria; phylum Myxococcota; class Myxococcia; order Myxococcales; family Myxococcaceae; genus JBGART01. The sequence continues at coordinate 22,318 of JBGART010000076.1, read as the reverse complement.
CGCGCCTCGTCCGTCATCAGCAAGGGCAACGGCGAGCGGATTCTGGTGGTGGACGACATGCAGGTGAACGTCGAAGCCCTGGCCACCCAGCTGGAGCACCGGGGCTTCAAGGCGCTGCGCGCGCTCTCCGGCGCCCAGGCGCTGGCCATCGCGAAGGCGGAGCGGCCGCGGCTGGTGGTGAGCGACGTGATGATGCCCGGGATGACCGGGTATGACCTGTGCCGCGAGCTGGAGGCGGACCCGTCCACCGGGCAGCCGCCGGTCATCCTGCTCACCGCCAAGAGCGGCACGCTGGAGGACAAGCTCATCGGCTTCGATGCGGGCGCGGTGGACTACGTCATCAAGCCGTTTGAGCCCGAAGAGCTCATCGCCCGCATCACCCGCCTCTTGGCGCGCGGCGCGGCGAAGGCGGGCGGCACCACCGACACCGCGTCCAGCACCGGCATCACCCGCGCCATCGCGCCCATCTCCTTCGCCGGCTCTCCCGAGGGCGTGGACATCCGCGGCTCCGGCGAGCGCGTGCTGTGCGTGGACGACAACGCCATCAACCTCGAGGTGCTCAAGACGCACCTGGAGGCGGTGGGCTACCGCACGGAGATGGCGAAGGACGGCGTGGAGGCGCTGGAGAAGCTCGCCAAGCTGGACGACGTGGAGCTCATCCTGCTGGACGTGATGATGCCGCGGATGAACGGCTACGAGTTTCTGGAGAAGTTCCGCCGCGCCAACGAACGGAACATCCCGGTGGTGATGGTCTCCGCCAAGGACCGGCCCGAGGAGAGCCTGCAGGGCTTCCGGCTGGGCGTGGTGGACTACGTCACCAAGCCCTTCAACCCGGCGCTGCTGGCGGCGAAGGTCTCCGCGATATTGTCCCTGCGGCGCGCGCAGTCCGCGCTGGCCACCATCCGCGCGGAGCTCAACACCAGCCGGCTGGTGCAGCAGGCCAGCTTCCCGCACCCGGTGCTGGACCTCCCCGGCTACGCGGTCCGCGGGCTCATTCAGTGTGCGGAGTCCAGCGGCGGCGACTGGTACGGCTATTACACCAGCCCCTCGCAGGAGAAGCTGACCCTCATCGCCGGGGACGTCACCGGCCACGGCGTCTCCGCCGCGCTGGTGGCGCTGGCGGCCAGCAGCGTGAAGACGACGGTGGAGCTGGTGGAGGCCATGCTGGACACCACCAACGCGCAACAGGTTTTGGCCCAGCTGCACGGGAAGCTGCCGCCCAAGCTGGAGGCCGGGCTCAACCAGCTGCTCCAGGTCCCGCACTCGCCGGCGGCGCTCGCCAGCCTCATCAACAGCGTGTTCTGCCACTCGCAGTCGTACCTGCGGATGACGGCCTTCGTGCTGAACCTGGACCTGGGCACCGGGACGCTGCGCTACGCCAACGCCGGCGCGCCGCGGCCCCTGATGGCGGTCCGGATGGATGGGAAGGTGGACGTGAAGACGCTCACCAGCCCGCCCTCCAGCGTGCTCGGGCACGACCGGCAGGCGAAGTTCGTAGAGGGCACCGCGGCGCTCAACCCGGGCGACGCGCTGCTCATCTACTCCGACGGCGTGACCGAAGCGGTGAACGCCGACAAGAAGCCCTACGGCGGCCGGCGGCTCACCACCACGCTGGCGCGGCTGTCCGCCAACGCGGCCGGAGCGGAGGCCCTGCGCGACGGCGTGCTCAAGGACCTCTTCGCCTTCACCGGCGACGCGCCGCTCGAGGACGACGTCACCACGGTGGTCCTCCAGAGGCTCGCATGAAGACCGTCCGCTTCGCCTGTGCGCTCCTCCCGGCGCTTTTGTGCAGCGCGCTCGCCTTCGGGCAGGCGGCGGAGCGCAAGGCGCTGCTCTCCAACTTCCCCGAAGACCGTTGGGACGCCATCGTTCAGCTCGCCCAGAAGGAGGGCGAGGTCCGCTGGTGGATGCACAACGGAGACCGGAACACGAACATCTGGGTGGACGAGTTCGCCACCCGGCGGCTCTACGAGCTCTACGGCATCCGCCTGCGCCGCGTGGGCGTGGACCACCCGTCGGTCTTCATGAAGAAGATGCAGGCGGACATGAAGGGCAAGGTCACCGAGGGCGGCATCGACCTCGTCTGGATTAACGGGGAGAACTTCCGCAACGCGCGCAAGAACAACCTGCTCTGGGGCCCGTTCGCGCAGCACCTGCCCAACTTCACCCGCTACTCGGACCCCGCGGCGCCGGACATCGCGTTTGACTTCGGCTACCCCACGCAGGGCTTCGAGACCGTCTACAGCCGGGCGCAGCTGGTCCTCTACTACGACACCGTGCGGGTGAAGTCCCCGCCGACGAACCTGGTGCAGCTGGTGCGCTGGGTGCGGGAGCACCCCGGCCGCTTCACCTACCCGGATGTGGAGGACTACACGGGGTCCGGCTTCGTGCGGAACGTCTTCTACCACACGAATTCTTCGGGCGGATATCAGGCCTTCGTGGGCAAAGAGCTGGACGAGGAGATGGTGAGCCGGACCGCGTCAACGACGTGGGCCTACTTGAACGGGCTCAAGCCCTACCTCTGGCAGCAGGGCCAGCGCTACCCGAAGAACGAGCAGGAGCTGGATGACCTCTTCCAGCGCGGGGAGGTGGATTTCACCCTCTCGTACTCTCCGCTCAAGGGCGCGAACATGGTGAAGGTGAAGGCGTGGCCGCCCACCGTTCGCGGCTTCGTGCTCGCGGAAGGGACGCTGCGCAATGCCAACTTCGTGGCCATCCCGTTCAACGCCAAGAACAAAGCGGCAGCCATGGTGCTGGCGAACATGATTATGTCCCCCGAGTTTCAAATCCTCTCCGGCACGATGATGGGCATCGAGTTCAGCAAGCTTTCCGAGAAGCAGCAGGACGTCTACCGCGGGCGCGTGGGCGGCAACGAAGCCGCCATCCCGCCGGAGCTGCTGGACCGCCACGCCCTGCCGGAGCTGCCCGAGGACTACGTTCGGGCCATTGAAGCGCTCTGGCGCAAGAACGTGGCGGGAGGCCCGGCGAAGTGAGCCCGCCCAGCGTCAACGCCGCCCCGTCCATCGGGCTGGCCCCGTCGACTCCGCAGCCGCTCCAGCAGCCGTTGCGGGAGGCGCTGGACCGCGCGCAGTTCGCCGTCGGCGACGAGCGGGCGGACACGCTGGTGGCGCCGCTGGAGGGGTTGGCCGCGCTGCCCGCAGAGCAACAGGTGGTGGCGCTGCACCGGGAGAACTTAGGCGAACGGCTGGCGCAGGCCCTGCGGCGGCGCAGCCCCGCGCTGGCGCTGGCCTGTCGCGACGGCGGGCTGCCCTCGGGCTGGGAGCTGCGCGTGCTGCGTTCGCTGTTGGGCGGCGCGCCGCTGAAGGCGCTCCTGCCCGCGCCAGCGGTCACCTGGCGGCTGGAGAGCATCTCGGACCTGCAGGCCGCGGCGAACCACGCGGGTGAAGCCACGCTGGCCGCCGGCGGCAAGCGCACCGCGGCGGCGGTGGCCTCCGACGTGGCGTATGAGCTGGCCGCCAACGCGCTGCTGGACGCGCCGGTGGATGAGCAGGGCACGCCGAAGTACGCCTACCGCCGCGCGGAGCAGCCCACCATCGACGCGGGCGACGGCTGTGACTTCGCGCTCGCCGCGGAGCCCGGGCGCCTCTACGTCTGGGTGGGGGACCGCTACGGAAGGCTCACCGTGGGGCCGGTGGCCAACGCGGTGGCGGCGTGTTCTGGCGGCGGCCAGGTGAACATCGAGGGCGGCGGCGCGGGCCTGGGGCTGCGGCGGGTCATTGAGCACTCGGACCTCTTCGCGGCGAAGGTGACCGAGCACGCGTCCACCGAAGTCGTCTGCACGGTGGAGTTGAGCGAAAACCGGCGGCGTGCGGGCGGGCTCAAGTCCCTCTTCTTTATCTCCGGAGGGCGGTAGCCCATGCGCGCGCCTGGCAAGGTCTCCCACCTCTCGGTGGACCGGTCGACGGTTGGCAACATCACCCACGCGCGGCTGGTGGGGGCCATCGACGAAACGTTCGACCCGCGGGTGCTCACCCAGAAGGTGGAGCAGCACCTCATCATCGACCTCGGCCGCCTGCAGCGGATGAGCTCCTTCGGGGTGCGGACCTGGATGGGCTTCACCCGGCAGCTGCCGCCGGGGGTGCAGGGCATCTACCTCGTCAACGTCCAGCTGACCTTCGTGGACCAGCTGTCGCTGGTGGAGGGGCTGGCCGGCGTGGCCCAGGTCCTCTCCATCCTCGCGCCCTACGCCTGCGACAAGTGCCAGGAGTCCTGCCTGCGGTTGATTGACATGCGGGCGTCTGAAGCGCTGCTGCGCAAGGCAGAGCCGCCGCCCTTCGACTGCCAGACCTGCCACACCCCGCTGCGCTTCGCGGACCAGCCGGCGGAGTTCTTCGCCTTCGCTCGCAACCTCACCGTCTCCGGCGTGAACCCGTCGGTGGACCGCTACCTGCGCTCCTTCACCAACACGCCGAAGCTGCAGAGCGCCTTGAAGGTGGTGGAGGGGAACATCACGTACATCCGGCTCGCCGGCACGCTGGGCTCGGACCTGAACGTGCGCCGGCTGGGCGGGGGGCTGGAAGGCAAGGTCGTCTACGACTTCGGCCAGGTGACGGAGGTGGAGCCGAACGCGGAGGGAAAGCTCATCCAGATGCTGGAGGCGGCTTCGCAGCAGGCCGCGGTGAGGCTGTGGCGCGTGCCCGCCACCGTGCTGGAGGTGCTCTCCCGCCGCGCCGCGCCGCCAAGCGTGAAGCTGCTCACCCTGATGGTGGAGCACACCTGCAAGACCTGCGGAGAACGCACGCCCATGCGCGTCTTCGCCTCCGCCTTCGTCCGCGCCGCGGCGCCGCAGAACAAGCCCTGCGCGACGTGCGGGGGCGAGGCCGTCCCCACGCTGCCCGCGGGGCTCACCCCGGTGGTGGCGCACCTGGGCGCGGACGACACCGCGGTGGAGGAGATTGAGGCCATCGAGCCCCGGGCGATGAGCCAGTACCTGCGGCTGCTCGCCGGTCCGCGCCCCAACGGCCCCGCCAACTCGTCTGAGTCCGGCTCGCAGCCCGGTCCGGGTTCGGACCCTGCGCGTGGCTCCTCGGAGCTGGCGCCGTCGGAGGCCGCGGGCCCGGAGAACCTCCAGATGCTGCGGAGGATTGGGCAGGGCGGGATGGCGGAGGTGTTCCTCGCGCGGCAGAGCGGCCTGCGGGGCTTCGAAAAGTTCGTGGTGGTGAAGAAGATTCTCCCGCAGTTCGCGAGCGAGCCTGAGTTCGTCGACATGCTCTTCGCGGAGGCGCGCAGCGCCGCGTGCCTGACGCACCAGAACATCGTGCAGACGTACGACGTGGGGATGCACTCGGGCCGCGCGTACATCTCCATGGAGTACGTGCGGGGCCCGGACCTGCGGCGGCTGACCGGCGTGCTGAAGCGGACCGGGAAGCTCATCCCCATCGAGCACGTGCTGCGCATCTGCGCCGAGGTCGCCGCGGCGCTGCAGTACGCGCACAGCTACGTGGACCCGGGCGGCACCGCGCGCGCCATCGTCCACCGCGACGTCAGCCCGCACAACATCCTGGTGTCGATGGACGGCACCATCAAGCTGTCGGACTTCGGCATCGCCAAGGCCATCGGCGAGTCAGAGCAGACGCAGCCGGGCGTGCTGAAGGGCAAGCTGGCCTACGTGTCGCCGGAGGCGGTGCGCGGGATGATGGTGGACGGCCGCTCCGACGTGTTCTCGCTGGGGAGCACGATGTATGAGCTGCTCACCTCGCGCACGCCCTTCAAGCGGGAGAATGAAGCGTCCACGCTGCGCGCCATCGCGGTGGAGCCGATGGTGGACCCGCGGGAGCTCAACCCGGACATCCCGGCCGCCGTGGTGGCCATCCTGAAGCACACGCTGGAGAAGGAGCCGGAGCGCCGGTACCACGCGGAGCAGCTGCGGGCGGCGCTGGAAGAGGTGATGGCGTCGCAGAACCTGCGCTCCACGCCGGCGGACGTGGCGGCCTTCTTCCTCGCTGCGGCGCCAGAGCTCATCTCCCAGGTGGTGCCCTCGCCTCCGGCCGCGCCGTCGTCGAGCGACAGCTTCCCGGAGATAAGCCTGGTCATGACCGAGGTGGGGGTCCCCTCGGACCAGCCCCCGCCGCCACCGGCTGGGACTCCGCAGCGCGGCTCGCAGATATCGAAGGTCCCCTCGCGCGTCGGCACGCCGCGGCCGCCGGTGGACCTCTCCGCGCCCCGCGCCCGCTCCGGCGAGGGCAGCCGGGACACGCCGCCCCGCGGCTCCGGCGCGTTCCCCCGCGCAGCGCCGCGCACGCCGCGCCCACCCACCGTCAATCTGGAGCTGACGCCCATCGCCGCGCCCCCGCCCGGCGTGGCCGGCCCCCGGCCGCGTGGCTTCTGGGTGCGAAGGCTTCGCCCGTGGATGCTCTGGGGCGGCGCCGGCGTTGTCGTCGCGCTGGGGGCGCTCATCTTCCTGATGGAGGGCACCTCCCGGACGTTGGACGTGCGGAATCTGGAGTCGGACGAGAGGCTCTACGTGGACGCGGTCCGCGCGGAGAGCGGGAAGGTGCGGGCCAACGCCTCCGGCCGGCAGACCATCGCCGTGGCCCGTGAGGGCGCGCTGCGGCGCTACGGGATGGTGGCGGGGACGCTGGTGGACGTGCTCAAGATTCCGGACGTCCGCGTCGCGCCCGGAGAGCGAGCGCCCCTCACCGTGAGCAGCGACCCGCGCGGGTGCTCGGTCACCGTGGACGGCGCGCACATGGGGCCGGTCACGCCGCTGTCCACGTCCATCGAGGCCGGCCGGGAGCTGATTGTGGAGGTGCTCTGCCCTGGGTTGCCGCGCTGGCGGAGATGGGTCCTGGCCGCGCCGGGCCAGAGCGTGGAGATTTCCGCGCGGATGTTTGACGAGAACCCGTAGCGCTTCTACGGCTTGCCCACCGGCAGCGCGGCGTCTGAGGACCACTCCCAGAAGCTGCCGTCGTAGTTCGCCACGTCCTTGAAGCCAGCGACCTTCAGAGCGACGTAGGCGAGGCCGGAGCGGACCCCACCGGTGCAGTAGACGATGACCTTGCGCTCGGGCCCCACGCCCTTCTCCTCCAGCAGCTTGCGGACCTCCGCAGGCGGGCGGACCTTGCCGTCCGCGCCGAGCAGCTGCTTCCAGGGCAGGTTGATGGCCTTGGGCACATGCCCACCGCGCGCCTCGTTGTACTTGCGCGCGCCGGCAAACTCGTCCGCGTCCCGCACGTCGAGCAGCGCCAGCTTGGGGTCCGCCAGCGCTTCATTCACCTGCGCCTTGGTGGCGCGCAGCTTGGGGTTCGCCGCGGCCTTGAAAGTCCCGGTGGGCATCTGCGGGCCCTCGGTGGTGATGGGCAGGTTCTTCAGCTTCCAGGCGGGGAGCCCGCCGTCGAGGAGGCTGACGTGGCTGTGGCCTAAGTACTGGAGCGACCAGAGCAGCCGGCCCTCCTCGCCCCAGCCTTCCAGCGCGTCGCCGTAGACGACCACCCACCGGTCGGACCGGATGCCTTTGGACGTCAGCAGCGCCTGCGCCTCGGCGGTGTCCTTGATGTTCGGGCTGACCGGCATCTGCGCGAGGTCCACCCAGGGCAGAGAGATGGCGCCAGGGATGTGGGAGGACTCGTACTTCTGGCCGTCGCGGGCATCCAGGATGATGACCTGTCGGGCGGCCTTGAGCGCCTCCGGCGTCACCAGCAGGGGCTTGGCGGGCGCGGCGGCGGCCACGAGGGTGAACGCGAGGGCGAGGCAGGGCGACATGAAGGGGGGCTCTTTAGGCTTTCGGTTTCGGGTGGGACGGGGCTGCCGGCGCCGTATTTTCGGCCTCCCCGGGCGCCACGCCAAGGGCTTGCGCGGTCCGCGGCGCCCGAACCGCGCCGGACGCCAGCGCGGCCTTCAGGCGGGCGAGGTCCTCCGGGGTGTCCACGTCGAACCACGGCGGCAGCGCAGCCGTCGTCAGACCGAAGGCCTCCAGCTGCGCGCGGGTGCGCGCGAGGGTGGTGGGCGCGCTCCAGGGGAGGTTTGCCAGCATGCCGGGGCGCACCGTCCGCAGGCCCAGCAGGTAGAAGCCGCCGTCGTCTGCGGGGCCGAACACCGCGTCGGCGAAGGTGTCTCGTGCCTGCTCGAGGAGGTGGGCTGGGAGGCCGGGCGCGTCCGCGCCGACGAAGAGGACGCGGTCGGAGGTCTCCAGAGCGCGCTCGGCGATGCGGGTGAGCTTGGCGCCGAGGTCGCCCTCGCCCTGCGGCCAGACGTCGTCCGGCGCCACGCCCTCAGGGAGAAGCGCCAACGGCCATGGCTCTGGAGAGCAGAGGCGGGGTCGCGCCCAACCCAGCGCCTGGAGCCCCTCCCACGTGTCCAACGCCAGCGCGTGTGCCAGCGCCGCCGCGCCCTCCGGTCCCAGCGCCGCATGCAGCCGCGTCTTGGCCTTCCCGGGAATGGGCGGCTTGGCGAAGAGGCAGACCGGGGTGGGGGAGGTCATTCGTCCGCGCAGAAGGCGCGAAGTTTAACCGCCCCCTGGCCCCGGGGTGCTAGTGCCCGGCCTTCTCCTTCATGGGCGCGACCGCGGCGGCGACGGCCTGCTTGGAGTTGAGGACGACGGTGGGCACGTCGGTGGAGACCACGCCCGCGGTGTATGACATGCCCTCGTCGGACTCGCCGTTGGTGACGTCCGTCCAGATGCGGTCCCCGGTCTTGTCGTACATGTTGAGCCAGAGCGTGGAGACAATCTTGGTGCGGAAGCCCAGCGCGTAAGGCGCGAGGTTCCAGCTGTCGGCGACGGCCACCACCGCGTCCACGCCCAGCTTCTCGCAGAGCTCCTTGGCCACCGCGGGCGGCAGCTCACCGCGTTCGTTCATCTGCGCGTCCTCGGTGACGAAGCGCATCGCCGGGGCGGTGTAGTAGCCGTCCAGCTTCTCCTTCCCCATCGCCTGGTACGCGGCGTTCGCCTTGAGCTCCTCCAGCGTCATGAAGGCCAGCGGGCCGTTCATCTTCTCCAGGAAGGCCTTCACGTTCGCCTCGGCGCTCATCGCCCGCGCCTCCTCGGACTGGGTGGTGCCGAAGAACAGCCGCGGGTTGAGCGCGTAATGGACGAGGGCCACCTTCTTCACCTGCGAATAGCTCTCCTTCTTCATGAAGAACCGCGAACAGCCGGTCAACGCGAACGCCATCAGCACCAGCGATGCAATCTTGAGCTTCCGCATGGCATGCCCTCCGGTAGGGGCGAAGGTCGACCCGGCAGGCCGCCCCTCGCGACGTGGGGGCCGGACCGTATGAGGCGCCAGGCCCTTCGAAAATGTGGTTATTGCGGTTGGGTGTGCGCGTGGCCGGCGCTGTCAAGGTGGGTGGAGGTGGCGGCCTGGGCGCGCCTCGCAACCGCGCCTGGGTGTTGGAGCTCCGTGGAGCTCCGTCCCACCTCTGTCTTCAGCCTCTGACGGCGCGCTATCGTCGGCGTATCGTGCGAACCGCTCTGCTGGAGTCTCCCCGCACGCGGCGGGCTCCACCCTCACCCCAAGCCCTCCGGTCCGCGCTGGACCGAGAGCTCCTGGAGCTGCCGTCGCCCGCTCGGACGCTCGCCGCGCTGCGCGCAGGGCTCACCCGCCGAGGCCTCTTCTTCGGCGACGAGCTCATCCCCACCTTCCTCAAGCCGCACCTGGTGGACGCCGCGCGCTTCGACGGGTGGATTGCAGATGCGGAGCTGTTGCTCGGCCTGCTGGAGGTGCTGGCGCGGCGCGCGCTGGAAGACCCCGGCGTCACCCGCTGGCTGGGCTTCGACGAAGCGGCCCGCGCGCTCTTCGAGATTGACCCCGGCTACCGCCGCCACGTGGTGCTCTCCCGGCCGGACGCGGTGTACGACGAGGGCGGGCGGCTCTCCTTCGTCGAAGTGAACACCGACAGCCCCGCGATGATGACCTTCGCGGACGAGGTGGAGGAGGAGCTGTTGCAGCACGCCCCGCTCTCCTCCCTGACGGGCCGCCTGAGCCGCGTCTGCCGCGTGCAGAAGCTGCACGGCGCGCTGCTGGAGTGCTACCGCGAGTGGGGCGGGCGTGACTCGCCCACGGTGGCCATCGTCGACTGGCCGGGCGAACGCACCGCGGGCGAGCTGCGCCTCACCGCCCGCCGCTTCGAAGCGCTGGGGACGCGCGCCTTCGTCGCGCACCCGGGCGAGCTCTCCTTCAAGGGCGGCAAGCTCTGGGCGCGCGGAGAGCGCATTCAGCTGGTCTACCGCCGCGTCCTCTTCAACGACTTCATCTCGCGCGCGGAGGAGCTGGCGCCGCTGCTCACCGCGTACCGCAGGGGCGCCATCTGCATGGCCAACCCGCTGCGCTCCGCGATGGTGGGCTCCAAGGCGCTGCTCGCGCTCTTCCACGACGACTCCAACCCCGCCCAGCTCTCCCTGGCGCAGCGCGCGCTGGCCCGGCGGCTCATCCCGCGCACGGTGAGCGCCACGCCCTCTGCCCGGCTGCGGCGGGAGAACTGGGTGCTGAAGAAAGCGGAGAGCCACGGCGGCGCGCACGTCGTCATCGGCCAGGAAGTCGGCGAAGAGGCGTGGCAGCGGGCGCTGGCCGCCTCCGGGCGCGAGCGCTGGGTGCGCCAGGCCTTCATGGGCATCCCCACGCTCCGGCTGCCGGTGCTGCGCGGCAAGCGCTTCGCTCTGGAGACGCGGCTGCTCAACTGGAGCCCGTTTCTCTTCGGCGGGCGCCACGGCGGCAGCATTGCCCGGGTCAGCGCGTCGCCGCTCATCAACATCTGCCGCGGCGGGGGGCTGCTTCCCTCGGTGCGGCTGTCTCCGTCCGGCGAATGAGAGTCGAGCGCGCGCGGGGCGGGCGCGTGGAGGGCAGCCCGGACGTGGCGGTGGTCATCGACGTCCTGCGCGCCACCTCCACCGCGGTGGCGCTGCTGGGCCGGGGGCTGCCGGAGATTCGCGTGGCGCAGGACCCCGCAGCGGTGGGCGCGCTCCCGTCCCGGGACGGCGGCTACCTGGTGCTCAGCGAGCTGTCGCAGCTGGCCGAAGGGCCGCACCGGATTGACAACTCGCCGGTGAGCGCGCGCGAGGTTCCGCTGGAGGGCCGGCTGCCGGTGCTGGTCACCACCAACGGGACGCGCGCGCTGGTGGCCGCGTCCGAGCGCGCCCGCACCGTGGTGACCGCCAGCTTCTTGAACCTGCGCGCGGTGGTGGCGCTGCTGCGCGCGCAGGGCGGCTCCGTCGCGCTGGTGCCGTCCGGGGACTTCAAGAGCGGCACGCCCCACGCGGAGGATGAGGCCTGCGCGGACGCGCTGGAGGCGCTCCTGCGTGGGGAGGAGCCGCCGCTTCCGGAGTTGCTCGCGCGCTGCCGCGCGGAGGCCCGGGTGGCCCGCCGGATGGCCGCGGAGCCCGGGCTTCACCGGGACGTGGACCTCTGCCTGTCGGTGGACCTCTACGCGCTCGTCCCGCGCTTTGCCTACGACGGCGGCGGGCTGGGCTGGCTGCGCGTCACTCGAAGCTGAAGCGCGAGTCGAACACCACGGAGACGTCGTCCTTGGCCTTGCGGTGGATGCCAATGCCAATGCCCAGGCGCGGCATGCGCTCCACCTTGCTGCGCGCGGCCAGGCCACTGACCAGCTCCGGCGCCATGGCGTCTTCCACGGCCAGGGTGTCTGGCGAGTACTGGTGGTGGATGCGCGGCGCCTGCACCGCCTGGGACAGGGTGAGGCCGTCCACCAGGGTGCCGACCACCAGCTGGCTGACCAGGGTGGGGATGCGCGGTCCTCCGGAGCCCCCGACCAGCAGCTCTGCGGCCCCCTCGCGCCGGATGATGGTGGGCGCCATGGAGGAGACCGCGCGTCGACAGGGGTGAAGGAGGTTGCGGTGCCCGGGGACGAGGTCGTACCAATTGGGCGCGTCCGGGCTGAGCAGGAAGTCGTCCAGGCAGTTGTTGAGGAGGATGCCCGCGCCCTCCACCGCCAGCTTGGAGCCGAAGAGGGTGTTGAGGCTCACCGTGGCGGAGACGCCGTTGCCGTGCTTGTCGAGCACACAGAAGTGGGTGGTGTTGTCCCCCTGGCGGTCCGGCCCTGGGCCCTTGCGGGCGCGCGCCAGCTGGCGCTCGAGCGTCTCCAGGTCTCCGGCGGAGACCACCGAGTGGACGGCTTCGTCGAAGGCCTTCAAGTCTTCGGCGCTCAGGTAGTCCGGGTCCGCCGCGAGGTCCCGCATCAGCCCGAAGGCCACCCGGAAGGCGCGGGCGGTGAGCTGCAGGCGCTCCAGGGAGCCGTGGGGCGCAAGGAGGGCGCCGGAGCGCTCCATCAGCGCGAGGCTCAGGTGGATGATGAGGCCGCCGCCGCTGGGGAGGCCGGCGGTCACCACGTCGTGGCCGCGGAACTCGCTGCGCAGCGGGGTGCGCCACTTGGGCTCGTACTGTTCGAGGTCCTTGCGCACCATCACGCCGCCGTCGCGGCGCAGCGTCTCCACCAGCTGGTCCGCCAGCTGACCCTGGTAGAAGTCCCGCGCGCCCGCGGAGGCCAGGCGGCGCATGGCGGCGGCGAGCTCCGGCTGGCGCAGCAGCGTGCCCGGGCGCAGGGGCTCTCCGTCTTCGGTGAAGATGCCGCGGGTGGTGGGGTAGGCGGCGAGGTCCTTGGTGTACAGCTCCAGGTACGCCGCCTGGCGCATGGTGAGCCAGAAGCCGTTGTCCGCCAGCTTGATGGCCGGTTCCAGCACCCGCTCCCAGGACCAGGTGCCGAAGCGCTCCAGCAGCGCGGCGAGTCCGGCCACCGTCCCGGGGACGGCGACGGCGCGGGCGCCCTTGATGGAGCCGTGCGCGTCTTGCGCCAGGTGGGCCGGCGTGATGGCCGCGGGCGCGGTTTCGCGGAAGTCGAGCGAGTGGACGTCGCCGTTGGCCAGGTGGAGCAGGACGAAGCCGCCGCCGCCGAGGTTGCCCGCCTGCGGGTAGGTGACGGCCAGCGCGAGCGCCACCACCACCGCGGCGTCCACCGCGTTGCCGCCCTCGCGCAGCACGCGCCCGCCCATGCTGGATGCGACAGAGCAGTAGGAGACGACGCAGCCGCGTTCGGGCCGGAGGGTGGGAAACGGGGTCACGCGCATGTGGGGAGGATGGCTCGGCGGGGATGCGTTGATGAAGCTGCCGGCATCAGCGCGAATTGAAGCACATCCGCTGGGGGGTGCGGAAAGCCAGAAGGTGTCTTGCTTTCACGCCCCCTCCGGCGCCGAGCTTTTCGGCCGCTCAGGATTTGCGTCTGGGGTTGTCAGCCGGAGGCCGCCGTCCGGGTCCGGCGCACGTGCTCTGCGGTGTGTAGCAGGGTGTGCTCCTTGAGCCCGCGGCGGAAGGATTCGAGGGTCAGCAGGTCCGTGGGCGGGATGTTGGCGAGGTTGACGTTGGGGCCCAGGTGCTTGATGAGCCACACCTGCTGGCGGCGCTCGAAGGCTTCGAACACCAGGTCCTCTTGCCGCGCGCCCTTCAGCACCGCGTCCACCACCTCGTTGCGGACCTCCGCCTCTTTGGTCATCCCGGCGGGGCCAATCTCACGGCCCTCCACCACAATCTTCTTCGACCCGGCGGCCATCTCGGCCTTGATGACGGCGCTCCAGTCGCGCTCCTGGCGCATGATTTTGCCGCCGACCTCGGACCAGACGTCGGTGACCTGGGCGAACTTGGAAATCCACTTCAGCTTGTCGCGGTGGGTGAGGTCGATGACGCCGTCGGAAATCTCGATGTGGATTTTGAGCTCTTTCACCACGTCGAGCAGCGCCGGCACCTTCCCCCGGAGAAACGCGTACTCGAAGAGCGTGCCGCCGAGCATGGGCGTGATGCCGAAGGACCGGTAGCATTCGAGCTTCTCGACGAGGTTTCCGGTGATGAGCGCGCTGCCCCAGGCGATTTTGGCAAAGTCGCAGTGGGCGCCCGCCTGCCCTGCGAAGTCGGCGATGGTGTGCTGCCCCATCTGACCCTTGTCGATGACCACGGTGATGCCGTCGCTGCGCGGCTTCTCGGTCCGGAGGCCATCATCCAAAAGCGCTTCGATTCGCTGTTTGAGCACTTCGCCGCTCCCCGCTAATAGACTGTGGAACGTGAAGTATTGAACTCCCATTCGACGAAGCCAATGGGGGAGGGAAGCGGGCGGGATCAGGCCCGCCGCCACACCTCTCCGAACTCAACCACACCTACCCACGCTGTGCGAGAAGTGGGTATGTGGGCGCAGGCGGCCTCCTGCCAGGCCTCTGCAGCTTCCCTCAGACTGTTTGCCTCACCCCACTTAGAGGTCCCTTGTCCCAGCGCATCCCGTCCGACAGCTCGCCCCGCATCACCTTCGAAGCGCTTGGCCTCAATGAGCCGCTGCTGCAAGTGCTCGCGGAGCTCGGCTACGAAGAGCCCACGCCCATCCAGCGGGAAGCGGTGCCGCTGCTGCTCGAGGGGAAGGATGTCCTCGGAGAGGCAGCCACCGGCACGGGCAAGACGGCGGCCTTCGCGCTGCCGCTCCTGCAGCGCCTGACCGCCGGTGAATGTCCGCCCTTTCATGCGGCGGCGCTGGTGCTGGTCCCCACCCGCGAGCTGGCCATGCAGGTGGCCGAGGCGGTCCACACCTACGGGAAGTCGCAGCGCATCAGCGTGCTGCCCATCTACGGCGGCCAGCCGTTCAGCGAACAGCTCAAGCGGCTCAAGCGCGGGACCGACGTCGTGGTGGCCACGCCGGGCCGGGCGCTGGACCACCTGCGGCGCAAGACGCTCAAGCTCGACAAGGTGAGCATGGTGGTGCTGGACGAGGCGGACGAGATGCTGGACCTGGGCTTCGCGGAGGACCTGGAGGCCATCCTCGGCGAGGTCCCCGCCGGCGCGCAGAAGGCGCTCTTCTCCGCCACGATGCCGCCGAAGATTGCGGCCATCGCCACCCGGTTCCTCGCGAAGCCGGCGCGGGTGAAGGTCCGCCAGGAGAAGCTGAGCGCCGGCGCGCCGCCGAAGGTGCGGCAGACCGCGTACCTCGTGGCCCGCGGGCAGAAGCACGCGGCGCTGGCCCGGATTCTGGATTTGGAGGCGCCTCGCAGCGCCATCATCTTCTGCCGCACCCGGACCGAAGTGGATGGGCTGACGGACAGCCTCGGAGGGAATGGTTTTCAGGCGGAGGCGCTGCACGGCGGGCTCACCCAGGCCCAGCGCGACCGCGTGATGAAGCGCTTCAAGGAGGGCGCCTGTGAGCTGCTCATCGCCACCGACGTGGCCGCGCGCGGGCTGCACATCGACAAGCTGTCGCACGTCATCAACTATGACCTGCCCACCGCGCCCGAAGCCTATGTCCACCGCGTGGGCCGCACGGGGCGCGCCGGTCAGGAGGGCGTGGCCATCAGCTTCGCGGAGCCTCGCGAGCGCAGGCTCCTGCGCGACATCGAGCGGCTGACCGGGCAGCGGATTGATACGGCCCTGCTGCCCACCGCCGCGGACCTGCGCACCCGGAAGCTGGAGCTGACGCAGGCGTCGCTGCGCGAGGCGCTGCTCGCCGGCGGGCTGGATGCGTACCGGGTAGTGGTGGAGAGTCTCTCCTCGGAGTTTGACCTGGTGGAGATTGCTGCCGCTGCCGTGAAGCTGCTGCACGCGCCAGACGGCGAGCGCGAGGAGCCGCAGGAGGTGGTGATTGCTCCGCCTCCGGAGGAGCCGGACCGGCCGCCGCGTGAGAAGGGGCGCCGCACCGGCGGCCGCCCCGGCGCATGGACGAAGCTCTTCATCGGTGCGGGCAGGAGCATGGGCATCCGCCCCGGTGACCTGGTGGGCGCTATCGCCAATGAGGCGAACATCGCTTCGGCGGATATTGGATCGATTCAAATCAGCGACGCCTTCTCCGTGGTGGAGGTGCCTGCGCCGGTCGCTCACCGCGTCCTCATCGCCCTCCGACAGACGACCATTCGCGGGAGGAAGGTGAAGGTGCACTTCGACCGCGACGCGTAGCGGCGCTGCTCCGTGCGGAGGAGGACACCCCCGCGTGCGCCCCAACCTGGATCCGGCGCTCGCCAAGGCTGGATGAGGTTAGATGTGGGCGTGCCTCGCCTTTCCGCCCCTCGGATACTTGCCGTCGCGCTGTTGCTCTGCCCGTTGCAGCCCGGCCTCGCCGTCGCCAAACCCGTCAAGAAGCAGAAGCGCCGGCCCGCCGTGGAGGCCGAGCCGGCGCCGGAGCCTGAGCTGTCGGTTCCCATCGAGTCGCCGCCCGCCGACGAGCCGCCCCCGGAGTCGCCTCCAGACGAAGCGCCAGCGCCGGAGCCGGAAGAGGAGCGGCGCGTGTCGGCGAGCGAGGAGCCCCGCAAGAGCCCTCGGCCCGCCGCTGGATTGGTGGTCCGTCTCGACCCCGGCTTCGTCGTCTGGGCCCTGGACGCGGCGCGCATCCAGTCGCAGGTGGGAGGCGAAGCCGCGGGCGTGGTGCCCACCCTCGTCCAGCAGACTCCGAACGGCTTCGGGCTGCTGCTTCACCTTGGCTACAACATCCTCGGACACGCCACCGTCGGCGTGGACTTCGCCGGAACCGGCTGGGACGTCTTCAACTCGCGTCGCGGAGGCGCAGGCTTCCTCGCCGGCTCCGTGGCCTGGCACCCGATGGCCCTGCTGGACGCGCTGTCGTTGCTCGCCCATCCGGCGTGGCGCGACGTCGACGTCTCCTTCTCTTTCGGCGCCGGCTACGGCGTTCTGGGCGAGGTCCGCGCGATGGACGGCCTGCACTTCCAGGTCGGTCTGCGTGCGGAGTACTTCGTCGCTCGCAGCGTCTCGCTCGGGTTCGGCCTGCGGGTCTTCCCGCTGGCGTTCGGGCGGTACGTCCTCAACTGGAACGACAACTTCGTCATGCCGCTCCCCAGAGGCTCCGGCGGCGCGGTCTTCATGCCCAGCCTCACCCTCGGGCTCCACGCCCTGTAGGCACCGGGCTACTGCGCTCCGCAGGCTTGTCGGACCGCCAAGATGCGCGGACTTAGCAGCGGGTCCGGTGCGAGGCCGTCAGTGAGCTCGAGGGCCTCTGCGCACCGTCCCAATTCGCTGGCGACCTCGGCGTTCAGCAGGCGCAGCTCTGCCGGGCGAGGGTAGCGTTCGAAGCCGTCTGCCTTGAGCCGGGTGAGCAGCTCGAGCAGCTCTTCGCTCCGGTGGGCGGCGCGCAGCGCCTCCGCGCGGGTGACCAGCACTTCGCGCCGGAGCACACCTTCCGGGAAGCGGGCCTGGTGCTCACCCAGCGTGCTCAGCGCCGCCTTGGCGTCATCCTGGCGGCGCAGCTCGGTGAGCGCCTTTGAGAGGAGCCGGGCCTCCTCCCCGAGCGTGTCCTGCGCTGCGGCGGCCGGCGGCTCGGTGGGGGAGGCAGAGTCTGGCTCGCGCTTCACCGGAGCGGGCGTCTCCAGCGGCGCGTCGCCCCTTCGCGAAGGCTGTGCGTGGATCTCACCCTGGGCAGGCCGCGTGCCGTGCCTACGCGGGGCCTCGGCGCGCGCGTCAGCCTGGGCAGGCGTCGCGAGCGTTGTATCGCGCGTCCGCGGCTGCGTTGCGTCGCGCGCCTGAGGCTCTTCGGGCGGGGCTTGAAACTCGACGGGCAGCGCCGCGCTCCCCCGCACCGCGAGCTCAACTGGCGGGCTCTCCCTCGCCTCCGGCTGCCGGAGCAGGGCCCACGCTCCGAGCAGGGCGAGGCCCGTGGCGAAGGCGAGAAGCTTCAAGCGCAGCCAGAGGCTGCGGGGCGGCGCCAGGGCGCGGGCCTGGGCGCCCTGGAGGAGCGCGCCCAGCTGCTCGGGAGAGGAGGGGACGACGTGGGCGCCGGCCTGGAGCAGCGCGGCGGCCTCCTGTTCGGCGGGCGTGCGCGCGTGGCCGTCGGTCCAGCGCTCGGGGGCGTTCATGGCGCCACCTCCTGGCCCGGCTGCGCGGCGAGCCGCTTGAGCAGCTCCGCCCTCGCGCGGTGCAGCCACACCCAGACCGTGGCCACCTTCGCGTCCATCATCTCCGCCACCTGCTCCCCGGAGAGCTGCTCCATCTCGAAGAGGATGAGCGCCGTCCGGTGGCGGTCGCTCAGCCCGTCGAGCGCGGCGTAGAGGCGGTGCTGGGCGTCCTTGCGCTCCAGCGCGTCTGAAGGCAGGTGCGCGTCTTCCACGTGTCCGGCGGTCTGCTCCGCGTCGCCGCCCAGAAAGCGCCTCCAGCGCAGCCGGCGGCGGTGATGGCGGACGACGTTCCGGGTGATGCGGTAGAGCCACGTCGTCAGCCGGCCGGCGTCCTCCTTGAAATCTGGCAGCCGGCGTTGCACCACGACGAACACCTCCTGCACCACGTCATCCCGGTCCACCATCGGCCCCGCCAACCTCGCCGCCCAGCGCTCGACGGTGGGCGCGTGGGTCCGGAACACGCCCTCGAGCGTGTAGGACTCCGTCCGGGCCACCAGCCCCGGCTGCACACCCTCCATCGGCTTCACTTCCGCGCTCATGTCCCTGCGGGCCTCGAACCTTTCAAGCCGTCTTCAACCAGGCGTGAGGTCCACCTGGATGCCCACCCCAAGGAAACCCTCGAAGCGGGGCAGGGAGGCAGACCCCTCCCCGCCACCCACCGTGAGCGGCCGGGCGATGGGCCACGCCACCCCTTTGAAGCCCACCCAGGGCTGGAGCCGCCCGACGCCGAAGCCCGCGCGCAGCGACAGGGCCGCCCCCACCTCCGGGGCGACCGCGTGGCTGTTTTCGCTGTAGCCGGCCCCCTCCACCATCACCGCACCGGCCAACACCTGGCAGCCGACCTCCAGGCTCACCGCTTTGACCTGGAACCCGCCGCCCGCGCCCAGCTCTCCGAGCCCCCGGCTCACCCGCGCCACCCCCGGCGAGAGCCCCACCTGCCGCAGCGCGCTGCCGAAGGCGCCGGCGGAGAGCAGCCACGCGCCCGCGCCCGGCCGCACGCTCACGCTTGCACCGGCCGCCCCGCCCCCCAGGTCCACCGCCGCGTACGCCCCCGCCTGCACCGCCACCCCCCACGCCTTGGGCGCCGCCGTGGCCGGTACGGTCTGCTGCGCCGTGGGGGTCAGCGCAGTGCGCCCGTCCCGCAGCGAGAACTCCCAGGCCGCAACGATGGCGGCCACCGCCAGCGCCCGGTCCGGACAGGGTGCACCCGAGTCCAGCTCGCGGCTGGCGAGCAACCTGCCCCCATCGTCGTGCAGCGCCAAAGACAGACGTCTGTCATTATCCGGAGCGCCCGAGAGGGACAGCCGGTGTGCCTCCCCGCCCGGCGGGAGCAGCGCGGCCAGCGGCGCCTTCACTTCCTCTGGGGTGGGGCAGCGCGCGGTCCCGTCGACGGAGACCGCGAGCAGGGACGCCTGCAGCGCCACGGAGAGGAGGAGCACCGGCGCTCCCATAGCAAAGGCGGTCGTCAGCAACCAAATCGCAGGCCGCGTAAGGTCCGCGCGCCGAGCCGTCATCAGGGGCCCGTTCGCAACAAACGACGCACTTTGAAAAGGAGCGCCCCGATGCGCGCGCTGTGTCTGCTGTCCGTGGCCGTGACCTGGATTGCCTGCCAGTCCCCCATCGAAGTGGGGCGGGTGGGCAAGCTCGCGCTCTGCGACGCGGCTGGAAGCGCCTGCGCGGGGCCTGATGGCCTGGAGCTCGCCTTCGACGACGCCGCGGTCGGCGGCCGGGCAGGGCGCACGCTGGAGCTGCGCAACACCGGCAGCGCGCCGCTCACCGTGACCGGCCTTTCGAGCGACGCGGTGGACTTCTCGCCCGGGGCGACGACGCTCACCGTGCCGGCCGGGGGGCGGTCCACCTTCGACGTGACGTTCACCCCACGCGAGTCCGGCGAGCGGCTGGCCACGCTCACCGTCACCACCGACATCCCGGGCGCGGCGCCCGTCCTGGTGAAGCTGAAGGGGCGAGGCCTGGCCCCGAAGCTCTGCGTGGAGCCGGGAAACGCGCTGGTCTTCCCGGACAGCAAGCCCGGGGAGACCACCTCCCGAGCGCTGACGCTGCGCAGCTGCGGCGAGCTGCCGCTCACCGTGCAGGTGGCGCTGGGCACCGGCAGCACAGGCTTCGTCCTCCCGGGCGCCCCCCTGGCCCCGCTCAACCTTTCGCCAGGAGAGCTGGCCAGCATTGAGGTGCGCTTCCACGGGAGCGAAGCGGGGACGTTCAGCGGGACCCTGGAGCTGCACACCAACGCGCCGCTGGCGCCGCTGGCGTTCGTCACGCTCTCCGGCAAGGCCACGCAGCGCCCGTGCCTCTTGAGCGCTGGCCCCGGTTTGGACTTCGGGACCGTTGCGCCCGGGCAGCGCGCGTCGCGGACGCTCACCCTCACCAACGCCGGCGAAGGCGCGTGCCGGGTGCAGGCGCCCCGGCTGGATGACGCCGCCGCGCTGGCCGGCTTCCAGTGGGTGGGCGCGCCCGCCGCCCCGTTCGCCCTCGCGCCCCAGGAGAACCGGACGCTCGAGCTCGTCTACGCACCGGTGGACCTGCTGGGCCCGGACACCGGCGCGGCCTGGTTTGACTCGGACTCCTCCGGCGGCCCGCTCTCGGTCGCGCTGAGCGGCACGCCGCGCGCGCCCAACGGCTGCAGCCTCTCCGTGATGACCGCGCCCGACGGCGAGGGCCGGCTGCTGGACTTCGACACCGCGCCCGTCGGCTCCCTCACGAAGATGGTCGCCACGCTTATCAACGTAGGCACCGGCCCGTGCGCCATCTCCTCGGTGACGCTGGGGCCGAAGGTGGATGGCAACGCGTTCGGCCTGGAGACCTCGCCCGCGCTGCCCTTCACGCTCGACAACGCAGAGACCTCCTCCGTCCGCATCTCCGTCAAGTTCGCCCCGGGCCTGGTGGGCAGCTGGCTCCCGGCGGACAACTGGTTCCAGGTGGCGACGGATGAGGGCGGCCCCAGCGAGTGCGCCGGCGGTCAGGCGGGCTGCAAGCGGGTATCCTTCGCGGCGCAGGCCACGGCGGTGGCCCAGGCCTCCTTCGCCCCGCTCTCGGTGGACCTCGGCGCAGCGCAGGTCAACAACTGCTCCACGCGGACGAAGACGCTGCTCTTCTTCAACACCACCAGCGCGGCGCTCGTCCTCACCGCGGCCTCCGTGTCCCCCGCCGACTTCACCCTCGTCTCACCGCCCACCTTCCCGCTTACGCTGGCGGCGCACGCGTCGGTCCCCTTCACCGTCCGCTTCCAGCCCACTGCCCTGGGGGCGAGGAACGGGAGCTTGACCGTCACCCAGAGCGGAGGCGCTTCCAGCGCCGCTGCGCTGAAGGGGCTGGGTGTTGCCACGGCAGCCGTGGCCGACACGTTCACCCAGGGGAACGCGGGCCTGGCGGACGTGCTGTTCGTCGTCGACAACTCATGCTCGATGAACGAGGAGCAGACGGCGCTCGCCGCTGCGGGGCCGGCCTTCATGAACGCGGTTCAGGCCCGTGGTGGGGACTACGCGCTGGCGGTCACCACCACCGACGTGGCGGACACGGCCAGCTCCGAGGGCGGGCGCTTCGTGCCCCTCACCGGGGCCGGTCCAAGAATCATCACGCCCAGCACTCCGAACCGGGCCGCCCTCTTCGCCCAGTCCATTCAGCAAGGGACGCTGGGTTCAGGCTGGGAGGCGGTGTTCGAAGGGGCTCGGCGCGCGCTCAGCCCGCCGCTCAGCTACGGCCACAACACGGGTTTCTTGCGGCCGCAGGCCAAGCTGGCGGTGGTTTACCTGAGCGACGAGCCCGAGCAGTCCCCGGTGACTCCGGCGGACCACGCCAAGCACCTCTGGGCGCTCAAGGGCTTCTCCGGCGCCAGCGAACGCGTCCGCGTCTACCCCATCGTCCCCAAGGTGGGCGGGGCCTGCACCTCCACCACGGACGTGGCCCGGTACGAGGCGCTCACCCAGCTGGTCGGCGGCGCCGTGCACGACATCTGCACTGCGAATTGGAACCAGCTGGCGGCGCAGATTGCCGACGACCTCGTCCTGCTGCCCCGCCAGTTCTACCTCTCTCGCCCGCGCGCCCCAGGCCAGGCGCTCACCGTCAAGGTCAACGGCGTCACCCGCACCGAGGGCACCCACTACACCTACGACGCCGGGCCGAACGCCATCACGTTCCTCGCGGGCTTCATCCCCACGCCGGGTCAGGTCATCCAGGTGACTTTCTCCGCGCAGTGCACGCCCTGAGCTCACCCGTTCTTCCGACGGAAAAACACAGCGCGCCGACTGACCTCGGTTGGCGCGGTCTGGACGGCGACGGAGAAGCACAGCGCGTCGTCTTCGCCCCTCGGCCGGCGTGGTCACGTAGGCAGTTTGGACAGGGGAGCGCGGGTTTTGGGTTGAGCTGTCCGTGGACGGGCGCGGAGACGGGCGCGCTGCAGGCTCGGAGGCGGCTATCCCAGAAGGTGGTCATGGGCAGGCGGGACAGTCCTGGGCGGCTGCCGGCGGGCGCCCG
>JBGART010000075.1:0-36518 GCA_044230055.1 Myxococcaceae bacterium | reverse complement strand
GGGACGGGGGGGAGGGGACGGGATGGGGGGGCGGGTGCTCGACGCGAGGGCCGACCGTGTACCCGCGCTCCCTCTCCGCACCCATCCCCGAACCCGCACGCCGACCCCGCAAGCCGCACCCGAACCCGTGAACGAACGCGAACGCGAACGCGTGACCCGAACCCGGAAGCCGAACCCGTAGGCGATCGCGAAAGCGGAGCCCCTACCCGCACTCCGAACCCGGTGCCTGGGCCTCCGCGCGCCCCGCTCCCGCCCGCAACCTGAAACCCCATGCGCCTGCGCCTGGCCGCCATCGCCTTCCTGGTCGCCTCCCTCTGCACGGGCGTGACCTGGCTGACGTTGCAGCCGGTCCTCATCCGCCTGGTCAACGCCCTGGCCCGGCTCGCCCCGGAAGACTCCCCGGAGCTCCGCCTGCTCGCGCAGCTGCGCACCTCCCTCCCGCTGATGCTGGCCTTTGACCTGCTGGTCATCGGCGTCATCTGCTACGGCATCCTGCACCTCACGGTCGGCCGCGGCCTGCAGGCCGCCCAATCCGCGGTAGAGCAGCTGAGCCGGCTGGAGCTGGATCTCCCCCTCCGCCCCTCGGGAGGCCCTCTGCTCTCGCGTTTCCAGCACGCCCTCTCCCGCACGGCCCAGGCGCTGCAAAAAGAACGAGACCTCACGCAAAGCCAGCTCAAGAAGCTGGAGACCGCGAACGACTCCCTCTCTCGAGCCCAGACAGAGCTGGTGGCCGCCGAGAGGCTCGCAATGGTGGGCCAGCTCGCAGCCGGCGTGGCGCACGAAATCGGAAACCCGCTGGCGGGAATCCTCGGCTACCTCTCCCTGGCGCGCGCCCGCGCGAAAAGCTCGCCGGACCTGGTCGACTGCATTGACCGCACGGAATCCGAGGTCCAGCGAATCGACCAGATCGTCCGAGGCCTGCTCGACCTCGGACGGCCGAGCAAAGGCACCCTGGGTCCCGTGGAGCTGGCGCCGCTGGTGGACGCCAGCACCCGCCTGGTCCGTGCGGGCCCGGACTTCGCGCAGGTGAAGCTGACGGTGGACCTCGAGCCGGGCCTCGTCGCAAACGCAGAAGCCGGCCCGCTCTCCCAGGTGCTCCTCAACCTCCTCCTGAACGCCGCCCAGGCGCAGAACGGCAAAGGCCAGGTGACGGTCCGCGGCCGCGCGGCGGGAAGCGAGCTCACCCTGGAGGTGGAAGACTCCGGAGCAGGGCTCTCCGCACAGGTGCAGGAGAACCTCTTCCGCCCCTTCTTCACCACCAAGTCGGCGGGGAAGGGGACCGGGCTGGGGCTGGCGGTCTGCCTACATCTGGTCCGTTCGATGGGTGGCCAGCTCGTCGCCGCCAACGCGCCCGAAGGAGGGGCGAGGTTCACGGTTCGGCTGGCCAGGCTGTGACGTTGCTACATTGGGCCTGCGTTCAAACGCGATGGCCACCTTCCGAAACATCCTCATCGCCGACGACGAGCCCTCCATCCGGCACGTCCTCTCCCTCGTCCTCACCGAGCGCGGCTACGACGTGCGCGCGGTGGCGGACGGCGAAGAGGCGCTCAAAGAGCTGAGCTCCCGCGCTTACGACGTCGTCATCTCCGACGTCCGGATGCCGCGGCTGGACGGGCTGGCGCTGCTGGAGAAGGCGCTGGCGCTGGTTCCGGACCTCACCTTCGTGGTGATGAGCGCCTACGGCTCCAACGACGTGGCGCTGCAGGCGGTGGCCAAGGGCGCGTACGACTACGTCCAGAAGCCCTTCAAGCCGGAAGAGGTCGTCTTCGTCCTGCAGAAGGCCGAAGAGCGCCACCGGCTCCTGCGGGAGAACCGGCGCCTGCGCGGGGTGGACGGCGCCACCAGCCCGCTGGCGCGGATTCTGGGCGAGAGCGACGGCGTGAAGGCGGTCCACAAGCAGATTCTCAAGCTGGCGCCGGTCTCCACCACGGTGCTCGTCACCGGCGAGAGCGGCACCGGCAAGGAGCTGGTGGCGCGCGCCCTCCACGAGCTCTCGCCCCGGGCGCCCATGCCGTTCGTCGCGGTCAACTGCGGCGCCATCCCGGCGGGGCTCATCGAGTCCGAGCTCTTCGGCCACGCGCGGGGCGCGTTCACCGACGCGCGCGGCGCCAAGCAGGGCCTGTTCACGGAAGCGGACGGCGGCACCCTCTTCCTCGACGAGATTGGCGAGCTGCCGCAGGCCGCGCAGATAAAGCTGCTGCGCTTCCTCCAGGAGGGTGAAATCCGCCCGGTGGGCGAGACCAAGGCAGAGCGGGTGGACGTCCGCGTGGTGGCGGCCACGCTCAGGGACTTGACCAAGCTGGTGGAACGCGGCGAGTTCCGCGAAGATCTCTTCTACCGGCTGAACGTGGTGAACCTCATCGTCCCTCCGCTGCGCGACCGCGGCCGGGACGTGCTGCTGCTGGCCCAGGTCTTCCTGCAGCGGTTCAACCGCGAGCTCAACCGCGACGTCCCGGTCAAAGGCTTCCTCCCAGAAGCGGAGGCGCTGCTGACGGCGTACGCCTGGCCGGGGAACGTGCGCGAGCTGGAGAACGCGATGGAGCGCGCGGTGCTGCTCGCGGAGGGGGAGCAGGTCTCCCCGGAGAGCCTGCCGGAGAAGCTCCACCGCGCGGCCGCCCCTCCCGCGCACGCGCAGCAGGCAGCGCCCGTCGCTGCGGAGGGAGAACTCTCCATCAAGCGCGCCACGCGGGAGCTGGAGGAGACCTACATCCGCGCAGCGTTGCGCCGGACGCACGGCAACCGCACGCGCGCGGCGGAGCTGCTGGAGATCTCCCATCGGTCGCTGCTTTATAAAATCAAGGAATACGGCATCGACCCGGACGCTGAAGCAGGACGTGGGTAAGCGGCGCACGCGCCCTCTGGTGCCCGGGCGCGCCCTCGAGCCCAACCCCCGGTGGTGCCACGATCACCCACCCACGAGTGCTGGTGTAATTATGTATCAAAGATGCGTAATTCATACGCAATTGAAGGCGCAGTGGGTTTGACTCCTCCGCGACTGGTTTGAAATAGATCAACCCCGTTGGACGCCGGCGATTTGTTGCAGACGGCGATTTCGGAGCGGGGCAATGGCCAAGTCGAACAACGTTCAGCGCCTGCGAGAAGAGCGGTTGCTCTCGAAGGCCGAGCTCGCCAGGCGAGCGGGCGTCTCTGTTCTCACCATCGACCGCATCGAGAAGGGGGCCGACTGCCGGCTCGACACCAAGCGGAAGATCATCCTCGCGCTTGGGCTGAAGGTCAGTGACCGGAGCCGCGTGTTCGCGGAGCGGATGTTGGTCAGGGAGTAACCCGTACGGATTGATTCACAAGCTTCAAGGGAGCGACGGATGGCGAAAGGGAAGCTGGCGGTCGGGCTCGATATCGGGTCCACGGGCGTGAAGATGATCCAGCTCAAAGAGGTCCGCCGGCGCGGGGTCCTCGGTTACGCCCTCCAGAGCTTCGGGATGAAGCCGCTCCCGCCGGAGGCGATCGTCGACGGCGCGTTGATGAACTCCACGGCCATCGTTCAGGCGATGCAGGAGCTCATCGGCGAGCTCAAGGTCAAGCAGAAGGAGGTGGCCATCGGGGTGTCCGGCCACTCGGTGATCATCAAGAAGATCTCCATGCCGCGGATGACGCAGGAGGAGCTTGAAGAGTCCATCCAGTGGGAGGCGGAGCAATACATCCCCTTCGACGTGAAGGATGTGAACATCGACACGCAGATCCTGAACCCAGACGCAAATGACGCGACGGGGCAGATGGATGTGCTGCTGGTGGCGGCAAAGAAGGACATGATCAACGACTACACCACCGTCGTCTCGGAGGCGGGCCTGCTCCCCGCGGTGGTGGATGTGGACGCCTTCGCCGTCCAGAACACCTTCGGCGCCAACTACGAGACGCCGGAGAGTGAAACCATCGTCCTCATCAACGCCGGCGCTGCGGTGGTCAATATCAACATTGTGGCCCGCGGGATGACGGTGTTCACGCGCGACGTGACCATTGGCGGCAACCAGTTCACGGAAGAGATTCAGAAGCAGATGAACGTCTCCTACGAGGAGGCGGAGGCCCTGAAGATCGGCGGCGGGCGCGGCGACGCGGACGCGGTGGTCCCACAGGACGTCGAACGGGTGATGGCCAGCGTGGCAGAGCAGGTGGCCGGCGAAATCCAGCGGTCCTTGGACTTCTACGCGGGCACGGCGGCGGACTCCACGTTCAGCAAGGTCTACCTCTCCGGTGGCACCGCGAAGATCCCGGCGCTGTTCAAGACCATCGAGTCACGGGTGGGTGTTCCGGTGGAGATCCTGAATCCATTCAAGAATGTCGAGATAGACAACCGGAAATTTGACCCTGCATTCATCATGGATGTTGCGCCCATGGCGGCGGTGGCGCTGGGGCTGGCGTTGAGGCGCGCAGGCGACAAGCTGGATTGAAGGGATCACGGCGATGATGATTCGCATCAATCTCCTGCCCGTCCGGCAGGTCAAAAAGCGAGAGATGGGGCGGCAGGTGCTGATCCTGTTCGCCGTCCTTCTCGTGCTGGGGGTGGTGCTCAACTACCTCTGGTACTCCAACCGGTCGGGCGTGCAGGAAGACGCCGCCCGGCGCCTGGCCACCACGCGGCAGCAGATTGCCGAGCTGGAGAAGGTCATCGGTGAGGTGAACAACCTGAACAAGCGCAAGGAGGAGGTGGAGAAGAAGCTCTCCGTCCTCAACAACCTGCGCAAGAGCCGCAGCGGCCCGGTGAAGATGCTGGACGCGCTCGCCACCGCGGTCCCGAAGAAGGTGTGGCTGAAGGACTTCGAGGAGAAGCAGAACGCGGTGCGCCTCTCCGGAACGGCGATGAGCCACGACGACGTGGCAGAGCTGATGCGGGGCCTGGGGTCGGTGGTGTGGACGCCCAAGGGCATGGCGCGGCTGGTGGAGCAGAAGCGGGATCAGAAGATCTCCCGGGTGGAGCTGATGGGCGCCGAGGGCGCCACCGAGGACTTCCCGTCGCCCGAGGTGAGCTCGTTCTTCAGCAAGATTGACCTCAAGAAGGCAGAGCAGACGCAGTCGAAGGAAGCGGGAACGCTGGGGACGATCGTCAATTTCGAGATCGCGCTCGCGGCGAACTACGCGATCTGAGGAGACGGCATGGAGCAGTTACTCGACAAGATCGCCAAAGCGCCTCCCCTCCTGAAGTTCGGCGGGGTGGCGGGAGCGCTGGTCCTCATCAGCGTCCTGAACTTCTTCCTGCTCATCCAGCCCATCGAGTCGGAGCTGGAGAGCATCACCGCGCAGCAGCGCGCGGCGGACCTCCAGTATGCGGAGAAGAAGGAGATCGCCCAGAACCTCAACGAGCGCCGCCGCGAGATGGACGTGCTGGAGCAGCGGCTGGCAGAGGCCCTCACGGAGCTGCCGGAGCGCAGCGACATCGACGAGCTGCTGGCGCAGCTCAACGACATTGGCCGCAAGTCCGGGCTGGAGATTTCAACGGTGGAGCCGGGCGGTGAATCCCCGGAGCAGTTCTTCGCGCGCATCCCGGTGCGGATGAGCGTGCAGGGCAACTACCACGAGATCGCGATGTTCCTTCAGGAGATCGCGAACATGCGGCGCATTGTCAACGTGACGAACATCAAGCTCGGCACGCCGGCGGTGAAGAGCGACAAGGTCATTCTCAAGGCGGATTTCCTCGCCACGACGTTCCGTTTTCTCGAGTCCGCCAAGCACGGCGAGAAGCGCTAGGTGGCCATGACACGATCTCATCCAGGAGCGTGGCTGGCTGCGGCAGGGCTCCTCGCCCTGGCCGCCGCCTGTGGAGAGGAGGCTCCCGCGCCGGCCGCGGTGGCTCCCCTCACCAAGAAGGCGGCGGCCACGGCGGACGCGGGCGTGGCGGCGGTGTCTGCGCTGCCGCAGTACTCCTACAACCCCATCGCCAAGCGGGATCCCTTCCGCAGCCCGGTGGATGACGGCGCGCCTCGCGGTGACACCGGAGGCAACTGCAACGAGCCCCTCTGCCAGTTCGACATGGACCAGTTGACGCTGGTGGCGGTCGTCACCGGCGACGCCAACCCCATCGCGATGGTCGAGGACCCGTCCCGGCGCGGCTACATCGTCCGGCGCGGCAGCCGCATGGGGAAGCAGGGCGGCAAGGTGACCCAGATCCTCCGGGACAGCGTCATCGTCACGGAATACTGGACCGCGCCCGACGGCAAGGTGAACCCCAATCCGGTGGCGCTGAAGCTGACGCCGGAGAAGGCCATGACGGCCGACATGAACATGATGAGCGGCAAGCCCTACTCGCCGTAACGCAGTCCATGCCTTTTTGAGCAGCACTCGAGGAGAGCGTCGACATGAAACTCACCCAGCTCTGTACGGCGGCGCTGCTCTTGGCGACGGCGGTACCGGCCACCGCGGCCGAGCTCAACACGCTGCGCACGCTGGAGGTCCGCGAGCACGGCGCCTCCACCACCCAGGTGATTCTCGCGGGTGACCGCGCGCCCACCTTCACGGTGTTCCGGCTCAACGAGCCAGACCGGCTGGTGGTGGACCTGTCGTCCGCGGACGCCAGCGGGGTGAAGGGTCACCACGACGGCAAGGGCTTGGTGGAGGGCGTGGTCGCCTCCCAGTTCTCCGATGAGCGCGCCACGGTGGCGCGGCTCCTGGTGGGGCTCAAGGCCGGGGTCGTCCGGTACGACGTCCGCGCCGAGGGCAAGAAGATCATCATCGCGCTGGAGGGCGCCGCTGCCCCCGCGGTCCCGGTGAGCGCCGCCCCGGCACAGAAGCCGGAGCTGGTCGTGGCGCACGCCCCCAAGGCCGCAGCCGAGCAGAGCCCGGCCCACCCCGACGGCGTGGTGAATTCAAAGGTGGACGAGAAGCCGGTGAAGGACCCGGCGCAGAAGATTACCCAGGTGACCTTCAAGGCGGACCGCCTGCGCGTCGTCGCGGACGGCGAGCTGGCCAAGTACGAGCTCCTGGAGCTGGCCGACCCGGCGCGGCTGGTGCTGGATGTCTACAGCGTGTCGATGGCCACCAAGGCGCCGGCGGCGAAGGGCGCGCTGGTCTCCCAGCTGCGCAGTGCGGCGCACGCGGACAAGGTCCGCTTCGTCCTCGACGTCCCCGGTCAGATGCCGGAGTACAAGATTGCCCGCACCGCGCGCGGCGTGGAGCTGGCGCTCAGCGCGGCCAAGGTGGCCAAGGCCGCCAAGCCCGCGGCTGCCGAGCCGGCGCCCGCGGAGCCCGCGTCCTCTGATGAGGGCGAGGTTGAAATCGACGGTCAGAAGATTTCGCTGGCGACGGAGACGGCCCCGCTGCGGCCGGCGCCCAACCAGCTGGTGGAGGTGAAGGGCCTGGAGTTCCGCGAGAGCCCCAACGGCGGCAAGGTGGAGCTCAAGCTCTCCGCTGACGCCCGCTACACGGTGGAGCGCCCGGATGACCGCAGCGCGGTGCTCACGCTGGAGTCCGCGAAGCTGCCCAAGTCGCTGGAGCGCAGCCTGGACACCAGCGCGCTGGAGACGCCGGTGAAGATGGTGAGCGCGTTCCCGGTGGCCAAGGACCGCGTCCGGGTGGTGGTGGCGGCGGACGGCGCGCTTCAGGAGGTGGTGGCGAAGACGCCGCAGGGTCTGTCCTGGCGGCTGACCGCGAAGGGCGTGAAGACGGAGACCGTGGCGGTGGCGCCGAAGACCGCCGGCTTCTCCACTGAAGCGCCGGTCTACGCCGCGGAAGGTGCGCCGCGCGCCGCCCGCTACTCCGGCCGCCGGGTGTCCTTCGAGTTCAAGGACATCGACATCCACAATTTGCTGCGCGTCATCGCCGAGGTGTCGAAGAAGAACATCGTGGTGGCGGACGACGTGCAGGGCAAGGTGACCATCCGTCTGCGCAACGTCCCCTGGGACCAGGCGCTGGAGCTCATCCTGCGCAGCAAGGGCCTGGGCAAGGAGGAGCTGGGCAGCATTGTCCGCGTGGCGCCGCTCACCACGCTCGAGGCAGAGGCCAAGCTCCGGGCGGAGCGCAAGAAGGCGCTCGAAGTCCAGGAGGACCTTGTCGTCCAGCTCATCCCGGTCAACTACGCGAAGGCGGACGAGATGGCGGGGCGGGTGAAGGAAGTCCTCTCCGCACGCGGCAGCGTCACCGTGGACACGCGCACCAACGTGCTCATCGTCCGGGACGTGGTCTCCAACATCGGCCGGGCCAAGTCGCTGGTGCAGAACCTGGACACCCAGACGCCGCAGGTGCTCATCGAGAGCCGGATTGTGGAAGCCAACACCGTCTTCAGCCGGCAGATTGGCGTGCAGTGGGGCGGTCAGGCGCAGATGGCCACCGGCACCGGCAACCCGACGGGCCTGGTCTTCCCGTACAACGCCTCCGTCCGCGGCGGGTCCTCGAGCGAAGCCACGTCCGGCACCTCAGACACCCCGAACTTCGCGGTCAACCTCCCGGCGGCGGTCGGTACGGGAGCAGGCGGCGCGCTCGGCTTCATCTTCGGCTCTGCAGGCGGCGCGCTGGCCTTGAACCTGCGGCTCTCCGCGCTGGAGAACCAGGGCGCAGTGAAGACCATCTCGGCGCCGAAGGTCACCACGCTGGACAACAACGCCGCGAAGATCAGCCAGGGCGTGTCCATCCCGTTCAGCCAGGTGTCCGCCCAGGGCGTGAACACGACCTTCATCGAAGCGCGGCTCTCGCTGGAGGTCACGCCCCACATCACGCAGGACGGCAGCGTCCTGATGAGCATCAAGGCGGAGAACAACCAGCCGGACCCGTCCAACACCGGCGCCAACGGCCAGCCCTCCATTCAGCGCAAGGAAGCCACCACCCAGGTCCTGGTGCGCGATGGCGACACGACGGTCATCGGCGGCATCTACGTCAAGCGCAGCGCGAGCTCTGAGGCCCTCGTTCCGTTCTTCGGAAAGATTCCGATTCTCGGCTTCTTCTTCCGCAACAACGTCGAGAGCGAGAGCCGGCAGGAGCTGCTCATCTTCATCACGCCTCGCATCATCAACCGGCAGACGATTGCCCAGACGCTCTAGGCGCGGGTTTCCAAAAGACTTCGAAGGAGTCGACTCATGAAATGGATGCTTCTGGCTCTCGCCCTCTCCAGCACCGTCGGGTGCATGGTCCCCAACGACAGCACCATCCGCGTCCTGGCGGCGCACGCGCTCAAGGCGGGGGGGGAAACCGACAAGTGCGAAGCCGAGGAGATTCAGCTCCTCGCCGGCAGCTTGGATATCAGCGCCGGCGTGGACTACTTCATTCAGTTCGACCTGGAGTCGGACTTCCAGCAGATCAACACCACGACGGGCTCGCAAGTCATCGCCGACGACTCGCGCAACATTTTCTTCGGTGAAGAGGTGATCTTCACTTACACGTCCACGCCGGCGCTGGTCTTCGAGCAGGAGAGTCAGCCTCTCCATTTCGTGGTGAAGCCGAACGCCGCCGGGCTCGTGCGGCTGGGGCTGATCACGCGGAAGGCCGACGCAGTGCTCTTCCAGAACGTGAAGGTGCCTGAAGACCCCTTGGACCTCCGAGTGCAGCTGGAGTTCCGCGGCAAGCTGGCGTCCGGGCAGAGCGTGCGGTCCAACTCCATCGTTTATCCCATCGTCGTCTTCACCAGCAACTTTCCGGGCTGCCAGACCGGCCAGCTGCGCGTCGGCAACGGCCCGTGCGGCGGCAGCGGCGGCCAGGATGGCCACCCCGTCCTCTGCTGCGACCCGGACCCGACGGACGCAACGAAGTGCAAGTAGTCAGTTGATCCTTGGGGCGCTGCCCTCTAGAAGCGCTTCATGTCCTTCCTCACGCACCTCGAATCCGTGGTCAAGCAGGTGGACGGCGCCCTCGCGTGCAGCGTGATGGGCTTCGACGGCATCGCCGTGGAGACGCATCAGGTGGATGCGGCGGCGAACCTGGAGCTCACCAGCGCCTGGGTTGAGTTCTCCAACGTGATGACCCAGCTCAAGAACGCCACCGAGCTCCTCAAGACGGGGCAGGTGAGCGAGGTCTCCATCAACACGGAGAAGGTCATCACGCTGATGCGGATGGTCTCTCCGGAGTACTTCCTGGTGTTGGCGCTGTCTCCGACCGGGAACTACGGCAAGGCCCGGTATGTCCTCCGGATGACGGCGCCCAAGGTGAAGTCCGAGCTGTAAACGCCTGGTCGCTCTCCCCTCAACGCTTTGCGCCACAGAGGGCTTCTGGGCGGTTGGCTCGCTTTGTCCTTCCCTGGAGGGCGCGCCATCGGTTAGACACCTCGCCACTTTTGTTCTGGGCGTCCGTGTCGGATGCCCGGGGAGTGGGTAAGAGCGCCATGGGCGGAGTGATTGATACTTCCGAGTTCCGGAAGGGTTTGAAGATTGAGATCGACGGCGAGCCTTTCGAGGTCGTCGACTTCCAGCACGTCAAGCCAGGGAAGGGTTCGGCCATCGTCCGGACCAGCATCCGGAGCCTGCTCTCAGGTCGCCTCCTTCAGCCGACCTTCAAGAGCGGGGACACGTTTCAGCGCCCCGACATTGAAGAGAAGGAGATGCAGTACCTGTACAAGCAGGATGGCGACTACTACTTCATGGACACGAAGTCGTACGAGCAGACCTTCATTGCAGAGAAGGCGCTGGGCGACTCGCGGAACTTCCTGAAGGAAAACATCAACGCGTCCATCCTCTTCTACAACGGCAAGACCATCGGGGTGTCGTTGCCCAACTCGGTGGATCTCAAGGTCGTCCAGTGCGATCCCGGGGTCCGGGGCGACACGGTCTCTGGCGCGCTGAAGCCTGCCACGCTGGAGACGGGCTACGTGGTGAACGTTCCCCTCTTCATCAATGAAGGGGACGTCCTGAAGATCGACACGCGCGACGGGAAGTACCTCACGCGCGTCGCCACCGGGTGAAAAGCAGCGTCTCTTCGGAGGGGGCCAACAAGCCATGCCGACCAAGCGCAAGTCCGCGCCCGACACTTCGGCGCGTTTGTCGCGCGTGAGCGCGCCGACGCCGACGGGAGTGGTGGGGAACACCTCGCTCGACGTGGAGGCGCTCCGCCAGATCGTCGAGATCCTGGAAGCGTCAGACATCACCCGGCTGTCCTGGAAGAACGGGGACGAGAGGCTCTACATCCGCCGCGGCCAGGCTGAGCCCACCATCGTGCAGACGCTGCCCGCGCCTGCATCCGGAGTGGTGGCGCACTCGCCGCCGGAGCCGGTGTCGCCCAGGCCTTCGCCGGTGTCGCTGGCCGCCGCCCCCAGCAGCGCGCCCGCTCCGCAGGCAGCGCAGGCGGCTCCTGCAACGAAGCCCGGACAGGTCGTCTCCTCTCCCTTCGTCGGCACGTTCTATCGGACGCCGGCGCCGGACCAGCCGGCCTTCGTGGAGCCGGGCTCGGTGGTGAAGAAGGGCCAGGTGCTCTGCATCATCGAAGCGATGAAGCTGATGAACGAGATCGAATCCGAGATCGCCGGCAAGGTGGCGGAGATCCTGGTGGAGAACGGCCAGCCGGTGGAGTTTGGCCAGCCGCTCTTCCGGATCGAGCAGCCGTAAGCGAGCGCGCCCGTGTTCAAGAAGATTCTCATCGCCAACCGGGGCGAGATCGCCCTGCGCATCATCCGCGCGTGCCGGGAGCTGGGGATTGCGACCGTGGCGGTCCACTCCACCGCCGACGCGGACGCGCTGCACGTGCGGTTCGCGGACGAGGCGGTGTGCATTGGCCCGCCGCCTTCCAAGGAGAGCTACCTCAACGTCCCAGCCATCCTCTCCGCGGCGGAGATCACCCGCGCGGACGCCATCCATCCCGGGTACGGCTTCCTCTCGGAGAACGCGGAGTTCGCGGAGGTCTGCGAGAACTGCAAGATCCGCTTTATCGGCCCGCGGCCGGAGATGCTGCGGCTGATGGGGAACAAGGTCCGGGCGCGGGAGGCGGCGCGCGCGGCGGGGCTGCCGCTGTTGCCTGGGTCGCCCGGGGTTTTGAAGGACCCGCGCGAGGCAGAGGCGTTCGCCCGGGAGATTGGCTTCCCGGTCATCCTGAAGGCGGCGGCGGGCGGCGGCGGGCGGGGGATGAAGATTGTCCGGGACCCGGCGGCGGTGGCGCAGGCGTTCTCCACGGCGTCCGCGGAGGCGGTGGCCAGCTTCAGCAACGGCGACATGTACATCGAGCGCTACGTCGAGCGCCCGCGCCACATTGAAATCCAGATCGTCGCCGACGAGCACGGCAAGGTGCTGCACTTCGGTGAGCGCGAGTGTTCTGTCCAGCGCCGGCACCAGAAGCTGATTGAAGAGGCGCCCTCGGTGGGCGTGTCGCCTGAGCTGCGCGAGGAGATGGGGCGCGTCTCCGTGAAGGCGATGGAGAAGCTCCGCTACAACAACCTCGGCACCATCGAGTACCTGATGGATGAGCGGGGCCAGTTCTACTTCATGGAGATGAACACCCGGGTCCAGGTGGAGCACCCGGTGACCGAGCTGGTCTACGGGATTGACCTGGTGCGGGAGCAGATCCGGCTCGCCTACGGCCATCCGCTGACGCGTGAGCAGAAGGACATCCGCCCGCTCTGCGCGGCCATCGAGTGCCGGGTGAACGCCGAGGACCCGGTCACCTTCGCCCCCTCTCCGGGGAAGATCACCGCCTACTTTGCCCCCGGTGGGCTGGGCGTGCGGATCGACTCGGCGGCCTACGAGGGCTACAAGGTCCTGCCCTTCTACGACTCCCTGCTGGCCAAGCTCATCGTCTTCGCTGAGGACAGGCCCACCGCGCTGCGCCGGATGGAGCGGGCGCTCTCGGAGTACGTGGTCCAGGGGATCAAGACCAACATCCCGTTCCACCGTGCGGCGCTGGTGGAGGACGCGTTCGTCGAGGGGTCGTATGACACGCGGTTCGTCGAACGGCTGCTCGCTTCGGAGACGGGCTCCAAGCGGCTGCGCAAGGCCATCGAAGAGACGCCGTAGGTCTCTCTCCCACACGCAGCTCGTCGGCAGGCGGACCTCGTAGCAGCGGGCAGGCGAACGGGCGCGTGCCTTTTCCCTGCGGCCGGCGTTACAAGGGTCCACGGCGCGTTTGCGCCTGGCCGAATCCTTGAACCGGACCAGCGATTCCACTAACTTCGTAAGTCCTCAGACTCCCTTGGCTTCTCGGTAAAACCTGCCCGCGATCGATGGACAAGAACAAGATCATCGAAGGCGCGGCGAAGCTGGTCGCCAAGGGGGCCTACGACAAGGCCATCAAGGAGTATCAAAAGATCCTGGAGGTGGACGCGAAGGACGTTCGCATCCTCCAGAAGATGGGCGAGCTGTATCAGAAGAAGAACGACAACGCGCAGGCCGCCCACTACTTCACGAAGGTCGCAGAGAGCTACTCCAGTGACGGCTTCTTCCTGAAGGCTGTCGCGCTCTACAAGCAGGTCCTCAAGCTCAACCCCAACCTGGTCGACATCAACCTCAAGCTCGCGGAGCTGCACCAGCAGCTGCAGCTGATGAGCGAGGCGATGGCGTACTACCAGATTGTCGCCAACCACTACGACAAGGCGGGGGACACCAAGAGCTCGTTGGACACGCTGAAGAAGATGGTGGACCTGGATCCGGACAACGTCGCGTCGCGGATCAAGCTCGCGGAGCTCTACGCGCGGGAGAACATGAACGCGCAGGCGCTGCCGGAGTTCAACCGCGCGGCGGACTACCTCAAGAAGAACAACCGCACGGATGACTACCTGCGCGTGGCGGAGCGCATCAGCGCGCTGGAGCCGGGCAACGTGCAGCTGGCTCGCGAGCTCTCCGCGTCCTACCTTCAGAAGGGCGACCAGAAGCGGGCGCTGGCGAAGCTGCAGATTTGTTTCAAGTCAGACCCGCGCGACGTGGAGACGCTGAACCTGCTGGCCCAGGCCTTCGAAGGCCTCGGCCAGACGTCCAAGACCATCTCTGTCTACAAAGAGCTGGCGAAGATTGAGGAGGAGAAGGGCCGCGCCTCCGAGGCGAAAGAGATTTGGGCGCGCATTGAGAAGTTGGATCCCGGAGATCCAGACCTGGTGGCGCGCCGGGCCCCGGTCGCCGCGGCCGCAGCGCCCGCTCCACAGGCGGCCCGCCCGAGCTCGCCGTCGCGCCCCGCGGTCTCCGCCCCGGCGCCCGCTCAGGCCAGCGCCCCGGCGCCGGCAGCCTCAGGCGCCATCCCGCGCGAGCAGCTGGCCAAGCTGCTGACGGAGACGGACGTCTACGTGAAGTACGGGCTGCACGACAAAGCGCTGGAGCACCTGCGGAAGATCTTCGGGGTGGATCCAGAGAACCTCGACGCGCACGAGAAGGCGTATCAAATCTACGTCGCCTCCAACAATTCGGGTCAGGCGGCCGAGCAGCTCCTGAACGTGCTGCGGCTGTGCACGCGCGCGCACGACGTCCAGCGGGGCGAGGCGTACCTCAACACGCTGCTGCAGCAGAACCCCAGCCACCCGGAAGTCCCGGCCTTCCTGGCCACGCTGCGGCCCGCCGGCGGTGCAGCGCAGGCGGCCAGCGAGGGCGTGGGCGAAGACGCCATCCTGGTGGACTCCAACGACGAGGAGATCATCGTCGCGGACGCGCCCGAGGACGCGCTGGCGACCGAGCCCGAGGACCTGGCCGCATCCTCCTCGGATGACCTGGACGAGGTCGTGGAGGACGACAGCGATCAGCTGGCCGCGGAGCTGGACTCCAGCGAGCTCTTGTCGGGCCAGCCGCTGGACGAAGAGCTCGTCGAGGACGAGGTCGTCGAGGACGAGGTCGTTCAAGAGGACGAGGTCGTCCACGACGAGGTCGTGCAAGAGGACGAGGTCGTCCACGACGAGGTGGTGCAAGAGGACGAGGTCATTCACGACGAAGTCGTCGAGGACG
The DNA here is from genome assembly GCA_044230055.1 of Myxococcaceae bacterium. Classification (GTDB taxonomy): domain Bacteria; phylum Myxococcota; class Myxococcia; order Myxococcales; family Myxococcaceae; genus JBGART01. The sequence goes on along the minus strand of JBGART010000075.1, from coordinate 21,741 downwards.
AGGTCCTCCAGGACGACGAGGCGCTCGGCGGGGAGCACGAGGAAGACACCACCGAGTACCCGCAGCCGGATGGCTACGGGATGGCCGTGGATGAGCCCACCACGCAGGCGGGGTTCCCGCCGCTGGCCGTCGCGCCGCCGGCGCCCACGCCGGCGGTGAGCTCGCGCGCGCCGTCGGCGCCGAAGCCGGACCCCTCCCGCGCGCTGCCGATGGCGAAGGCGAAGCCGGCGCCGCCTCCGGTGCAGGAGGAGGAGGAGGATCCCGCCGCCGCGGAGTGCGACGAGGCGGCGTTCTTCCTGGACCAGGGCCTCATCGAGGAGGCCCGGGAGATTCTGGACACGCTGGACATCGCCTACCCGGGCCACGACCGCGCGCAGGCGCTGCGCGAGCGCCTCTCCACGATGGAGCAGGAGGGCGTGCCGGAGGCGGAGGCAGAGGACGCCGCGCCGCCGCCGTCGGTCTCTCCTCTGGACGAGGGCGGGCACGACGCGTTCGACCTCGCGGCGGAGCTGGCGGACGAGTTGGGCGAGGAGCCCGCGCAGGAGGCGGCGAGCGCCGCGGGCGACGACTTCCAGTACTCGGTGGAGGAGGTGTTCTCCGAGTTCAAAAAGGGCCTGGAGAAGGTGGTCAAGCCCGAGGACGTGGACACGCACTACGACCTGGGAATCGCCTACAAGGAGATGGGGCTCATCGACGACGCCATCGGCGAGTTCCAGGTGGCGCGGCAGGGCTGTCTGAAGAAGAAGAAGGAGGTCGACTGCCTCACCATGATCGCCATGCTCCAGTCGATGAAGGGCGAGCACCCGGCGGCCGTGGAGACGCTGAAGCAGGCGCTGCTGTCGGAGCACGCGACGGGCGACGTGCTCAAGGCGATTGAGTTCGAGCTGGGGGCGGCATGGGAGTCGAACGGCAGCCCGGGCAAGGCGCTGTTCCACTTCCAGAAGGTGGCGAAGCTGGATCCGAAGTTCCGCGACGCGTCCGCGATGGTGGTGCGGCTCGCCGCGGTGACCAAGCCGGAGGATGATCCGCTCCCGAAGCCGGGGAGCAACGGGGTGCATGGCGGCGGGCGGGGACCGGGCAAGCCGGAGGCCGGGGTGCCGGACGCGACAGGTCAGAAGTCGCGCAAGGTCGGGTACGTGTAGCGGTCTTTGGGAACTTCTACGTAAATGACGACGTACCTCGACTATTACGAGCTCACCCAGGAGCCCTTCTCCAACGCTCCGGTCAGCCGGTTCTATTACAACTCCGCGCAGCACTCGCAGGCGCTGACCCGGCTGATGCACTCGGTCAGCTACATGAAGGGCCTGTCCATCCTCATCGGCGAGATTGGCGCCGGGAAGACCACGCTGGCCCGGCGGATGTTGGATTCGCTGCCGGAGGCCGAGTACGAGGCCGCGCTGCTGGTCATCATCCACTCCGGCATCACCGCCAACTGGCTCCTGCGGCGCATCGCGCTGCAGCTGGGCGTGGAGAGCCCTGCGCAGGAGAAGCTGGCGCTCCTGTCGCAGCTGTATCAGCGGCTGTTGCAAATCTACGAGTCCGGCAAGAAGGCCGTCGTGTTGATTGACGAGGCCCAGATGCTGGAGACCCGGGAGATTATGGAGGAGTTCCGGGGGTTGCTGAACCTGGAGGTCCCGGAGCGCAAGCTCATCTCCTTCGTCTTCTTCGGCCTCCCGGAGATAGAGCGGAATCTCAAGCTGGACCCGCCGTTGGCGCAGCGTGTGGCCCTCCGCTACAAGCTTGAGCCGTTCACCGCCGAGTCGACCGAGGCGTACATCAAGCACCGGCTCCGCCTGGCGGGGGCGCCCCGCGTCCCGTTCACGCCGGAGGCCATCGCCGCCGTGCACCGGCACTCCGGTGGGTCTCCCCGGGTCATCAATACGCTCTGCGACAACGCCCTGTTCGAAGCCTTCCTCGCGCGCACCCCGGAGATCAGCGGCCAGCTGGTGGAGCAGATTGGCGAGAACCTCGGGCTGTCCAAGCCGACGGCCCCAGGGTCCGCGCCGCCCCAGTCGGCGCCGGAACCACACCGCGCCCCGCCGTCTGGCGCCCCCAAGGCCTCCTCCTCGAAGATCGACCTGGCCGAGATCGATCGCTACCTCGAGGGGCTGAGCAAGCTCTGAGGGGCTTTTCAAGGGGCTGAGTGGACAGACGGAGAAATGGCTGGAGGACCGCGTTGCTGGTCCTCCTGTTGTCATTCGTGGGCACGCTGGCCTTCCTGCGTTCGCAGACGGCCTGGGACTTCGCGTGCACCCGCGCGCGCCGCAACCTGCCCGCGCTCCTGAACCTCGACGTCGGCATTGGCCGCTGCGAGATAGACCCCTTGAGCATGACGCTGCGCCTGCACGGCGTGGCCGCGTTCCCGCCGGGCAGCGACGTGCCGCTGGTCTCCGCGGACTCGGTGGAGGTCGGCGTCGGCTCCATCAACCCGTTCTTCGGCCAGCTCCAGCTGGACTCGGTGCGGCTGGTCCGGCCCCGCGCGCACCTGGACCTCGCCGCGCTCGCCAAGAACGACGACGGCAAGGACAGCAAGTGCACGCTGAAACCCCTTGCGCGCGCGCCGATAGACCGGCTGGAGCTGACCGAGGGCGAGCTTCGCCTGGTTTTGCCTGACGGGCAGCGGGTGGAGGTGCGCGGGCTGGACGTGCGGTGGAAGGTCCGCCGCGGGGTGACCGAGTTCCAGGTGGAGGCGCAGAAGGGGCTGGCGCAGGCGGTGCGCGGCGGCCCGCCGCTGGCGCTCTCCAAGCTGTACCTGGAGGGCGGGCTGGACGTGGGGGATGAGGCGTTGACCCTCACCCGCGGCGAGGTGGGCCTGGACGACATCACGCTCAGCCTGGCGGGGAAGGTGGCCCACGTGTGCCAGCCGCAGCTGGCGCTGGACGCGCAGGTGTTCGCCCCGGTGCGCACGGTGGCGCAGGCGCTGCGGGTGCAGCGCGAGGTGGGCGGACACCTCTGGGCGCGGCTGTCGGTGAGCGGGCGGCCGAAGGACGCCATCGTGGGCGCGGAGGTGAAGGGGACGGGCCTTTCGCTGGGTGAGTACGCGCCGGGCGACTTCACGGCGCGCGCGTCGCTGATGGGCGATGAGGTCTCCGTCCAGGAGCTGGCAGTGCCGGCCGGCGTGGGGAGCATCCGCGCGACGGGGATGGTGAAGCTGGCCAAAGGCTTCCCGGTGAACCTGCGCTTTGACACGGAGAACGCGCAGTTCGCCCGGGTGCTGGAGAAGGTGGGCCAGCGCCACGCCTGGGTGGATTTCCTGGTGACGGGGCGGGGCAACGCCAACGGGACGCTCTATCCGCCCAGCCTTTCCGGCGAGGCGGACCTCCGGGTGAACCGCTTCGAGCTGGCCAGCCGGCCGTTCGACGCGCCCATCAAGGTGGGCGGGGAGATTCTCCAGTTCGACCAGGCGCGCGTGCAGGTAGGGCTCAAGGTGCTGACCGACCGGGTGGAGCTCCACGGCGCGAAGGTGGACCTCGCGCCCACCGCCTCTGGCGGCCGGACGCACGTCGCCGGAGACGTGACGCTCTACTACGACCCTTCGCGTGGGCTGGACATCATCGCCCGGCCGGAGGCTGTGGACCTTTCGCACTTCGGCCACATCGCCGGCATCCCGTGGTCTGGCAAGGGCAGCGGGTTGGTGAGCATTGTCGGGCCGTACGGGCACGTGCGCATCGACGGCATGCTCTCCATGCGGGACCTGGAGTTCTGGAAGTTCTCCCTGGGCGTGGTGCAGGGGAAGGTGACGCTGAGAGACCGCACACTGGGCTTCCCTTCGCTCACCGGCCAGAAGGGCCAGACGCAGTACTTCGCGCAGGGCGCGCTGACCTTCGGCCCGGAGCTGCTGGTGCAGGGCAAGGTGGACCTGCCGCGGGGCCGGCTGGAGGACATGATTGACCTCATCGCCCCGCTGAACGAGAGCGTGGAGCTCTTCCAGGGGCCGATGCGCGGCGCGGCGTCGGCGAAGGTGGAGCTGCACGGGCCCGCGCGGCGCTTCGCCGGGACGGTGGGCCTGGACGTGAAGGACGTCACCTACTACGGCCGGCGGATGGTGGCGGGGCGCGCCGCCGTGCGCTTCGACGATGGCGCCCGCATGGTGCTGGAGCGCCTGGCCCTCTCCGGGCCGCTGGGCCAGCTGCAGCTGGCGGGCACCTTCGACTTCGAGGGGCCGCTCGCCTACACCTTCCGCGGCGAACACCTGTCGCTGCAAGAGCTGGTGGGCCCCGACGCGGCGCGCCTGGGCGTGGACGGCGAGCTCACGCTGGACGGCAAGGTGCGGGGCGACTCCACGACGCCGGTGGTGAGCATGTACCTCACGTCGCCGCGGGTGGTGTTCGCGAACAAGGCGCTGGGCCGCACCCATCTGGAGTCCAGCATCGTCGGGCGGGACATGGAGGTGTGGGGGACGCTGTTTGACGACGCCACCACCGCCGCCAAGCTGAAGCTGCGCCAGCCGTTCCTCTACGACGCCACGGTGACGCTGGCGCTGCCGGAGATTCGCCCGCTGCTCCCCGCCAGCGCGGTCTCCCAGGGCGTGACGGGCGCGCTCGCAGGAACGCTGACCGCGTCCGGCAGCCTCCTGGAGCTCAAGACGCTCTCCGCGACGGGCCGGCTGTCGAAGCTGGTGCTCAGCCGAGGCGACTTCACGGCGCGCAACGATGGGCCCGCGGTCCTGAGCTTCAAGGACGGCCGGCTGGGCGTGGACGCGCTGCGGCTCAAGGGCCCCAACACGGAGCTCACCGTCGCCGGCACCGCGGGGGAGGACAAGCTGGACCTCACCACCCACGGCACGCTGGACCTGCGGCTGATTGAGTCCTTCGTCCCGCAGCTGGAGCGCGCGGGCGGGCGCATTGAGCTCAACGCGTCCGCGTCCGGCAGCGTGAAGGAGCCTCGGCTCGTCGGCTGGGCGTCCATCGAGGACGGCCGCTTCTCCCTGCGGGACCAGCCGGCGGCCGCGCGCGGCGTCTCCGGGCGGGTGGTGTTCTCCGACACCAGCGTCCACATCCCCTCGCTGGAGGGCGTCTTCAACGAGGGCCGGGTCCGCCTGCGGGGCGACATGCGCGTCTCCCGCCTGGAGATTCAGCGGATGGACGTGGGGCTGCAGCTGGACGAGGTGTCCCTGCGCCCGGTGGAGGAGATTCCCCTCACCGTCTCCGGAGAGCTGCTCCTCTACGGCAAGCCGAGCGCGCTGGTGCTCACCGGGGCGCTGGACCTGCTCAAGCTGCGCTACGAGCAGCCGCTGGAGCTGGAGGCGCTGTTGCTGGAGGCGCGGCGGTCCCGCTACGTGGGCGGCGGGGACGCGCCGAAGGAGTGGCTCACCTTCGACGTCACCGTCAACTCGGTGGGCGACGTCCGCATCAACAACAATCTGGCGCGGGCGCGGCTGGAGGGGTCCGTCAAGCTGACCGGCACCAACGTGCGGCCGGGGCTTTTGGGCACCATCACCGCCGGCGAGGGCAGCCAGGCCTTCTACCGGGGCAACCAGTTCGCGGTCAGCCAGGGACTTTTGGAGTTCAAGGACCGCAAGAGCGTGGACGCGCAGTTTGACCTGCACGCCCAGACGCAGGTGCGCGAGTACCTGGTGCGGCTGCACGCCTTCGGGAAGGTGACGTCACCGCAGCTGGTGTTCAGCTCGGAGCCGGAGCTGCCCGAGGGCGACATCTTCTCCCTGCTCACGCTGGGCGTGGTGTCCCGCGACCGCAGCAGCCTTGCGGAGACCGGAATGGGCATGGCCGCGGAGGCGCTCTTCAAGGTGTCTGGCTTTGACCGCCAGGTGCAGCGCTTCCTGCCCAAGAACGAGGTGCTGCGCGACATGTCGTTCCACATCTCCAGCTCGTACAACAGCGTGGAGGGCCAGGTGGAGCCGACTGCGCAATTGGAGTCGAAGTTGCTGACCGACAAGCTTAAGCTCAACCTCCAATATCCCCTCCGCACCGGACGTGGGTCGCGCGCTCAGGCCGAGTACCTCTTCAACAACCGCGTTGCAGGCCAGCTCCAGTGGGACAACGAGAACAGCGCATCGTCGGTCGGCAACTTCGGGTTCGATCTCAAGTACCGCTGGGAGGTCGAGTAGCCGCGCTCTGGCTGGCCCTGGCCGGCTCCTGGGTGCTCGCCCAGCAGCCGAAGGGCCAGGCGGCCGCTCCGCCTGACGCCGCCGCGCCGGCACGCCCGTACGTGAGCGCGGTGGAGGTCCACTTCGGCGGAGAGTGGACCAAGGTCGCGCCGCCCTTCGAGCTGCAGCGCAAGCTGGTGGACCTGGTGGAGGTGCGGCGCGGGAAGCGGCTCTCCGCCCGCGAGGTGCGCCGCTCCATCGAACGCCTCTATGAAAGCGGGGAGCTGGCGGATGTGGTGGCCCGCCAGGAGCCGCTGGCGGACGGCGTCCGCATCATCTTCGAGCTGACGCCCGTGCGCCGGGTGCGCCGCATCTCCGTGGAGGGCAACCTCGTCTTCAAGGACGACGAAGTCGTCGCCGCGGCCGGCCTGGGCGTGGGCAAGCAGATTTTCCCGGAGCGCCTGGAGCAGGCGGTGGCCAAGGCCACCGAGCACTACCGCCGCCGCGGCTACGACGAGGCGCACCTCACCGCGGAGCTCAACGAGCTGGCCGAGGGCGTGGAGGTGGAGCTCACGGTGGAGGAGGGCGCTCCCACCCGCATCGCCGGCATCGCCATCGCGGGGAGCCCCGGGCTGCCGCTGCCGCGGGTGCTGGAGGCGATGGCGCTGCAGCTGGGGGACCTGCTGGACCTGGACGCGCTGGACGCCAAGCTGGAGCAGCTGCGCGCGCTCTACCGGGCGGAGCGCTTCTACGGCGCGGTGGTGTCCACCCCGGTCATCGCCCGGAACGACAAGGGCGCGTTCCTCTCCATCCCCGTCTCCGCCGGCCCGCGCTACGCGTTCCACTTCCGCGGCAACCAGAGCATGCCGGACAGCCTGCTCACCTCCGCGCTGGGGTACGACGGGACGGAGCCGCTGGATGGGGCGCTCATCGCGCGGCTGGCCCGGCGCTTGGAGACGCTCTACCGCTACCGCGGCTTCCACGACGCGCGCGTGCGCTGGCGCGAGGTGTCCCGGCCGGACCGCGGGCAGGCCATCCTGGTCTTCGACATTCAGGAGGGCCGGCCGCTCGCGGTGCGCGAGGTGAGCTTCGAGGGCAGCCACGCCGTGCCGGCGGCTGAGCTGCGGCAGATTCTGCTGGACGCGCTGGCCGCGCTGGAGCCGCAGGTGGCGGTCTCCATCCCGCTTACCGATGACCCGCTGGACCTGGAGGGGCGCAAGGGGCACGAGCCCAAAGTCGCTCCGAAGCCGGAGCTGTCCACGGTGCTGGTGGATGAGGTCTACCGCCAGGCGGCCGAGGCGATGACGGCGCTCTACCGCGAGCGCGGCTACCTTCAGGCGCACGTCACCGTGGCCGCCATCGCGCTGGACGTGGAGGCGGGCCGGGCGAACGTCACCTTCAAGGTCGAGGAAGGCGTCCAGGCCAAGGTGGGCGAGGTGCGCTACGCGAAGGTGGTGACGTCGCCGGAGCGCTTCGGCTGCGGCGTGGGGAACGAGGAGACCTCGCGCGAAGGCCTGGGGCTGGAGGCCGCGTCGCGGCTGCGCGCGGGGGACCCGCTCAGCTACCCGGTGGTGGAGCAGGAGCGCAGCGAGCTGCTCCGCGCGCTCGCGAGCGAGGGCTACCTCTACGCTCGCGTGGAGTCCGAGGTGAGCGTGAAACCGGACGGCGCCGCGGTCTGCTTCGACGTCGCGCGCGGCCGGCGCGTGCGGGTGGGCAAGCTGAGAATCCGCGGGCGCGTCCGCAGCAGCGAGTGGCTCATTGAGTCCCGCCTCAACCTCAAGGAGGGCGAGGTCCTCTCGCCAGAGCTCCTCTTCGAGAGCCAGCGGCGGCTGGCCACGATGGAGGTCTTCCGGCAGGCCACGGTGCAGCCGGACAAGGCCGACGAGGTGAAGGCGGCACCGGATGAGCCGGAGGAGGCGAAGAAGGCGCGGGAGCCGGTGGATGAAACCCGCGACGTGGTGGTGGACGTGCGCGAGCAGGCCAGCCACTTCGGCGACGTCTCCATGGGCTACTCCACCTCCGACGGCGTGCGGGGCGGCGTTCAGGCAGTGGCGCCCAACATCCGCGGCTCCGGCATCAACCTCGCTGCCCGTGCCAAGGCGAACATCTACCTGGCCAGCACCCGGCGGCTGACGCCTGGCCAGGAGCCGGGGTTCCTGGACAACTTCGGTTGGCAGCTCAACCTGAGCCTCTCCGAACGCCTGGCGCGGGTGGGGCTGCGCAGCGACGTCATCTTCGAAAACGTGGCGCGGCCGTCGTACCGGTTCACCCGAGGTGCCTGGGTGCACGGTCTGGACTGGCCGCTGCTGACGTCGGCGCTGCAGCTGCTGCGGCGCAACTTCAAGGTAGAGCTGGCGGCGTCCCCCCAGTTCGAGGTGGAGCTGGACGACGTGGCGCGGGTCAAGCGCGTGGGCACCGACGTCCGCGTGGACGCGATTGACCAGCAGCGGCTGCGCTTCCCGGAGGGCTTGTTCTTGCTGGCCTCACTGCGCCTGCCCATCATCTTCGAGGTGAAGGATGACCCGCTGAACCCCGAGGCCGGGGTGGTCTTCAACTTCATCCCGGAGTTCGTGGTGGGGAACCGGAACGTGGACCTCATCCGGCTCTCCGGCGGCGTGGCGGTCTACGTCCCCCTCATCCTGCAGGACATGGTGCTGGTGGTCTCCGGGCGCGGCGGGACGGTGCTGCCGCTGCTCAACCCGCAGGCCCGCTCCATCGGCCCCAAGCGGTTCTTCCTCGGCGGAGCCAACACCCTGCGCGGCTTCCGGGAGGACGGCCTCATCCCGGAGGACCGGCGGGCCACCATCCGGGAGGACATCAAGAGCTGCCGGGAGCTGGCGCAGCCCGCCGGGTGCACCGCGGAGGCGCAGCAGGTGGTGAACGGCGGCGGCGAGCTGCTCTCTGAAGGAGGCGACGTCTACCTGTTGGCGCGCGCCGAGCTGCGGGTGCCGGTCAGCGGCGCGTGGGGCGTGTCGACCTTCTTCGAGGCGGGGAACCTCTGGCTGGACCGCACCCAGGTGGACCCCACCAAGCTGCGGAGCATCTTCGGCGCGGGGCTGCGCTACGTGACGCCCGTCGGCCCCGCGGCGCTGGACGTCGGGTGGAACTTCCTGCCTGACCGCGTCATCGGCGAGCCCGACATCAACGTCAACATCAGCATCGTGGGCACGTTTTAGGAGCCCGCGCCCGGTGTAGGGTCTTCCCGTGTTCTATCGATTCGTCCGCGCGGTGGTCCGCTTCGCCATCCGGCTCTTCTGGCGGGTGCAGGTGCAGGGGCGCATCCCCGCCATCGACGGCCCGGTCATCTACGTGGGGAACCACCCCAACTCGTTGATTGACCCGGCCCTGGTGTTCGTCATCACCGAGCGCCCGGTCACCTTCCTCGCCAAGGCGCCGCTGTTCCGCACGCCGGTCATCGCGCAGATTCTCCGCGGGCTCGACGCCCTGCCCGTGTACCGCAAGCAGGATGACCCCACGCAGATGAACAAGAACGAGGGGACCTTCGAAGCGGCCGCGGGCGCGCTGAAGGACGGCCGGGCCATCACGCTGTTCCCCGAGGGCAGGAGCCACTCGGAGCCGTCGCTGGGGGAGATTAAGACCGGGGCGGCGCGCATCGCCCTGCGGGCGGCGAAGGACGGCGCGAAGCTGAAGATTGTCCCGGTGGGGTTGACCTACGCGGAGAAGCACCGCTTCCGCAGCGAGGTCCTCATCGACGTGGGCGAGGTCATCGACGTGGAGCGCTTCAAGCCCACGTCCGCCGAGGACGAGGCCCGCTGCGTGCGGGAGCTGACCGACGCCATCGCCGCCGGCCTGCGGCGCGTGACGCTCAATCTGGAGAAGTGGGAGGATCTGCCGCTCATCCAGACCGCCGAGCAGCTCTACGCCTTCCGCCTGGGGGACGCTGCGGCGGACCCCGCGCGGCTGCGCCGCTTCGCGCACGGTGTGGAGCTCTTCCGCCGCGAACAGCCGGAGCGCTTCGAACGGCTGCGAGGTCAGGTGACCGAGTTTCGCCGGAGGCTCGCGCTGGTCCATGCCGCGCCCACGGACCTCGCGCAGCTCTACCGTCGCCCCGTCGTGTACCGCTTCATCCTGCGCAACCTGGCTGCGCTGTTCTTAGGCTTCCCGCTTTTTCTTCTCGGCGCGGTCCTCTACTTCATCCCGTTCCAGATTCCCCGGCAGCTGTCCCGGCTCCTCAAGGTGGACCTTGACCTCATCGCCACCGTGAAGTTCTCTGCCGTGCTGGTGCTCGCGCCGCTCTGGTGGGGAGGCATGACGCTCGCCGCCTGGCACTGGTGGAGCAGAGGGTGGGGGATTGCCGTGTTCCTGGGCGCGCTGCCGCTGGCCCTGCACACCCGCTACTTCCTCGAGCGCCGCCGCAGCGCCTATCACGACCTCGTGGCGTTCCTCACGCTGGGCCGCCGCGCCACGCTCAAGGCCCGCCTCCTGGTTGAAGGCGAGAGGTTGGCGACCGAAGTGGAGACCGTGGCCGGAGAGCTCCGAGAGCGCGTGGGCTAGCTCGGATGCCCCCCCGTTCGCGTCGAGTGCCAGGCCGGAGTGTTCGGGGGGCGGGCTGCGGGTTTCGGGGAATCGGGCTGCGGGTTTCGGGGAATCGGGCTGCGGGTTTCGGGGAATCGGGCTGCGGGTTTCGGGGAATCGGGCTGCGGGCTTCGGGGAATGGTGTCTCGGGTAGGGTTTTCGTTGCCGCGTTCGCGTTCGCTTTACGCGTTCGGGCCCGGGTAGGGGAGCGGGTGCGGGCCCGGGGTGACGTGGCGCGCGGGGCATGGCCTCAAGACGCTCTGCCGCGGTCTCCTTCCCGAACCCCATGCCCTTGCCCCTGCCCGTTCCCGGGCCCGAACGCGTAAAGCGAACGCGAACGCGGCAACGAAAACCCTACCCGAGACACCATTCCCCGAAGCCCGCAGCCCGATTCCCCGAGACCCGCAGCCCGATTCCCCGAAACCCGCAGCCCGATTCCCCGAAACCCGCAGCCCGATTCCCCGAAGCCCGCAGCCCGATTCCCCGAGACCCGCAGCCCGATTCCCCGAAACCCGCAGCCCGATTCCCCGAAACCCGCAGCCCGAACACTCCGGCCCGGCAAGGGGTCCACAGGGGCTCAGGGTGCGCACCCTCATCCACACGGGAACTCAAACCGCTCCAGCGTTTCTGCAACGCCTCACGCCCCGGGTCGCAAAGCGGGCGTCGCCTGCGTAGAGATGACGCGTCCGACGAGGGACCCGAACGCGAGCAGGATGGCGCCGCCAATAAGGACAGGCAGGGCGTTGACCTGGATGGCGGTGGACAGCGAGCTCCGGTCGCTGATGGCGCCGATGATGACGGGGGAGGGGACATCGCCGAAGAGGTGGATGAGCAGGGTGTTGAGCCCCATGGCGAACGCGCGGAAGTCGGGGGAGACGGAGTTGACGATGGCGGCGTTGAGCGGCCCGTTGTTGAGGAAGATGAGGAACTGCGCCACGCCGATGGTGACGAGGATGACGGGGAGGGACCGGACGGTGGCGGCGAGGTACATCAACGGCGCCGCGGCGAGCAGCCCCGCGCCGGAGAGGAGCACGCCGCCGCCGGCCCGCTTGCGGTCCAGCCACGGACCCAGCCACCCGCCCACCAGCGTGCCGGTGAGGCCCGCGACGGCGGTGATGCCACCGAACAGGATGCCCGCGGTCCCCGCGTCCATCCCGCGCTCCGCCTTGAGGAACTTGGGCATGAAGCTGGCCAGCCCACCGATGGCGAAGGTCATCAGCGCCATCCCGGCCACCACCACCCAGAAGCTGGGGTTGCCGGAGAGCTTTCGGGCACCCACCCAGAACGGGACCTTCTCCTCGGCGGCGTCCTGCCCGCCGCGGGGCGGCTCCTTCAAGAAGAGGACGAAGACCGCCAGCGCGATGCCCGGCGCCCCGGCGATGAAGAAGGCCGCGTGCCAGGAAATCGCCTCCGCCACCACGCCGCCGAGGCCGAAGCCCAGCGCCGCGCCCACCGGGATGGCCGCGTAGAAATAGGCCAGCGAGCGCGTGCGCTGCTCCCGTGGAACCAGGTCCGAGATGATGGACGGCGCGGAGGAGCCGTAGCCCGCTTCGCCCACGCCGATGAGGGCCCGCACCAGCAGCAGGATGGCGAATGTGCCGGCGAGGCCCGAGGCGACGGTGGCCAGGCTCCAGATGAGCAGGGAGCCCGCGATGAGCAGCCGCCGCGGGTAGCGGTCTCCCAGGTAGCCGCCCAGGGGCGAGGCCACCATGTAGACCAGCATGAACATGCTGATGAGCGCGCCGCCTTGCGTGTCGTCAATCCCGAAGTCCGCCTGGATGAACGTGAGGCAGCCGGCGGGGACGTACCGGTCGAGGTAGTTGAGGAGGTTGATGAGCCCGAGCGTCCACAGCCACGACCGCCGGGAGTCCTTCATTGCGCGGCGGCTTTCCCGAACTTGTGTGCCAGGAGGCCCCAGCGCAGCCCGCGGTCGCTCACCCAGCACTGCAGGGACGCGAGGCGGGTCATCACCGCGAGGAGGATGAGCGCGCCGGCGCAGATGACGTCCGCGCGCTTGGGCTGCAGGCCCGGGAGCTTCACCCGCTCCGAGAGCGGCAAGCTGCACAGCCGCTTCGCCAGCGCGTCCAGCTGCGTGATGGTCAGGGTGCCTCCGTGCACCTTCGCCGGGTCGTAGGTGGCCAGTCGGTGCTGAAGGGCGAAGAGCGTGGTGATGGTGCCGGCCAGGCCCACCAGGCGGGAGCCGGGCGGGGGGCGGGGCAGCTCGGCGAAGGTGTCGCGCAGGTGGTCTTTGATGGCGCGTTGGTCTTCGACGGGCGGCGGATCTGCCTTGACGAAGCGTTCGGTGAGGCGAACGGAGCCGACGTTGAAGCTCTCCCGGTAGAACATCTTCCCGGTGGCGCCCTCCTCGCCGTAGATGAGCTCCGTGGACCCGCCGCCGATGTCGATGACGACCAACGGCTTGCCCAGCGACGCCGCGCCGAAGTCCGCGAAGGCCGACGCGTAGGCGAGCTGCGCCTCCATCTCGCCCGAGAGAATCTCCACCGTGAGGTCCGCGCGGGTCTTGGCCGCGGAGAGGAACTCGGCCCCGTTCTTCGCGTCGCGCGCGGCGCTGGTGGCGGTGGCGGCAATCTCCTGCGCGCCCAGCGCCTTGGCCTCCCGCACGTAGCCTTCGAGCACTCGCAAGGTCAGGTCCATGGCCTCGGTGGATAGGGTCTTGGACTTGTCCACGCCCTTGCCCAGCCGCGTAATCTCCGCCCGCTCCAGGACCGCCTTGAACCGCCCGTCTTCTTCGCGTTCGGCCACCAGGAGCAGCACCGAGTTGGTCCCGATGTCGATGGTGGCGAAGCGCGGAGCCATGGCGGCCCCACTTTAGCCAACATGGCCCGGCGGGGCTGATGGCTTTGAGGCCCACCCCGTCCTACAAGGGCGCGTCATCCCTCCCGGAAAAGTTTTCTTGCGGGGCGATGTCGATCTGCGAGCGGCCCGGCCGTCGTCGCCTTGAAGCACCCACTCAACGAGGACTCGCACATGAAGTTCCTGCTGATGATCATCGACAACGAAGCGGCCCACGCAAAGCTCCCCCCGAAGGAGATGGAGCGGATCATGGGCGAGCACGGCCGGTTCGCCGAGGCGCTCCAGGGCGCCAAGAAGCTCGTCGAGGGCAACCGCCTCCGGTCGGGCTCGCAGGCCACCACCCTCAAGCAGCGCGGCGGCAAGCGGGTGACGGTGGACGGCCCCTTCACGGAGACCAAGGAAGCGCTGGGCGGCTACTACCTCATCGACGTGGCCTCGAAGGCAGAGGCGCTGGAGTGGGCGGGCAGGGTGCCGCTCTTCGACGGCGACGCGGTCGAGGTCCGGGAGCTCTGGGAGATGTGACCGGCCAGCGGCTCGGCGGGAGGTGCGGCGGTGTTCCGCTGTAACCTCCCTTCGAGCCATGGACGCGACGTCAGAGCGCATTGCCCGCCTGGTGCGGGAGGAAGCCCCGCCGATTTTAGGCGCGCTGGTGCGCACCGCCGGCAGCCTGGAGCGGGCGGAGGAGCTGTTTCAAGAAGCGCTGGTGAAGGCCATGGAGGTCTGGCCGCGCACCGGCATCCCCGAGCGGCCAGGAGCCTGGCTGCTCACCACGGCGCGCCACCGCGCGATTGACGACGCCCGGAAGGCGCGCTTCGTCTCCGCGGAGGAGGCCCCGGAAGGCGTCCTCATGCCACCTGAAGAACCGGAGGTGCTCGAGGATGACGCCCTGCGGCTCTTCTTCGTCTGCTGCCACCCGGTCCTGAGCCGGGACAGCCAGGTGGCGCTGACGCTCCGGCTGGTCGCGGGCCTCACTACGGAGGAGATTGCCCGCGCGTTTCTGTCTACGGAGCCCACGGTTGCGCAGCGCCTGGTCCGCGCCAAGCGCACGCTCCAGGAGGCGCACGTCCCGTTTGAGGTGCCCGGGCGCGCGCAGCTGCAGGAACGGTTGGAGCCCGTCCTCCAGGTGCTCTACCTCCTCTTCAACGAGGGCTACGGCGCGCACCGCGGGGACGCGCTGGTGCGGGTGGACCTGATGGCGGAGGCCATCCGCCTGGGCGGGCTGCTGTTCAAGCTCCTGCCGCACGAGTCGGAGGTGAGCGGGCTCCTCTCCTTGATGGAGCTGCAGGCCTCGCGCAGCGCCGCCCGTGTGGACGCGAAGGGGGACCTGGTGCTCCTCGCGGACCAGGACCGGAGTCTGTGGGATGTGGCGCTCATCCAGCGCGCGCGGGCGAGGCTGGCCGGAGCGGAAGGGGAGGGTCCGTATGAGCTGCAGGCGCTCATCTCCGCCTGCCACGCCCGGTCTCCCTCGTGGGGCCAGACGGACTTCGCGGAGATCTGCGCGCTGTATGACCGGCTCCTTCAGGCGTCCCCCGGCCCGGTGGTGGAGCTCAACCTCGTCGCCGCCGTGAGCATGCGCGACGGCCCGGAGGCCGGCCTCGCGCGCCTGGAGGCGATGGAGGACGCAAGCGCGCTGGAGGATTACGTGCCGTTCCACGCCACCCGTGCGGATCTCCTGCGCCGCCTCTCGCGTCACCGGGAAGCGGCCAGCGCCTACCGCCGCGCGGCGAAGCTCACGCAGAACGAGCGGGAGCAGGCCTTCTTCACGAAGCGCGCAGAGGAGAGCGCGGCGCAGAAGGCGTGAGAGCGGGTCTTAGCCGCCCAGCTGAGTCCTCGCGCTTTGAAGCGTCTCCTGCGCCATGGCAGCTGCGATGTAGACACCCAGCGCGAGGAGCAGCACGAATCTCCAGCGGCGCGTCGCCACCGAAGAGGGGCGCCAGCCCGTCAGCCTCTCCACCCCGAGCAGGAGAAGGTTGCCTCCGTCCAGGCCGGGGATGGGCAAGAGGAAGCCGAGTGAGAGCAGCATGCTGTTTGCGGCGGCCCAGACGAGGAGAACATCGCCTCGCGCGCGCAACTCTGAGGTCTCTTCCACGGGCGAGACGATTTGCCCAGTGCCATTCGGCGGCTCCGTATCGAAGCCATAGAGCTTCGAAATGGTGGAGAACGGCATACTGACTGCGAGACCGGCCGCTTCCCAGAGCGAGCGCTTTGCCATCTCGGATTGGAGGCGGACGCCGATGACCACGGTCCCGTCAGGCCTCGGTGTTGGAGTGAGCTCCACGCGCTTTGTCTCACCGCCGCGGCGCACCTCCACCTGGATGCGCTTACTCGCGCGGGGGCGAATGCCGGCCTTCAGGGCTTCACCATCCTCGAGCGGCTCGCCGTCGAGCGTCACCACTCCATCCCCGGGTTGAAGGCCGGCGTCGGCGGCAGGCAGGCCCGCGATGACGTCGTTGATGACCCTGGAGGAGCGCGAGTAGTCGCGCAGGAAGACGCCGGTGAGCACGAGGAAGCCGCACGCATAGGCCAGGAGCGGTCCCATCAGCGAGATGAGCGTGCGCCGCCCCAGAGGGATGGCCTCGAAGGCGTGCGGGTCGCGCGGGACGAACACGCAGCCACAGCCGAAGGGCCGCAGCCCCAGCCCTCGGGCGGCTAGGACGTGTCCGAGCTCATGGAACGCCAGAAAGGGGAGCACAGCGAGGAAATAGACGAGCACGCAAGCTTCCTAGCTTGCGCGCGCCCTTCGCGTCACCTTCAGCGTCCCCAGTCGGGCGTCTGGTAGTTGCCCTTTTCAAGTGGCAGCGGGAGCTGGTTGGCACCCTCGTGGGTCATCACGTAGAGGCCGGAGCTGCCGCCGCGCGTGGAGGTGAAGAGGAGCAGCCGGCCGTTGGGAGAGAAGGACGGCTCCTCGTTGTTGCCCTGGTCCTGGGTGAGGCGGTTCACCTTCCCGCTCTCCACGTTGACGGTGAACACGTCGAACGCGTTGCGCTCGTCGCGGGCGGTGAAGGCGATGAGGTCTCCGCGCGGGGACCAGTCCGGCGTCTGGTTGTAGTTGCCCTGGAAGGTGAGCCGGCGCGCGTCGCCGCCCTCGGCGCTCATCACGTAGATTTGCGGAGAGCCGCCGCGGTTGGAGACGAAGGCCAGCCGCTTCCCGTCGGGCGACCAGGCGGGGCTGGTGTTGATGAAGAACGGCGTGTTGGTGAGCTGCCGCGCGTTGGTGCCGTCGGGGTTCGCCACCCAGATTTGGGCCGCTTCGCCGTTGGCCAGCGAGTAGGCGATCTTCTTGCCGTCCCAGGAGAAGGCGATGCCGGTGGACATCTGCCCGGTCGTGGCCAGCCGGGTCACCTGCCCGCCGCGCGCGAGGTAGAGGTCCGGGTGGCCCGCGCGGTACGAGGTGAAGCCGATAACGTTCCCCGGTCCAAGGGCAGGGAGCAGGTTGATGCCGCCCACCGCCACGCCCTGCGCGTTGCGGCCGTCCCAGTCGGACACGTAGACGTCCTTCGACGTCCCGCTCTTGCGCACGTAGGTGATGCGGCTGGCGAACGGGCCGGTCTCCCGCGTGAAGTACTTGTAGAGCGCGTCCGCGAAGGCGTGCGCCAGCCGGCGCGTCTCCTCCACCGGGACCGCGTGGGAGAACTTGAAGTCCTCCTTGGCGCCGCTGACGGAGAACAGCCGCAGGTCGCCCCGCACCGTGCCGCCCTCCAGCGCCACCTGCGTCTTCACCAGCCCTTCCGCGCCCACGTCCGCCCAGCGGGCGAAGTTGATGGTGCCAGCGGTGATGCCCTCCTTCGCGTCCGCCAGGAACGACTTGCGGTCCAGCAGCTGGAAGATGCCCGCGGCAGCGAGGTCAAACACCAGCGCCTCGTCGAGCTCCGTCACGGCAGACTTCGGCACGCCCTCCTGGGCGACCGGCGCCACCACCGCGAGGGGCAGGGGCCGGAAGTTGGCGCCTGAAATCTCCAGGACGGGGGCCTGGGCGCTGGCTGGGAGGGCGAAGGCGACGGCGAGGGCGAAGAGCGCGGAGCGTCGGTTCAAGGCTTGAACTCCAGGGTGACGCCGACCTTCTGCAGCGAGTCGCGCAGATGTTCGGGAGGGGGTGAGAACGGCGCGGCCTTCTTCAGCGCCGCCAGCACCGCGTTGTCGAACAGCGGGTTTCCAGAGGAGACGATGGACTGCTTGAGCACCCCCCCGGTCTTGCTCAGGAAGAGCGTCACCTTCGCCTTGAGGTGCAGCCGCTCTTGCTCGGGGATGGTCTGGGAGACGTCGTAGTTGCGGCGGACCTGGGCGGAGAGCATGCCCCAGTAGCGTTCTCCCTCGGCATTGGCGGCGTCCCCGTCCGGGTCTCCGTCCACCGCGCCCTCGAGGTCATCCAGGTTCGTCTTCTTCGAGGTCTTGTCGAACGCGCCGAACAGCTGCTTGCGGCGGTCCGCGCCGGTGGCCGCGCCCGCCTGCTTCTGCGCTTTGGCGGCGGCCGCGGCGGAGGGCCCGGGGGCGGCGACGGCCGGCGTGGGGACCGGGACGGGCACCGGCGCGCTCTGGCCCTTCACCTCCTGTGGCGGCGGCGGGAGCTCCTCCTTGCGCGGGAGCAGCTTCTCGTCGCGCGGGGTGCCCTTGCGCACCAGCTTCGCGATGATGGGCTTCTGGTTGAGGTCCATCGGCGGCGGGGCGGTGAGCCAGCTGTAGACCACGCCGCTGAACAACAGCCCCACGTGGCCGATGACGGAGGCGAGCAGAAACGGCCCCCACGGGGTGCTCTTCTTCAGCAGCAGGCTGTGGTGGGTGGCCGCCGTCCCCATGCGCTTACTTGCCTGGTTCCTTCTTGCGGCTCTTCGACACCAGCGGGTCCGTAATCATTCCCACGCCGCTGATGCCCGCGCGCTGCGTGGCGGCCATCACCTCCACCACCACGCCGTACGGAATCTGCCGGTCCGCGTGCAGGTAGACCTCCTTGTCCGCCTGCGCCTTGGTGTTGGCCCGGAGCTTGGCCTCCAGCTCCTCCAGCGCCACCTCCGCGTCGCCGATGTAGACCTTCTGGGCGGCGTCCACCGTGAGCACCAGCTTCTTCTCCTCGGCGTCGATGGGCGCTGCCTTCGCCTGCGGCAGGTTCACCTTCACGCCCTGCTGGATGAGCGGCGCGGTGACCATGAAGATGATGAGCAGCACCAGCATCACGTCCACCATCGGCGTGACGTTGATCTCGCTCATGGTGCTCCGGCCCGGCGGGCCGGACCTTCCGCCCATCCCCATGGTCGCTCCTACTTGAAGAAGTGCCGCTTCACGATGTTGAGGAAGTCCGACGAGAAGTTGGACATCTCGGTGTCGAACACGCGGATGCGCGACACGAAGGAGTTGTAGGCGACCACCGCCGGGATGGCCGCGAAGAGCCCCGCCGCTGTCGCAAACAGCGCGTTGCCGATGGGCGCGGCGACAGTCGCGAGCGACGCGTTGCCCTTGTCCGCGATGGTGTTGAACGCGTTCAGGATGCCGATGACGGTGCCGAAGAGGCCGACGAACGGCGCCGCCGAGCCCACCGTGCCGAGGAACGCCACGCGGGACTCCAGCTCCATAATCTCTGAGGTCGACGCGCGGTGCAGCGCGCGCTCCACGTTCTCTATCCCGCCCAGCCGTTCGCTCATCGCGCCCTCTTCGGTCTGCTTGGCGTGCGCGAGCTTGGACAGCTCTTCGTAGCCGGCCTTGAAGACCTTGGAGAGGGGCGACGCCTCCAGGCTCTGGGCCTTCTGGTAGATGGCCTCCAGCCGGGACGCCTTCCAGAACGTGTCGAGGAACGTGACCGACTGAGACCGCGCCCGCGAGAGCTGCACGGACTTCATGACGATGAGCGCCCAGGAGAGCGCGGACACGCTCACGAGGAGGCCCAGCACCGCCAGCTCGATGAATGAGCCGTCTTTGATGATGCCGATGTAGTCGAGCGCCGCCAGGAGAGAGGGGAGCGTCATTTGAGGCGTTGCCGTAACACGCCAGGGCGTTCATGTCAGGTGCAGGTGGGAGGCTTTTGAATTTCGCCCAGTGCCGTCAGGACCTTGCCGCGGGTGGGAAGCGTGCCTACCTCCGGCGCTGGCGCCCGCTGCTCTGACATCGGTTGAATTCCCGAGCAGGGAGGTCGTCAGGACCCGCCAGTTCCCACCCACGAAGAGGCGATTCGCCATGAAGCTCAAAGTCCTGATCGCAATCCTTGGTGCCGTGCAGCTGACGACGGGCTGCGTGATGGTCCGGCAACCTCCCCCCAGCCCGGGCGATGTGACGTTCACCTGGAGCTTCGCGGGCGGCGGCTGCGCAGAGAACCCGAACATCAAGTCGGTGATTGTTACCATCCCGGGCGAGACGCTCGCCAACGACGGCGTGTTCCCCTGCAGCGCGAACAACTACCCCGGCATCGTCCTCCACGACTTCGCAGGCGGGCGCTACGACTACACGCTGGAGGCGGTGGATTACAGCAACCGCACCGTCTTCGGCGGCAGCGGCGTCTTCACGGTGAACGGCAACGTCCGCGTGAGCCTGGACCTCACCCCCGCCGGCAGCCCCTCCTCCTACGCGTACCTGACCTGGCGCTTCCCGCCCAACAGCGCGGCGAACAACCCCACCTGCGCGCAGGCCGGCGTGGCCTTCGTGGACATCACCATCGACGGCGACACCGCCCGCTTCAACTGCTCCGAGGGCTTCAAGCAGCCGGGCGTGCAGACGCCGTATCTGCAGCCTGGTTCGCACAGCATCACCTTCGTCGGGCTCTCCGCGGACAGCTACCCCTACTACCGGTACAACGGCACGCTGGTGACCCGCGCGGGTGACCCGGTCTCCGCCGAGTACAACCTGGCCTGGGGCGTGGGCGGCGCGGCCTTCAAGTGGCAGCTCACCAACGGCTCCACCGGTCAGACCTGCGGCAGCTCCGGGGTGACCACCATGTCCATCAACTTCAAGGACGCGTCCGGGAACTGGGTCTACGGCGGCACGGGCGACGCGCAGGACTGCACCGCGGCGCCCATCGTCTACAGCTACCTGCAGCCCGGCACCTACGCGGTCTTCATCGAGGGCCGGGGCGCCGGTGGCATCCTGTACCGCTCCAACGGCGACTACCCCCCGATGGTGACCGTGCAGGCCGGCCAGTTCGTCGGCCCCGAGTCTGCGATGACGGTGACCCTGCTGCGGCAGTAAGGCCGCACCGAAGAGAGCGCTTCAAGGGTGAGGGCCGGGGACAACTCCCGGCCCTTGGCGTTTTAAGGGCGTGGCATGGGGCGTGATAACACCTCGTCCATGCGTCCAGCCGCCCACGCCCCCATCGGCGTCTTCGACTCCGGCATCGGCGGGTTGACCGTGCTGCGCGCGGTGCTGCAGCAGCTGCCGGCGGAGAGCACGGTCTACCTGGGCGACACCGCGCGCGTCCCCTACGGGAGCAAGTCCCCCGAGGTGGTGACCCGTTACTCGCTGGCCAACGCGCGCTTCCTGTTGGACCACCAGGTGAAGCTGCTCATCATCGCCTGCAACACCGCCTCGTCCGTCGCGCTCCCCGCGCTCTCCGCGGCGCTCGGCGGCGTGCCGGTGCTGGGCGTGATTGAGCCGGGGGCCGCCGCGGCGCTGGCCGCCACGAAGACCGGGCGCATTGGCGTCATCGGCACCGAGGGCACCATCAAGTCGCAGGCGTACGAGCGGGCGCTGCGCGCCGGCCGCGCTGATGCGGAGGTCTTCGCGCAGGCGTGTCCGCTCTTCGTCCCGCTGGCCGATGAGGGCTGGACCGGCGGGGAGGTTCCCCGGCTGGTGGCGCGCGAGTACCTGGCGACGATGGTGGAGCACCGCGTGGACACGCTGGTGCTCGGGTGCACGCACTACCCGCTGCTCGCGCAGGTCATCGCCGAGGTGCTGCCGGGCGTGGCCCTGGTGGACTCCGCGGAGGCCACCGCCCGCGCGGCGAAGGAGCTGCTCGCTTCGCGCGGGTTGCTGGCGCCGGTCAATGCGCAGGCGCGGCACCGGTGCTTCGTGACGGATGTCCCGGAGCGGTTCTCCCGGGTGGGCGCGCGCTTCCTCGGGCGGGATATCCCGGAGACCACCCAGGTGGACATCAGCGCGTTCGCGAACAGGTAACGCCCGTTCAGCTCGACTCGAGCGCAGCGGCGCGTCGTTGAGAGGTGGCGCGAACACCCCCCGAGCGTTGCGCTTTCAGGCGCCGGGCTGCGGGTTTCGGGCTGCGGGTTTCGGGCTGCGAGTCTCGGGTTTCGGGTTTCGGGCTTCGGGGAATGGTGTCTCGGGTAGGGTTTTCGTTGCCGCGTTCGCGTTCGCGTGCGCGTTCGGGCCCGGGTAGGGGAAGCGGGTGCGGGCCCGGGTGACGTGGTGCGCAG
>JBGART010000018.1:60642-158950 GCA_044230055.1 Myxococcaceae bacterium | reverse complement strand
GGCTGCACTGCCCTGCGGCCTGGTTGTCGTGTACCCACTCGGGCAGTGCAGCTTCCCAACCCCTTGAACCTCCGTGCTGCGAGTTAGTCAGGAGCGTTGCGCCGTCAGGCGCATAGTCGAGAGGTGGCGCAAACCCACGCGCGGCACTTCGCCGCTTTGTCTCGAGCAGAGTGAAGCGGCCCATGAGCCAAGCTTCGGGAGCACTGCCGACGTCTCGACTATGCGCCTGACGGCGCAACGCTCGACGCGAACGGGGGAGGTTCACCCTTTCAACAACGAAGAAGGGTTGCAGGTGGAATCAATTCCACCCGTGCGGGGCTCTATTCCTGGCGGCGCAGCAGCTCGCCGTTGAGGCCCAGGGCGTAGACGCTGCCGTCTTCCCGTGCGGCGATGTCGACGAGCGCGCTGCAGCCTGAGGGCGCCCAGGACGCGCTACGCCGCCCTGCGCCCAGGCGCTCCACTCCGGCGAAGCCGTCGGAGAGCCACACCTCCCCTTCGCGGGTGAGCGAGAGCGAAGGCGCCATGCCCGTGACCTCGCGGACCGAGCCCACTGTCTGCATTGACGGCCCCGCCGCTCCCACGCTCAGGAGCACGACGGACGCAGGCCCGAGCTCACCCTGGCCCAGCCCTGCGGCCAGCACCTCGCCATCGGCTCTCACCGCCACGTCCGAGAGCCTCTGCACCCCGGTCCACTGGAGCGTGAAGACGCCCTGCTCATAGCGGTAGAGCGCGTTCACGTCGCCCGGACCGAACGCGGCAATCCACAGCTCACCCGCCGGGCCCGCCGCGAGCGCTCCGCCGGACAGGCCGTCGGGCAGCTTCGCGAAGCGGTCACAGCCGGCCGCCGTGCAATGGGCCAACCGACCTGAGAGGTCCAGCACCCAGACGCCTTCGACAGGTGCCGCGGCGAGCCCGACGAGGAAGCCGACCTTCCCCGCGTCGCCGCCTGCGAGCGAGACCCCCTTCCAGGCCTGGGCGTCTCTCCACCACAGCTCCTGCTTCGCGGTCCGCAGCCAGAGCACGCCATCCGCGGCGCGCACTGCGCTGGTGACCTCCTCGGGAGCGGCGAGATCCTCCCACCGCGTCCCGTCGTAGCGCAGGAGCCCTCCCGGCTGAGGCACCAGCAGCTCTCCCTTGCCGGCGAACATCTTGAGGCGGCTCAAGGGATGGAACGAGCCTTGTCGCTTCAGCGGCGTGAAGCCGGCGCGCTGCACCCAGCCCGCGGACTGCCGCGCCGCCACCACGCCGTCCGCGTCTCCCACCCAGAGCGCCGCTGAGCTGTGCGCAAAGGCCCTCACGGACTGCGCCGGCTCCGTCTCGCGGTGCAGGCCGGACGCGTCCCGGCGGTAGAGCGCGTCGTCCGCGAGGAGCCATACCTCCCCGGCGGACGTGACGCTCAGGTGCTGAATCCAACCCGACAGGCCGGTCGGCGGGGCGCGCCAGCCGCCAGTCCCCCACTCGAAGAGCGTCCCACGCGCGCTGCCCGCCCAGAGGCTGCCGCCGCCTCCCGCCAGAGCGGTGAGCCGCTCCGCGGAACCGGTCGGATGACTCGTCCACCCACTCCCGCGCCATGCCGCCGCCCGGCCGTACGCATCCGCAATCCATATCTCCCGCTCTGACGCAGCCCAGAGCGCAGTCAGGCCGTCGGAGAACGGGGGCGACGGCAGCTCGCGCCAGACGCCATCCCCGAAGATGAAGAGCTGCCGGCCCGCGAGGACCACCGGCCGTCGCCTCCCTGCCATCGAGAGGAGCGGTGGATAACCCCCGAGGCTTGGCAGGCTGACCCACGCGCGGCCATCCCAGCGCGCCAGCCCTCCACTCCCGGTCGCCGCCCAGACGTCATCGCCCCCCGTTCCGACCAGCGACGTCGCGTCGAGCTCCGCTTCCACCTGCCAGCGCCCGTTCTCCCAGCGCGCCAGCCTTCCGCCGATGCTCGCCCAGGCGCGCGTGTCATCGGGCGCGTACAGCGCGGTCACCGTCCCTCCGAACGGCTTTGGCCACTCCCAGCACCAGCCGGACGCGCTGCAGGGCAACGCACAGACGTTGGGAGTCCCTGCGCCTCCGCAGACCTCGTCCCCTTCGCATTGACGACAAGCGAGCTGGCCGCCGCAGCCGTCGGAAGGCTCGCCGCAGCGCTTGCCGCAGGTGGATGGGATGCAACCACAGCGGTTCGCGCGCCCATCCCCTCCACACGAAGCGGGCGTGGCGCAGGTGCCGCACTCGAGCGCCACGCCGCAGCCATCCGCGATGACTCCGCACTCCGCGCTCGCAGACGCACAGGTGACCTTCGTGCAGCCACAGACGTTCGGCCGGCCACCGCCGCCGCACGACTCCGGTCCGGCGCAGGTGCCGCAGGAGAGCTCACCGCCGCAGCCATCCGACAGGCTGCCGCACTGCGCTCCGGCGGACGCGCAGGTCGCCTTCCGGCAGGAGGCAATCTCCCGGTCGACCGGGCAACCGGCCAGTCCGAGCGCGAAGAACAGAATCCCCAGGCGCGCGCTCATCGCGGAAACCTCATGACCGCGCCGCCGGAGCCGACTGCCATCACCTCGCGCGCGTTGGTGGCCAGCCTCCAGACCTCCGACGGTGCGTCGCCGACGCGCCTCCAACCCTCGGAGGTTCTCCGGAGGATGCTCCGGGAATCGACCACGCCCCACCACTCCCCATCGTCCGCCACGTGCAACGTGCCATTGAGCTGCGGGTTCTCACGCCAGGTAGCGCCGTCGTACTGGAGCTGTACAGAGTCGGTGGTCCACAGGTCCGTGGGGCTCCCTCCCGCGAACCGGAGATGGGGACGATGGTCCGGCGCTGCCCGCCATTGCTCCACCCAACGCCCGCCCTCCCATTTCAGGATGCGAGCAGACGGCTCAAAGGTCGCCACCCAGACGTCATCCGCAGAGGTCCCCCAAATTGAAGAGAGCCACGCCGGAGGTCCCACCTGCGGCAGCGCCCGCCACCGTCCGTTGTCGAAGGAGAAGACCCTGCCGTCCTGGTCACCCACCCACGCCCGCGCCGGCGAGACCGCATGCACGGCCGTCAATCGCCCCACACCGGAAGGCGGCGAAACCTCGCGCCACGCCACCCCGTCCCACCGGCGCACCTGAGTGCCCACGGCCCAGACATTCGTCGCACTGGCGCCCGAGAGCACATCCACGAACGCCGCGGGCCCATCCTCACGCACGCCGCCGCGCCAGTGGACGAGACGCGAGGCACCGGAGGAGCCCGCTCGCTCCAACCCGAAAAATTCGTCACCCGTCCCCCAGAGCGCCGTGAAGCCAAAGAAGTTGCTCTGTGCCGCGTGCGGCTGCGTCCGCCACAGCTGCCCGTCAAACCGCAGGACGTTCCCGCCGTTGCCGACAGCCCAGAGCGAGCCATCGGGAGCACCGTCGATGGCGTTGACGTCGGGCGCCGCGTCCGCGACGCCGCGCGAGACGGTCACCCCATCCCATCGCCAGAGCGGGAAGCCGGAGAGCCCCATTCCGCCCATCCAGAGCGATTGACCTTCCCCCCACAACGCGCGCGGCACCAGAGCCGGGACCTCGACCGACACCCACCGGATGCCATCCCACGACCACAGCGCGTCTCCCTCGAGCATCCGGACGTCCGTCGCTGACCGGCCCCAGAGCGGCCCCGCGAAGAAGGTCTCGCTCGGATAGGGGACGTTGGTCCACCGCTGGCCATCCCAGTGAGTCAACGCGCTCGCGCCCGCCCCCCAGACACCGGAGCCGGCGCTCGCATGGAGTCGGTAGACAATCCCGGCTCCAGGTGCAGCGCGGAGGGCTATCCCGTCCCACCGATGCACAGGGGTCGACGCCGACGCGAACCACACGTCCCGCGCGTCGATACCGGCAATCGAAGTCACGCGTTCGAGAGGGAAAGCGGTGAAGCCTTGCCCATCCCAATGCTGCAACCGGCCCTTACCGCCAATCCAGACATCGCTCGAGCTTGCGCCCCAGATGCACGACAGGTGCGCTCGTCCCGCGTGCAGCCGCTGCCAGCCCCGGCCGTTCCAGCGGAGAATCAGCCCCTTCTCGCCGACGACCCAGACATCGGAGGAGGAGAACGCTCGCACGCCGTAGAGGTACGCGCGGGGGAAGCCGGGCTCGAAGCAGATGCCGTCGTTGCAGTAGCGCCCGCACTGGTTCGGCGTCGTGCCGCCGCACACTTCGCCCTGACTGCAGCCTCCGCACTCCAGGACGCCGCCGCAGCCGTCGGGGAGCTCCCCGCACGTCGCGCCCTTCGCGGCGCAGGTGGTGGGCTGACAGCTGCAGCGGCCAGACTCACCGCAGGAGAGCGGCGCCGCGCAGCCGCCGCAGCTCACGGTGCCGCCGCAGCCGTCGTCTGCTTCGCCGCACTGCCTTCCCAGCGCGGAGCAATCGGCCGGACGGCACTGCTGCGACGGCGCGATGGACAGCTGGCGTTCGCACGCCGCGGCGGTGAGACAGAGACTCAGGCACAGCCAGGTTCGCGTCATCGCCCACTCCGGACGTTGAGAGGTCCGGCGTATTGGCCGCAGCTTCGAGAAGTCGTCACGGGACATCCGCGACCGCCGCCTCGAGCCCGGGCAACAGGATGCTTCCCGGGAAGGCCGCGCGGAACCGTGCGAGCGTCTCCTGCGCTTCGTCGGGGCGATGGTCGAGCACCAGCGCGCGCACGCGCAGCGCCTCGCGCTCCTCGCGCAGGTCGGAGGTGGGGTAGCGCAGCTCGTGCAGCCCCAGGAGCGAGAGCGCGTCCGCGCCCTGCCGCTTGAGCAGCGCCGTGCGGACCGTCTCCAGCATCAGGTGTTCCTCGGCGGATCGGCGCGTCCTGGCTGCGCTGACTGGCCGATCGTTTTCGCTTGCCGTGCTGAGAGGCGAGCCGCCTGTCTGTCTCGCGGGCGCGGCCGAACCCTCCGCGCCACCGGTCGCCACGCGCGACGCCTGCGCGCCCGTCCGGATCGCGGCCTCCGCCGCTGGTGCCGCTGCGCTGCTCTCCACTCCGTTCATCTCACCGACCGCGCTCACCACGGGACCTGCGCGGCGACCCTCCTCGCCCGACGTCCTCGCTACGGCGCCGCCCCCTTTCGCTTTTCTTGCCGGAGTCGCTTCGGCATCGCGACGCGCAAGCGCCGCTTTCACCTCGCCGACCGGCTTCGCTTCCCTCGCTGGAGTCACTTCGGCATCGCGACGCGCAAGCGCCACCTTCACCTCGCCGCCCGCCACTGGCCGTGCGCTGGGTTCATGCGCCGCATTCGCCTCTTCGCCCGCTCCGCTCCCTGCATTCACCTCGCTGCTCGGGCGCGCCGCGCTCAGGTCGCCCGCGCCGTTCGCTTGATTCTCCCGCGCTGCGCTCTCCTCGGCGACAGGCCGTCCCTGCACCTCTGCGCGGGCGCTTGCGCTCTCCTCCTGCAGCGCGCGCTGTTGCGGCAGCAGCACCGGACGCAGGAAGAAGCCTGCGCCCGCTCCGACGGTGAGGGACGCGACGACGAGGAACGCCTTGGCGGTCAGCAGGGAGCTCACCTTCGCTCCGGCGGCCGCCTTCGCTCCAGCGGCAGGCGCGGTGGGCAGCGTTGCCGGCGGCGGCGCCACGAGCAGCGGCTGCAGCGTCGCCAGCACGCCCGCCTTGAGCGCGGCGGGGGCCTCCTCGAGCGGGGCCGCGTCGGCGAGCAGCCGCGCCACATCTGGCGGGAGGGCGATGAGCTTGTCAGTCATGGTGTTCCTCCGCCCCGAGGGACCGCAGCGCGGCGATGAGCTCCTGTCGGCCCACGCGGATGCGGGAGTAGACGGTGTTCTGGGGAATGCTGAGCAGCTCGGCAATCTCGGACGCCGCTCGCCCTTCGAGCTCGTGCAGCACCAGCACCGCGCGACGTTCGAGCGGCAGCGCGGCCAGCGCGTCGAGGATCAGCTGTCGCGCCTCGCGCGCCTCCACCTGCGCGTGGGGGCTGTCGGGCCGGCTGTCCTCCCTCGAGGGTTCGAGCTGCTCGCTGGGAACTTCCCGCCGGACGACGGCCGCGCGCCGGTGCTCCGAGCAAATTCGATAGCAGAAGCCGAACAGCCAGGGCCGCAGGGGGCGGCCGCGTTCGAAGGTGTCCAACCGGCCAAGGACGGTGAGGAAGACTTCCTGGAGGAGGTCATCCACCGTGGCGCCGCGCGCGCCCAGCCGGCGCAGCGTGTTCCAGACGTAGGTGAACTCTGCCTCGTAAACCTCGGTGAAATCGAGCCTGTCTGGCGCGGGAGAGGTGACGGGGTCAGCGGGCATGACGCGGAGATTGGTCGTAGGCCCAGAAATCCGTCACGAGGACCGTCAACCCCAAACCCGCGGAAAACAGGGGCATCGACCAGGCGGTCTCCTCCCCCATCACCAGCCGCGGCCTCGCGAGGTGAACGCGGCCGTCCAGGTGCAGCCTCAACCCGAGCCGCGCGTCAAACGGCGCCCACTGCAGCCGCGCGCCTGCGTCCATCAGGCCGCTGCTCACTTCGCGCCCGCCCTCCAGGTCCCGCGCCGCCGCGAACCACGCCCCGCCTCCGACTGCGCCACAGAGCGCGAACGCCCCGGTATGAAGGCACGGGAGCGCGGTGAAGGAGGCCGCGTACGTCTGGAGGAACCCCTCGCGAAAAGGGACGGAGCCGGGAAGTTGGGCCTGGGCTTCGAAGCCCACCGAGATGCGTTGAAGGCGGACGCCTCCTTCGACAGCGACGGTGGCGGAGGCGCGGGGGCTGGCGCCGAGGGAGACGCCGCCGCCCGCTGCGAGGTACCAGCCGGGCGGGGGACTCTCTGCCGGGGGCGCCTTCTCAGGCGGGGCCGCGTGCGCTTCCACCGGGCGCCGGCGCAGCGGCTGGGCCGACGGGTCGAGCGCGAGGCCGAGGGTGAGCTCCAGCTGCGCGGAGAGGGAGACGCAATCGAGGTCGCCGGTGAGCTCCCGGCGGCCCAGCTCAGCGCCTCGCAGGTCGTCCAGCGTCACCGTCGCGCGCAGGGCGCCCGCCTCCGCCGCGACGCGCACCTGGATGCGCTCCGTCGCCGGCTCGCGGAAGGGGTTGAAGCCCAGGCGGGAGGTGACCGCTGCTCCGAGCACCTCGGCGTCCGGGCACTGCGCTGCGTCGGGCAGGCGTTCGTACTCGAGCCGAACCGCGCGCGCCGGCTCTCCCCGCGCGAGGCCCGGGTTCACCAGCACGAACAACACCGGCAGGGCGATCCAGCGGGAGCAGCTCAAGCCGCGCCGGTGTAACACCCTCGATGAACGCGCCGCAAACCACGCTACAGGTCAGCGACCGCCGTCGGTGCCACAGAGCTCCTGCTGGCACGGCTCGAACGGTTTCGCGCAGATGCCGCAGCTCTCGTTGCAGCAGACCTCGCTCGCGGGGCAGACGGTTGAACCGCACGTCACGCCTGGAGACCCGGCGTCGACCGGGGCTCCACCGTCACCGCAGACGGTCTGCACGCAGGTGTCGCCCGGCGGCGCGCAGAGGCCGCAGCTGGCGTTGCAGCAGACCTCGCCTCCGGTGCAGCGCGCGGGGCCGCACGCCTCACCGGGTTGCCCCGCGTCGACCTCGCAGGACAGCGGCGAGCAGGTGGCTCCTGGCGCCGCACAGAGGCCGCAGCTGGCGTTGCAGCAGACCTCGCCTCCCCCGCATTTCTTGGCGCCACAGGGGACGACGCTCGGCTGCCCCGCGTCGACCTCGCACAGCATCGACGAACAGGTGACTCCGGGCGCCGCACAGGTGCCGCAGCTGGCGTTGCAGCAGACCTCGCCTCCCCCGCAGTGAACGGGCCCGCACGCGGGTCCGAGCGGAGGGGTGCAGGCGTCGTCCGGGCAGGTGCCGTCGGGCGCCGCACAGGCGCCACAGCGCACGTCGCAACACACCCGGCCGCTCGGGCAGGTGACCGCCCCGCAGACCGCGTCCTGCTCTCCCAGGTGATAGGTGCTCTGGCAGCCGCTCAGCGCGAGAATCAGCAGCAGGAGACTTTTTCTTCGCGTACTCATCGCGTTGCGCCCTCCGCGCGCTGCAGGGCCTCGCGGCAGGCCGGCGCGTAGCGGCCCGCGGGATACCGCTCCAGGTATCGCTTCAGGTCCGCCACTCGCCCGGCTGCATCCCCGCGCTCTCCTCGGCAGAGGGCACGACCGTAGAGCGCACGCGACTCGAGAGCGCCCGGGAGGACGGTGGACAGCAGCGCGTCGAAGGTGCGCAGCGCATTGGCACAGTTTCCGCTGTCGGCTTGAAGCTCCGCCAGCAGGAGCCGCGGCTCGTTGCCCTCGGCGGTCGCCAGCTCTGCCATCAACTGATCTCGCCTTCCCGCCTGCAGCAGCGCGTCGATGCGCGTCTGCTCCGCCTCGCGCGCGAGGGTTCCAGTTGGGAAGCGCCTGCGGTACTCGTCCAGCGTTCGCAGCGCCTCGGAGGCAGAGCGCTTCACGCGGAGCTGGTGGATGGCGGCGCTCATGAGGCGCGTCTCCGCCGAGAGCGCATCCTCGGGAGCTTCGATGGCCGTGCCTCCTCCGACGGAAGAGAGCCCTCGCGCCTGCGGCGCGGCGTTCGAGGCGAACGCTGCGGGAGCACTCTCGGGCCTGGCACCTGTCGGCCGTCCCTCCTCGGGAATGCGCGCAGGCGGCGCGGCGTTCGCGGAAGACGGCTGAGCAAGATCGGGAGCGCTGGAGCCGAACCGGGGAGGCGACTGCGCAGCGCCGCGAGCGTCCCGATCTCCTCCGCTGCCCTCTGCCCCCTCTCGACTGCGCGCCTGCGGCGCTACGCTCGAGGCGAACGGGGGCGACTTGATGCGATCTCCTCCGCTGCCCTCTGCCTCCTCTCGACTGCGCGCCTGCGGCGCTACGCTCGAGGCGAACGGGGGCGGCGACTCGCGGAACTCTCGAGCGCTCGGGGGAGTGGACTCGGGGCGATCTCCTCCGCTGCCCTCTGCCCCCTCTCGACTGCGCGCCTGCGGCGCTGCGCTCGAGGCGAACGGGGGCGGCGATCCGATGCGATTTCCTCCGCGGGCCTCTGCCAGCGAGGCGAACGGCGGAGGCGACTCGAGCGCAGCACGTTGCGCCCGCGCTCGCACGACCGCGGCGACGACGACCTTCGCGGTGGCAGCCAGCGCGGCCGGGACAACGAGCAACAGGCCGAGCGTCGCAATGAGCTGGAGCCCAGAGCGACGGCGGCGGGAGAACGGCACGGAGCGCGTGAGCCGCTTCTCCACGCGGGCCAGCCCGTGGGCGGTGACGCGGCGGCGGGGATCCGCTTCGCGCAGGCGACGGAGCGCGTCTTCCACGTCGGGGTTCTGTGCGCTCATGACTCTCCCTCGAGCGTCTTGAGCTCGCGTGCCAGCCGGGCCCGCGCTCGCCCCAGCCAGACCCAGACGGTGGCGAGCCTGGCGCCCATCAGGGCTGCGACCTCTTCACCGCTTCGCCCTTCGAGCTCGAAGAGGACGAGGACCTCCCGGAACTTCTCGGGCAACCGGTCCAGCGCGGCGTGGACGCGGCGCGCCTCCTCCTGCCTCTCCAGCAGCTCCGGGGCGACGGGGGCTTCCGAGCGGACATTCGCGGCGAAGTCGCCGGCCAGCCCGGAGAGGAAGTGCCGAATGCGCGCCTTGCGCCGGCGGTAGCGCACCTCGTTCAGGGTGACGCGGTAGAGCCAGGCGTTGAGGCTCTTCGTGGCATCGAGCTGGGGCAACGCGCGCTGCAGCTTGAGGAACACCTCGTGGACCACGTCTTCGTAGTCGAGGAGCGGACCGCCCAGCCGGACTGCCCAGTGGGCCACCGTCTCCGCGTGCTGGCGATAGAGCGCCTCGAAGTCGGTCTCGTCCGTGGACTCGCCGGCCAAGCGTGCCGTCTCCGCGAACAGCGACAAGGAGTGCGGAGAACCCGGACGCGGCATCGTCGAACCTTACAGGGAGCGCCAGGAGAGGCCGAGGAGCAGGCTCGCCTCGAGCCTCGGCAGGGTGAGCACTTCGCTGACGCCGGCGACTTCGATGACGTGACTCCGCGCCCAGCCGGTCCCTGCAAGCTGCAGGAACGCGCACGCCTGGCCAAGCCGCCACCCCACCCGCGCACCCACCTCCAGGCCCGCGTCCACTCCGGGCGCGGCGGTGCTGCGCGAGAAGCCGGCCGACTGCAGCGCCAGAACTGCGCCCAGCAGCTGCGCGTGGCCTTCCAGCAACCAGCGCTCGCGGTAGAGGCCCACGTGTGCGCCCGCGCCCAGCGTCCCGCGCGGGACGGACACCCTCCCCGGACCGAGGAGAAACTCGCGCGGCAGCTCGTAGCCCAGCTGCGCGCGCAGCCCCAGCCAGCCGCCCGCCGGCCTGAGCCAGAACGAGCCGCTGGCGCCCCACGCCGCCGAGGGGGCACCGAACGGGCCCTTCACCGCGGCGCCCACTTCCCAGGCGAGCGGCGGCGGAGGCTCCGACAGCGTCACCTCCGCGCGCTCCGACCGGCTGGAGACGACCAGCACCGCGACGGTCCGGGCGAGTCCGCCACAGTCGACGCCCTCGGGGAGCACCCGCTCCACCTCCACGCCACGCGGGCCGACGAGGCGGATGCGCAGCCCTTCGGGGACAGGTTCCCGGTCAAGCTCCAGGTCTTCGAGCGACGCGGGCTGCATGCCGAGCGCGAGCGCTTCTGCCTTGACGGCCTGAAGCGACGGGCAAGGCTCAGGCGGCCCGCTCGTCGAGCTCGTCACGGCGCACAGCAGCAAGAGGAGCCACATCGTCGACTGGGCCTTCGAGAGGGCGCGCATGTTGCGCCAGCGGCGGCGTCATTCGCAAACCGACGGGTGCTGTCAGGTCTGGTGGGCTCGCGTCTCAAGGGCGCTTGTGCCAAGTCCGAACCCGGTGGCGGCACGTCCTCGCCAGGCCCGGCGCGCCGTGCCATATGGCGCGCCAACCCCGCAAGCTCCCGGAGGAGCCCATGTCCACCTTGAAGATTGTGATTGGAAACAAGAGCTACTCTTCGTGGTCACTTCGTCCCTGGCTGGTCCTGGAGCACCTGGGCATTCCGTACGAGGAGCAGCTCATCCCGCTGGACTACCCGGAGACGCGGGACCAGATCGCCAAGGTGACGCCTGCGGGCCGGGTGCCGGTGCTCATCGACGGGGACCTGACCGTCTGGGACTCCCTGGCCATCTGCGAGTACCTGGCGGAGCGCCACCCGGACCGCGACCTGTGGCCGAAGGACCGCGCCGCCCGCGCCCGCGCCCGCTCCGTGAGCGCCGAGATGCACTCGGGCTTCGCGACGATGCGCAACCAGCTGCCGATGAAGTTCAAGGAGAGCGTCCCCCACACGCTGAGCGACGACGCCCGCGCGGACGTGGCGCGCATCCAGGCGCTCTGGACCGAGTGTCGCGCGCAGTACGGACGGTCCGGTCCGTTCCTCTTCGGCGCCTTCACCATCGCCGACGCGATGTTCGCCCCCGTCGTCAGCCGCTTCCGGACCTACGGCGTCCCCGTCGAAGGCCCCGTGAAGGCGTACACCGAAGCGATGTGGGGCCACCCGGGCATGCAGAAGTGGCTCGAAGGCGCGAAGGCGGAGACGTACCGGATGGCCCGCTACGACAAGCGCTGATAACGGGAATGTGAGCCCTCTCCTCGGCGCGTCACTCCGGTGCGGCGCGCCGCTGGGGAAACGGCGGTGTCCTTCCAGGCCAGGGAACGCGAGTAGGCGGGTGGAGGCGGCGGCGCTACTTCTTGTCGCATGTCCATCCCCGTCATGTCCCCTCCCTCGCCTTCGCCGACGTTGCTCGAATCCTGGCCCGTGCGACACGTGGTGTGCGGCGACGCGACGCTCAGCTACCGGCGCGGCGGCAGCGGGCCTCCGCTGCTGCTCTTGCACGGCTGGCCGCTCTCGTCGTTGACCTGGGCGCCCGTCGTCCCCCACATCGCTTCGCGCTACACATGCATCGCCGTGGACCTTGCGGGGGCCGGCGAGTCCCGGTGGAGCCCGCTCACCGCGTTCGACTTTGAAGCCCATGCGAAGCGGGTGGCGCACCTGCTCGCCACGCTGGAGCTCCCAGCGGTGCACATTCTCGCGCAGGACAGCGGCGCCACCATCGCCCGGCTGCTCGCCGCCGCGGCGCCGCAGCGTGTGCGGTCGCTCACGCTGGTCAACACCGAGGCGCCCGGGCACCGGCCGCCGTGGGTTCCGCTCTACCGCTGGTTCGCGGCGCTCCCTTTGAGCAGCGCCGTCTTCCGCTGGCTCATCCGCTCCAAGCGCTTCCTGCTCTCCGGGATGGGGTATGGCGGCGCGTTCCACGACCGCTCGCTCATCCTCGGCGACTTCCACCGCCGGATGGTTGCGCCGGTGGTCGCGGATTCACACCGGATGGAGGGGCTGAACCGGTATCTCCGCGGCTTCGACTGGCAGCTGGTGGACCGGCTGGATGAGGTGCATGCGCGGATTCGCGCGCCGGCGCAGCTTGTCTGGGGAGAGGAGGACCCCACGTTCCCCATCGAGCTCGCGGAGAGGATGGCCGCGCGTTGGAAGGGCTGCGAGCTGGTCCGCGTTCCCCGGGCATGCGGGTTTGTTCAGGAGGAGAGGCCAGAGGCCATCGCCCAGGCGCTTCAGCGCTTCACGTTCGCCAGCGCGGCGTGAACGGGGGAGGCGCGGGCGTCGTGCAGCGGGGACGGGTTCGGTTCGGTTCGCCTTGGCTCACCGGCACGGAGGACGGGGGACGGGGACGGGCACGGAGCACGCGTTCGCGTTCGCGTTCGTTCACGGGTTCGGGGACGGGGGATGGAGACGGGTTCGGGACAGGGAGCTCGGCCAGAGCCTGGAGCGGCCGCCCGCGCATCGCGCTTGAGCCCGTGACCCACCACCCGAACCCGAACCCGAACCCGAACCCGAACCCGAACCCGCGCCCGAACCCGAACCCGAACCCGCGCCCGTGAACGAACGCGAACGCGAACGCGTGCTCCGTGCCCGTCCCCGTACCCCGTCCTCCGTGTCGGTGAGCCAAGGCGAACCGAACCGAACCCGTCCCCGCGCGTCGCGGAGGACCGGTCGCGAACCCCGAACCCGTCCCCGCGCGTCGCGGAGGACCGGTCGCGAACCCCGAACCCGCCCCCGCGCGTCGCGGAGGACCGGTCGCGAACCCCGAACCCGTCCCCGCGCGTCGCGGAGGACCGGTCCCCGCCCGCTGGTTCAGCACAAGGTTCTCCCCGCTAGTTCAGCACAAGGTTCTCCGCGGAAGCGCCGTTCGCCCCGCTCGCCGCGCCGGCCCCCCCGCTGCCCGGCAACCCCAGCGTGCACCCGTTCCCGCTGTACGTGAACGTCACGCCCGCCACCCGCGCGAGGCACGCAGTGGGGCCGCCCCCTCCGCCGCCCCCGCTGCCGCCCAGCCCTCCGTTCCCGCCCTTCTGCCCCGGCGCGCCCTGCGCGCCATCATCGCTGGCCGCGCCCGGCTGACCCGGCCCTCCGCCCATCTGCCCCGCCGCGCCGGAGCCACCGCTGCCGCCGTTCCCGCCGCCGCCGGTGCTGAAGGTGTTCTGCGTCACCACCACCTGTCCCCCCGCAGCGAAGACGCCGAAGCTGCCGCCGCCTCCGCCGCCTCCCTGCCCGAACGCGCCACCCGCCCCGCCGCAGCCGCCGCTCCCCCACCGCCGCCCGTGTCCGAAACGCACACGCAGGCCAGGCCGTTGCTGCACGCCCCGCCTCCGCCGCCCCCGCCCCCTCCGCCCCCTCCGCCGTTGCCGCCTGCGAACCCGTTCCCACCGACGGCCGGCGCGTACTCCCCTGCGACGACGCTCCCAGCCGCGAGACCTCCGCTGCCGCCGAACCCCGCCGTGCCATTGCCGCCCACGTTGCCCGGGATCCCGGACGCGCTCGGGGTCCCGCACACCATCGACGAGCTGCCACCGGGCCCTCCGATGGCGCCGCGGCTGCCAGAGACCCCATCCACGCCCTTGGTGTCGTTAAACCCGCCGTTGCCGCCCTTCCCGCCCGGCTCGGCGCACACCGGCGCAGGGCCGCCCGCGCCGCAGCCGGTCCCGGAGCAACCATCCTGCCCGTCGTTGCCGGCGGGCGCCGTCGGCCCGGACGGCGCACCGGACGCGCCCGCCCCGCCCGGGCCGCCCTTGGCGACTGAAATCTCGTTGTAACGGACGAACAGCGGACCGGTCCCGCCGCCCAGCCGCACGCCGTAGGTGCTGCTGCCGGGGGACGCACCCGCCAGCGCCTCCAGCTTGAGCCCCTCCAGGTGCGTCTCCGCATCCACCTGCGGCGCGTCCACCACCCGCTCCGTCGCCCGCAGCGTGGTCACCGTGCCGCCGCTGCGCCGGAAGGCAAAGTCCGGGTCGCTGGCGTTGAACCCACCGTACAGGCTGACGCCCGAGGGGAGCGTGACGGACTCCAGGAACACTTCGCCAGCCACGCAGACCGCCGGGGCGCCGAAGGCGATGGCCACCGCGATGCCGGCGGAGACGGACTTCTTCGGCGCCGCGCGGGTGCCGGTGCCCATCGAGTCATCCCCGAGCACACCGGAGACGAAGATGCACTCGTTCACCACGCCGTCGGTCCCATCGCAGTTCTCGTCGGTGAAGGCGGGGTCAATCGCATCCGTCGTCGTCGACGTGCGCGTGCAGGCGTACTCGCAGCCGCAGGTCCCGGTGTTCGGGTTGCCGTCGAGGTTCCAGAAGTTGACCGCGCAGCCGCCGGCGCAGGGGTCCACGTGGGTGATGACGCCCGTCGCCGGGTCGCAGCTGTCCACCGTGGCGGGGTTCCCATCGTCCACGTTCACCGGCGTGTGTGAGACACCCGTGCTGGGGTTGCACGCGTCCACCGTGCACGCGTTCGAATCATTCACGCTCACCGGCGTGTGTGAAACACCCGTGGTGGGGTTGCACGCGTCCGTCGTGCACGCGTTCGAGTCATTCACGTTCACCGGCGTGTGCGTCACTCCGCCCGCCATCGTGCAGGTGTCCACCGTGCAGGCGTTCGAGTCGTTCACGTTCACCGGGACGTACGTCACCGCGCCTGTCGCCGGCGCGCAGGTGTCCGTCGTGCACGGGTTCCCGTCGTCGATGACGATGGGGACGTGGGTCACCGCGCCCGTCGCCGGCGCGCACGCGTCCGTCGTGCACGCGTTGCCGTCGTCGACGTCCAGCGGCAGGTGCGTCACCGCGCCCGTCGCCGGCACGCAGGCGTCCATCGTGCAGCCGTTGCCGTCATCCACGGCCTTCGCGACGTGAGAGGGACCCGTCGCCGGGTCGCAGGCGTCCACCGTGCAGCCGTTGCCGTCATCCACGGAGAGCGGCGGGTGCGCGCAAGCGCCGTCCTGACAGACGTCCGCGGTGCACGCGTCAGAGTCACCGCAGGCGGCGTCCGAGGTGCAGCTGGCGGGCGCGGCGGGCGGGCAGGCGGGGAGCAGCAGAAGGCACAACGAAGCGCAGGCCAGTGACCATCGCATCCGGGGGTCCTCCGTCGGCGGAACCGTAGTCCAAGCCGCGGCGGCGCTCTCGTGTGCGACAAGGCGGGTGTACGGGTCGCCCCGCGCACCTACGTCTCGAAGCCGCTCCCGCGCCAGCGCTCCGGGTAGAGCGGCATCCTCTCCGCCGCGCCTATCAGCTCGTAGCACGCCAGCTCCAGGAGGTTCCCGTCCGGGTCCCTGAAGTAGAGCGACTGGTTGATGCCGTGGTCCGACTCGTGGTCGATGGCCACCCCCGCAGCCGGAAGCTCCGTCCGCGCCCGCACGTAGGTGTCCGCGTCCACCCTGAAGGCGAAGTGGTCCACCCCGATGGGAGAGGCCGGCCCGCGCTCCTCGCCCTCCGCCCACGTCCCCAGCGCGAGGTACGTCGGCCCGCAGCGGAGCATCACCAGCTCTCCTGGCCACTCCGGCCCGCGCTCGAAGCCCAGCACGTCAAGGTAGAAGCGCAGGCTCCGGCCGAGGTCCCTCACCGTCAACGTGAGGTGTTCCAGGTATTGCAGCTTGAGCATCCGCGCTTCGTACCACCGTCACGCCATCGAGCCAGCGCTCCACCACGTCCCACGCCGCCGCGCGCTGGAGGACGTCGGCGTGGCCCACCCCGTCCAGCCACACCATCCGCTTGGGCCCGGCCAGCCGCGCGAAGATGCGCCGCGAGTGGGCGGGCGCCGTGAAGTCGTCCTCGGTGCCGTGGAGCAGCAGCACCGGGACGGTGACCTTCGCGGCGGCGTCCGCCGGGGAGATGGCCGCCACCTGGAAGCAGCCGCGCGCCCCCGCCGCCTCCAGCGCGCGAGCGCGGAACGCCGCATCAACGAAGGGCGGCGCCCGCTCCTCGACGATGGTGCGCAGGTCGGAGAAGGACGCTGCCGCAACCACGCCCTGGATTGCGGGCTCCTGCGCGGCCGCCTGGAGCGCGACGGCCGCACCCAGCGACTCGCCGATGACGTACACCGGCGCGAGGTTCATCCGTCGGAGCGCCGCGCGGAGGTCTCCCACCTCCTCGGCCCCGTAGGTGCAGAGCTCCCCCTGCGACCGCCCGTGCCCGCGCTGGTCATACGCCAGCACGGCGTATCCGCGGCGCAGCAGCCGGTCAGCGCCGACGAGGAGGTGTTGCCGGTTGGAATCCTTCCCGTGGAGCAGGACCACCAGCCCGCGCGGCGCGTGCTGCGGCGTGAGGAGCCAGCCTTCGAGCAGCGTCCCGTCCTCGCCCCGGAAGTGCACGCGCTGGTGCGGCTGCCGCGGCTCGCCGATGACCGGGAGGCGGAGGGGCGTGAGGACGAAGAACGCCCCGACCTTCGGACCGAGGCCGCAGCCGGAGAGCAGCAACAGCAGCGAGGCGAGCGTGAGGCGCATGAGCGGATAGCACCCGCGGTGCCAACGCCCAGGGGCGTGAATTCAGGTCCCCCGCTGCGCAGGGCGCCGCGCAGTGGAGTCGCAGACTGCGCGCGCCCTTGCGCACCTCAAATCTCCAGGAGCGAGCCCCAGAAGTCGCAGGCGTCGCGCTTGAGCCGGTCTCCGGTGGTGGGCGGGGTGCCGAGGTTGAGGTACGGCTCGGAGGACGCGGTGAACGGCGCCCACTGCGGCGCCCCGGGGGCAGAGGGCGTGCCGCTGCGCGCGAACTGCGCCCAGTACCCCATCATCGCGTCCGCGAGGGCGAGCTCCGCGGGCGGCACCCCAGCGCTCTGCCGGTCCCGCAGCGTGCCGAAGACGAACTCGAGCTCACTGCCGTGCCAGGCGCCCAGGCGCAGCTGCTGGCCCGCCTGCGTGACGTGGGTGAATTCGTACTGGAAGGCTGCGGGGCCGTGCTTGGCCAGCGTCCGCGCTCGCGTGCGCGCGGGGCAGGTGAAGCTGCCGTCGGTGAGGAGCGCGGCGAGCGCCGCCAGCGGAGTCGGGTAGGCGGACGCGGGGTAGCGCGCGAGGACGGCGGGGGCGTTCGACTTGAAGGCGACGCGCACGTACGCCTCGTACTGCGCCGCGGTCTGCACGTTGGCGTCGCCGACGAAGACCGTCCCCTGGTCCGCCGTGGCCCCGAGCAGCACCGGGACGCGGGTGTGCAGCACGGCGTCCACTATGGCGGCCGGCGTTGCGGGCAGCACGCGGCCGTCGATGGCCAGCCCGTAGCGCTCACCGCCGCCGAGGAGCCCTGCCTTTGCGGGCAGAGCCTTGAGCGCAAGAGAATGCAGAGGGAAAGCCATCGCGTATGCATCGGCTCGCTCCAGGAACGCGGCCCCAGGGACGGGACCTGCGCACCTCTTGAGACATGTCGTCAGAATTTGTCGCAGTGTCCAACCGAATTTCATGACAACACCGGGCGAACGGAGTCCGCTATTCAGTGTCAAAGATGAGCTGCACTGCAAGGGGCCTTGAGGAGCAGGAGCGGGCCAGGGCTCCCTCGTGGTTTCACGGATGGGCTCCGTGGAGGATGCCCGTTCCTCGGTGGAGTCGGTGCCGCGGCTCATGCCATGGGAGCCCGTACCGCCCAGAAGATGCGAGCAGAGAGAAGTGTGGAACTCTAGTTATATCTATATAACTAGAGTTCCACACTTTACCCCAGTCGCTCCAAAACAGACGCCTGAGACGAAGATTCAGGCTTTGCACTGATCGACCAAGCCCTTCCGGTTCGGAGGACTCGGGGACAGCTCCAGCTAAACCACGAAGCTGCTGCGAACCACCTCGGGGAGCGCCGCGCTCCTGGGCCGAAGGGGACTCCGAGCGGGCGGCCCACGTCGGTGCTGCCGGCGGGCGCCCGCCGGCAGCCGCCCGGACCTATCCCCGCCCCCCTTGGCTCCCCTGAGACATGTGCGTGCGATGTGAGGACGGAGCTCATTTGAGCGCTGCATCGCTTCGCCCCCCGTTCGCGTCGAGCGTTGGAGGCGCCTGACTGAGAACAGCTGTTCCTCCGACGAAATGGCCGGCAAGGGCCGGTTGCCCCGCTACGCCGCCAGCGCCCGCCCCACGAGCGTGGCGACGAAACGAACGTGGGAGGGCCGATACAGCGACAGCACCCTGCGCCGGTACCGCTGCGACTCCTGCGCCTGCACGAACGGCCCCCGCTCCCCGCTGACCACATACGACGCGTAGAGAATCTGCTCATCGTTGAGCGCCCAGAGCCGCCGCAGCACCACCTGGAGCGCCTCCAGCCGCCGCGGTCCCTCCTCGCGGCGCACGGCCTCCAGCAGCCTGCGGAACATCGTGAAGTGGCGTGCCTCGTCCGCCGCCAGCCTGCGGCACAGGGCCTGGAGCGACGGGGCGCCCGCCGCGCCCCCGCCCACCGCCTGGTAGTAGCTCGCGGCCATCGCCTCCACGAAGCAGCGGGCCACCAACTCCCCCTGCTCCGAGCCGTAGACCGACGTCCCGTCCTGCGCGTGGTAGCGCACGCCTGCGAGGTAGCGCGCCATAGACGCCTCGAAGTCGAAGGCAGGGTCCTCCTGCGCAAGCCACGCGCGCAGCGCCTCCCCGTGGGTGCGCTCCTCGTCGCCCCAGCGCGCGAACGTGTCCCCCCAGCCGCGGCGGGCGAAGACGGCGGCCAGATAACCGGAGTACTGCTCGGACCGGGACTCGACGAGGCAGGCGGTCCGGACCAGGTGGAGCACGTGGGGCTTGAGTGTCATGCCCCCAGGAACGCGCAACCCTGCCCGGGCGCGGGGGCAGCCAGGCTGAGCGGTCGCAAAGGGCCATTGAGCCGTCCAAACACGCGGGCCGGCGAAAAGTAGCGTGGCCCTGTTTCAACCGGATATTTGAGGGCGATGGCGTTCGCGAACGACCAGCAGGAGCTCGAGTTTCTCCGGGGACTCGTCCAGGTGCACCGCCTGGCGGACGAGGTCATCGAGGACTGCCTGGAGCGCCAGCTGGGCCTGGCGGCGGGGCTGGATGCTTTCCTGGCCCAGTGCGCGCGGCTCATCCATGCCCGGGCCGGCTTCGTCCGGCTGCGCGGCACACGCGGGCCGGTGCTCACCCGCATCCAGGGCCGGTTGGGCGCCCACGTCGACGACGTGGAGGGCCAGCAGGGCCTGCGCGCGGTGGGCGAGCGCCAGACCCTCTTCGTCACCCAGCTCAACCTGGGCCGGGTGAACCTCGGCGCCCTCGGGCTCCAGCTGGAGGGCCAGTTCCCGGACTCCGGCGGCCCGGTCCAGGCCTTCGTCGGCGCCATGGGCGAAGCGCTGGACTCGGCGGTGCTCTCCTTCCTCGCGCTCTCCGGGGGCCAGAGCGCGCTGCAGCGGCTGGATGAGCTCAGCCCGGACGCGCTCTACCGCGCGCAGGGGCGCATCGGCCGCTACGAGCTCCTGATGCCGTTGGGCAGCGGCGGCATGGCGCAGGTGATGCTCGCCCGCTGCACGGGGCCCGAGGATGTGGGCCGGCTGGTGGCCTTCAAGCGCGTGCTGCCGCGGCTGCTGGACCGGCCGGAGGTGGTGAAACAGTTCCTCGACGAGGCGCAGATTGGCCTGTCGCTCTCCCACCCCAACCTCATCACGCTCTACGACTTCGGCGAGGCGGCCGGCGCCTACTACATCGCCATGGAGCTGGCGCGCGGGGTGGACCTGGAGAACGTCCTCTCCTTCCAGACGCGCCTGGCCCCGGAGCTGGCGGTGGGCGTCGCCATCCAGGCGCTGCGTGGCATCCACCACGCCCACGAGCTGAAAGACGCGGCGGGCGTCCCGCTGCAGGTGGTGCACCGGGACCTCTCCCCGCCCAACCTGGTCGTTGGCTTCGATGGGCGGGTGAAGGTGCTCGACTTCGGCATCGCCAAAATCCGCACCGCCCGGACCATGACGCTCCCGGGGACGGTGAAGGGCAAGCCGCTCTACATGTCCCCGGAGCAGGTGCGCGGAGACCGGCTGGACCGCCGCAGCGACCTCTGGTCCATCGCGGTCACCCTCTACGAGCTGCTCAGCGGCACCCCGCCGTTCGAGCGCGAAGACATGGCGAAGACGATGGAGGCCATCGTCGTGGATGCGCCCGCGCCCAGCCCGCACATCCCGCCAGACCTCTGGCAGGTCCTCCAGCACGCGCTGCAGAAGGCGCCGGGCGCCCGCCCGCGCACCGCGCTGGAGCTGGCCTCCGCGCTGGAGGCCGCGGTGGCCCCGGCGAGCGAAGCCCAGCTGGCGGACTTCGTCGCCGGGCGCTTCCCGGAGCGCCGCGCTTTGTTCTCCTCCTGGGAGCGCTAGAGCGCTGACCAGGTTTCCGGACCGAGCCGAAGCGACGAGCCGCGAGCCGCGCAAGGAGGCCGCCCGCCGGAATACTGGTCGGTATTTCAAGGGCGGCCGACGCCGCCCGGCGAAGCGGATCGGCGCTCTCGGCGACGGGAGGTAACCTCGTCGGCGCTCTAGGGCTTTTCGTGGACCACGGCTTCGAGGTTGTTCCCGTCCGGGTCCAGGACGAACGCCGCGTAATAACCCGGGTGATAGTCCTTCCGGATGCCGGGCTTGCCGTTGTCCCGCCCGCCCAGCTCCATCGCCGCGGCGTAGAACGCGTCCACCTGCTTGCGGTCCTTGGCGCTGAACGCCAGGTGCACGCCGTTCGCCTTGCCCTTGTTCAGCCACAGCTGGGCGGCGCCCTTCTTGCCGAATCCCGCGGAGGCTGCCGCCGGGTCATGCGAGTCCAGCACGTAGCCCAGCGGCGCCAGCACCGCCTCGTAGAACCGGACCGACCTGTCGAACTGCGTCACGTTGATGCCGAGATGGTCAAACATTGTCTGCTGCCTCCTGGTTGAAAGGAGGCGCCGTTGTACGGCGCGGGCCCGGCGGCCGACTTGGCAGATATTGCGGTGCGACTTCAGAGCACTCAGGAGAGCAGGAAGGACAACACCTTGCTCCACACGCGGTCGAATGCCGGACGCTTGAAGCCGGCGCCGGACATCAACCAGTCAACGTGCGGCGGCTGCTCATCGGACCCGTCGTAGTGG
Source organism: Myxococcaceae bacterium (assembly GCA_044230055.1). Lineage (GTDB taxonomy): Bacteria > Myxococcota > Myxococcia > Myxococcales > Myxococcaceae > JBGART01. The sequence goes on along the minus strand of JBGART010000018.1, from coordinate 137,668 downwards.
CCCAGCACATCCAGGTGGTCCCCCTGCTCCGCCGCCAGCAGCAGGCCATACGGCTGCGAACGCGTGGGGACAATGCCGTCGCTCTCGTCCGGGTCTGGCACCTCCCCAAACGCCTCGCGCAGCACCGACTCCTGCTGTGCGTGCAGCGCCGGGAGGGTGCGGGAGGCGAGGCCGCGGCTCTGCCGGTGGAGGAAGGTATAGAGCAGGTGGGTGCTCTGGACGTAAGGGTCCAGCCCGGCCTCGACGAAGCTGCGCACGTTCGGCTTGGGTGCGCGCGTGGCGACGGACGCGTAGCGCACGCCGGCGCGGTCCTCGGTGCCGGCGCTGAAGAGGTCCATCCCATCCGGGGAGAGCTGCGCGATGAGCGCCTGGTCCCGCCCCATCTCCGCCAGCAGCGCCACCAGCGCCTTCTGGCGCTCCGGAGAGAAGTCGGAGAGCAGGGACTCGAAGAGCTCATCCACCAGCGTCACCTTGAAGCCCAGCAGGCCATCCGCCTTCACCAGGCTCCCGGCCACCTTGAAGAGCAGCGCCAGCGGGACGCGCCCGTGGCGCAGCACCGCCGCGGTGAAGAGCGAGAGCAGCTGGAGCAGCTTCTGGCCGGCGAGGCCGAGGAAGAACGACGCCAGCGGCGTGCCGTGGTGGGGGGTGCTGACGCAGACGACGGAGCGCACGCGGTGGATGAAGCGGTCGACGGTCACTCCGTCGCCCAGCTGCGCGCTGGGGCTGACAAGCAAGCGCGCGTCGAGCCCGCCGGTGGAGTGGCCGATGAGGTGGATGGGCCCGTCGTCGCGCAGCGCGGTCTGTTCGATGGTGGTGAGCAGGTCCCTCGCGCGGTCCCGGATGGACGCGGTGGGGCGGGAGAACACCTGCACCACCTCGCAGGGGAGGTCCATCCGCGCCAGCTGCGCTTTCAGGGAGTCGTGGACGTGCCCGAAGTAGACGAGCTCGCCCAGGTTCGCGAACCCGAAGAAGCCCGGCACGAGGAAGATGTGCTGCGTGGCCACCATGCGTGGCAGACCATAGCTGACCGACCGTTTCTTGCGCGGAAGGTCGGGTGGATCTTCATGAACGAAGCGGGCAAGGTGGGCCCATGTTCGACGTAGGCCTGCCGGCGGCTGTCCCCTTCCAGGCGACCATCAGCAGCTTCGACGCCGCGGATGCCATCGGACGCGTCGTCGCAGAGGGCGGGGCAGAGCTGCGCTTCGGCCGTTCAGCCTGCAAGGGCTTCGAGCCCGTCGTCGGCGCGCGGGTGCTCGTCCACTCGGTGGACCCGCATCCGTTGGGGGGCGTCCGGGCCAGCGAGCTCCGGCTCCCCGAAGGCGACACGTCCTATGACCAGCTGCTGGCGGAGCGCGACCGCGCGCTTGGCGTCCGCCCCAGCCGCGGCGGGCTGGCGGCCGTGCAGCAGGCGCGCGCGCTGGGCTGGATAACCCTCTTGATGGACGAGCCGGTGCCCACCGGCGTGCAGGCGCTGAAGGCGTGGGCGGCCAAGCTCAACCTCGAAGCGGCGGGCATCACGGTGAGCTGCGAGGACGGGCTGCGCCTGGGGTTCGGCGGGTTCGAGATGCCGGCCACCACCGGCGACACCCCGTTCCCCCGCGAAGCGATGGACCTGCGCTCGGTGGGCGAAGACTTCTCCCCCGGCGGCGGCTTCCTCACGCTGAGCCTGGGCGACCCCGGGCTCCACCGGAAGCTGCGCATCCTCCGCAAGCGCGACGACTGGGCGCCCGACGGCCAGCTGCGCAGCCTCTCCCAGCTGGCCGCGGCGCTCGCCCCGCACTGCCGCGGCGTGGTGCTCAACCGCGCGGGAGAGCTGACCCTGCCTCGGGACGCGTTCCTCCGGCGGCTGGGCAACCTCGCGGACCCGGACTGCGTGCCCTTCGGAGCCTGGCTGGACTTCGCCACCACGCCCGGGCCGTCGCCCGAATACCGGACGTTCGGGATGTCCGCCTTCGGCTTCCCCGACGTGCGCGCGCCCTTCGAAGCCGGCAGCGCCTGGCAGCGCAGCCGCCGCCACGAGGCGCTGCTCTTCTCCTGCTACCTGATGGTCCGGGAGAACCGCGACCTGCGCGTGGGCGAAGTCCTGCGCGTCCCGGTGGGCGTCCGCATCGGCGCGTACTCGCTGCGCGCGCTGCAAGGCGACGCGGACAGCTACCGCGTGGCGCAGGACCCGGGCACGCTGGAGCTGGTGCTGGAGCCCGTCGGCCAACCGGTGGACCCCGCGGCCTGCTGGGCGAAGGCCTGCGCGCAGGGCGAGGGCGACGCGGACGCGATGGCGCCGAACACCTACTGCGCGCTGTTCCGCACCTGCGTGGATGAGACGCTCCCCGGCGCGCTGATGGTGGGCTACCCCAGCGAGGACCCCGGGCGGCTGCCGCACGCGCTCGACGTCCGCAGCCAGGAGCCGGGCCAGGGCTACTGCCTTTTGACCAACGGCTTTGGCCGCGTCATCCAGACCTCCGGCGTGCAGGCAGGGGTCCCGCACATTGAGCTCATGGCCCAGGTGAGCCTGTTCTCCCCGGAGCTTCTGGACGAGCTGGAAGCCATCAGCGTGGGCATCGACGGGCGCGAGCCCGGCGCCAGCGCCTGGAAGGTGGGCGACACCGTCGGCTACGCCATCGAGTCGCGCGGCATCGCCGGCTTCGTGCTGGCCAACGGGGGCCGCGTCCAGATGCCCGGCGGCTCCCCCGTGCAGCTGCTGCAGCTGGTCCCCCTCACCGCGTCCGAATACGCCGAGGTCCGCCGGGGCTCCGGTCCGTGGCTGGCGCAGCACATGAGGGACCCCGCGCGGCAGGCGGAGCTGCGGATGCGTTGGAACGGACCCGTGGCCTGACGCTCACTCCTCGCGCGCCGCGGCGGTCAGCTGCACGCCGGCACCGGCGCGGGGAAGCCAGCTCCCCACCGCCAGCAGCGGCCCGCCCACCAGCGTGGGGGCCGAGTCGCTCTCGCTCACATCGACGCCCGCCAGGTGAACGCTGATGAAGATGGCGACGTCCCGGTCCTTCGCCAACCGCGCGGTCAAGCGCTCGTAGAGCCCCTGGGCAAATCGCAGGGCGCGCGCCTTCTCCTCCTTCGCGGCCGCGTCATCCCGGGAGAGCAGCTGCACCGCGAGCACCCCGGTCCCGCTCTGCGGCACCCGCTGAAGCCCGGCGGAGGCCAGCTCGCGCTCGGTTTCGTCCATCACCTCGTCCAACGTCTCCAGATGGGAGTCGGTGGGCTCTTGCGCCGCCGCGTCGCTCAGCCGGGCCTCCACATAGATGCCCACTGCCCGGCCGGTGGCGACGCTGGGCGCCACGCCCGCGCCGTTCTCCACCACCTGCCGCAGCGCCGCCAGGAAGCTGCTCGCGGACGGGTAGCGGCGCGCGGGGTCCTTCTCCAGGCACTTGAGGACAATGCCGTCCAGCAGCGGCCCCACGGGCGCCAAGCGGCTGGGAGGGAGGACGGGGACCTTCAGGTGGGAGCGCTCAATCTCCTCCGCCGTCCCGGAGAACGGCATGTTTCCGGTGAGCAGCTGGTACAGCATCACCCCCAGCGAATAGATGTCCGTGCGCGCGTCCACCGCTCCGCCCTGGAACTGCTCGGGCGCCATCACCGAAGGTGTCCCTACCCACTGTCCCTCCTGCGTGAGCGCCGGGCCGGCCTGCGGCGCCAACAGCTTGGCCACGCCGAAGTCGAGCAGCTTGACCACCCGCCGGCCGCCCTGCTGCGCGAGGAAGACGTTCCCGCCCTTGATGTCGCGGTGAATAATCCCCGCGTCGTGCACCGCCTGCAGCGCGGCGCAGACGGGCTCCAGAATCTCCAGCGCCTCCGCCGGCGAGAGCCGCCCGGCGCTGCGGATGAGCTCCGAGAGGTTCTGCCCATCCAGCAGCTCCATCGCGAAGTAGGGGCGCCCATCCGCCAGCGTCCCCACCTCAAGGACCTCGACGAGGTTCGGGTGGCGGACGGCGCTGGCCGCCCTCGCCTCGCGCTCGAAGCGAACGCGGCCCCGCTCGCCGTCGTCCCCGGTCGGCTGGATGACTTTGACTGCGGCGGCCCTGCCAGTGGCGGCATGGGTGGCCCGGTACACCCGCCCACACCCGCCCTCGCCGATGAGCGCGTCCAGCACGTATTCGCCCGCTGAAGTGCCGGCAGGGAGCACCTGGCTGAACGCCAGCGACTGCCCAATGGGTGAATACTTGGTGGTGACGTCGTGGGTGCCCATGCGCCGCTGGCTTCAGAGCTTCGCACCGCGGTGCCAGGTCCCGTTATCCCACCTCCGCCTCTGAACGCGCACGCAGCGCCAGACGCAGCCTGTTGAGCCGGGCCTCCATGAGGTTGGGGAGGTCGCGGGCCAGGGCGAGCGCCTCGTCGACCTGCTCCAGCGCTGCCCGCAGGTGCCCGGCGAAGGCCGCGCTGCGAGCCGAGAGCTCCGTGAGCTCCACCCGGTCGCTCTGCACGGCCTGGGACGGGGCGCGCATCAGGAGGGCGGTCCAGGCCCCTGCGTCATGCTCCCCGCGGGTGGCGAGCTCCACCGCCGCCAGAAGCAGCTGCTCCGGCGGCAGGAAGAGCGCCTCCTCTCTCCCGGAAGCGCCCGCCGCGGCCTGGTCCCGGCGCAGCGCACTGCAGAGCGCGCGGGCGGTGTCCAGCGACCCGCGCACGACGGCGATGCGGGCGCGCAGGAGAAGGGCGTCCGGCCGCAGCTGCGCGCCGAGCAAGCGCTCACCCAACGCATGGGCACGCAGGGCGTGCGCCTCCGCAGCGTCCAGGTCCTCCAGCTGGTAGCGCAGCTCCGCCAGGTTGTATTCGGCGCGGTACTCGCTGCCGAGCATCCCCAGCTCCAGGCTTATCTCCCGGAACCACTCCCCGTCCGCCAGCGCGCCTTCGGCCGAACGCCGCGCCATGTGCAGGAGGGTCCTGTTCTGGGCCACCGTCCCCAGGTGCACCGTGTCGCCCCGCGCGCGGCAGAGCTCGACGGCCCGGCGGAAGGCGGCCTCGCAGTCGTCGAGGCGCCCAAGCTGCGCGAGCAGCGGGCCGAGCATCAGGAGCGCAACGACGAGCAAGTCGTAGCCTTCATCTCCCAGGGGCTCCGCTTCGTCCGCGGCCCGCTGCAGCAGCGCCGTCGCGGCGTCAGAGGCCCCCAACCGGAACTTCACGCGCCCGCGCGCCAGCGTGAGGTAGGCGCGGGCGCGGGCGGAGAGCTCCGACGGGGCGATGGCTTCCGCCCGCTCCGTCGCGTGCCGGGACCGATGGTACTCGTTCATCCAGTCCAGCGCGGTGGCCTCCTCGAGGAGGAGCTCCGCCAGCAGCCCGGGCAGCGCAAGGCGCTCGGCCAGCGCTTGCGCCTGCGCGAGGTCCGCCAGTGCGTCCTCGTACCGCCCCACGCGGTAGCGCATCAGCCCGCGGCCGTGGTGGGCGCTCAACCTCTGCTTCAGCGCATCCGGCGCCAGCTGCTCCAGCGCGCGGGTGAAGCAGTGCTCGGCATCGAGGTACGCGTGGCGCGCCTGTGCGAGCTGGGCGAGCTGAAGCTGGTGGGCCGCGGCGCTCTCCTTGATGCCCGCGCGCTCCGCATGGAAGGCACGCTGGGCGAGCCGCGCGTCGCTTTCGACGGCCTCGGCGTGGTGCTCATACGCCGCCTGGTGAATCTCCTGGCGCTGCGCCTGCGGCGTCGTCCTGGAGATGGCGTCGCGCAGCAGCTCCGTACGGAAGCGGAGGCGGCCGCCTTCCTGCGGGGTGAGCAGCTCCCGCTCCAGGAGCCGCTGCACGCCCACCGCCGCGTCGAGCGGAAAGGCCGCGTCGGCGCCCCCCGCCTCCAGCCGCCGCTGCACGCCGGCCAGCTCCTCCACCGTGAAGGCGGGGCCGAGCAGCGACGCCAGGCGTGCGTGAGCGCGCAGCTCCTCCGGAAGGCCCGCCAGCTCTCGCTCGCTCACCCACTCCACGCCCGGCAACTCCAGGTACCGGTCCAGCTCGTCGGTGGCGACGTACCAGCGCGACCCGCGCGCGGCCCGGCGGATGACGCCTGCGCCTTTGAGGCCGCGCAAGAGCTCCACCAGCACGCCCGGGACGGCGCCCGTCCGCTCCAGGAGCAGCTCCACAATGCGCGCGGGCACGTTCTCCACCGGCGCCAGCAGAGCGCGGCACAAGAGGTCTCCGCTCTCCGCAGAGAGCGGGCCCAGGGCCAGCGCCTGATGCCGCGGCGAGGTGGCGGCGCGGGACGTCGCGGGGCGCTGGAAAGGCGGCCGGGCCAGCCGGCAGACCCAGAGCGGCACAGGAGGCGACGCCAGCGCGACGTGCTCCAGCGCGTCCAGGCCGAGGTCGTCCGCGAGGTGCGCGTCGTCCAGGACCAGCGCGAGCCCACCCCGGGGCGCCCGCTGACGCAGCAGCGCCACCAGGCCCCGCTGCGCGGACCACCTCAGCGCGCCCGGCGCGGCGCCCAGCGTCCGGACCTCGGCCGCGTCAGGGGGCAACCAGCCCAGGGTGAAGGCGAGCGCGGTCCGCGCGCCGACGTCGGGCAGGCGCCGGGCCAGCGCTTCGAGGCCGCGGTGCGCGCCGTCCGCGGAGGGCCCAAGCGCCAGGAGGGTGAGCGCGCGCGTGAGCGCCTGGCCGCCGCCCTCGACGGGCTCGCTCATCCCCAGGGCGAGCACCTCCGCGCCCGGGAGTTGCTCCCTGAGCGAGCGCGACAGCTCCCGCGCGAGGTGGCTCTTCCCCTCCCCCGGCGCAGCGAGCACGGTGACCATGCCGCCCTCGCCCGACGCCACCGCCGCGCGCGCGGACGCCGTCAGGGTGGAGAGCAGCGCCTCCCGTCCGAAAAGCCGGGGCGGGTTGAGCGAGGACGCGCCCTGCTCCAGTGTCCCCTCCTGCGCCTGCGCCTCGGGGCTCAGCTGGACGCCCGGCGGGTCCGAGCGCGCGGGGTACTCGCCCTCTTTGGAGAAGAGCGGCGAGATGAACGTGAAGGGGCCGCCGGGCGTGCGCTGCGAGCGGACGACGGAGGCAAGGTGAACGCGCGCCCGCGCGCAGGCGCCCTGCTCCACCAGCCGCTGGGCTGCGCGCTGCGCGAGGCGGACGGGGTTGTCCGAGCGCTCCTCCGTGAAGGCGAGCACCTGCCGGGCTCCCTCCAAATGGGCGAGGTGCCCGCCGAACGCCGCGAGCGTGGACTGGACGAGCGGATGGCTGTCCACCGCGTCGATGAAGACCAGGCCGACGGGCCGCTTGCGCGAAGCGCGTCCAGCGCGCGGCGGCGCCGGTTTTGGCGCCTGTGCCGGGGCGCTCTCACGGCAAGCGGCGTCGAGCGGGGCGCTCAGACCCTTCGCGTCCTCGTAGCGTCGGCCGGGCTCCTTCTCCAGGCAGCGCAGGATGCAGCGGGAGAGCTCCGGGGGAAGGGGGACGCGCTGCGAAGGATCCGCCGGCCGCAGGCCGAGGTGCGCCTGGCGGAGCTCGGCGGCGGTGCCGGAGAACGGGCGCGCGCCGGTGAGCGCCTCGTAGAGGATGACGCCCAGCGAGTAGAGGTCCGAGCGCGCGTCCCCTGCCGCGCCCGCGCACTGCTCGGGGGACATGTACTCCGGCGTGCCGAAGCCGCCGAGCAGCTCCTCGCGCTGGGCTTCAAGCGGAGCGCTCAAACCTTCCCAGCCGAAGTCGATGAGCCGCGCCTCGCAGGGGCTGTCGCGCAGCAGGATGTTCTGCGGCTTCAAGTCCCGGTGGACGAACCCCGCCGCGTGCACGCCCGCCACCGCGCGCAGCAGCGCCGCCGCGCGCTCCCGAAACAGGGCCAACGGCATGGGGCCAGGCGCCGCCTGGAGAAGGGCCGCCAACGTGGGGAAGGCGAGCCGCTCCATCGCGAGGAAGGGGACCGGCTCTTCGCCCTGCGCAACGAAAGCGGGAACGAAGGGCGGGCCGAGGGTGCGCAGCAGCTCCGCCTCCCGGGCGAGCCGGGCGAGCGCGTCCGGGTGCCCGGCGTGGGGAAGCTTAAGCGCCACCTCCAACCCGTCGGCCTGCCGCACCGCCGCATACACGCTGCCGAACCCGCCGCGCCCGAGCACACCGGTGACGCGGTAGCCGGGGACGTGCGGGAGCGGAGCGTCAGCCGTCATGCGCCTCCTCCGCCTCCGTTGGAGAGGGCGAGCGCCGCGACGCCCAGGCCGACCACCGCCTCGCCCACCAGCGCACCCGTCGCCGCCGAAGATGCGCTCTGCGCGCTCCACTGCGGCCAGCGGCGCGCGGCCAGCGCGAAGGCGGCAGCGCCGACCACGAGCGCCGCCGCGAAGTGGAACGGAATGAGGAGCCCGACGCCAACCGCCACCGGCGCAGGCAACCACGGCGCGCGCCGGTGGAGCGCCGTCAGCAGGAGGCTCGCGCAGGCGCCCGCGCCGGCCGCCCACAACGCCGACGGGGGGATGGACGCGGCGCCGCGCGCGAGCGCCTCCGCCAGCGCCCGACTGACGCGCGCCGAGGGCGCGGGGAGGACGGAGGAGCTCAGCAGCCGGGCCCGCTCCAGCAGCCGGTAGAGCGGGATGCTGACCGCGGTCCCCAGCAGCGTCCCCAACAGCTGCGCGCGCAGCTGCGGCCCGCGCGCGCAGCCGAGGTCCTCCCCCGCTCGCCAGCTCCACAGCGAGTTCGCGCACCGCGCGGCGCCGCCGCCCACGACGGACGAGGCGAGGACGTTGGCCGCTCCGCCGGCGCCCGGGAGCAGCGCGCCCAGGACCAGCTGGGAGAGCTGAGCGAGGGGGCCATAGGGCGCGATGTCTGTCTGGCCCGCCGCGCGCGAGCACACGCCCGCGAAGGCGACCGTCAGCGCGAGCGCGGCCCCCGCGACGAGCGGGCTCAAGCCAAACCCCAGGTACCCGAGCGCGCAGACCAAGCCCGCGCAGGAGAGGAGCCACCCGTGCGCGAGGCCCGCCTCCGGCGCAGGCGGGCTGCTCCGCCGGGCGAGGGCGGGGCCGACGAGAGACGCGAGCCCCGCTGCGAGCATCAGGCCGACGGCCGGCCACACCAGCCAGGCGGAGGCGACGTCCGGAAGCTCACCGGTGAGCACGCCCGTTCGGCCCAGCGCGGGGGCGAGGACGAGCCAGGCGAGGCCGCTCCCCAGCAGGACGCTCAAGGCGAAGCGCAGGCCAATCATCCCGCCCACGCCCACCAGCAGCGGGCTGAACGCCACACCCACGGTCAGCGTGCGCGCCGGGAAGCCGAACAGCATGCCTGGGACGAAGACGGCCTGGGGCAGCCAGCCCAACCCGTCCCGCAGCGCGACGGTGACGGCGGACGCGGCGCCGCCGGCCAGCAGCGCGCGCAGGCGACTGGCGGCCTCACCTCCTGGGCGGTGCAACGTCTGGATGAGCAGCGCCGTCGCCTGACCGGTGGGGAACGGCAGCTGTTCGCGCTGGATGAGGCGGTCCCGCAGCGGCAGGGCGAGGAGGATGCCGACGCCGCCCACCGCCAAAGACCACCCGGCCATCGCCAGCGGCGAGGGGGACACGCCCATCGCGGCAAGCGCTGGGAAGGCGCCGACGAGGCCGGCGGTGATGGGGACCAACCCCATCGTCGTCGCCAGCGTCTGGAGGTTCTGGAGCTCTCCCCAGGCCATCCCGGTCGAGGTCGGGAGGCTGCCCACCCAGCGGGTGGCGGCGAAGCCCAGGAGGACCGCGGCCAGGTTCCCCGAGTCGGAGAAGCCCAGCTTGAGGCCCAGGTACAGGTTGCCGCCGGCCAGCAGCGACCCAATCAGCGCGCCCGCTACCACGGCGCGCACGGTGAGGCGGGACCCCTCGGTCGAGTCGGCCGGTGACATCAGGACATCTGAAGCATGTCACGCCCAGCGGGGGCGGTATCAGCTGCAGTACTTCTTGCGGGGGTCGACTCCAGGCCTGACATCAGGGGCTGCAGATCATCTTTTGCGGCGTGCTCCCGCTGCAGAAGTTCGACATGCATTGTGAGTTCGACGTGCAGGGCATCTTGAACGGGCGAAGGTTGACGTAGCTGGTGATGACCTCCGGCCAGACCCGTCCCCCGTAGTTGCAGTTGAAGTAGTAGAGCGGGACCGAGTTGAACGCGCAGGAGACACCGCTCTGGCTGGCAGTCGCGGTGATGACTCCGCAGACGCAGCCGGTGGGACCGTTGCAGGCGCGCGTTGCGCAGGTGTCGTTCAGGGTCTGCGGCAGCGCCACCATGAAGGCCTTCGGGGTCGCCGCGAACAGGTTCCCGAAGAAGACCGCTTCGGCGTACGGGTAGCCGATGAGGTCGGTGGCCGAGTAGTTGTTCATCCCGGGATAGGGGCCCACCAGGTTGACGTTCAGCACGGTGCCCTTGGCGTTGACCCGCGACAGGAGACACGCGCTCACCCGCTCCTGGTGCTGCGTGGTGAGCAGGCCGGTCTGGAGGCTGGGCCCCAGGTTCGCCACACCTGCATAGGTCGTGGTCACGCCGCGGTACTTCACGCGCACGGTGACCGTCGTGGGCAGCGCGCACTCAATCAGATACTTCAGGATTCGCTGATTGTTGGTTGGGTTTGAATCAATCCATTTCTCGAGGTCGCTCCCTGCCGGTGGGCTGATGTACGGACCGGGGACTCCTCCCAGGGCCGCGCCGTTGCCGAGGTTCAGTCCGTTGCCGAGGTTCAGCCCGTTGCCGAGGTTCAGCCCGTTGCCCAGGTTCAGCCCATTGCCGAAGGTCAGACCGTTGGCTGCCACCAGCGCCTCAGCCGACTCGGCGGTGACGTCCTCGGCCGGCATCGGACCGCAGGCGGCGAGGAGCATCAGAACCAGCACCCAACTCGGTGTGCGCATGTGAATCCTGCATGCACTCAACGCGCCCCATAGAAGCCTTTGAACGCTCAGGCGGCGACCCCCTCCTACATGCGCAGTGCGCATGCGCTCCGTGCGCTTGGTGTGCACGGCAGAAGACACGCCGGGTGTGCAGCCCGCCTACCGGTCGGGTGAGATGACCCGCTCGCCCGGGTTGCCCGTGCCGCCGTTCTCCGGCCGCAGCTCCTCGCGCCGGACGGCTTGGGCGAAGGCGGCCAGCGGCCCCGGCTTCCGGTCGAAGTCCAGCAGCGGGGGCACACCGGGGACCTCGCCGTAGAAGCGCTCGCTGAACTCGCGGCGGTCCTCCAGCTTGCGGCGCAGGATGGCGCGGTAGTCCTCGGGGCCCCGGATGATGTGGGGCGTGAGGAAGACCAGGAGGTTCATCTTCGTCCGCGTCTGGGAGCTCTGCCGGAAGAGGTGGCCGAGCAGCGGGATGTCGCCCAGGACGGGCGTCTTGCTGGCGCCGTCGAGGGTCCGCTCCTGGAGAATCCCGCCCAGCACCACCGCCTCCCCGTCCTTGGCCACGATGGTGGTCTTCTGGCCGCGGGTGGAGGTGATGGGCCCGGCGGAGTTCTTCCCGGAAATCTCCTCCGCCTGCTGGTTGAGCTCCAGGCGGATGGAGTCCCCGGCGCTGATGTGCGGCTTCACGGTGAGCTTGAGCTCCACCGGTTCGCGCTGGATGTTTTGAGTCAAGGACAGGGCGTTCAGCGCGGTGCTGTTACCGGTCGTCGCCAGCTTGGCCAGCACGTCCGAGGACGGCCCTAAGTTGAACGGCACCTTCTCCCCGACGTTGATTTCGGCCTCCTTGTTGTCCGCCACCAGGATGTACGGCGTGGAGAGCACGTTCGCCTCGGAGCTGGTCTGCAGCGCCTGGAGCAGCACGCCAAACTGCGGGAGGTTGAACCCCACCAACTCCGAGAGCGCGGTCATCACCGGCCCCTGCACGCCGAGCAACAGCCCGCTGGCGCCGACCAGGCTCTCGTAGCTGGCCGAGGACCCCACCCCCGTCGGCTGGCTCCCGAGCACGACGGGCACCCCGCCCACAGTCGGCACCGCGTGCATGCTGACGCCGACGTTGCGCTCGTGCTGGTTGCTCACCTCCATAATCACGACCTCCACGAAGACCTGGCGCTTGGGCTGGTCCAGCGCTTCGATGACCTGCGCCAGGCTCCGGTAGTCCGCCGGCCCGGCGACGATGAGCAGCGCGTTCTCAGACTCGTTCGCCGTCACCTTCACCTCACCGTTGAACACGCCGGGCGCGCCGGGCGCCGCTTTGGCCTTCCCGCCCTGCACCAGCGCTTCGAGGTTGCCCGCCAGCTCCTTCGCGTCCGCGTTCTGCAGCCGGTACACGCGCAGCTGCCCGTCGCCGGGGAGCGGCTGGTCCAACGTCTCCAGGAGCCCGCGCGCCCGCGCCAGCTGCGAGGAGGAGCCGAGCACGATGAGCGTGTTGGTCCGCTCGTCTGGCACCGCGGTGAACGCGTCGCCGCCCTTCCCTCCCGCCTTCGGCGCCAGCACGCGGCTCAGCTTCTCCGCCACGTCCGGCGCGCCGGCGAAGCGCAGCGTCAGCACCTCCATCACGTCGGTGGGCGCCTTCTCCACGTCGACGGCGGCCAGCAGGCTCTCCAGGCGGTGCAGGTTGGCGCCCAGCTCGTTGACCACCAGCAGGTCCGGCTGCACGGCGGTCACGTCGGCGTTCGACGTGAGCCCGGCGAGGAGCGCCCGCGCCGGCTCCAACTCCAGATGTTTCACCCGCAGCACGCGCGTCACCATCTGTTCGGAGAGCGTGTAGCGGTCCTCCGGGTCAAACGCGGTGGGGATGTTCCCCTGCTTGGCGCGCTGCTTGTCGACAATGCGCAGGATGCGGCCCGTCCCGTAGAGCGCCAGCCCGTTCGCGTCCAGCGCGGAGAGGAACAGCTCGTAGACCTGCTCTGCCGAGAGGTCCAACCCGCCGTTCTTCTCCGGCCCCACCACGCTGATGCGCCCCTTCACCGTCTCCGGGAGGATGAACGTGCGACAGGTGAGGTCAGAGATGACTTGAACCATCTCCTCGAGCGCCACCTTGTTGAAGTGCGGCGAGAAGCGCGCCGCCTTGCTCGCCACCTGGCAGTCCTTCGAGGGCGTCACCCTCGGCGGCGCCAGCTCTGCCACGCCCAGCGAGAGCCCCAACCACGCGATGATGAACCCCTGCATGCGTCCTCCGTGCGCTCGGCAGAGAGCAACGAAGGTGCCAGGGGTTGCCCTTCAGCAGCGGCGCAGGGTTGAGGCGAAGACAGGAGGAACGGCGCGAGACAAAACGTCAGGGCGAACGCTCTCGCTACGACACAGGCAAGCGGATGACGAACGTGGTCCCGACGGAGACCTCGCTCTTCACATCAATCTTGCCGCCGTGGTTCTCAATGATGCCTTGAACGATGGAGAGCCCCAGGCCGGTGCCCTTCCCATCGGGCTTGGTGGTGAAGAACGGCTCGAAGATTTTTCCGGCCATCTCCGAAGGGATGCCGCTGCCGTTGTCCTTCACGCGGATGACCAGGTCCCCCTCCTCCACCAGGGTAGCGAGGATGACGGTGCCGCCGGGCTTCATCGCGTGGCAGGCGTTCGTAATGAGGTTGACGAACACCTGGACGAGGTTGCCCTTCACGCCAGCCACGAGGGGAACCGGCTGGAAGTCGCGCTCCACCTGGATGCCGTGTTGCTGCAGCACGTGGTCGCAGAAGCTAACCGCGAGGTCCAGGAGCTTGGGCACCTCCACCTGCTCCGGCTTCTCCTGCGCAGGGCGCGCGTAGCTGACCAGGTCCCGCGTGAAGCGCAGGATGCGGTCCGAGTTCTCCAGAATCTTCTTGAGCTTCTCCTGCTCTGGCGCGGCCTCGGTGGTGCGCGGCTGGGTCTGCGCGCGCCGCAGAAGCGCGTCCGCGTAGGTGGCCACCGCGGTCATCGGGTTGTTGATTTCATGCACGACCGACGCGGCGAGCTGGCCCAGGGACGCCAGCTTCTCCGCCTGGATAATGCGCCGCTCCAGCTCCTTCACCACGGTGAGGTCCTGACCGATGGCGATGACGCCCTCCACCTCGCCGTGGGCGGTCAGCACCGAGGAGGTGGCGAAGGACACGCGCACCTCGCGGCCGTTGCGCCCCACCACCCGGGTCTCGAAGGAGGTCACCTGTTCGCCGCGCAGCGACGAGGCGATGACGCGCATCACCCGCATCTTCTCCGCGTCCGGCACGAAGGAGAGCAGGTCCCTCCCCAGCACCTCCTCCTTCGGCAACCCGGTGAGCGTGGAGAGCAGCTTGTTGAAGACGACGACCTTCCGCTCCCGGTTGGCCACGAGGATGAGCGCGTTGGCGTGCTCCAGCAGCTCCTCGAGGTACTTGCGGACGAAGGTCAGCTCGTCGATGAGCTTGGCGTTGCGCACGCCCACCGCCACCTGGTTGGCGAGCTGAATCAGGATGCGGTCATCCGCGACCAGGTCCGCCGTGAGGCCTTGCGGGTACTCCACGTTGATGAGCCCGAAGAGCTGGCCGGACGCGGCGAGCGGCGCGCAGATGGAGCGCACGGTGCCCTCGAAGACCAGCGGCACGTCCTCGTTCTGGATTTTCACCCGCTCCTTGGGCAGGCCTTCCGCCGCCAGGTGCGTCTTCTCTACCGCGGAGCGCTTGAGGACCACCGTCTCCGTGGCGCCCTCCTTGAGCCGCCCCTCGGCGTAGAGCGAGGTGAGCACCGCGGTGCGCTGGTCAGTGATGCGCACGCAGAACGCGCGACCGGGGAACAGGCCCTTCACCCCGCGCGCCACCGCCGCCACCAGCTGCTCTTCAGACGTCGCCCCCGCCACCTCGCGGCCCAGCTCCAGCAGCGCCTGTTCAATGCGCGCCTGTTCGATGAGCGCCCGCCCGGCCGCCGCCAGAGAGCCGCCCGCCACCACCTGCGCCAGGTTCCGCGCCACGACGGCGATGGTCTCCCCGCGCCGGGAGAGGGTGAGCGTCACAGAGCCGCCGCCGCTCAACGTCACGTCCACGTCGCGCGACTGGCCATCCAGCGGGACCGCCCCGGCAATCCCCTGCAGCAGGTCCCCCAGCCGCAGGCCGGAGGCGCCACGGCTGCCGCACAAGAGCTCGAAGGCGGGGTTGGAGGCCAACAGCCGCAGCTGCACGTCGCAGAGCGCTGCCGGGCTCTCCAGGCTGTCGAAGAACGCCTGGAACGCCTCCACGGAGGCGGCGTTCACCGTCGAGGCAGCGGGACGGGGCGGCTTGAGCTCACTCTTCATGCGAGGACGCCTTGTCGAGGTCTAGAATCTGCGCCTCTCCGACGTACGCCTTGGTCTCGTAGCGCGTAATCTTGCCAATCTTCCGGACAATCTCCGCCATCCGTTCGGCCTCGCGGTAGATGATGTCCACCGGCCGGTAGGCGAAGTCGCCCTCCTTCAACTTGCGCTTGAGCAGCTCCGCGTAGCCCATCACAGAGGTGAGCGGCTGGTTGAGCTCGTGCGCTGCGGTCCCGGCCAGCGCCACGATGACTGCGTTCTTCTCCGACTCTTCCAGCCGGGTCTGCGCGTCGGACAGCTTGCGCTCCAGCTTCATCCGGTCCCGCAGGTCCGTGAAGATGCCCACCGTGGCAATCTCCCGGTCGCCCTCATAGATAATCGACGCGGTCATGTTCACCGGGACGCGTTCGCCTGACTTGGACAAGAGCTCCTGCCGCAGGACGCCCATCCGCCCCTTCACGCCCTGCTCCGGAGAGCGCAGCCGCTTCATCACCTCGCGCGCCACTCCCGGCGCGTAGAGCTCCCGGACATCCAGCTTGCCCAGCGCCTCCTCGGAGGTGAAGCCGCACATCGCCTCCGCGCCCTTGTTGAAGAGGATGATTTTCCCCTTCATGTCCGCCGCGATGATGGCGTCCACGCTGGAGTCGATGAGCCGCTCCAGGAAGTCCTTGGTCTGCCGCAGCTCGTCCCCCAGCTGCCGCTGCGCGGTCACGTCGCGGAAGGAGAGGATGGCCGACGCGCCGTTCTCCTTGAGCGGCGCCGCGCCGATGGAGAGGGTGAGCCGGCGGCCGCCGAGGGTGCGGATGGGCAGGTCAATGTCGCGGCGCAGCTCTCCGCGCTGGACCGACCAGAGCACGTCCATGATGAGCCCGTCGTCCAGCGGGTTGGTGAGCGAATTGATGTGCCGGCCGCGCGCCTCCCGCGCCGACACGTCGAGCAGCTGGGTGCCGGCGGGGTTCAGCGACAGCACGCAGGCCCGCGGGTCCAGGATGGCGATGCCGTCGGAGACGTTGGCGAAGAAGGCCTCGTAGCGCTGCAGGTCCGCCGCGCGCTCCTCGGCGGCGATGCGGGCGCTCTTCTCCCGCTCGGACTGGCCGCGGATGGACTCCACCAGCCGGGCGTTGCGCAGCGCGACTGCGGTGGCGTGGGCGACGGTGGAGAGGAAGTCAATCTCCCGCGGCGCGAAGACCTTCCGCTTGCTGGACGCGCGCAGGAGCAGCACGCCCAGGACTTTGCCGCGGACCGCCAGCGGCAGCGCAGCGATGGACCGGATGCCGGCCGACGCCAGGTGGCTCTTCACGCCCTCCAGCAGCGGGTGGCTGGGCGCGTCCTCCACCAGCACCGGCTTGCCGGTGCGCACCACCTCGCGAATCTCCGGGTAGCGCGCCAGCTCAATGCGCAGCTCCTTGAGCTCCGCGTCGTCGCTGGCGGCGACGATGAAGCCCGCGTCGCGCTCCTCATCCAGCACGACGAGCGCGGCGCGCTCAATGCCCATCTCCTCCGCCAGCCGCCGGGTCACGTCGTGGAGGAGCTCCCCCACGTCGAGCGACTCGGCGTAGTCCGCGGTCAGCCGCAGCAGGAGGGAGAGGTCTCTCTGGCGCTGCTGTGCCTCGCGCAGGGAGGCGTGCCGCTGCTGCGCCAGGGCCAGCCGGGGCAAAAGCTCTGCCTCCAGGTGGTCCGAGTCGATGAAGTCGATGAGCGGCAGGACGCCGGCGGCCTGCGTGGGGCCGGTGATGCCGATGACGGAGGAGCGCTTACCCGCCCCCAGGCCCTCCAACGCGGCCAGTCCTTCAGGGACCGTGAGGTCCGCGACGACGAGCCGCGCCCCGTCAGCACCCGAGGCACCGTGCACCTCCACCCCCGCCGCCTCGAGCAGCTGGCGCACGTGGTGGGCGTGCATGGACGCGGGCGGGACCAGCACCACGCCGCTGTCTCTGAAGTCCGAGCTCAAGGGGTTTGGACCGGGGCCGGTGAGGAGGGGAGCTTACAACGCACAGAGGGCAGGCAGACGCGGGGTGGCGAGGAGGTGGGCGAGTCTGCGTCAGCGTCGCCCCCTTGTCGATTCAGAGACTTACCGTCCACAAAGCGGACGTGAGCTGCCGAGGGACTTGGAAATTTCTGCGTTTGGAAGTATGGGCGGCGCGGCAGTGTTTCACTGCGCCCATCCTTCAACGAAGAGACACGACCGTGGCCTCCCAAGTCCCCATCGACCGAATCCGAAACATCGGCATTTCCGCGCACATCGACTCCGGCAAGACGACGCTGACGGAGCGGATCCTGTTCTACACAGGGAAGATCCACGAGATCCACGAGGTCCGCGGCAAGGACGGCGTGGGCGCCAAGATGGACTCCATGGATTTGGAGCGTGAGAAGGGCATCACGATCCAGTCCGCGGCCACCTACTGCATCTGGAAAGACGTCAACATCAACATCATCGACACGCCCGGGCACGTCGACTTCACCATCGAGGTGGAGCGCGCGCTGCGCGTGCTGGACGGGGCCATCCTCGTCCTGTGCTCCGTGTCGGGCGTCCAGAGCCAGTCCATCACGGTGGACCGGCAGATGAAGCGCTACAAGGTCCCGCGCATTGCGTTCGTCAACAAGATGGACCGCGCTGGCGCCAACTACAAGCGCGTGGCCGGCCAGCTGAAGGAGAAGCTGGGCCATCACCCCGTGCTGCTGCAGGTCCCCATCGGCGCCGAGGACCGCTTCGCCGGCATCATCGACCCCATCCTGGGCAAGGCGTTCTACTTCGACGGCGAGAGCGGCGAGACCATCCGCGAGGAGGAGATTCCCGCCGAGTACGCCGAGGAGGCCAAGCAGGCGCGCCACGACATCATCGAAGGCGTGGCCAACGTGGACGACCCGCTGGCGGAGAAGTTCCTGGCGGACCAGCCCATCTCCGCGGAGGAGCTCAAGGCGGCCATCCGCCGCGCCACCATCGCGCTCAAGATGACCCCGGTCATGTGCGGCTCGGCCTACAAGAACAAGGGCGTGCAGCTCTTGCTGGACGCGGTCGCGTCCTACCTGCCGAACCCCACCGAGGTCACCAACGAGGGCCACGACCAGAAGAACAACGAGGCCAAGGTCAAGCTGGAGTCCCGGCCTGACAAGCCGTTCGTTGGCCTGGCGTTCAAGCTCGAGGACGGCCGCTACGGGCAGCTGACGTACATGCGCATGTACCAGGGGCGCATTGCCAAGGGCGACTTCATCTACAACCAGTCGAACCAGAAGAAGGTGAAGATTCCCCGCATCGTTCGAATGCACTCGAACGAGATGAACGACATCGCGGAGGCCAACGCGGGCGACATCGTGGCGCTCTTCGGCGTGGAGTGCGCGTCGGGCGACACGTTCACGGACGGCAGCGTGAACATCACGATGACGTCCATGCACGTGCCGGACGCGGTCATCTCACTGGCGGTGGCGCCCAAGGAGCGCACCGGCGAGGCGAACTTCTCCAAGGCGCTCAACCGCTTCACCAAGGAGGACCCCACCTTCCGCGTCCACCGCGACGAAGAGTCCGCGCAGACCATCATCAGCGGCATGGGCGAGCTCCACCTCGAAATCTACATGGAGCGGATGAAGCGCGAGTACGCCTGCGAAGTCATCGCCGGCAAGCCTCAGGTCGCCTACCGGGAGACCATCACCCAGCGCGGCGAGTTCGCGTACACGCACAAGAAGCAGACGGGCGGCTCCGGCCAGTTCGCCCGCGTGTGCGGCTGGCTTGAGCCGCTCCCCGCGGACGCGGTGGAGCAGTACGAGTTCGTGGATGAGATTTCGGGCGGCTCCATCCCCCGCGAGTTCATCCCGGCCTGTGACAAGGGCTTCAAGCAGGCCATCCAGAAGGGGTCGCTCATCGGCTTCCCGGTGGTGGGCGTGCGCTGCCTCATCAACGACGGCGCGTTCCACGCGGTGGACTCGTCCGAGCAGGCGTTCAAGACCGCCGCGCTGATGGGCTTCCGCGAGGGCTACGAGGCGGCCAAGCCGACCATCCTGGAGCCCATCATGAAGGTGGAGGTGCAGGCGCCCGAGGACTTCCAGGGCTCCGTCGTCGGCCAGCTGAACCAGCGCCGCGGCACCATCATGGAGACCTCGAACGCGGAGGGTTACGTCACCGCCGTCGCCGAAGTTCCGCTGAACAACATGTTCGGCTACTCCACCGACCTGCGCTCCGCCACCCAGGGCAAGGGCGAGTTCACCATGGAGTTCGCCAAGTACGCTGCGGTGCCGCGCAACGAGCAGGAGGCCATGATGAAGGCCTACCGCGAGAAGCTGGCGGCGGAGAAGAAGTAGCCCTCCGTCGGTAGAGGCACTTGAAGAAACAAGAAGGGCGCCCTCCTCATCGGAAGGCGCCCTTCGTCACATCAGCGGCTCTTCAAAAGACGGGCGCGGCGAACGGTTCCCGGCACGTTCGCCACAACCCGGGCCGAACTCCCTACCCACCCAACGCGAAGGTGAACTTCACCCCAGGCGTGTAGGCCGGCACCCAAACCCAGTCCTGCCTCTGCTCGTAGTGACCCGGCACCCAGCGCTGCTCGTAGTGCGCGGGGACGCAGACCGTCCGGCGGTAGTGCCGGTACGCGGGCCTGCAGACCTCGGGCACCCAGGTGCTGACGTACTGGCCTTCCACCCACTGGCTCACCGGCCGGCGCTCATAGCGGCCCCGGCCGTGACCGCGCCCCGGACCGTGCCGGACACCGGACCCCGCGTGCATCTGCGTCTGAACGGGCTCCTGCGCGTGGTACGTGCCTGCGCCCGGGGGAGGCGGCGGCAGGCCCCCTTCATGGGCGAACGTCGGCGCGGCGAGAAGGGCGGTGAGGGTGGCAGCGACTTTCAGCAGCGTGGACTTGTAAAGCATCGTCGACCTCCAGGTTGGGGCGACCGACGGGGCCTGTGCGCCGGGTATTCACGGGCGCCGCGCTCGCCCTCCCGCCAACCCGATGAATCGTTGAGGGACACACCTCCACGGCGCCCTTGGGTCCAGGTCTTCGAGTGTGGTTTGTTCGGTTCTTCTCTTCGTCCAGTCCTCGAGGGAGGGGCTCACCGCATGCTGAAGAGCGAGACCGAAGAGCCTCGGCCCACAGAGCCTGCACCTGACCCGCTCCTGGGCGTCACCCTCAACGGGCGCTTCCGCATCGTCTCCACCATCGGCGTGGGCGGGATGGGGAAGGTCTACAAGGCGGTGCAGCTGCCGCTGGAGCGCGCGGTGGCGCTCAAGGTGCTGGACCCGGCGTACGCCCGCAGCGCAGACCCCAACTTCCTGCGCCGCTTCCTGCGCGAGGCCGCGCTCACCTCGCAGCTGCGCCACCCCAACACCGTCACGCTCATCGACTACGGGCAGAGCGGCGACATCTATTACATCGCTATGGAGTACCTGCAGGGGCAGACGCTCTCCAAGCTGCTCCTGAAGCAGGGCCCCCTCACCTGGCCGCGCGCGCTGGAGATTGCGCAGCAGATTTGCCGGTCGCTGCGCGAAGCCCACAACCTGGGCGTCGTCCACCGGGACTTGAAGCCCGCCAACATCATGGTGATGAGCGAGGGCGACACGGACCTCGTCAAGGTGCTCGACTTCGGGCTGGTGAAGTCGGTGGGCTCCGAGCCGGAGACGCCGCAGGGCATGCGGCCGGAGGGCAGCGACAGCGCGGTCCAGACGAACGGGGCGCCGGCGGCGGCCTACAACCCGGAGATTACCCAGCACGGCATCTTCCTGGGCTCGCCCACGTACATGGCGCCGGAGCAGGCCAAGAACCAGTCCAACCTGCGCAGCGACATCTATTCGCTGGGCGTGGTGCTCTACCAGATGCTGGTGGGGCGGCCGCCCTTCCTCTCGAAGGACCACATCGAGCTCATCTTCGCGCACCACCGCGAACCACCCCCGCCCTTCAACGTCGCCCGCCCGCAGACCTACGTGCCGCCCGAGGTGGAAGGGCTGGTGATGAAGTGCCTCAAGAAGAACCCGGACGCGCGCTACCAGTCGATGGATGAGCTGTTGGAGGCGATGCGGGTGGCCGCGTCGTCCGCCGGGCTCTCCGGCGTCTTCCCGCGCTCCACCACCGGCACCTTCCGCGCGCTCTCCCGGCAGCAGATGCGGGCCGCCGCGGCAGGCGAGCCCGAAGTCGAAGCCCCCACCGTCCTGGGTCAGACCGTCAGCGCGCGCGGGCGGCTGTTGCCGCTCCTGGGGGTGCTCGGCGCGGTGCTGCTGCTGGCGGGCGGCGGGCTGCTCAACCAGTGGCTCAAGTCTCCGTCGTCGCCGTTCGCGCGAGCGCCGGCGCCGGTGGCCGCGCCCCTCCCGCCTCCCGCCCGTTTCAAGGTGAGCTCGGACCCGTCCGGCGCCCGCGTCCTGTGGAACGGGGAGTTGATGGGCCTCACGCCCGCCGCGTTCGAGGTCCCGGTGGGCGCGGGAGGCTCGGTCACCGCGGAGCTGACGCTGGAGTTGGAGGGCTACCAGCCGGAGAAGGTCACCGCCGGCGGCTCTGGCGAGGTGGTGCTGAGCCAGAAGCTGCGGCCGCTCTACGACTTCCCGGCATGGGGCCCGTCCGCGCCGGTCGCCGAGGCCCCGGCACAGGCAACCGCCCCGGTCGAGCGGCCGCGCCCTGCGCGCGTGGCGCTGGCGCCTGTCGCGGCGACAGGGGCGCCGACGTCGACGCCCGCCGCGGCCAAGGCCCCCGAGCCCGCCGTGCCGACGGCCCCCCAGCCTGCGCCCGAGGTGGCCGGCGCTGCCGAGGCGACCGAGGCCGGGGGCGCCAGCCGCAAGCCCCTGCCCTTCAGCGACGGCATGTCCCAGCCGGTGCTCCTCGGCGGCAACCCGATTGAGTACTCGCGCGAAGCGCTTGCCGCCCGGGTGGAGGGCGACATGCTGGTCCGCTGCGTCATCACCACCGAGGGCCGGCTCGAGGACTGCGAAGTGGTCAAGGGCCTGCCGCACATGAACGACGTGGTGCTCAAGGCGCTCTCCACCCGCATCTACAGCCCGGTGACGCTCCAAAGTAAGCCCGTCGCCGTCACCTACCTGTTCCCGTTCAAGCTCCGCTACCCGGAGGAGTGACGGCGCGTTCGCCGCAGGGTTTGCGGCGAATCCCGCACGATTTGCCGCAGAGGCTGCGGCGAATGTGAAGGTCACGCACATCCGGGAGCGAAAGGACTGGCCCCGGTTCTCCTGGGATGACGGCGCCCTGCTGCCCTCCCTGGCCTCCGCGCGCCACAAGCAGGGGCTCCTGCTGGGACGCATGGGAGCGCTGGGGCTGGAGCTCCGCGGGACGGCGCAGGTGCAGTCGGTCACCGAGGAGGTGGTCAAGAGCTCCGAGACTGAGGGGGAGCGGCTGGACCCGACGAGGGTCCGCTCGTCCGTGGCCAAGCGCCTGGGCGTGTCTATCGCCGGGCTCACTGCGCCCACGGACCGACGGACAGAGGGTGTGGTGGAGATGGCGCTCGACGCCACCCAGCGCTTCGACCAGCCCCTGACGCTTGACCGGCTCCTCCGCTGGCAGGCGGCGCTGTTTCCCACGGGCAGCTCTGAGTTTCAGCGCATCGCCGTGGGAAAGCTTCGGGATGACCGCACGGGGCCCATGCAGGTGGTGTCCCGGCAGCTTGGCAAGGAGCGGGTGCACTTCGAGGCCCCACCCGCTGCTGTGCTCCACGCCGCGGTGACGGGCTTCCTCAAGTGGTTCAACGCGGCGCCCAGCGGCGATGGCCTGCTCCGCGCCGGGGTCGCCCACCTGTGGCTGATCACACTGCACCCCTTCGACGATGGCAACGGCCGCGTCGCGCGCGCGGTAACGGACATGGCGCTGGCGCAGCTGGAGCGCCGACCGCAGCGCTTCTACAGTCTGTCCAGTCAAATCCGGCGCGACCGCAAGGCGTACTACGACACGCTGGAGCGAACGCAGAAGGGCTCGCTGGACATCACGGCGTGGCTCTCCTGGTTCCTGGGTTGCTTCGACCGGGCCATCGACGCCTCCGAGCAGGTCTGCTCGGACGCCCTCGCCCGGGATGCCCTCGCCCGGCGCCTTCAAAGTGAAGCGCTGAATGAACGGCAGCGGATGATGCTCAACAAGCTCCTCGCTGGGCTGGACGGCAAGCTCACGGCGCGGAACTGGGCAGCGCAAACGCGAAGCTCGGTGGACACAGCGCAGCGCGACCTCAAGGAGTTGCTCGACCGCGGGTTGCTGGTCAAGAACCCGGGCGGGAGCAAGAACACCAGCTACGCTCTCGCGCTCGGCCCGGGAGTTTGAGCGACGACGTCACCGCTTCGGTGCCGGCGCGGAGGCAGTCTGGACAGGGGGACACAGGTCTTGGGCGGAGGGGTCCGGGTGCCGGCGCGCAGGCGGGTTCGTTGCCGGCGCGCAGGCAGGTGTCCCAGAGGGTGGTCAAGGCATGCGGGATAGTCCTGGGCGGCTCGCCGGCGGGCGCCCGCCGGCAGCACAACCGCAGCAGCCCGCTCCGGCTCCGCTCCCTATCCGCTCCAGCGCTCCCCGAGGTGAGTCGACTGCGGCTTCGTGATTCTCCGGAGCTGTCCCCTCGGCGGCCGTGATGTTGGTGAAACAAATGGCGTATGAGAAGTGCGACGGATTGTCGTTAATAGCAACGAGAACCCGTCGCACTTCTCGCGGCGCGGCGCGACGGCGGCGCAGCCCATAGACTGTTCCGACTGAGGGAGCCTGACCTGGAAGCGCCCGCACATCCACAACCGATCGCACATCTGAACTGTCATAAGTTGTCGACAATCATCTGCAGGATCTTAAGGCCCGGCCCAGAGGGAGCAGGCGAGCGCGAGCCGGCGGATTGATACGCGTTGCGCTCCCCTGAAACATCAGGCGCTCGCTAGCGGACCGAGCCGACAGGCGGCGGCGGAAGCCGCCGAGGCGCGCAGCGATCGACTGCAGGCAGCGACGGTCTCCATCCTGGGGTTGCGAACCAACCAGCAAGGAGACCGCCGTGCCCGCAAGCAACGTTACCAAGTTCAAGAACGCGTTGGCGCATGCCCTGTCGGTGGACGAAGTGAATGAGCTTGGCCGCCTGACCGGCCAGAGTCAGCGACTGCGCACCGTCACCCCGGCTCGCCTGATACTGGGCCTCGCGACTGCCCTCGGAGGAGGAAGGATTGAGTCGCTCGCGGACCTGCTGCGCGAGTTCAACCATCTGAACGACGCGAGCGTCCACTACAAGGCGTTCTACAACCGGCTCGCGCGACCTGGGTTCTCGAAGTTCACGCAAGCGATGTTCTGCCGACTCTTGGAGTGCCTGAGCGTTCAGACGCTGAAGGCAGACGGCTGTAGCGCGCTCTCTCGCTTCAAGGATGTCCGCATCCAGGACGGCTCCTCGTTTGGCCTCAAGGCCGCCCTGAAAGCCGACTTTCCCGGCCGGTTTACGACCAAGGCGCCCGCCGCGGTCGAACTCCACGCGACGTACAGCGGATTCAACGACGAAGTCGTGAAGGTGCAGGTATCGGCAGACACGGAGGGCGAGCGGCAGTTCCTGCCGGAGCCAGGTGAGCTGAGCGGCTGCCTACTGTTGGCGGACCGCGGATACCCGAACCTCGACTACTTCGAGGACCTCGACGACGCAGGGGGCTCCTACGTCGTTCGCCTCTCAAGCGCACACAAACCCTACGTGAAGCGGGCGTGGGTCGATGGGAAGCGGGTCAATCTGCGAGCGCCGGTCCGGCTGTCGCGATTCATTGCTTCGCACTCACAGCGACGGATGGATCTCGACGTGGAGTACAAGCGCGACCGCGGGCAGCGCGTCGCGACCTTCCGGCTTGTGGTTCTTCCTGGCAACGAGAAGACGATGACGCGGCTGTGTACGAACCTCTCGAGAGAGGAGTTCAGCCTCGAGCTCATCTCGCGCATCTACCGCTTCCGCTGGCAGGTCGAGTTGCTGTTCAAAGAGTGGAAGTCGTACTCGAATCTCCACAGGTTCAATACCGGCAACAAGCACATCGCGGTGGGGCTCATCTGGGCCAGTCTCTGCGCCTCAGTCCTGAAGCGGTTCCTGGCCCACGCGGCTCAGATGGTTGGTGGAGGACCGATCTCTACCCGTAGGGTCGCCATGTGCGCGCGGCACATCCTCGACGACCTCTGCAGAGCGATCCTCACCTGCGTGTCTCTCCTCCCTGCGATTCGAGCAGGCATCGCGTACCTCATCCACAACGCGCGACGCGCGAACCCGCGCCGAGACAAGGAGACCGGCCGACTGCAGGCGGGGCTGATAACACTAAATGCTCCGCTAAAGTGATCACCTATGTGTCGACAATAGCGTCGACAACTTATGACAGAACGACACTGCCTGCTTCGAACGTGCGCCGCAGCCGTTCTCGCCTCAGCCGGGGACAGCTCGGAGAATCACGAAGCCGCAGTCGACTCACCTCGGGGAGCGCGGGCGCAGATAGGAAGCGGAGCCGGAGCGGGCTGCTGCGGTCGTGCTGCCGGCGGGCGCCCGCCGGCAGCCGCCCAGGACAATCCCGCCTGCCTTGACCACCCTCTGGGATACCTGCCTCCGCGCTGGCAACGAGCCGGTTCGCGCACCGGCACCCGGACAGCTCCGCCCAAGATCCGTGTCCCCCTGTCCAGACTGCCTACGCACCGGAGACACGGCCGTTCCAGGCACCACCCAAGAGGTGACGACTCAACCGAACGCCGCACCGGGCGAGGGCCGCGGCTCGCTGTGTTTTTTCGTCGGAAGAACGCTCGCCCGTCCGGAGTGAATCTACTGTCGAGCGCAGCGATGCGCAGTCGGCACTGGAGCGCGCGGACGTCTCAACCACGCGCGTGAAGACGCTGCGCTCGAACGGTCGACGCGAGCAAGAAGCAAGGAGATGAGCGCGGGCCCTGCCGACGGACGCACGCCGCAAACCCGCGCTCGGATCCCACCGAACGCACCTGAAGGCGCGGTGCCCTCCCGGCTGTCGGCGCGGTCCGAGAGCGCGAAGAGGGCGTGCGTGGGCCCTGCCACGTCTCGACTACGCGCCGCTGCGCGGCGCTACGCTCGACGCGAACGGGGAGACGACGCTGTGCTCAATGTGCTGCGGGCGAAGCACTAGCCCGGGGGCCGGACGGGGTGACCCGCCGGACACGGGTACTTGCCGACCGCGAGCCGCTGGCCATCCACCGTGTCGACCAGGCGCGAAGCCTCCACTGCGCAGCGGACCGTGCAGCCACACGCGAGCCTCAGCTCAACGTCGCGCCGGCCGTCGTCGCGGGGCGTCTCAGCGAGCAGCGCCACCGCCGCATGACTCGCCATCGCGCCTCAGCCCACGAAGGCGGTGAGAGCTGCCACCGCTGCGCCCGCGACGCCCACCAGCACCGCGTCCCGGTAGATGGTCGCGGCGACGCGTCGGCTGGCGGCAAGCTGGTCCTTCGGCGCGGGGCTGGTGGAGAAGTCCTCATGCTCGATGACGCCCTCCGCTGCCCGCGCGATGCAGGTGTTCCTCCGGACCTGCAAGAGACTGATGGTCGCGCCGGCGATGGGGAGGAACAAGGTCAACCGCCAGTACCAGGCGGCATGGGTGAGGATGAAACCCAGCCAGAGCGCCGCGGCGATGGCCAAACCCACCTGCCCCACCCGCTTCCGCCTCCGGCGCCCAGAGAAAGAGATGTTCGGCGTGCAGGCGGCGGCTTCGGACATGGGCCCTTCGTTAATGACTGGGCCCCTCGTTGGCAAGCAGGAGTAGCTCGCGGGGATGGACGATGACGTGCTGCGCGCCGCTGGCGGTCAGCTCGCCCGGTCGCAGGCCCCAGCTCACTCCCACCGGAAGCATCCCGGCGTTCACCGCCGTACGCATGTCCACCGCGGTGTCTCCGACAAAGGCACACTCACCCGGCGCCACCCCCAACGCCCGCGCCAGCTCCAGCGCCGCCGTGGGGTCCGGCTTCTTCGGCGTGCCCGGGCGCTCGCCGCGGACAAGCTGGAAGACACCCGGGAACAGCCCCTCCACCAGCCTCACCGTCGCCACGTCGTTCTTGTTGCTGAGCACCGCCAGCGGCACGCCGTGCGCCTTCAAGGCTGCGAGCAGCGCGGGCACGCCGTCGTAGGGCGCGGACGCGTCGAACAGGTGCTGGAGGTAGTAGGCGCGGTAGTCCGCGAGGATGGCCGGGAGCTCGCCCTGTGCTGCCGCCGGCAGGGCGCGGGAGACGAGGTGCTCAACGCCCTCGCCGATGAACTCGCGGTACGCGTCCAGCGGGTGCACCGGGTGCCCGTGGCGGGCGAGGGTGTGGTTCATCGCGCCGGCGATGTCCGCCAGCGTGTCGACGAGGGTCCCGTCGAGGTCAAAGAGGAAAGCGCGGACGGCCACGTCAGCGCAGGGCGAAGCGGTAGTTCTGCCCGTACCGCGAATCCCAGTCCACGCAGCCGGCGCGGTCCGTGTTCTTGAACCACAGCTCCAGCGCTTGCGCGCCGGGCGGCACCTTCAGCTCCGCCGGGCTGGAGACGCGGCCGCTGCCGTCCGGCGCGGTGACCGGCGTGGAGTGCACCGCGCCGCCGTCGAAGCGGTAGAACGCCAGAATCTCCCAGGTGGGCAGGCCGTTGTAGCCCTGCCGGCAGCGCGGCAGCCGCTCCAGCGCGTAGCCGACCACCACCGTGTCGGCCCCGGCCAGGTCCCCTTCCACGCGCGTGCTGAAGTCGGCGTTGAACCGCAGCGCGGGCTGCGCCAGCACCTTGAAGTGGTAGTTCGCACCGTACGCGGAGTCCCAGGCCTGGCAGCCCCAGCGGTTGGTGACTTGAAACCAGACCGCGAGGTCCCCCGGCGTCTGCAGCAGGACCACGGGCGCCTCGCTGCCGTTCGATGGGGACAGCCCGCCGGCCTCAAAGCTGCCCACGGCGCCGCCGCCCAGCTGGTAGGCACCGGTGATGGCCCAGGCCGGCTGACCGTTGAAGTCGCCGCGGCAGCCGGGCAGCCGCTGCGCGTCGTACGCGAAGCGCACCTTCCCGCCGGCGATGAGCGGACCGGACTGGGTGTGGGTCCAGTCGGCGTTGAAGCGGACCGTCACCTCCGGGAGCACCAGCGGTCCACCGGTGGTCTGCAGCACGTCGTCCGCGGCCGACGGGGCGCCTGCGCACGCGAAGAGGACGGGGAGCGCAAGCACGGCGCGTCGAAGGGCGGTCATGGCAGCGGCTCATAGACCAGGGCGTTGAGCCAGAACAAGACACCCCTTTCGGCTTCGATAAGCAGAGGTCGAACGGGAGGCTCGAATCACACCCGGGGCGCGGGTTAGACACGGCTCATGGCTTCGCACGCCTCGAAGCGCAGCTTCCTCTTCTCGCGCGCCGGCTCCCTCTTCGGGCTGCTGCCGCTCGGCGTCTGGACCGTCAACCACGTCTTCGACAACCTGGCCGCGTTCGACGGGCCGGAGAGCTGGGAGAAGCGCGTCACGCATTACTCGGACCCCTTCACCCACGCCCTCACCCTGTTCATCGTCTTCGCCCCGCTGCTGATTCACCTCGCCTGGGGCCTGGCGCAGATGGCCAAGGGCCGGCCGAACAACCTGCGCTACCCCACGTTCGACAACCTCAAGTTCCTGCTCCAGCGCATCTCCGCGGTCGGGGTGCTGTTCTTCCTCGGCGCGCACACGTACCTCGCGTTGCTCAAGCCGCGCCTCCTCGAAGGCCACGCGGAGACCTTCGAGAACCTGGCCGCGTTCATGCGCCACCACCCGCCGACGCTGGTCGTCTACCTGCTCGGGACGCTGGGCGTGGCGTATCACCTGGCCAACGGGCTCTGGTCCTTCTCCATGTACTGGGGCGTGGTGGTGGGCCGCCGCGCCGGACGGCGCCTGGCGTGGGTGAGCGCGGGCTTCGGGCTGTTCCTGCTGGTGGCCAGCTGGAGCGTGCTGTTCGCGCTCTACCGCGCGGGCGGGGCGTACGCGCCCCCGCCCTGAGCCAGCGCCCAGTCGACTTCGCGCTCGCCGGACGCGCGGAGCGCCGCGTTGATGGCGGAGAACGGGCGGCTGCCGAAGAAGCCGGTGTACGCCGAGAGCGGCGACGGATGCGGCGCCTTGAGCACCACGTGCCGCGGGTGGATGAGCTTCGCCTTCTTCTGCGCCGGACCACCCCAGAGGACAAACACCGTCCGGCCCGGGCGGTCATTCACCGCCTGAATGACGGCGTCCGTGAACCGCTCCCAGCCGCGGCCGCGGTGCGAGTGCGCCTCATGGGCGCGCACCGTGAGGACGGTGTTGAGCAGGAGCACGCCCTGCCGCGCCCAGCCGTCCAGACACCCGCCGGCCGGCGGAGGGACCCCGAGGTCCGCCGCGAGCTCCTTGAAGATGTTCCCCAGCGACGGCGGGGGCCTCACGCCGGGCGAGACGGAGAAGCACAGCCCGTGCGCCTGCCCGACGTCGTGGTACGGGTCCTGGCCCAGCAGCAGCACGCGCACGGCGTCGTACGGCGTCAGCGCCAGCGCCGCGAACGTGGCCTCCGGCGGCGGGTAGACCTCATGCGCCGCGCGCTCATGTTCGAGGAACTGCGTCAGCTCCTGGAAGTAGTCGGCCTCGACTTCGCGGCTCAGCGCCGCGCGCCAGCTCGCGGGGAGTGCGGGAATGGCAGCAGGTTTCACGACTGCCTCTCTACCGCCTGCCGCGCGAAGCGGGTGTGACATTTCCTCCCATCCCCGCTGGGCCGCTGAGGCCGGGGGGCCGCGCTATCGTTCCGAGCGACACGCCATGGTCACCTGCGCCCTCACCGCGCTGCTCCTCGTGAGCGGCGGAATCCAGGATGACTTCAACGACAACGCGCGCGGACCGCAGTGGTTCCAGTTCATCAGCAGCGGCATGTCCGTGGTGGAGCAGAACCAGCGGCTGGAAGTGCGCACGGCGATTCTCAGTCAGAACGCCTACGCCGGGTACAGCAGCCGGGACAAGTTCGACCTGCGAGGCGGCTCCCTGAGCGCGGAGCTGGTGAGCTCCGATACGCAGGCCGTGGGATGGCAGATGCACCTCTCGGTGGACCTCGCCACCAGCCGGGATGTCGGCTGGCTCATCGAAGCGGGCACGGCCATCGCCTACTCCGCGCAGCGCGGCGCCCTTGGCGACATCCCTCTGGGCGCCAACACGCGGTGGCTGCGGATCCGCGAGTCCGGCGGCTCCACCTTCTACGAACACAGCGCGGATGGGGTCTCCTGGACGACGTTCCGCACCGAAGCCAACGAGTTCTCCTTCGCCTCCGTCGGCATGACCATCCAGGCGGGCACCAACCGGACCGTCTCCCCCAGCCGGCTGGGCATCTGGGACAACGTCAACCTGGCGGAGGCCCCCGCGACGGATGGCGGGGTCTCGCCGGATGGAGGCACGGACCCGAACGCCGGACCGCTGCGACTGGACGTCCGGTTCGGCTGCAGCCAGGGCGAGGGCGCACCCGCGTGGACCTGGGTCGCCCTCCTGTCGCTGGCGGCTTGGGCGGGACGGAGGCGGTAGCTACGCCGAAGGCTCGATGGTGGCCTTCTTCGTGTAGTCGAGCTTGTTGAACTCCGCCTTGAGGTACGCGTTGCCGTTGGACTGAATCATCATCTGGTTCGGCCCGGCGCCGCGCGGCGCGCCCTCGCCGTAGCCCTTGTACAGCTTGTCGACAATCTCCATCCCCTGAATGACCTTGCCGAACGGCGCGAAGCCCATCCCGTCGAGGAAGGTGTTCCGGTCCACGAAGTTGATGAACACCTGCGTGGTGCGCGAGTTCGGCCCGGAGGTGGCGAACGTCACCATCCCGCGCGTGTTCTTCTCCTTCACCGGGTCATCCGGGAAGCGCGCCTCGCGCCAGACGGAGTTGAGCGCACCGTTCCCGCTGATGCCGAACTGGACCATGAAGTCCTCCACGACGCGGAAGAACGCGGTGTCGTCGTAGAAGCCGTTCTTGACCAGGTTGTAGAACCGGTCCGCGCCCTGCGGCGCCCAGTCGCGGTGCACCTCGATGACGAAGTCGCCCTGCGTGGTGGCGAAGCGCGCGCGGTACACGTCCGGCGCCTTCTCCGTCAGCTTCGCAGGGTCCGACAGCGGACCCGCGGCAGCAGCGGGCGCGGCGGCGGCCGGCGCGGCGGCGGGAGCAGCGGCCGGAGGGACCGCAGCGGGGGGCGTCTCCTTCTTGCAAGCGGGCAGGGCGAGCGCGAGGAGGACAGCGAGGGACTTGAGGCCAGCGTGGTGGGTAGGCGTCATGGGATGCGACCTACTTCAACTTCGCGTCCACCTCCAGCCCCTCGACGGGAGCGAGGAAAAGGGGACAGGCTGGACAGGCTACTTTTCGGGGAAAAGTAGCCTGTCCCCTTTTCGCGAAAAAGCAGCCTGTCCCCTTTTTCGGCGCAGAAGCCGCCGGGCTCGACTGCGCAGCCCGTCGAGCGTCTCGTAAACGGTCGGGATGACCAGCAGGGTGAGCAGCGTGGACGTGAGGGTCCCGCCGATGACGGCGCGACCTAAAGGCGCTCGGAAGTCGGCGCCTTCTCCGCGGCCGAGCGCCACCGGAATCATCCCGGCGATGAGCGCGAAGGTGGTCATCAAAATCGGCCGGAGGCGGATGCGCCCGGCTTCGATGAGGGCTTCGCGCAGGGGCATCCCTTTCTCCCGGGACCACTTGGCGAAGTCGATGAGGAGGATGGCGTTCTTGGCGACAATCCCCATCAAGAGGATGACGC
The DNA here is from genome assembly GCA_044230055.1 of Myxococcaceae bacterium. Classification (GTDB taxonomy): domain Bacteria; phylum Myxococcota; class Myxococcia; order Myxococcales; family Myxococcaceae; genus JBGART01. Next base: position 106,038 of record JBGART010000018.1, on the reverse strand, counting down.
CGATGAGGCTCATGATGTTGAGCGTATCCCCGGTGATGAGGAGGGCGAGCACCACGCCGATGAGCGAGAGCGGCAGCGAAAGGAGGATGGCCAGTGGATCCAGGAAGGAGCCGAACTGGATGACGAGGATGAGGTACATCAGCAGCACCGCCACGCCGAGCGCGGTGAAGACGCGGCCGAAGACCTCCGACTGGTCCGCGGCCTCTCCGCCCTGGGTGATGCTGTAGCCCTCCGGCAGCGGCACCTTCGCCAGCCGGGCGTTCACTTCCTTGATGACTTCGTTGAGCGCGCGCCCCTGAACGTTGGCCTGGATTTCAATCACGCGCTGCCGGTCCAGGTGATTTATCTGCGCCGGCCCCACGCCCTGCGTCACCGTGGCCACCTGGCCCAGCGGCACCACCGACGGCGCTCCGCCGCCGCGCGGAGGCAACGCGAGCGGCAGCTGCTCTAAGTCCGACGGCCTGGCCCGTGCGGAGCGGACAAAGCGCACCCAGACGTCGCGCGTCTCTCCCGTCGGGTCCACCCAGTCGCCCACGTCGAGCCCGGCGAAGGCCGGCCGCAGCGACTGGGCCACCTGCGCCGCGGTGACGCCGAGCGCGCCAGCCACCTCTCGGTTGAGCGCCACCACCAGCTCCGGCTTCTGTCCGCGGGTGGAGAGCCCGACGTCCACCGCGCCCGGCACGCGGCGGACCTCTTCCCTCACCCGCTCGGCCAGCTGCGCCAGGAGCGCAGCGTCCTGGCCTTTGAGCTGCACCTGCACCGACTTGAACGCGCCGCCGAAGCCGCTGGTGAAAACGGAGACGTTGGCTCCGCCCACCTGAAGAAGCTCCTGCCGCAGCCGCGCGCCCAGCGCGTCCTGCGACACGTGGCGTTCATGCTTGGGCACCAGCCGCACGTAGACCAGCGCCTGGTCCACGCCCGGCGCGCGCATGGGCATGGGCGTGCCGATGGCGCTGTACGCGTACTTCACCTCCGGGTGCGCGCGGGCCAGCTCCACCACTTTGAGGACCTTCTCGCGCGTGTAGGCCAGGCTCGAGCCCGGCGGGGTCTCCACCACGAAGGAGAGCTCGCTGCGGTCGCTCACCGGGACGAAGCCCGCGCCGCCGAAGGCGGCCTGCAGCCCGAACGCCGCCACCAGCGAGCCCACCGCGATGAGCAGCACCGCGGCGCGGTGGTCCAGCGCCCAGGCCACCACGCCTTTGTAGCGGTCCGCCTGCCGGTCAAACCAGGTGTTGAAGCGCGCGAGCGCCCGGCCCACCGGCCCCGGGCGGCGGCCCTCCTCCAGCTGCGGGTCCGGCCAGAACGCGGAGAGCATGGGGTCCAGCGAGAAGCTGACCAACAGCGAGACCGCCACCGCGCAGGCGATGGTGAGCGCGAAGGGTTTGAACCACTGGCCGGCCACCCCGTACATGAAGGCCACCGGGATGAAGACCGCGATGATGGAGAACGTCGTCGCGGAGACCGCCAACCCAATCTCCGACGTGCCGTCCCGCGCGGCGGCGTAGTGCCCCTTCCCCATCGCCACGTGGCGGACGATGTTCTCCCGCACCACGATGGCGTCGTCGATGAGGATGCCGATGGCCAGCGACAGCCCCAGCAGCGACATGGTGTTCAGCGTGAAGCCAAAGAGCCGGACGCTGATGAAGGACGCCAGCACGCTCACCGGGAGCGCCAGGCCGGTGATGACGGTGGAGCGCCAGGAGTTGAGGAACAGAAACACCACCAACACGGTGAGCAGCGCGCCCTCCACCAGCGCCCGCTCCACGTTCTCCACCGCCTGGCTCACCTGGACGCCCGAGTCGCGAACCACGGAGAGCTCCACGCCCGGCGGCAGCTGCGCGCGCAGGTCCTTGAGCCGCTCCTGCACGAGCTTGCTCACCTGCGTGGTGCTGTAGCCCTTGCTCTTGACAAGGTCGATGCCCACCGCCTCCTGCGCGTTGAAGAGCGCCAGCGTCCGCGGCTCCTCCGCGCCGTCCACCACGCGCGCCACGTCGCCCAGGCGAATCACCTGCCCGTTGCGCTGGGCGATGGGCACCGCCGTGAAGTCCTCCGGCTGCTCCAGCCGCCCGCGGAAACGGATGGTCCGCTCCTCCGCCCCGCGCTCCACCCGCCCCACCGGCGCCGCCAGGTTCTGCGCCTGCAGCGCACCCGCCACCTCCGCCACCGAGAGCCCGGTCGTCCGCAGCGCGTCCGGCCGCAGCTCCACCGTCAGCTCGCGCGTCACCCCGCCCACCACCGTCACCTGCGCGACGCCCGGGATGGAGCGCAGCTGGCGGGTGAGCCCGGGGTCCGCCAGCCGCGTCAGCGCCGGGCTGTCCAGCGTGTTGGAGGAGAGCGTGAGGGACACGATGGGCTGCGTTGCAGGGTCAAAGCGCGTGAGGATGGGCTCTTCCATCTCCCGGGGCAGGTCCGCGCGCCGCGAAGAGATGGCGTCGCGGATGTCCTGGGACGCCTCCTGGATGTCCTTCTCGAAGTCGAACTGCACGACGAGCTGCGCCAGCCCGTCGGTGGCGCTGGAGGTGCTCTTGTCTCCGTCCACGCCGGAGATGGCGAAGATGGCCTCCTCGATGGGCTCCACCAGCTCCCGCTCCACCGTCTCCGGCGAGGCACCCGGGTACGGGATGGTGACGGCAATGATGGGCGCCTGAATGTCCGGGAACTCGTCGGTCTGCAGCTCCCAGAGGGCGATGAGGCCGAAGACGACCAGCGCCACCATCACCGTGACCGTGACGATGGGGCGCTTGATTGCATAGTCCGAGATGAACACGCCGCTCCTCCTCTACCGGGGCGGCCGCCGCCCGGTCGCCGCCCGTTGCGGCGCCAGCTCCAGCCGAACGTTGGCGCCGGGCGCCAGCGTGGAGGCGGACTCGCGCACCACCCAGTCGCCCTCGCGCAGCCCGCGGCGGACCTCCACCTGCTCCGCCAGCGCGTCGCGCAGCCCCAGCTCCACCTGCACGCGCTCCGCCTTGCCCGCGCGCAGCCGGAGCACGCTGGGCGTCAGCCCTCGCATGTCCACCGCGGCCAATGGCAGTGAGAGCGCGCGGCGTTCTGCCGTCGCCACCCGCCCGTAGGCCACCAGCCCCGCCAGCAACCCCTCGTCGTCGTTCGGCAGCGCCACGGTCAGCCGCACCTGCCGCGTGGCCGGGTCCACCGCCGGGTGGATGCGCTCCACCCGCCCCTCGAAGCGGCGGTCCCCGTAGCCGGCGACCTTGAACTGCGCGGGCGCGCCGACTTTCAAGAGCGCTACGTGCTCCGACGGGACGGAGGCCTCCAGCACCAGGCTGGAGGGGTCCACCACCGTCATCAGCGCCGCGCCCGGCTGCGCCATGTCGCCCACGCTCACCAGCCGGTCGCTCACCACGCCGGCAAACGGCGCCACCACCTTCGTCGACTGCAGCTGGTCCTCGATGGCGGCGAGCCGGCCCAGCGCCTCCGCCAGCTGCGCGTGCTGCAGCCAGCGGCCGCGGCGGGCGGCCTCGGACTCGCGCGCGGACATCACGCCTGCCTTCCAGAGGCGGAAGGCCCGCACCTCGTCCAGCTTCGCGACGTCCAGCGCCCGGCGCGCCGAGCGGACGGACAGGCGCACCGCGCTCACCTGCTGTTGAAGGGCGTGGTCATCCAGCTGCACCAGCACCGCGCCCTCGTCCACCCGCTCGCCTGCCTCCACCTTCACTTCCTTCACCTCCGCACTGACCTTCGAGCGCAGCGTGCCGGCGCGGCGGGCGAGCAGGGTGCCGGAGAGCGGCTCGCCTGCGACGAGCATGCGCGGCTCCGCGCGGGCCACGTCCGCCGCGCTGAGCGTCACGGGCGGAGGAGGCGGCGGCGCAGGGGACTTGTCACGGCAGCCAAGCAGCGCGGTGAGCGCCACCAACACGGGCAGGGATGGAGGGACGCGGGCCACGCAGGAAGCTGCGGCGCCCCAGGTCAGATGGGAACCGGCGCCCAAGCCAGCCCCCGGCAATCGACCGGCGTTAGGTTGACCTACAAAACCTACCTAGGTATATGTACAAAACCATGAAGGCCACCCAACCCATGCGAGAGCGCATCACCACCACCGCCCTGGACCTGCTCCGGGAGGGCGGCGCGCGGAAGTTCGGCCAGCTGCAGGTGGCGAAGGCGGCCGGCATCCCTCAGGGGCACCTGACCTATTACTTCCCCAAGCGCTCCGACCTGCTGTCCGCGGTGGCACGCACCTTCGCCGAAGAGGTGGCCGGAGAGCTGATGGCCATCGTCTCCGCAGCGCCGGAGGACGCGGAGGGGCGGCTCAAGGCCGCGGCGGACTTCGTGGAGCGGCTGGCCCGCGACCGCGCGCGCACGCGGGTGCTGGTGGCGCTGCTGGTGGAGGCGGAGGAGGACCCCGCCCTCTGGGAGCAACTGCTGGAGAACATGCGCGGCGTGCGGACGGCCGTGGCCCACCTGCTGGGCTTCGACGTGGACGCCCCGGAGATGATCCTCGTCCAGGTGGGCTTCTGGGGCCTGGGGCTGCGCGAGCTGCTGCTGCGCGGCCGCCCCGACGGCGCCAGCACCACCGAAGTCTTCACCCAAGCCAGAACGTTCCTGTCCGCGTTGCTGCGTACGCGGGCGCCGAAGGGCCGGAAGCACACTCCACGCAGAAGGAAGACGTCATGAGTCACCTCACCGCCACGCTCGCCACGGTCGCCACCTTCTTCGCCGGCTACCTGCTGTTCTTCACCGTCCGCTCCGTCGTCGTCGCAGGCGGGGCCATGCTCTTCATCCGGAAGAGCCGCTTCGCCGAGCGCCGCAAGGTCTACCGGCGGCCCTACAGCGAGGGGCAGCTGCGCAGCGAGTTGACCGCGGGCGCCGCGGTGCTGGCGTTCGACGCGCTGGTGATTGGCGTGGTGTACGGCCTGGGGCTGGTCCACTTCGCCGCGCCAACGCTGCCGCACATCGCGCTCACGTTCGCCGCGGTGTTCGCCTGGTACGAGCTCTGGTTCTACGTCACGCACCGCGCGCTCCACACCAAGGCGCTCTACTTCATCCACGCGCAGCACCACGTGGCGAAGGTGACCCACCCGCTCACCTCGCTCAGCTTCGGGCTCCTGGAGCGGATGGTGCTCATCTCCGGCTCGCTGGGCTTCGCCATCCTCGCGTCGCGCGTGTTGCCCTTGGCGCTGCCCGGGCTGATGGCCTACTACCTCGTCAACTACATCCTGAACGTCCTGGGCCACAGCAACGTGGAGCTGCTCCCGGCGGGGTTCGCGCGCACGCTGGGCGGCAAGGTCCTCTTCACGCCCAGCTACCACGCGCTCCACCACGCCCGGTACACCGGTCACTACGGCCTGTTCACCCGCGTCCTCGACCGCGCGTTCGGGACCGAATGGGAGGACTACCCTGAAGTGCAGGAGCGCGCGGCGCGCGGCGAAGGACTGCACACGCTGGGCGAGCGGGTGCGGTTGGACCGGACGCCGGCCGGAGCGACGGCGGTCCCCTCCTCCCCGCTGTGATGTCAGACCCGCGCCGCGCCCCGCGAATAACCGGTGGGCCCAATTCGGGGCCCATCGGACAACGGAGCGCGAGGATGCGAAGCACGGGATGGAAGTTGCTGTTCATTGGATGGGCCGGCGCGCAGCTGGCGTGCGGCGTGGGCGAGCTGGAGCCGGAGGCAGGGCCGTCGCTGGGCGTCGCGCGGCAGGAGCTGTTCAAGTCCAACCCGGTGGCGGCGAACACCGTCGTCCGCCGCGTCACCGGGTATGAGACGAAGACGCAGACCGGAGAGCGGGTCATCATCGTCAGCGCCGTGCACCGGACGCCGAGCGGCAGCTGTGCGTTGGGAAACGGAAACTCCTCGAGCAGCGGCTTCGCCGACGGCGTCATGGCCGACATCAACAAGTGCAAGGACTTCTGCGGCCCGGGTGCGTTCCGCGGCGCGACAGCGGCCGACGACGGCGCGGGCGGTTGCAAGCTGATGTGCGACTGCGGCGGCGGGTACCTCGACTTCGTGGATGGCATCTGCCTGCAGGACCTGTAAGCGCACGCGCGGTCTGGCGGGTTGTCGCAGGCTCGCCGGACCGCGCGCGTTCTGCGCTAGGGTCTTCAGACGAATGACTACAGCGAATGAGCGGAGAGAGGCGGCGTTCGCCGCGCTGGCCAAGGAGAGCTTTGACCTGCTTGTCATCGGCGGCGGCGTCGTCGGCTGCGGGGTGGCGCGGGACGCGGCGCTGCGCGGATTGAAAGTCGCGCTGGTGGAGAAGACCGACTTCGCCGCGGGGACGTCGTCCAAGTCCTCGAAGCTCATCCACGGCGGCCTGCGCTACCTGGAGCACGCGCAGTTCCGGCTGGTCTTCGAAGGGACCAACGAACGGGCGCTGTTGCTGCGGCTGGCGCCCCACCTGGTCAAGCCGCTCAAGTTCATGGTCCCGGCCTACAAAGAATCCCGGCCGGGGCTCATCAAGCTGGACGTGGGGCTGTGGATTTACGATGCGCTCTCGAAGTTCCGGCCGTTCCCGGTGCACAAGACCTACCGGCCGCTGGCGCTCTCCACGCTGGAGCCGCTGCTGCGCCAGGAGGAGCTCAAGGGGAGCATCGTCTACCACGACTGCCTCACCGACGACGCGCGCCTCACCCTGGAGAACCTGCTGGACGCGCGCGTGCTGGGCGCGGTGGCGCTGAACCACGCGCGGGTGGGCAAGCTGGTGCGGGACCCGGAAGGGAGAATCCGCGGCGCCGAGGTGCAGGACACAGAGCAGACGACTCGCGCGCCCATCCAGGTCAAAGCGCGGGTGGTGATGAGCGCCACCGGGCCGTGGACGGACGAGGTGCGAAAGCTCGCCGGCCACCCGCCCATCCTCAAGCCCACCAAGGGCATCCACCTGGTGGTGGACCGCGCCCGCCTGCCCATTCACCACGCGCTCGTGATGCTGGCGCGCAAGGACCACCGGGTGACCTTCGCCATCCCGTGGGAGGACCGGACGGTCCTGGGGACGACGGACACCTTCTTCGACGGGTCTCCGGACCGCGTCTACGCAGAGCGCGACGACGTCCTCTACATGCTGGAGACGGCGAACCACTACTACCCGTCGGCGAAGCTGACGCCGGACGACGTGCTGGCGACCTGGGCCGGGCTGCGACCGCTGGTGGCGCCAGAGTCCGGCTCGGTCGACACCTCGGACATCTCCCGCGAGCACCACATCATCGACCAGCCGGGCCTGGTCTGCATCGCCGGCGGCAAGCTCACCACCTACCGGCGCATCGCCGCAGAGGCGGTGGACCGCGCGGCCAAGCAGCTGGGCAAGACGGCGCCGTGCTCCACCGCGGAGAGGTCCCTGCCCGGCGCGGTGGGCATCGCCGAGCAGGAGGAGTTGGATGACCTCGCGGAGTCCCTCCAGAAGAAGGGCATCTCCCAGCCGGTCGCGCGGCACCTGGCCAACACCTACGGCGTGCGCGCCACGGAGCTCGCCGCCCGGGTGAAGGACTCCGGCGAACGGCGCCTGGACCCGGAGCTCCCCTGGACCGAGGCCGAGGTGGAGGAGGCCGTCGACGAGGAGATGGCCCGTTCGCTGGTGGACCTGCTCACCCGGCGCATCCCGCTCATCCTGCGCAGCCGGGACCAGGGCCTGGCAGCGGCGCCCCGCGTGGCGGAGCTGATGGCGGCCCGCCTGGACTGGACGCCCGCGCGGGTGCGCGAGGAGCTGGACCGGTACCGCGGGGAGGTCGACGACAGCCGCCGCTTCCGCACCTGAGCGCGCCTGGCCTTACCTCGGCGCCCACCCGCCCTCAGCGACCGGCCTTCGACCGTGAAGGCAGAATTGCCGGGTGGCGCAGCGCGCTCCAACCCTGGACTCCGAGGGAGCCGACCTTCAACAGCTCCTGGTGAACGAGCTGGTCTCGATGGGCGCGGCCACCTCTGCGCAGGTGGACCGGGCGACCACGGTCTACCGGGAGAAGGGCGGCCTCCTCTCTTCGCGGCTGGTGGAGAGCGGCGTGGGCGCCACCTCCGTGCTCGCCGTGCTGGCGTCCTCCTCCGGCCTGCCGCCCGCGCCGCGCTCTGCACTGCAAGCGCCGGACGCCGCGCTGCGGGGGCGCTTCAAGGGCGAGTCGTGGCGGAAGTTCCGCGCCGCGCCCTTCGGCACCCGCGACGGCAAGCTGCTCATCGCCTTCGCCAACCCGGAGGCGCTGCGGCTGGAGGCGGCGCAGCGGCTGCCACCCCACACCGCGTTCGTGGCGATGGAGGAGGACGTGCTGCGGCTGCAGGAGCTGCTCTTCGGCTCTCCCTCGCGCGAGCTGCCGCTGCACACGCCCCTGGAGGGGCTGGAACCGCTCGGGCCCGCCGCGCCGGCCGCCGCGCTCACCCAGCTGGGCGACTACAAGGTGAGCAGGCTGCTCGGCAGCGGCGGGATGGCGAACGTCTACCTCACCCAGGACGTCCGCTCCGGCCGGCAGGCCGCGCTCAAGGTGATGCTGCCGCACCTGGCCCAGGACCCCACGTTCGTGCAGCGCTTCGTCCATGAGGCCAAGTCCAGCGCGGCGCTGGAGCACGAGCACATCGTCCGGGTGCTCTCCTTCGGCGAGGAGGACGGGCGCTACCACATCGCCTCGGAGCTGATGGATGGCGGCAGCGTGGAGGCGCTGCTGGAGAAGCAGCGCAAGCTCCCCGCGCCGGTGGTGGCGGAGCTGGTGGCGCAGGCGCTGCGGGGCGCGGCGTACGCGCACGCGCGCGGGGTGATTCACCGCGACTTGAAGCCGGGGAACCTCCTGCTCTCCGCGCACGGCGTCCTGAAGCTGGCCGACTTCGGCATCGCCAAGCGCGTGGGCGGGACGGCGCTCACCCAGACCGGCGCCACGCTGGGGACGCCCGCGTATATGAGCCCGGAGCAGGCCTCCGGTCAGCCGCTGGACGGGCGCAGCGACCTCTTCAGCCTGGGCGTCATCCTCTTCGAGCTCTTGAGCGGACAGAACCCGTACCTCGCCGAGAGCGCGGTGGCGTCGCTCTCGCGGCTGCTCTACGCCGCCAAGCCTTCGCTCCTGGAAGCCGAGCCCTCGGTGCCGGAGGTGCTGGAGCGGGTGGCGGACCGACTCCTGGAGCGGGACCCGGCCAGGCGTTTCGCCAGCGCGGCGGAGGCGCTGCAGGCGCTGGAGCCGTATGTGGACGCGGAGCGCCGGCGAACCCCGGAGCTGTTGGCCCGCTACCTGGCGAATCCGGACGAGGTGGGCCGCGCGATGCTCGCCCGCCGGCGGGACGACTGCCTGGCCACCGCCCGGCGCCTGATGAGCGGCCCGGACGCTTCGCCCCGCCGCGCGGCGCTCTCGCTGCAACGGGCCTTGACTCTGGACCCGGAGCACCGGGAGACCCAGGAGCTGGCGGCGGTCATCCGCGCGGCCGAGCACGTCATCTTCACGGAGCCCGACGACGCGCGGCTGCCGGACTTGAAGCGCAAGCTGTACGAGTCGCCGGAGCCGGCGGACGCGCTGCGGTCCATCGCGGAGCTGTTCCGTGGCGCGGGCTACGTGTTCGGCGCGTTCGTCTACTTCAAGCGCTACCTGCACCTGCGCCCGGACGACGCGCAGGCGACCGCCGCGCTCGCGCAGCTGCAGGGGGAACGCAAGGCTCGAGCGGAGGTCTCTGCGCCTTCCGAGCCCGGCGCCGCGGCGCGGGTGGAACCGGCACCGGCGCCTCGGCGGGATAGGCGGATGTCCGCTACCGTGGGGATTCTGGCCATCGTCGCCGCCATCGCGCTCAGCGGCGGCGCGGCGACCCTACTCGCTTTGGCCTTGCGGTCGGCCAGCGCGCCGGCCCCGGCTGCGCGCGTGGAGCCAACACCCGTGGTCGCCACGCCGCCGCCTGCCTCGAAGCCGGCCGTGGACCTTGCGCGCTATGAGTCAGAGCGGCGCGCCATCGAGGAGCGTCGGGTGGCGCAGGAGCGCCGCAACGCGGAGATTCGCGCGGCCTACGACAAGCAGAAGGAGGCGGACGCCAAGCGCCACGCTGCGGAGGAAGAGGCGGCCGCTGAGTCCGATTCGGACGACGCCCCTTCCCGCCCAAGCACCCGCGGCGACCCGCGGGGCGTGCCCTCGATGCCCTCCGTCCCCCGCGGCGGTTGGTGACTGGAACGACGCGTGTGCTGCGGCCCTACCGCTTTGTCTCGAGGGCACAGTCGGTTCATCTGAGTCGCGTAGCCAGCCCGGGAGCTTGCGCACCTCTTAAGGCAGTGCAGTGGGCTCTTGGGTACGGGGTGGACGCGTGACGTGCGCCCAGCCCTGACGGATCTGGCCCGATTTCGGACCCGTGGTGGAGGAGCTGCCAGGCTGACTGCAGCGCCCGGTTGGCGGCTCCGATGCGACTTCTCCGTGTCTATTTCGAAGGTGCGATGAGTTCTCGTCACTTCTCGTCACTTTCTCGTCACTATTGACGAGAATTGACGAGAACTCATCGCACCTTTTATCAGCGTATTTGTTTCAGCCATTTCGCCTCTCGATGCACTCCTGCTGCCCAGCTGGCTGCAACCCTCGCGATCGCCGCCACCTCCACCGCGGTGCGAGCTCGGGCCAGCTCCGACGGGGCAGGGCGCACACCAAGCCGTCCCCCTCCTCCCCAGGGACATGCTGCCCCCATCCGTGAGCGCTGCGACCGAAGCCGCCGCCCTCACCCGCTGCCCGTGGGGCTCCACACCCCGCGAACTGCGAAACATGTTTCACACGCGCACCGTTTAACCCTCGACGAGGAACGCCTCCACGGGCTGCTCCTTGCCCTTCACAGTGAGCAGCGTGGGCGCGGAGAGCGTCACCTGACCGCGGACGCTGGCCGCGGTGTCCGCGCCGATGAGGATTTGCCCGGGCGCAGCCTTCGCGCACAGCCGCGAGGCAACGTTCACCGCGGAAGTGGAAGGAGATCTGCTCGCTCGCGAGGTCCCTCGTGGCAATCAGGCAGCCGCTCAGCGGACCAGGTCCCTCAAGGCGATGCGCTGATGGATGCCCAACACCTCCGCGGCAAATCCCAGCTGGCGGTGTGCACACTCTCGGGTAATACGGCCTTTTGACCCATTGACCCGGAGTTCCGTATGAGCGTGCTGACCCCCTCCCACGGCAGCGCGACGCTGCTTGTCTTCTCCAGCTTCTGGCTTGCCTGCTCCGGCTGCCTGGGCCCACCCCCTGCCCCGCGCCACCTCCCCTCCCAGCAAGGCGTCGCCAGCGAAACCGGCGCGGCCGCCGAGGGCTGCGAGCCCGGCACCGACGCAGGCTCACCTCCGGCCGACGCCGGAACCCCCGCGCAGGACGCGGGCACTCCTGACTCCGGCACCACCGCGCAAGACGCGGGATCGACCGACTCCGGCACCACCGCGCAGGACGCGGGCACTGCCACCCCCGACGCAGGGACGATTCCAACGGGTCTTGTCCTGCCCGCCGCGCGCGTGCCCTTCGCCCGGCTGCCGGCGCGGAACGGGACGGTGGTCAACCCGTGGTCCAACGGGGAGCCGCGCATCGTGAAGGACCGCACGCCGGGGAAGGCGGGAGAGCTGGTGGGCTTCGGTTGGTCCAACCGGCTCTACGCGTTCACCAGCAGGGACAACGGCGACAGCTGGACGTTCGTCGACCCCACCAACTCCGAGACCATCGGCACGCGGGACGTGCTGTGCGCGGCGCAGGACTCGCGCGGGAAGATTCACCTGCTCTTCAAGAACGGGCCGGGCGGACGCGTGGACTACGCGCGCGTGGCGCTGACGTACTCCGGCCAGAACGTGAGCGGCTTCTCCTCGGAAGTGAAGGGCGTGGCGGTGCCCGGCGGCTACAACACCAACATCGACGTCCGCGCCACGCTGCAGGTGGTGCGGGACACGCTCGAGCGGGAGGTCCTCGTCTACGAGGTGAACGACAACATCAACAGCGCCCGCTTCCGCGTGCAGATGGGAAAGGCGACGTCGCTGGATCCACTCAGCCCGGGAGACTTCGTCCGGCTCGACGGGAGCGCCGGCTCCACCGTCGTCTACGCCACCAGCAGCTTCAACAACCATGACCACGCGGCCTTCTTCGCGCAGCTGGGGGCGACGAAGGACCTCTGGCTCTTCATCGGCCCCATCAACGCCGAGTACGGCCCACCGGACGCCACGTTCACCACCCGGCTGCGCCTGGCCGCGAGCACAAACGGGACGTGGAGCGCCAACGCGCCCATCTCCATGGTCGGCAGCGACGCGCTCTCCTCACCCGAAGCGCTGAGTGTGTACGGCACGCAGAACTACGTCTGGTTTCTCTATTTCGACCCGGTGGAAGGGCTGTCGGTGGACCGCGTGGACGCTGCAGGAAGCTACCGGCACGCCGTGATGCCCAGCCCAGACCCGCTGCCGCACCGCAACGGCTGGGGCGTGTTCTCAGTGGCCAGCGATGAAACGCGCCTCTGGGTCATCTGGAGCAGCCTCGCACGCCCAGGCGCTTCGCCAGGACCTCGCACGCGCCAGGCCTTCTGGAACGGCAAAGACTGGACGACGTACGCCGACCCGACGGCCGGAGACAGCTGGGGCATGGGCGGAACGCTCGGCTGGAGCGAGGGCGTGGTGGCCACCCGGCTGGGCGAGAGCGACTCCAGCCTCTGGCTCTCCACGCTGCGCGGCGGCGCCCGAGCGCCTTAGCGCGCAGGCGGGCGGGCGAGCCACTTCTCCACGGCGGCGCGCTCCTGCTTGAAGCCGGGGCCCGCAAGCTCTCCCACCGCGCGGCGCGCCAGAGCGAGCGCCTCCTCCTGCCGTCCGCCGTCCGCCCACGTCAGACGGGCGAGGACGTCATGTCCCGCGCCGAGCAGCGCGGGCGCCAGGCGCGCGCGCTCGGCGAGCTTCAGCCCCCGCTCCACCGCCTCCCGCGCCTGCGCGCGTCGGCCCTGTCGAAGCTGCGCGTCCGCCAGGCCGAAGAGCGGGCTCGCCAGCCGGCTCGACTCGGCGCCCACGCTCTTGCTCGTCAGCGCCACCGCGCGCGCGAACCGGAGCTCCGCCTGCGCCGCGTCGCCGTGCCGCAGGAGCCAGGCGCCCAGCGCTTCGTCGCAGCCAGCCTGCGCGCCCTCGTCGCTGGCGGCGAACTTCAGCGCCACGCAGCGCTCGTGGTGCGCCTTCGCTTCCCCGTCCCGCCCCAACGCGGTGAGGCTCTGCCCAAGCGCCGTCTCCAGCGAAGCCTGCAGCGAGGGGTCCTCCACCGCCTTCACGTGCGGGGTGAGCTCCTGCAGTTGCTCCAGGGCGGTCTGCGGGTGGCCCATCAACCGCCGCAGCTGCGCGTCCGCCACCCGGTGCCCCAGCACGTCGCGGTGAGTGGGGCCGAGGATGGCCGCCTCCATCACAGTCACCCGGTCCATCAGCTCCCGCGCGCGCGGATACTCGCCCAGCGCCATGTGGCTCTCAGCCATGCCCTCCAGCGAGATGCCGACCAGGTGGTGCTTGGCGCCCAGGGTGACTTCCTGGATGTCGTTCGCCCGCTTGTAGAAGGCGACGCTCTCCACATAGTTCCCCAGCATCTGCTCCAGCATGCCGAGGTTGTGGAGCGACATCGCCGTCTCCGGGTGCTCCCAGCCAAACACCTTCGCGCGGACGTCCAACCCCTCCTTTAGAACCTGCGCACACTCGGGGTAGCGGGCGAGCATCCCCAACACAATCCCCACGTTGTTGATCGCGATGCCGGTCTGCGCGTGGTAGCGGCCGTAGACCTTCTCCGAGAGCGTGCGCGCCCGCTGCCACGCCACCTCCGCGCCCGCGAGGTTGTGGACGGCGGACTCGATGTGGCCCACCGCGTTCTCCAGGCGAATCTCCGCGTCGCCGTTCCCGCCCAACCGCTCCAGGAACGCGCGCGCGTGGGAGACCAGGTCTCTCGCCGCGTCCGTCTGGCCCAGGCGCGCAGTGTTGATGGCCGCGTCCGCCGCCGCGCGGGCCGCCAGCTCCAGGTGTCCGCCCGCCTCCGCCGCCCAGATGACCCGCTGCTGCGTCTTGATGCCGGTCTTCAAGTCTCCGCTGCGCTGCTGGTAGCTGGCGAGCGTGTTCAGCACCTCCGCCTCCAGCGGGCGATAGCCGAGCTTCGCCGCGTCGTCGACGTTGCGCTGCGCAAGCGCGAGCCCGTCCTCCAGCCGGCTGGCGATGGCTTTGGCCATCAGCTCCGAGTCGCTCTTCTGGATGCGGGCGACCTCGGCGCGCGCCTCGGCGCTGTCCGGCGGGCGCACCGGCGCGCGCAGCGCGGCGACGTCGGCGCAGATGTCCACGCTGCGCAGGCCTTGCCCCAGCTTCACCATCTGCGGGAGCGAATCGCCGGTGACGGAGGAGAGGACGCCCAGCGCCGACTTGAAGTCGGTCAGCCGCCGGTCCAGGCACTCCATGCGCAGCGAGAGCACTTCGTCTGACTGCTCTCCGCGCAGCCGCGTGGCCGCGCAGGCGTCGTCGTGCATCGTTGCCCAGCGCTCCACGAACGCCGCCAGGCCCGCGCGGGTGTGCGTCCAGGAGGACTCCGCCGTGGCATGCCGCGTATCGAAGAACGCCTGGCGCAGCGCGGCCTCCCGCTGAGGGTCCCAGCTGCTGGCGATGCGTGACGCGCCGTCCTTGCACAGCTGCGCCCTGCCCTGCGCCACCTGGCGGTACGTCCCGGCCGCCACGGCGAGCACCAGGCCAGCGCCCACGCCCAGCGCGATGCGGCGCGGCGTCTGGCCGCGGTCCCGGCGGAGCTCCGCCAGCAGCGCCTCCATCGAGGGGAAGCGCTCCTCCGGACGGACTTGCAGCCCGCGCTCCACCAGCCGTTGAAGCCAGCGCGGGACCTTGGAGCCCCTGGGGGGCGGCCGCACCCGCCAGCGGTCCGGGTCTTTCAGCGAGCTGCTGCGAAACGGCGAGTCGCCATAGAGCGCGCGATACAGCCCCACGCAGAAGCTGAACTGGTCCGAACGCGCGTCTGCCGGCGCCTTCTCGAACAGCTCCGGCGCCATGTACGACCAGGTCCCGACAATCGCCCCCACCTGCGTGAGCGGAGACGCCAGCAGGTCGTTGGTGGGCGCCGAGTCCTGCGTCTCCTGCTCGCTCGGCTCCGGCGCCCTGCCCTCGGACGCCCGGGCGATGCCGAAGTCCATCACGAAGACGCGGCCCGCCTTGCCGAGCAGCACGTTCTCCAGCTTGAAGTCCCGGTGGATGATGCCGGCCGCGTGCGCGGCGCTCAGCCCGCTGCCAGCGTCGAGGAAGACGGAGACCACCTCGCGCCAGGTGCGAGAGGTGGCCAGCCACTCCCGCAGCGTCTGGCCCTCCACAAACTCCATTGCGATGAAGACGCGGTCCTCGAACGCGCCCAATTCGAAGATGGGGACGACGTTGGGATGCGACAGCTGCGCCAGCGCCTGGCCCTCGCGGAGCAGGCGGTTTCGCCCGGCAGTGTCGTCCTCCAGCCCTTCGCCCTTGCGGACCAGCTTGAGCGCGACCTTGCGGTTGAGGGCCGCGTCGTACGCCGCGTAGACGACGCCCATCCCGCCCGCGCCCACCTTCTGCAGGACGAGGTAGCGGCCCACCTTGGTGCCCTCTGGCAGCAGCGGCTCGGAGAGGGCCGGGCTGGGCGGCGCCACCGTGCCGGTGACGTCTTCGCGGCCGGGTGAGGACAGACTCTCCAGGCGCTGGCTGCAGCGCGGACAGGACGTGAGGTGCGCCTGCACCGGGGCGCTCGCCGCGGTGCCTCCCGCGGTCGCTACGGCTCGCAAGACCCCGTCGTCGGGGCACACGTCTTCCGGGACCGCTCTCATCGGGCGCTGTGTCGAGCATCAAGGACGCTCGGCGGCGCTGTCGATGAAGGGGCGTGCCGCACCTCGTGGGCGGCGCCCGTGTCCGACAGCGCGCACCTTCAGCGCAGCAGCGGGTGCTGCGCGGCCAGCAGGAGCATCCCGACCGCCACCACCACCAGCGCCGGCCCGGCGACGCGGAACACCTTGGGCCCGGCCTTGAGCGCCAGGCCGCACAGCAGGCCCCAGACGAGCCCTCCGAGGTGCCCCTGCCAGCTCACCCCCGGCAGGAGGCTGATGACGGCAATCTGCACCAACCAGATGAGCAGGTTCTTGCGGACCTGCTGGCTGGCCGCCGGCAGCATGGCCCCCGCGTAGCCGAGAATCATCCCGGAGGCGCCCACGGTAGGCTTCTCGAAGGCCAGCAGCACCACCGTGGCGGAGGCTCCCAGCGCGCAGATGAGGGAGATGAGCGCGAAGCGGGCGCTGCCCAGGCCGCGCTCGAAGGGGAAACCCAGCGAGTACACCACCGACATGTTGAGGATGAGGTGCAGAGGCCCGCCGTGGGCGAACACGGTGGTGAGCGCCCGCCACCACTGCCCCTCGGCCACCAGCGGTCCGTAGAGCAGGCCTATGGGGACCGCTCCCAGGCCCGGCTCCTGGGTGACCAGCTGGTTGTGGAGGAGAAACCCCAGTCCGCACAGGCCGATGATGAGGGCCCCCACCGGCGGGGGACGCTCCCGGACGGGCGCGGACGGCGGCGGCCGGTGCTCGCCGGGGACGGGGATGGGGGCGGAGGAGTCCTGGATGGCCACGGGGGGAAGTCATAACGCCTGAAGGCCTTCCCGTCGTCGTAAGGGGGGTGCTAGAGCGCAGCCGAATGAACACTGCGTTCCTCGAACACCTGCGCGCACAGACCGAAGGCCTGAAGACCTCCGGCCTGTACAAGCAGGAGCGGGTCATCACCACGCCGCAGAGCGCCTCCATTCAGGTGCAGGGCGGGCGTGAGGTGTTGAACTTCTGCGCCAACAACTACCTGGGCCTGGCGGATGACCCGCAGGTCGTCGAAGCGGCGAAGGCGGCGCTCCCCAAGCACGGGTATGGGATGGCGTCGGTCCGCTTCATCTGCGGCACGCAGGACGTGCACAAGGCGCTGGAGCAGCGCCTCTCCCGCTTTCTGCAGACCGAGGACACCGTCCTCTACTCCTCCTGCTTCGACGCCAACGGCGGGCTCTTCGAGACGCTGCTGGGAGAAGAGGACGCGGTCATCAGCGACGCGCTCAACCACGCCTCCATCATCGACGGCGTGCGGCTGTGCAAGGCGCGGCGGCTGCGCTACGCGAACAACGACCTGAACGACCTGCGCAAGCAGCTGCAGGAGGCGAAGGACGCGCGGTTCAAGCTCATCGCCACCGACGGCGTCTTTTCGATGGACGGCATCATCGCCAACCTGGCCGGCATCTGCGACCTGGCGCAGGAGCACCAGGCGCTGGTGATGGTGGATGACTCGCACGCGGTGGGCTTCGTGGGGCAGAAGGGCAAGGGCACGCCGGAGCACTGCGGCGTGCTGGGGCGGGTGGACATCCTCACCGGCACGCTCGGCAAGGCGCTGGGCGGCGCGTCTGGCGGCTACACCTCCGGGCGGAAGGAGATTGTGGAGTGGCTGCGGCAGCGCTCGCGGCCCTACCTGTTCTCCAACACGCTGGCGCCGGTCATCGCCTCCGCGTCGCTCAAGGTGCTGGACCTCATCGAGGGCAGCGACGCGCTGCGCGAGAAGCTGCGCGCGAACAGCGCCCACTTCCGCGCCGGGATGACCAAGCTGGGCTTCAACCTGGTGAAGGGAGAACACCCCATCATCCCGGTGATGCTGGGCGACGCGAAGGTGGCGACGCAGATGGCAGACGCGCTGCTGGCGGAGGGGGTCTACGTCATCGGCTTCTCCTTCCCGGTGGTGCCGCAGGGTCAGGCGAGGATTCGCACGCAGATGTCCGCCGCGCATGAGCGGCACCACCTCGACCGGGCGATCGCCGCGTTCGAAAAGGTGGGCAAGCAGATGGGAGTGATTCGCGGATGAGAGCGCTGGTGAAGGCAAAGGCAGAGCCCGGCATCTGGATGATGGACGTGCCGGTCCCGGAGATTGGCCCCAATGACCTGCTCATCAAGGTCCGCAAGGCGGCCATCTGCGGCACGGACATCCACATCTTCACCTGGGACGAGTGGTCCCGGCGCACGGTGAAGACGCCGCTGACGCTGGGCCACGAGTTCATGGGCGAGGTGGCCGAAGTGGGCAGCGCAGTGGCCGGCTTCAAGAAGGGCGACCGCGTCTCCGGCGAAGGGCACATCACCTGTGGCCACTGCCGCAACTGCCGCGCCGGCAAGCGGCACCTGTGCCGCAACACCACCGGCATTGGCGTCAACCGCAACGGCGCCTTCGCGGAGTTCGTGGCGCTGCCCGCGGTCAACGCGTTCAAGCTGCCCAGCCAGATTCCGGACGAGGTGGCGGCCTTCCTGGACCCGCTGGGCAACGCCACGCACACCGCGCTCTCCTTTGACCTGGTGGGCGAGGACGTGCTCATCACCGGCGCCGGCCCCATCGGCTGCATGGCGGCGGCCATCTGCCGACACGTGGGCGCGCGCCACGTCGTCGTCACCGACGTCAATGACTATCGGCTGGGCCTGGCCCGGCGGATGGGCGCGTCGCTGGCCATCAACGTGAAGCAGACCAGCGTGGAAGCGACGATGCGCGAGTTGGGGATGACCGAGGGCTTCGACGTGGGGCTGGAGATGTCCGGCAACGCGGAGGCGCTGCGCGGCCTCTTGGCGGCGATGAACCACGGCGGTTCCGTGGGGCTGTTGGGCATCCCGCCCGGCGAGGTGGCCATCAACTGGGACCAGGTCATCTTCAAGGGCCTGCTGCTCAAGGGCATCTACGGCCGGGAGATGTTTGAGACCTGGTACAAGATGAGCGCGATGTTGCAGAGCGGCCTTTCGGTCACGCCCATCATCACGCACCGCTTCGGCGCCGAGGATTTCCTGCAGGCCTTCGAGACGATGAAGACCGGCCACTCGGGCAAGGTCGTCATGGACTGGGACGCGTAACGGGGTTCTCCCCTAGGTCACGGGCGTCATGGCGCCGGCTCGCTCTCCGGCCGGCCCGCAGCGGGCCCATTGCTTCCAGCTGCTGCGGGGAAGACGTTGCAGCCGGGTGATTTCTCTCACCCTGGACGCAAGGAGAGTCGACATGACGTGGAAGACATCATTCGCGGCGGCGGCGCTGTTGTTCGGGAGCTCAGCCTTCGCGGGTTCGTATGGAGTTCAGTCCCCTGCGGAAATCCGTGACAGCCTCAACATCAACGTGGGCGGCGGGGTTGAGGGTTACACCGGTGAGCTCAACAGCCGGGTGAACCCCGGTCCGTCGTGGAGCGCCACGCTCGGATTCCAGCCGCTCACCTGGATGGGAGCAGAGGTCTCCTATACCGGCACGGCCAATGAAGTGGACACCCGGGTGGTGAGCGGTCAGGGGTTGGCGAACGGGGCGGACATCGTCCGCAACGGCGGGCAGATTGCCGGCACCTTCAACCTGCCCACGCCGTACGTGCAGCCCTACGCTCTGCTCGGCGTGGGCGTGGACCGCTACACCGTCCGCGGCAATGACCTGGTGGACTTCTCGCTGGGCTACCAGGACGACACCGCCGGCCGCGTGCCGGTGGGCGGCGGGCTCCACGGGAAGATTGGGCCGGTGAACGCGGACGCCCGCTTCACCTACAACGCCCTCTTCGATGACAACTTCGCCGACGCCGGCGAAGCCACCTCGGAGACCGGCGGCTCGTACATGGCGCTGCTGCAGGTGGGCGGCCGCTTCTAAGCCGTCTTCAGTCGGAGAGCTTGGCCGCGGCCAGGCTCTCCGACGTGCTGCGCAGGCGCTTGGCCAGCGTCTGCACGAAGAACCGGAACAGCTTCACCGCCGTGCGGTCATTGGCCGCCAGCAGCTTTTCGAAGCGGGCGCGGGTGATGACAAAGGCGTCCACCGCGCTCTCCGCCACCACGCGCGCAGAGGTGGGCGCGTCGTCGATGAGCGCCATCTCGCCGGCCGGAGAGCCCGGCCCCAGCCGCGCCACCACCGTCTCCGTCTCCCCCACCTTCACCACGTTCGCTTTCCCCTTGCGCAGGACGTAGAGCGCGTCCCCCGGCTGGCCCTGCTCGATGAGCGCCTCGCCCGCTTCGAAGTGGCGCGTTTCGCAGGCGTTGTAGACGGCCTTCATCTCCTCGAGCGTGAGGTCGCTGAAGAGCGGCGTCTTCTTGAGGAACTCGAACCCGCCCATCATGCTGACGACTTGAGGCGCATTGCCGCTGGCCTCGGCGGCGACCTTCGGGCTCACCGCGGCCGGCTTCGCTCTGGGCGCCGCGGGCGCCTCCACGGGCTTGATGGACGGCGGCGGCGCGACGGCTGCTGCTGCTGCGGCGGCGGGCGGTGGGCCGTCCAGCGGCGTCCCGGCGGCGAGCGCCTTCACCCGCGCGGCCACGTCCTGGTAGTCGAACTGCCAGGAGACCAGCTTGTCGTAGATGGCCTTGGCGCGGTCCAGCTCGCCGCGGCGCTCCAGCGCGCGCCCCAAGTCGTAGTAGATGTTCGCGGTGTCCTTGGAGAGAGGTGACGCCTCCACCACCTCCAGGTACTTGCGCACCGCCAGGTCCACGTAGCCGTTGGCGGCGAGAATCTCTCCAATCAGCCGGCAGGCGTCGAAGTACTCGCGCTCCGTGCTCTGCACCTTCTGCAGCAGCTGGAGCGACTTGTTCGTCTTGTTCATCCGGAAGTACAGCTTGCCGGCGACGAAGTTGTTCATCGCCTTCTCGAAGTTGAGCGCCGCCTTCTCGAAGCTCTTCGTCTCCAGGAAGAACTCCGCGGCCTGCTTGAAGTTGCCGTACTTCTCGTACATCTCCGCGGCCTTGGTCCGGTCGCCGCCGCGCACGTACATCTCCGCGGCCATGTACGGGTCATCCGCGCGCTCGAACATCGAACCGGCGCTGGCGTAGTCCTCCAGGTTTTCGAAAATCTGCCCGGCCTTGGCGAAGTCGCGGGCGGCCATGAACATGTCCGCCGCGTGGCGCTCCACCGCGTGGTCCCCGGCGACCGCGGCGAGGATGCTGTAGCCAATGTCTTCGCTGCAGTTCTCATAGAGCTGCGCCGCGTCCTGCACCCGGCCGCCCTTGAGGTGCGCCACCACCGCGTCCACCAGCAGCTGCGCGTCCAGGTACTGGTCCGCGACAATCTCCATGCTGGGGTCCAGCTCCAGCACGGTCTCCGCCGCGCCGGCGTCCGCGGAGCCCGGCTCCATCGACGCGCGCAGCTCATTGGCCAGCTGCGCGTTGCCGCTCTTCTCATACAGCTGCAGCGCCCGGCGGTGGTTGCCGAGCGACGCGTAGATTTTCGCGGCGTCGTCGTAGAGCTCTGCCTTTTCGAACATCGCCGCCGCGCGCTCGCGCTGGTTGCCGCGCAGCAGCGCGGAGGCCGCCTTGGAGTAGGCGCGGTAGCGCTCGAAGATGACCGCCGCCTGCAGCGGCTGTCCCATGGACATCAGGAGCGTGGCCGCCTCCACGCCGCGGCCGGTCCGCTCGTAGAGCACCGCGGCCCGGTCCACCGAGCCCGCCCGGCGGTGGGCGGTGATGGCGTGCTCCACATCCCCTCCCCGCTCGTAGAGCTCCGCCGCCTGCGCGTGGTCCCCCAACGACTCCGCCTTCTCCGCCTTCTTCAGGAGCTCGCTCGAAATGGCCATAGGAGGGGGTGATTCTCCCAAACCTTTGCCAAGCCGAACGAGGTGCGCGCCGCCGGCACACTCTCAGGGCCGCGCCTACATGTGCCCGTCAGGCGCGCGAGGGGCGCGGGGCGGGAGGCGGGGGCGGCTGCGACGCCGGAGGCGGGGGCCGCGACAGGCGCATCAACGCCGCCACATCGATGGGCTTGCTCAGCACCTCCACGCCCTCCAGCGCCGGCAGCTCCAGCACCGCGGTGACCATGATGACGCGCGTGCGCGAGAGCAGGCCTTCCTCGCGCGCGGCGGAGAGCATCCAGGCGCCGTTGTGCGCGGGGAGGAGGAAGTCGGTGATGAGCAGGTCGAAGGGCCGGCGCTGCAGCTGGCGGAGCCCATCCTCCGCGGTGCCTTCCGTGGTCACTTCGTAGCCCCACTCCTCGAGCAGACTGGCGAGGCCTTCCCGGATGTCCGGTTCGTCCTCCACGCACAGCGCTCGCGGCGGCGAGGTCATGGGGTCAACGTGCCGTGCTCAGGAGGAAGGTGAATGGTGAAGGTGGAGCCCTGGCCCAGCTCGCTCGCCAGCTCCACCCGGCCGCGGTGGGCTTCTACAATCTCCCGCATAATCCACAGGCCCAGACCCAACCCGCTCTTCCCTGCGTCCGGGTGGGCGCGCTCGAAGCGCTCGAAGATGCGCGCCTGGTGCTCCGGGGCGATGCCCAGCCCACCGTCCTTCACGGAGAGCAGCGCCACGCCGTCTGACTCCCGCACTGAAATCACCACCGGCTCTCCTCTCCCGTACTTGAGCGCGTTGGAGAGGAGGTTGCTCACGACCTGGTCCAGGCGGGAGGCGTCCCAGGCACCAAAGACCGGCTGAAGCTCCAGCGTGACGGTCACGTTCGCGGCGGCGATGGCGTCCGCGTGGCGGGCCACCACGTCCTGGACCAGCTGCGCGAGGTTCATCCGTGCCCGCTTGAGCTCCAGGCGGCCGGTGGTCATCTGGGAGACGTCGAGCAACAAATCGATGAGCGTGGACAGCCGCTCCGTCTGCCGCAGCCCGGCCATCAGCTTGGGATGGAGAGGGTCCCCCGCGGGTACGGGCGCGTTGCGCGCGCCGCGCAGCAGGGTCTGCATCTGCAGCTGCAGCGCGGTGAGCGGCGTGCGCAGCTCATGCGCGGCGGTGGCGAGGAACTCGTCGTGCAGCCGCACGCTGTTGTACGCCTCGCGGGTGCGGGAGGCCTGCTGCCGCTCGCGTTCGCGCAGCGCGGTGATGTCGCGGAAGGAGGTCACCACGCCCGCGCGATGGCCCTCCGCGGTGGACAGCGGGTGCGAGGTGAGGGCAATCCAATGCGTCCCCGAAGGCCGGCGGATGCCAATCACCACGCCGTGCTGGGACCGGCCGGTGCGCAGGCTCTCCAGCGCGGGGCACTGGTCCAGGGAGAAGGCGGCGCCGTCCTCTTTCACCGGGTCGCACAGCTCCAGCACGGAGCGGCGTCCAAGCAGGCGGTTGGCGCTTACCTGGAGGATGCGCTCCGCGCTCGGGTTGCAGGAGCGGATGACGCCCAGCTCGTCGTGGAAGACGACGCCCTCTTCCATATTGTCGACAAGCAAACGGTACCGAGGCTCTCCCGTCGCGCGCGGCTCGGGGTCTCCACCCAGCTGTCCATTCGCTTCGGCAAAGTAAGCGTTCACTTCGAGATCCTCCGTCCGGGGGCCTTGAGCAACCCCGGTGCCAGGCGCACGAAGACGCGCGCGAGGGGGTTCACGAGGAGGTTTGAGGGGTTGGACGGTCCCTGGGGAACGAAGTCCAGCGCGTCACCCTGCGCGGCCTGGAGGGATTACGGGGTGGTCTCTGGAGAAAGTTCAGGGCGTTTCTGGCGCCGCCCCTGAGACAGAACCACGGCGAGTTGGTACGACTCGCGCCCCCTATCGCGGTTCAGGAGGACACACCATGAGAGCGCTTGTGGTCGCTGTTTCGATGCTGTCGCTGTGGGGCTGTGGTGGCGTGGAGACGCAGGCGCCGGAGGAGACCTCGACGGCGCAGCAGCAAATCGACATCAAGGAGCGGTGGTGCAACAGCTACAAGAGCGAGCGCTTCTGCCCGCGTCATGTCTGCTCCTGGCATGACACGCCGGCGCCCGGCTTCTGCAGCAGCCAGGGCGTCACGGAGTAACGCTGTCGTTGGACCCAGCGTCTTCGCCCTGAGCGAAGGCGCTGGTCCGCCTACTCGGCGGAGATGAGCTCCGGGGCCTGGAAGCGCAGCACGGGGACGCCGGTTACCACGCCGTCCTCCGAGTCACCCAGGCTGATGCCGGGCCCGTTTATCGTCTTCCCCTTGAGCCGTTCGGCGAGCGCGGGAGACAAGGGCAGCTCCAGCGTGGTGTCCGGCCCGCCGCTGCGAAGCTCCGAGGGGCTGACGCTGCCATCCACCATGAGCGGGATGCGAATCCGGGTGGGCGAACCCAACCCGAAGAACCCGCCGCCGGTCAGCTCCACGCCCAGCGCCGCAGCCGCCTGCTCGCCGCCCAGCGCCTTCACCAGCATGGCGCCGAAGCTCTCCTGATGGGCTTCGCGGTCCTTGCCCAGCAACCCCGCGAAGAAGTCCGGCTTGTGGTGGAACTCGGTGAGGGGCAGCTCTACGGTGACGGGCTTGAGGTTCTTGCTCTCGTCAAACGTCTTGCGGACCTTCACCTCGGTCCCTGCGTTCCCGTAGGTAATCGCCAGTGTCCGTTCGAACGTGCTCTCGTCGAAGCTGAGCCGCGCGGTGGCCCGGGGCGTCTTGTCGCCGACGAAGCGGTAGCCGATGGAGTCCAGCTCCTTGCCGTTCCCCGCGTAGAAGCGGCCGTTGTCGCCGCGCGGCAGAGAGGTGGTGAGGGGCATGACGTTTGACATGGGGAGATTGTCGAACGCCCCGCACCGCCAGTTGCTGCCCTTCACTCCTCGAGAGCCGAGACCCTATTTGACCTGCAGACAAGACAGGCCGTTGGCCGGGGCGCAGTTGTTCCCAATCTGGCAGCCGCCCGCGCCGCGGAAGTCCACGCAGGAGATGGCGCGGCACTGGTTGGGGTCCGAGCTGCCGGGGATGCAGGGCCTGCGGGAGATGCTGCACTCGCCGTTGGCCCCGCAGGACTCCTGGGCGCAGTCCGCGCTCTCCAGGCAGCTGCAGTAGCCCTCGTTGTCGCCCTCGTCGATGGAGCACTTGCCGGCGCAGAAGCCGCTGCTGGCGCCGGCCGCCTTCACGCAGGTGCCGCCCTTCTTGCAGCCGCTGTCGTCGGTGCAGGGCAGGTTGGTGTTGGGCGGGCAGCCGGGGTTTTGCCGGGTGCAGCGCCAGCGGGTGAAGACCACCACCACGTCCTGGCAAGCGTAGCCGCGGGGGCAAGCCTGGCCGGCCGAGCAGTCCACGCCGCAATAGGAGCTGCCGGGGTTGGCGGTGTCGATGAGGCAGTAGTTGGCGCCGCGGCCGCAGACCTGGACGCCGCCGCCGAAGGTGCAGTTGTCGCAGTAGGGGCGCCGCTCCGGGTCATAGTCGCTGTAGCACTGGTTGAGCGACGTCCCCGCGTCCGCCGGCGCGCCGCACAGCTGGCCGAAGGGACAGAAGGTTTCGCTGGCGCAGAAGTTCGAATCGCAGACGCCCACGCCGCACTGGGCAATCTCCGCCTGCGTCTTGCCGTTGCACACGCAGGCCTTGTCGCCGCAGCGGCAGGAGCTGCCCGGGCAGTCGCCGCTGGTGCGGCACCCGTCCACGCAGGTGGAGCGGCCCACGTCGCACACCTGGCCCAGCGGGCAGTGGAGGTCCACGGTGCAGCGGCCCTTCACCAGACAGGTGCCGGTGGTGGTGTCACAGAAAAGCGAGGAATTGTTGCAGTCCGCGTTGGTCTCGCAGCCCGCGCGGTCCTGACAGAAGCCGGCGGGGTTGCAGAACTCGCTGTGGTCGCAGGCGTCGTTGGTGCGGCAGTAGCAGACGCCGGTCTTCGTCTCGCAGCGGTAGGCGGAGGCCGGGTCGCCGCAGTCGCTGTCCTGCTCGCAGCCCTTCTTGGTGATTCCAGAGTCGCGGCAGCCCGCGAGCGCGAGCGTGAGCAGACAGACAAGACGGATGGTTTGAGAGGCGGTCACGGTCTGAAGCTCTCCGACAGTCCCAGGGTGTAGCTGGACCAGCTGATGCCGCTGAGCGTCTCGTACGTCCACTGCGCGTAGTTGAACTTCGGCGACCGGCTGGAGGACAGGATGATGGTGAGCTGCGTCTCCGGCTCCTCGGCGCGCAGCTTCAGCACCGCGCTCTGGGGCAGCACCACCTGCGTCTCCGTGCCGGGCATCACCACCGACCAGAGCGTGACATTGCCGGCCAGCGTGGGCTTCACAATCTGCACCTGGTGGATGTCCGGCCGCGGGCCCGGGTCCAGCGTCCAGCGGATGGTGCCGTCGAACGGGGTGCCGGCCTTGGGCGACTGGAACGCAGGCGTGGGCAGCATGGGGCCGACGGTCAGCCCCTGCGTGAGGTCTCCCGGCTGGCGCCGGAAGAAGAGGCTCTGCGGGACGCCGGCGACGCTGGCGGCGAGGTTCAGGAAGATGAAGTTGGAGCCGTCCAGCCGCGGGAAGCCCTTGAAGCTGAGGGTGGGCTCCGTGGAGCTGACCGAGGTGACGCCCTGGGTGCCGGTGCCCCAGTTGTGGGGGTTGGGGATGAAGCCCTCGGAGCCGAGGTCCAACCAGGCGTAGAGGTCATTGGTGGCCGCCATCCCGTCAATCTGGATGGGCTGGTCCACCGTCACCGGGACCGTCACGTCCAGGTGCGTGTCGAGGATGATGTCCTGGTTGGTGGCCGGCGCGTCGGCCGACGTCGTGATGCCGCGGCGGATGCCCCAGAGGTAGGGCTCGAAGGAGTTGAGCGACTTGTTCTTCACGCCCAGCACCGCGTACGTCGCCCAGAGGCCGGCGCGCGTGTAGAGCAGGTATTCGCCGCCGTCCGCGGTGACCAGCCACTTCTGCCCCTGGAGGTTGGGCGCGCCGGTGAAGGGCGGGCCGCCATAGAGAGAGCGCTGGGCGACGAAGACGCGGGCCTCCATCACCTCGTTGCTGGTGAGCGGCCGCGGCGACTTGAAGCCGGTCACCCGACCGGAGATGAGCGAAGGCGGCGGCCCGGGCGGCGGCTGACCGGGGTTGCCGTCGCCGCCGGTGCGCGCCACGAAGACGGTGAGGTTCTCCGAGGCCACCGCGGTCACCGTCGTCGTCTCGTAGCCCTCCTTGAAGACGGTCACCGTCTGCGCCTTCACCAGGCTGGGGTCCGAGAAGGTGTGCTGGCCGCGCGCGTCCGTGATGCCCTGGAACGGCGTGGAGGGGTCCGTCCCCAGCACCACCGTGGCCAGCGGCACCGGCGCGCCGTAGAAGCCGTCGGTGGAGTCCAGCACCGTGACGTTCAGCGTGCCCACCAGCGGCCCGCCGGAGAGCCCGCCGGAGATGCTGCGCGGGTCAAAGTAGGAGAAGCCGCCGGGCAGCACGTCGCTCTGGCCCGCCCGCTCCACCTTCACCTCCACCGAGCCGATGTCGCCCTTCGGCGTGCGGCATGTGAGCGTGTGGCTGTCGATAATCTTCACGTCCTTCGCGTGGAAGGCGCCAAACTTCACCACCGTGTCCTCGCCGAACCCGGCGCCCAACACGTTCACCAGCGTCCCGCCGGCGATGGCGCCGCGGTCCGGCTGCACGCGGCCGATGGAGATGGCCTCGTCGTACGTGAAAGCGGCGGCCAGCGTGGCTTCGTTCTCCGGGTCTGCGGCCGAACGCACGCGCACGTCGTTCGCCCCGCCGGAGCCGCGCGGGGTGGTGATGGACGCGGAGAGCTCCGTGGGAGCGCCGGCGGCGGTGGCCTCCAGCGCGCCGATGAAGACCTTGGCGTCCGGCGGGAAGCCGGTGCCGCTCACGGTGGCCGGCGTCAACCCGGACGCGGGCCCGCTGGCAGGCGAGATGCCGGTGACGCTGAGCCGGTAGGTGTAGCCCTGCGCGAGCGAGGCGGTGCCCGCGCCCAGCGCGACGTCCACGCTGGACACCCGGGTGCCGCCGCCGCGCGCAGGCATCCGCACCCGGGCGGTGGTGCCGTTGGTGGTGAGCACGGTGGCAGCGCGCCCCTCGAGGCTCACCGTCAGCCCGGCGTTCAGCCCCTGGCCCAGCAGCGTGACGTCGTTGCCGCCGGCCGCGGGACCCAGGCGCGGAAGGACGCCGTAGACCGCCAGCGCGCCCGCCGCGTCCACATAGGCGAAGCCGCGGCGCAGGACGAAGGTCTCTCGCGGGGTGACCACCGTGAGGTCCACCGCGCCCAGCGCCGCGCCGGCCGGGGCGAGGACGGTGAGCGTGCTGTCATCGGTGACGCCGCCCACGACCGTCGCGGCCGCCGCGCCGAAGCTGACCGCGGTGGCGCCGGTGAAGCCCGCGCCGGTGAGCGTGACAGAGGTGCCACCCGCCAGCGGGCCCACCGGGGGCGAGACGTCGGTGACCCTGAGGTCCGCCACGTACTGGAAGACGCGGCGCTGCTGGCCGATGCCGTTCTTGTTGTAGACCATGATGTCCACCGGCTGCGCGCTCGCCCCGCGCGGGGAGCGGACCTTCAGCTCCTTATCGTTGACGAAGGTCACCTCCGGCGCGGAGCGGTCCCCGAAGAGCACCTGCACGTCCGGGGTGAAGCCCTGGCCGGTGAGCGTGACCAGCGTCCCGCCGGAGAGCGGACCTTCTTTCGGGGAGACGCCGAGCAGGTAGAGCTCGTCGTAGTAGGTGAAGCAGCCGGTGCAGACGAAGGTACCGTTGGTGTTGGTGAGCGTGAGGTTGGTCAACCCCGCGCGCCCGGGCGGCGTGCGGACGTTGAGGGTTTCATCGTCGATAATCTGGAAGTCGATGACGAGGTTGCTGCCGAACTTGAGCGTGGTGTTCCGCCGCGCCTCGCTGGTGGTCTCCGCCACGCCGAAGACGAAGGCGGAGCCCTTGAGCGTCACCTGGGAGCTGCCGCTGCTGGAGCCACGCGGCGGGAGCGCCTGGGTGATTTTCAGCTCCGGGGGCGGACCGGCGTCTGAGCTGCCCGCGTCCACCCCGGCGTCCACGCCCGCGTCCTTCGGAACGGACGCATCCGGCGGCTCCGTCCCGCTGTCGGTCGACGGCGTCACCCTGCCGCACCCGCAGCCGGACGCCGCGAACGCAAGCGCCAGCGCCGCCATCAGTGGGAGCCTGCCTGTGTGAGCCGCCCTCATGGGAACTCCGCCTTGAGCGTGTACGAGTTGGAGACGCGCTCGGTGGAGCCCACCACGCGCGCTGTCAAAAGCTTTCCGCCCGCCACCGCCGCGTCCGCGGTGAGGACCGGGGAAACGTCATCGCTGCAGGAGAGGACGGTCTCGCCGTCCAGCAGGCACAGGCGCAGGAGCCCGGCGCCGGCGGTGTAGTTCAACAGCGAGAGCCGCACGCCCTTGCCGGCGGGCACGGCCACCTTGAAGTGGTCCTGGTCCTGCGGGCAGACCGTCCCGTCCAGCCCGGTGGCGCTGTTGAAGGCGGTGGCCTGCGCCAGCGTGTCGTTGGGCTCGTAGCGGTCGTCGTCGCAGGGCGTGCCGCGGTTGACGAGGAAGGTGACGTCGTAGGGTTGGTAGCTGTCCGTGGTGGAGATGACCACGTAGTAGGTCTGCGGCGCGGCGGCGACGTAGGAAGCGATGAGCCGGCCGGAGGCCAACGAGCGCCCGGTGGCGTCCTTCACCGCGGTGGAGAAGGTCCCCTCGGAGAAGAGGTCCGCGTCGATGTTCACGCCCAACTCGTCGCCGCGGTTCAACGCCAGCGCGTAGTAGTCCGCGTCGTTCGGGCAGAGGGTGAGGTTGTCGTAGCGGCCGATGGCGACGGAGAAGGCCTTGGAGAGCTCGTTGTTGGGCTCATAGCGGTCCGGCTGGCAGACGCGCGGGACGCAGCGCCCGGTGTTCACCTCGCAGCGTTGCTCCGGGGTGCAGTTCTCGTCTGACACGCAGGGCGGCGGCTTGGCCACGCAGGCCCCAGTGGGCACGTGGCAGACGTTGGGCACGCGGCAGTCGCGGTCGTTGTAGCAGCGGGACCCGCTCACGCAGCGGCCGGCGGCGTCGCACTCCAGGCCGGTCCCGCACTCGGCGGCGGTGGCGCACTGGGCGCACCGTTCGTTCACGCACTTCTCGCCCGCGGCGCAGACCTGGCCCTGGGTGTCCACCGTGCAGCGGGGCACGCAGGCGTGGCTGCCGGTGTTGCAAACCTCGGTGCTGCCGCAGTCCGCGTTCTCCGAGCAGCCCAGGTCCTCCTCGCACACCGTGTTGGCCACGTTGCAGCGGAACTTCGTAGGGCACTCCTCGTTCTTGCCGCCGGGGCAGAGGTTCACCTCGGAGCGGTCCCTGCAGAGCCCCTGCATGCACCACGCGCCCGCCTGGCAGGTGTCGTTGGTGACGCAGTCGGTGCCGTAGTTCTGCCGCAGCTCGCAGAGGAACGTCTTCGGGTTGCACTGCTCTTTGAGGCGGCACTGGCCGCTGGACTCGCAGCCGGAGCAGAACTGCTGCGCGGTGCAGACCTCTCCGGGCTCGCACTGGTCCCGCGTCTCGCACTCGCCCGCCAGAGCGCCCGCGTCCGGGGTGGGCTTCGCCGGCGGGCACGCGGCCACCAGCGCCGCGGCGAACGCGAGGGCGAGCAGCCGGGCCACGCTCATGGATTCACCGGGGTGATGGTGCCCGAGGGCCAGGTGACGTCGACGGCGTTCCAGAGCTCGCCCTTGGTCTTCAGCACCTTCTTGAGCTCCGCCTTCACCACGCCGAACAGATAAATGCGGATGGTGACCTCGGTGTCCTTCACCGGCGCCGCGTGGTCATGCGCGAACTCGGCGACGATGCGGTAGGTGGTGTCCACCGGGTTCACGTAGCCGACAATCTCCGGCCCGTAGCCGGTGAGCGCGTCGCGCAGGAACTCCGGGTTGTCGGTGGCGTCCGCGGCGGTGCCCCAGTCCGGGCGGGGGTTCTGGTAGAAGCAGTCGTCCGGGGCGATGCCGGTCTTCGACGCGGCGGTGCGCAGCAAGTGCACGTCGATGTCGGTGGTGGAGTTGTTCCAGAACATCTCCACCAGCAGCTTCTGCGCGGGCGCGGCGACGATGGTGGCCTTCGCCGGCATCAGGCTCTTCGCGCCGGCCGCGTCCGTCACTGTCAGCTCCACCACGTATTCACCGGGGAGCTTGGGGTCGAGCGACATCTGCGTGACGCCGGCGGTGTCGTTCTCGACTTTGGTGTTCGCGCCCAGCGGCTGGCTGCGGAGGTTCCACTTGTAGGTGAGCGGCAAGTCGTTGTCCGGGTCCGAGGACATAGAGCCATCCAGCGGCACCAGCATCCCCGGCGCGCCGTTCCCCAGCGGCTTAATCACCGCCAGCGGGGCGCGGTTGATGGCAGCGGTGAGCGGGATGGAGACCACCGGCTTGTCCGGGTCCGTGCCTTGAAGCCGGATGCTGCCCTGGTGCATTACCGGCGCGCCCGGGGTGGCGGTGAACTTCACCGTCAGCTGGAGCGCTCCCGGCAGGCCCATCGCGTTCTTGTTCTTCACCACCGCCGGCGTGCGGGTGGAGCCCACGAAGGAGAAGCCGGTGGAGGTGCCTTCCACGAAGGCAATCTCGTTGAGGATGAGGTCCGCGGAGCCGCTGGACTTGATGCTGAAGCTCTTCACCGCGGCGGTGCCCTCGGCCACGCGGCCAAAGTCGAGCATCAGCGGCTCCACCTCCATGATGGCGCGGGTGGAGCCCTTGCCGGTCAGCTTCACCTCCACCCGGGGCTCGGTCTCATCGTTCGTCTCGATGACCAGCGTGGCCGCGTAGTCCTGCTCCTTCGGCGGCTGGAAGGTGACCACCACGCTGTGGATGTCGGAGGTGGGGACTTCGCTCGGGAAGCCGGTGACGGTGAAGGGCGTGCCGCTCTCGGCGATGGTGGCGGAGGTGACCCGCAGCACCGCGCGCCCGTTGTTGCGCAGCGGGATGAGCTCCTCCTTCACGTTGAGGACCGGCACCGCGCCGTAGTCCAGTTCGCGCGGCGGCGGCACCAGCTCCGGGCGGACGAGGTTGATGTCGTCCTTCCCGCAGGAGAGCGACAGCAGCAGCACCGCGACGAGGGCCGCGCGCACGCTCATGGGCCCTTCCCGTCTTCGTAGTACTGGATTTCAATCTGCGCGTTCAGCCCGGGGACGGACTCGCCCGCGAAGAAGATGACCTGGTCCTTCGGTTCGTAGCTCCAGCCGTCCGGCCCGCCCTGCTTCGGCGTGCAGTCCAGCGCCGTGGCGTCCGCGGGCTGGCCCTCGCAGCGGGACGCGTTCACTTCGGCGCAGGCGGCGGTGATGTCCGCGGCGGCGTTGCACGGGTAGACCAGCCGCACGGTGAGCGTCTCCACGTTGGGCGGCTTGCTGACGGTGAACTTCCGCTTGAGGCCCACGGCGCTGGTAGCGAGCTTGCGCAGCGTGGCGGCGAAGTTGTCATCGCAGATGCTGCCCACCTCGCCGCCGGTGAGGGCGGAGAGGTCCATGTACCGCTGGCCGACGGTGGCGCCGCAGCCGTTCCGGTCCTCGCCCATGATGGCGGCGGTGGTGACCATCCCGTCGTTGCCCACGCCCTTGGCGGTCTCGAAGGCGCGCCAGTAGTAGCGGACATCCTGAGAGCTGCGGTCCTCTTCGTCGCTCACGAAGATGAGGTACAGGTAGGCCTCCGGGCGGAGGAAGTCGATTGGGAACTTCGCTTCGCACGCGGCGACGCAGGCGTCCGGTGCGAGCGACGCGGCGCACGGCTGGGTGCAGGAGCTCAGCGACATCAGCTTGGGTCCGTTCACCATCGCCTGCCGCTCCAGCGACAGCTGCGCGGCTTCCAGGCCGGCTTCGAACGGGCTGCCGCTGGTGCCCACGCGGACGTTGGCGGCGAAGGCCGTCGCCGGGTTCCCGGTGGTGGGCGTAATAATCTTCGGCGTGCCCTTGAACTGTCCCTGGTCTTTGAAGACGTCTGTCGTTGTCACGGCCAGGCGGTAGTCGATGGCGCCCTTGCTGAAGAGGTCGATGAACACCTGGAAGTTTCTCGCCAGGTTCTCCTGCCGCGGCGCCATCGAGCCCGAGTTGTCCACCACCCACAGCACGTCCACCTTCGACGCGTTCTGCTGCGTGTAGCTGTCCACCCGCACGTCCGGCGGCAGCGTCCGCGTGATGCCAGGGTCCCGACAGGCGCTGACAAGCGCCCCCACGAGAAGGACCTGCACCAGCCAACGACGGGGGGAACGAGCCATATAAAGGAGGACCTGGGTGGAGGGCCTGGGAAGGGTAACCGAATTTGCAAGCGTTATGCCCCTTTAGCAACCCTCGCAGGTTCGGGCCCCATGACACCGGACGGAACGCGCCTACATGACAGGGAGATCAGGGCCCGGTAGAGGTATGAGCCTCGCGCACGCGCGTTAACAGCGCGTTGAGCGCCTGACCGTTCGCCCCTCCTCCAGGACCGTTCGTCACGCCGCGGCGCTGGGTCCGTTCGGACCGCTGCGCAGCCGGCCGCTCTGTCGGGTCTGTTCCGCCGTGCGAGCCACCCTGTCTGCCGTCCTCGTCCTCCTCCTCGGGTGTCGTCCCGACTCTCAGAAGGTTCGCGCCACCGTCCACCAGGTCTGCGCCACGCGCAGCGCGGAGGTGGACGCGCGCGTCGCCGCCGTCGAGCGTATCCGTGCGGCCGCGGAGGGCGACGCTTGGGTACGGCGACGACCTGAGGCCCGCGACGCGCAGCTATCGTTAGGCCCCGGCCGTCAGGCGGGGACCACCGAGCCTGCGTTCAACACGGTGACCAGCCAGGCGACGGCCTTCTTTTCGTCGGTGAAGAAGGCAAAGGTCGGCAGCCCGCTCTGCTCGGACAGGCGGCGAATCTGGCTCTCGCTCAACGCCTGTGACACCACGTTGGCCGCGCCGATGTTCCCGGACTTCTTCGCCAGGGCCATCAGCCGCTGATGCACCGCCTGGACGTCGGCGTTCTGCGGCGGGTAGTCGCTCAAGTCCGCGAGCACCACCCAGGCGCGCTTGAGCGCAGTCAGCTCCCGGATGGACTCCATCGCCGCCTTCTCGAAGTCCCGCGCGATGGGCAGGGTCCAGAAGCCCCACACGCCCAGCCGCAGAATCCGGTTCGCATAGGTGGTCTGCACCTTGAAGCCCGGCGGTCGGTCGGACATGGCGCCTCCCTGCTGCGTTCAGCTGACGCGGGAGGCTACTGCGAACGGCTGAACGCTCAGTAGCGCGCCGCCCCGGAGGGCAGCCGTGAGCGGCGTCGCGGGTAAGCAGACCGGCGAGCGTCTCGCGCGATGTGAGCGGACCCGCCCCCCTGTCCTCCCAAACCCGGCGTCTATCATTTGCGCGTGACCCTGAATGAGCTGCTCTTCGCCGCCTACGGCTGGGCCGACGCGAACGGCCTGCTCCTGCTCGCCGCGAGCGTGCTGCTCCCCTTCGTCGGGACCGTGCTCGCGTGGATTGGGAAGGCGGGCAAGACGGACGCGGACGGGCGTTTCGTCGCCAGCACCTTGATGGGCGTGGCGCTCTTCGCTGTGTCTCTGGAATTGGTGGTGCTCTTCCTCGCGCAGGCGCTCCACGACCGCAGCCCGCTGGACGCGAACGCCGCGCTCATCGCCGCGCCCGTCGTCTGCCTCGTCGCATCCGTCGTAGGCGTGCGGATGGTCTTCCCCTTGAGCGAGCTGGGCTCCGTCCGGACCGCCGTGGACCTGGGCGCGTTCCTGCTCTGCTGCGCCGCCCTGGTCTGGTTCATGTCGAAGTTCCGTGGCTGGAGCCTGATGTTCTTCGGCAGCTTCACCCAGCTGCTCGTCGCCCTCGCGCTCGCCGCGTTCTTCCTCCGCCGCATGTACCGCCGCGCGTTCGGAGTGGACCGGGCGCCGCCGTCGACCGCGCTCCGCTGACCCGCGTCGAGGGGGGGGAAGCCCGGCCCCGGCCGGCCATTTCGTCGGAGGAACAGCTGTTCTCAGTCAGGCGCCTCCCCCGCTCGCCTCGAGCGTTGCGCCGTCAGGCGCATAGTCGAGAGGTGGCGCAAACCCACGCACGGCCATTTGCCGGTTTGTTTCAAGCAGAGCGAAGCGGCCCATGAGCCAAGCCACGGAAGCACTGCCGACGGCCGACGTCTCGACTATGCGCCTGACGGCGCAACGCTCGACGCGAACGGGGACGACCGCGCCCCGCTGACCCGCGTCGGCCTCCCCCGCTCGCCTCGAGCGTTGCGCCGTCAGGCGCATAGTCGAGAGGTGGCGCAAACCTTCGCACGCCGATGAACCGCTCTGCTTCAACCAGCGAGGGCTACCGAAGCGGGGGCGCCCCGGGAGTGACCGGCGACTCGGACGGCACATAGCCGCCGGTGCCGCACTGACACGTCAGGCAGCCGCGCGAATCCGTCTTGCAGTCCTCCGTCGTCAGGCAGCGCGGGTGCTGGACGGGCGGGCACTCCGCCGCGCTCCCAGCCGCATGCGCACAGCCCAGCATCGCTCCCAGCCAGACCAGCAACCCCCAACGCACCATGGTGTCCCTCCAGGCTGCTTCAGCGCGCGCGGGAACGCATCGCGCGGACGAGGTAGTAGATGGCCAGGGCGAAGGCGATGGCCGTCACCGCCAGGTTGATGCCCACGCCCGCCCCCAGCCGCAGCCGCATCACGCCGATGAGCGCGAACGCCCCGCCCATCAATCCGTACCGCACCCGGACCGGGAGGGCGCGAATCTGCGAGAGGACGTAAGCGACGATGAGGATGCCGGCCGAGACGTAGTCGATGCTCATGCCCATTTCGCGCAGAGCCTAGCCGGCCTCTGTCATCAGTGTCTCGCCAGCGCGGTCAGGCTTCGTCCAGCTTGAACTGCGGAGGCTCAATCCGCTCGCTGCTGCACTCGGGACAGCGTCCTGGCGTGGTCAACCGCGTCCGCTGCGAGAAGGCAAAGCCGCACGCGAGGCAGGAGGCCGGAAGGATGACCAGCCGTTCGCCCTCGGCCTTCGCTGAGCGCTCGAGGTGCTGGAGGTGAGGCGGCACCTCCTTCTCCGGAATCTTCACCTCCGCGGAGAGGTCCTTGGCCGTGAGAGGACCTTTGCGCAGCGCTGCTCTGAGCGCTTCGCGCACGGTCTGCTTCCGCTCCGGGGGTGGAGGGCTGTCTCCAGGGGGCACCCGCATCGTCCGGGCCACAGTTACCGCAGGCCGGCCTCAGGGCGCCAGCACTGGCACGAGGAGCCGGGAGGCGTGCGCGGAGTCGTGGAGGTAGCGGAGGGTGGCCTTCTGACGGCGCGTCTGGGCGGCCAGGGGCTCTCCCGACTGCGGGTTCTCGAGGAAGCGGCAGTCCCCGGCGGTGAGCACCAACATCAGCGCGCTGCCCGGCGCGAGCCGGTGGGCGATGGGCGGGAGCGAGAGGGTCACCTTCACCGGGACGTCCGGCGTCAGCGGGGCCGAAGCGCCGTCGCGGAAGCGGAGGCGGAGACTGCCGGACCGGCCGAAGGCCTTCACCTTCGGCGTGGCGGTGGCGCGGTACTCGTAGAGGAAGGCGAACACGTCGGCGTCCAGGGAGGAGGCGCTCACGTGCAGCTCCAGCCGCGGCTCCCCGGCGACCAGCGCCCCCGCGGGCTGCACCGGGCCGAGGTAGGCCGCGTAGGGGTAGCTGTTCGAACACGGGTCCATCGTCTCTGGGTCCACCTCCAGCGCATCCGCCGGCTGCGCGCCGGGCGGAGCGACGGTCAGGTCTCCGAGCGTGGGCGAGGTCGTGCTGTTGCTCAGGTACAGCACCTGTTCGTTCGCCGGGGGTGGCCAATCCTTGACCGTCCGATAGCCGGCGTCGTCTCCGGAAGCCGCGAAGGCGAAGGGCAGCGCGGGCGCCGGGCCACCGCGCAGGAAGTGGTCGAGCGCGTCCAGCATCCGCTGGTTCTCCGGCGTCCGGGTGGTGGTGAGCTCCGTCGTGTGGAACGAGTGCTTCTCCTGCGTGAAGAGGAAGCCCACCTCGGACCGGTGCTGCGGGCAACCCTGCGTCGAGAGGCCCCGCCAGATGCGGATGGGGTCGCTCCAGCGCGACTGGGCCGAGGCGAGAATCAGCGCGGGCGCGCAGATGCGAGCGTAGCGGGTGCGGAGGGTGTGCTCGTCATAGACCGGGCCCACGGGCGCCTCCGCCTGGACCACCTGTCTCCAGAACGGCGCCTCCCGTCCGAGCACGAGCGTGTCCGCGCCCAGCGCGTCCAGCGCGTTCGTCGACTGCACGTCCATCGAGGAGGCCGGGTAGTAGGCGTGGTCCAGCAAGTGTTGCCAGTTCAGCTCGCCCAGACTGGGCGTCCCCCCGGCGAACTCGAAGGCCTCATCCTCCGGCGCGTCGTCCGCGATGATGACCGCCACCTTCGGCTGGTCCACCGCCGCCGCCAGCGCAGTGAAGCCCATGTACGAGGAGCCAAGCGTTCCAATCTTCCCGTTGCACCACGGCTGCGCGGCAACCCAGTCGAGGGTCCGCGCGCCGTCCGCATACTCGTCGACGTACGGCCGGAAGGTGCCCTCGGACTCGAAGCGGCCTCGCACGCTCTGGCTGACGAAGGCGTAGCCGCGGGAGGCGTGAAAGCGCCCGCGCTCATCCTGGAAGTCGCGCGAACCCTTCAAAGGGAAAAGGTACGGCGAGCGCTCCACGATGACCGGCACCGGCCCCCGCGCGTCCGCTGGGAGGTAGATGCGCGTCCACAGCGCCACGCCATCCGCCATCTTCACCCAAGCGAGCGCCTCCGCGCGGCACTGCCCCGAGGCCTCGTCGCAGGCCAAAGAGGAGGGGCATGCGCACCGGAGCTCCGCGCCCGCGTCGGGCTCACCCGCGTCCGGAGCCGATGGGCCGGCGTCCGGCGTGGAGGCGCCGGGGCAGGCCAACAGCACCGCGCAAAGCAGGAGGGACGCGCGTCTCATGTGACCGCCGGTAGCACCGAGTTGGGAGCAGGGTCAACGGCACCGCCCTTCAGCGACTCCCTGCAGTCATCCTTGAGGAGACGAGTAGGTCCAAGCGCCGGTACGCCACTGCTTCACGGCACCGGAGCAGCCCCGCGTCTCCTCCCGACACGCGCCATCAGCAGGGTGAGCGCGAAGACCAGGAGGCCCAGGGCGCCCGCCTCGGCGCTCCCGACATAGACGGCGTACATCGACTCTGAAATGCCGGCGGCGAGGATGGTCGCCTTGTCCGCGGGGTTCACCTCCTCCACCGCATCACTGATGCGGATGGCACCGTGGACGCCGCCAACCACACCGGCCAACGGCGCCGCGCCGACGCACAGACAGAGAACGATAAACGGCGTCCGCCCCGCACGCGCCCAGCCGGTGCGCAAGCCCACCACGGTCAGCGCCGCCGCCACGAGCGCCACCAACCCTACGAGGGCCATCAGGTAAATCGACAGCCCGCCCGCGAGGACGAACCTCACAACGGGGTCCCACCACCCGCGCGCCATGTGAACCTCCGAGTGCCGAGCCTGCCACACCCGGCGCGGAAACTGCTGCGACGCGGGCGGAACCCGTGCTTGGTTCCCGCCATGTTCCACAGGCTGGGTTCGGCGATGTACGGGGCGCGGTGGGTGGTCATCGGCATCTGGGGGGCGGTCATCGCGCTGGCCGCGCTCTTCGCGCCGCGC
This sequence comes from Myxococcaceae bacterium, assembly GCA_044230055.1. Lineage (GTDB taxonomy): Bacteria > Myxococcota > Myxococcia > Myxococcales > Myxococcaceae > JBGART01. The sequence goes on along the minus strand of JBGART010000018.1, from coordinate 67,997 downwards.
GCTCCGGGCGTGCTGAAGACGGACGCGTTCACCCTGGCGGTGGCGGACTCTGTCCAGGTGAGCCAGGCGCTCTCCGCCCGGTTCGGCGCGGGGAAGACGTACATGGTCCCGGTCTTCACGCTGCCGGAGGGCGCCAACGCGCAGGACCCGGAGTGGTCCCAAAAGGTTGATGACGCGCTGGCCCCGCTGCGCCAGGACCCGGACGTCCTGCATGTCCACAGCTTCGCCAGCACCGAGTCCCCCGACTTCGTTAGCGCCGACGGCCGCTACACGTACGCCCTGGTCGGCCTCAAGCTGGACAACAACGCGGCGACCCAGCGACTGGACGACCTGCGCGCGAAAATAAAACCCGGCGCAGGGCTGGACGTGAAGGTGACCGGCATCCCGGTGGTGCTCGCCGCCTTCGCCAAGCAGACGATGGAGGACGTGCGGCGCGCGGAGCTCTACACGTTCCCGGCGGCGCTGCTCATCCTGCTGCTCGTCTTCCGCACCATGGTGGCCGCGGCGATGCCCCTGATGATGGCGGCGGCCAGCACGGCGGTGGCGCTGATGGGCATCTTCTTCCTCGGCCACGCGATGGACCTCTCCATCTTCGTGCTCAACGTCTCCTCCATGCTCGCGCTGGGGGTGGGCATCGACTACTCGCTCTTCATCGTCAGCCGCTTCCGGGAAGAGCTGTACGTGCAGAAGGGAGACCGCAAGGGCGCGGCGGCCACCGCCATCGCCACCGCGGGTAAGAGCGTCTTCGTCAGCGGCCTCACGGTGATGATTGGGATGGCAAGCCTGCTGGTCTTCGACTTCTCCATGATGCGCAGCATCGGCATTGGCGGGATGATGGTGGTGGCGGTGAGCGTGCTGGCTGCGGTCACGCTGCTGCCCGCGGTTCTCTGCGCGCTGGGCCCGAAGGTGAACGCCCTCAAGCTGCCGGGCCTGATGCCGGTGGAGCGGAAGCTGGAGCGCGAGCTGGGCGAGCCGCGCGGCTTCTGGCACAGCATCGCCACCGCGGTCTCACGCTACCCGGTGGTCATCTCGCTGGCGGTGCTCGGCGGCCTGTTGCTGCTCGGCGCGCCGGTGCTGCGGATGAACTTCGGCGGCCCCACCTACCGGGCGTTGCCCAAGCAGGAGCCCAGCCGCATTGCCGCGGAGCTGCTCGACCAGCACTTCCCCACCGCCGGGAAGGACAGCGACCTGCTGGTCCTCGTCGCCACCCGCGACGGCACGGCGATGACGGAGGCGAAGAACACCGACGCGCTCTTCGACTACGCGCTCACGGTGAAGCAGCGCTTCCCCGAAGTGGACAAGGTCCTTGTCGGCACGCAGGACATGCTGCAGCTGCCGCGGGAGCAGGCGCAGGCCTTCCTCGAGCAGTACCGCAAGGACCCCGAAGGCCTGGACCCAAGGCTGCGTCAATTCCTCGGCTCCTTCGTCAACGGCGACTCCGCCACCGTGCGCTTCACCACCAACGTGCGCTACAGCTCACCCGAGGGCACCCACCTCGTGCGCCATCTGCGCGAGCTGCAGCCCGCCGGCTTGAGCGTCCGCATCGGCGGGCGGCAAGCGGAGCTGGTGGACTTCTCCACGGCGCTCTACGACGACTTCCCGCTGGCGGTGGTGCTGGTCGTCGTCATCACGTACCTCGCGCTGTTCGTGATGTTTCAGTCGGTGCTGCTGCCGCTGAAGGCCATTCTGATGACCGCGCTCTCCCTCTCCGCCAGCTACGGCGCGCTGGTGTGGATTTTCCAGGAGGGCCACCTCTCCGGGCTCTTGGGCATCGAGGACACCGGCTTCGTGGAGACCACGCTGCCGGTCATCCTGTTCGCCATCTTGTTCGGCCTCTCCATGGACTACGAGGTCTTCATGTTGAGCCGCATCAAGGAGCTCTACGAGAAGACGGGCGACAACACCAAGAGCGTGGCGCTGGGCCTGGAGCGGGTGGGTGGGCTCATCACGAGCGCGGCGCTGGTCATGGTCGTGGTCGCCGGCGCGTTCGCCACCGCGGAGGACGTGGTGGTCAAGGCGGTGGGCGTGGGCATGGCCCTCGTCGTTGCGCTGGACGCCACGGTGGTCCGCGCGCTGCTGGTGCCGTCGACGATGGAGCTGCTCGGCAAGGCGAACTGGTGGGCGCCCGCGTTCCTGAAGCGCCTGCTCCCGAAAGTCCAGATTGAGTGAAGAGACTTTACGAAACCGGTGGCTGCCAGGATCCGAAGATTCGGTATGGCTCCTTCTTTCCGACTCCCCAATCCCCTCAACCTCTTCCGGCCGCGCGAGGTGCCTGCCGCGCGGCCCGTCGAGGCGGTCTTCTCCGCAGCGCTCAAAGACACGGAGGAGCTTGGCAACGCCCAAGGCGAGCTCGCTGCCGCAAGCGTTCGCGAGGCGTTCTTCGATTCCTTCAACGTCGAGGTGTACGAGGACCAAAAGTGGAAGTCGGTCACTGGAGATATGGGGAGGGTGCTGGACGCTCGGCCCGAGGACCTCCAAATCACAGTGAAGCACCCGGACCAGGTCATCCTCACGAACCACAGGAGCGCTGTCGCAGCCTTCACGAGGTCGCTCGACACAGCCGCCGCGCGGAAGCTGGCTAAGGACGTGAGCGCATTGACCCACGAGAACGCCTCAAAGCAGGCGTTCATCGACACCGTCCCTCGCCGAATCGGAGCAGCGGCGGTGGGTGGCGCCCTGGTCGGCGCTGGCGCGCTGGGGCTTGGCTGGGCCGTGCTGGGCGACAAGGACTGACGCGCGTTCACGCCGTCCAGAGCAGCGGCTCACGCACTTCCAGGTAGCGGTCAATCAGCGCGCGGTCCGGCTCGCTCACGTCCAGCAGCTTCACGCCAATCCCCGCGGCCATCTTCGCGGAGAAGCCATCCCGCGAACGGTGCCACACCACCTCGCCCGGCGTGCGCACCGTGTTCTTCCCGAACAGCTCCAGCTCCAGCTGCAGCTGCTGCCCCAGGGGCGGCAGGAGCGAGGTGGCCACGAACACGCCCGCGCTGCCCTGCGTGGCGCGGGAGATGAACAGCCGGCTCTCGCTGAACAAATCCAGCTTTACTTTCAGCACCTGCACCGGCTGAAACTCCGGCCGGCCCAACACCTCATCCAGGATGGCGCGCACGTCCAGCCGTTCGCCCTCGCCGGGAACCAACCCCAGCGCCTTCACGCCCTCGGTGCGCAGCTGCTCTCGGGTGACGACGACATCCGCGCCGGTCTTCTTCGCCAACGCCACCGGATCCTGCTCCGTGGAGAGCGCAATCCGCACCGGCAGCCGCGCCTTCATGGACCGCACGAGCACCAGCAGCGCCGCGGCGTCCAAGCCTTTGAGCCCGCCATCGATGACCAGAAAATCCGGACGGCCGAGCGCGAGGAGGTCCGGCGTGAGGCCGACAGTGGAGGCAAAGGTCTCCACGGTGAACCCGCTGCGGCCGAGCTCCACGGTGAGCGAGGCCAGCATGCCTGGGTCCCGGTCGACGGCCACCGCGCGGCGCAGGCCCACGCTTACGTCCCTCCGAGCATCAGCGTCCGCTCCACCTCCGCAGGCCGCGTGGCGCTGGCGCGGGCGGTCTCCGGGCTGACCGTGCCCGCCTGGCACAGGTCAATCAGGTGCTGGTCGAACGTCTGCATCCCGATGTCCGCCTTCCCCTTCTCCATCAGGCCGAAGAGGGTCTCGGTCTTCGTCGAGTCGCGGATGGCCTCCTGCACCGTGCGCGTGGCGAGCAGCACCTCCACCGCGGGCACCAGGCCGGAGCCGTCGCTCTTCATCACCAGCCGCAGCCCGATGATGGCTTTCAGGTTCTCCGCCAGGCGGCTGCGCGCGGCGGGCTGCTCGCTGGACTCGAACATGCCGACGAAGCGGCCGATGGTGCGCTGCGCGTCCGGCGTGTGCAGCGAGGAGATGACCATGTGGCCGGTCTCCGCCGCCTTGAGGCAGGTCTCCGCGGTGTCGCCGTCGCGCATCTCGCCCACCATCACCAAGTCCGGGTCCTGCCGCATGGCCGCGCGCACCGCGCTGCGGAAGGAGTCCGTGTCCACGCCCACCTCCCGCTGGATGACGACCGACTTGTCGGGCGTCAGCACGTACTCGATGGGGTCCTCAATCGTGATGATGTGCAGCCGCTCCGTCTTGTTCACATGGTCCAGCATCGACGCGATGGTGGTGGACTTGCCGTTGCCCGTGGCGCCCGTCACCAGCACCAGCCCACTGCGCGCGCCGGCGATGGACTCGATCACCGGGGGCAGGTTGAGCGAAGAGATGGAGGGCACCTCGAACGGGATGACCCGCAGCACCATCCCGGGCGAGCCGCGCTGCCGGAAGATGCTGGCCCGGAAGCGGGAGACGCTCTGGATGCCGAAGCCGCGGTCCACGTCGTGGCGGCCGCCGGTGAAGAAGGCGTCGTCCTTGCCCAGGACATGCTGCGCGAGGAGGCCCGTCTCCTGCGCCGTGAGCCGTTCCATCCGCGCCGTGAAGAGGTCCCCGCGAATCCGGTACGAGGGCGGGTAACCCACTTCGAGGTGGATGTCGCTTGCGCCCTTCTTCACACCCACCGCCAGGAGGCCGAGGAGCTGTTCGAGGGTCATCACGGGCGGCAGTCTATCGCCCAATTCGGTGAAGACTTGAGAAGTCGTTGAAACCTACACTCCGCGCCATGCCCGGCCGACGGTTGACGCTCGAGGACGCGCAGAAGCTTGAGAAGAAGGGCGACCTGGCTGGCGCGGTGGGCGCCTACGCGGACCACCTGGCCGCCACGCCGAAGGACTCCCGCGCGCAGCTGCGCGTGGCGGAGCTGAAGGAGCGCCTGGGCGAAGCGCTGCCCGCCGCGGAAGCCTTCGCGAAGCTGGCGGACCTGCACCTCGCGGACGGGATGGCGAGCAAGGCCGTGGCCGCGCTCCGGCAGGCGGCGCGGCTGGCGCCACACGACGTGGCGTTGGCGCTGCGGCTGGCGCAGCAGCTGATGGACGTGAAGCGCAAGGGCGACGCGCTGGCGGTGCTGCGCGCGGCCGAGCAGGACGCCGTCTCCCGCGCGGACCTCGAGGGGCGGCTGGCCATCCTCCGGCTCCGCTCGCAGGTGGATGAAGGGGCGCGCGCGTCCGTCGCGCTGGCGGACGCGCTGGTGGAGGCCGGCAAGCCGAAGGAGGCGCTGGCCCGGCTGCGCAAGCTGGCGCTGGCGCTCTCGGCCGACACGGACGCGCTGGAGCAGCTGGAGCTGTACGAGAAGATTGCCAAGCTCTCCCCGGAGGACGCCGACAGCGCGAAGGGCGCCGCGCGCGTGGCGCTCAAGCTCTCCCAGGGCCGCCGGGCGCTGACCTCGCTGCGCGCGTCTCTGGACCACCACCCGGAAGACCCGGAGCTCTTCGCGCTCTCGGCGGCCGGCCTGGAGTCGATGGGCGAACGCGCGCGGGCCCTGATGGTCTACCGCGAGGCGGCGCGCTCCTTCTCTGCCGGCCAGCGTACGGTGGACGCGCAGGAGCAGTGGCTGTCGGTGCTGCGGCTGGACGCGAGCGACCAGGAGGCGCGCACCGCGGTGGCGCCGCCGCTGGTCCCGGACGTCGCGCAGCTGCTCACCCAGTCACCGCCCAAGCTGAGGGAGATTACGCAGGACGAAGCGCTGGACGCGCTGGCCATGCTGGACCGCACGCCCGCACCGCCCTCGCAGCCCTCGGCCACGCCGGCGGAGTGGGTACTGGAGATTGAGCCCGAGGAGCTGACCGCGCCACTGACGCTGGTGGGGGACGCCGCGCGCGAGCCGCCCTACTCCCCGGAGCCGAACGCGATGGACGTGGTCTTCGCGCAGGCGGGGCCGCAGGCCGCGCTCTCCGCGCTGGAGGTGACGCGGAATGTGTCGCAGCCGCCCACGCTGGAGACGCCGCTGGATTTGAGCGTCGCCGGGCTGCCTGCGACGTTGGAGGAGCGCGCGCGGCTGGAGCAGCTGCTCGCGCCGCCCCCGCCGGGCGCTGCGCCGGTCCCGGTAGACGCAGGGCCCCAGGCAGCGCCGATGCCGGCGCGTGCCCTGGTGATGCTCTCCGGGCCCGAGGCGGCGGTGGCGCTGACGTCGCTCGCGCAGCTGGGCGTGGGCGCGACGCTCTGCCCGCCTGCGGACGAGGAGGGCGCGGTGGAGCTGGCCCGGTCTTCGAAGTGCGACCTCATTGTCGCGCCGCAGGGGTTGGCCCCGGCCTGGCGTCAGTCGGGCTCCTGGCTGGTAGTGGGGCCGGTGACACTGCCCCGCCGCCGGGCGCGGAGCCTCATTCAGTCGGCAGGTCTTCCCGCGCTGGAGTCGATGGTCGCGGGGACGCTGGGAGAGCTGGAGTCCGCGCTGGCGCGCTGGGGCGCGCCGCTGGAGCTGGTGGGCGAGGTGGGCGGGCCGGTGCGCATCGCCAGCGGCGGCTCGCCGCTCTATCACCTGGGCTTGGCGCGGGAACGGCTGGGGAGCGAGCTGCTCGCTCAACCTGCGCCGCAGGTGCGGACGCGCGTGCTGGTGGCGTCCTCTGGACGGCAAGGCATCGCACTGGCGAGCTGGACGGTGGCGCTGCGCGAGGGAACGAAGGTGTTCGAGTCGCCCGCGCCGGATGAGGCGGCGCTGCTGGTGCTCGCCGGGGCGATGGCGCAGGTGCTGAACCTGGGTGGGCTGGGGGTGCTCACGCTCGCGCGGCACCGGGATACCTGGGCGCTCGACGGGATGGAGCCGACCTGGGGACCGGCCGGGCTCGCGGTGGAGGCGCGGCTGGGGACGTCGCTGCTCAAGCTCAGCCTGGACCTCGCGCGCGGCGCTCCGCTCCCGGCGCTCCAGCGCGAAGGCCACGCGTTCGCTGCGGTGCTCCCGGTCGCGCCGCCTCAAGCCGCGGGGCTTCGTGTGGAGCGCAGCCCGGATGGGTACGGGTGCTTCATCTGCTCGCACGCCGCGCAGGAGGTAGACGCGGCGGCGCGGCTGTCCGCGCGGGCGGAGAAGGGCGACCGGCTTCTCTGAGCGTTTGTGACGTCCGGAGGCTGTCTGGGCAGGGGGAGGAGGGGCTGCGGCTGAGCTATCCGGGCACCGGCGTGGAACGAGCGCGCTGCCGGCTCGCAGGCAGTCTCGGACAGGGCCACGCGGGTCTGGGGTGCGCACCGGCGCGGGAACGGCGCGGAGGCAGTCCGGACAGGGGAACGCGGGTCTGGAGCGTACCGACACGGGAACGAGCGCACTGCTGGCTCGCAGGCAGTCTGGACAGGGGAACGCGGGTGTGGAGTGAAGACAAGCGCTCATTCTCGGCGCTGTCGGGGACAGCTCGGGGCTGAAACGAAGGCGGGGACCTGCACCTCGGGGAGCGCATACTGGGTGAGGAAGCAGCGCCAGGCCTGGCCGCAGCGGTCGTGCTGCCGGCGGGCGCCC
>JBGART010000018.1:0-60625 GCA_044230055.1 Myxococcaceae bacterium | reverse complement strand
GGCGGGCGCCCGCCGGCAGCCGCCCAGGACAATCCCGCCTGCCTTGACCACCCTCAGGGATATGGGCCTGCAAGCCAGCAGCGCACCCATTCCCGCGCCGCCGCACGGACAGCACTGCATAGAACCCGCGTCCCCCCGCCCAGACTGCCCCGCGCCGGCACTGCGCGGGTTTCCGCGCCGACTGCGCGCCTTGCGGCGCTACGCTCGAAGCGGAGCTCCTTCCGGCCAGCCGCCTCACGCGCCGAGCACGAAGCCGATAATCCCCAGCACTGCGCCCACGAGGGCTGCGTAGCTGATGGCGGAGCGCCGCACCGCGATGGCGATGAGCGCGCACACCACGCTGGGCACCGCGTAGATGAGCATCTCCTCCCAGCCTGCAGACCGGCCCTTCATGCCTCCGGTGAGGAAGCCCATCACGCCGCTGCAGAGGGCGACGGTCCCGAAGAAGATGGCGACGCCCCGCCTGGGGGCGGGCTGCTGACGGACGGATGTGAGCTTCGCGGCGGATTCCATGGACGGCCTCGCTTGAGAGAGACGACCGGCTCCGACCCGCGCGGACGGAGAAGTGCGCAAGGGCTCCGCTTCCTGACACTCCACTGACCGCACCGGCCACCTCCCGGATGGCCGCGCGCGCCCCCACCGTCCCACGCGCATGGACCCCGCGTTCGTCTCCACCGGCCAGCTCCCCTCCCCTGAGCACGTACAGCGGCTGGTGGACGAAGCGCACCGGCGCTTCCGGGACAACGCGGACGGCGAGTGCTCCCAGGTGTACCCCGCCCTGGCGCGCGCTTCCCCGGACGCGTTCGGCCTCTGCGTGGCCGGGAACAACGGCCGGCTGTACTCCGCCGGCGCCGCGGACCAGGCCTTCGCCGTGATGAGCGTCTCCAAGCCCTTCGTCCTCGCGCTGGTCTGCCAGGCGCTCGGTGCCGAAGAGGTGCGCCGCCGGCTGGGCGTCAACAGCACCGGGCTGCCGTTCAACTCCGTGATGGCGCTGGACCTGAGCCGCGACGGCCGCACGAACCCGATGGTGAACTCAGGCGCGCTGGCGACAACCAGCCTGGCGCCGGGCGGGACGGACGACGCGCGCTGGCGCTTCATCCTGGACGGCTTGTCGCAGTTCGCCGGGAGACAGCTCTCGCTCGACAAGGACGTCTACGCGTCCGCGTCCAGGACGCATCACCGCAACCACGGGCTCGCCTGGATTCTCCACGGCCTGGGCCGGCTCGCGTGGGACCCGGCGAAGACGACGGACCTCTACACGCGCCAGTGCTCGCTGAGCGTCACCGCGAAGGACCTCGCGGTGATGGGCGCCACGCTGGCGGACGGCGGCGTGAACCCCGTGACGAAGGTGCGCGTGGTGGACGCAGACGTCTGCCCGCACGTGCTGGCGGTGATGGCCACCGCCGGGATGTACGAGACCTCCGGCGACTGGCTCTACGACGTGGGGTTGCCCGGGAAGAGCGGCATCGGCGGCGGCATTGTCACTGCGGCGCCCGGCAAAGGAGGGCTCGGCACCTTCGCGCCGCGGCTCGACGTGGCGGGCAACAGCGTGAAGGGCCAGCTCGCCGCCCGGTTCCTCGCCCGACACCTGGGCCTGAGCCTCTTCGCCTCCCTCCCGGAGGTTGAACCGCCACCCCGCCAGGCCTGACGCGCGCAAGGGATCGACTTTCCTGGCGCTTCCGTCTTTGTCGTGATGGGCGTGGGAGCGGCACGCTAGATTGCGCCGCCGGAGGGGTCCCCCATGAAGAGCACTGCACGCGAGTCCTCGCGGACGCGTTCCGTCCGTTCACTTCCGACCGAGAAGACCGCCCTCACCTTGAAGCTGGAGGTGACGGACCCGGAGGTGGTGGGCGAGCTGCGCAAGCGCGCGGACGGCGAAGAGCGGCAGGCGGTGGCGCTGGCGGCGCTGCGCATCGGGATGCTGGCGCTGCGCTCGGCGGGCGGCTCTCTGGATGCCAACGTCATCCACGAGGCCGGGATGAAGCTCATCGCGGACTTGGGCACCGCGATGGCGGAGAAGGGCTCCGTGGAGGTGCAGCAGCTGACCGAAGCGCTGCAGCGCCAGTTTGACCCCGCCACGGGCGCCGTCGCGCAGAAGCTGGACCTGCTGCTGGAGAAGGGCGGGGAGCTCTCCCTCCGCCTGGGCGAGCAGCTGGGCGCCGAGTCCACCCGCATCAACGCGCTGCTCCAGCAGCACCTGGGCGAGCAGAGCGTCCTGGCGGGCCTCTTGTCGCGCGAGGACGCGCAGGGCCTGCGGACGCACGTGCAGGCGGTGGTGGACTCCGCGCTGGTGGCGCAGCGCGCGGAGATTCTGCGCGAGTTCTCCCTCGACTCTCCCCAGACCGCGCTCTCCCGCCTGCTGGAGAAGCTGAGCGGGGACGCCGAGGGCTCCGTGATGAGCCGGCTGGCCAAGCTCATCGACGGCACGCGTGAACGCGTGGACCAGAGCCTCTCGCTGGACGATGAGCGCTCGTCCCTGGGCCGGCTGAAGCGGGAGCTCCACAGCGCGCTGGAGGGGCTGGAGCAGCGCAACGCCCAGTTCCAGCGCGAGGCCCGCGAGTTCTTCGGTACGCAGACCGCCGCCCGCGAGGGCGCCCGCGCGGTGAAGGGGCGCTTCGAGGACCTGCTCTCCGCCCTCGCCGGCTCAGAAGCGCAGAAGGCGGGGGACCTGTTCGACCGGCTCTCCACCCGCGGTGGCTGGGAGCGCTTCGTCACCCAGATGGGCCCGGAGTCCGCCAACCCGGGCACCCGCATCCTCTGGCTGGCGGTGAATGAGCCCGGCAACCCGCTGGCGCGCGCGCTGGCGGAGCTGGAGGAGGCGCGCACGCAGGACGGCGCCCCGGGCGGCGTGCTCATCTTCTCCCGGCAGGTGGCCCCGGCGGAGCTGGCGCCGTTCGCCCGCTTCGGCCCGGACGTGGTGGCCATCTGGGACCCGGCGGACCCGGAGACCGACGTCTACGTGCGCGCGGCCTTCAGCGTGGCGCGGGCGCTGGTGGTGCGCACCGGCAAGCGGACGGAGGGCGTGGGCAAGGCGATGGCCGTCATCGACGACGCCACCCGCTCCATCGTCCGGCAGCTGGCCCACCTGGCCGAGGTGAAGAAGTGGGCGGAGACCATGGCCGGGCAGAGCGCGAAGATTGTCGAGAAGTCCCACGCCGCCCGCGTAGAGCTGGAGGGCGACCTGCGCGCCCTGGACCAGCAGCTGCTCTCTCTGAAGGCCCTGCAGCGCGCCGGCTGACGCTTCAGCGCCGGCGGCGCCGCGCCAGCATCCCCAGCGCGGCGAGCGCGGCGGGCAGGAACAGGCCGCCGTCCACCGCGCTGCAGCCGCCCTTCTTCACCGGGGCGCCCACCTCGAGCGCGAAGGGCCCGTAGCCCGTCCCGCCTTGCGCGTCCGTGGCCTGCACCACGAAGTCATACCGGCGAGCCGCCGCGTCCGAAGCGACGGTGCCGCTGACCAGGCCCTTGTCGGAGAGCGTCAGCCCGGGCGGAAGCTCCCCGGAGAACACGTTGAAGAGCACTTCACTCTGGCCGGTGGTGGGGTACGAGAAGGAGAAGCTGACCGCCGTCCCCGCCTCCAGCAGCCCGGGCGGGTTGACCGCCACCACCTTCTCCCGGCTGTTGAAGACGCTGATGACCAGGTCCACGCTGTCGGTGCGGCCCTTCTCATCCTCCGCCTGCACGGTGAAGCCGAAGGTGCCAGCGCGTTTGAGCTCGCCGGTGATGACGCCGCGGCCCTGCTGACTGGTGAGCGCCAGGCCCGGCGGCAGCGCGCCGGCGATGAGGCTCCAGCGGACATCCGTCGACGGGGCGGGCGTGGACGCCAGGTGCGCGGCCAGGTCCGTCAGGTAGCGCGTCCCCACCATCCCGTCGGCCGGGGTGAACGGGGAGATGAGCAGCGCGGTGGGCTCCACCACCCGGACGCCCAGCGTGGCGAACGCGTGGTTGCCCACCGAGTCGATGACTTCAAAGCCCACGGAGACGGTGACGAAGCCCACCTGAGACTCGAGCACGCCGGACAGCACGCCCTCGCCCGACAGGCGAATACCGGCCGGCAGGGAGCCGGAGCGGATGCGCCAGCTGTACGGCATCACGCCGCCCGCCGCGCCCAGCCTCGCCTCGTAGCGCATGCCCGGGCCCTTCACGGCCGGCGGCAGCGCGGTGGTGCTGACCGCGAGCTCGCGGGTGACCGGCAGCACGCGCAGCACCAGGCGGCTGAAGGCCTCCTGGTTCCCGCTCTTCACGCGGACCGCCAGCGTGGCGGTGCCCAGCGTCTTCGGCGTGCCGGAGAGCAACCCGTTCTGGTCCAGCGTCAGGCCATCCGGCAGCGTGCCGTTGACCGTGTCCGCGCGCCACGTCGCCGCGCCATCCACGCCCGCCGCAGTGAGCTGGTACCGGTACGGCATGTCCACCATCGCGTCCGGCAGCTCCGCGGTGACGATGGCCAGCGGGGAGCGGCCCACCTGCACCGGCTGCGAGAGGACGAAGTTGTTCGCCTCGTTCAGCTCCGCCACCTCCTGGTCCTCATCCACCAGGCAGCCCAGGTAGTAGACGCCGGGCGGCATCTCCGGAGGGAGCATCAGGTACTGCGTCGCCGAGTCTGACGCGCCCTTGGCCAGCGTCACGGTGCCAAAGGTGGCCGGGCCCCCTGAGCCCAGCTGGGTGAGCAGGAAGTCCGTCTTGGAGAGGTAGTCGTTCACGGACGCGTAGAAGCGGTACTTGGCCTCGGTGCCCTCCGCGTTGCCGATGTTCCGCAGGACGCGGAAGACGGGGATGGGCTCCCCCACCGCCACCTGCGAGGGCACGGTGAGCGCGCCGAAGGTGTAGTCCGCGCCGGGCGCCTTGAGCGTCACCGGGCCATTCACCACCTTCACGTTGTTGAGCTCCGGCGTGGGCTCCGGGATGACCAGGAAGGAGTCCGCCATGCCGATGATGTAGTAGTTGCCCGTCGGAATCTTCACGTTGAACTTGTCCACCAGCGGCAGCTGGACGACGAAGTCCATGGTGCGGCTCTCCGCCACGGCCAGGCCGGCGGTCTGCTCGTCGTGGAAGAACGTGTCGGTGTTGAAGTTGAGCGTGGCGTCCTGGGAGATGAGCACGCCGACCTTGAAGTCGGTGGTCGGCACGCTGCCCACGTTGCTGACGGTCAGCGTGACGCGGGCGGACTGGCCCAGATACCCGGTGCGGGACACGGCGCCCGACACTTCGTGGAACTCGATGGCGGTCAGCGCGATGTCCGGGAGGTCCACCTTCACCTGGCTGGTGGAGGCCACCACGTTGTTCGTCTCGTTGGACTCCGGCACTGACTTGGTCGGGTCCACCTCGAGCAGGTAATAGTAGCTGCCGGTGGTGATGCCGTTGGGCAGCTTGAAGGAGACCATCTTCTCGACGGTCTCCGCGCCGGTGACGGGCGTGCTGCCGGCGTGCACTTCCTTGTCCGTCCCGTCCAGCACCTTGTCGGTGGACAGCAGCACGCGGTAGCTGACCGACGCCACCGAGTCTGAGCCGAGGTTGGAGAAGCGCACCGTGGCGTTGACGTTGGAGGCGGGCGAAGCGGCGGTGGGGCCGGTCACCGAGACAGCCACCAGGTCCAGCCCGTTGGTGAACGGGTTGGCGGTGCGGCCGACGTTGTTGGTGTCGGAGAACTCGTCCACCACGTTGGTGGTGTCTGCCTCCACCAGCACGTAGTAGCTGCCGGGCGCGGGCTTGGGTGCGACCACCGCGGCGCCGCTGGCGGTGACCACGGCGCCGGAGGCCACGCTCACCGGCGTGGTGGCGGTGAAGACCAGCGTGTCCGTGCCGGGCTCCAGCGTGGTGTTGGTGGAGAGGTACGCCTTCCAGAGGAAGTTGTTGGCCGCGGTCTGCCCGAAGTTCCGGAAGGTGGGGCTCACCGTGAAGTTGAGGTTGGCGCCGGAGGTGACCATGTTCGCCAGCACCACGTCCTGCACCACGATGTCCGCCTTGACCGGCTGGCCGATGACGAAGAGCGTGTTGGTGGGCCACTGCGTCGGCGTGCAGTTCGCGGTGGCGGTGCACGGCAGCAGCCCCGCGCCGCTGGCCCCGGTGGCGTCTTCGAAGCCCGCGGTGATGCCGCTGTTGCCGGTCCCGGTGGTGTGGGTGCCGTAGTGGACCTGGATGAGGCCTGACGAGTTGAGGCGGACCTGGAAGTTGAAGGTGCCGGACGCCGAGTAGTACGGGTAGTTGAAGTACTCGATGACAATCTCGTTCGCGTTGGGCTTGACCCAGCGGATGCCGCCGCCCGACGAGTAGTCATGGTCTCCCCACCACGGCGCGAGGAGGTTGTGCGCGAAGCGCGTGGTGTTGGGAATCTTCGACTGCGCCGTGCGGCAGACGTCCGTCGCGCAGTAGTGCGTGGTGGGCGTGGCGCTGAAGAACAGCACGCCGTTCGCCTGGAGGAGCACCGAGGTGAAGTTCACGCCGTAGTAGGGGAACGTGAAGCCCAGCTGCACCACGGCGGAGCCATCGTCCGGGTCCGTCATCGTCACCGGCGTGGCGCCGGTCAGCGGCGCGTACGCCATCGGCGAGGAGCTGACCGCGTAGTCCGCGAGCGCGGGCGCAGCGAGCGCGCAGAGGAGCGCAACTGGGGCGAGGCTTCGTGCTCGAAACGTCGTCATCGGCGACTCCCGTTGAAGGCGGCGCACCTTCCCTCAAGTTCCTGCTGCCTCGCAACTCCCGGAAATGCGGGCGTCCATGCGGGGCGACGGGGGCCTGGGGAAGAAGGCATTTCGTGGGACTGGCGGGCCCCCATTATGACGGAGGGAGGCCAGAATCAGCGGCGAATCAGGCCTGGATCCACGCGCCCGTCCGCAGCCGAAGGTCCTTCAGCGAGTCGGGGGTGGATCGCACAGGTTCGTTGACCGCCTTGATGACGTACGGCGGAGGCGCCCAGCTGGCGTAGGTCATCCCCGCCCAGTCCCCGCGCGCCCAGACGTCGGCCGGCGTGGCGTGGGCGAAGCGGTCCCACGGCGCGGGGGTGTACAGGCGGTAGGAGAAGGCCGGGTGGCGGCCGTTGATGCTGACAGCGTCGGCCGCTTCCGGACCCTCGGCGGAGACGGACCGGACGTGAACCACGCCGCTGCCATCCACCCAGAGCCGGACGCTGGTCTGGCCGGCGGCGCCGCGGTTGCTGCGGACCACCATTTCGTTGCCAGTCTTCAGCTTGTCCAGGCCCGGCATGACGCCCTCGCGAATTCTCAGTGGCTGCGAGGGAGAGGCCCGCTAAGGCCGCCCACGCACACAGGAATCTTCGGCAAAGGCCTGCGGCGGTTTCTGCCAAGTCCGGCTGCATTTCCGGCGATTTTTCCGCCGCCTGAAGCGGGTTCGCGGAAGAAGTTGCGTGCTTCTTTTTCAGCGGAAGCGCGGGACCTCTTCCTCGATGAGCCGCTTGAGCAGGGAGCGGTGGCAGCGGGCCTCCTCCACGCAGGCGGAGGAGCAGCAGAGGGTGACGGTTTCGCCCGCCGCCACGCGCCGGGCGATGGATTCAATGGCGGGGCGCTGGGCGCGCATCTCCTCCAGGTACCGGACGCGGTAGCCCTCCCAGCCCAGCGGCGGGCCCCGCTTGCCGTAGACCTCGGCGTGCAGCTGCGCGCTGGGGCCCAGCTCCTTCATCCAGGCGTCCCAGCACTCCTGGTCGCGCGGCAGGCCGCGGGGCCGGAACCGGGTGACCAGGACGCGGGTGCCGTCGGAGGGCTCCGCCGGGTCATTCCAGCGCTTGGTCTTCACCGGCATGGCCCTTCAATACGCACGGGCCAGGGCCGCGGCAAACAGGTGTAGAAGGCCCCCCATGGTGCGCCTGGTCATCACCGACATGGATGGGACGCTGTATTCGTGGATCGACTACGTGGTGCCCGCGGTGGAGGCGATGGTGGAGTCGGTCTGCCGCTCCACCGGCTGCCCGCGGATCAAAGTCGTGCAGTCGCTCAAGGCGGTCTACACGCGCTACGAGTCCAACGAGTACCCGTACGTGCTGCAGGAGTCCTCGCTGCACGAGGAGTTCCCCGACTTCGGCAGCTTCGACAAGCTCGTCATCCAGCCCGCGCGGGCGGCCTTCGCACAGGCCCGCCGGAAGTACCTGCGCCCCTACAAGGGCGTGCTGGACGCGCTGGCCGCGCTGAAGGCGAAGGGGGTGCCGGTGGTGGCGCTGACGGACGCCCCGCGAAATCCGGCCGAGTACCGCGCGCGCACCATGGGGTTCGACAAGCTGCTCTCCGGCCTCTACACGCTGCCCGGCTTCTCCTTCCCTTCGCGCGGTGAGGAGAAGCTCATCGCCCAGGACATCCTCGCCAAGGACGAGCGCGGCGACTACCGCGCGGCCTGCCCGGTGGTGGAGCTGACGCGGGACTGCGAGAAGCCCAACCCCGAGGGGGCGCTGCGCATCTGCCGCGACTTCGGCGTAAATCCAAAAGAGGCGCTGGTGGTGGGCGACACGCTCCACAAGGACATCGCCGTCGCCCGGCAGATTGGGGCGGTGGACTGCTGGGCGGAGTACGGGACGTACGTCTCCACCGAGTACCGGGAGCGGCTGGATGTCATCTCCGCCAACGCCATCACCCGGCGGCACGCCGCGTCGCTCTTCGAGGGCGAGGGCAAGCGGACGGAGCCCTCGCACTCGCTCTCCAACTTCGGTCAGGTGCTGGCGCTGGTGTCGGCCTGAGGCCAAGGCCTCACTTCACCTTGCCGCCGCCTCCGCGGGCAGTCTTCGCTGACGCAGGCCGGATGTCAGCGGGCGCGAGGAGCTTCGCGGCGGACTCCACCACCGGCGCCATCGACCCGGCGGCGGGGTGCACCTCGGGCTGCGCCGCCGGGCGGTCCGCCATCAGGACCGGGTTCGACGGCATGCAGGCCGGCGCTTCGATGATGGCGTTCACGTCTGGATCTCCGTAGCCAGCGAGGGCTGCGGGGATGGACGGGTTGTTCCAGCCGTCGTTGCTCCGGCGCGCCAGCTTGAAGTGCAGGTGTGCGCCGCAGGCCCACCCCGTCTTGCCGGAGTAGCCGAGGAGCGTGCCGGCCTTCACGCGGTCGCCCGGCTTTACCAGGACGCGGACGAAGTGGAGGTACTGCGTCTCCAGGCCGCCTGTGTGTTCGAGGACGACGTAGTTCGCGTCCGGGGCGAACTTGGGGTCGCACCCGCCGGACGCGCTCTCGCCGTAGGCCAGGCGCACCACGCCATCGAGCGCCGCGACGATGGGCGTGCCCTCGGGCATGCGGAAGTCCCATGCCCAGGTGTCGTTCTGCAGGTGGCTGCCGGTCGCGTGCGCCTGCGACACGGGGAACTTCAGGCCGCAGCCGAAGGGAACAGAGACCTGCACGGCGAGATCTCCGGATCCTTCAGGGAGATCCACGGCCGGCGCCGGGGATGCTGCGAGCGCGGGAACGAGCGAAACAAACGTCGTCAGCAGAAGCATTCGCAAGGCGGCCACGACAACTCGAATACCGCAGTCCAGTATTCCAAGTCGATTCCGGCACGGCTGCACAGCAGGCGACCTCCGGGTCAAAAAAGTCAGCGTGACGTAGGCCTCGGGATCGATTCGAGAGCCGACATTTCCGGCCTATGTACGACGCCAGCGCATTCGCTGCGCCTTCCCGGGGGACACCACATGAAAACTGAAGCGTTGACGTGCGAAGACATCGAGCGGCTCGGGCTCTGGCAGACGCGCCGCTGCTGCCCGGGATGTCACTCGGATATCGCGCGCGGCGAGGCCCACATCGACATCGAGCCTGACTTCAACCGGAACGGGCGGCCCTCGCGCGTGAAGCTGGTGGTGTGCTGCAACTTCTATCCGGCGCGCGACGCCGCGCTGGATCGCGCGCTCTTCGCGAGAGCGCTGCGAGCGCGAAAGGTCTTCCGCGAGAAGTGCCGAGCGCTCGCCGCAAAGCGCCCGCTGAGCGAGGCCGGCCTGCCGCGCCTGGCGCCCGTTCTGCGGCTCGCGCGCGCCAACGCCAGCTGAAGCAGCAAACAGAAGAGCAGGGAAGCGTCCGCACGCCAGTCGGAGCCTTCACAAGCACGCAGCGTCGCGGTGCCTCGTTCAACAGCTCAAGGTGGCTCAAGCCAGCAGCCGCGAAAAGCGGCTCCACCGGCAGGCAGCGCTGCACTCTCGAAGCGGCCTGCCCGGGCCCGGCCCCGAATACGAAAGCGTCTGCGTTGTCCGTGCCCGCAAAGCCCGTGCCCGCAAGCCGAGCCCCGAGGCTCTCTCCAGGCGAAGGCTACGTGGGCAGATACCGCTGCGCCGCACGGTGGGCGAGCTGCGTCGCCAACGCGCTCACAACGATGAGCGTCACCCGCCGGGCCACCTCCACCGGCAGCGAATGCCCCGGCCGCTGATTGGCAATCTGCCGGGGATGGTCCCACGCGCGCATCAGCCCCCGCGCGCGGTCCCTCGCACGCCGGGTGCGCGCCGTCTTCGACCGAACCTGCTGCACCACCACACCGGCCGCCACCAGGCCCACCACCGCGGCCGCGGCGCCCATCACTAGACCGATGTGCTTCGACAGCTGGTAGCGAACGTCCATCGCCCGCTGCCGGCGGCGATCCAACTCCTGCAGCGTCTCCACCAGCTCGCCGCGGATGCGGTCCGCCGAACGTTCAATCTGCGCAAGCGGCTCACTCATGTCAGCTGCTCCCGCGCGAGGGTGACGTCGTTCAGCACGCGCTCCTTCGTCTTCGGCAGCGGCTTGCGCGGCACCTGCTTCACGCCGAAGAACGCCAGCCCGCCCGCGATGGCGAGCAACACCACCCCCACGATGACCGCCGCGAGCGCGGGGACGAGGGGCAGCGCCAGCGCCAGCGCCACGAACAGCACGCTGAGCGCGCACAGCGCCAGCACCGCGCCGGCGCCCAGCAGGATGCCGGCCAGCTTCGCCGCGCGTAACTCCTCCTTGAGCTCCGTCTTCGCGTGGAGCACCTCCGCCTTGACCAGCAGCTTGGCCTCCTCCATCGCCTGACGGATGAGGTGAGGCGTGGACAGGTGGCTCAAGTCCTCGTGCCGAGACTCCACTCGCTCCTCCTTAGGGCGGCGCTTGGCTGCGCCCACTGGAGGAAGGTGGGGTGGGTGCTTTGAATCCACAACCCCGCGTTCGCACCTGCCCGCCTGCTCGGCAGGCGACTACGGCTTCACCTCTTCGCCGAGCCGCGCGAGGACAGCCGGCGCACCCTGCACCAGCGTCCGCCCGTCCCAGAGCGCGGGGGTGGTGGTCCCGCCCCGCTCCTGAAAGTCGTGCAGGACCTCCGGGTAGGTGAGGTTGCGGAACCGGAACTGCCCCAGCAACGCGTGGTCCGTGATGAAGCGACGGACCTGCGCGGAGCCCGGCTCCGACACGACGTGAAAGAGCTCGAAACGGGCGGCCACGCCCTCCCCGCCTTAAGGCCGCCGGGCGACGGACATGCGGGCCGTCTCCCGCTTCACCGTGGCGGATTCAATCTCGAACGCCGCGTCTTCAGCGCTCATCCCCTTGAGGCGCTCCTGCGCCGCGGTCAGCCGCTTCTTCGCGGCCTCCACGTCGATGGCCGCCACCGGCTCTGCCAGGTCCGCCAGCACCAGCACCTTGTCGGCCGCGACTTCGACGAACCCGCCGCCCACGAAGTACGTCTGCGTGCTGCCGCCCTCCTTCAGCGTCAGCGCACCCGGCTCCATCAACGACAGGAAGGGCGTGTGCCCCGGACGCACGCCGAACAGACCGCGGGCGCCAGGGACGATGGCCTCATCCGCCTGCAGGGAGACGATGCGCTTCTCGGGGGTGACAATCTCTACGTTCAGCTTTGCCATGGCCACTTCCTAGAAGATGAGCCGCGTGTTCTTGCCGCCCACCACCTCAAACTCCACTTCGTTCTTGTCGTTCAGCCGCGGCCCTCGCCCCGGCACGCCCGCCACGCCCTCCAGCCACTTGAAGTGCCGCTCCAGGTGCCGCACCTCGCCGCGGCTGGTGCCCGGCACCAGGTCCGACGCCCGCCGCTTCCGGAGGACCGTCCCCGCCTTGTCGTAGAGCGTGGCCACCACCGCGCCTACCCACGGCCCGGGCTTGCCCTTCTTGGGGGCCGGCTTCTCCCCCATGCTCTTCAGGACCCAGAACTTCTCGCCGTCGCCGGACACGAAGTAGAAGTCGTTCACCGTCCCCGGACAGGCAGAGAGCGTCCAGGCGGGCTGCTGCTCCCGGGTGACCTCCACCTCGCAGTGCCCCTCGCCCTTCTCCACCAGGCGGATGCTGAAGACCCCGTCGGCCGACACCTGCGGCTTGCTCGACTTCTCCTGGCCGAACGCCAGCGCAGGCAACACCATCCAGAACAGCAGCGAGCGTCGCACCTTGGGGCCTCCCTGGTCAGGCGGCGAGCTTCTTGGCTTCCTCCACGACCTCTTCGATCGTGCCCTTCATGTAGAAGGCCGCCTCCGGCAGGTCATCGTACTTGCCTTCGCACAGCTCCTTGAAGCCGCGAATGGTGTCCGCCAGGCTCACCGTCTTCCCGTCCTTACCGGTGAACACCTTGGCGACGTGGAAGGGCTGCGACAGGAAGCGCTGAATCTTCCGGGCGCGCGCCACGGTGAGCTTGTCCTCTTCGGAGAGCTCGTCCATGCCGAGGATGGCGATGATGTCCTGCAGCTCCTTGTAGCGCTGCAACACGCCCTGGACGCGGCGGGCCACCCCGTAGTGCTCCTGTCCCACCACCTGCGGGTCGAGGATGCGGGAGGTGGAGTCCAGGGGGTCTACCGCGGGGTAGATGCCGAGCTCCGAGATGGCGCGGGAGAGCACCGTCGTCGCGTCGAGGTGGGCGAAGGCAGTCGCCGGGGCGGGGTCCGTCAAGTCGTCCGCGGGGACGTAGATGGCCTGCACCGACGTGATGGAGCCCTTCTTCGTGGAGGTGATGCGCTCCTGCAGCGCACCCATCTCCGTGGAGAGGGTGGGCTGATAACCCACCGCGCTGGGGATGCGGCCCAGGAGCGCGGAGACCTCGGAGCCTGCCTGGGTGAAGCGGAACACGTTGTCGACGAAGAGGAGCACGTCGCGGCCTTCTTCATCGCGGAAGTACTCGGCGATGGTCAGCGCGGAGAGCGCGACGCGGGCGCGGGCCCCGGGCGGCTCATTCATCTGGCCGTACACCAACACCGCCTGGCTCTTCTCCAGGTTGTCCAGGTTGATGACGTTGCCCTCCTGGAACTCGTGGTACAGGTCGTTGCCCTCACGGGTGCGCTCGCCCACGCCGGCGAACACCGAGAAGCCGCCCTTCTCGATGGCCGCGTTCCGGATGAGCTCCATCAGGAGCACCGTCTTGCCCACGCCTGCGCCGCCGAACAGCCCCGTCTTGCCGCCGCGGGTGTAGGGGCACAGCAGGTCAATGACCTTGATTCCGGTCTCGAAGACCTGGACCTTCACGTCCTGGTCAGTGAACTGGGGCGGGTCCCGGTGGATGGGCATGGCGCGGTCGCTCTTCACCGGCCCGCGCTCGTCCACCGGCTCTCCGACGACGTTGAGGATGCGCCCGAGCGTCCCCTTGCCCACGGGCACCACGATGGGGCTGCCAGTGTTCCGCACCGCCACGCCGCGCGCCAGGCCGTCGGTCGTATCCATGGCGATGCAGCGGACGGTGTTCTCACCCAGGTGCTGAGCCACCTCGATGGTGAGGTTGTCCACCGCGCTCGAGATTCCGGGGTTCGACAGCTTGAGGGCCGTGTACACCTCGGGCAGCACGCCCGGGGGAAACTCCACGTCCACCACCGGCCCCAACACCTGCGTCACCCGGCCTGCACTCTGAACCGTCGCAACCATTTGAACTCCCCTGAAAAAAGCGCGCGCAACCTATGGGCTCCTCATAGCGCGGGTCAAGGAGTTGTCGTGGCTCTTTTGCACAGGGCTTATCGATCAGATTTCGGTTCCGCCGCCTCCACCTGAAACACCGCCCGGTCCTCCAGCCGGAGCGCGGTCAACTGCCGCCCCCACACGCACCCGGTGTCCAGGCCGCACGTGCCCTCGGAGAGGTGCAGGCCCAGCGCGGACCAGTGGCCGAAGACGACAGGCGGCGCCATCCGCCGAGGCAGCGAGAACCAGGGGACCAGCCCGGGCGGCGCCTCCGCCGGAGGGCCGTCGAAGTCCGGCGAGAGGGTCAAGTCCTCCCCCTCTCCTTCGCACATCCGCATGCGGGTGAAGGCCACCACCGCGGTGGCCATCCGCGCGTCGTCGTCCGCCGCGGAGGCGAAGCGCAGCGCGCTGCGGTCGCGCACGGTGGAGAAGAAGCGTGCGGGGTCCGCCTGGAGCAGGCGCTCGGCCCGGCGGGCGAGAGCCCGGGCGTCCGCCAGCGTCCAGAAGGGGAGCACGCCCGCGTGGACCATCAGCCAGCCGCCCTCGTCGTGCAGGAACGGCCGACGCGCCAACCAGTCCACCAGCGACGCCGCGTCCGGAGCGCCCAGCACCTCCTCCAGCGTGTCGCGCTTCTTCTGCTTCCCCACCCCGTGGAACCGGGAGATGAGGTGCAGGTCGTGGTTGCCCAACACCGCGCGCAGCCGGTCTCCCAGCCCGCGCGCCCAGCGCAGAACCTGGGCGCTCTTGGGCCCGCGGTTCACCAGGTCCCCCACCAGCCACACCCGGTCATGCTCCGCGTCGAAGCGCACCGCCGCCAACAACCGCTGCAGCGAGTCGTAGCAGCCCTGCACGTCGCCTATGGCATAGGTGGCCACGCGACTGGGTCAGCTGTTCATCTTCGCGCTGAGGTAGGCGAGGAAGGTGGCCGGCATCAGGAAGGTCATCTCCACCTGGCCGAAGCGGACCTTCACCCGGTCCTCCACCAGCGCCGGCTCATTGGGGGCGATGCGCACCCCGGCCACCTCGGTGCCGAACTTGCTCTCCGCGTCCACCACCCACCAGCGGTCCGACTTCCGGTCCTTCTGAAAGTAGGCGTGAAAGCGCGACACGCTGGTGTCGATGATGACGATGTCGTTGCTGTCGCTGCGGCCGACGGTGACGTCGTGCGCGAAAGCGTTCACCTTGCCGGGGACTTTCTTCAGCTCGAAGACCAAAGGCTCCGACGTGGAGGGCTGCAGCTCATCCGGCCCCAGCTGAGTCCGTTGCCAGCGCTGGTCCGAGTCGTCATCGGCGGGGACCTCCCACAAGAGGACCGGCCGGTCGACCTCCTTTCGCACCAGCTCGCCCCCAATGAGGAAACGCCGGGCGAAGCTGGACAGGGCCTGCGACATGGGTGGCCTGCACCTTAGCTCAAACCCGCGGTGGCACGCGCCCTAAGCCCCGGGGGCAGGTACAGTCTTGGCCCCATGAACGCCTCGGTTCTGTTGCTGCTCATCGCCGCCCAGAGCGGCCCTCCCCCCTCCCACGGCGGCACCTCGGCGCAGGACGTCAAGCGCGAAGCGAAGCAGGCCGCCGACACCACCTCCCGCTATGTGGGAGAGCGCAAGGACGCCTTCGAGGCGCGGATGAAGGACAAGCTCGCCCAGCTGAACGCGGAGCTGAAGGAGCTGAAAACCAAGGCGGAGAGCGGCAGCCAGGAGGTGGCCAACAAAGCCCGCGCCCAGCTGGACGCGCTGGAGCCCAAGAAGCGCGAGGTGGAGCGCAAGCTGGAGGGGCTCAAGGACAGCGGCGCGGACGCCTGGGAGAAGCTGAAGGCGGGCGTAGAGGGCGCGGTGGAGGAGCTGGAGAAGGGCGTGGCCCGCGCCCGGAAGAAGTGAACCGAAGGTGCCAGGGGGACCCTCCCTCTCCCCCGGCACCCCGGAAGTCGTCAGGCGTCAGCAGCCCACATACCGGTTCATCTTGAAGGCCGGCAGCTGCTCGCGGACCTGCTGCGCCTCCGGGAGGCGCAGGACCGCGCCCGGCATCAGCGCCTGGTCCCGGTTGAGGAAGAGAATCAAATCCATGATGACGGCGGTGTCCCCCGGGACGCCCTGCTGCTGAAGCTGCTGGGCCACGTCCATCAGGTCCGTGCCCGGCGTCAGCTCCAGGCATCCACCCGGCCGCACCGCGGTGGACGGGTCATCCAGGGAGGCGGAGCGCTCGCAGCCCAGCATCCCGTCGCCCATCGGCAGGCGGACGACGTCCCCTTCGATGGGGTTCAGCACCCGGAACGCCTCGGGGTTGAGCGCGTGAATCTGGTTCATGATGTCGCGCTGGCTGCCCGGCACGCCCATCGCTTTCAGCTCGCCCGCCACGTCCCAGACCGTCTTGCCTGGCTCCATCTCGTAGAGCGCGCCCGGGGCGACGCAGCCGCTCACGCCGCCCGCGCGGCGCGTGTCGGTGGGGAAGCAGGTGGTGGGCTGCTGCGAAGGCTCGCACGGCGCGGCGTCCGCCGGCTCACACGGCGCGGCGTCCACCGGGTCGCACGGCGCGGCCTCCTCGCAGGGCTGTTCACCGTTGAAGCCTTCGAGATAGGCAATCTTCTCCTCGAGGTCGCTGTCGTCCCAGGGCAGGAGCTTCAGCCGCCAGCCGAACAGCCCGGAGTCCTTCTCGTTGTTGAGGTGCTGGATGTGGCTGTCCAGCTTGAGCCCGGCTTCGACGGGCGGCGTGTCGGACCGGATGCCGGTCTCCGTCAGCGCCTGGCGCTCCACCTCGAGCGCCTTCCAGTTGTCGCTCTCTTTGCAGCCGTAGGCCTCCAGCTCGCGCAACATGCCCTCCACGTCGCGGAGGCGGCAGACCGCGTTGCTCCCCTGGGTGTTCAGCCGCTGCGTCTCCGCGGCCGCTGCCGTCTGGTCCGCGGCAGACACCTCCTGCGGGTTGACATGCAGCGAGAGCTGCTCGTCGATGTCGCCGACAATCTTCTCCAGGAAGGCGCGCTCGGAGCCGCCGGCCTGCTTGAGGCGCTCCAGGGCGCGGTTGCCCAGCATCCCCGCGCTGGAGCTGCCGCCGCCCAGCCAGCCCGGACGGAAGTCCTGGTCGTCCGCCGCCTGCTCAATCTGGTCAATGGCGTGCAGCGCGACGTTCACCGCGTCCAGCCGGTCCTCAAGCTCGCAGTCGTTCTTGCACTCCAGCTCCCCCTGCAGCCGGTCCCGCTCCTGCTCCAGCTCCGGCTTCTTCGCCAAGAGCGCGTCGCCAATCAGGCTCTCGCGGTCGTCCTTGTGGACGGCTTCCGAGAGGGAGGTCAGCTCATCCTGCGTCACCACCCGCCGGGCCAGCGCGCCGTCGCCCACCAACCGGTCAGACGCCTCCAGCGCGGGGGAGTCGTCCGTCCCGTAGGCGTTCAGGTACTCCAGCCACTCCGCATCCCCCTCGCCGCCTTCAATCGCCGCCCGCAGGCTGGCGCCGATGGCCTGGGGGTCCCGGCTGGGGCGCACGCCGTAGGCCTCCAGCTTCCCCTTCTCCTCGCGCAGGGCGTCGAGTTCGTCCTCGTCCAGCCCCTGGGCCTCCATCTCCGCGACGGCCGCCACCACCCACTGGTACCGGGCGAGCGCCTCCTCACCGAGCACCCCGTTGGATTGCTCACGGGACGCCGCTGTGGCGCTGTTGCTCTCCTGGCTCTCCTCGAGCCGGGCCTGGACCTCGTCGCTGACGCAGCCCTCGCCACCTCCGACGCTGTCGAGGGTGGACTGGACCTGGCTGTGCGTGACGCGTTCGATGCCCATGGGGGAAGCCTCCCGAAGAGACCCGTGTCCTCAGTTATCGGGAGGACGGGACTCAGGTTTCGGGAGAAACGACCGTCCCAAAAAAGCGCCAGGGACCTCAACGGGTTACCGGGGCCCTGGCGCGCTGCGCTACTTGAGGGCTTCCGCGCCGGAGACGATTTCCATCAGCTCCTTGGTGATCGCCGCCTGGCGGGTGCGGTTGTAGAAGAGCGTCAGCTTGCCGATCATCTCGGCCGCGTTGGAGGTGGCGTTCTCCATCGCGCTCATGCGGGCGCCGTGCTCCGAAGCCACCGACTCCAGCAGCGCCCGGTAGAACTTGATGGCCAGCGCCTGCGGCACCAGGCGGTTGAGCACCGCGGCCTGGTCCGGCTCGTACTTGAAGTCCACCTGCGCGGGGGCGGCCTTCCCTGCTCCGTCCGCCGCCGGCCCGAAAGTCTGGAGCGGCAACAGCTGCGTGAGCGTGACCTTCTGGCTGATGGCGCTGAGGAACTCGTTGTAGACGAGGTAGACGGCGTCCACCTTGCCGGAGAGGAAGTGGGCGGCGAGCTCGTCCGCCACGTCGGCCGCGGCGCGGTAGGTCACCTTCGAGTAGAGCCCCGGGTAGTCGCGGCGGACCTCGGTGGCGCGGCGCTTGAAGAACTCGTGCCCCTTGCGGCCGATGGTGGAGAGCTGAATCTTCTCGTACGCCTTCTCGTTCTCGAACACGAAGCGCGAGGCGCGGCGGATGACGTTGGAGTTGAAGCCGCCGGCCAGGCCGCGGTCGGACGTGAGGACCACCACCTCCACGCGCTTCACCTCACGCGAGGCGAGCAGCGGGTGCGCCAGCTCCTCGGAGCGCGCGGCCAGGTCCGTGATGATGGCGTCCAGCATCTGCGCGTAGGGGCGCGCGGCGATGATGGCCTCCTGCGCGCGGCGCAGCTTGGCGGCTGCCACCATCTTCATTGCCTTGGTGATCTGCTGGGTGTTCTTCACAGACCGGATTCGCTTGCGGATGTCGCGAAGAGACGCCATGCACCACCTCCGAAAAACGGCGGCGCAACCTACAGTTCAGGTGGGGGGCGGTCAATCGGCGTCCGCAGTCCGCCCGCACCTTTGCTAAGGCGCGGATTTCGCCAAAAATGCACCCCTCCCCCGTATGGCCAGCCCACGCCTTCGAAGACGCGCGGTGAAGTGGGCGCTGGCCCTCGCCGCCGCCGGGGCCGTGCTCCTGCTCGGCACCTCCTTCTATGTAGAGCTGCGCTACCGCCACCGGCTCTACGCGCTGCCCAACGCGCCCTCCGCCCCGGTGGCCCTGGTCTTCGGCGCCGGGCTCTCCCCTAACAAGGTCCCCTCTGCCGTCCTGCGCCAGCGGCTGGACGCGGCCATTGCCCTGTTCCACGCGGGCAAGGTGCAGACTGTCCTGCTCTCCGGCGACAACCTGGACCGCTACCACGACGAGACGGACGCCATGCGCCGCTACGTGCTGGGCAAGGGCGTGCCGGCGGACCACCTGCTGCAAGATGACCTGGGCGCGTCGACGTTCGACAGCTGCTTCCGCGCGGTGCAGGTCTTCGGCCTGCGCAGGGCGCTGCTGGTCAGCCAGGAGTTCCACCTCCCGCGCGCGCTCTACGTGGCCAACTCGCTGGGCCTGGACGCGGACGGCGTGGCGGCGGACGCCCGGGAGCTGACCTCCGCGCCCTTCGAGCTGCGCGAGCTGCTCTCCCGCACCCTCGCGTTCTTCCACGTCCTCACACGCGCCCATCCCGTCGCCCCGGCCTGACCCTTCGCAGGCCGAGCGTTCAGCCGAGCGCCACGCCCTTCTCGCGGCTTGGCGAAAGCGGCACCCGGCCGGATGTTCTCTGGAGGGAAAGGAGGCGCTCAATGAACTGGGGTGATGAGGACCTCCCGCGCGAGCTCACCGGCGCGGACGCGAGCATCGACGAGGCGATGGCCAACGACAACGAGCCCAACCTTCCACCGGACGGCACCGGCCGGGACGAGGCGCCGGACATCTGGCCGGACCAGGTGCGCTGGATGCCTCGCCGGCCCGCCCGCGCGGACCTGGAAGACGGGCGGGAGATTACCGCGCGGCCCACCGGCCGGGAGGAGCTGCACGCGCTCTAGTGGCAGGTGCCGCTGCCGGAGTCGGTGAAGGTGCCGCCCGGCACCGGGACGAACTTCCAGTCGTAGCCGTCGGGGCGAAGGGTGAGCGCCAGCACGCCATGCGTGGTGCTGTCGCGCCGTTCGGTGATGGGGAGCGGATTGGCCCAGAAGGGCCGCAAGGAGACGCCGCCGGTGCCGACGACAAACTCCCGGAGGCCGCGCTTGGGGTCCGCCGCGCCGCTGGGGTTGGCCGGGGCCAGGCGTTCGTAGTTGTGGTCATGCCCGTTGAGCACCAGCTCCGCGCCGTGCTCGTAGAGCAGGTCAAAGAAGGGCTTCAAGTCCTCGTCGTTGCCGTGCCGGCCGCTGGAGAAGCGGGGGTGGTGCCACATCGCCAGCGTGCAGCGCGTGGGCTGAGAGGTGAGCTGCTGGGCCAGCCATTTTCCCTGCGGCGAGTCGCGGCCGCAGCCGCCCGGGACTTCGTCGCAGACGGAGTTGAGCACCAGCACCCGCCACTCTCCCGCGCGGTAGCTGTAGTAGCCCTGTGGCGCTGGGCCTGCTGCCGCGCCGAAGTAGCCGAAGTAACCCGCCGCGCGAGGCGTGTAGTAATCATGATTGCCCGGCGCGGGACGGATGCGGGGCAGGTGCCTTCCCCAGGACGGGTGGAAGCACTCGGAGAACTCCTGCGCAGTCCCCCGAAGGTAGGCGTTGTCCCCCAGCGTGAAGACGGTGCCGGGGAGCGTGTCGAGGAGGCGCGAGGTGGCTTCGTCGATGTCCTTGTCGCAGCGGACGATGTCGCCTGCGCCCACGAGGTAGGCCACGGTCCCGGCGTCGAGGCTGGCCGTGCCTCCGTCGAGGGAGGGGAGCGCGGGGGCGGAGAGCGGGCTGGCGGGGACGGAGACTCCGCCGTCGGGGCGAGGGGACGCGCCGGCGAGGGCGGCGAGGAGGAGCGGGAGCATTGACGGGGGTTTTCCATATTCGCGGGGTGTTGGCCAAGCGCCGTGGTTTGTGCACGGAGCACGGAGGACGGGCACGGGCCCGCTTCCCGAACCCGTGCCCCTACCCCACACTTCGGGCGAGCCGAATCCCACTGAACTGCCACCTCGCCACCGGCGGAAAGAAGTTCCGATAACTCGGCCGCACGTGCAGCGCCGGAGTGGCGCACGACCCGCCCCGCAGCACCCGCTGGTTCGACATGAACTTCGCGTTGTACTCACCCAGCGCCCCCGTCCACGGGCGATACCCGGGATACGGCGAGTAAGCGCTGACGGTCCACTCCCAGACATCGCCCCGGAGCTGAGCCGGCCCGCGAGAGGAATCCCCCGCAGGCAACGGATGAAGCACCCCACCCTCCAAAAGGTTCCCCTCCGAGCTCGAGGAGACCGCGGCCACCTCCCACTCCTCCTCCGTTGGCAACCGCGCGCCGGCCCAGCGCGCGTACGCATCCGCCTCGTAATAACTGACGTGACACACCGGCTCCGCGCCGCGCAAAGGCCGCATCCCCGCAAGAGAGAACGTCCACCACGTCCCCCCGCGCTGCTCCCAGTACAGCGGCGAGCACCACCCTTGCTCCCTCACCGCGGTCAACCCATCCAGGAGCCACAGCTCCGGCCGCGAGTAGCCACCGTCCTCCATGAACGCCAGATACTCGCCCTGGGTCACCAGCCGCGAAGACAGCTCGAACGGCTCCACCCAGACGCGATGAGCCGGACGCTCGTGGTCAAACGCAAACGCGCTCCCGTCATCCCCCACCGCGCGAAGCCCGCCGTCATACCCCGCCCACCGCAGCGCAGGCCCTGCCCCTTCCTGCCGCTCGCGCGACGGGCGGTACGCAGGGCGCAGCGGGTTCACCCAGAACGCGTGCTGGATGTCCGTGAGCAACAGCTCCTGATGCTGCTCCTCATGCGCCAACCCCAGCGCCACCCGCGCGGCCACCTCGTCCTCCTGCGCATGGGCGAGCAGGCGAGATAAATGGCGGTCCACGTGTCGCCGGTACGCGAGCACCTCCGTCAGCGACGGCCGCGAGAGCGCGCCGCGGAGCGGCCGGGCGTGCCGCGGGCCCAGTGCTTCGTAGTACGAGTTGAACAGCGCGCCGAACTCCGGGTGAAACGCGCGGTATCCCGGGAGGTACGGCGCGAGGAGAAAAGTCTCAAAGAACCAGCTGGTGTGCGCCAGATGCCACTTGGCGGGGCTGGCGTCCGGCATCGACTGCACCTGCGCATCCTCCGCGGAGAGCGGCGCCGCCAGCGCCTGCGTCTGCGCCCGCACGTTGGCGAAGCGCCTCTCCATCCCCGGGGCCATTGCAGCTTCAGAGGTAGGGACGGCGGCGAACTCCGTCTATAAGCGCAAACCTTTAGGGTTCCGAGCCTACGTGTCCGCCTCACCGCTGCGCCGCTGCCGCCTGGCCCTCTGGCTCCTCGCCTGCACCGTTGGCGTTTGCGCGCAGGCGTCGGACATCCTCATCGTCCGCTCGTCGGAGCTGGCGCCCTACCAGAAGACCGAAGCCGCGTTCGTCCGCGCGGTGGGCCTCCCCACGCGCACCCTCACAACGGCTCAGCTGAAAGAAGGCGGCCGCGCCCTGCGTGAGGCGCTGGACAAGGCGCCGCTGGTGCTGGCGCTCGGGCCGGATGCCGCCGCCGCGGTGACCGCCGCCGCGCCGCGTGCGCCCGTGCTGCACGCGCTGGTCCCCAACGCCGGCCGGATTGACGGGCTGGAGCACAGCACGGGCATCCCGCTGCACATCCCGGAGGACCGCGGAATCGCGCTGGTGCAGAGCCTGGTCCCGGCGGCGAAGAAGGTGGGCGTGCTCTTCGACCCGGCGCAGAGCGAACAGCGCGTGGAGGCCCTGGGCCGCGCCAGCGCCGCCGCCGGGCTGACCCTCGTCCCTCTGCGCGTCAGCTCCCGCGGCGAGGTGGTCTCCAGCGTCCAGTCCCTGCTGCCGCAGGTGGACGTCCTGCTGCTCATCCCGGACACCACCATCATCAGCGTGGAGACCTTCCGCTACATGCTGGTCCGCACGCTGGACGCGCGCATCCCGCTGGTCGGCTTCTCCGAGGCGATGGTGAAGGCCGGGGCGCTGGGCGGGCTGGTCGCCGAGTACGAAGAGATGGGCACGCTGGCCGCGGAGACCGCACGGCGGCTCCTGGCAAAGCAGCCGCTGCCTGACTCGGTGCTGCGCGGAAAGCTCTACCTGAACGCAAAGACGGCCGCCGCGCTGGGAGTCACCTTCACCCCGCCGGTCGAAGCCTCTGCCACCACGGTGTTCCGATGACTGCGTCCCCGTGCAGCGCCCTCCTCCTGGCCCTCTTCGTAGCGGCGTCCAGCAGCGCAAGCGCGCAGCCGGCGCCAGAGCCCGCGCCCGGCGCAGACGACCAGGTGGGCTACTTCTACGGGCTGGAGCAGGAGCTGGAGAAGATTCGCGTCGTCTCCGCCTCGCAGCAGGAGGAGCCGCTGCGCGACACGCCGGTGCCGGTGACCGTCATCACCGCGGAGATGATTCGCGCCATCGGCGCGCGCAACCTGAAAGACGTGCTCATCACGTACGTCCCCGGCTTCACCTCGGTTGAGGACCACAACGAGCTCAACGTCGCCATGCGCGGCATCTACGGTTCGTCCCAGCAGAAAATCCTCATCCTGCTCGACGGCCACCGGCTCAACTCGCGCGCCTACTCCAGCGCCAACCCGGACTTCTCCATCAGCCTGGACAAGGTGAGGCAGATTGAAGTCCTGCGCGGCCCGGGCTCTTCGCTCTACGGCAACGTGGCGCTGGCCGCGGTCATCAACCTGGTCACCAAGCGCGGCAAGGACGCCGAGGGCGTGAGCGCCCACCTGAGCGCGGGCGACTACGGCCAGCTGAGCGGCAGCCTGCTGCTGGGCCACGAGTGGGCGCAGAAGGGCGCCTTCCTCGCCTGGGGCAGCGTCTACCGGTCGGAAGGCCAGCGGGTGAGCATCCCCGCCAGCGCCAACTACGCAGCGGAGCCGGTGGACGGCTACGCGCTGCTCGGCGCCCACCGGGACCCGCTCTCCTACGACTTCGGCCTGCGCCTGGAGTACGGCGCCTTCTCCTTCCTCGCCAGCACCCGCCACGGCCACTACGTGGAACCCTTCACCTCCAGCGGCGTGACGGGCGAAGCCTACGACTACGACGCCGTGCGCACGCTGCTCACCACCGGCCCGGGCGTGGGTCAGCGCTCGGACCACCTGGAGCTGCGCTACGCGCGTCCGCTGGGCGCCTCCTTCGACATCGAAGCCAGCGCCTATTACGACCGCAGCGACTTGAGCGGCCTGCTGGTCTCCTCGCCCACCACCGCCGTGTTTCTCCAGTGGAACGACGACGACGTGGGCGTCATCGGCCAGCTCCGCTACCGCTACGCGCTGGAGCGGCTCGGCGCGGGGAACTTCACCGCCGGGCTGCAGGTGGAGCACCAGCGCGTGCTCGACAGCTTCATCGGCCGCAGCGCCAACTTCGAGTGGGTGGCCTTCGCCGACACGCGGGACCGCCACGTGCTGGCGCCCGGCGCGGAGACGCTCTACTCGGCGTTCCTGCAGCTCAAGCACCGGCTCAACGACGCGCTGCTCTTCAACGTCGGCCTCCGGTTCGACCTGAAGGACCGCTTCCGCGGCGGCGCCATCACCGACTTGAGCCCGCGCGCGGCCATCGTCTACTCGCCCCTGCCGGAGCTGGACGTGAAGCTGAGCTTCGCCCGCTCCTTCGTGGATGCGCCCTACTGGTACCGGTACAACTCCCTGGCCAGCTACCGCGGCGCGGAGTCCCTCACGCCGGAGCACCTGGACTCCTTCCAGCTGACACCCACCGTCCGGTTCGGGAAAATCTCCAACACGCTCAACGTCTTCTACAACCACCTCTACGACTTCGTCTTCCGCAACAACCTCGCCGGCCCGGACGAACCCATCTACCAGAACGCCGGAACGCTCCGGACGCTCGGGGTGGAGGATGAGCTGGCCTACGTCGACGAGCTCTTCTCCCTCCGCGCCAACGCCACCTACCAGCACGTCCTCTCCGCAATGGACTACGGCACCCGCGGGTCTCAAATCTTCAACGTCCCCGCGTTCTCCAGCAACGTCATCGTGGACGTCACGCCGCTGCCCAAGCGCTACCGCAACCTCGCCGTCAACCTCACCGCGCGCTACGTCAGCCCCCAGCTGTCGCCGGTGGAGATTCGCTTCGCAGACGCGACCGGCGCCACCGTCCGCGAATACGCAGAGCCCGACCGGACCGTCGCCGGGGCCCTGCTCTTCAACGCCGGCATCCGCGTGACCGACCTGCTCACCCCCGGCCTCTCGCTGGACGTCACCGTCTACAACCTGCTCGACCGGCAGTACCAGCAGGGCGGCTCCGTGCTGCACCCCTACCCGCAGCCCGGCCGCTGGCTCCTGCTCACGCTCGGCTACCGCTTCACGCCGGAGCTGTGAGCTCCCTCAGGCCTGCGCTGCGGGCGAGTAGCTGACCTGGAAGCCGTTGCGGGTGACGGTGACCTGCGGCTTGGCGAACCATGCGCAGCGCTTGCACACGCTCTGCGCGCCAGCCGGGGTGATGCGCACCGGGAGATCCGCTCCGCACAGCAGGCAGCCTTCCGGGATGGTGAAGTCGGTGACCTTGTCGCTGCTCACTTCAGGTGCGTTTGTCATGGGTCCAATGGCTAACGCGCAGGCAGCCTTGTGCAAGGCGGACTGACAACGTTTTCAGGTTGGAGCGCCCGGCTGGACGGCTGCTCAGCGAAGCGCGGCCGTTCGGCTCGCGCTGCGAAACAGGCGCCAGCAGGCGCTGACGTGTCCGTGCGCACGACACCCGGACCGACCGCTACGGCACAGCCTCGGCGAGCGCGCGCGCCTGCTTGGCGTCCGCGGCGAAGCGGGCGCCCTTCGCCTCGTAGATTTTCGCGGCCTCTTCGGCCAGCGTCCGGACACGCGGCGCGTCCCTTCGCAGCGCCTTGAGCGCGCGCGCGAGGGAGACCTGCGTCAGGGCGAGGTCAGTCGTGGTGACGGTGGAGCGCTGGTACCCCTCGAGCGCAGTCTGCAGGGACGCGCCGGCCTTCTCGAGCGCGCCCTGGGCGAGCTGGCACAGGCCCACCGCGCGGTGCAGCTCCGCGAGGTCCAGGTGCTCTGAGCCCTGGGCCTTCACCTTGAGGGCGATGGCCTTCTGGAGCGTGGGCATGGCCGCGGCGCAGTCCCCGCGCTGGCGCCGCACATCGCCCAGCATGCCCAGCATGTCGGCGGTGTTCGGGTGCTCGGCGCCGTAGTGCTGCTCGGAGAGCGCAATCGCCTTGCCGCACATCGCCTCGGCGTCGTCGAAGCGCTTGCTCAGCCCGTAGACCAGGCACGCATCCCGATAGGTGAAGACGAGCTCCGCGTTGCCCGCGCCCATGGCCTTCACGCGCACCGCCAGCGCGTGCTGCATCTTGGCGATGGCCTCCTCGTGGCGGCCGACCGAGGCGTAGCAGATGGCCAGGTTCCCCTCGGTCTGCGCGGTGAGGACGTTCTGCGGACCGAAGACGTTGCTCCGGTAGGCAAGCAGCTCCTCGCCCACCTCAATCCCCTCCTGAAACTTGCCGGACCGGAGGTGGTTGACCACCAGGTTGTTGAGGATGTTCGACAGCCGCGGCGAGCTGCGGCCCAGCGCCGTCCTCACCCTGCGCGCGGCGCGCTCGAAGAGGACCTCCGCCTCGCCCAGCTTGCCCTCGCTCTGCAGGATGACGGCTTCGGTGGAGTCCAGCTGCGCCTCCAGCACCGCATCCGCCGGTGGAGGCTTCACCGCCGCCCGCGCGTACCGCAGCCAGCGGCGCGCCTCCTCCGTCCGCTGCTGTCGCAGCGCGAGGAAGGTGGCCAGCTGGGACCACGCGCGCGTCAACAGCACGCGGTCCTGCGCCACCTGGCCCTGCACGGCGGCGTCCTCCAGGTGCTGCAGCCCCTCCTCGGGGTGACCGGTCTGGAAGAGAATCCGCCCCAGCTCAAAGTGGGCCTCGCCCAGCGCCGAGGGGTCCCCCACGCCGGCGGCCTCCTCCACCGCCGTCGCCCCCAGCTGCCCCGCGCGCTCCAGCTTCCCGGCCTCGGAGAGCAGCTTGACCTGGGAGATGCGCAGCCGCACCGCGTCCGCCCGGCGCCGTTGCTCCGGGTCCGCAGGGCCAAGCGACTCCGCGAGGAGGCGGTCCGACTCGAGGCAGGTGGACAGCTCCGGCAGGCCGCTGGCCAGCTTCACCGCGTTGTCGGCGATAATTTCGTCCGCCTGCAACAGGACTTCGCCCACCGCTTTGAGCTCCGCCAGGCGGCGGTCCAGGCAGCGCATGCGCAGGTCCAGCACCTTCTCCGACTGCTCGTGCCGCACCGACGTCGCCTCGCAGGCCTCGGTGTACGCCAGGCGCCACTCGTGCGAGTAGCCGTCCAGCAGCGGCCACACGCGGTCCCACGTGGGACTGGCAGAGAGGCGCGCGAAGGCGGCGCTCAGCTGTTCGCGCCGGGCGGCGTCCCACACGCGGGCCAGCTTCCGCTCCGCGCCGCGGCAGGCGGCCGACGAGGCGCGGGTCAGCTCCAGGGTGCCGGCGGTGACGGCAGCCAGCACGAGCGCTGCGGTGACGCCGATGGCCACCTTGCGCCGGGCGGCGGCCGGGTCCGCCCTGAGCGCGTGGAGCAGCTCGCCCATCGACGGGTGGCGACGGTCCGGGTCCGCGGCCAGCCCGCGCAGCAGCACACGTCGCAGCCACACCGGTACGTCCGACCCCGCCGGCGGCGGCCGCACGTTGTTCTTCAAGATGGAGAGCGTCAGGTCCCGGAGGCTGGCCCCGGCGAACGGGCGCTCACCGTGCAGCCCTTCGTAGAGGGAGACGCAGAAGCTGAACTGGTCGCTGCGGGCGTCCGCCTTGCCACGCGCCGCCTGCTCCGGTGCCATGTACGCCGGCGTGCCCACCAGCACGCCCGTGCGGGTGAGCGTGTCCGAGAGCGACGCTTCAAGGGGCTCCTGCAGGCTGTCCGGCTCCTCGTGGGGAGGCAGACCCTCCACGTCATCCAGCTGCCGCGCCAGCCCGAAGTCCGTGACGCGCACCCGGCCGTCGGCGGCCAGCAGCACGTTCTCCGGCTTGAAGTCGCGGTGGACCAGGCCCGCCGCGTGCGCCGCCGCCAGCCCGCGCCCGGCCTCCGCGTAGACGTGCAGCACCTCCCGCCAGGGCCGCTTCTCCTTGGCCAGCCACGCCTTGAGGTTCTGCCCGGCCACCAGCTCCATCGCGACGAAGACGTTGTCCTCGAAGGCGCCGACATCGTGCACCACCACGATGTTGGGATGGGACAGCCGCGCCATCGTCTGCGCCTCGCGCAAGAGCCGCGCGCGGCCTTCGGGCGAAGAGCCGACACCGCCGCTGCGCACCAGCTTGAGGGCCACCCGGCGGTCCAGCTGCGGGTCATACGCGGCGTAGACGATGCCCATCCCGCCCGCGCCCAGCTGCTCGAGGATGACGTAGCGCCCGACGGACGCGCCGCGCGGGAGCACCGCCATCGGCTGCTGGGGTTCCGAGCCGTCGTGCTGCGTGGGCTCTTCGTGGTCGGAGGCCACGCCGGGCCTGGGCGCCGAGGCCACCCCTTCCTGCGCCACCGCGGCCACCACCCGGCGGCAGGTGTCGCAGCTGTCCAGGTGTTGCGACACGCCGCGGACGTCTGCCACCTCCAGCAGCCCGTGGGCGAACTGGACCAGCTGATTCTCTTCCGGGCAGCCGTTCATCGAACGGCCGGCGCAGCGCCGGCCGGGGGTGAGTCTAGGCCAGGAAGCGGAAGATCAACTCCGCGGCGCACGCAGGCTTGGCCTCTCCCTCGATGTCAATGGTGGCATGCATGACCCCCTCCACGCCCCCCGTGATGTCCTTGACCTCGCCCAGGGCCAGCGTGAGCCGGTAGCTCGCCCCGGCCTTGAGGGGCGCAGGGAAGCGCACCTTGTTGAGCCCGTAGTTCAACACGGCGGTGAAGCCCTCGGCCGTCACCCGCTCGAAGAAGAGGCCGCCGATGAGGGAGAGCGAGAAGTACCCATGCGCGATGGGCGCCTTGAAGGGCGACTCCCGCTCGGCGCGCGCCTTGTCCACGTGAATCCACTGGCGGTCCCCGGTCACCTCGGCGAAGCGGAGGATGTCCTCGAACTTGAGCGTCCGCCAGGAGGTGCTGCCGAGCGACTGCCCGGCCAGCTTCTTCACCCCGTCCAGTCCCTTGAGCGCAACTTTGTCGGTCATGCGCTCGCCCTCTAGCACGAAGGGCTGTCAGGAGACGAAGGTGACCGTCCACTCCGTCAGCTCGCCGCGGACCGTCACCTCGACGACATCCCCCACCCGCTTGCCCAGCAGCGCCCGGCCGAACGGAGAGCTCGGCGTCACCACCTGGAAGTACCCATCGCCCCCCGGGCCGGTCAGCTCCTCGCCCGCACCGCACGGCGCCAGGAACAGCGTCCGGCCGCTCTCGCCGTCCTCCACCTCCACGATGGCGCCCAGCGAGATGGGCTCGTTCTTCCGCAGCGGACGCGGGCGGAAGACCTCCAGCGCATCCAGCGCCGCCTTGGCGTCCAACTCCCGCTGCGCCGTCCCGCGCGCCATGTTCACCGCCCGCGCCGCGCCGGAGCGCGCATCCTCCCGCGCCTCCGTCGTCGCCTTGTGCACCACCGCGAGCGACCCGCGCAGCCGCTCCCCCAGCTGCTCCAGCAAGAAGGCCTTGTCCATGACGCCGAAGGCTAGGGGGCAAAAAGGGGGACAGGCTACTTTTCCGCCGAGTCCCTCAGGTCACTCGGAGGGAGAAGTTGCCTGTCCTGCCTGTGCTCTTTTTCCGCTACCGCACTGCCCAGGCCACCGGGGGGACGTGAAACTCGCTGTCCACGGCCCCTCCCACTGCACGGATTCTGGAGGCGCCGGAATGCAGCGTCCCGCCCAGCGTGGGCACCACGAGGTAGCTGGCCTGGAACGGGGACGCGCTGGGCCGCGGGGGCAGGTAGAGCGTCACGGCGCCCTCCTCCACGGCGTAGCGCGTCACCAGCTGGGAGCTGACCAGCGCGTCGAGGGACGACTGCACGGGCTGGACCCCGGCGGGGAGCGCCTGGCGGATCTCCACCGCCACACCCGCCGGCGCGGAGGCGACCAGCGCCACCACCGCGCTCGCGCCGACCTTCAGCTTCGCGGGCGGGGAGATGACCAACTCCAGCCCCTCCGACGGCTCGCGGCGCCAGGGCACGTGCCCCACCAGCGTTAACGAGAAGCCCAGGCCCGGCACCGCGGGCTCGGCAATCAACCGGTACGCGTGCTCCCCGGGCGCCGGCGCGGGCGCCTCCAGCCGCAAGGGCTCCATCGCCTTCGCCGCCAGCAGCGTCCCTTGGGCCACCGCCTTTCCATCCACCTCCAGCCGCACCTTCACCTCCGGCGGCAGCGGGTCCTTGAAGAGCGCCAGCACCGTCCGCAGACACGCCAGGTTCGCCAGCCCGTCACCCCAGCCGGACTCGGGCCGGTAGCCGCCCAGCACGCTGGCGCCCAGCTCCGCGCGCAGCGGGTCTCCCTCGGTCAGCGCGAGCGCGGCGAGCGCCGTGGCCTCCGCCTCCGACGGCGCGCTCCCGTCCGCCCGCTGCGCAGCCCGGTCCGGCACCAGGACGCGCGCGCCGTTGGGCCGGGCGGTGACCGCCTCCTTCACCTGGGCGCGCAGGACCTCCGCCACCGGCCCGTCCACCACGCCGGAGCTCAGGATGGCCGCCGCGGTGTAGCCGTCCTTCACCTGCGCCGCGAAGCGCTCGAACGCGCCCGAGGCCAGCACCGACACCCGCTGCGCCCGCGTGGCCGCGCCGGGCCCGCGCACCGCCCGCACCGCGCGGACGCCGTCCGCAGTGGCGACCAGCAGCCGCCCCAGCGCCCAGCCGTCGCCGCCCTGGAACGTGCCATCCGGCCGCTGCGCACCGGCCAGCTGCGCCGACAACCGCTCCGCCAGCCGCGAGAGGGCCGGCGTGTCCGGATGCATGGCCGCCGCCTCCAGCAACAGCCCCGCGACCCCCGGCTCCGGCGCCCGCGCGTGGGCGAGCACCCGCTGCATGGACAGCACAGACAGCGTCCGGATGGCCTTGGGGTCCTCCTGCTCCCCCAGCGCGCGAAGCAGCCCCGCGCCGGTCCCCGCCAGCAGCAGCGCGTACGCATCATCCGACACGGAGCTGCGCCCCACGGCAATGCCCAGCTCCGAGCGCAGCACCGCCAGCGCGCCGGGGAACACCGCCACATGCACCGTGCCGTCCGCCATCAGCCCCTCCGGCGAGGCGAGCGAGAAGCTCCGCGGCGCGGCCAGCGTCCCGCCGCTGTGCAGCTCCACCGGGCGCCCGGAGGACACCACCCGCACCGTGCGCGCGGTGGCGTCCGCGGTGCCCAGCGCCGACTGCAGCTTCAGCACCCCCGGCGCGGCGGCGCGCACGGTGGCGTAGGTGACCCGGCTCTCCTGCGCCCCCAACGTCAGCCGGGTGGACAGCGCGCTCTGGCCGTTCACGCGGACCTCCAGCGGCGCGGTGACGCTCTGCTCGGTGGTGTTCACCACCTGGATGGGCAGGCGGACCTCATCGCCCGCGACCAGGAAGTCCGGCGTCACCGGCTCCACGTAGGTGGGCAGCGTGCCCAGGAACTGGGCGGTGGCGCCGGCCTGCGCGCCCTCGCGCGAGTGGGCGAGCGCCAGCACCCGCCACGTGGTGAGGCGGTCCGGCACCCGCACCTCCACGCTCGCCGCGCCCTGGGCGTCCGTCACCACGAGGGGCTCGAAGAGGAACGTCTCCGGGAACCACGCCCGGGTGGGCGCAGCCGCCGCGGCGCCACCCTCCGCGCTCGCCTTCTCCTCCTCCGCAGGCTCCGGGGACGGCGGCGGCGCACCCGGGCGGGAGGGCCGGTCCTCCCGGTCCGCGGCGACCTTCTTCTTCGCCTCCATCTTGGGCCGCCGCTTCAGGCCGCCCACCGCCCCGCCGCGCTCCGCCGTCGCCGCGGCGGAGGGCGGAGGCGCCGCCAGCTCGTCTGCCATCTCCTGCTCCGCGACCCGCGAGGGGCTGGCCCGGGTGCCGAGGAACGCCACCCCGGTCACCAGGGCGAGCAGCACCAGCGTCAACGCCATCCCCACTCCCATCCACAGCAGGCGCTTCATGGCTGCTCCCTCTGAACCCAGGCTTCCCAGTTCACGACGTCCTCCGGCAGCCGGGTGGCGTCCTTCACCACGCGGCGCGGGTCGGTGAGCGCCAGCAAATCCGCCGGCAGCCGCGCGAGGGTGAGCCGCCTCCCGAACGCGTCCGTCGCCGGCTCTCCGCGCTTGGCGCAGGCGGCCAGCGCGTCGGACCACAGCTTCGCCACCAGCTCCGGGCCGGCCTGCTCCCCCGGAGGCGCCTTCGCCTGCCACGCCCGCGCCTGGTCCTCCAGCTCCGCCAGCACGCCATAGAAGTGCTCGGTGAGGGGAGAGACCGGGTCGAACACGCTCTGCGCGCGCACAGAGACCGCGGTCGCCACCTCTGCGAGCGCCGGCAGCGACGCCACCTTCATCACCGTGGCCGCCGCCGCGTTCGCGCCGCTCACCCGCCCCAGCACCAGCGCCTGCGCGTCCAGCACGCCGAACGCCGGCGCCTTCATCGGGACCTGCGGCCGCAGCCGGCCCAGCTCATCCGCGCCGGGCAGCGACACCAGCTGCGAGAGGCTGTCATCCACGCCGAACAGCCCCACCGCCGCCGGCCCCGGGCGGTCCAGGACCACGGTGCTGATGGCCAGCTGCGCCTTCTCCCCGGGCGCGTAGCGTTCGCGCGCCGGCTTCACCGCCACCGTCATCCGCGGACCGCCCCGGACGAAGACCAGCGCCCGCGCGTCCTCGAAGCGCGCCTCCCACCAGCCGCTCGCGTCGGAGGGAAGCTTGAACGTCGCCTTGCGCGCCTTGAGGTCCAGCGCCTCCTCCAGCGTCTCCCCACGCTGGCCCACCAGGTACAGCTTCACGCCCTTCGTCAGCTCGCCCCGGTAGTCCGGCCCGCGCAAGAGCTCCACGGTGACGCTGCCGCCCTTCTCCACCAGCGTGGGCGTGGCGCGCAGCCGCACCCGCGGCACCTGCCCGGGCGCGAGGAACAGCGCGGTCTGCCCCGCCGCCTTCCCCTCCACCTTCGCGGCGACCGCGAGCTCATAGCCCAGCCGCGTGGTCGCCTCCGGCGCCTCGGCGCCGTCCTCTCCCTCGCCGGGCTGGGCGTTCACGTGCAGGACGCCCAGCGCGTCCGCCGGCGCCGGCCGCTCCTCGTCCTCCTCCCCGCCCTCGCCGACAGCGGGCACCGCCAGCGACGTCACCGTCCGCTCAATGCAGGCCATCACCTCGGGCATCGCCGGCTGCGGGCCCGGCGCGTCCACCCAGCGCAGCGCCACGCTCTTGGCCCCGGCCTGGTACTGAAACTGGGCGACCTTGGGCAGCTCTGCCGTCTGCTGTGACCGGGGCAGGCAGCGCCGCGCCTCCAGCAGCGCCCGCCGCGCGGCCACCTCCAACCACGGCGGCGTCTCCGGCGAGCCCTGCACCGCCACCGCCAGCGACGGGAGGTGGTCGCCGAAGACCGAGTAGCCCAGCGAGAGCAGGCGCGCGCGTCCGGCGGGAAAGGCCACCTGCTTGAGCGTGCGAATGAGGCACGCGCCCAGCGGCGAGGGCTTCGCCGCCGTCGCCAGCACCCTGCCGGCCGCATCCAGGCTGAGCGCGACGGTCACTTCGTCGGGAGACGCCTCCGCGTAGTACGCGCAGCCCTCCAGCGCCCGTTGCGCCCGGTCCAGCGCCAGCTGGTCTGCCAGCGAAGGCTCGCCATGGCTCAGCAGCTCTTCCTGGCTCTCGCGGGTGACGATGGCCTCCGGCGCGGCAGGGCGCACCGGCATGGGCGGCACCAGCACGTTCACCGGCGGCCCCGGGTCCAGCTGCAGCGCCGCCACGCCGTCCTCGTCCGCCACCGCCGTCACGCCCTTGTCCCGCGCGTCCCACTTCCTGCGCACCACCACCTCGGCGTTCGGCAGCGCCTCGCCGTCCGGCGTGGTGACCCGCAGGTAGACCCGGTTGTTGAAGCCCTCCAGCAGGCCGTTCTCCAGCTCCGTCACCGCGTCCACCGCCAGCGCGTCCTGGGACAGCAGCAGCGAGGAAGAGGCCGTCACGGTGTCCTGCGCCTCGTCCACCGCGGTCACCGTCACGCGCAGCTGCGCCTTGCCACGCAGGTCTTTGGGCACCTCTGGCAGCTTGAGGGTGAAGCGCCCGTCCGGGCCGGACTTGCCCGTCTGGGGCAGCAGGCCCTGCAGCCATTCGGTGGGCGGAGGCCAGGCGCCATCCACGCTCCACTCCAGCGTCAGTTGCGCGGCCTCCACCGGCGCGCCGGACGCGTAGCGCACGCTCCCGGCCAGCGCCAGGCGGTCCCCCGGGCCGAAGAAGCGCTTGCCCGGGGAGAGCTCCACCCGGAAGCGCGGCAAGGTGAAGGGCCGCACCTCGAAGGACACCTCCTCCTGCGCCGCGCCGGAGACCCACTTCACGCGCCAGGTCCCGCTCTGCGCCAGCTTGTCGAGCGGGAAGCTCCCCTGCGCCACGCCCCACGCGCCGCTGGGGCTCTGCTCCTCGAGCAGCTCCTCCCCTGATGGCGACGTGACCACCCAGCGCCCGGGGCGGCCATCCAGCGGCGAGAGCTCCCGCGCCTTCACCACCAGCGCCCGGAAACGGACCAGGTTCCCCGGCTCGTAGAGCGGCCGGTCCGTCAACACATGCACCCGCGCCGGCGCGAAGAGCGGCAGCGCCACGTCCACCTTGGACTCGCCCAGCCCGCTCGTCACGTACGCGCGCAGCCGGTAGTCGCCGTCCGGC
The DNA here is from genome assembly GCA_044230055.1 of Myxococcaceae bacterium. GTDB lineage: Bacteria > Myxococcota > Myxococcia > Myxococcales > Myxococcaceae > JBGART01. The sequence goes on along the minus strand of JBGART010000018.1, from coordinate 26,150 downwards.
ACGTCCGGCAGGCTGACCGTCGCCCGGGCGGCCAGGCCCTCCCTGCGCCAGCCGCTTTCATCCGTCGAGAGCGGCACCTCCGTTGCCTTCGCGTCCACCAGCGCCAGCCGCGCCTTGAAGCGCCGCAGCGGCGCCTGGTCAGCCGACACCGCCGGGCCGGTGGTGAAGTTCGCGAACGCGGTGACCGTCACCGGGCCGGGTCCGCCCCGTACCAGCGACGCCTGGACGAGGACCGTCTGGTGCACGTCCCCGCTGGGGCACTGGGAAGAGACGAACCCGTGCCGCAGGTACGCGCCCACGCACATCTTCGACTGCAGGACGAGGAACGCCACCGCCAGCAGCGCACCGCCGGCGACGAGCGCCTTGCTTCGCCTCGAGAGAGCCATGCATCTCCTTGACGTGCGGCGATGGACACCGGGCCTGGGACGACCGTTCCTGGCGGGTCAGCGAGGGGGCTCATCCGGGCTGAAACGGTGGGAAGCGCACGAAGAAGATGCATCCCGGACGCAGAGGTGCTGAATAGTACCCGATGGCTGAATTCGTACTTGAAGACCCGACCCGGGTCCCAGACACCCGGCAGACGTGGCTCAACCAGGCGTTGAGCTCCATCCTCTACGACCCGCGCGACGTCGTCTTCCTCCACCTGTACCTGAAGGCCGCGGCGGTGATGGGCGCGTTCTGCACTCTGTTCTTCTGGCGCTTCCAGTGGTGGTACGTCATCCCGTACGCGGTGGCGTTCTACCTCGTCGCCCCGCCGGTCATCCTGATGCTCCACTGCACCATGCACCGGCCCTTCATCAAGCGGCGGCGGTGGCTCACCCGCTTCATCCCGCTCAGCCTGTCGTTCCTGGTCGGCATCCCGTGCGGCTACATGGAGCACCACGTGGGGATGCATCACCCGGAGAACAACCTCCCGGATGACCTCTCCTCGACGATGGCCTTCCAGCGGGACCGCTTCACGCACTTCCTGCGCTACTTCGGCCGCTTCTTCTTCGGCATCTACCTGGAGCTGCCGCTCTACTTCGTGCGGAAGAAGCGGACGCGGCTGGCCTGGCGGGCCATGCCGATGGAGTTCGTCCACCTCGCGGTGATGGGCGCGGCGCTGGCGCTCAACTGGCGCGCGGCGCTCTGCTGCCTGGTCGTCCCGTTCGTCCTGGTGCGGTTCATGATGATGGCCGGCAACTGGGGCCAGCACGCCTTCATTGACCCTGCCGCGCCCGGCGACAGCGTGCGCAACAGCATCAACTGCATCAACAGCCGCTACAACACCATCGCCTTCAACGACGGCTACCACATCGTCCACCACGAGAAGCCGGCGCTGCACTGGACGGAGATGCCGGCCTTCTTCGACCAGCACCGCGTCCGCTACGCCCGCTCCGGCGCCATCGTCTTCCGGAGCCTGGACTTCTTCCTCATCTCCGCGCTGCTCTGGATGAAGCGCTACGACGTGCTGGCGCGCCACCTGGTGACGCTCGAGGGCGCGGAGCCTCCTCTCGAGGAACGCATCGCGTTCCTCAAGTCACGCACCCGCGCAATCCCCAGCTGATGTCGCTCACTCCGCCTTGAGCGACTGCGCGGGCTGCACGCGCACCGCCCGTCGCGCCGGCAGGGCGCTGGCGAGCAGCGCGAGCGCCAGCAGGGCCACTCCGGCCGCCGCCAGCGACAGCGGGTCCTGCGCCGGGACGCCGAAGACGAAGCGCCGGATGACGACGGAGAGGCCAAGCGCCACCGCGCCGCCCACGGCCAGGCCAAGGGACGTGAGCCGCAGCGAGCGCCGCAGCACCCAGCCGATGATGCCCAACGCCGTCGCGCCGAGGGCCAGCCGGATGCCAATCTCCCGCGTGCGCGACGCCACCGCGTGCTGGAGGACGCCGAAGAGCCCTGCCCCCGCCAGCACCAGCGCCGCCACGCCGAAGAGGGCCATGAGGACGGTGGCGAAGCGCCGGTCCGCGGTGTCGCGGCGCACGACGACGGACAGCGGCTCCACGGCGTAAACAGGCTGCGTGGCGTCCAGCGCGAGCACCTCCTGCCGGAGCGCCGCCGCCAGCGCGTCGAGCCCGCCGCGGGTGTGGATGACGAGGGCCGCGCTGTCGGCCGGGGCCTGGACGAAGGGCTCGTAGAGGACGGGCGGCGCCTCTGCTTCCAGGCCCAGCTCCCGCACGTCCCCCACCACGCCGATGATGGTCTGGTAGGGCTCGGTCGACTTCTGCCCACCCAGGCGCAGCCGCTGGCCCAGCGGGTCCTCGGCGCCGAAGTACTTGCGCGCCAGCGCGCGGTTGATGAGCACCACCTTGGGCGCGTCCGGGCCGTCCGCCTCGGAGAGCAGGCGGCCGGAGAGCAGCGGCACCCGCAGCGCCTCCAGATAGCCCGGGGTGATGAAGCGGATGTCGGCGTTCCAGCCCGGCTCGGTGGGAGGGAGCACCTCGCGGCCCTCGACGCGGAAGCCGCGGTCGGTGCGGCCGGTCATCGGCGCCAACGTGGTGAGCCCCGCGCTGCGCACGCCGGGGAGCCCACGGGTGCGCTCCAGGAGGCCCTGGAAGAAGCCCCGGATTTTCGCCGGGGAGTCGTAGCTCGCCGGCGAGAGCCCCACCCGGGCTACCAGCACGCCGTCGCTGTCAAAGCCCGGCTGGACGGCGTTGACCGCGGAGAAGCTGCGCAGCATCAGCGCGGCGCCGGTGAGCAGCACCAGCGCGAGCGCCACCTGGCCCACCACCAGCGCCGCCCGGGCCCGCGCGTTGCGGCTGCGGGTGGCGCCAGCGCCCCCTTTCATCGCCTCCAGCGGCGCCGCCCGCCGCGCCTCCAGCAACGGCGCCAGGCCAAAGAGGAGGGAGGTGCACAGGCAGAGCCCAAGCGTCACGGCCGCGGTGACGCCGTCCACCTGCACCTCCTGCAGCCGCGGCAGGCCCTCCGGGGCGAGCGCCAGCAGGGCATCCAGCGCCCAGGTCGCGCAGCACAGGCCCAGCGCGCCGCCGGCCAGGCCGAGGAGGACCGCCTCGGTGAGCAGCTGCCGCGCCAGCTGGCCGCCCGAAGCGCCCAGCGCGGTGCGGACAGCCATCTCACCGGCGCGCTCGGCGGAGCGGGCAAGCAGCAGGTTGGCCACGTTCGCGCAGGCGCCCAGCAGCAGGAGGAGCACCGCCCCCAGGAGCATCAGGAGGCGGGCCCGGCTCTCGCCCAGCAGCGCCTCGTGCAGCGGATGCACCACCACGCTCCAGCCGTTGGCGGGCGGGTAGCCGTCGGCGTACTGGCGGCGGAGCGCGTCGGCCAGCGCGTCGAGTTGCGCCTGGGCGCCGTCGAGGGTGACGCCGGGCCGCAGCCGGCCCACCGCTGAGAGGAAGCGCCAGCCGCGGCGGGTGGGGGCGCGCTGCTCGGCGGTGAAACCAAAGGGCGCCCACAATTGGGGCTCCTCCTTCAGCGCCACGCCGGGCGGCAGCACGCCGACGACGGTGCTGGGCACGCCGTCCACCACCAGCGTCCGGCCGACGACGTTGGGGTCCGCGCCGTAGCGGGTGCGCCAGAAGCCGTTCGCGAGCAGGACGACGTTGGACTTCCCGGCGTCATCCTCCTCGGGGAGGAAGGTCCGCCCCACCTGGGCGCCCACCCCCAGCACCGGGAAGAGCGCGGCGGTGGCGTAGGTGACCCGGACTCGCTCGGCCCCCTGCGCGCCGGCGAGGTTGGCGTCCCCATACGCGTAGGCGCCGACGTCCGTGAACGCGCGCACCCCGCGGAAGTCCGCGAGCTCCGCCACGGAGACGTTGACGTGGCGCAGGCTCATCCGGGAGAAGTTTTCGCGGACCGCTACCAGCTCGTTCGGGCGGGGGAAAGGCAGCGGTTGGAGCACCACCGCATTCACCGCGGCGAAGAGGGCGGAGCCACAGCCGAAGCCCACTGCCAGGCTGGCGAGCGCCGCCCCCATGAGCGTCCGCGCCTTCAGGAGGGACCGCACGGCGAGCTGTAGGTCGAAGAGCCAGAGGCGCATCCGTGAAGCGACTAGCCATGGGCGTGCCAGCTGCGAAGCCCTGGGGGAGACAGGGGGAGAGCGGGTGCGATGCCCGGTCGCGGGAACACGCGTCCCGTAAGTGAACGGGGTTCGGTACGGGTACGGGCAGGGCAGACGCGCTCGTCGGATCGATGAACCGGATGCGTGCGCTACGGGGTGCGGGATACCGGGTACGGGATACGGATACGGGATACCGCCTACGGGGTACGCGTTCGCGTTCGCGTTCGTTCACGGGTTCGGACACGGCCCGCGGTTACGGCTGTGGCAATGCGACGGGGGCGGGCAGTGCGGCCCCACGGCGGGTTCGGCGCCCGTGTACCGGCCCACCCCGAACCCGGGAACTTGGCCGTGGCCGGGTACGAAAGCGTCTGCTTGTCCGTTCCTGTTCCCGTCCCCGAATGACTCAGGGCCGAGGCTCAGCGCCGCTTGCCGGCCTTCTTCGCCTTCTTGGCGGGACCGCGCTTGGCGCGAACAGCCGGCTTCTTCTTGCCGGTCTTCTTGGCCGACTTCGCCGCCGGCTTCTTCCGGGACTTCGCGGAAGACGCCTTGGCCTTGGCCTTCGGCTTGGGCTTGGCTTTCGACTTGCCGGGCTTCTTCGAGGGCTTGGGTCGAGCGGTGACCTTGGAGACCGTCGAGTCGCCCGTCTCCTCGCGCATGGTTTCAATCGCGCCCCGCACCGCAGTAAGCGCCCGCGCATAGGTAACGTCGCCGAACTCCTCCACCTGCGGCGGAGGAATCATGGTGGCCAGCATCTGCTCCAGCGTCCGGTAGACGCGCAGCTGCTGCTTCTGCGGGTCCCTGGCCACATAAAGCCACGCCGCCTCCTCCACGTTCTGAACCCATTCAGGGACGGTGGCGCCACCGGCTTCGACCGCCAACGCGCCCCTCGGCACCGCGATGAGCTCCTGCGAGTCTCCCTTGGCGCCAAAGCTCCACGCCCCGCTCGAGCGGGCGTCCGCGAAGCGGCCGTCATCGCCGGCCTGCGCGCGGAGCGGAAAGAGCACCACGCCCTCGAGCAGCTCGCCGCCATTCATCTCACGGTAGAGGTCGCGCAGCTCCTCGGGCATGCCGATGCCGGCCTGCTCCTCTTGACGCTGCAGCTCTCCCTCTCCCACGCCCGGCCCCGCGTTCCTGGCGGCCTTGCGGTACCCCACAATCCAATCGCGCATGCACTCCCCCGAGCGGCCGGACCTTACCCCGGCCTCCGCCATCCGTCGAAGACTCGCATCCCAGAAATTCACGCCCCCGCCCTGCAAACCGGTTTCCGTGCCCTGCTCAAATCCGTGCCCGAGCCCGTGCCCCTGCCCGTGAACGAACGCGAACGCGAACGCGTCTCCCCGTTACCGGTCGCCCGTACCCCTGCCCGTGAACGAACGCGAACGCGAACGCGTCTCCCCGTGCCCTTGCCCGCCCCCCGCCCGGAGGGCCCGTAGCCGCCAGCTCGCTCGCATCAGCAAGCACCCGCGAACCACCCGTTGGCGACACCGGGCGCCGCAGCTCTGAGCAGCCGGGCACGACGAGCACGGGAACGGACAACGCAGACGCGTTCGTACCCGGCCAGTGCTCCGCCCAGACCGAATTGATTCCACCTGCACCCCGTTCGCGTCGAGCGCAGCGCCGCGCCGCGGCGCGCAGTCGAGACGGCGGCACTGCCGATGGAGGGCACAGCGCCCTCCCGACTGTCGGCGCGATCCGAGAGCGCGAGGAGGGCGTGCGTCGGCCCTGTCACGTGTCACGTCTCGACTACCCGCCGCTGCGCGGCGCTACGCTCGACGCGAACGGGGATATGACGCTGTGCTCAATGTGCTGCGAGCGAGGCGCTGGCGGCCACGTGCCCGGGTTACGAGACCGTCCGCCTTGCCCGTTCCACCAGCCCCCTCGGTCCTCACCGCCACCCGACCGGGCGCCCCGAAGAAGCGGGGGCGAAATGACCGGCCGTGCCGGAGACAACCCAGCCTCAACGCGCGAACCCGTTGAAGCATCGCAGCACCTCTGAAAATACCGGCCCCGATGTAGGCCTCGCGACGCTCAAGCGGCTACACCGCGGCCGGTGACGGGCCCGAACCGGCGTAGCATGCTGCACCCGCGATGGAAGAGTTCCCCGAGTTCACCGCCGGACTCACGCACGCGCTGGAGGGAAGGCACGAGGACGCGCTCGCGTGCTTCGATCGCGTCCTCTCCAAATCCCGAGCCCACCTCCCCGCGCTGGGCGGCCGCGCTGCAGCCCTGGCGCACCTGCGCAGGACCGCCCTGGCCGCGGCGGCGTTCCGCGAGCTCATCTCCCACGAACCGCACGACGCCGAGCACCACCGCCAGCTCGCGCTCTGCCTGATGGAAGAGAGCGGCCCGGACGCCGCCCGGGCGTCGGTGGACGAAGCGCTGCGCCTGCGGCCCGAAGCCAGCTACCGGCGCACCACCGCCGTGGAGATTTACAACTACGCCGGCCACCTCATGATGCTCTGCGCTCGCCACCGGGACGCGGGTGACACCCTGGACGCGCTGCAGCTGCTCGGAATGGCCGAGCGCGTCTTCCGCTTCGCGCTGGAAGTGGAGCCGGAGCTCGACGTCGCCAGAGAAGGCCTCGCGGTCATCCAGAGCGCACGCCACGGCTGAGCGCTACTTGAACTGTCCCGCCCCGCTGACGACCTGCCCGTCGCGGACCCCGGGCAGCGCGTCCTCCAGCTGCTGCCCATCCACGGCCGTCACCCGGAGAGAGAACGCGCCCGCCCCCACGCCGGAGCTCACAACGAAGTAGTTGTACGGCTCGCGCGGGATGCTCACCCACGCCCCGCTGCCAGAGCGGTACTCCAGCTGCCGCACGGCCACGCGGTGGTTGCGCACCTGCAGCGCCGTCCAGTACGCGCTGCTGCCTTCCTTGAACCGGTAGGCCAGGTTCCCGCTGACATCGCACGCCACCACGGTCCACCGGATGGGCACCCGGCCCTCCGCCACCGCCGCCACCTGGGCGAACGCCTCCCGCGAAAGGTCCAGGTGCCCACGCCCGCACTCCGGGCACTGGTCCACAATGCGCACCGTCACCTCGCCCTTCGGCCCCTCGACGCGCACGCACTGGCCGCACGCCGCGCTGCCCGCGTACTGCTCCGCGTTCATCGCCGCCACGTCCAGCGAACCCGTCGGGTCAAACGAGCAATTCCCCGCGCCGGTGGCGTCGTAATACGTGGCAATCCCGCTCTGAGACTCGCCGAGCGGCACGACCGGCGCCGCCCCGCACCCGGCGGCGAAGAGCCACAGCAGCGCGGAGAGCCCGGCCGGTCGCATCGCGCCGACAATCTTGTCGAAACGCGCCGGCCCACACCACCGCGCCTTTGGGCAGTCAACCGCGCGTTGACCACGCCCCCGGGAGGAGCCCGTGAAATCAACGCTCGCGGTGGAGGCGCATGCCTTGCAACCGCGGCTGGCCAGCACCTGGCGACGACATGAGGAGACACCGAATGGGCAAGTGGATGTGGAAGCCGCTCTCGACGATGGCCGCGCTGCTGTGGGCGGTTGGCTGCGCTGGCGAAGCGCAGGTCTCTGACAAGGCTCAGGACGGCGGCGTCATCGCCACCACGGATGGCGGCGGCAGCACGAGCATCACCCGGCCGTCGGAGACGGTCGACGCAGGCACCGGCACGGTCGCCACGACCGGCGCGGACGCCGGAACACTGGCAGCGCGCTGCAGCGCGGGAAAGGACGCGGAGCGCGAGGGCTGGCGGCTGGCCTGGTGCGACGAGTTCAACGGGACGTCGATTGACCCGGAGAGCTGGACCTTCGACATCGGCGACGGCGCATTCCTTCCGTCGGGCCCGGGCTGGGGCAACCAGGAAAAGGAGTTCTACACGCAGCGCGCCGCCAACGCGCGGGTGGAGGGCGGCCAGCTGGTGCTGACGGCTCTGAAGGACGGCCCCTTCCACGCCAACGGCCCCTCGTACCCCAGCGTCTACGACTACTCCTCCGCGCGCCTTCACACGCGCAACAAGGTGGACTTCCTCTACGGTCGCGTAGAGGTCCGCGCGCGCGTGCCCGAAGGCCAGGGCGTGTGGCCCGCCATCTGGATGCTGCCCACGGACGCGGTGTACGGCGGCTGGCCGGCCAGCGGCGAGATAGACATCATGGAGCTGCGTGGCCAGGAGCCGGACGTGGTCCACGGCACGCTCCACTTCGGGGACATGTGGAACAAGAACTCGTACGTCGGGTGCCCGTACAAGCGCCCGGCGGGGAAGTTCTCCACCGACTTCCATGTCTTCGCCGTCGAGTGGGCCCCGGACGCCATCCGCTGGTTCGTGGATGGCGAGCTCTACGCCACCCAGCTGCCCCGCGGCGCGCCCCGCCTGGCGAGCGTCTGCCAGTCCACCACCGGCGGCGCCGTGGTCCCCACGCGCAATGAGAACGTCGCGGACCCGGGCGCGGGTTGGTACTCGGTGTCCGCAGACCCGCCCGCGCCGTTCAACCGCCGGTTCCACATCCTCCTCAACATCGCTGTCGGAGGAGGATTCGTGGGCAACGTAGACCCTTCCGTCTTCCCCCAGTCCATGCGGGTCGACTACGTCCGCGTCTACCAGCGCTGAGCTAGAGCGCCGGCCAGGTTACCGGACCGAGCCGAAGCGACGAGCCGCGAGCCGCGCAAGGAGGCCGCCCGCCGGAATACTGGTCGGTATTTCAAGGGCGGCCGACGCCGCCCGGCGAAGCGGATCGTCGCTCTCGGCGACGGGAGGTAACCTTCGCGCTCTTTCTCCGTGTTGTCGGAGTTCCAGTGCCGGCTCACAACCACCAGCTTCCCGCCAGGCTGCGGGAGCCGGACGTGCGCCGCCAGCAGGTCGATGGACTTGGGGTGCTTGTCGAGGTCGGCAAAGCTCACGATGACCGTCTTGCCGGAGATGTCCTTGAGGAGCGCCTCGAACTCGGAGGTCGAAGGCTCCGAGTGATGGCTGACGTCAGGGGCCCCCTTCGCCTTGAGGTGCTCCAGCGCCACCTGTTGCGCCTCCACCCCCTCCGCCTCGATGTTCAGGCAGAGCGTGTGCCGGTTCTTGTTTGCCAGCAGGCTGTCGAGGAACTGCTTGCACGTCGCCTTCAGGCTCTCCACTTTCGAATCCACGCCGCGACCTCCAGTTGAGACGTATCAACACCGCCGAGGGGGGATCGCTATCACGGACCCCTGACGCGGAGAAGCGGTGATGAGGGCGTCCGAAGCCGCGGACGAATCATCCAGCGTCCCGGACGGCCTCGCGCACGGCTCTCGAGGAGAGCGCCGCTGGCTTCAGCCTTGCTGAGCGCAGCCGGCACATGCGCTCAATTCAAACGCTTACTCCGCGAACTCTGTTTCACGTTGTATTCATCGGCTGCGCGCTCCTCGCGCTCGCGCTCTTCCCCAGGCGGGTGTTCGCGCAAACCCACTGCCCGAACTGTCCGGACCCCTGCGCCGGCTTCGTCAGCGAGCCTTGCAGCAGACCCAGCGGCTGCGCGGGCAAGACCGTCTGCGTGAAGGGCACCACCGTCTGCGATACGTCCGGCTCAACGGTCGCCTGCGGCGCCTGCGGCGAGGGCGGCTACGCGCGCTGCGACTTCACCGGCGCGCTGAGCCCCTGCCGCCCCGTCACCCCGCTGCCCGCCGAGCAATGCAACGGCTGCGACGACGACGCCAACGGGCAGACGGATGAAAACATCGCGCCGGTCGCCTGCACGCTGGCCGGCGGCTGCACCGCCTTCCGGACCTGCGCCCAGGGCGCCTTTGGCGGCTGCACGCTGACCGAGAACAGCACCGCCCCCTGCGCGCAGTGCGGCGATGGAGGCATCCGCGCCTGCCGCCTGGACGGAGGGTTCGGCGCCTGCAGGCCCCTCGTCGCCACCGCGGAGGGCTGCAACAACTGCGACGACGACGCGGACGGAATTGTCGACAATGCGCCGGGCAGCACGGTGGCTGGGACGCTGGTCGCGGTGTGCGAAGGCGCGGGGGCCTGCAAGGGCTCCACCACCCAGTGCACGCCCGCGGGCTGGAGCGCCTGCAAGGCCCCGAGCGAGACCTGCAACGGCCTGGACGAGAACTGCGACGGACAGATTGACGAGGCGGGCGTCTGCCGCCAGCTGCTGTGCACCCCCTGAAAGCCCTGAGCACCACCCATGACCACCGACAGCCGCTTCTCTCTGGGGCGGGGGCTGACCGCCCTGCTCGTCTTCACCGCCTACACCAGCCAGCTCTTCGCCTGCCACCCGGTCCCCGCGCGCGACGCGGCGGCCGAGCGCAGCGATTCTGCGAACACCCCGCCTCCTGCCGCGAAGCTGGAGGTGGCCTTGGACACGCTGCTGCCGTCCACCGGCCAGGCCGCGCCCGTCACCTTCGACCACACGGTGGACGTGGACGATGACGGCGCCGCGAGGGTGAACATCCCCCTCTGGGTGCCCCGCGGCCGCGCTGGCCTGGAACCGCGCCTGGCCATCACCTACTCCAGCCGGGCGACGGACGGGCTGCTGGGCGTGGGCTTCGCCCTCTCCGGGCTCTCGCAAATCTCCCACTGCCCGACGACATCCATCGCGCCCGTCGACTACCAGGGGGCCGAGTATTGCCTCGACGGACAGCGGCTCATCCCCGTCACCTTCAGCGCCAGCGAGTACCGGACAGAGTTTGACTCCTACGCGAAGGTGTCTGCCGTCGGCGCCGAGGCGGTGACAAAGCAGCCGCTCTCCTTCCGCGTGCTCTCCGCCGATGGGCGCGTGCTGACCTACGGCGGGACGGCCGACAGCACACTGGACGCCACCGTACGGCCGCAGGTCCCGGACGGTCAGGGAGGCGTCGCCACGGGCACCGAGGAACCGGTGCGGATGAGCTGGATGCTCTCCACCGTGGAGGACCGCGCCGGCAACAGCATGCGCGTGACGTACGAGAAGTCCGCCCCGGCAGACCCTGAGGCGTGGATTCGCCCGCTCCGACTGGACTACACCGCCTTCGCCGGCAACGCCTCCGCGCCCGCGGAGCCCGCCCGCCGCTCCGTCAACTTCCTCTACGAGCCCCGGCCGGATGTCACCACCGGCTTCAGCGCCGGCGTGAGGTTGGCTCAGCGGCACCGTCTGGCGCGCATCGAGCTGCGTGCGCCGGGCCCACGCACCCAGTCTGGCACCTTCGAGGAGGCCGTCCTGCAGCGCGCCTACTCGCTGCACTACCTCAACACCTCACGGACCGGCCGGAGTCTCCTCTCCACGTTGAAGGAGTGCGACGGCGACGCGGCAGCGCCCGCCTGCCGGTCGCTCGAATTCCCCTGGGCCGCCGCACAGCAGAGCTACGCCACCCGCCTGCTCTTCAACACCGACGACGCCGCGCCGGACGCGAAACTGCAGGTGCTCGGGCTGCCCGAAGGCCGCGTCGCGCTCGACTACTACGTCCGCACCGACTGGCTGGGGAAGGAGGAGTTCGACGAGTACACGCTGGACATCGGGGAGGACCTGTCGCGGCTCATCCTCATCAATCCCGAGAAGTCCACCGCCGAGCTCCACAAGGTGGCCAGGGATTCAATCGTCTGGGCCGAGGGGCTGTGCGGCAAGCGCCAGGACACCCCCGCCGTCTACGGACCGCGAGTGGTGGACTGGTCGGGCATCGGCGAGTCGCGGCACGCCGCCCTCTCCTGCGCGCTGGGCGGCGGGCCAGGGGGCGTCAAAGACGCGTTCAAGTTCTACCGGAACACCGAGCACCGCACAGACGTCATCTTCACCCCCAACGCCCGGGCGTTCTTCTGGGTCGACTTCAATGGCGACGGCTCCAACGAGCTGGCCTGGGTCGAAAACACCAACGGGAGCGCGCAAATCCTTCGGCGGAAGTCGCCGGAGATTGACGGGGCCTTCCAGGCCTCACCGCCGGGGACGCTGCACGGCGACTCGCTGCAACTCATCAACCTCTTTGGCGACGGGAGGCAGTACCTGCTCGGCTACGCGCAAGGGGACCCCCAGTACCTGCACGCCGTAGGCGGAAACCAACTGGGGAGCTCCGGCTGGGCGACAAGTCTTCCCACCCCGTTCTTCGCCAGCTGGCCGCCCGCGCTCATCCAGGCGCTCAAGCCCGGGCTCACGGTCGCTGACCTCAACGGCGACGGGTTGTCTGACGTGGTGATGCTGGGCTACCAGGCCACGCTCGGACTGCTGCGGCTGGATGTTTCACTCAACACCGGCCGTGGCTTCCTGCCACCCACCACGGGCTTCGTAAATGACGCCTCGCTCGTCGGCGCCAAGGTGACCGCGGCGGACATCAACGGAGATGGCCGCCAGGACCTGGTCTTCCAGAAACCCTCCAACGCCGTGAAGGTCATCCTGGGCCAGGAGGCGCTGGCCCAGGCTCCCGTTCATTCGCTGCCCGTCGCCTCCGGAGACGACGCCAGCTGGATGCTCGTCACCGACTACAACACCGACGGGCTGCCAGACTTCGTCTACCGCCAGCTCCCGGTGCAGCAAAGCCCCCTCTACGTCGCCACCGCGAAGCACCGCACGGACCTGCTGACCGGAGTGAACGCCCACGGCTTGAAGCACGAGCTCACCTACGAGCCGCTCACCACGCAGAACACGCCGAGCACCTTCAAAGGCACCCAGACGCTGCGTCCCACGCCCGCCTCCACCCTCGTCGTCTCGCGACTGCAGCTGACGGGCGCCAGCGGCACGCAGCGAAGCTGGAAACACACCTACCTGGAGGGCCGGTACCAGGTCGGCCTGCGCGGCTCGCTCGGCTTCGCGAAGCACGTCGTCACAGACGAACAGAGCGGCGCGCAGACCACCACCGAGTTCGCCAACGAGCACTTCCTCACCGCCCGGCTGCCGACGCGCCAGGTCACCACCGTACCGGTGACGAAGAACCTCACCCGCACGCGCACCCTCACGTGGGGGTACAAGTTCCTCGCCGATGGCGTTGCAGCGCCGTCTTCCTCGTGGACACTGCAGGGCAAGAGCGTCCAGCGCTACGCGAATGTCCTGACCGAGGTAACGACGGAGGGCGCCACCACGGTCTCCTCCAGCAGGACCACCCTCGCGCTGGACACCTACGGCATCGAAACGGCCCGCGCGGAGACCCAGTCTGGCGCCGCCAACGGCAACCCCTTCGAGGAGACGACAACCACCACCCACAGCGGGAAGTTCAACCCCACCACCTGGCTCAAGGAAGGAAGCTGGGACCGGAGCGCGACGTGGAGCTGCGCCGGCGCCGGCTGCACCAGCGCCAAAGCCCCGCCGCGCCAGAGCCGCGTCACCTACGACAGCCTGGGCCGGCTGACGACGGTGGAAGTCGAGCCCGGCAGCGCCAACGAAGCGCCCCAGCCGCACGAGTCCGCCTTCTACCTGAAGCGCGCGTACACCTACGGACCCCACGGCCAGCTGAGGGCGGTGGAGGTGACGACGAAGGACGGGCAGCGGCGCGAGTCGTTGGAGTACGACGACCTTGAAGCCCTCTACCCGGCGCAAGCCCTGCTGCGCGTAGGCGGCGCCGACAAGGTCGCCGCACGCTTCGCCTTCCACCCCGGCCTGGGAGTCGTCGCCGCCTCCGAAGACGCGCATGGCCAGGTGACCCGCTTCCAGTACGACCGCTTCGGCCGGCCCCGCCGCGTCCTCCCGCCTGACGGCTCCATCGAGGAGACGACCTACGCGCTTGAAGCAAACGGCCAACCCATCACGCGGACGTCCACCGCCGGAGGCGGGCAGCGCAAGCTCCAGGTCGACGAGCTCGGCCGGCCCGTCTCCGACGCCCACCTGGGCTTCGGCGGCGACTGGGTGACCGTGATGACCGAGTACGACGCCCTCGGCCGCGTCCGGCGCGCCAGCCGCCCCTACCGGCCGACAGAGCCCATCGCCTGGGAGACGTACACCTACGACGGCCTGGACCGGCTCACCGAGCAGCGACATCCGGAGCAGACGCGCGTCGCCCACGAATACGCCACCACCGCCAACGGCACGCTCACCTCCACCCGCGACGAAGAGGACCGCCTCTCCCACCAGCTGACGGACGCCCTCGGGCGGCTGGTGGAGAGCCAGGAGCCGCTGGGCGCGGCGACGCTGGTGACGCGCTTCGAGCACGGCGCGTTCGGCCAGCGGACGGCGGTGAGGGACCCCCAGGGCAAGCGACTGGAGATGACCTACGACCGCGTGGGACGCATGGAAGTCGTCAGCGACCCGAACGCCGGCGTGGGCCTGCGCCGCTTCAACGGCTTCGGCGAGGTGAAGTGGGAAGCGAACACCGCCAGCTGGAAGAGCGCCGGCTTCGTCACCACCTACGCGCGAGACGAGCTCGGCCGCCTGAAAGAGCTGAGCTCCACCCGCGCCGGCACGCTCCACGAGAAGACCGTTTTCGAGTGGGACAGCGCCGCAAACGGACCGTTCAAGCTCGCCTCCGCCACCCGCACCCCGGCGGACGCCACGCGCGAAGTGCGGACCGACTACGCCTACGACACGCTCGGCCGCCCCGAGTCCACCACGCGAACCATCCACGGCCTCCCGTACATCACGCGGCAGACCTACGACGCGTACGGCCGGCCGGCGACGCTCAGCTATCCCGGCACCCAGGACGGGAGGAGCTTCACGCTCGAATACACGTACACAGCCGACGGCGGCCTGTGGAACGTGCACGACGTCACCACGAAGTACGTCTACTGGACCGGCTACGACTACAACGGCCTGGGCCAGCCGACCTCGGACCGGCTCGGCAACGGCCTGCAGCGCACGCGGCGCTACGACGCCACCGGCCAGCTGCGCTTCGTCGACGTACGGGCTGGCGCCAACCCCGTTCAGCAGCTCGCTTACGAGTACACGCCCACCGGCAACCTGCGGGCGAGACATGACCTCCAACTCAAGGTCACCGAAGACTTCAAGTACGACGGCCTGGACCGCCTGCAGAAGTGGGCGCTGACGCAGAACTGCCTCACCCACGAGACGGACTACCTCTACAGCACCTCCGGCAACCTCAGCCTTCGACTGGCAAAGGGAGGCACCTCCGCCTCCTACGTCTACGACGAGACGACACCGGGAGCGAAGCCGCACGCCGTGCTGTCGGCCACCTACGGCAGCGACGTCTACAGCTTCCAGTACGACAGCCAGGGAAACCAGACCGTCCGGGTGAACGCGCAGACGAAGATTGCGCAGACCCTCGAGTACACCCCCTTCAACCTCCCGGAGGCCCTCTACGAAGGCCCCGAAGGGCAGCAGGGAAAGCTCGTCGCGACGTTCGACTACGACGCCGCGGGGGCCCGGGCGCGAAAAGTCAGCACCCAGGGAGAAGTCGTCTACCTCGACGGCCTGTATCAAAAACGAACCACAGGCAGCGACGTCCGCCACCTGTATCAAGTGAACAGCCCCGACGGCGTGGTGGCCGAAGTCGAAATGAAGGAAGGCGTGACGGGGCAGGAAATCCGCTACGTCCTCACCGACCGCTTCGGAACGCCGGATGTCTTCACCGACGCCACCGGCGGATTGATTGAGCGCATCAAGCATGACCCGTTCGGCGAACGACGAATGCTCAGCGACCTGCGACAGCCGTACGTCGGCGCCTACAGCGCCATGCGCCGGGGGTTCACCGGCCATGAACAGGACGACGAGCTCGGCCTCACCAACATGCGCGGCCGAATCTACGACCCGCGCCTGGCCCGCTTCCTCAGCCCGGACCCGCTCATCGCCTCCGAGAGCGAGAGCCAGTCGTACAACGCCTACGCCTACGTCCTGAACAACCCGCTCCGCTACACCGACCCCAGCGGCTTCGACCCCTTCGTCATCTCGCGCAGCATCGGCAACTCCGACTCCAAGTTCACCTGGGACATCAGCACCAGCATCTTCCCGGCGCCCCTCGCGGCGGGAGTGTCCGCAGGCTCAGCGGCGCCAGCCCAACCGGCCACCGCACAGACCACGGACGACCTCGGCACCTCGACACGCCCGACTCCGGCCACCGACCCCGGTCCCCCGGCGACCGCGCTGGAGGCAGTGGGAGCGGTGACCGCCGGCCTCGCCGTTGGCGCCGCCAGCGGAATCATCGGAGCGTACGGCCTGGGAGTCCTCACCGCGGCCTGCCCGCCGTGCGGACTGGCCGTCGGCATCGGCCTCGCCGCGTACGCGCTCTACGGCCTCTACAACGGAGGCGCGAAAGACCTCGTCGAGCGGGGAGAACGCCTCATCAACGGCCGCGGGACCTTCGACGACTACTACGTCGGCGGAACTCTCCTCGGCGGCGTCGCCACCGGCGGATTCGTGAGGGGCGCATTTCAGAGGGGCCTCTCCACCAGCGGAGCAGGAATCGCAAGCCGAGCCCTGAGCATGGCCTCAACGGCTGAGGCGCGGATCGCGGGAGGGGGTTGCTTCATCGCAGGAACCCTTGTCCTCACCGCCGACGGGGAGCGCCCGATTGAGGAGATACAAGTCGGAGACTGGGTCTGGGCCTGGAACGAAACCACCGCCGAACCCGGCTGGCACCAGGTCACCCAGACCTTCCTCAAACTCGACCGCGCCGTCCTCCGTCTGCAGCTCACGGCCGATGACGGAACCACAGAAGAGCTCGCAGTCACCGCGGAACACCCCTTCTGGGTGACCAACGAAGGGTGGGTCCGCGCCCAGTCACTCGAGCTCGGCACCGAGCTGCAGACCGCATCCGGAAGCACCACACGCGTGACCGCGCTGACGATGGCGCCCTCACTGCTGCCCGTGTACAACCTCGAAGTCGATGAGGCACACACCTACTTCGTCGGCAGAAGCCAAGCGTGGGTTCACAACACCTCGTCGATTGGACCCGGCGGGTTCAAGAGCAACTCGGGGATCAAATTCGGTCAAGAGAGCGTCTCCAATCGCTTCAAGAACGGTCCCTTCAAAGGAAAAACCATCGGTGAAATTGTCCGCGCACTAAAGAGCGGCAAGGCCTCGGCCGACGATTTTCCTCTCGACTTCATTGTTCGAAATGGAGAGAGAGTTTCGCTGAACAATCGGTCTCTAACCGCACTCCGCCGCGCAGGATTGGAGCCAACGCGGCTCACAAACAAAACGGGAAACCCGTTCTTTGAGAGGCTGCTCGATAGCCATCTGGGTGGAACATCTCCTAGCGACGTCATCCGCATCCGTGGGGGCGCCTCAAACGCTTCATTCTTGGAGTAGCCAGTGCAAGTAAAACATTGGAATCTGCCGATAAGCGCCAAATGGAAGCGCGCGACGGAGTTGGAATCTCTCACTCGCGACCTAGAGGGGCTGACCCTGCTCCTACTTGAGCAAGGTGGCGAGCGACGCTGGCGGTTGCGCTTCAACGAAGTCCAAGCGTTCAAGGTGACAACAGAAGAGAGCTTCTCGCCTCGCTTGCTTGAGGCTCTGCCAGATGATGGTTCCTTCTTCGAGGTCGTCGCTTCTGAATGGATGAACGAGCTCGGGCGAGGTGTCGTCGAGTACATGTCGCGTGCTCATCACTACGTCATCTGCTGCTATGACGAAGTCATCGAGGTCGTCTCCTCCAAGTATGTCCTCGAGCCCATTTGACCGCTCCCCGGAAGCACCAATCCGGAAAGCGTGGGCATACATGTCCATGACTGTGCTGTGAGAAGCGCCGAGTCCGTCGCGCGGATTCCTCGAAGACGCCAACCTCCAACCTCCAGCTTCATTTAGGGCGCAGCATGCGCCATCTCGTTCGTGCACGAACAGCCGAACGGCGACCCGCCAGCCACTCACATCGAATTTCGTGCCGTGTGGCAGTCAAGTGCACCTACTGCTATGCGTCGACGGCCGAGATGGTCCACTCCGCTTACGCCCCAGTTGCTCGACGTCGGCGAAAGCGCGTGGCTCGGAAAGCGACGTCGTAAGCCCAGCATAGGGACGGACCACCGCTGAGACACCTTCGGATCTGCTTCGACGATGGGCCCTGCTACAATTTCATCTGCTCCGACTTCATGATCTCCACTCAATCGACCGCGTTCTTGTTTGCCCACGAACCTGGGCAGGTTCAGCCACAGAGCGCGCACGTGGCGCGATTGCGAGCGGGCCTATCGGGCAAGGACCAGTTGATGACCGCTCTCACTGAAGCACTGCGCCTACCGGACTACTTCGGCCGAAATTGGGACGCCCTGACCGATTGCCTACGAGATCTGTCGTGGCTCCCGCCCGGCCGAATCACTCTGATACATGACTCCCTGCCAGCCCTCTCCCAGGTCGAGCTTCATACCTACGTGCATGTACTTGCTGACGCCATGGAGGACTGGAAGCCGGGGGAACGGTGCGTGCTGGTGGTGATCTTTCCCGAGGGAGCGCGTCATCGGGTGCTGGAAGCGCTCGCCGGTCGGCCTGGAAACTCGACTCACTTCGTCTGAAACGACATGCGACTCAGGATCGTTCTCAGGGACAACAGCCACTTTCCCGAATCCACGCTTCAGTACGACGCCGAACTGGACGACGTTCGCTCGATCATCGGAGACATCTGTGAGGCTCTTGATGAAATGGGAGCGGCCGACTTCCTCGTCTCCGGCTTCGGTCAGGAGCGCTGGCCCGTCGACGTGAGAACCGACCTGGCTGTTTTCCTGGAGCAACTTCCCCGGACCCTTGCGTCGGTTCAGTCGGGCTCCTCGTTCACCCTCGACTTTTACGAGCAAGGAGTTGAGCGCACCATCCACTTCGAACGCGACGGTGAGGAGTACTCAGCTCGCTGCGAGAGCCGAACGGACTGGACGCCTGCGCCTTCTACCGAGCGGGTTGGCAGAATGGAGTTGCTGACCGTGCTCTCCGACGCGAGACAACACCTGATGGCGTTTCTCTCACAAAAGGCCCCCACCCTCGCATCTCATCCGTGGATGAGGAGCTGGTCTGGCGGCTGACCCTCTGGGTCGGCCGGCCATCGAAATATCGAGGACCCGTATGAATTGGGTTGATTTGCTGGACAGAGCAGAATTCCTCCGGATTCTCTTTGCGGAAGCTCCTTCGCTTCATCTCGTGCGTGTTTTTGAAATTGACCTCCATCAGGACGGCCCGCGAGTACACGTCACATTTGAGCTGAATGAGTTCCCTGAAAAGCCGCCCCCAAAGTGGCTGAAGTGGGGCGCCAACCAGGTTCAGGTCAGACTCATGGGAGTCGGTGTCCGTGACCTGGAGTTGCGCGGATGGACGGCCAACAACATTGCGACCATTGAGATCGTCTCCGGCACTCCCGATGGAGTTCTGTTCACTGCCACCGGCGTGGGGTTTCAATTCCGAGGCGTCTTCGATCAGATCTTTGTCGACAATGTCACTGCATACCAGGTGGCCTCGTAGCAGCCGTTGACTCAATGTCCAGGCCGGCGCTCAGCGCTCCTCTCCTGGGCTTCTGGAGGAATTCTTGCGACTCACCGGCCAGATCGGAAGGGATGCGGAACAGCGGCCTGAGCTGTTCCGTTGGAAGGGGTCGGAGTCGCGCGGTCGGCTCAGCGGCTGGGCTTCAGGCATCGCAGGAAAGGTACCGGAGGACCTTCTCTCCCTCTGGAGCTCCACGGGCGGTGGCGAGCTGTTCGAGACCGAGACGCTGCTCTCGCCATTCGGAGATCCGGGCGTCGGCGATGATGTCGATGGGGTCACGCAGCTCTATCGCGAGCGAGGGCTCACGCCCGACTGGATTGTCTTTCACACTGGATTCGGCATGTCGGCCTTCAGTACACAGGACGGCCGAATCGCGTGGTTCGGCTCCAGCAGCAACACGCCAACGAGCGTCTTCGCTTCAGTCGACGACTGGTACACGCATGCGCTGCGCGCCGAGTATGCGGGACGCTACGGGCTTTCCGCTTCGGACCCGACCCATGCCTGAATTGACGGACTTCAGCTTCGAACGGAACTACCGCTGCGAGCTTCTCGACGAGCTACCGAGTCCGGAACGCACTCGACGCCACTTCTTCCCCGACTTCGCGGGCGGGCAGGATGGCCTTCTGGTGCTTGTCACGCCCGAAGACGTCGAGCCGTGGACGGGGATGTTCGCCTTCGGGAAGCTCAAGGCCCCGGGCATCAGTCGTGTGCTCAGCTGGCCGGACGCGGAGAAGGTCTGCGTCATCTCGCGCGGCGCAGGCTACATCGTCAACGTCTCTGACCCTGTCTCTTGGGAGCCGGTGATGGCGGTCCCCATCATCGATGCCCGCGCCGTGCCGTCCGCCGGGCTCGTCGTGTTCTCCAATCTCACCGAGCTGGTGGCCTACGGAGCAGCGGGCGTTCGCTGGCGGACGAAACGGCTGGCGTGGGACGGCTTGAAGATCGTAGAGCTCACCGAGCTGTCGATCATCGGCGAGTACTTGGACATCCGCACGGAGACCTTGAAGCGGTTCGAGGTCGACCTCGCCGATGGCAGGGGAAGCGGCGGCGTCGAGACCTGAGGGGGGAGGACCGCTTGAGGCGGTTTTCCGCGTCCCATTTCAATGACCGGTCGACAGATGCCTCATGAGAACCGCGCCCGTCGGGCTCGTAGACTTTTCGGTCGAACTGTCGAGAGAGTGAGCTGCCGGCCGTCAGACCCAACTCAAGAGGAGCTCCGTGAACAGACTGCTGGTTCCAAGCAAACTCTGGAGTAGAGCGCAGAGCCTGTCTGAGCTCGGGCTCGAGGAGCTCGCGTGGCACCCGGAAGATGCCTTTCAGCTCTTGAGGCTGATTCATCAGGAGGAGATCGCTGTGCTGGGCGGCGATGTCTACCTGAAGCGGGCGGGACGATTGGAGCCCTCCCACGAGAATTGGTATGCGGAACGCGACGCAGAGGAGTCGCTGAGCGCGTTCGCTTCTCGCAGCCAGACGATCGCATTTGAAAACTGTGTCAGGTTGACGGCCCCTGCCGCCGTGGAGAGATGGGTGGTCCTCGTGCTGTCGGCACCCATGGAACCTGCCGAGGATTCCGGAAGCGAGAATGCCAGGATGGAACGGAATGAGACGGTATCCCTCTTCAATCGCTTGTACCTCGGCGACTCGCTTCTCCAGAAGGTAGAGCTGGTGACGGGAGAGGCAGAGGCCCGGCTGATCTTCAATGCGGGAAAGAGGCTGAAGACTCAGGGCGGAAGCATCTTCGAGCCTGAGGCGGCGTTCGCGCCCGCTGTGCTCTTGCTCCAAGGCGTGCGGTCGATCTCGTGCGAGGGGTCTTCCTACCAGCTCAACTCTACCGTCGTGGGCTTCGGGGCAGGTCCCTGCGACGACGACCCATACATCGACTTCTGGTTCGAGCTCACTGGCGGGACGGATCCGGAAGCCTTCATGGTCAAGATGAAGGTCGTGGCGAAGGGGTTCACCTTTGGGCATGACGACAAGAACGCATCTTCTGAGTCAGCTGGCCATTAACGGGCGCGAGCTGGTGCTTGATCGCGAGCCGACGTTTGATTTCTACCGGGCACAGAAGGTTCTGAAACTGGGAGTAGACTTCGACGGGCTTCCTTCGCTCCGGCTCGACCTTGCGTACGAGGGCCCCACCAGGCGCTCTGCGGTGGGGCTTCTGTTTGAGGGCGTGTGTGAGCTCCTGCTCCCTTCCATGTCGCCACAGCTCTTTCTGCCCGAGCTGGAGTTCGAGGATCTTCGGGATCGAATGCTGGAAGGGATTGGCTTCGAAGCAATCTCTCGGTTTGAGGGTGCGTTCCGCTGCACCTGCGCGAGCATTTCAATTCTCTCCTTCTCTGGCCACCACACCCATGAGCTCACAACTCCCGCCAACCGATGACGTCGAGCGGGCAATGGAGCTGCAGCTCGGGTTCTATGTCTCCCGAAAGGAGCGGCAGTTCGCAAAATGGACGAGGCTTTTCAGCACCCATTCTCTTGCTGATGCCCTCTCGAAGGCGGTGGACGAACGCGCCTTCGAGGTCGCCGTGTTTGTTCAAACCGAGTCCGGGGGAATCATGTACTGGACGAGCTCCGAGCCAGACTGCTTTAACTCGTCGGCGATTGATTCCTACTGTGAGTTCTTTCACGTCGTGCGAGCTGCTGCGTCCATGACCTCCGACAACGCTGACTCCCACTGCCGTGTCTGCGGCTGGCGACAGCCGGATCCTCCTTGGGGCCCAGATGGGCGCTCACCGTCGCATGCGGCTAAGCCTCCGCGTGCTCCGACGAAGCTCAGCTCCCCTCAAGGCGATCCAACACGGCCGCGACTACACCACCCTCATCGACGATTGTGTGCTGAGAGGTTTTCATTTCTCGGAAATCTGACCGCGCAACAGCGAATCCTCGCTCGCCGGCCCACGCGACCCCACCTCGCTCGCTCCAAGTGACGGACACGCACCGCTCGCAGTGACTCAGGACCAGCGACGCGTGCGAGAGCCAGCGCCCGAAGTGTTCGAGCCTCGGCTCGTTGCGCAACACCGCGACCAATTGGAGCATCCGCGCCGCCACCGAAGAAAATGATGGAAACTGCTGACCCAGCACGCGAAACGCTGTTTCGACCTCGTCCCAACTTTTGAATCGTGGATCCACTTTGATTCCTTCGCCGACGTCTGCGCGTCGTGTTGGGCGTCCTGACATCTCACGTCGTCTCGACCCATCGCATGCTTGCTGCCTCGACTACGGGCTCAAGACGTCGGAAGCCGGACGGGTACGTTCAAACCGAGTCCGGCGGAATCATGTACTGGACGAGCTCCGAGCCAGATTGCTTTAACTCGTCGGCGATTGATTCCTACTGAGAATTCTTTCACGCCGTGCGAGCCGGTGCGTTCATGACCTCCGACAACGCTGACTCCCACTGCCGTGTCTGCGGCTGGCCAGCCGGATCCTCCTTGGGGACCCGATGGGCGATCTCCGTCGTACGAGCTGTGCGACTGCTGTGGCGTGGAGTTCGGCTATGAGGACATCACGCCGACCAGTGCGCAGAAGGCTCGGGCTTGCTGGCTCGCTCGAGGCGCTCCGTGGTTTGAGTCGAAGGCTCGTCCCGTAGACTGGGACGTCAATGCGCAGCTGAAGTGGGTTCCGCCTCAACTTCTCTAGTGCTCGGTATCGCCTGCTTCGATTTTCTTCACGACCGTCGCGATGGTGGCGGCGTCCAGCCCGGCCTTCTTCATCAGCGCCACTGCTCTCGGGACATCATCAGCGTCGATGGCGTCGAAGAACGCTTCGACCTGTCCAATCGTCGCCAGTTGTTCCAACACAAGAGTGCCTTCGAAGGATGTTTCATCCATCGCGCGCGCCTCCGCCTCACGCCTTGCGGCGGAAAATGAACTCCAGCTCCTGGCCCTGCCGCTTCTCGAAGCTGTCGGCCGGGGGCTTCAGGCGCTCCAGCTCAAAGCGGGGACCGAAGAGCGCGCGGACCTCGGCCTCGTTCGTGGTGTAGGGCGGACCGTCAGGCCGATGGTGCGCGTAGAAGAGCCCGAAGAAAACTCCGCTGGGCTGAAGCTGCTGGTGCACGGCCTCCACGTACTCGGCCTTCCTCGCGGGGTCGATGGCGCAGAAGCAGGTGTGCTCCAGCACGCTGGCGTAGCGGCCGGCGTGGGTCCGGGGCAAAGCGAAGACGTCCGCCTCCAGCACCGTCAGCGCCACGCCTGCGGCGGCCGCGTTCTCGCGCATCGCCCGGCAAGCCTCAGCTGCGAAGTCCAGCGCCGTCACGTCATAGCCAGCGCGGGCGAAGTGGAGCGCGTCGTGTCCGCGGCCCGCGCCCAGCACCAGCAGCGGTGAGCGGGCAACCCGTTCCGCGGCCAACCTCGCCAGCGGGGGCGCTGCTTCGCCCTTGTCCCAGCCGGTGTCCGCGCTCAGGTAGCGCTCGTTCCACCACTGCGCGTTCGAGACGTCTTGAGTCACATGCGCCCCGCAAGAAACACGAAAGGGGCTGACCCTTACCGGGCCCGCCCCTTTCCTGCCAAGCACCGTCCCTGAAATTACGGGGTGGCGGCGGGAGCAGCAGCGTCCTTCTTGGCCTTGCCCTTCTTGCCTTCCTTCTTCGCCGGCTCCTCCTTCTTCGCCTCGTGCGCGTCGGCCGCGGGGGCCGCCGCCTCGACCTTCGCAGGCTCCGCAGGGGCAGCGGCCGCCGGCTTGGCCGGCTCGTTCGCGAGGGCGGAGACGGACAGCGAGAGAACGAGGGCGGCAATGACCTTCTTCATGTGGAAGCTCCGAGAAACAGTTGAACGACGGCGCGATATGCGACCGCTGGAGCGGGACATAGCAGCGGTCGTGCCAGTTGTGTCCTGAGGAGAGCACTCGTTTGGCTGTGGAAGATTTCCTCAGGTGGCCCAAACGCTGTGGATCCACTCCCCAACGTTCCAGACCCTTGAAAGCCTGCGGGTTTGGCCCGGTTGGTGCTCCGGCAAGCACCCCGCCCATGCCGACCATCCTGGTGGCGAACGACGACTCTGACTTCCGCCGGTACGTGCGAATCACGCTGGAGCGTGAGGGCTACGCCGTGGTGGAGGCGAGCACCGGCGAAGAGGCGCTGGCGCGCGTCGCGGAGCAGCGGCCGTCCGCGGTGGTGATGGACTTCGAGCTGGGTACGCCCGACGGGGCGCAGGTGGTTGCAGCTGTACGCCAGCTGCCCTCTCTGAAGAACCTGCCCATCGTCTTCGTCACGGCGACCGTTCCCGCATGGATGCTCGATGTACAGGCGGTCCTGTTCAAGCCGGTGGATCCCGCGCACTTGGTGGGGGTCCTGCAGGCTGTGCTACAGGGTTTGACCCAGTGACCTCCCGCATCTCCATCCGCGGCTACCGGGCAGGGTTTCTCTTCGTGGTGGCGCTGCTGATTGGCGTCTCCGTCTTCACGCTCTGGACGGACCTGCGGACGAACGAGAAGGTAGACGCGCTGGTGTCTCAGGCGCTGGCGCGGGACGGGCTCATCGGCCGCATCCGCGTGGACGCGCTGACGCTGGAGTCCGCGGTGGACGCGCACATCCGCGCGAACACCGACGAGGAGCGCGCCGCCGCCTCCGCGAAGATGGAGGACACGCTCGACGACATCTCGATGGCCACGCAGGACTACACGGCCGACCTGCCGCCCGGGGAGACGGAGATTTGGCGGCGCTTCCGCGACACCAGCCATGCGCTCGCCGCGCAGGTCCGCAAGGCGGTGAACTACTCCAACCGCAAGGAGGCGGAGCGCGCGCGCAAGCACCTGGTGCAGGAGATTAAGCCCATCACGCAGACGGTGGACCAGCTGGCCAATCAACTCTCGGAGAAGAACGCCGAGGAGACGCGGCAGCTGCTGCGCCACCTGGAGGACCTGCGCTTCAACACCACGGTGGCCGGCGCCATCGTCGCGTCCATCGCCGTGCTGCTCGCGCTGCTCGTCGGCTTTCAGGTGACCAGCCTTCTGACGAAGCAGGCGTCCACCATCCGCGCGCAGGTGGCGGAACTGGACCGGCGCAACAAGGAGCTGGACTCCTTCGCCAGCCGCGTGGCGCATGACCTGGTGAGCCCGCTCTCGCCGCTCAAGGGCTACCTCACGCTCATCCGGCGGTCCAACGCCATCACGGATGAGGCCGCGCACGAGATGCTGATGCTCGCGGAGTCCAGCGCCAGCCGGATGGCGGAGCTGATTGAGGCGCTGCTGCGCTTCTGCCGCGCCGGGACGCGTGGCGAGGCTGCCCTCGGAGAGCTCGACACCGCGGTCACCACCATCCTGCTCGAGGTGGATCAGATTGCCGCGAAGGAGCGCGTGAAGCTCGAGCGCGCCATCGACAAGGGTGCGCGGGTGAACTGCCCGGCGCAGCTGCTCCAGTCCATCGCGCAGAACCTGCTGTCCAACGCGGTGAAGTACTCGGCCGGAAGGCCGGATCCAAAAGTGACCGTGCGCGTGTTCAAGGAGCGCGCGGAGGCGGTACTCGAGGTGACGGACAACGGAAGGGGGATGAGCGATGAGTCCCAGGCGCTCCTCTTTCAGCCGTTCTTCCGAGCGCCGGAGGCCCGTGGGCTGCCCGGCCACGGGCTGGGCCTGGCCACCACCAAGCGCCTGGTGGAGGCGCACGGCGGGACCATCGCCGTCCGCTCCGCCCTCAACGCCGGCACCCAGTTCACCGTGCGCTTCCCGATGGCCAGCGAGAAGGACGTCGCCGCCGCGAGCTCCGCCGGACGCAGCGGCGTCGCGCTTGTCCGCACCGAGCAGGCGCTCCACGACGCCGCTGTTCCCTAGGAAAAATAGGGACTGTGTCGCCCGAGCGCGGGGCGGAGACGGGTGTGGTGGCGCGTGGAGGCAGGTTGGACAGAGGGACGCGGGTTCTTGAGCTTCAAGCGTCCGAGCGCAACGCGAAGATGGGGAGCGGCGCCGCGCGGGGGCAAGCATC